>CAWCKF010000021.1:0-120794 GCA_963796085.1 uncultured Acidobacteriaceae bacterium | reverse complement strand
GGTTGCGCTTTACGAACGGCTGCCGGTATCGGACCAGGGATTGACGCGGGAGCGGTATCTGCGGCTGGTGGAAGCGGTGCCGCTGGAGCTGCGGCAGAGGTATTTCAGGGTGTACGCGTATTACTGAGGAAAGGCGAGCTTCTAGCTACTAGCCACTAGCTTCTAGCTTCGGTAGGGGAAGAGCGAACGGCTGAGGCGGGCGTTGGCAGGATGCAGCTAGAAGCCAGCAGCTCGAGGCTAGAAGCTGCTTTTAAGGTTTTTGGGGGCTGGAGTTCGCCGCGGCGAACGCCCCTGACAAGAAACGGGCAGTACAAGCTAGGAAAGGGATGCAGGTACTTTTATGGCGAAGGAAAAGTTTGACCGCTCGAAGCCTCACGTGAACGTGGGGACCATCGGGCACATCGATCACGGCAAGACCACCTTGACGGCGGCCATCACCAAGGTGCTGCAGAAGCATAATCCCAAGATTGTCTTCCGCTCGTTCGACTCCATCGACAACGCGCCGGAAGAGCGGGAGCGGGGCATCACCATCGCCACGGCGCACGTGGAGTACGAGACCGCCAACCGGCACTACGCGCACGTGGACTGTCCCGGCCACGCCGACTACATCAAGAACATGATCACCGGCGCGGCGCAGATGGACGGAGCCATCCTGGTGGTGGCCGCCACCGACGGCCCCATGCCGCAGACCAAGGAGCACGTGCTGCTGGCGCGCCAGGTGGGCGTGCCCTGCATCGTGGTCTTCCTGAACAAGTGCGACGCGGTGGAGGACCCGGAGCTGATCGACCTGGTGGAGATGGAGGTGCGCGACCTGCTCACCAAGTACCAGTTCCCCGGCGACGACGTGCCCGTGATCCGCGGCTCGGCTTTGGGGGCGCTGAATGGGGAGCCGCAGTGGGAGGCCAAGGTGGAGGAGCTGATGGAGGCGGTGGACAAGTACGTGCCGCGTCCGGACCGCGCCGTGGACCTGCCCTTCCTGATGCCCATCGAGGATATTTTTTCCATCTCCGGACGCGGCACGGTGGTCACCGGCCGCATCGAGCGGGGCAAGGTGAAGGTGGGCGAGGACGTGGAGATCGTGGGCTTCCGGGAGACGCGCAAGACGGTGTGCACGGGCGTGGAGATGTTCAAGAAGCAGTTGGACGAGGGCCTGGCGGGGGACAATGCCGGGCTGCTGCTGCGCGGCATTCCGAAGGAGGACGTGGAGCGGGGGATGGTGTTGGCCAAGCCGGGCTCGATCACGCCGCACACGCACTTCAAGGGCGAAGTGTACGTGCTGAGCAAGGAAGAGGGCGGGCGTCATACGCCGTTCTTCAAGGGCTACCGGCCGCAGTTCTACTTCAGGACCACGGACGTGACGGGGGTGGCGCAGTTGCCGGCGGGCGTGGAGATGGTGATGCCGGGCGACAACGTGCAGCTGGAAGTGGAGCTGATTACGCCGGTGGCTCTGGAAAAAGGGCTGCGCTTCGCCATCCGCGAAGGCGGCCGCACGGTGGGCGCGGGAACGCTGAGCGAGATTGTGAAGTAAGAGGGACTAATCGTTAGTCCCTGAATCCAAACGGGGGAGGCTGTATGGAAGTCTACGTAAGAGGGGCAAGGTCGAGTGCACGCGACTGGCTGGCCGCTCAACGTGTGCATTCCAGCGAACTGCCCAAGTTAGACGATGAGCAAAAAGCCGAAGCTCAGCGTGGCAATATCCCCGAAGAAACGTTCGCGCGGACTGTGTACGCCCAGCAGCTAACCGGGCAAGCGACCCTTCAACGATTGCTGGTATTTGGACGTTGGCTTGAGGCCAAGATTGAAGGTATCAGCCCAGGCTGTAAGATCGATACTGTCGAACTGACTACTTGGGATGGAATGCTGCATGTCCAGGGCAAGGATGGAAGCGATGCCTTTTCTTTCGATCTCAACGAGGATCTGGTTGAACGGTACCTGACAACAGGCGCCGCAGACTTAGAGAGCGCGATTCTCAGAGTCGTGGAGATATTTGTGCCGCGCGATAGGGTTGCGAAAGCGTCGTGAACCTGAATGGAAAGAACGCGACAATTTACCTGAGCGAGGAAGGGAAAATACTCCTCGGCAGGATCATGGGTGACGGGCTCTCCGTATTTGATGTGGGCGATGACCTGCACGGCATTGTAACCACAGATGTTGAAGAGAGTGAGGATTTGGGCGCCTGGCTGCGTTTCAAGCGTGGCGGTGTATCCAAGTTTTTCCTCCTGAGGTGGGAATTCATTGTTGGGATCGAATTCAATAATGACGAGAAGAGTAAAGTCATTGGTTTAAGGGGTTAGCAAATGCGGGAAATTGTTACATTGCAGTGCGAGGTGTGCAAGGAGCGGAATTACTCGACGACGAAGAACAAGAAGACGACCACGGGCCGCCTGGAGTTCAAGAAGTTCTGTAACCGCTGCCGCAAGCACCAGTTGCACAAGGAAACGAAGTAGGGCAGAGATCAGAGAACAGAGATCAGAGATCAGCAAAGACATTAACGGGAAAGCGAATGACCTTCGATCCGTACGGAAAGACTGATCTCTGATCTCTGACCCCTGATCTCTACTTAGGGGCGTAAGCTCAACGGCTAAACTGCCGGTCTCCAAAACCGGACTTGGGGGTTCGAATCCCTCCGCCCCTGCCAGATTGAGCCGGGATGCGCATGGCGGAACGCCGGGCGCGAAGGAATGAAAGTATGGCAACGAAGGTAACACTGGTAAACGGGGAAGAGCGGCCGGCGCCGGGCAAGTTGTCGCCCGTAAAGCGTCAGGGGCCGAGTGGGGAACCGAATATCTTCGACAAGGCAGTCGACACATGGAAGGAATTCACGCGCTTTCTGAGCGATGTGCGCGCGGAGATGCGCAAGGTGGTCGTGCCCTCGCGCAAGGAAGTGGAGGCTACCACCACGGTGGTGATCGTGGCGGTCTTCATCTTCGGGCTTTACTTCTTTGTGGTGGACTGGATCTTCGGCCTCGGCCTGAATCATTTGTTAGGCAGGCTGGGTGGATTACAGCGGTAAGCGCAGGCCTGGAAACGAGAACGCGATGGCAGATGAGTTAGAACAACCCGTCGAGCAGCTAGAGACTCAGGCAGAGCCCCGGCAGGAGCCCCAGGCAGAGCCTCAGGCAGAGATTCAGGCAGAGACCCAGGCAGAGCCTCAGCCAGAGCCCCAGGCGGAGCGCAACGAGCACTTCAAGTGGTATATTCTGCACGCTTATTCGGGCTTTGAGCGCAAGGTGCGCGAGTCCATCGAGAGCCGCGTGGAGGCCTTCGGGCTGAAGGACAAAGTGGGACGGGTGATGATTCCTACCGAGCCGGTAACGGAGATCGTAAACGGGAAGAAGCGCACCGTGGAGCGGGTATTCCTGCCCGGCTACGTGCTGGTGGAGATGGAACTGGACAACAACCTCTGGCACGTGCTGAAGGACACGCCCAAGGTGACAGGATTTCTGGGCACGGGCGACAAGCCGGTGGCGCTGAGCGAGGAAGAGGTGAGTTCGATACTCTTCCGCAGCGAGACCGCCAAGGACAAGCCGCGGCTGAAGATCAAGTTTGAAAAGAACGAGCAGGTCCGGATTACCGACGGGCCGTTTGCCAACTTCAACGGCGTGGTGGACGAGATCAACGAAGATCGCGAGACGCTGAAGGTCATGGTGACCATCTTCGGGCGCTCCACGCCGGTGGAACTGGAGTTTGGCAAAGTGGAAAAGATTGAGTAGCGAGCTTCTAGCTTCTAGCTCCTAGCTTCTAGCTGGTTCATCCTCTAGCAGGGCCGGTTGGGGCAAAGCTGAGGGATTCGATCTCAAAATATGTATCAGAAACGGGTGAGCCAGCCGCTAGCGGCTAGAAGCTAGAAGCTGGTTCCGAAGGAACTTGAATCATGGCACCTCCGAAGAAAATTACCGGGTATGTGAAGCTGCAGATCGAAGCCGCCAAGGCCACGCCGGCTCCGCCTGTGGGCCCGGCGCTGGGCCAGGCCCAGGTCAACATCATGGAATTCTGCAAGCAGTTCAACGCGCGCACGCAGACGAAGGAGATGGCGGGGCTGATTATTCCGGTGGTCATCACGGTTTACGCCGACCGCAGCTTCAGCTTCATCACCAAGACGCCGCCGGCGGCGGTGTTGCTGATGAAGGCGGCCGCGGTGGCCAAGGGCTCGGGCACGCCCAACAAGGAAAAAGTCGGCCATGTGACCGAAGCGCAGGTGCGCGAGATCGCCACGCAGAAGATGCCGGACCTGAACGCGGCCACCGTGGATGCGGCCGTGAAGAGCATCAAGGGCACGGCGCGTTCGATGGGGATCGATGTGGTGGCGTAAAGCCGCGGCTTTGTTCTTACGCCAGAAGGCCCTCTCGCAAGAGAGGGCCTTCGGCGTTTGAGCCGTGCATATGGAAATCATGCTAGAATTCCCTATTATGGCCACGGTTTTACAAATCCCGCTCGATGAATACCTCGGCATCACCTATAGGCCAGACCGCGAGTATGTGGATGGTGAAATCAGGGAGCGCAACGTGGGCAAGTACGAACACGCGCGGGTTCAGGCATTGCTGGCTCGCTGGTTTGGAAACCATGAGCAGGAGTGGGGAACACAGGTCGTTACCGAACAACGCGTGCGGGTATCGCCGACACGTGTCCGGATTCCAGATGTAACGCTGCTTACGCCCGGTGCCCAACCTGACGTGATCGTTGATCCGCCGCTGCTGGTCGTCGAAATCCTTTCTCCCGACGATAGCTACTCCGACACCCAGGAACGCGCCCAGGACTACCGCAAAATGGGCGTGGAAACGGTTTGGATCATCGATCCGACTACGCGCACCGGCCGGATGTGTTCTGGAACGGATTGGGTCGAAGCCGCGCGCCTGGAGGTCAAAGGAACACCTCTGTATGTCAACCTCCCTGAGATATTCAGCCAGTTGACTCCGGCCTGAGGACTGCATATCCGGCGTAAATTCGCGCTCTCGGAATCGAGACCTGGGGCACCTGGCAAGGTGACCGAAGCGCAGGTGCGCGAGATCGCCACGCAGAAGATGCCGGACCTGAATGCGGCCACCGTGGATGCGGCGGTGAAGAGCATCAAGGGCACGGCGCGTTCGATGGGGATTGAAGTGGTGGCATAAGCCGCGGGATTCAGCATTTCGCAAGAAGGCCCTCCTTCCGGGGAGGGCTTTGTTGCGTCTGGAGCTATGCAGAGCACAAGGTCTGAGGGTAGCAATTTCCCCTGGTTTGACCACTGTGCGCTTGATTTGATAACGTCCTGCCCTATAGCGCAGCGGTCAAATTGAGGAGGTTCGGATGACTCGGAAATTCCTGGCACGGGCAGCGGCGATTCTTGTTTTCGGTTCTCTGGTCAGTCAAGCCGGGAGGAGCCAGACCGCGGGGCTCAATGTGTCTCCCACCAGCCTTACCTTTGGCAACACGGTGCAAGCGACGGCCGCGACGCAAATAATCTGGCTGAACAACCCAAACTCCTCGGCGCTGAAACTGACCGGCACGGGGCAGGGCATCTCGATCAACGGGCCCAATGCCAGTTCGTTTACCCAAACCAACACCTGCGGGACCAGTGTGGCGCCAGGCGCAAGTTGCACCATCACGGTGACCTTCACACCATCCGCAATCGGGCCGTTATCCGCGGAGGTGTGGATTACAGGCAGTGTAAGTGTCTTTCCATTCTCTCAGTCACGGGTGGGGCCGAAAGGGATTCCCCTGAACGGCACGGGGATGACTCAAACCGGCGTAATTGGCGACTGCGGCATGGATCAGGATGGCGCTTTGGGCACCGTGGACTTCGTCAAGGTGTACCAGTCCCAGCTAAGCGAATGGTGCATCAATGCCAACCTCTACAGTACGTACTACACAACCTTCCTGAACGGGCCATTTTATGCGTATAGCGACGCGGTTATCACGGAGTGCGAACAGGGTGTTTCCGGTAACGCCGCCGAACC
This sequence comes from uncultured Acidobacteriaceae bacterium, assembly GCA_963796085.1. GTDB lineage: Bacteria > Acidobacteriota > Terriglobia > Terriglobales > Acidobacteriaceae > Telmatobacter. The sequence continues at coordinate 114,858 of CAWCKF010000021.1, read as the reverse complement.
AGCCCTTTATTGTTGAAGTCCAACAGTCAGGCGGAGGAGGCGTCGCCGGCTGTGGCTTGGGAGGAGGTTCTTATTGCAACACCGTCACCGGCAATGCCTATTACAACGTATTTACCGATCCGGTAACCCAAACGAACATAACGGGTTTCTGGGGATACCTGTTCACCTTGCATGAAGCCATCAATGTTTATACGGCCATGGTTTCGCCTGGCTGGCCAACGGATTGGTGGTGTGACAACCGCACAACATTCGCCAATGCGTATGACTATGAAATTTTGCAGGACATGGGGACCGCGCAAAACAACCAAACCCTGCTCAACTCGGCCACGGCGCAGTATAACCTTAAAGCCAATCAGAGCCAGAATCCTTCCGGTTACGATCCTGAAGTGGCACTGTTTATCGACTTTTTCCACGAGTATTGCGAGGGCACGCCGTGCAGCGGCTTTCCCGCGTATACGAGAGTGTTCAAGCTCATTGCAGAAGACGGAATCTCGTGGCCCAATGTCTCAGGGTATACGAACTATAACGGCGACAACGACTACAGCGCCAGGTTGACCGAGTACGTGATTGCCTATTTGCAGATGGGCTTCAGGGGCAAACCTGTGCGGGGGCTGGAGCCGCCGTTCCTCACTACGACAACCGATCAGACGCAAAATTTTGTCCGAGCGGGGGTGGGATCGGCTGCTAACGCTCCACCAGGAGAGAGCGCCTACACGATTGATACCAGGGTAGTGGGGGACATAGAGACCGCCCATTGCTCCATCCAGGCCGCCAAGAGAGCCGGCCGGCCCTATGCCCAGCAGTTGGCTAATTTGCAAAGTGGCGATTACAAGCATGCGATTGCGACTGGGGGCACTAAAGCCTCATGTCCAGATGAATGTGCCTGGAATGCCACCCAGTCCAAGTGTCTGCCGCGCTGAGAATGCCAGTCCTGGTTGTGAATAAGCTTCCTGGAGCCGGATCAATCGCTACCAAAGTGGCAACCTCAGAACAGACGGCCCAGCGTGAGGAAGACTTTGCGGCGGCCGGCGTCACCGATGGATACGCCGAAGGAGATAGCGCCGATGGGGGTGGCGGCAACCAGACCTGCAACTCCATCCTGGCGCAGAAATGCGCGCGCCTCGGGTGACCAGATCTCCCCGGCTTCGTAGCCGAAGGCGCCGTAAAGGCCCTGTCCGAGGCCGGTGGGGAGGGCCGCGAAGCGGCGCAGGTAACCGGCGCGCACCAGGGCCGTATCCGTGCCGCGATACTCATCGAAGGATGAGGCGGAGAGGCGGAACGGACCGCCCAGGGTGAAGCGGTAAGGCGGGGCAACATTGGCGCGGAGATAGGAGTTGATATCCGCGGCGAGGCCAAAGATATTGCGCTCCTTCCACGACCAGGTGCGCGCCGTGGAGAGCATGGCGAGCGGGGCATTGGCGCTTCCTACGGCATGGTAGAAGGGGCCGGCGGAAGCCGACAGACGGAAGCCCTGGGGGGAGACGGTGCTGGAGGACAACTTGTCGATGTAGATGTGCAGCAGGCCGGTTTGCGCGGTTCCGGAGAGATACGGTCCGCCGCCGGAGCCGGTGGTGAGGCTCCAGTGCGTGTCCTCGGCGCGCCACTCGGTGGAGATTTGCAGGGCATTGCCGATGGTGCGGCCGGCCTCGACGCCGGCATCGAGATTTTGCTGTAAGCGCTCGGCGATGCGCTTCTGGTTGGCCCAGATGTAGACGGGCTCGCGGACGATGCCGGCGCGCGGCTGGAGGAAGAATCCGCCTGGGGTGAGGAGGCGGTAATATTCGGCGGAGAGTTCGGTCATGTAGCCCAGCCGGGCGCTGGCGCGGAGTTCGGAGCCGAAGCCGCCCAGGTTCTGATCGACCAGCCGGAGGTTCATTTCGCCGCGGGCGATGTTGGAGGTTTCAGCGGCCAGATCGCCGCCGACCAGGAGATAGGGCGGTCCGATGGGGTCCTTGCTGAGCAGAACCAGGATGCCTGTATCGGGGGCGGGGACCGCAGTTGAGACCGCGGGGGGCGGGGGGCCGAAGGTCTCATAGGTAGCGCTGTAGCCGCCGTTGGCCTGGATGGTTTTCAAAGCGCCGAGGGTGGCGGCGGGCGAGATGGGCTGGCCTTCGAGAGGCTTGATGCTGGCCAGGACCTGATGCTGGGCGCCGGGCGCGCCGCCTTCCACGCGAACCTGGCGGAGCACGCCGGGAGGGGCGAGACGGCGCTGATCGCGCGCGGCCAGGTAGGCCGCCCAGCCTTGATCGTCGAGGGCGTAGCGGAGCAGGGCGGCACGGCTCGCTTCCGCGGCCTGGTAGCCGGCATCGATCAGTTGCGCAGCCTTGGCCTTGGTGTAATCGGTACTGGAGAAGCCGCCGACGGGCACGTTGACGACCACATCGGCCAGGTGCATGGCCTGCTCAACATCACGCTGGGTACCGGCATCAAAGGCGCGGTTGAGCACCCCGACGATGGAACTGATATCCGGGTTGGAGACGGCAGCCTCTTGCAAATGCACGGCAATCACAGTATCGGCATGAAGATCGTTTTTGAGGACGTCGGCGGGCAGGGTGTCGAGGATGCCGCCGTCGACGAGGTAGTGGCCGTTGGCAGCCTGCACGGGAGGGAAGACGCCGGGGATGGAGATGGAGGCGCGCACGGCCTGGGGCAGCGGGCCGGCGGCAAAGATGACCGCTTGCATAGTATTGAGGTCGGTGGCCACGCAGCGGAAGGGGATGGGGGTCTGGTTGTAATCCAGCTCCTGCCGGTTGTAGGCGAGCAGGTTGGAGGTGAGGAACTCATTGACGCCGCGGTCGGAGAGCAGAGCGTTGCGCAGGGCGGGCCGGTGCTTGAGGCCGATGGTGACGGAGGCAGGCATCTGGCGGCGGTCCTGCCGGTGGCGGTAGCTGGAGTCTACATACGGAGTTTGCAGGGTGAAGACGGCAGTGAAGGTGTCGCTGACAGCCAGGGCGCGTATCTGCCCGGTGGTTTGTCCGCTGGCAAAAAACGCGCCGACCAGGGCGCCCATGCTGGTTCCGGCGAGGCGGTCAATGGGGATGTGGTGCTCCTCAAGCCATTGCAGGACGCCGATGTGGGCCATGCCGAGGGCGCCGCCGCCCTCCAGAGCCAGGCCGATGACGGGACGGTGGGGCGGGACAACGGCAGGGAGCGGGGCAGGGCCGGCGGAACGGACAGGCTCCTGGCTCCATGCGGCGGTGGCGAGGACGGCGACGGTTAGAAGGATTGCGGCACACTTCCACGGCACGGGTTCACCTCCATGCGAAACACCTGTTTAGAAGCTAACGCTTTCCCGGCAGGAGCTGTTCCCTTTCGCGGTGAAAGTGAGGCGGATGAGGACTAGGCAGTGTCTGACGAATCGAAGCGATGAGGGGTAAGCGCACCCCAGGGGCTAAAGCCCACGTTCATTTTGCCGCTATTTGCGGCACGACTGAAGTCATGTCCTGATACGGAACGGGTGATTTTTCCGCTGCTGTAAAGCTTTACCTTCCTAATTACTCACGTTTTGGATTCGTCAGACACTGCCTAGAGCATTTTCACAGTTGGTGCAAGGCAGTAAGAAGGTGAGAATTGCGGTTTCTCACCCTTTCGCCAGAAAAAAGGTGAAAGGATGGGGCACGGCGCCTTATAGGAACGTGGAAACGCTCTAAATTCGCAACCTGGCGCTGATTCGGGCTTGCGGACGCAGTAAGGCCCTCCACGGACAGGGAGGGCCTTTTGTGCATGCGTATACGTGGAGCGCGGTTTGACTGCGCGTCGCGAGGGGGAGTTATTGGCGCCCTACTTCGGCGGGGGTGGGATGAACCCTTCGCGTTTGTGGCTGGGCTCCGGTTTAGGCTTGGGTTTCGGGGCCTTCTTGGCTTCTTTTCTGCCTTTGTCTTTGCTTCCCATGGATAGAAGTGTGCCACAAAAGAGGTGCGGGGGAAAGGCAAAACTCTGATTTCCATTGTCTTTTCCGATTCCGGTTTGCAATCTAGGGGTTATTTCGATATGATTCATAAATAAGCTCAAGGGGAATCCTTGGGCCGTCATAAGCACCACGGTTTCTGAACCCGTTCGATGGCTGCCGATTCATCAGGGCGCATCCGGGTTTCCGCCACAGGCGGACTGGCAGGGGCGGTGGGAGACGAGGGAAGAATGGCAAGAAAATCCAGCAAGAACATTATGAAGGCGCGCGCGGCTGTGACCAAGCCTGCGTATCCGCTGCCTGAGGCTGTGGGCCTGCTCAAGCAGGTGAAGTACGCCAAGTTCGACGAGACCGTGGACCTGACCATGCGCCTGGGAGTGGATACGCGCCATGCCGACCAGATGGTGCGCGGAACCGTGGTTCTGCCGCACGGGCTGGGCAAGACCAAGACCGTGGCCGTGATTGCCTCGGGCGACCGCCAGAAGGAAGCCACCGCGGCCGGCGCCGACTTTGTGGGCGGCGAGGAGATGGTGGAGAAGATCCAGAAGGAAAACTGGACCGCCTTCGACGCTCTGATCGCCACGCCGGACATGATGAAGGTGGTGGGCCGGCTGGGCAAGGTGCTGGGGCCCAAGGGGTTGATGCCCAATCCCAAGACGGGGACGGTGACCATGGAGGTGGGCGCGGCGGTGAAAGAGATCAAGGCCGGCAAGGTAGAGTTTCGCGCCGATAAAACCAGCCTGGTGCACGTGCCGGTGGGCAAGCTGAGCTTTGAACCGCAGAAACTGGTGGACAACGTGACCACCGTGATCACTGCGATTGTGCGCGCCAAGCCTTCGGCGGCCAAGGGCAAGTACATCAAGAGCGTCACGCTGAGCTCGACGATGGGACCTGGAGTACCGCTGGATTCGGCGGTTGCCGACGCGGCCGGCAAGCACTGAGGGCAGGTTTTAGGTTTCAGGTGTCAGTTTCAGACTGCGAGGGCCGGTTGAACCGGCGATCTCGCAGGTAATGCGTGGGCGTGATGGATTTAGGCGCCTATGAATTTTCGGCACAAGCGCCCACTTGGGTGAGGGAAAAGCATCGACGGCGGAAGGAAGGTTCAGTTCGGGTTCGGAACTCTGAAACCTGACACCTGAAACCTGAAACCTGGCCGTAGCGGAGCGAAGACATGGCGATTTCAAGGGCGAAGAAGACGGAGAAGGTCCAGTTGCTGGCGCGTGAGCTGGAGAGCTCGACGACGGCGATTATCGGCACGTTCAGCAAGCTGACCGTGGCCAAGGACTTTGCGCTGCGCAAGGTGATCCGCGAGGCGGGCGGCAAGTATCGCGTGGTCAAGAACAAGCTGGCGGCCGTTTCCGGCAAGGGCACCAGGTAGAGGCCGCGCTGAAGGGGCTGAGGGGCGTGAACTCGGTGGCCTTCACCGGCGGGCGACCCGGTGGCGCTGGCCAAGGTCTTTGCCAAGTGGGCAAGCGACAATGCGGAGTTCCAGTTCAAGCTGGGCATCGTGGACGGCAAGCTGCTGACGGTGGAGGAAGTGAAGGCGCTGGCCACCATGCCGGGCAAGGATGAGCTGTTCGCGAAGCTGCTGTTCCTGATCAATGCGCCGGCGCAGCGGCTGGTGACCGTGCTCAATGCCACGGGCCGCGATCTGGCGGTGGTGCTGGGGCAGGGCGTGGAGAAGGAGAAGTTTCAGGCTGCTTAGGCGGTGGTGGGGATTTGTGGTTTCCCACCCTAGCGACAAACACAAAGACGTCGCGAGGGTGGGGCACCCAGCTACAAAAACAAAACGTCGCGAGGGTGGGGCACCCAGAGTAGTTTCGGCGGTTGAGGTTCGTGCTTTCCCACCCTTTCGCCAGAAAAAAGGCGAAAGGATGGGGCACCCAGCTACAAAAACAAAGACGTCGCGAGGGTGGGGCGCCCAGCTACAAAAACAAAAACGTCGCGAGGGTCTGGGGCACCGAGAGTTTTGGTTTACGGATTTGGCCGGGAAGCAGGCGGGAAGGGCGCGGGTCTGGCGCATCGGAAACTTCCCACTTCGTGGCGCGGCCTTGGGGACGAGAGATGTTGGCTCGGCCAGGTATTCAAAAAAAACGCTTTTGATTGGAGAAGAAAATGGCGGATCTGGTGCAGTTGGAAGAGCAAATTGTGGGCCTTAGCCTGCTGGAAGCGGCGGCTCTGGTGAAGAAGCTGGAAGCGCGGCTGGGCGTTTCAGCGGCGGCGGCGGCCCCGGTGGCGGTGGCGGCCGGCGGGGCGGCGCGGCGGCTCCGGCGGTGGAGGAGAAGACCGAGTTCCAGGTGATCCTGAAGGACTTCGGCGCCAACAAGATCAACACCATCAAGGCCGTACGCGAGGTTACCTCGCTGGGCCTGAAGGAAGCCAAGGACCTGGTGGATGGGGCGCCCAAGCCGCATCAAGGAGAACGCGACCAAGGACGAGGCCGAGGCCATCCGCAAGAAGTTCGAAGGCATTGCGACCATCGAAATCAAGTAGGTCTGCAAGGACTTGCAAGCTCCGCCGGGACGCGTTACGATATACGTTGCGCGTCTTTTCGGCTCTTTCCGGTTTTTTCGTGGAATGGAGCGGGGGCTGAGCGGCGCGTCCTGAGATATGAACAGTGGCACGCAAGCGCCGGCGGTCAGGGTACGGCCAAGCACTCTGGCGGCGGGTGTAGCGCGAAGGTTAAGTGCCGTAGTGTCAATGGGTTAGCGGGGTTAGCCGGGATTCCTGTTGACGAGTGTCGTGTGGCTGGCTAGCGGGCGGCAGAAGCGAGCATTGGGATCGGCGAGAGCAGGGTTCAGAATTCGGATATGGGCACAGGCGAATGGCCGCGCTCGTGAGGCATTGTGTCCTTACGAGCTATTTGTGTGTTCGGCCCGCAGCAAGTAGTGCCCGGCAGGCAAAAATCCACCCTTTTTGCGCACAGGTATACAGAACGGCAACAACCGTGCGCGTGCTTCCTCGATTGTGCGCAGTCTAGCGCACCTGCCGCATGCGCGGCAATGCCCAAATCGCGAATTTGACACGATTCTCACAAACAGGCCTGGCCTGGATTCCCGGCGCGTTTACGATTTAGGCCCCCGCGCATGGGTAGGACTGGAATTGCGCAGTGCTCCAGTCCGGCTTTGGTAATTCTTACCGTAATCAGCCGGCGCCCCTGAGACTCGGGCGCTGGCCCGGCCCCGGCGCCGGAGTGACGAGTTTCAGGAGTGAACATGCCCAACGAGAAGCGCGCGATACGCAGCCGGCTCGATTTTTCAAAGATTCCCACAGCAACCCAGATACCCAATCTGATTGAAGTGCAGCGGCGTTCTTACGAGCGCTTCCTGCAGATGGACAAGCTGCCCAACGAGCGGGACGACTCGGGGCTGCAATCGGTGTTTGTATCGGTATTCCCCATCACCGATTTCCGCGGCATCTCGCAACTGGACTTTGTGGACTACTCGATCGGCAACTGGGAGTGCAAGTGCGGCCACCTGAAGGGGCTGCATCACCTGCGCACGGCCTGCGTGCATTGCGGGGCGATGGTGATTACGGATCCCTTCCTGCCCGGCGACGTGCTCTGCCAGAAGTGCGGAACCTACAACAAGAACACGCCCGACTTCTGCAACAAGTGCGGCGACCCGGTGAGCCTGCAGTTGAAGTACGACCAGCAGGAGTGCGAGGAGCGGGGCATGACCTTTTCCGCGCCGTTGAAGGTGACAGTGCGGCTGACCATTTATGAGAAGGACGCCGAGACCGGCAACAAGACCATTCGCGACATCAAGGAGCAGGAGGTATTTTTCGGCGACATTCCGCTGATGACGCCCAACGGCACCTTCATCGTGAACGGGACGGAGCGCGTGATCGTCAGCCAACTGCACCGCTCGCCGGGGGTCTTTTTTGAGACGGCCAACAACCGCACCTACTTCCTGGGCAAGATCATTCCCTATCGCGGCTCGTGGGTGGAGTTCGAGTACGACCAGAAGAACACGCTCTATGTGCGCATCGACCGCAAGCGCAAGTTTCTGGGCACCATTTTCCTGCGCGCGCTGGGGCTGCGCTCGGACGAGGAAATACTCAAGACCTTCTATACCGTGGACCGGCTGCACATTGCCGACGCCCGGCTGTACTGGGCGGTGCCGCAGGACGCGCGGGCCAACACGCACCTGGTGGGCGCCAAGCCGGCGCATGCCGTGGTGGTGAACGGCGAGGAGGTAGCGCACTCCGGGCGCAAGATTACGCCCCACGCGCTGAAGGCGCTGCGCACCGCCAACATCGACAGGGTCGAGGTGGAAGCAGCCGAGCTGGACGGCGCCATGACCGCGGCCGACGTGGTGGATCAGACTACCGGCGAAGTGGTGGTGGAGGCCAACGTGGAGTTGACCGCCGACCGGCTGCACAAGGTGCTCTCCAGCGGCGCAGGCAGCTTCGAGGTTTTCTTCCCGGAGCGCGACGACGTGGGCAACATCATCTCCAACACCCTCAAGCGGGACACGGTCAGGAAGCCCGAGGAAGCGCTGATCGAGATCTACCGCAAGCTGCGGCCCGGCGATCCGCCCACGCTGGACACGGCGACGGCGCTCTTTGAAGGCATGTTCTTCGAGCCCCGCAAGTACGATTTTTCAAAGGTGGGCCGGCTCAAGTTCAACATCAAGCTGTATGAAAACCAGGAAGCGACGGGGCTGGATCGCCGCACCCTGACGCCGGAGGATTTTTACTCGACCATCCGCTACCTGCTCAAGCTGCGCAAGAACATCGGCATGGTGGACGACATCGATCACCTGGGCAACCGGCGCGTGCGCGCGGTGGGCGAGCTGATGGAAAACCAGTTCCGCATCGGGCTGGTGCGCATGGAGCGGGCCATCAAGGAAAAGATGAGCGTGTATCAGGAGCTATCCACGGCCATGCCGCACGACCTGATCAACGCCAAGCCGGTGATGGCGGCCATCCGCGAGTTCTTCGGTTCGAGCCAGCTTTCGCAGTTCATGGACCAGACCAACCCGCTGTCGGAGATCACGCACAAGCGGCGGCTATCGGCGCTGGGGCCGGGCGGCCTGTCGCGCGAGCGGGCGGGCTTTGAGGTGCGCGACGTGCACCCCACGCACTACGGCCGCATCTGTCCCATCGAAACGCCGGAAGGCCCGAACATCGGGCTGATCAGCTCGCTGAGCTGCTTTGCGCGCATCAATGAATATGGATTTATCGAATCGCCCTATCGCAAGGTGAAGGACTCGCGCATTCTGGACTACGTGGAGATTGTCAACGCCGGCGAGAGCGGCCTGCGGGTGGGCGATCACATCGAGAAGGATGAGGCGGCGCGGCTGAATGCGTCGCTGAGGAAGCCGGGCAAGCGGCAGATCGACACCATTCCGTTCAGTTTCTACCTTTCCGCCTGGGAAGAGGACAGGCACACCATCGCCCAGGCCAACATCGAGTTCAACGAGAAGGGCGAGATCACCGAGGACCTGGTGAACGCGCGCCGGCAGGGAAACTTTGTGCTGGTAAACCGGGCCGAGGTGGACTACATCGACGTAAGCCCCAAGCAGCTGGTTTCGGTGGCCGCGTCGCTGGTGCCGTTCCTGGAGCACGACGACGCCAACAGGGCGCTGATGGGCGCCAACATGCAGCGGCAGTCTGTCCCATTGCTGGTGGCCGAGGCGCCGCTGGTGGGCACGGGCATGGAGGGCGTGACGGCGCGCGATTCGGGGGCCGTGATCCTGGCCCGCCGCAACGGCGTGGTGGATTCGGTGGACTCGCAGCGCATCATCGTGCGCGTGGAGGGCGAGCATCATCCCACCCAGCTTTCGCGCGAGGTGGGCTCCGACATCTATACGCTGATCAAGTTCAAGCGCTCCAACCAGAACACCTGCATCAATCAAAAGCCTGTGGTGCACGAAGGCGACCGCGTGGTGAAGGGGCAGGTGATCGCCGACGGGCCCTGCACCGAGCACGGCGAGCTGGCGCTGGGACGCAACGTACTGGTGGCCTTCATGCCCTGGCGCGGCTACAACTTTGAGGACGCCATCCTGATCAGCGAGAGGCTGGTGCGCGAGGACTACTACACCTCGGTGCACATCGAGGAGTTCGAGATCGAGGGCCGCGACACCAAGCTGGGACCCGAGGAGATCACGCGCGACATTCCCAACGTGAGCGAACACGCGCTGAGGGATCTGGACGAGAGCGGCATCATCCGCATCGGCGCCCAGATCAAGCACGGCGACATTCTGGTGGGCAAGGTGACGCCCAAGGGCGAAACCCAACTGACGCCGGAAGAAAAGCTGCTGCGCGCCATCTTCGGCGAAAAGGCCGGCGATGTGCGCGACGCCTCGCTCACCTGCCCTCCGGGCATCGAGGGCACGGTGGTGGACGTGCGCATCTTCAGCCGCAAGGGCCAGGAGAAGGACGAGCGGGCCAAGCTGATCGAGGCGGAGTACGTGGCCAAGCTGGAAAAGAACCTGGGCGACGAGATTCGCATTCTGACCGACGAGCGGCTCAAGCGGCTGGAGAGCATTCTGGGCGCGAAGGAAGTGCTGGCCGACCTGCACGATGAGCGCACCAACAAGCGCCTTCTGACCAAGGGGGCGATTGTGGATCGCGAGATCATCGAGCGCATATCCACCAAGAACCTGAAGCGCATCCGTTATGCCGACAAGGACCCGCGCGTCAACGAGCAGATCGACGAGATCGAAGAGATGACCTCGCGGCAGATCGAAGTGCTGCGCAAGATCACCAACGAGAAGGTAGCCAAGCTGCAGAAGGGCGACGAACTGCCTCCCGGCGTGATCAAGCTGGTGAAGGTGTACGTGGCCATGAAGCGCAAGCTCTCAGTGGGCGACAAGATGGCCGGGCGGCACGGCAACAAGGGCGTGATCGCGCGCATTCTTCCCGAGGAAGACATGCCTTATCTGCCCGATGGAACCCCGGTGGAGATCGTGCTGAATCCGCTGGGCGTACCGTCGCGCATGAACGTGGGCCAGATTCTGGAGACGCACCTGGGCTGGGCCGCTCATGTGCTGGGCAAGAAGATCGCCGACCTGGTAAAGGCCAACACGGACGCCAAGTATACGCGCGAGCTGCTGAAGAAGGAGTTTGCCGGAACCGCGGCGCTGCGACAGTTGCTGGAACTGGACGATGAGATGCTGCTGCGCGTGACAGCGGGCATGGAGCACGGCGTCTGGTTCGGAACCGCGGTCTTCGACGGGGCGCAGGAGAGCGAGATCAAGGCTTTGCTGGCCTCGGCCGGGCTGCCCTCCACGGGCAAGACGGCTCTGTACGACGGCATGACCGGCGAAGCGTTCGAGCAGCCGGTGACGGTGGGCTACATCTACATGCTCAAGCTCTCGCACCTGGTGGACGACAAGATTCACGCGCGCTCCATCGGGCCATACTCGCTGATTACGCAGCAGCCGCTGGGCGGCAAGGCGCAGTTCGGCGGGCAGCGCTTCGGCGAGATGGAAGTGTGGGCGCTGGAGGCGTATGGCGCGGCATACATCCTGCAGGAGCTGCTGACGGCAAAGTCCGACGATGTGTATGGGCGGACGAAGATTTACGAGGCCATCGTGAAGGGCGAGGCGGCCATCGAGCCGGGCGTGCCGGAGTCGTTCAACGTGCTGATCCGCGAACTGCAGTCGCTGTGCCTGGACGTGGAGTTAATCAAGCGCGCGGATTTGGTGCGCAAGGCGCCGGCGGCGGAAGTGGCGGCGGTGGCGGATTAAGGTTCGAGGTATCCCAGGTCTCAAAATCGAGACCTGGGGCACCCAGCGGATTGAGGTTCGAGGTATCCCAGGTCTCAAAATCGAGACCTGGGGCACCCAGCCGATTGAGGTTCGAGGTATCCCAGGTCTCAAAATCGAGACCTGGGGCACCCAGCGGATTGAGGTTTTGAGGTATCCCAGGTCTCAAAATCGAGACCTGGGGCACCCAGCGGATTGAGGTTTGAGGTATCCCAGGTCTCAAAATCGAGACCTGGGGCACCCAGCGGATTGAGGTTTGAGGTATCCCAGGTCTCAAAATCGAGACCTGGGGCACCCAGCGGATTGAGGTTTGAGGTATCCCAGGTCTCAAAATCGAGACCTGGGGCACCCAGCGGCTGTGGCGGATTGAGGTTTGAGGTATCCCGCCCTAGCCGCAAAAACAAAGACGCGGGGCCCAGGGGGCGCCCCGGTGGGGCACCCAGAGTTCAGTCAGGCGCGCAGAGATTTGGAAGTATTGTTCAGGGTCCTTCTTGAAAGCGGCAAACACCGCTTCCCGGGAAGGAAGGATCCTTCAGAAATCCCGGGAATAGCTGCGGCAGCGGCCAATAGGCCCGCCAAGGAGGGTCGCCTTGTTCCGTTCGAACCCGTTTGAGCTTTCCAGTCCCATCACCGATTTTGACGCCATCCGCATCATGCTGGCATCCCCGGAGAAGATCCGCAGCTGGTCGCATGGCGAGGTTACCAAGCCGGAGACCATCAACTACCGCACCTTCAAGCCGGAGCGCGACGGCCTGTTCTGCGCCCGCATCTTTGGACCGGTGACCGACTGGGAGTGTTTGTGCGGCAAATACAAGCGCATGAAGCACCGCGGCGTGATCTGCGACAAGTGCGGCGTGGAAGTGACGGTGAGCAAGGTGCGCCGCGAGAGGATGGGCCACATCGAGCTGGCTTCGCCCTGCTCGCACGTATGGTTCTTCAAGGGCCTGCCCTCCAGGATCGGGCACCTGCTGGACATTTCGCTGCGCGACCTGGAGAGCATTCTCTACTTCGAGTCCTACGTGGTGATCGACGCGGGCGACGCGCCGGTGAAAGAGCGCGAGATCATCAAGGACGAGACCAAGTACCGCGAACTGGATCAGCAGTTCCGCCCCTCGGGCTTCAAGGCCATGATGGGCGCGGAGGCCATCAAGGAATTGCTCAAGCGCGTGCAGATCGACGAGCTGGGCATTGAGCTGCGGGAAAGAATGAAGACGGAAACCTCCGCGCAGAAGAAGCTGAAGTATGCCAAGCGGCTGAAGGTGGTGGAGGCCTTCCGCAAGAGCAATAACAAGCCGCAGTGGATGATTCTGGACGTGCTGCCGGTGATTCCGCCGGAGCTGCGCCCGCTGGTGCCGCTGGATGGCGGACGCTTCGCCACTTCGGATTTGAACGATCTCTATCGCCGCGTCATCAACCGCAACAACCGGTTGAAGAAGCTGATGGACCTGCATGCGCCGGAAGTGATCGTGCGCAACGAGAAGCGCATGTTGCAGGAGGCGGTGGACGCGCTGTTCGACAACGGCCGCCGCGGCCGCGTGCTGCGCGGGGCCAACAACCGCCCGTTGAAGTCGCTGTCCGATACGCTGAAGGGCAAGCAGGGACGCTTCCGCCAGAATCTGCTGGGCAAGCGCGTGGACTACTCGGGCCGGTCGGTGATCGTGGTAGGCCCGGAGTTGAAGTTGCACCAGTGCGGACTGCCCAAGAAGATGGCGCTGGAGCTGTTCAAGCCGTTCATCTATCACCGCCTGGAACAGACCGGCCACTGCACCACCATCAAGCAGGCCAAGGAGATGGTGGAGATGCAGGAGTCGGTGGTGTGGGACATTCTCGAAGAGGTCATCAAGGACCACCCGGTGCTGCTGAACCGCGCTCCCACGCTGCACCGGCTGGGCATTCAGGCTTTTGAGCCGGTGCTGGTGGAGGGCAAGGCCATCAAGATTCACCCGCTGGTGTGCACGGCCTTCAACGCCGACTTCGACGGCGACCAGATGGCGGTGCATATTCCGCTGTCGCCGGAGGCGCAGATTGAAGCCAGCGTGCTGATGCTGGCCTCGCACAACATTCTTTCGCCGGCCTCCGGCCAGCCCATCACCGTGCCCTCGCAGGACATGGTGCTGGGCCTCTACTACCTGACCAAGGCCAAGAAGAACGCCAAGGGCGAGGGCCGCGTCTTCGCCAACACCGAAGAGATCCTGATGGCGCTGGAAGCCAGGGAAGTGGAGACGCTCTCGCCCATCCGGCTGCGCTACACGGGCAAGGTGCTGGACATGACCACGGCCTACGACGACCAGGATCTGACGCACATCGAGCCGGTGGACTTCAACAAGCAGTACATCTCCACCACGGTGGGCCGCGTGATTCTGAACGACGCGCTGCCCGCGGGCATGCCGTTCATCAACGGCCTGCTGAAGAAGAAGGGCATCGGGCAACTGGTGAACTACTGCAACCAGAACCTGGGCCTGGAAGTGACGGTGGGCATGCTGGACCGCATCAAGGATCTGGGCTTCCAGTACGCCACGCGCTCGGGGCTCTCGGTGGGCCTGGACGACATGGTGATTCCGGACAGCAAGTACACGGTGGTGCGACGACGCCGACCTGAAGGTGATCGAGGTCCAGAAGCAGTACATGGACGGCGCCATCACCAACGGCGAGCGCTCCAACAAGGTGATCCAGATGTGGTCGGCGGTGACCGACAAGGTGGCCGACGAGATGTTCGGCAACATGAAGAGGGCGGACGACGAAGGGGCCATGAATCCGATTTACATCATGGCCGACTCCGGCGCCCGCGGATCGAAGCAGCAGATTCGCCAGCTCTCGGGCATGCGCGGACTGATGGCCAAGCCGTCGGGCGAAGTGATCGAGACGCCCATCACGGCGAACTTCCGCGAGGGGCTGACGGTGCTGGAGTACTTCATCTCGACGCACGGCGCGCGCAAGGGACTGGCCGATACGGCGCTGAAGACCGCCGACTCCGGCTACCTGACCCGCCGCCTGGTGGACGTGGCCCAGGACGTGATCGTGACCGAGTACGACTGCGGCACGGTGGAGGGCATCTACGTCGGATCGATCGTCGAGTCGGGCGAGATCATCGAGGAGTTGCGCGACCGCATCATCGGCCGCGTGTCCCTGGAGCGCATCAAGGACTACGACGGCAACGTGGTGGTGGATGTGAACCAGGGCATCGACGAGGACATCGCTTCGGCCATTCAGGCCGCGGGCAAGGAGAAGGTGAAGATCCGCTCGGTGCTGACCTGCGAGTCGCGGCGCGGCGTGTGCGCGCTTGTGCTACGGGCGCAACCTGGGCTCGGGCCGCATGGTGGAGCTGGGCGAGACCTGCGGCGTGATTGCCGCGCAGTCCATCGGCGAGCCGGGCACGCAGTTGACCATGCGCACCTTCCACGTGGGCGGCACGGCCAGCCGCGTGTCAGACAAGTCGCGCCTGGACGCCAAGAACAACGGCTTTGTGCGCTTCATCAACCTGAACTACGGTGGAGAGCAAGGACGGCACGCTGGTGGCCATGAACCGCTCCGGTTCGGTGGCCATTGTGGACGAGCGCGGCCGCGAGAAGGAGCGCTACCAGGTGGTCTACGGCGCGCGCCTCAAGGTGAAGGACGGCGAGCACGTGAAGCTGGGCCAGTTGCTGGCCGAGTGGGACCCGTACACCTACGCCATCCTCACCGAGATCGGCGGCACGGTGCAGTTCAAGGACCTGCAGGAAGGCATCACGCTCAACGAAGAGGTGGACGAAGTGACCGGCCTCTCGCGCTGGGTGGTGGCCGATGCTCCCGACGAGAAGCGGCAGCCGGCCTTCGTGGTGAAGAACGCCAAGGGCCACAAGCGCTACCTGCTGCCGCGCGGCGCTCACCTGATGATTCAGGATGGCGAAGATGTGGGACCGGGCGACGTGCTGGCCAAGATTCCCAAGGAGAGCACGCGCACCAAGGACATCACCGGCGGTCTGCCGCGCGTGGTGGAGCTGTTCGAGGCGCGCAAGCCGCGCGAGACGGCCATCATCAGCGAGATCGACGGCGTGGTCCGCTTCGGCGAAGTGGCCAAGGGCCAGCGCAAGATTTACGTGACCGCGGACAACGGCGACGAGAAGGAATACTCGGTGCAGCGCGGCATTCACGTGAACGTGCAGGAAGGCGAGCGTCTGCGCGCCGGCGATCCGCTGATGGACGGGCCGCTGAACCCGCACGACATTCTGGCCGTGCTGGGCGAAAAGGAGCTGCAGTCTTACCTGGTGAACGAGATTCAGGAGGTCTACCGCCTGCAGGGCGTGGCCATCAGCGACAAGCACATCGAAGTGATTGTGCGGCAGATGCTGCGCTGGGTCAGGATCGACGAAGTGGGCGATACCAATTTCCTGTTGGAGCAGCAGGTGGACCGCTTCCGCTTCCGCGAGGAGAACGAGCGGGTGCTGGCACTGGGAGGCCGTCCGGCCATCGGGCGTCCGCTGCTGCTGGGCATCACCAAGGCTTCGCTCTCCACCGACAGCTTTATCTCGCGCGGCCAGCTTCCAGGAGACGACGCGCGTGCTTACCGAAGCCAGCATCAACGGCGCGGTGGACAACCTGCGCGGCTTGAAGGAGAACGTGATCGTGGGACGGCTGATCCCCGCCGGCACGGGCCTGGAGTACTACCGCAACGTGCAGCTCTCGCCGGAGCTGGAAGAGGCGGCGGTGCGCGTGCAGCAGGAGGTTAGCGCGGAGATCGAAGCCGCCGAGCGCGAACTGGAACTGATGCGTCAGGAAGGCGAAGCCGAGGAGATGGCCGCCGAGTAAGGGGCAGTTCTCAAGAGCAACGATTCCTTCTGTTAGGGCATTTTCACAGTTGGCGTAAGGCAGTAAGAAGGTGAGAATTGCGGTTTCCCACCCTTTCGCCAGAAACAAGGCGAAAGGATGGGGCACGGCGCCGAGTAGGGGGTCCACTCTTTCGGTCCGCCGCGTCAGACGCAGTGCAGACTTTTCAGAGCAGCTTTTTCATCAACTCAACAGGCCCGGCGCAAGCCGGGCCTTGGTTATGTTGGGCCTATAGGCGTAAGTTCGGGATTTCTCTGCTCTACCGCCAAATGCCCTGGTTGGTGTGTGCTGTTTTTGGCCGCATACATGGCGGCGTCGGCGGCGCTGAACAGGCCGTCCTTGGTGGCGCCGTCCTCGGGGTAGAGGGCAATGCCGACGCTGGCCGAGCCATGCAGGACGTGTCCCTCTACGGCATAGGGCTCGTCGAAGCAGTGTTCCAGGCGCACGCGCAATCTCCTCGACACCGGCGCGGTTGGGAACCACCGGCAACCAGCGCGGCAAACTCGTCGCCGCCCAGCCGCGCCAGCAGGTCGTGGGAGCGAAGCTGCCGCTTCATGCGCAGCGCCACCTCCTGCAGATAAAGGTCGCCGACCTGGTGGCCATAGAGGTCGTTCACCTGCTTGAACTCATCGAGGTCGATGTAGATCAAGCCCGAAGATGCCGGCCTTCCGGCGCGCCTCTTCGATGAGGGCGTCCAGATGCTTGTCCAGAGAGAAGCGGTTGTGAATGTCGGTGAGCAGGTCGAACTCGGAGCGGTGGAGCAGATCGGAGTACAGGCGGCGGGTTTCGATGGCCAGCGTGGCCAGGCCGGCCGCCATGGAGAGGGCCTCCGTCTCATCGGCGCAGGGATTGGTGAGCGGATCGAAGGCGGCAAAGAGCGTGCCCAGCGGGGGCCCGGAGCGGGCAGGAATCTCGCTCTGGACGATGCGCAGGGCGGTAAGCTTCGGCGGACAGTTTCCCAGCCGCGCTCCATCGGCGATCTGGCACCAGCAGGGAGCGCCATGCAGCTTGAAGGAGACCAGTTCCGTGATCTGCTTCGACGATCTCAGCCAGGGGACGGGAGCCGTTGATGTCTTCGAGGATGCGGCTGCGCCGCTGCTCGATGTAGGCCAATGCGGCCGTTTGGCCGGCGCACCTTGCGCTCGAGAGCCCAGCCCCTGGCGCACCACGGCACCACTACCACCGCGAGCAGAAAACCGACGAGGAGAATCAGGTTGCGAATGTTCAGCCAGGAAGGGCCGGCGACGACCGTAATGTCGTCGGGGGCGCGCATCAGGATATTGAACGGGACCTCGTGGTCAGTTGGCTTGCGGTTCTCAAGGATGAAGGAACAGATGCCGGAAACATTCACCCTGGAACCGAGCGGTATCTGCTTCATGGGCGGCGTCATCATGCCCACCACTTCCGGATGGCGGTAGATGGCGGAAAACGCCTGGCCATCCGTAGCCAGAACATACAGGTCCTGCGTGCTCTCTCGAATTTCCATCACCACCTGCCCCTGGATGGAAACCAGATCAAAGAAGTGGCGGCTGTATACCAGTTGCTGCCAGGTCGCCGGCAGAGGCGTTATCGGAGCGGGTATCAGGTTATCCCGGATTTCACCCTGGGTGAGGATCATAAAACCGTTGAGGACCGAGGGGAAGCCGGTGGCATCAGCCTGGTCGCCAATGCGCAGAGGCGCGCTGCTCCGGGTCGTGATCCACAGGCTCTTGGCGCCGTCTTGCAGCGCGGCGGCCGTACCGGGCTGATAGTAGGTGATGATTCCGTGGACCCGCATTCGTTGGGAGAGATTCTCGACATGGTAACCGCTGACAATCTCGTCCATGGGCGTGACCGGGAGGGACCAGGGACTGGCGCCGGCGCGGTGGAGTACTTTTATATTCGCGAGCGAGGCAACGTCGAGACCGATTCCAGTCAACTGGTATTTGCCATCGAATTTTGGCTCTACAGTCCCTGTGACCTCTACCTCAGCGTCCAGCAGGCCTTTGAGCGCATTCTCGTCGTCGCTGTCCAGATTGGCCTCGATGTCACCGCCCTCCATAACCATTGATATGCGAGCGCTGAGTACATGGGACTTCGGGTTCAACACCAGATCGGCGGAGCGGACGACGGCATGGACGGTGACAAGCACGTTGTTACGCTGCACCCGGATCATCTCCTGGTAGGTGGCAGGCACGGGTTTGGGAACAGCGCCGTGGTAGAGCAGGGTAATGTCGTTGGACACCACGTCAGGGCGGAAGCCCCACCGCGTGGTTCCTCGCACCAGGATGCGATCGCCGGGAACCAGCCTGGCATTCGTTGTGGCCCTTACAAAAATGGCCACGTCGCCGTCCTGGACGATCAGAAAATGATCCTCACTGCGGAAGTAGGTAACCGTCGCTTTGAAGGAGGCCGGCAGCGCTTGGTCGGCCTCGGCGTTGGTTAGGGCGTGAATGGCGCGCAGCGTGGTGAGGGGGGCGGGCGCGGCAGCCCAGGCAATCGATAGGCATCCGAGAATAATGACGAAGATTGAAATCAATCTCTTCATTGGAAAAATCCAATCGAACCTGTGTTGCGTGATCTGGCCCCTGAGATTTCCTATCGGCAGAGTTCGGCCTATCAATCACACCTGCATGAAGAAAAGCAGCGAACCTCCATGAGCGGAATCTGCCCCACGCATAATCCTACTCTCATTCAAATATGGTATATGTCCATTTTTGGGGTCGTGTCGCCGGATACAGCCACGCACCGGTCACCGGCGGACTCCGATCAGGCACCTTTACGGAATGTGGGGGACGGACCGGGGGCGTTATCCTTTGCTAGGAGCCTTTTCATGCCGAAAAACGCCGAGCTGTCTCACGATGCTTCATCGTTTCCGCATAGCGGCACGCAGGTGCAGCCCACGCGCCGCATTCGCGTGATCGGGGTTCCGCTGGACATGGGCGCCAGCCGCCGCGGAGTGGACATGGGGCCCTCCGCGGTGCGGGTGGCCGGACTGGAGGCGCGGCTGGAGGCGCTGGGCCACCAGGTGACCGACGGCGGCAACATCCGCGTGGAGATTGCCGAAACCCAGACCTCGGGCAACAAAAGCGCGCACTATCTGGCCGAGATTACGGAGACCTGCACGCGCACCGCCGAGGCCGTGGTGAAGACGCTGGAAGAGGGCATGACGCCGCTGCTGCTGGGCGGGGACCACTCGCTGGCGGCCGGCTCCGTCTCGGGCGTGGCGGAGTTTTACCGGCGCAGGGGAGAGAAGATCGGGGTGATCTGGATCGATGCCCACTCCGACATCAACACGCCGGAGACCTCGCCCTCGGGCAATGTGCACGGCATGCCGCTGGCCGCGCTGCTGGGACTGGGACCGGAGCCGCTGGGGATGATCTTCGGCTATGCGCCCAAGATTGCCGCGGAGAACACGGTGCTGATCGGGGTGCGCGACATCGACGCCGCGGAACGGGATAACATTCGCCGCGCCGGGATGGCCGAGGTGTACACCATGCGGGACATCGACGAGCGCGGCATGAGAACGGTGATGGAAGAGGCGCTGCGGGCGGCGGGGCGCGGGACGGCCGGGTACCACGTGTCGCTGGATATGGACTGGATCGACCCCGAGGACGCGCCCGGAGTGGGCACGCCGGTGCGCGGCGGCGCGACCTATCGGGAAGCGCACCTGGCGATGGAGATCCTGGCCGATCACGGGCGGCTGCTGAGCTTCGAGATCGTCGAAGTGAACCCGGTGATCGACGAGCATAACCGGACGGCGGACCTGGCAGTGGAACTGGCCTGCTCGGCATTTGGGAAGAAGATACTTTAATCTATTGACATGCGACTTCGCTGGGTAGGCGATTCACGGGATTACGTCAAATGGGATTGTGTATTCGAAAATTCAAACGGTCTTTTTGTCTTCTACGTGCCAATGCTGAGATGCAATGTTGATCCGATTTGCAAACACGATGTGGTTCAACGCCATTTTGATCAAAAGAAGAGCCTTGATCAGTTCCGAGAACTTTTCCCCGACCGATTTGCTGTCTTTGACTTCTCTTGCAAGGAGTACTCGACCAAGAACGCCAATGAATATTTTCGATTGGTGAAAGAACGGATACACGAATTACAGCGTACACAGAGGATTCTGGTTTTCATTGATCCTGATACGGGAATCGAGCCAACTAGCGGTGCGAAAGCTGAACATCTTAGGGGCAGGGATCTTAGCTTAGTCTGGGCAGCTCTGCGACCGGGAGACAAATTGATCGTCTATCAGCACGCATCACACAACGAGAATTGGAGGCAGGACCTTAGAGGGCGCGTAGGCCACTTTTTACAGATCGAACCTGCTCGTGTTCCTGATCCTTATTACAACGAAAAACTTGCAAAGGACGTCTGTTTCTTGGTGTTGGAAAAGTCTGAATTATGAAAAAACTCCGTGTTGGAATTCTCTTTGGCGGGCGCAGCGGCGAGCATGAGGTTTCGCTGCTGTCGGCGGCTTCTGTTTTGGAGGCGATCGATCGCGAGAAGTTCGATGTGATGCCGATCGGCATTACCAAGGAAGGCCGCTGGCTGGCGGCCGGGGATGCGCACGACCTGCTGGAGGGCAACGAGAGCGCAGTGGAGCGGCGGCTGCGCGCCGGCGATCCCGAGGCCACGCCCGGCGCCAAGCTGCTGCACGAGGGGATTCCCACGCTGCTGGCGCCGGAGCCGGTTGCCGCGTCAAGTGCGCCGGGCAGCGGAACGGCGACTCGATGTGGACTCTTTCCCGTGCTGCACGGGACCTTTGGCGAGGACGGGACCATCCAGGGGCTGTTCGAGCTGGCGGGCATCGCGTATGTCGGTTCGGGCGTGCTGGGCTCGGCGGCGGGCATGGACAAGGACGTGATGAAGCGGCTGTTTGCCCAGGCCGGCTGCCCATCGTGAAGCACGTGACGCTGCTGCGCGCGGAGTGGGAGAAGTCGCCGCGCAAGGCCGTTGCGCAGGTGGAGGCGGCGCTCAAGTATCCGGTGTTTGTGAAGCCGGCGAACCTGGGCTCGTCGGTGGGCATCAGCAAGGCGCACGACCGCAAGGAACTGGGGCCGGCGCTGACGCTGGCCGCCAAGTACGACCGCAAGCTGGTGGTGGAGCAGGGCGTGGGCGGCAAGATCCGCCGCGGCGGACAGGCGGCCAAGGCGCGCGAGCTGGAGGTTGCGGTGCTGGGCAACGACGACCCCAGGCCAGCGTGGTGGGCGAGATCATTCCCGGCAAGGAGTTCTACGACTACGAGGCCAAATATCTTTCCGAGGGCTCGGTGGCGGTGATTCCGGCCAAGCTGAGCAAGGCGGAGACGAAGCAGATCAGGGAGATGGCCGTGGCGGCCTTCCGCGCCTGCGACCTCTCCGGCCTGGCGCGGGTGGACTTTCTGATGGAGCCGGACGGCAAGCGGCGCATCTTTGTGAACGAGGTGAACACCATGCCGGGGTTTACGCAGATCAGCATGTACCCCAAGCTGTGGGAGGCCACGGGGCTGAGGTACACGGACCTGATTACCCGGCTGATCGAACTGGCCCTGGAACGGCAGGCGGAGAAGAGCCGGACGACGTATAGCAGGGAAGAGTAGAAGAACAGGGATAGGGAACAGGGAACAGGGACTCAGTATCTGACGGCTTTGCAAGGGGTAAGCGACTAAAGGACTTCGGACTGCACTGCGACAGAAAACAGTCGCATGGATGGGGCCGGTGTCTATAAGAGAGAGTGTGCGATGAGGTCTCGATTCTACTCCCTACTCCCTAATCCCTACTCCCTAGTCCCTATTCCCTACTCCCGATTCCTATCCCTGATTCCCTACTCCCTGATCCCTATTCCCTGTCCCTGTCTTGCCTTATTCTAGGTTGAGGAAACTGCTCCATGACCTTGCTCGACGCTCCTGTGTTTGATGAAGCTCGCGACCGGCGGCGCCGGTGATTCTGATAGCGGCCGCGGGGCTGCTTGCTGGCGCTGTTTGTGGGCTGGTGGCTGGTGGCCGGGATGCCAGTGGACTGGCCCTGGAACTGGAACAACCATCTGCGGGCGGCGGTTGACGATCAACAGATTTCTGACGGCGGTGGAAAAGAACGACCTGCCCAAGGCCTACGGCATCTGGATGCACGATCCGAACTGGCAGCAGCATCCGGCGCAGGATGGCGCGTACCCGTTTTCGCGGTTCCAGGCAGACTGGAGCCCAACCAGCCCGGACAACGAGTACGGCGCCATTCAGAGCCACCAGATTGTGGCGGCGCGCATGTATGGCAATGTGCTGCTGGTGGCGGTACTGATCAACGGGCGGAAAAGCAAGGCGCTCAATCTGGACTACGACCCCAAGACGCATACGCTGAACTTTTCGCCGCCGGGGGTGGAGCTGTACCTGGGACCGTAGGAGGCGCGGCAGGTCAGCAAGTCAGCGGGATTATCGGCGCGATTCAGATTTGTGGGCTCCATTCTCTTCGCGGAAAGGCGATGAGGATGGAGCTTTTGCACTTCAGGTGGCGGATTCGGGGGCTGCCAGGGCTGCAAGCGTGGCTTCCAGGCTGGCGGGGTCTTCGACATTCAGGGATTTTTGGGCAGGGTCGATCTGTTTGAGCAGGCCGCAGAGCACTTTGCCGGGGCCCACTTCGATGAACAGGCTTCGGCGCCCGCGGCCACCAGCGACTGCATGCAGTCCGCCCAGCGCACTGCGCCGGTAACCTGGCGGATGAGGGCGTCGCGGACCTCGTTGGCGGTCGTGACCAGGCCGCCGGTGACGTTGGCGGCGACGGGGATGCCGGGTCGGCCAGCGTGAGAGCGCCGAGCACACGCGCCACTTCCTCCTGGGCAGGCTGCATCAGGGCGCAGTGGAAGGGCGCGCTGACGGGGAGCAGGACGGCGCGGCGGGCGCCTTTGGCCTTGGCCAGCGCCGAGGCCTTTTCAACGGCCGCCAGGGCGCCGGAGATGACCGTCTGGGTAGGTGAGTTGAGGTTGGCGGCAGCCACGGTAAGGCCAGTTTCGCCCTCGGCTTCACGGCAGGCTTCGGCCACCTGGGCGGGGTCCAAAGAGAGGACGGCGGCCATGGCGCCCTGCCCCGGCGGGACGGCCAACTGCATGGCCCGGCCGCGGGCCTTTGACGGCGCGCACGGCATCGGAAAGCTGAGGTTCCGGCGGCCACGTGGGCCGACCACTCGCCCAGCGAATGGCCAGCGGCAAGCGCCGGCTCGACGCCGTGCTGGGCCAGCACGCGCCAGGCAGCGACGCTGACAGTGAGAATGGCCGGCTGGGTGTTTTCGGTGAGCCGGAGGTCTTCTTCCGGCCCCTCGAAGATCAGTTTGGAGAGCGGGAAGCCGAGGGCCTCGTCGGCCTCGGCAAAGGTCTGGGCGGCGATGGGGAAACGAGCCCCGAGTTCGCGGCCCATGCCAACGGCCTGCGAACCCTGCCCCGGAAAGAGAAAAGCGATTTTGGTGGACATTTCAGAGAGATTTTATCGGAAGCGGGCATGGATGGGTGCGGCGTGGGCTTTTTCCGGATTCAGTTCCAGCGCTTTTTGTCTCCGGGGTCGTCGGAGTCTTTATCGTGGCTTGGCCGCTGCCGTCGAAGCGGATGGTGCGGCCCTGGGCGGCGCATGTAGACCTCGAATTTGCGGGCGGCGCGGCGGCGCTTCCAGCGGTAGTAGCGGTTGCGCAGGGCGTACCATTTCTCGCTGAAGGCGAAGGAGACTCCACGGCGCGGGGCCAGGCGAATGTAGAGCAGGCCGGCCAGCGCTCCGCCCAACTGGGCGAAGGCGTACATGTTCTGCTGGCCGAAGAGCATGGCGATGGTGATCAGCGCGTAGATGGCGACCAGGTAGCGGGCCTTGATGCCGATGGGCAAGGGAAAAAGCATAAACTGCACGTCGCCGTAGAGAGCGCCGATGGCCACCAGCAGGCCGAAGATGCCGCCCAAGCAGCCGGCGAGCGGAATCTCCGCGACAGCGAATAGCCGAGCGTGGCGCCGGCGGCATAGATCGCGGTGGCGGCGGCGGCGTCGCCCAGGACGGAGAACGGCGTAGAGGCCGGTGACCCAGCCTGGGCTGTGCAGCGCTCTCAAGAAAACCGGCCAGAAACCAGAGCGAGAGCAGTTCGAAGAGGGTTCCCAAGATGCCGAGATGGATGAAGCTGTAGGTGAGGGGCTGCCAGAGGGCGCCGTGCAGAAAAGCGGTGGGGATGAAGGCGAGCATGCCGCCCAACTGCCCCGCATGGACCGGAGACGCCATCTGCATTAGAAGCAAAGCGAAGTAGGCGAACAGGTTGAGCAGCACCAGGTGGCGGGTGGCTCCGTGGAAGTCAGGGAAGGCAAACGGGCTGGCGCCGATCCGAGGCATGGTTGTGAACAGGTTAAACGGTGGAGCATGTCAGTGTCATGGAGATTGCTGCGCGAGGGCCTGCGCGGCGGTGCGCGCCGGGGATTCCAGACGGTTCTGCCGCGAAACCATCCCCGGATTACAGGCGCGCTTCGAACAAAAGGGCATTGGCAGCGTATTCTCCTGTATGGGGAGGGGCGGTTGAAGCCGCTATATCTGCCACTTGACCTGGGGCCGGGCTGTCCCTAAAGATAACGATGTTGGACCGCGAAAGACCTTCATCCTGTAATGCGATAAAGGCTGGAAAGAGAGGAGGCTGCCATGCCCAGTTGTCCTGAATGCGAGAATGACCTTGACATCGAATTGGACGAAGTGGAGGAAGGCGACGTGGTTGCCTGCGACGAATGCGGGACGGAGTACGAGGTGGTGGGCGTCGATCCGCTGGAACTGGCGCGGGTGGAAGACGATCTGGATGAGGACGACGACGAACTGCTAGAAGAGGAAGAGGAAGAAGAGTGAGGAATTACAGGAGTATTGCGACCGGAGTGATTTGTGCCGCCCTGGCGGCAGGGATCGTTTCCATAGGATCACGCTACGGCCAGATGGGATTTGGCCTGGGGCCGGCCGTGGCGCATGCCCAGAATCTGGGCCAGAGGGTGGTGATGGGAACCGTAGTCGACGCGAATTCCGCGCCCGTTATCGGCGCCACGGTCTTCCTCAAGGACCTGAAGAGCAAGACCATGCGCAGCTATACCACCGCCGCCGATGGGCATTTCCGGTTCACGCAGGTGTACATGGCGGAAGATCATGAGCTGTGGGCGGAAAAGGACGGCAAGAGGAGCGCCACCAAGACCGTCAGCAGCTGGGACACGCGCAAGGAGTATATAAGCGAGCTGAAGTTGAAGTAGGCCGGGCTCACGGCGGTTCTCCAATCCACATGCCCTTGCAATTCTGTGCAGTGTGGCTCGCCGCGGCGAGCCACTCAGCGGTCGTGGATTCCGGATATTCCCAATTGGAGAACCGCGTTATCCTTCCAGCTTTTTGGTCACCAATTCATTGAGCAGAGCGGGGTTGGCCTGGCCTTTAGTAGCTTTCATCACCTGGCCCACAAAGAATGCGGCCAGGGTCTTTTTGCCGCCGCGGTACTGCTCCACCTGTTTGGGGTTGGCGGCGATGACCTGATCGATCAGGGCTTCGAGGGCCTGAGGAGTCGGTGATCTGCTCGGGCTTTTCGCGCTCATAGACGGCGGGGAAGTCTTGGCCCTTCTCAAAACACAGGTCGAACAATTGCTTGAGCTGTTTGGAGCTGATCTTGCCCTCGTCGAGCAGATCGGCGGCCAGCACGATGCCGGCCATCGAGACCGGCGACTGCTGCTGTTCGAGATTCAGGGCTTTGAGCCGTCCTCCGACCTCGCTGAGCAGCACGTTGGCCACGCGGCGCGGGTTGCGGGCGGCGCCTGCCGCGGCTTCAAAGCGGTCGGCAAACTCCCGCGATGCGGTGAGGGTGGCGGCGTCCTGCGGGCTGAGTTCGTATGCGGCGATCATGCGGGCGCGGCGGGCTTCGGGCAGTTCGGGCAGTTTTTTCCTGGTCTCGGCCAAAAATTCCGCGGAAACGATCAGCGGCGGCAGGTCGGGCTCGGGAAAATAGCGGTAGTCGTGGGCCTGCTCCTTGGTGCGCATGGAGTAGGTGCGGCCTTCGATGGAGTTCCAGAGGCGGGTTTCCTGAACCACGTGGCCGCCGGACTCGAGGACTTCGATCTGGCGCTCGATCTCGTATTCGAGAGCGGCGCGGACAAAGCGGAAGCTGTTCACGTTCTTGACTTCGGCCTTGGTGCCGAAGCGCTCCGCGCCCTTGAGGCGGACGCTTACGTTGGCATCACAGCGCAGCGAACCCTCCTCCATGTTGCAGTCAGAGACGCCGGTGTAGAGCAGGATTTCCTTTAAGCGGGTGAGATACTCGAAGGCCTCGTCGGGGGTGCGGATGTCGGGCTCGCTGACAATTTCGATCAGGGGAGTGCCGCAGCGGTTCAGGTCGATGTAGGTGCGCGAGGTGGAGTCGGAAAAGCCCTCGTGGAGGCTCTTGCCGGCGTCTTCTTCCATGTGCAGGCGGGTAATGCCGATGCGCTTTGTAGTGCCATCCGCCGTGGGCACCTCGATGAAACCGTGCTCGGCGATGGGCTTGTCGAACTGCGAGATCTGGTAGCCCTTGGGCAGGTCGGGATAGAAGTAGTTCTTGCGCGCAAAGATGGAGCGCTCACGCACCTCGCAGCCCAGGGCCAGGGCGGCCAGGGCGGCAAACTCCACGGCCTTCGCGTTGAGCACTGGCAAGGAGCCGGGCAGGCCCAGGCAAACGGGGCAGATATTGCTGTTGGGGGATGAACCGAAATGATTTTGGCAAGCGCAGAAGGCCTTGGTGGCGGTGAGCAGTTGCACGTGGACCTCGAGTCCGATGACGGGCTCGTATTTGGCCAGGACTTGAGGCGAAAGCGCGGCGGCGGGCATATTGACTTTGATTTTAGCAGCGCGATTCGCAGGATTCCTACAACTGGATCTTCACCGGCCAGGTCTTCCAGATGTCGGCGCAGTAGTCGCGGATGGAGCGGTCAGAGGAGAACTTGCCGATGCGGGCTACGTTGAGGATAGACATGCGGGTCCAGTCTTCCTGGTTCTTGTAGGCCAGGCTGACGCGGTCCTGGCAGTCGACGTAGGACTGGTAATCGGCCAGCAGCATGTACTCGTCGCCGTTGAGCAGGGAGTTGACCAGGGGCGCGAAGAGCGCCTTGTCGCCGCGGGAAAACTCGCCGCTGGACAGGGCGTCGAGCACTTCGCGGAGGGCGGCGTTGGAGTCATAGAGGTCGTGAGGATTGTAGCCCTGGCGTTTCTGCTGCTCGACTTCGGGGGTGGTGAGCCCGAAGAGGAAGAAGTTGTCCGCGCCCACCTCTTCGCGTATCTCGATGTTGGCGCCGTCCAGGGTGCCGATGGTGAGCGCGCCGTTCATGGCGAACTTCATGTTTCCGGTTCCCGAGGCTTCCTTGCCGGCCAGGGAGATCTGCTCGGATAAGTCGGCGGCGGGGTAGACGCGCTGGCCGAGTTTTACGCTGTAATCGGGGAGAAAGACGACCTTGAGACGCCCGCGCACTTGCGGATCGGTATTGACGGCTTCGCCGATGGAATGGATGAGTTTGATGATGAGCTTGGCTATGTGGTAGGCGGGCGCGGCTTTGCCGCCGAAGATGAAAACGCGGGGAACCACCTCCGCGTCCGGGTCGCGCTGGATGCGCTTGAAGAGGGTGAGGATGTGGAGGATTTGCAGGTGCTGGCGCTTGTACTCATGCAGGCGCTTCACTAGCACATCGAAGATGGACTGGGGATCGACGGCGATGCCGAGGCGGTCCTGAATGTAGGCGGCCAGCCGCATCTTGTTTTGGTGCTTGATGGCTCTCCATTCCGCGCGCAATCCGGGATCGCCGGCCAGCGGCTCCAGGCGGCGCAGCTTTTCAAGATCGCGCACCCAGCCCGAGCCAAGCCGCGCGGTGAGCAACTTGGCCAGGCCGGGGTTGGACAGGACCATCCAGCGGCGGGGAGTGACGCCGTTGGTCTTGTTGGAGAATTTTTCCGGGGTCAGTGCGTAGAAGTCGCGCAGCACGTGGGTCTTGAGCAGCTCCGTGTGCAGCTCGGCCACGCCGTTGATGGCGTGGCTGCCCAGGGCGGCCAGATGGGCCATGCGCACGTATTTTTCTCCGCTCTCATCGATCAGGGAGAGACGCCGGACGCGCTCTTCGTCGCCGGGAAACTTCTGCCGCACGTCCGCGATATGGCGGCGGTTGATCTCGTCCACGATCTCCAGATGACGCGGCAGCAGGACGCCGAAGAGGGCGCGCGGCCACTGCTCCAGGGCCTCCGGCAGCAGGGTGTGGTTGGTGTAGGAGAGAGTATGCTGCGTCACGTGCCACGCGGCGTCCCACTCCATGGAATTTTCATCGACGAGCAGGCGCATCAGCTCGGCCACGGAGATGGCCGGATGAGTGTCGTTCATCTGGATGGCGAAGTTGCGATGCAACTCGGCCAGCGGCCGTTTGGCGTGGCCCTGAATCTTCAGGATGTGCTGCAAGCTGCAGGAGACGAAGAAGAACTGCTGCGCCAGCCGGAGTTGCTTGCCCTGTATGCCTTCGTCGTTGGGATAAAGAATCTTGGAGATGTTTTCCGACGAGACCTTGTCGGCCACCGCGCCGAAGAAGTCTCCAGTATTGAAGGTGCTGAAGTCGAAGCTCTCCACGGCCTGCGCCGACCACAGGCGCATGGTGTTGGCGGTGTTGGTCTTGTAGCCCAGGATAGGGGTGTCGTGGGGAATGCCGCGCACCACTCGTTGCGGAATCCAATGCACGCGCAGGCGGCCGTTGGCATCGGCGTGCGTTTCCGTGCGTCCGCCCATCTTGACCTCGAAAGCGTCTTCGGGGCGCTCCAGGGCCCAGGGATTGCCCAGGCGCAGCCATTTGTCGGTGGTCTCCACCTGCCATCCGTCGCGGATCTGCTGGTCGAAGATGCCATATTCGTAACGAATGCCGTAGCCGATGGCGGGAACATCCAGGGTGGCCAGCGAATCCATGAAGCAGGAGGCCAGGCGCGCCCAATCCGCCGTTGCCCAGGCCGGGCTCTTCTTCCTGCTCGATCAGGACGTTCAGGTCCAGGCCCAGTTGGCGCATGGCCTGCTCGGTTTCGTCGTAGATGCCGAGGTTGATCAGGTTATTGGCCAGGTGGGGTCCGGTGAGAAACTCGGCCGAGAGGTAGCAGACCACGCGCACATCCTGGGCCTGGTAGTTCTTCACCGTGGAAATCCAGCGCTCCACCAGGCGATCGCGCACGGTGTGCGCCAGGGCCATATAAAGATCGTTGACCGTGGCCCGTTCCAGAGACCTGCCCTGCACAAAGAAAAGATTGTCCAGAAACGACTGGGCCAGCGCCTCGACGCCGAGGGCGGTTCTCTGGCTTTTCACCGATCCCGGTTGCGGCAGCTTGCCGGCAGGAATATCGGGCATGCACACCTCGCTCCCCGCATCGACGGGGAATTCCCCTGGTTGGAAAGATGCTCCCAAGATAGGCCTGGATGCGGAGGAACGCAGTGACAAAAGCGTTAAAAACGCTGTGCGGAACTGTGAATAGTCCGTTCCGGGCCGGGCGAGGCCGTTTTGGGTCAGACGCTTGGCTCAACGCTGGATCGGCGGGCGCGGGATCTTCGAGCGGAAATTTAGAGCAGTTTCAAAGTTGGTGTAAGGCAGTAAGAAAGCGAGAATTGTGGTTTCCCACCCTTTCGCCAGAGTTGCAAAACGCAGGTCCTTCGACTCCGCTGCGCTCCGCTCAGGATGACAGAAAGGATGGGGCACGGCGCCTTATAGGAACAGTAGAAACGCTCTAACTCTCCAACTTCCTGATATACAGCCAAAGCCCAACCAGCATGAACGCGATGGCGATGAGGCAAATGCCCAGCCCGATGCGGCGATGGTTGCGCTCCACCATCGCGTTCTTTCCTGCTTTCAGGTCCGCGGCGGCGATTTTCATCCCCGCTTGAGTATCCTGATCCACCAGCTCCGTATGGAAGCTATGGATGGTGACGCGCGCCTTGGTGAGCATATCCCGCGCCTGATCCTGTCCCAGGCGAGCCTCGCTCACCTCCATGCCGGAAGACTCGGCCAGATGCAGAGCCTGGTCCGCTTCCCTGATGGCCCCGTCCAACTGAGTGAGATTGTTCAGGATTGCAGCTCTCTCGCCTGATCGCATCTGTCGCCCGGCGCATGGCACTTCATGCAGACGCCGGCGGGACCGGTGCCCAGCATGGCGTCCGATGGCATGTGGATGCCGTGATTGCTGTGGCAGACGACGCATCCGGGAAGAGAAGCCTTGGCAAAGGCCTTGCTGTGCGTGCTTTTTTCGTACATCTGGGCCTGGAAGGCGTGGCAGTTGGAGCAGACGTTCTGAACCTTATCCACACCGGGCGGCACGGCGCCATGATTTCCATGACAGGTGGTGCAGGTGGGCGCGCTGAGATCGCCGCGGACCACCATGGCGTCGTGGTGGACGCTGGTGGTGTACTTGGCAAACTGATCGGTGGGAATGCCGTACGGCTTCATGAGTGCCGCGTCGGAGTGGCAGCGCGAGCAGGTTTTGGCCACGTTGACGGGGTTGACGGTGGAGCGGGGATCGCTGGGCGGCCGGATATCGTGGACGCTGTGGCAATCCGATGCAGACGGCCACCTTGGTGTCTCCGGCGGCGAGGCGCTTGCCGTGCATGCTGGTGTGGTACTGGTCGAGCTGGTCCGTGCGCAGGCTGGGGTTGAACTGGCGCATGTAGGCCGGGTTGGAGTGGCAACTGCCGCACAACTGCGGAATCTTGCTGGCGATCGATCTTGCCCTTCCAGCCCGCCTTGCGGCTCATGGCCTGGTCGGGATCGTAGCTGGATGCGTCGCCTCCGTGGCAACTGACGCAGGTCAAGCCCTTTTGCGCATGAATGTCCTGGCTGAATTTTTCCGGGGTGACTTCCAGGTGGCCGGGCTGGGCGGAGTGACAGTCCAGGCAGGAGTTCACGGCCTGCCCAAAAGCCAGGCAGACGCGAGAGCAGGATGAATCCTGCCAGCCAGACGAGAGCGGGCGGCGATGAACGGCCGAAGCTTATTGCGCAAGATAGCCATAGACACTCATACCTATTACGTAAACAAGGGCGAAGATGGAAAGCCCGGTGATCCACACCCTGGCGCGCGCAGTTTTGTCTGTCTCAAAGAAAGGCAGCAGCAGCCACAACAAACCGGCCAGGCTGCAACCGAGCACGCCCAAAACCTCGCCATCGACGAACCACACTTTGGAGGGAATGAGCTTGAGGGTCTGGAACATGAAGAGGAAGTACCACTCGGGCTTGATTCCCGCCGGGGCGGAGACAAAAGGATCGGCCTTGACGCCGAGGTTCCAGGGAAAGATGGCGGCCAGCGCGCCCAGCACTCCCATGGCCACATACCAGGCCATCAGCTCGCGGAGCAGGAAGTTGGGAAAGAATTTCATCTCCCGCCGGGCGGAGGGATTGGCGATCCAGGCAGCTTCCACTTTAGGGGGAACGCTCATGCCCTGGCGCTGGACGAAAAACAGGTGCGCGGCGATGAGGACGGTTACCAGCGCGGGCAGAACGGCGACATGGAATCCGAAGAATCTGGTGAGCGTGGCGCCGGTCACGTCTTCTCCGCCGCGAAGAAAGATCATCATGGGCTTGCCGATGAGGGGAACCTGCCCGGCAATCTCCGTACCCACCTTGGTGGCGAAGAAGGCCAGCGTGTTCCAGGGCAGCAGATAGCCGCTGAAGCCGAATCCCATGACCAGAAAGAGAAGAATCATGCCGCTCACCCAGGTCAGTTCCCGGGGTTTGCGGTAAGCCTTGAGAAACAGCACGCTGAACATGTGCACAAAGGCCGTGAAAATCATGAGGTTGGCCGACCACGCGTGGATGGAACGAATCAGCCAGCCAAACTGCACACGGGTCATGATGTACTGGACGCTTTCAAAAGCCTCGTTGGCGCCGGGACGGTAATAGAGCAGGAGCAGGATTCCGGTGAGCACCTGGATGATGAAGAGGAAGAGAGTGATGCCTCCGAAAAAATACCAATAGGAAAGGCGATGCATGGGGACGGTCTTATGGCGGAAGCGGGCGATGAGCCCGTCCAGATGCAATCCGTTCATCCAGCCAGCGCATGAGAGCGGCGAACACGGTCACGCCTCCTGTTTCCGGCTGACGACAATCTCGTCGCCGCGCAGGTGGACATCGAAGACAGTGAGCGGTCTGGGCGGAGGACCTGAAACGTTGCGGCCATTGAGATCGTAGATGCCGTTGTGGCAGGCGCACCAAATCTCGCGCAGATCGCTGCGATACTGCACCGTGCAGCCGAGATGGGTGCAGGTGGCGGAAAGCGCGCGATAGGCGCCGTCGCTGGTCAGGATCAACAGGCCCGGATGGCTGCCGAAGCGGAAAATCTTGCCTGAATTCGCCTTCAGGTCCCCGATCTTGGCGGCCACTACCTCGTCCCCGCCCAGATCGACCACTGCGGGAGGAACAAAATAACGCAGCACGGGATAGAGAAATGAGGCCAGAGAGGCGAGGATACCGCCGCCGAGGAAGATTTCAATGGCGCGGCGGCGCGAAGTTGGGAGTTGGGAACCGGGTCAGCGCACATGGTCAGCACCCCCTGCCGCTGCTGCCAGTGCGATGATTCTGAACGCGTTGTTACTCCTGGCCAAAGCCCCGACCTCCCACCCTGGAAGTTGACACACCACCCACTTAAGAGCGTTTCATGGGCGAAACACTCCGTCAGCACATCATGGGTGAACCGTAGAGATTGTAAGGGATCAGGGTCTGTGATGGAAAATCACATTTCAGAAGATTAGAGCAGTTCTCTCCATGGTGTAGAGGAGCCTCTCAAGCTGTTTAAGGGAGGGAACGTGGGGCTTTAGCCCCACGAAATTGGGGCCCCAAATCATGGGGTCTTCAGGCCCGGGGCTAAAGCCCGCGTGACTTTTTCCGCCCGCTTGAGGGGCCTGAAGGCCCCTGCTCCCTCCGTTCTAATGGCATCCCTCTACACTAATACGCGAACCGCTTTAGGATGTACGAAAACCCACTTTCGCGGGGAGGATCGGCCTGGGTAAACCAACAACCGGAGGCCGATAGAAAAAAGGCGAACACGCTAACCGGCACGTCCGTCTCTCATGAGAGGGATCTTTTCCGAATACAGAAAGGTTGAGGTCCAATCTACCTGAACCTGCCTGATCCACTTGCAATGCGCTTCGTAATTCCTAATTCCGGCTTCTTTTCTATTTCTCCAGCGTGCGGATGTACTTCACGACCGCCTTGATCTGATCGTCAGTGAGCTTGCCCGCATACGAGGGCATCTTGTTCTTGCCACTCTTGACGATGGCGATCAGTTGAGCGTCGGGGGCCGAGACAATTGACGGTTCCTTGAAGGATGGAGCCTTCAAGGCCTTGCCGGCCGGGGTGCCGGCCAGGCCGTCTGCGCCGTGGCACATGGCGCACTTCGCTTTGTAGGTATCCGCCCCTGCGTTTTGCGCAAACGCCGGAGTGACGATGGATGCCGCAAGGAAACAGATTGCAACAAGATTCAGATTCAATTTCACGCGATAGCTCCTCTTTGCCAGGATTTCCATTTTGCTTTCCCTGCTCTGGTTCAGTATACCTCCGGCTGCCTTCGCAGAGCCGCTCTATGCAAACTTGCAGTTCTGAGCGGCGGGGCAAGTCCAACAGGGCCAATCGGCAATACGAAATGCCCTTATCTGTTCGAAGCCATCGATCTGCTTATAGTTGTTGAGTCGGGATCGATTTGGAGTGCATCTATCCCACGGTGAGCACAATCTTGCCGAAATGGCTGGCTTCTTCCATGCGGGCCAGAGCCTCGCGGGCCTGGGACCAATGGAAGTTTTCGCCCACTGGGCGCAGGACGGCGAGGGAGACGGCGTTGTTCAGGTCCTCAAAATCCTTGCGAGAGCCGACGTAGATGCCCTGGATGCGGGCCATTTTGTGCAGGATGGAGGCGAGGGGCAAGGGGTCAGTGACGGCGGCGCCGGAGAGCACCCCTATCTGGGCGATGACGCCGCCTATGCGGATGGCCCTGAGCGAGCGGGGCAGCGTGACCTGGCCACCTACTTCGATCACGAGGTCAACGCCCTCGCCGCCGGTCTCTTCCAGCGCCCAGCGGTCCCAGTGAGGATTTTCAAGGTAGTTGAGGCCGGCGTCCAGGCCCAGGGCGTAGGCGCGCTCCAGTTTCTCGGGACTGCTGGAGATGCCCAGCACGCGCGCGCCGCGCAGCCGCGCCAGTTGCAGGGCAAAGATGGAGACGCCGCCGGTTCCCTGAATCAGCACCGTGGCTCCCGGCTTCAGATTGCCGGCGGCCAGCGCATTCCAGGCGGTTACGGCGGCGCAGGGCAGCGTGGCCGCCTCCTGAAAGCTGAGGTGTTCGGGCAAGGCCACCAGGCCGGTCTCCTTGAGAACGACGTACTCGGCCAGCATGCCGTCGATGTCGCCACCCAGCGCGCCGCGGGCCTTGGCCGGGGTGAGCGCGCCGTCCAGCCAGTTCTGCATGAAGATGCCGGCAACGCGGTCTCCCGGCTTCCACGCGGTCACGCCTTCGCCCACGGCCACCACTTCGCCCGCGCCGTCGGAGCAGGGGATGCGCGGCAGCTTCAGTTTGGGGTTGTAGAGGCCCTTGACCATCAGCAGGTCGCGATAATTGAAGGAAATGGCATGCACTCTTACGAGCACCTCAAGGTCGCCGGGCGAGGGGGTGGGGCGCTCCGCAAACTCCAAAGAATCAATGCCAAACGACGAAATCTGCCAAACGCGCATGGAACATCCTCCACCTGCGGGGTTAATCATCTTCAGCCCGTGGGACACAATGCGGCCAAACCCTCGTAGAATGAAGATATGGCTCGTGGTGCAAAGTATATCCGTGGAGGAAGAGATGGCAAAGACCCTGCATAAGCAGGAGGCGCCCGCTAGCCAGCCAAGCGGGCAAAAATCGCCGGTTGGGGAGCCCCCTAGCGGTTATGTGAGCGAGGATGACCGCCGGCTGGCGGAACATCAGCGCACGGAACGGGAACGGCAGAAGCAGGCACTGAACCTGCAACGGGAGAATATTCTCTCGCAGAAGACCTCGCACCCGGCGCGGCGCGCGGCGCTGGAGGCTGCCCTGGCCCAGATCGAAGGCCAGATTCAGGCCATGGGATAGACCGCCCGCCGGCCCTGGCAATCGGCTTTCCCCTAGATCGAATCTACGATTGCTGTATCCTGCGCCAGTGCTCTAACTTATTGATTCTCTTGATGGATCAATGCCCTGCATGAGGCTTTTCAGGGCCCGGTTATGGTGCGTCCGCACTACGTCTCGCGGTGAAAGAGCAGGGAGTTGGCCTGGTCCACCGAGGTCAGCAGCACCCGCGCGATGTTCACATGGGGAGGCCGGGTGACGGCCCAGAGGATGGCGTCGGCCACATCTTGCGGGGTCAGCGGCGTGACTCCCTTGTAAACTTTGGCGGCGCGTTCCGTGTCCCCGTGAAAGCGCACCAGGCTGAAATCGGTTTCCACCATGCCGGGGTCCACGCTGGTCACGCGCACCGGCGTTCCCAGCAAGTCCTGGCGCAGGCCGTCGTTGATGGCCCGCTCGGCGGCCTTGCTGGCGCAGTAGACGGCGCCGTTGGGGTAGGTCAGCTCGCCGGCCGTCGAACCCAGGTTGACCACGTGGCCGCGCCCCCGCACCACCATCCCCGGCACCACGGCGCGGGAGACGTAGAGCAGCCCCTTGACGTTGGTGTCGATCATCTCTTCCCAGTCTTCGATCCTGCCCATGTAGAGCTTGTCCAGGCCGCGGCTGAGGCCGGCGTTGTTGACCAGCACGTCGATCTCCGCCCACTGCTCCGGCAGCTCGTCAATGGTCCTCTGGACGGCGCGGTGGTCGCGCACATCCAGGTCGATGGAGTGCACGGCGGCAGCGCCGCGCTCCAGGGCCAGGGAGGCCACCTGGGCCAGTTTTCCCGCGCGCCTCGCCGCCAGCAGCAGCCGCGCTCCCTGGCCCGCGAAGGCCACCGCCGTGGCCGCGCCAATCCCGGAGCTGGCCCCGGTGATGAAGACGATTTTTCCCTTGAGACTCATGGTTCCATTCTAACCAGCCCGCCGTGGAGCGGTTTGGCTGGATTAACTAGCGGTAGAGGTGTGCATTTTTGCCGGTTGTGAGTTTTTTGTGCGAGAAAAGTTCTCCGTATACATACACATGATTTGGTATAAAACTGGTACAAATGCATCAATTGGAGGGATTTTTACGCGCCAATCTCTCTCCTAACTGATTGAAAATGCGTAATCAGAGATCAGGGATCAGGGGACAGGGACCTGGGAACCCTGGCGCAATTTGACGCTTCGAAGGGTACGGGCTGGCAGGTCAGGGCTTTAGCCCTGACACATGTACCCCACCCATCCATCTCGAAAATTTATCAGCGCGGCTGGGGACCCTCTGGGTACCGCGCTCACATTCCCGAAATCCGAGGAATCAGTCCCAAATTAAAATTCGCCAGTAAACTGTCCTGATTCCCACAACACACTTCGACATATTTTCGCTGTAGGATATTCGCTAAGGGAACCCACCGGACCAACGGTCCGCCACCATGGAAACCACAAGCAAAGACAAATTGCTAGCGCGCATCAACCGCAAGGATTGGTGGCACGTTCCTCCGCCCGACCCGTTGGCATACCGGAAGCGCGGCAAATTTCTCGCTTCCACATTTCGCGAGGCAGAGTTTTGGGGCCGTCCCCTCGACACTCCCACCCGCGTCCGCATCCGCAACCCAATCATCGGCGACGAAGCCTCCATCGAGACTGAACTCCTCGGCGCCCCCTCCGTCTATCCGGGCGACGATTCATCAGAGTTGATTGAATGGAGATACAGGCTGGACGCAAAACTGAAAAAGGCAGCGCTGGCCAAAGGGCACGACTCAATCGTCCTCATGAGTCAAAGCGGAGACGCAAGGCTTGCGACGGAGAGAAAAATTCCCGCAACCAATGTCCTAAATCACACATGTACAGTTATGCAGAGGGGATTGCCGTGATCGGAGATTTATTTGAGAAGTGGGTGGATGTTGATTGGCCTCACGAAATACCAAATGATTGCACGAATCTGGTCAATGACCGCGATTGCCTCGAGAGGAATCTTTCAACGTTGTGTCCGTCATGCTGGGAGTACAATCGTCGGATTGAATTGTATTACAGTGATTGGGATTTAGTTCCCAGCGAATAACGTATGAATCCGAATATTGTCGAAGGTCTCATGACATATTTGGTATGAATGGCATGAATGCACTTGGGATGAAGTGACTGAAGCTTCCATCTCAATGATACTGAGAAGGTTAATACTCCATGCTGCTTAGCTGCGACACATCCATTGCCGATAGGTATAAAAGTGAAGCCCAAAAGTCGCGGGTACTCTCCGAGGCATGGTTTCTATCCAACGGATACTGTCTTGCGTGCGAAAGCGACAGACTAACAGCCACAAGAGCTAACACCAAAGCAACAGATTTTATATGTCCATACTGCCGGCAGAGCTACGAGTTGAAGGCCTCTCGCAATCGGTTGGGGAGGACATTGGTCGACGGCGCTTACGAACCTTTGATGAATCGAATTCTGGACGGTTCGGCACCAACCCTGATGATGCTTGAACGGAACGATCAGTGGAAGATCGAGAATCTGACTGCGATTCATCACCTCTTCCTAACCCCAAACGTCATAGTTCAGCGAAAACCGCTGTCTTCAACAGCGCGGCGGGCAGGATGGGTCGGATGCAACATCCGGCTCGATCAGATAGCGCAGGATGCGCGTATATCGGTCGTTGGGGACGGGCGGCCATGCGAGCCGCGCTTGGTTCGGTCGACATTCCGTCGATTCAACGGCCTGAAGGAAATCGCACCTTCTGCGAGGGGTTGGACAACGCTAACTCTGCGGATTATCCGTGGCCTTGACAGTAGTGAGTTTTCACTCGACTCCGTCTACGCCGAGGAAGAATCATTCCGGGCAGCATACCCAGATAACAACAACATTCGCGCGAAAATCCGGCAGCAACTGCAAATACTTCGCGACTGTGGTTATCTGCAATTTCAAGGCAAAGGGAAATACCGGATGCTTGTATGACCGCGGCAACTCCCCCACGGAGTCGGAATCGTCCACTTCGAAGCGGATGACGAGCCACTCACGCCAAGGACATACGACTTAGCGGAATATACAAGCGTGGCGGAAAGAACGAGAAGCGCCCAAGGTTACATCGCTTCGCAGATTGACGCCGCAGCACGCGAGAGAGCCAACACCGCTCACCAGATGCTGATGAACTGCGTCGCAGACAGAATTCACCGGGCTAGGGCGATACCCAAACAGAATCGGTACATAGACCTCTCGGCCACGATCAATGACAACCACTATCTTTTCGAGATGAAATCAACAACGGCCGCCAATGCTCTCAGCCAGGTCCGAAAAGCCATCTCACAACTGTACGAATATCGCTATATTCAACAAGCTTCCGACGCCAGGCTGGTTGTGGTCATAGAGAACCCTTTGCCGAGAGACAAGCGGTGGCTCATCGACTACGTCGTCAATGATCGGCAGCTTTTAATCGCATGGGACGGCGACCGTACGAATCTCCATTGCCCAGAACGGCTGAGACAGGAACTCAGCTTCCTAGTACAACCTTAACCACGCTCAACCCCGCCCCCGGCCTTCGATCTAATGATCCCTAGCCATTGCAACAAAAATTCTAGATCGTATTTCAGAAATGGCTTTGCATATGCCTGTTACGATCCCGCAGGGGCTGAAGCCCATTTTTTTAGGATCCTTTGCGGCACGACTGAAGTCGTGCCCTGATACAAAGCGGGTTTATGAAACACGCTTTAGCATTTACAGGAAGATTAACTGTCGATACAGGCTAGATGGTGGGTACAGAATTAGCCCACATAAAAATCCAATAGCTGTCCATTAACCTCTGTTCCCTGACCGCTGCCCCCTGTTATTTTGGTTCGACGAGGTGGTGGGCGATGGCGAAGAGGGCCAGTTCCAGGCGGGTGGAGACGCCGGTTTTGTCGAAGATGTTGGAGAGGTGGCGCTTGACGGTTTCTTCACTGAGGTTGAACTGCTTGGCGATGTCGCGGTTGCTGCAGCCTTCGACGATGGCGCCGACGACTTCCAGCTCGCGGGGGGTGAGGCCGTAGGTTTTGTGCTGGGGGACGGCGGCCTGCTGCATGAGGTCGTGGAGGGCGGAGACCAGGTTGATGACGCGCTTGCCGCCGATCCAGTAATCGCCGCCGACCACGGTGCGGATGGCGGTTTGCAGGTGGCTGGTGAGGGCGTCTTTGAGCACGATGCCGCGCGCGCCGATGTGCAGCGCCTCAATGATCTGCTGGGTGGTGATGGTGGAGGTGAGGAGAAGGATTTTGACGGTGGGGGTGCCGTTCATGATGGCGCGCATGGCTTCCAGACCGGGCAGGCGGGGCATCTGCACGTCGAGGAGGAGGATGTCGGGCTGCAGCTCCAGGGTCTGGGTGATGGCTTCGTCGCCGTCGGCGGCCTCGCCGACCATCTCGAAGCCGTCGTTGATGGTGAGCATGTTGGCGACGCCGATGCGCACCACGGGATGATCGTCCGCAAGCACGATTCTGATGGGTCGTTCCACTGGAGCGGCTAGCCTCCGCAGAGAGAGATAGATTACGCTTTGAATTCAGATTCCAGCATACGCTCCAGGTTGCGGGCGGCGGCGCGCAAATCGCGGAGGAGGGGGGAATTGTTATCCAGATGGTTAACGCCGGGGGATTCGAGGGCGGCGCCGAGGCGCGCCGCCTGGAGCGCGCCGGCCATGGAGCATCCGCCCTTGATGGCGTGTCCGATGCGGCGGATTTCAGCGGCGTCGCGGTTGGCGATGGCGGTCTCCAGGGCGGCGATGCGGCGGGCCAGGTCGGCGACGATGGCGGCGTAGATCTGGCGGACGGCGGGTTCGGGCATCATCTCGCGGAGCTGGGCCAGGGTTTCAGGATTGACGACGGGCTCGGCGGACGGAGATGCGGGCGACGAGGCGGGCGCCGGGGGAGTCATGGGGATGGGGGCATCGGCGGGAAGTTTGGGCTGCTTGATCTGCGCGGGGGAGGGAGCGGGCTGCGCGTGGCGCGCATCGAACAGTTTGCGCAGGTCGCCGGGGGTGAAGGGCTTGAGGAGGAAGCCGTCGGCGGCGGCGAGGACGTCGGGCGGGGGGTTGCTGCCGCTGATGGCATAGAGGGCGGCCTGGCTGCGCGCGCGGAGTTGCGCGATGAGGCGGGTTCCGCGCAGGCCGGGCATCTGCGCGTCCATCAGGATGACGCCGGGGAGGCAGTCGCCGGCGGCGAGCAGCTGGAGCGCCTCCGCGCCGCCGGTTGCGGTGTACACGGTATAGCCGCTCATGGTGAGCACGGTGGCCGTGACCTCGCGGCTGATGAGGTCGTCGTCAATGAGCAGCACGGTGGGAAGATCGCGCTGGGCGCCGAAGTCGAGCATGGATATAGTGTGTCACCGGCGGGCCGGAATGCATTGAAATTTGCCCAGGGAACCACGGCGGTATCTGGCCGCTTCTGTTCGCGATGACAGGCGCGGCGATCAGGGGGTAGTTTCGGGTGGGCTGGGTTCGTGATTCCCAGGTCTTCCGCCGCGGTCCGCCACGGCGGAAGACCTGGGGCACCCGGTCATCAAAACTTCTGAAAACCCGCGAAAAACATCCCTCAGGGGCTAAAGCCCGCGTTCATTTGTGGCTTTTATGGCACGACTGAAGTCGTGCCCTTTCAAAGCCCCGAAGAGCATCCCTCAGGGGCTATTGGTTCTTGCATAAATCATGTCCTTGCGCCGTCCCTACGGGACTCCGTAACAAACTTGTGGAATCCCTTTTCCCCACGCTGAAGCGCGGGGCTAACCAACTCTGCGCCTCCGGCGCGTTGGTGCAGTCATTACTTATGCAGTCCTCAATAATGCCCGCGATGATTTTGCTGCTATTTTCGGCACGCGACCCGACCCAACCCGACCCGACCCAACCCGACCCGACCCAGAGGGTACCCCGGTGCCCCGGTGCCCCGGTGCCCCGGCCGCGTACACGATCAATCAATTTTTGGGTTAATGGATTGGCGGCACGGTTAAAACCGTGCCCTTTCAAAGCAACGAAGAGCAACCGCAGGTCCTTCGACTTCGCTCAGGATGACAAATCGCTTATTGAACGCTCAGGATGACGGGTGGTGGGGAAAGTTTGTGGTTTCCCAGGTCTCAAAGTCGAGACCTGGGGCACCCGGGTTTCTGGCTTTTACCTGAAATGTATCCCTCCGGGGCTAAAGCCCGCGATGATTTTATTGGGCTAATGTACGGGCTGAAGCCCGTACCCTTCACCGAATGGTGATCGTCCCCAACCCTGTTAGTCGTTGGCCAGGGAGACTTCGTGGAGCCATCCGGGGGCTTTGAGGAGTTCGCGGGGGCGGGAGCCGTCGGCGGGGCCTACCATGCCGTCGCGCTCCATGAGGTCGATGAGGTGGGCGGCGCGGCCGTAGCCGATGCGGAGGCGGCGCTGGAGGAGCGAGGTGGAGGCTTTGCCGAATTCGAAGACCAGGCGGACGGCGTCGTCGAACATGGGGTCGTTTTCGTCGGGGTCGGCGTTGGAGCCTTCGACCAACGGCGCGCTCGTCCTTGGGCGATTCGAGGAAGCCGTGGACGTACTCGGCCTGGCCCTGCTCCTTCCAGAAGTCGACTACCGCGGCGGTCTCTTTTTCGGTGACCAGAGGCGCGTGGAGGCGCATGAGGCGGCTGGTGCCGGGAGGCAGGAAGAGCATGTCGCCGCGGCCGAGCAGAGCCTCCGCGCCGTTGGTGTCGAGGATGGTGCGGGAGTCGACCTTGGTGGCCAGGCGGAAGCTGATGCGGGTGGGGATGTTGGCCTTGATGAGGCCGGTGATGACGTCCACGCTGGGGCGCTGCGTGGCCAGGATGAGATGAATGCCGACGGCGCGGGCCATCTGCGCGAGGCGGGTGATGGACTCCTCGACGTTGGCGCGGTCGAGCATCATCAGGTCGGCGAGCTCGTCGATGATGATGACGATGTAGGGCAGCGGCTCGTTGTCTTCGCCTTCGTCGAAGAGCGAGGGCATGGCGCCCTCGAAGAGCTTGTTGTACTGGTCGATGTTGCGGACGCTGCGCGAGGCGAGCAGCTTGAGGCGGCGCTCCATCTCGCGGACGGCGTTGCGCAGGGCGTTGGCGGCCAGCTTGGGCTCGGTGATGATGGGCGTGAAGAGGTGGGGAATGCCCTCGTACATGCCCAGCTCGACGCGCTTGGGATCGACGAGGATGAGGCGGACCTGCGCGGGCGTGGTGCGGAAGAGCAGGCTCATGATCATGGCGTTGATGGCCACGGATTTGCCGGAGCCGGTGGAGCCGGCGATGAGGACGTGGGGCATGGAGGCCAGGTCGGCGGTGACGATGCGGCCGTTGATGTCTTTGCCCATGGCCAGGGTGAGGCGGGATTTGGCCTTGTGGAAGGTTTCGGACTCGAGCACGTCGCGGAGGTGGATGGTTTCGCGCTCGTGGTTGGGGACCTGGATGCCGACGGTGCTTTTGCCGGCCATGCGCTCGATGAGGATGGATTCGGCGCGCATGGCGAGGCAGAGATCGTCGGCCAGGCCGGTGACGCGCGAGTATTTGACGCCGGCCTCGGGCTTGAACTCGTAGGTGGTGACCATGGGGCCGGGGTTGATCTGGACGACCTGGCCGCGGACATCGAACTCGGCGCATTTTTCGACCAGGACGCTGGGCTTCCTCGCGGAGTTCGTCTTCGCGGACGGCCTGGGGGCCGTCGCCGGCGTGGAGCAGGGTGCTGGGCGGGAGCTTGAAGCCGCTGACGTTTTTAGGGGCGACGGCGGCGGTGCGCAGGCCGGCGTCGGCGCGGCCGTGGATGGCGATTTCTGAACGAGGGTGAGAGGCAGAGGCTGGTTCAAACGGGAAGGCAGTGTGCTGGGGATGCAGTTCCTGCGGTTGCGGTTGGTTGGCTGTTGTGCTCTCCCAGGTCTCAAAAGCGAGACCTGGGGCACCCGGCCTTTGTTGACGATCAAGGAGTGGACCCGGCTTTTGTGGGACGGGC
Source organism: uncultured Acidobacteriaceae bacterium (assembly GCA_963796085.1). Lineage (GTDB taxonomy): Bacteria > Acidobacteriota > Terriglobia > Terriglobales > Acidobacteriaceae > Telmatobacter. The sequence goes on along the minus strand of CAWCKF010000021.1, from coordinate 71,447 downwards.
TCCGCGGCGGGGCGTTCCCAGATGCTGGGCTGGCGGACCGCGGCGGCAATGGGAGGTTCGTCTTCATCCGCTTGCAGGGGGGCGCGCCGGTAGGCTGGAATCTCGTCCAGGGGGTCGAGGCCAAGGCCGGGCGCGGGGTCGCGGCGGCGGAAGAGGGAGGCGAAGAAGCCGGGTCGCCGGACAGGCTGTTCCTCATCCGGGGGCGGGGTGGTGACGGAGATGAATCCATGGGCCCGGGCATGCCGGGCGGCGGCGCGCCGGGCCTCGCGCTCCGCCTTCAATTCGGCGCGCTCTTCGCGCCAGTTGCGCCAGCGGTCATGCCAGGAGAGGGCGTGAAGCCAGCGGTCTTCAATGCTCTCTTTGAGGGCGAAGAAGCTGATGGCGGAGGCAAAGTAGAGTCCGGCGGCGGCCAGCACTCCGGCCACCAGCCAGGCGCCCTGGATATTGAGATAGCGCACCAGCAGATCGGCCATGAGGCGGCCCGCCACGCCCTCGACGGGGAGGAGATGGAGCCAGCGCCAGCGCCAGGGCATCAGGGCCAGGGCGGCAGGCAGAAAGAGAAGGGCCAGGAGGATGCCGGTAGAGCGCAGCCAGGGCGAGCCGCCGGAACGCGAGCGCATCCAGGCGAAGCCGATTCCGCCCAGCCAAAGGGGCAGGAAAAAGGCGGTGAGGCCGAGACCTTGCAGCAGCAGGTCGGCGAGCCAGGCGCCGAAGAGGCCGGTCCAATTGCGCGCGGCCTGGCCGACGGCGGTGTTGAGCGAGGGGTCCGCGGGGTTGTAGGTGGCGAGCGCGAGGATGGCGAGGAGGGAGGCCAGCAGCAGCACCAGCCCCAGAAAGATGTTCAGGGGACGGCTGCGCGTGGGCGATAAAACAATGCGAATGGGTTTCATGGCGAGGGCGCTCTCTGGCTGACCCGGAAGCTGCCGCGAGCCAGCCGCCGGAGCAGCGAAAATAATCCCAGAGCAGCTTTTATTATGGCGGGGCGGGTAGGAGATTTTGGGTAAAAACGGGCAGGGGGGAACCTTGGTGTGGACCCCCGTTCAGAGATCAGAGATCAGAAAGCAGGGATCAGAGATCAGGGGTCAGAGATCAGAGATCAGAGGTTTGGATTGGGGCTTCTGTGCGTTTAGCGAAGCGGGGCTTCCAGCGGTTGAGGGTCGCGGTTTCCCACCCTTTCGCCAGAAAAAAAGCGAAAGGATGGGGCACGGGCAGATCCTTCGACTCCGCTACACTCCGCTCAGGATGACAGAAAGGATGGGGCACGGGGCAGTAGGTGCGATGGGGAAATGCAAAAGCAAATGCAACCGCAGGTCCTTCGACTTCGCTGCGCTCCGCTCGCGATGACAAAAAAGATGGAGCATGGGCAAGGCGGCGCTTAACTGGACATACGCCGGTCTGGCATTCGCGAGCTGAAAGCCGGACGCCCCGTTCCCGGCGCAAAAGGATTATGCGCGATCTATTGGCAATGGAAGTCGCATCATTTTTGGAGTAACATCCCTCCCAGATGGTCACACGCTGAGATTCAAGTGGCCCCTGAATGCCGGACAACTCGAGGGATCAAATGCATCGTCCCACTGGAGTTGCCATCGCTGTGGCCGTCGGCTTGATCGCCGCCGTTGCACCTATCTGGCTCTCCATCCACCTCGCATGGCGCCAGAGCCTTGCCGACGAAGAGGCCCGCGTCCAATACAACGCCCGCGACGTCATCCGCCGCGCGGAAGAGACGCGCTATCAAATTTCCTCAGGCCTGCAGATGCTGAAAAAGGCCAAGCTGCCTCCGTGTTCACCAGGCGAGATCGACCTGATGCGCCGCATCGACCTCGACTCCAGCTACATCCAAGCCGTGGCCCGCATCGAGGGAGATCGCCTGGTCTGCACATCTCTCGGCACCAGCAGCCCCATCGCGCTGGGTCCGGCAACCCTCACCACAGAGTATGGGGTCACGGGGCGCTTTAACGTCACCATCCCACTAACGGGCGACCAGCCATTTGCCGTTTATTCCAAGGATGGCTACGCTTTCCTGATCCATCCGGACCTGCCGCTCGATACGGCTACCGAGGGTCCGGATATATCGCTCGCCCTCTACGTGCCGTCTTCTCCGGTTCACCAGCAACTGACAGGCGCCGGGTCACATCTTCGCCCAGAGTGGTTTCGCGTCATTTCCAAAGGCAGCCAGGCCACATTCGTAGACCACGGCTACGTCATCTGCATCGTCCGTTCCGCGGACACAGACGTGGCTGCCGTGGCAGCGGCACCGGCGTCCTACGCCGCCCGCCGCGTCACCCAGTTCGCTGTCCTCTTCGTTCCCCTCGGCCTGGTGTGCGGGCTGGCCCTGGTCTGGGCAGTCATCTATGTCTCGCGCCGGAGCCTCTCCTTGCCTTCGGTTCTGCGCGCCGCCGCCCGCCGCGGCGAGTTTTTTGTCGAGTATCAGCCCATTGTGGAGATGAACTCCCGCCGTTGGGTCGGCGCCGAAGCTCTGGTGCGATGGCGCCGCCCGGACAGAATCATTCGCCCAGACTCATTTATCCCCGCTGCCGAAGAGAGCGGCGCCATCACCCTCATCACCCGTAGTGTCGCCGCTATCGTGGCCGCCGACCTGCCGCGAATTCTCACCATTGACCCTAACTTCGAGGTAGCCATAAACCTCTCCTCCGCCGACCTGGAGTCGCAATCCACGCTCACCATGCTGGAAGAGATCCTCCGGGGCGAAGGCGTCCGCCCCGCTAACCTGGAAGTCGAAGCCACTGAGCGCGGCTTCCTGCAAGGGGCTGAGGTTCACAACCTCATTGCCAAGATCCGCTCCCTGGGCATCTCCGTTGCCATCGACGATTTCGGGACCGGTTACTCCAGTCTGTCACGCCTGCATGATCTCGCTCTCGACACTCTTAAAATCGACAAGGCCTTCGTTGATACCATCGGCACCGACGGGGTCACCAGCGGGGTCGTTCTCCACATCATTGAAATGGCGCATTCTCTCAAGCTTGAGATGGTTGCCGAAGGCGTGGAGACCGAGGAACAGGCCAGCTTCCTCCTGCAACGGGGCGTTCGTTATGCCCAGGGCTGGCTCTACGGCAGACCCATGCCCGTGGCATCGCTGTGCGAATCACTTCTTCAGGCCATGCCAACCCGGAAAAAGAAAATCCCCGCCTGAAATTACCGGAGCAACCTCTGATCTTTGCACCTCAACAAGATCAGCACGCCGTCAAGCAGGATGCGGCAGAGCGTGATGGAGTCCAGACCTGGGCACAAAAACTGTGGACCCCCGGTGGGGGGCTAAATTTCGTAGAAAATAGGTTGGGGGTATTGGTTTCCCACCCTTTCGCCAGAAAAAAGCGAAAGGATGGGGCACGGGTGATGTGGTAGGAAAAGATGGCGGGATGGGGATTGTGATTTCCCAGGTCTCAAAATCGAGACCTGGGGCACCCGACACCCGGCGGTTGAGGGTCGCGGTTTCCCACCCTTTCGCCAGAAAAAAAGCGAAAGGATGGGGCACGGGGCTTTTGTTACCTGCAGACGTGGCCCGGGCGGGGCGGCATTTTTTATTTTCCTGCCGGTTGAGCCTTTTCGGTTTTCATCCGGGCTTGAGCAAGATCGAGATTTCGCCTTGCTTCGGCATAGGCTGGATCAACCCGCACCGCTTCGCTGAACTGCCCGGCCGCTTTTTCATAATCCCCCAGTTGAAGCAGGGCCACGCCGAGGTTATTATGCGTGATGGCGTTTTGAGGGTCGAATCGCAGCGCCTGGGTATACTCTTCTACCGCTTCGGGGGACTGATGCTGCTCGGTTAGGATCCTGCCAATTTGGGAATGAGCCACCTCCTGATCGGGTTGGATGGCCAGAGAAAGCCGGAACTCCTTCAGCGCTTCCTGCGTTAATCCCTGCCGGTCAAAAATAAAGCCTAAATTGTTATGTGCCTCGTAAATATTTGGTTCGAGGGCCAGCGCCTGGCGATACTCTTGAGCCGCCTCGTGCAATTTATTTTGCACCTGAAGAGCATCACCAAGAGACAGCCACGCCTCTATAAAATCCGGGTGCGCAGCGATTGCCATTCTGCTATACGTCTCCATATCCTTCGGCCTGCCCATCAAAGAAGACCATAGGGCCATGTCGGTCAGGATAACGGGGTTGTCGGGAGCAGCACGCAATGCCTGTTGGAGGCGTTGCCCCGCCAGCGGCAGATAGCGCGGGTCATGGGTTTGCATCGCGGTTTGCATTATGCAATAAGCGGAAGAATAAAGAGGCAGAAGTCCAGAGGGATTATAGACTAACGCGCGCTCGAAATATACTTGCGCCTCGGCAAACCTGCCCTGCATCTCGTACGCCACACCCAAGCTTGAGTTAGGAATTTCCCCGCGCGGGTCAACCTGGAGCGCATGGCTGAAAAGCGTCACCGTATTTTTCCACACCTTTACCTGCGCCCCGGTTTTTACGGCGCACGCGATAATGATCGCGACAGCAAGCAGTTGAGTTGCGACCTTGATCTTGGGGAATTTGGCCACTGCATCGCCGGCCAACCAGACTACGGCGATAAAAAGACCGATAAAAAGAACATAAGTGAAATGCTCGGTCAAGGCCTGGACGCCAACCTGCACGATGCCGATCACCGGCACCAATGTTCCCAGGAACCACAGCCAGCCTATAAGACAATAGGGCTTGTCTTTCCGGTAATGCCAGCAGACGGCGGTTACCAGAAGGAGCGCAAGAGCCGCTAACACCGCCGCGGAAACCATGATGCGATTGAAATCGTAGTAATAATAGACGGTAAGCGGATGGGGCCATAACATGATGCGCACGTAGCGGCAGTAACTGATGGCCGCGTTGCAGATTCTTTGCCACAAGTTCAAGGTTTGAAGCGGAACCACCGCGCCGCCGAAACTCTGCGCTGATGAGGCGATCTTGCTGGAGATAGCCGCCATGATGAAAAGCGGCCATTTTTCAAGACACAACTTCCAAAAGGAAGAGAACCAATGCGCGCGCGTTTCCGGGGTGAACGATATTCTGCGCAGCGGCCAAAAATCAAGCAACAGCAGGGTAAAGGGGAGCGTGACGGCCATGGGTTTCGACATGAGAGCGCAGGCAAAGCCGCAGACCACCCATGCAAACCGTTTCCAGGATGGCTTGCGGGTATACCATGCATAAACAAGCAAGGTTGCGAACCAGAAAAGCGCGCACAAAACATCCTTGCGTTCGGCGATCCAGGCAACGGATTCGACATGCGCAGGGTGCAGGGCGAACAGAAACGCAACCATTGCGGAACGACCTAAGCAGCCGGTCATGTACAACAGCAGAAGGAAAAGCAGGACTGCATCGGCGGTGTGCAAACACAGATTGGTGATATGGTGGCCGGCGGGATTCTTGCCATACAGGCTCCAGTCCACCATGTGCGAAATCCACGTCAAAGGGTTCCAGTTACCCTGATGGAAGGTGGTTAACGCCCAGGCGATGCTCTGCATGGTCACGCCCTGCTGCACATGCCGGTTCTGCACGACATAGTAACTATCGTCGTAGGTAAGGAAAGCGTTGCTCCGCACGCCCCGGAAGGCAAAGACGGTAACCACTGCAAGGACGAGGCACACCACGGCAATTTGCCACAGCTTATGGGTAGCGGGAGCAAGGGGAACGGTCTTCCCGGCCGGCGCCTGTGGCGGGTGCTGGCCGCGGGATTTGCGCTGGCGCGATTTTCTTGCCGTGATTAGCAACCTCCGATCATTCTTAAAACGGATGTGGGATACATTAGGATTGTAGCGGAGAAAGGCAAAAACAGCCGCAGGTCCCCTTCGGCTTCGCTCAGGGCAGGCTTTCGACTCCTCCGCGCACCGCTCAGGATGACAGAAAGGATGGAGCGTGGGGCTTTTGTTACCTGCAGACGTGGTCCGGGCGGGGCGGCATATTTTATTTACCTGCCGGTTGAGCCTTTTCGGTTTTCATCATGGCTTGAGCGAGATCGAGATTACGCCTGACTTCGGCATAGGTGGGATCAATGCGCATGGCGTCGTTGAACTGCTCGACTGCTTTTTCATGATCTCCCAGTTGAAACAGGGCCACGCCGAGGCCATTATGCGCATTGGCGCTGGCAGGGTCGAGGCGCACGGCCTGGGCAAGCTCCTCTACCGCCGCGCGGAACTGATGCATCTCCGTAAGGATCTTGCCGATTTTATAATGGGCCACAGCCTGATCGGGATTGATGACCAGAGATTGCCGGAATTCCCGCAGCGCTTCCTGCTTGAATCCCTGACGGTCATAAATAATGGCTAACTGGTTATGCGCATAGTAATTATCCGGGGCGATGGCAATCACCTGACGGTACTCCTGGGCGGCCTGGTCAAGTTTGTCCTGCGCCTGGAGAGCATCGGCAAGATAAAGCCGCGCGGTGATATAGTCCGGGTGCGCAGCGAGGGCTTTTCTGCTATACGCCTCCGCATCCTTCGGCCTGCCCATCAAAGTAAACCATAGCGCCATATCGGCCAGGGCATTGCGTTCCTCAGGGTCAACGCGCAATGCCAGTTGGAGGCGCTGCTCCGCCAGCGGCAGGCGGCTCAGATCATGGGTTTGCATCGCGGTTTGCATGATGCAATAGGCGGAATAAGAAAGAGTCAGAGATCCGGAGGGGTTATAAACCAACGCGCGCTCGAAATACTGCTGCGCCTGGGCAAATTTTCCCAGCTTGGCGTAAGCAACACCCATGCTGGAATTGGGAATTTCCCCGCGCGGATCAATCTCGAGCACATGGCTGAAAAGCGTTACCGTATCTTTCCACACCTTTACCTGTGCATCGGTTTTTACGGCGCACGCGATAATGATCGCGACGGCAAGCAGTTGAGCGGCGACCCTGATCTTCGGGGAGTTGGCAACGGCATCGCCGATCAGCCAGACAACGGCGATAAAAAGGCCAATAAAGGGAAGATAAGTGTAACGCTCGGCCATGGCCTGATCTCCAACCTGCACGATGCCGATCACCGGCAGCAGTGTTCCCAGGAACCACAGCCAGCCGATAAGACAATAAGGCCGTTTTCCTCGAAAATGCCAACAGACGGCAGTTACCAGGATGAGCGCGATGGCCGATAACAGCGCCGCGAAAATACTGATGTGATCTGAATCATAGTAATAAAAGGCCCTGAGCGGATGGGGCCAGAACATGATGCCGACATAGCGGCAGTAACTGATGGCTGCGTTGCAGAGTCTTTCCCACAAGGGCAAGGTTTGAAGCAAAGACACCGAGTGAGCGGCGCGTTGCGCAATAAAGGTGATGACGCATGAGATAGCGGCCATTATGAACAGCAGCCATTTTTCAACGCATAACCTGCAAAGAGAAGAGAACCACATAGCGCGTGTTTGCGGCGCGAAGGTGATTCTGCGCAGCGGCCAAATATCGAGCAGCAACAGAGTGAAGGGAAGCGTAACGGCCATCGGTTTTGACATGAGAGCGCAGGCAAAGGCGAAGACCACCCATGCGAAGCGCTTCCAGGATGGCCTGCGCACATACCATACATAGATAAGCGATGCGGCGAACCAGAAAAACGCGCACAAAAGATCCTTGCGTTCGGCAATCCAGGCAACGGATTCGACATGCGCGGGGTGCAGCGCGAAGAGAAATGCGACCATGGCGGAACGCCCTAAGTAACCGGTCATGTACAAAAGCAAGAGGAAAAGCAGGATGGCATTGGCGGCGTGCAAACACACATTTGCCATATGGTGGCCGGCGGGGCTATTGCCGTAAAAATTCCAGTCCACCATGTGAGAGATCCATGTCAGCGGGTGCCAGTTGGAGGAATGGAAGGTTGTAAACGCCCACGCCATGCTCTGCATGGTCACACCCTGCTGCACCTGCGGGTTCTCCAGAACATAGCTGTGATCGTCGTAGTCAACGAAATCGTTGTTGCGCACGCCCTGATAGGCAACGAGAGTCACCACCGCAAGGACGGCGCAGACGGCCGCTATTTGCCACGGCTTATGGGCCGCGGGAGCAAGGGCAAGGGACTCGCCGGACGGGGGCTGTGGCGGGCGCTGCTCTCGGGATTTGCGCTGGCGCGATTTTTTGGGCATGGCCGGCAACCTGTGATTATTTTAAAAGAACGGCTGGGCGCTCCATCTCTGCCGTGCCGCAGCGGATTTTTTGGGCAAGAGTGCCGCGACTGAATGATAGCGGAGAGAGGAAAAAGCGACCGCAGGTCCTCCCTTCGGTTTCCCACCCTTTCGCCAGAAACAAGGCGAAAGGATGGGGCACGGAGCGTTGTGGTGAGTAAAGATAGCGAGATGGGCTTCGTGCTTTCCCAGGTCTCAAAATCGAGACCTGGGGCACCCGGCAGCGGGGCAGAGAGACAGCAGCGTAAGAGCATCCTGGACGGGGCGCTGGTGTCGTGCAAGCCCTTCACAAATCGTTCTCATTCCAATAGGTAGCATCATCTTGCAGATCGTCAGCGCCATGATTCTTCGCCGCACTGGCTATGGCCAGCGGGAGCGGCACAATGAAGAGTAGTCCAAAGGTAAGGAGTGGCCACATACGCCAACAGAATAGGTATCCCCAGAGAACAGCCAAGGCAGATGTACAGACGGTTGCCATCTGCTCAGTGGCTCCAATGCAACGAAAACGCTCCCATGTAGCGACAGTCCACAGCAGAATAGCTAGTATTGCTACGGCTGTGAAAATCCAATTTTCTGCAACAAACCGAGCGACAGAGAATTTTCCCGCGAGGCTTTCCAGAAGAATGTTCGCCCAGCCTCGACAAACTGCAATGCCGAGAATTGATCCCCACAAATAGTTTCCCCTGCTCCGAAATCGTCGGCATAAGCCCAAAATTGTCCGCATCGCAGTTTTCCTTTCTTTCAGTGCCAATCACATCCCGGCAATTTTCGTCCCCCAGATCAGCAGCGCCGCGCCCAGCAGGATGCGGTAGATGGCGAAGATGGTGAAGCCGTGCTTGCGCACCCAGAAGAGGAACCACTCGACGACGCCCAGGGCCACGATGAAGGAGACGACGAAGCCGATGATGAGCACGATCCAGTTGCTCGGTGGTCATGACCACGTGGGCGGCCGCGCCGCGCGCTGGGATGAAGTTCCTTGATCAGGTCCCAGAGGGTGGCGGCGATCATGGTGGGAATGGAGAGCAGGAAGCTGAACTCGAGGGCGGAGGGGCGGTCGAGGCCGGCGAGCTGGCCGGCGGCGATGGTGGACATGGAGCGCGAGGTTCCGGGAAAGATGGCCGAGAGCGTCTGGCAGAGGCCGATCCAGATGGCCTGGGCGAGGCTCATCTCCTCCACGTGGGTGGTGCTGGCCTTGCGGCGGGCGCTCCAGGCATCGATGATCCACATGACGATGCCGCCGATGAGCAGCGCCAGGGCCATCGCCTTGAGGCTGCCCAGGTTCTTCTCGCTCCACTTGTGCAGCAGCAGGGCGGGCGCCGAGGTGAAGGCAAAGGCGATGAGGGTGAGGGAGATGGGATGGTTGAGCCAGTGTGCGGTCGCCGTTCTCGCCCCTGGGAAAGGTGCGCAGGAAGCCGACGATGCGGCCCAGGAAGAGCAGCAGGAGCGCCAGGATCGCGCCCAACTGGATGACGATGGTGTACATCTTCCAGTAGGCGTCGTCGAGGGGGATATTCATGAGCGCTTCGGTAATGCGCAGGTGCGCCGTGGAGCTGACGGGAAGGAACTCGGTCAGGCCTTCCACGATGCCCAGAACGATGGACTGAATGTATGGGTTCAAGAAGCCTCCGGGGCTCATTTGATGCGGCGCCTCAGTTCACGAGGGGGCCGCAGCACAGGTCCAAGACTCGGTCAAAATCTATAAAGAGCATACCTCAGGGGCTATTGGTTCCTGCATCAATCATGTCCTTGCGCCGTCCCTACGGGACTCCGTAACGAAGTTGTGGAATCCCTTTTCCCCACGCTTCCACCCCAAGAAACAAAGACCGTTTCTTGGGGACCCCGGTGAAGCGCGGGCCTAACCAACTCTGCGCCTCCGGCGCGTTGGTGCGGACATTACTTACGCAGTGATCAATAATGCCCGGGCTGATTTTGACGGTTGATGTACGGGCTGAAGCCCATACCCTTCACGATTCGGTGAGGATTTGGGCCAGTTGTGCGGGGTCGACGTTGCCGCCGCTGACTATGGCTACGGCGTTCTTGTAGGGGGGAGCTGGGCGGCGTGGAAGAGCAGGGCGGCGGCGGCTACGGCTCCGCTGGGCTCGGGGACCAGGCGCGTGGCGGCTACGATGGCGCGCATGGCGGCGCGGATTTCGGCTTCGGTGACGGTGATGATGCCTTCGACAAAGGCCTGGATGTGGGCGAAGTTGCGAACGCCGACGGATTGGGTGCGCAGACCGTCGGCGATGGTGCGGGAGGTGAGTTCGGGGCCCCAAGTGACGATCCGGCCGGTGCGGAAACTTTCGGCGGTGTCGCCGGCCAGCTCGGGTTCTACGCCGAAGACTTTGGCCTGAGGGCGGAGCTGTTTGACGGCGGCGGCGACTCCCGAGAGAAGGCCGCCGCCGCTGACGGGGGAGAGAACCAGGTCGACTTCGGGGAGGGATTCGACGATTTCAAGGCCGCAGGTGGCCTGGCCGGCGATGATCTGCTCGTCGTCGTAGGGGGGAATGACGACGTAGCCGTGCTCGCGGACGAGTTCGTCGGATTTGGCCAGGCGCTCGCTGGAGGCCAGGCCGACGTCGACGATCTGGGCGCCGAGGGCGAGGGTGGCGGCGCGCTTGATGGCGGGGGCGTTGCTAGGGCATGACGATGACGGCTTTGGCGCCGACTTCGCGGGCGGCGTAGGCTACGCCCTGGGCGTGGTTGCCGCTGGAGTAGGTGATGACGCCGCGGGCGATTTCTTCGGGGGTGAGCTGGAGGATTTTGTTAGCCGCGCCACGGATTTTGAAGGCGCCGATGGGCTGGAGGGATTCGGCTTTGAGGTAGATTTCTCTGGGCTGGCCGTGGCCGGAGAGGTTGGGGAATGGGGCGCGGATTAGAGGGGTTTTTATGGCGATGTTGGCGATGCGGGCGGCGGCGGCGCGGATGGATTCGAGGGTGATTAACTGATCTGTTTCTGATTTCATTTTTGCGGCCTCGCCGATTCTTAGTTGCGTTTCCGTGGAGTAGGAGACTCTTCTTTCAAGTATCGCCGATTTTTTCTGGTCGAGAGGGCCGGGGTAGGTTCGTGGTATCCCACCCTTGCGATCCGCCGCGGCGGATCGCAAGGATGGGGCACCCGGCATTTGTGGGGAACAAAGATGGGACACGGGGCATTTGTTGGGAACGAAGATGGACGAGTCTGGTTTTGTGGTTTCCCAGGTCTCAAAAGCGAGACCTGGGGCACCCGGCAATTTTGAGGAACGGGGGTTCGTGAAGGGCGATAAAGGACCATAGATAAGTGGAGCTATCCCACCTTAGCCGCAAAATGCGCGGCGAAGGTGGGGCACCCGGCTTTTGTTGACGATCAAGGAGTGGACCCGGCTTTGTGGGGAACGAACAGGGAGTGGACACGGCTTTGTGGGGAACGAACTTTGCCGCGGTCAGATTTCGAGGATTACGGGCATGATCATAGGGCGGCGGCCGGTGGTTTTCTGGATGAGGCGCTTCAGTTCGGCGCGGACTTTTTCTTTGACCATGCCGTAGTCGGACTTCTGCTCGGTGGTGAGGCCGTCGAGGGTCTTGAGGACCAGCTCGCGGGCCTGCTCGGTGATGTCGGCTCCGCCAAAGCCGCGCATCACCACTTCCGGCGATTGCTCGACCTTGCCGGTGCGCTTGTTGATGGCCAGGACGGCCAGGACAATGCCGTCTTCAGAGAGGATGCGGCGGTCGCGGATGACCAGGTCCTCGACGACATCGATGGAGGAGCCGGAGTCGATGAGGATGCGGCCGGCGGTTACCTTGTCGCGCTTGCGGGCGTCGTTTTTGTCGAGTTCGAGAACGTCGCCGTCTTCAATGACCATGGCGTGCTCCACGGCGCCGGTTTCCATGGCCACTTTGGCGTGGTGGGCGAGGTTGCGGTAATCGCCGTGGATGGGGATGAAGAATTTGGGACGGACGAGGTTGATGAGCAGGCGCTGCTCCTCCTGAGCGCCGTGGCCGCTGACGTGGATGAGGCCGTTGGAGCCGTCGTCGCAGATGACGTTGGCGTCGCGGCGGCAGAGATGGTCGATGACGCGGAAGATGCTCTTCTCGTTGCCGGGAATGATGCGCGAGCTGAGGATGACGGTGTCGCCGGAGTCGATGCGGGCGTGCTTGTGGTTATCGACGGCGGCGCGGCTGAGGGCGCTCATGGGTTCGCCCTGCGTTCCGCTGATGAGGATCATCAACTGCTCGGGGCTGTAATCGCGCATCTGGCCGGGATTGATGAGCAGGCCCTGGGGAATGTCGATGTAGCCCAGGTCCTGCGCGATCTCAGTGCTCTCCATCATGGAGCGGCCGATGATGGCCACCTTGCGGCCGTGGCTGGCGGGCCAGATCGAGGGCGATGCGGATGCGGTAGATGGAGGAGGAGAAGCAGGTGAAGAAGAGCTTCTTTTTGGCCTGGGAAAAAATCTCGTCGAGGCGAGGGATGACGGCGCGCTCGCTGGGCGTGTAGCCGGAGCGCTGGACGTTGGTGGAGTCCTGGAGCAGGGCGAGGACGCCGCGCTTGCCGTACTCGGCGAAAGTGTGCAGGTCAAAGGCGTTGTCGTCGAGGGGGGCGAGGTCGATTTTGAAGTCGCCGGTGTGGATGACGATGCCCACCGGGGTTTCAATGGCCAGGGCCACGCAGTCCACCAGGGAGTGGGTGACGCGGATGGGCTCGATGGTGAAGGGGCCGAGGGTGAATTTTTCTTTGGGGACGATTTCGATGAGGGTGGTTTCGTCGAGCAGGTGATGCTCTTCAAGCTTGCCCTCGACGTAGGCCAGGGTGAACTCGGTGGCGTAGACGGGGACCTTGAGCTCGCTGAGAATCCAGGGCAGGCCGCCGATGTGGTCCTCGTGGCCGTGGGTAAGGACGATGGCGCGCACGTGCTGCTTGTTTTCAATGAGGTAGGTGATGTCGGGGACGACGATATCGACGCCCAGCAACTCCGACTCGGGAAACATCAGCCCGGCGTCGATCACGATGATGTCGTCTTCCCAGCGCAGGGCAAGGCAGTTCATGCCGAATTCGCCCAGTCCGCCGAGGGGGATGATTTTCAGTTTTTTGGTATGCATCTGTCAGTTTGATGGTAACACTCGCAGGGATTATGGGTGGGTTCGGGTAGTAGGTCAATTTGGAAGAGCTAACCTTCCGGGGCTAAAGCCCACATCGATTCTGATGGATTTCTGCGGGGGTTGAAACCCCCGCCTCCCTCCGGATTGAGTTTTCCGCAACTTGTATAACTAAACCTTTCAAACTGACCCACTACCTGGGTTCATACTGATCAATTGCACTTCCCAGCACCCGGTCTAGCGGAGCAGATCTTCCAGGGTGGCGCTGAGGTCGGTTTTTTCGTCGCGGTATTTTACGATGACGGGGGCGTAGAGGCTGAGGCCCCAGTCCTGACTGCGCTGATGGCCTTTGCCTTTGGCGACGGCGCGGGAGCCGGGGACGACGACGGCGTTTTCGGGGACGATGAGGGGCAGCTCGGCGGTGGCGCGGAGGATTTGGCCGCGGACGAGGTCGAAGAGGGGCGTGCCGCGGGTGAGGATGACGCCGGCGGCCAGGACCGCGCCGCGGCGGACGATGGTTCCCTCGTAGACGCCGCAGTTGCCGCCCACCAGGACATCGTCTTCAATGATGACGGGGCTGGCGTTGACGGGCTCCAGGACGCCGCCGATCTGGGCGGCGGCGCTCAAGTGGACGCGCTTGCCGATCTGGGCGCAGGAGCCGACCAGGGCGTGGGAATCGACCATGGCGCCCTCGTCGACCCAGGCTCCGGCGTTGATGTACATGGGCGGCATGCAGACCACGCCGCGGGCCACGTAGGCTCCGGCGCGGATGGAGGAGCCGCCGGGAACCAGGCGGACGCCGCCGGCGGCGGCGAAATGGCGGACGGGGTAGGTGTGCTTGTCGACAAAGGAGAGGCTTCCGGCGGGCAATTCCTCAAGGACGCCGAGGCGAAAACCCAGCAGGATGCCCTGCTTGACCCAGGCGTTGACGCGCCAGCCGGTGGGGGAGGCGGGGTCCGGCGAGGCGGCGCGGAGTTCACCGCTCTCCAGGGCCGCACGCAGCGATAGGAAGGCCGTCATGGCGGAGGGATCGCCGATGGCGGAGGGTCCGGCGGCAAAGTGCCGCTCGATGTTTTTTTGCAGTTGGCTCTGGGTCATGGCAATTTGAGTGTAGCAAAACAGAGATCAGGGAACAGGGAACAGAGAACAGGGAACAGAGAACAGGGATCAGGGAACAGGGAACAGAGAACAGAGAACAGAGATCAGAGATCAGGAGTCAGGGGGCTGGGGCTGGCGTGAATGCAGGGAGGGTACTAGCCCGATTGGGGACAAGGGCGGCGAGGACATTTTCATAGTTGGCGTAAGACAGTAAGAAAGCGAAAATTGCGGTTTCCCACCCTTTCGCCAGAAGAAAGGCGGGCCCAGAGGGCACCCCGATGGGGCACGGCGCCTTATAGGAACAGTAGAACCGCTCTAAGAGAATGTGCTTACAACTCCCGAACCATGTTGACGATGGGGCACGGTGCCTTATAGGAACAGTAGAACCGCTCTAGTTAGCCCCGCTTTGCGGGGTTGGCGAGTTAGCGAGTTATGGAGTTATTGAGCCAGGAGTTCCGGCGAGGGGTCAGATTGAGACTCCTGCTTGATTTTCGAATGCCCGTTGGAGGAGACGCGTTGCAGACGGAAAGAGTTGTTGCCCGCGGGAATCATGGCCAGGGGGACTGGCGCTTGATTGGGCTTACTGTGGAGGTTCTTTGACTCCAGCCAGGCGCCCAGCCTGGGATCGTGAATCTCCGGCTGGCCATGCCAGAAATCGGGCGAGAGCCAACACTGAATCTGCAAATGATCGAGGTGCAGTTCGATTTCGGAGATGCGCCGGGAAAAATAGCGGCGGACATTGTTCACACCTACGTGGAGTCCGATCACAGCGAGGCCTTTGCTCTGCGTTTTGACCACCATAACTACCTGCTTTTCAGTGTTGACTGAGGACAGTCTAGGGAGTCATGTTGCAGGGAGGGGCTGTGGAGGTAAGGAATTCTTGATGCGTATTCCTCAATCGAGACACGCAGGGCGAAAAGGCCAATCCGGGAAGATGGTGCGCTGCTGTTACAGCCCTGTCCGGAAATCATCCAGTGGCGCGATTTAGCCGGCCGCCTCCCCTGGGAGGAGGCGCGCTCATGCAAGGATGGGTTTTAACTGAAACTATTTGGAACGAGGCGGGGAATTCAGTTCACTTTTGCACAGTATTGCGGAAAACTATATTGTGGGAATGGATTTTCTTCTGAAGGAAGGCAATGGCGAGTAAAAGGATATTGGTTTTTGGCAGCCTTGGGCAGGTGGGATGGGAGCTGCGCCATCGCCTGGCCTGCCTGGGCCGGGTAAGCGGAGTTGAGTATCCGGAGGTGGATTTCTCGAAGCCGGATACGATTCGCAAGGCGGTGCGGGCGGCAGGGCCGGCGGTGATCGTGAATGCCGCCGCCTATACAGCGGTGGACAAGGCGGAGAGCGAGCCTGAACTGGCATTGGCGATCAACGGCACGGCGCCCGGCGTGCTTGCCGAGGAAGCCAAGAGGCTGGGCAGCATCCTGGTGCACTACTCGACGGATTACGTTTTCGACGGGACCAAGCAGGGGCCGTATGTAGAGAGCGACGCGCCGAATCCGCTGAATGTTTACGGGAAAACGAAACTGGCGGGGGACGAGGCCATTCTGGCGGCGGGCGGGGATTATTTGATTTTGCGGACGAGCTGGGTTTACGGGGCGCGGGGGAATAATTTTCTGCTGACCATGTTGCGTCTGGCGAAGGAAAGCACGGAGCTGCGCATTGTGGACGACCAGATGGGGGCTCCGACTTCCAGCGAATGCATTGCCCAGGCGACGGCCGGGATTTTGGCGCAAGTGCTTGCGCCGGCGGGGGGCGGATTGCAGGGGCGCGGCGGAATCTACAATCTGACCTGCGCGGGAGAGACTACGTGGTTTGGATTTGCGCAGGCGTTTCTGGGCGAGGGGGCTGGAGTCGCGGCGCCGAAGCTGATGGCGATTAAGAGCAGCGAGTTTCCCCGTCCCGCTAAGCGTCCGGCCAACTCGCGGCTGTTGTGCCGGCGCGTGGAGGAGAGCTTTGGGGTGGTCCTGCCGGATTGGGAGGAGGCGCTGGCGCTGGTTCTGGAGACGCTGGGGGTGGGGGATTCGCCGGGGAGCGGAAAGGGCTGAGAAAAACATGGATGGTTGAGGGTTGTGGTTTCCCAGGTCTTCCGCCGCGGCGGACGAGACCTGGGGCACCCAGGTTGAATGCTCGATTCCCACCCTTCGAGCAGAAAGCGCTCGAAGGATGGGGCACCCATACTCGGGTTCAGGAGAAAAAGCTGCGCGTGAGGTAAACAGAAGGGGCAGCCCGTAGCAGGCTGCCCCTTCTGTTTGAGTCGAACGCAGAGGTTTGGGGTTATGGGAGGTAGTAACGGAAGGAGGTGAAGATCATGTTATCAACGCCATACGCGCCGCCGTCAGGGTTGGCCAAGCCGCCGGTGGGAGCGGAGGTGCTGCCGAGGCCGGACCACAGATCGCGGCGGATCCAACTGTACTGTATGCCCTGGCGCAGGCGTCCCTTGGGACCGGCATAGATGTTGTACCAGTATCCGGCCGTGACCTCCTGCACGTCCTTGTTCTGGCCCTTGCAGTTGGCCGGCGCGCTGGGATCCTGGCCGGCGGTGGTATTGGTTCCAGCGGGGGGTATCTCGGTATAGCAGCCGGACATAGCGGGGGCGTTGGTGAAAGATCCCGGAATGCCGTAACCTTCCGCGGTGGTGGACCCGGTAACCCAATATTCGCGGCTGATATAGTCGGCGCCGTAGTTCAGGTAGATGTTCAGGCGCGGAGTCGGATTCAGCTCGACGGTGCTGAGAGCCGAAAAGCCGTGCAACGGAGCCAGGGTATCGTTGGGACGGACGGTCACATCGGCGATGGTGGAGGAGCCATAGCGGCCCACGCCCTCGCCCCACAGGCCCTTGAGGCCGATGGTAACTTTCTTGTCAAAGAGCGGTCCACGGAAGCCGCCGCCCACGCCGCCGCCCACCGTCGTGTTGTTATACGCGCCCACCGCGGTACCGGTGCAGGTGTAGCCTCCAGGGGCGCTGGTGCTGGCACTGGTGGAGCTGCAGCCGCCATTGGGGTAGATACGGTCGCGGAAGAAGCGGCTGATGCCGAACAGTTCCCAGTGGCCCCAACCCGGCTCGGCGGCGATCTTGACGATCATGTCTGGCGCCAGGTTGAAGGAGTAGTTGCTCACGGAGTTGTAAAGGCCGCCGGTGTCGCCCGCGGTGCCGAAGAGGTAGTTGTAGGGCAGGTTGCTCCCGGCCGGGTTCAGAGTCTCAGCGTTCTCAGCCGAGATGCCCGCGAAGAATTTATTGGCGAAGTCCTTGGAGACGCGGAAGCTGTATTGGCGAGTCCAAACGAAGCCCGCTTCGTACTGGGGATCGATGGTGGCGGGGAGAATCTCAGTTCCACGGGTAAGGCCCTTGGTGGTTTCAGCCGCCAGCGACCATCCCTGGCCGCCGGAGAAGTCCCAGCCATTGGTCAGCTTGGCATCCGCCCAAAGTTGGCGCTGACGGACCACGTAGCTGTTGCTCTGGTTGTTGTTGGAGGTGATGCCTGCGCCCAGCCAGTCCATCTCGTAGTAGCCGGTCATGGTCATGTTGTCGAGCTTGCCGGTGGCCTTGAGGGCCAGGCGCGACTGACGGCCGGAGCCCTGGAACTCGCTCAAGTAATAATTGTCGGCGTACTGGAGAGGAACGCTTGTGAAGTGGGTGTTGAGGCCGTCGCCGATGCCGGCGGTGCGCCACGCGGTTTCAGCCGCTATGAAGCTGCCGGCCGGGGAGATGGTGATGCCCTTGTATTTCAGCGCATCGGGGTTGGCGATTTCCTTCTTGATTTTGGAGGTCTCATCGGAGACGGTGGTGGCCAGCGAAAGCTCATTGCCCTTGAGGTCCTTGACGGTGGACTCCAGAGTGGAGACGGCGGCTGCGTTCTCGTTTACGGCCTGGTTGGAAACCGAGGCAGCGGCATTGGCCTTATCGGCGGCGGCCTGGGCATCGGCCGCGGCCTGCTGCGCCTGCTTCAACTGGGCGTCTTTGGTGGCCAGATCGGTTTTAAGTTCGTTGATCTGCCCTTGGAATTCCTGGCGCAGCTCCTGAATCTGCTCCTGGACCGTAGGCGGCTTTGGCTTCCTGGCCTTTTCGTCGGCCTTTGGGGTTGCGGTGTGCTTCTTCACCGGAGGATTTGTGTCCTGGGCGGTGGCGTATGAGGCAACCAGGCTGAGCGCCAGAATTGCCGCGGCTGCAGATGCGAATCTGAATTTCATTGAGGCCTCTCTTCTTCTCTCAGAATCAGGTTGGATTTTGGCTGCGCCCGCTCAGAGAGCGAACGCCTTGGACTCCCGCATTCTGAAAACCTTGCACAAAGGCAAACTGCGTTTCTTTCAGCCCTGCGGGAGGAATACTGAGAACCGGGAAAAAAGTACGCGCAGGCGGTGCTTTTCCTGGCTGGTCCCGAATTTCAGATTGGCAGAGTTTGATGAATATATGACTAATTCACGTACTTTTAACAAAGTTATCCCTGATGTTATTCATCGAAAGTACATGATAAATTCATATTCATTTAATACGGAGACGCTTAATGAAAGTTCCGTGGTTTCCCACCCATTTTGCAAGGGCGCGAAAAGGATGGGGCACGGTGTATTTGTGCTCGATTTATATAACCGACTGCATCTTTGAATTAGATATTTTGTATTGCAGATTTTTCCACAGGGGGTAAAGCCCGCGCCTATAAAACCTGGGCTTATTCAGAGATATGTTTGCCCGCGCTGAGCAGGTTGGCCAGCAAGCGATAAGCGCCCGGGACTAACTCGGGTAACTGACGATGCAATGCGAAGGCAACATAGATATAAGTGCCTTTGCCGGGATGGGCGACCAGCAGGCCGCCGCGCTGCGGTTCCTGGCCGGGATCGGCGGTCTCAGTAAGCGCCGTGTAACCGGGGTCCCAGGTATCGAGGAAGGAGTGGCCGCGCTCCTCGACCCAGCCGTCAAAGTCGGCTTGCGTGATGCGGTTGGGCCAGGCGAGCAGGGGATGGGCGGGCTGGAGCAGCTTGACGGGGGCCTGCTCGTCGACGACGCGCTCCGCGGCGCGGCCCATGGAGAGCGGCAAGGGGGCGGGGAAGTTGCCGCTCTGGTAGAGGACGACGAGGTTGCCGCCGCGCCGGACAAAATCGTTCAGCCGCGATTGGGCGGCGGATAGTTCAGGACGCATGGAATAGGCGCGGATGCCGATGACGATGGCATCCCATGCGGAAAGATCGGCGGATGCGAGTTCGGCGGCGGTGAGCAGGCGGGGAGCGGCGCCCAGGGCCTCGATAGCCTGGGGAACCAGGTCGCCGGTGCCCATGACATAGGCCACGCGCAGGCCGGGGGCGAGTTTTACATCGACCTTGCGGGTTTGCAGTTGGGCGGGCTTGTAAAGGTTGTAGGGACGCAGGCCGGGGTAGCCGATGCTCTGCCACCCGGTTTGGTAGTCGCGGCCGACGGAGCGGGCTATGGCCTGGATGGTCCAGGCGGCCTCTTGCGTGGCGGCTGGAGTTACGGAGAAGAGGATAGGCTCGGTGTCGCCGGCGCTGTCGAGATGGAAATGCGCTTCAGGCGGGTTGGAGGTCCATCCGGAGGGGAGCTGGAGTTCGAGAGAGCCCTCGGCGGCGGCCTGGGCGTGGACGGTGACGCGGACGGGGAGGGCGGAGCCGTCGAGAGGGAGAATGCGAGCCTCGGGGTCGATGCGGAGGCCGATGGCGGGAGTGACGACCAAGGGCTCGTAGACGCCGCCAGAGCCGAGGACGCGCTGCATGGTTTGGACCACCTGGCCGATGCGGATGGGAAGGCCGTCAAAGGTGAACTCGGCCCAGGCGGAGAGCGGCCAGGGGGCGAAGGAACGCAGCCGGTACTCGGGGTGGGCGAGATCGTAGTAGGGCTGCTCGATGTTGGGGCGGGTAAAGTAAGGCTGGGTGGGGCCGGCATTTTCCGCGGCCTGCACGTGGAAGATGGGGTCGGCGGTGAGGGCCGCGGGGTCGATTGCGCCGGTGGAGAGATCGTTCTTCCAGGGATCGCCGCTTTGGCTCTGCAGCCAGATTTTGTTGAGACGGGTTTCGGTTGTGGCCTGCGCGGTGTGGACGCGGACACGAAACTCCTGGCCGGGAGTGACGCTACGCGGGGTTTCGTCGGCGGAGCCGCCTCTGGGGCCTCCGCTTGGCGCGCTTTCGGCTTTGGTGGTGAAGGCGATGAGGTCGAGGCCGAGCAAATCCTTGAGGGCGGCCTGGAACTGGTTGATCTTGAGGTCGAGTTCGAGCAGCAGGCCGGCTTTGGATTGCGGGTCGAGATCGCCGGCGGCGATTTTTGTATAGAGGTCGAGGGTCTGGCGGTAGATGGGGGCGAGTTTGTGGGCGAGTTGGAGTTCAGGGGTGGTAGACAAACCTTCCGCAGGGGCTAAAGCCCGGCCTTCCATTGGTTGCGTTTGCGGCACGCGACCCGACCCAGAGGGTTCCCCGGGTACCCCGGTCGTGCCCTGATACAAAGCGGTGGAATCGAATTTTTCCGCAGAACGTCCCTCCGGGGCTAAAGCCCCCAACGATTCTGTTGGCTTTATGCGGGGGTTGAAACCCCCTTCTTCCACCCCAGCGACAAGGACCCGTCGCTGGGGACCCCGGCCTCCCTCCGAAGCGAATTTATCCGCAAGCTGTGAAGCCGTGCCCTGACATGATCTGGAGTTGAGTCTGTTTGAGGCTGGAATCGAGCCGGCGGAGGCTATCAGAGAGCCATGCGGGCGGGTTGCCTTTGACGAGGCGGACGAGGCCGGCGAGAGTGGTATCGACGGCGACCTTGCGGTTGTGAAAGAGGTCACCGTTGGCCGCGTTGGCTGCTTCTTTGGCGGCGGCTTCCGGAGCTACGGCCCAGAGGTGATAGCTTGTGGCGGCGGGACCGCTCAGGGTGGGATTGGCGCCGCCGTTCTGCGACTTCTGCCGGCCCCAGCCCTGGCGCGCGATCTGCACATAACTGCGGCCGAGAACGGGGTCCAGGGCGCCGACCTGCATGGTGACGTCGGTGGAGGGAACGCCGGTGGTGGATTCGCCGGTGACGTAGTTTTTGAATTTTGCGGGAGCCCATTTGCCGGTGGCGTAGTCGAACATGCCTTTCCCGGTGACGGGGGCGAAGGGGACCATGGAGTAGACGGCCAGGGGCTGCCAGACGGTGAGGCCGAGGCCTCCTTCAGTGACGCTTGAGCTGCTCGGGAAAGACGTTGGGGTCGGCGGCGGCTTTGAAGACCTCCTGCGCGATCTCGCCGGAGACCTGGTGGTGGCCGTGGCCGTCGGTGATGCCGCCGACGAAGGTGGAGACGATGATCTGGGGGCGTTCGCGGCGGACGGCGAGCACGGCGTCGTAGAGCACGCGCTGGTGGCCCCATCGGGCGAAGGATTCCTCTTGAGTCTTGGAGAAGCCGAAGTCGACTTCCGTGCCCCAGAGCTGCTTTGCGCCGTAGTACTCATCGGCCTTGAGCAGCTCGTTGGTGCGGATGAGGCCGAGGGCGTCGTCGCTGTCGGCGGACATGGCGTTCTGGCCGCCTTCGCCGCGGGTGAGGGTGAGCAGCGTGCAGCGCACGCCGAGGCCGCGGGAGAGATAGGTGAGCAGCGCGCCGTCCTCGTCGTCAGGATGGGCGACGATCATCATCACGCTGGCGGTGGTGGAGAGGCGCTTGAGGGATTGCTCGAGCGCGGCCTGGCCACGGTCTTCGGCGATGGGCAGGGCGATGGCGGCGGGCTCGGCGGAGGGGAGCCGGGCGGGCGACGCGGCAGCGGGAAGGGGCGGCTGGGCGATGGCTGCGCGGGCAGGCGGACGGAGAGAGCGCCCGCCAGAATCAGGCCGGCTAGAGCCGTCCCCGCTGCGGCTTGGCGAGATTTATCGGCAAGGAACATACTTCCCGTCAGTGTACAATCCGGGGAGCGTGAGGTGTTCTACTAAAACATTGTTGAAACGAGGTAGCCGATGATCAAGATTCAGAGAGATGGAAAGCACCAGCCATACATTCAATGGGAACAAGCGCCTGGCGGATACAAGAGAGCATGGATTCAACACAGAGAGGCGGGCGACAATGACTGGGCGGATACGGGGCGTTATCTCAATGTTGTGAGGACCGAAGGGCCGGACAATGGCCCCGCTGGAAAAGCGACCGACTTCCCAATCTTTTCCGATTTGCCGGACGAGCAAACCCTAGAGGCATTTGTTGCGGCCGTTTGTGCCGTGACGGGATGCAAGATTCCGAGTTGAGCTTAGTGTGCAAGAAACTGCGGCGATGAAGAAGACGGGATTTACAGACTGCGGAAAAAGGGCGAAATTCTGGTGAGTTCGGCGAAAAACACTCCTCCGGGGCTAAAGCCCGCGATGATCCTGTTGACTTTATGCGGGGGTTGAAACCCCCGCCTCCCTCCGAACCGAGCTTTTCCGTAAGCTGTAAAGCCGTACCCTTCAAATCTATGCCACACACGGAGTTCTAGTTTCTTCATGACCGATCCTTCCCCCGTTTCCGCAACCCTCCAGCGCCGCATCGGGCTGCGCTCCGCGGTGGCCTTCAATATGCTGGAGATGATCGGGGTGGGGCCGTTCATCACGCTGCCGCTGGTGATTGCGGCGGCGGGCTACCGGCTGAGTGTGTGGGCGTGGGTGCTGGGCGCGGCGATCGCCGTGGCCGACGGGCTGGTGTGGGCGGAACTGGGCGCGGCGTTTCCGCGGGCGGGCGGGTCGTATGCGTTTTTGCGCGAGATCTACGGGCCGGAGGGCGCGGGGAACTGGCTGAGCTTTCTTTATGTCTGGCAGTTGAGCTTTTCCGCGCCGCTGTCCATTGCTTCAGGGTGCATCGGGCTGTCGAGTTTTCTGGGCTGGTTCTGGCCGGGACTGGAAGCGGCTCCGATGGCCGCGTGGCCGGCGCTGCACTACGCGAACTTTGCCGCCGCGGCGGCGTGCCTGCTGGTGACGGCGCTGCTCTATCGCAACCTTAGCTCGATTACGCGGCTGGCGTGGGTGCTGTTTGCCGGGGTGCTGGCGGCGATTGCGGGGGTGATCGTCTCCGGCTTTGCCCATGCGGCGGCGACTGGCGGCTGGCAGATGCCGGCTTCGCCCGCGCTACCGGCGACCGTGGCGCTGGGCGGGCTGGCGCAGGCGCACGCTGCTGGCCACCTACTGCTACTGGGGCTACTACAACATCTGCTTTCTGGGCGGCGAGGTGAGGCGGCCGGAGCGGACGATTCCGCGCGCGATTCTGCTTTCGGTGCTCTTCGTTGCGGCTTTTTACGTGACGATGAATCTGGCCGCGCTGCCTTCGCATGCGCGATGCCGCTGCGCATGTGGCGGCTGGCGCGACGGTGCGGCTGCAACTGGTGGCGGACATTGCCCAGTCGGCCTTTGGACCGCTGGGCCGGCACGGCTGATGGCGGCGCTGATCGTCTGGACGGCCTTTGGCTCGGTCTTTTCGCTGCTGCTGGGCTACTCGCGCGTGCCCTACGCGGCGGCGCGGGACGGCAACTACTTCCGCTTTCTGGCCGCCGTCCATCCGCGGCACGGCATTCCCCACCGGTCGCTGGTGGCGCTGGGTCTGGTGGCGGCGGGGTTCTGCTTCTTTTCGCTGGCAGCAGGTGATTACCATGCTGGTGATTACGCGCATTCTGTTGCAGTTTTTTCTGCAGCAGGCGGGCGTGATGCTGCTGCAGGGCGCAGAGGCCGGAGCTAGCGCGGCCGTTCAGGATGCCGCTCTATCCGCTGCCGCCGCTGGTGGCGATGGCGGGCTTCGTGTTTATCCTGGTCAACCGGAGCCACGCGCTGGGCGGGCTGGGGGTGGCGGCGGGCATTGCATTCAGCGGAACCCTGATTTATTTGTGGCGGGCGAAAAGACTGGGGCAATGGCCGTTTGCGCGGGGCGGGTGATTGGAGGCTGGTGGGGGTTCTTGGTTTCCCACCCTTTCGCCGGAAAAAAGGCGAAAGGATGGGGCACGGAGGTTTGTGGAATGGTTGGAGAAGACGATAAAAGACCTATAAAAGGCTATAGATAGATGAAGCTATCCCACCTTAGGCGCGATGAAACTGCGCCGAAGGTGGGGCACCCGGCCGGTGGGGGTTCTTGGTTTCCTACCCTTTCGCTAGAAAAAAGGCGAAAGGATGGGGCACGGAGGTTTGTGGAATGGTTGGAGAAGACGATAAAAGACCTATAAAAGGCTATAGATAGATGAAGCTATCCCCACCTTAGGCGCGATGAAACTGCGCCGAAGGTGGGGCACCCGGCCGGTGGGGGTTCTTGGTTTCCCACCCTTTCGCCGGAAAAAAGGCGAAAGGATGGGGCACCCACTTTTGTTGGTGATCCTGCCACCCGCTTTTGTTGGTGATCCTGGTTGGGCCACCCGCCCTGCTCATTGCTTTGGGGGCTTATCGGGCGGAGTTACGGCAAGCTGCATCTGAATATCGTCCACGTCGTCCTGTATGTTCAGGGGAAGTTCCTTGTCCGTGTAGTGGAGAGGGGCCTTGGGAGCCGCTGCCTGGGCATCGCCGGGAGCAGGCTCGGGAACCTGTTGCTCCGCGTCCCGCGCGCCGGAGACCTGAAGAATGTACTTGCCTTCGGGAACATACTCAAAAGAAAAGCTGCCATCCTCGAGGAGCGAAGTCTCCCGCGTTTTTTCGCGGTCATCGGCATAGAGCAGGCGCACGGTGCCGCGGCCCAGCGCATGACCGTCGGCAAGGGCCGTGACGGTTCCCGCCACGGTGTACAGACCGGAGAGAGGGATTTCAATGTCCGCGCCGCCGGCAATTTCTCCGGCCTGCACTTTGACGGTCCTGGCATCTTTCAGGCGGTAGGTGTTGCCGAGGCAAACGCGGGGTGCTGAGTTCTGCGACTCGGTGGGCATGAGTGTGCAGACCGTGTACTGGCCGGCGGGCAGGTTGGTGAGGCTGAAGCGGCCGTGACTGTCGCTGACGGCGTGGAGGGTCCAGGAGTCGAGGAGAGCGAGACCTACATCGGTCCAGCCGCCCTTCTCTTTTTTGCGCAAGAGCTGAAAGTGCATGCCGATGGCCGGGGCGCCGTCGTCGAAGGTGACGGTTCCGGCGATCTCCGCGGCGCGCTCGATTTGAATGGATACGTCGGAGACGCGGCGCACGGCCACGGTGACTTCGGAGAGGTGATCTTTCCACTGATCGATGGAATATTGACGTTGTTCCCAGCCGTTGGAGAGGGACCTGATCTTGTCGGGGTCGAGTCCAAGCGCCGGATCCAGATAGCCTTCGAGGGTGGCGAAGGCATAGTAATGGCCGGGCTGGACGGCCTCCAGCCTGAACCTTCCATCCAGATCGGTGACTGTGGTCTCCGCGGCGGGGAGAGGATCGCCCGCGTCGTATGCCTCACCCTTTTTAGGATCAGCCGTGAGGGCTACCGTGGCAAAGCGGGCCGGCTTGCCGGTGTCCGTGCAGAGGACGATTCCTGTAACCACGCCCTTGGTGGGATCGGGCTTCTTAGGCTGGTACTTGTTGCAGCCAGCCAGAAGCAGGAAGGCGAGGGAGAGAATCGACAGGCAACGCGAGCGCGCCAAGACATGCCTCCGGGGTAATTCAGAGTTCAGGAAATTGTATCGCCGACTGGGCCACGGGGTGATAGCTTTTGCGGTGCAGCGGGGTGGGGCCGAGACGGGCCAGGGCGGCGATGTGCTCGGGGGCAGCAGTAGCCCTTGTGCCGGGCGAGGCCGTAGCCGGGAAATTGGCGGTCCAGCTCGACCAGCAGGCGGTCGCGGTGGACCTTGGCCAGAACGCTGGCGGCGGCGATGGAGAGGCTGGTGCGGTCGCCGTGGATGACGGCCTGCTGCGGGCAGGGCCAGTCGATGGTGTCGCGGCCGTCGATGAGCAGAAAGTCGGGGCTGAGGGCGAGTTGCTCGACGGCGCGGCGCATGGCCAGGAGCGAGGCCTGGCGGATATTGATGCGGTCGATGGTTTCGGCATCGACGGCGGCGATGGCCCAGGCCACGGCGTTAGAGCGAATTACCGGTTCGAAGTTGTTGCGCTTGCTTTTCAGTGAGCTTCTTCGAGTCGGTCAGGCCTTGCAGACGACAGCCCTGGGGAAGAATGACCGCGGCCGCGACTACCGGGCCAAAGATCGGTCCGCGGCCTGCCTCGTCGAGGCCGGCTATGCGCATGGCGCCGAGCTTGCGGGCAGCCTCTTCCAGCTTCCAGCCGCATACCGGGAGGTTGGCCATGGATTCAGTATAGGAAGAGAGGGCGGCGGTTGGAGGTTTTTGGTTTCCCACCCTGGCGATAAAAAGAATCGCAAGGATGGGGGCACGGGGCATTTGTGGGGAACGAACAAAGGGCGGGTTTGCTTTTGTGGTTTCCCAGGTCTCAAAGGCGAGACCTGGGGCACCCAATACTCGGCAGGATTGAAAAGCAAAACCCCCAGCCGGGGTGGGCTGGGGGCTCATGGGGAAAAATGGCGGGGGCTCTCAGGCGCGGACTTTGCCGGTGGCGCGGTCCACTTCCTTGAGACGGGCGGCTTTGCCGCGCAGGGAGCGAAGGTAGAAGAGCTTGGCGCGGCGCACCTTGTAGCTGCGCATCATCTCGATCTTGTCAATGACCTTGGAGTTGAAGGGGAAGATGCGCTCCACGCCCTGGCCAAAGCTCATTTTGCGCACGGTGAAGGTGCCCTGGGGGCCGCGGTTGATGGCGATGACCAGGCCTTCGAAGGCCTGGAGTCGTTCCTTATCGCCTTCCTTGATCTTGACCTGGACGCGAACCTGGTCGCCGGGGACGATCTC
Organism: uncultured Acidobacteriaceae bacterium; assembly: GCA_963796085.1. Lineage (GTDB taxonomy): Bacteria > Acidobacteriota > Terriglobia > Terriglobales > Acidobacteriaceae > Telmatobacter. The sequence goes on along the minus strand of CAWCKF010000021.1, from coordinate 44,489 downwards.
GGGGAGGTCGGTGCGCTTGAGCTTGTCGGCCAGGCGCTGCATGACGGGATGAATGGACATGGTGATTTCCTGCGGTTGGACTCAGAACTTACAGTTTATCAGAGAAGGGGTTGGGGCGGCTAATCGAAGTACGGACAGGTAGGGGGTATGTATGAGAAAACTCTCCCTCAGGGGCTAAAGCCCGCAGTTATTTTGCGGCATCTTACGGCACGACTGAAGTCGTGCTCTGATACAAAGCGGCACTTTTCCGCAACCAGTGAAGCCCATACCCTTCAAACTGATCCACAACCCGCTGACGGGAATGCGCCAGTGCTGGCGGGGCTGCATATATTCTTCGTATATGGATGAGAAACGGGAGTTGCTGCGGCATACGCTGGCAACAGTGGCTTATCGGGCGGCGCGAGCGCTGAACGGCGCGCCGGATCACTTTGCGGGCTTTGACGGGGTGGGACGGCTGCCGGTGGAGATTCTGGCGCACATGGGAGATCTCTTCGACTGGGCGCTGAGCATGGCCGTGGGGCGGGAGCAGTGGCATAACACACAACCGCGCGGCTGGGCGGAGGAGCAGCAGAGATTTTTCTCCTCGCTGAAGGCCTTTGATGCGTTTCTGGCCTCCGACGAGCCGCTCCATGCGGAGATCGAGCGGCTGCTGCAAGGGCCGGTGGCCGATGCGCTGACCCATGTGGGCCAGTTGGCCATGCTGCGGCGGCTGTCTGGAAGCCCTGCGCGCGGGGAAAACTTTTTTGTGGCGACGATCGTGGCGGGGCAGGTGGGCGCGGAACAAGCTGCGGCGGTTAAGCCGTTCCGGTAGCTTTCTGTGCTTTCCCACCCTTTCCGCCCGCCGCGGCGGACGGAAAGGATGGGGCACCCACCATCCAACACCCAGCATCCGGGGTTAGTTTTGACCGGCTCTAGTTGGCTTCCTGGCGGATGGATTCGAGGAGTTTGCGGTCCTCTTTGGTGAGGGCGGCATGCTCCAGCAGGTCGGGGCGGTTCAAGAGGGTCTTGCGCAACTGCTGCGCGCGGCGCCAGCGGCGAATCTGCTGGTGGTCGCCGTTTAACAACACATCGGGGACGCGCAGGCCGGCGAATTCCGAGGGGCGGGTGTAGTGAGGGTAGTCCAGAAGGCCGCCGGCGCCGTGCTGGGAGCGGGGAATGCCTTCGACATCGGTGGCGATTTCGGCGTCGGCTACGCCAAAACTCTCGAACTCGCCGGAGGCCTGGTTGCCGAGCACGCCGGGGATGAGGCGCATGACCGCATCCATCACGACGGCGGCGGCCAGCTCGCCTCCGCTGAGCACATAGTCGCCGATGGAGAGCTCCATATCGCAGTAGAGCTGGTTGATGCGCTCGTCCACGCCTTCGTAGCGGCCGCAGACGAGGACCACGCGATCGAGGGCGGCCAGTTCGCGGGCCAGCGCCTGGGTGAAGGGACGGCCCTGGGCGGAGAGCAGGACCACGGTGGGGCGCTTTCCCTCCGGGGCTAAAGCCCTACGTTCATTTTGTTGCCATTGCGGCACGACTGAAGTCGTGCCCTGATACAAAGCGGCGGGATCGAGTTTTTTCGCAGCCTGTGAGGTCGTGCCGTGATCCGGCTGGGATGTGGATTTGGGCTGGATGCCCAGCGAGGCCAGGGCTTCGGCCAGGGGTTCGGGTTTGAGCACCATGCCTTCGCCGCCGCCGAAGGGGCGGTCGTCCACGGTGCGGTGGCGGTCGTGGGTAAAGGCGCGCAAATCGTGTACGCCCACCGTCGACCAGCCCTTCGGCCAGCGCCCGGCGAATGATGCCGTTCTCGAAGATGCCGGCAAAGAAGCCGGGAAAGATGGTGACGATCTCAAAGCGCATACTCCTCGATCATACGGCGGCGGCAGCGTCCCCGCCGCGAGGCCGGTCCGGAGAGCAAGCGCGGTTCCCCTCAGAAGCTATAGTGCTTGAACGGAATATCCACGTTGAAGTAGAAGGCCTGCTCCGTTCCGTCTTCGGCGTTCTTCACTTTCATGACGTCGTAAGAGTGGCCGTCCTTGCGCATCAAGCTCTGCTCCGAGAGCGTGAAGCCGAGGACGCGCAGGAGCACATATTCCTCGTGGACACTGATCACCACCCAGGCCTTCTCCATCGATTTGCCGTCGCCCGAATTGCGGATGGAGTCAATCAGCCCGCGAAAGACGGTTCTGTGGAACTCCGCCTTGTCCATCGCGCCCATCTCCCGGTTTGCGATATAGGCCACGAAATGCGCATCCATATTCACGTACTCGCTGTCGAGCACGATTTCGGCGTTTTTGAGAGCTGCAGGATAGTCCTTTTTGTTGAGAGCCTCGATCATGGCCTTCTCGGAATCAGAGACATCTTTGGCCGCCTTGTATTCGGGCGAGTCCATGTAGCTGAGACGCAGGCGCGTGTAGTCGATGTCAGTTTTGCCCGCCTTCAGCGAGGCGAGCAGGGAGGCGTATTCGGAGGGTTGATCCAGGGCGGCAACTGCAGGGGGCAGAGCAACCACGGCAAGCAGGCCAAGAACCGCGAGCATGGGGCGCATAATGCGGAAATATTACGCTGTGCGCGGGCCGATGTCTATCGATCCATGCAGCGGGCTCTGCGGCTTCCGCGCGCTCCTTTCCGGCCGCGCGGCCAGCGCTCCGCATCTTCGCCGCGCACTGCCTGCCCGGATGTGCTTTACTTTTAGCCAAGAGTTATGGCTGACATAGAGACGTTGCTAACCCGCTGGCAATCGGCCGGCGTCCTGGATGCGGAGGCGGCGGACCGCATTCGCGCCTTTGAATCGGAGTCCGCCGCGGCGGACAGGTCCTCCGGCTTGCGCTGGCAGGGGATGGTGGCGCTGATTCTGGGGACGATTCTGCTGGGCTGCGGAGTGGTGCTTTTTGTCTCCGCCCACTGGGACGATCTTGGCCCCGGCGCGCGCTACGCGCTGGTCATCGCCATGGTGGCCGTCTTCCACTTGGGCGGGGCCTGGGCGCGGGCGGACTATCGTGGGCTTTCGACGGCGCTGCACGCCGTGGGCACCATCTCCACCGGGGCGGCGATCGCGCTGGTGGGGCAGATCTTCAACATTCAGGAGCACTGGCCGGCGGCGATACTGCTGTGGGCCATGGCGGCCCTGGCGGGATGGATTCTGCTCCGCGACGAGGCGCAGGAGACGCTTACGCTGCTCCTGTTTCCGGCCTGGATTTTGTCGGAGTTTTCGTTTTACGCCAACGGCCACATCGGCGCAGACGTCTATATAGGCCGATTCCTGATTACCTGGTCCATGCTTTACCTCACCATTTTTCTGGGCTCACGGCACAAGGCAGCGCAGGGGATTCTCTTCGCCGCCGCGGCCGTGGCCAGTGTCTTTGGTATCGTGTTGGTGCTGGGAAGCTGGATCTCGTGGTCGGCAGACCAGACCTTTTTGCCTTTTGGCGCGCAGCTCTGGGGCTGGGCAACCATCGCCGTTCTGCCGCTTTGCTTTTCTGTCTTCAGGCTGCGCAAGAGCCTGATTCCGGTGGCCGTGGCGCTTCTCTTCTCGCTCCTGCTGCCCTGGTGCAGCCGCATTTGGACGGGGATGGTGCACTACCGCACCTATTCCCGCAACGAGATTTTCAGCGAGCCGAATATTTTCTCCCACGTGCTGGTGGCGGCCTATGCAGTCTTCGTGATCTGGTGGGGCGTGAGGCAAACCAGCCGCGCGCTGGTCAACCTGGGCATGGTGGGATTTGCCCTGGCGGTGGGGTGGTTCTACTTCAGCGACATTTACGGCGAAGTGGGGCGCTCGCTGGGGCTCATCGGCCTGGGCATTCTCTTCCTGGCCGGGGGGTGGGCTCTGGAAAAGACGCGGCGCCGGCTGCTGGCCCGCATGGGACAGAAAGATCTATCAACGCTGGAGGCCAAATGAAGCTGGCCAGGACTTCTCTTGTATTGCTTGCCATTCAGTTGGCCATCGTTTCGACGATTGCCGCCAAGTACCTTTACCAGCGCTGGAGCTGCCCGCGGGTGTGGACCCGCGCCACGACCTACGATCCGCAACTGCTGATGCGCGGACGCTATCTGAGCCTGCAATTGGTGGTGGACGGCTGCCAGAGCACGCTTCCTTCGGCGGAACTGACCACGGTGCCCAGAAACGTGGAGGGCGTGCCGACGGGGAAGACTTACACCATCCGTTCGATGCAACCGGTTGAGTTCCCCGCCCGGCTCAAGGTGGAAGGCAACAAGCTGCTGGCGATCCGCACGGAGGGGGAGGAAAGCGGCCCGGATGAACTCATGGTCGAAGGTCTGCCGGGATCGTCGTGCGAGGATCTGCGCCTGGATGGAGGAGTTGACTTCTATATTGCGGAACACGCGGCGGTTCCGGCGCCCCTCATGCCCGGCCAGCAACTGTGGATTGAAGTGACGGTTCCGCCCAAAGGACAGCCCCGGCCGATTCAGTTAGCGCTGAAGGATGGGAGCGCCTGGAGGCCGCTGGCGTATCAATAGAGAATGAAGACGGGGGTTGGGGCGAGGTTCATACTCTCCCATCCTTTCCACGAGTCGCCGCGGCGACCGGAAAGGATGGGGCACCCAGCACCCGGCCGCATCACGAGATTTTCTGGCCCCACGTGTTGTGGTGGTTGTCCCCTCTTGGCTGGGCGCAATGAACCGGGATCTGAAAGATGTTGCGCAAGGAAACAATAGATCTCGCGCATATTCGAACGGAAATGAATGATGAGAAAGCTTTCCAGATTTCGGTTGCCCCGTATCGTATGCGGGATATTCGTGGTGCTTGCCATTGCATCGGCGGCATGGGCAGGCCCCTGCTTTAAGTGCAAACATGAGCCGGTCGTTATGCCCGTGTCCCTCGCCGAGGGAACAACCGTGCGGACGCCGGAGTTCCTTGTCAAGAACATCGAATACCATATCGATATAAGGGTGAATCGAGGCTTTCCGATTGGGCAACTAAGCTGCATGATCGGAGGCAAGGGCGCCCCATCCCACTGCGCGATGTTTCATTGGGACAATGTAATTGACGCGGAATGGAAGGTATTGGATGGTGAGCATATTGTGGCCCAAGGAACTACCCCAGGCTACGGCGATATGGCGTGGTCAGACAGCTTCATGGATAGATACCTGGGAGAATTTGTCGGAGAAGCAAACAAGAAATATATCGTGGAGGTAAAATTCACCAAGGACGGCACACTGCTGAAAGACCTTAACCCCCGCCTGGTTGTGCGAATGATCGATTTCTGAAATTGAGTGGCGGGCAGCCCAGGTGCCGATTCTGACACACGGGATAGCGTTATGATTCGGTAGGCAGCACTATGACGGGCTCCGCCGCATGTGCAACCAGCGTGCGTTTCTCTCGATGCTGGTGCACCGGCAAAGAACGAGATATCGAAATTGTGTGGTTCCAACCCTTGCTATTGAACAAAGTCGCAAGGATGGGGCACGGAGCAGTGTCTATTTGTTTGCATTTATGGCACGGCTGAAACCGTGCCCTTTCAAAACGAGGTGTTCCAGAGTAGCCTACTCAGGCTTTCCCGGCGCATTCAGGTCGGTTAAGCCTTCGGGGAGGGCCATTTCTACGCGTTTGGCTTCGAGGTCGAGGGCGCGGAGGTAGCTTTTGGCGAAGGGGATGAGGATTTCTTCGGCGGAGCCTGGGCTGCGCACGACCAGAAGAGCTACGGGGCCGGCGGTGCGGTCTACGCCTTCGATCTGGCCGATGCGGACAGGGGCATCGATTTTGGCGACATCGTAGAGGGTGCAGCCGATGAGGTCGGCGATGTAGACCTCGTCTTCGGCGAGCGGGGCGCGCTCGGCGAGAGGAATGGCGACGATGAGGCCGGCGAGGGTTTCAGCGGCGGAGATGGAGTCGATTGCGGCGAAGTGGAGGACGATGCCGCCTTTATGGAGCCAGTGGGCCTGAAGCTCGACTTCCCGCGGGGCGGAGGTTGATGGGGGGCGGGATGAAGCCGGATCGGGCAGCAGCCAGAGACGGCGGCGTTCGGCGAATTTCTGGGGAAAATCGGTGAGGATGTCGGCGAAGACTTCGCCTTTGCGGCCTTGGGGACGGCGAATGCGGGCCAGCCAGACCCACTGGCCAGTTTGATCAGGCGGGGTCATATCCGCCTCCTGATGGGGATGGAGGCATAAGCGGCTGCCATATCAGGCTTTAGTCGTCTTCTTCCAGGATGTCGAGGGTGTAGCGGTGATGCAGCTTCATGCTGACCGCGCCCAGAATGGTGCGCACCGAGCGGGCGGTGCGCCCCTGCTTGCCGATGACCTTGCCCACGTCCTGCGGCGCAACCCGGAGCTTGAGAGCGGTGCTCTCGTCGCGGTCCACGGATTGCACATCGACGGCTTCCGGCTCATCCACCAAGGCCCGCGCAATCTCGCGGACCAGTTCTTCTACAGCGACCATATCGCGTTGGGTCATCATCGCGCCCCTGACCGGATGGTCCAAGTTTTAGCGACCCCAAAATTGGCAACTTGGACGGTGCGCGCATAGTAACAGCACACACCCCTTCCCGTCAGCAATTGTGTGGGCGCCGGCTAAAAAAAAACAGGCTCACAGGCCCATTAGCAAGGGATAGGAGCGAAAAATCAGGCTTCGACGGGGTCCGAGGCCGGGGTTTCGGCGGGGGCCGCGACGGCGGCCGCTTCCGGGGCGGAATCCGCGACGGGGGCCAGCACCGGGGGCCTGGCCAGCAGCTTTTCCACGGTGGGAGAAACCTGCGCGCCCAGGCCGCGCCAGTAGGCGATGCGCTCGTGCTTCAGTTCGATGGTGGCGGGGTTGGTGCGGGGGTTGTAGGTGCCGACTACCTCGATGGAACGGCCATTGCGGGCGCGGTCCTTCTCAATGACCACAATACGGTAGTAGGGCTGCTTGGGGGCGCCAAAACGCGCCAGACGAATCATCACCACGGCGATACGGTTCCTTTCAAAATCCAGTGCTCTGTTGCGGTCTCAAGGGGTATTTTTGGCCGGCGGACGCGCCTGTCCAAATCAAGGGCCGGGCGGATGCGCCCGGCTGCACAAGACACAACAACTAAGTATCGCCGAAAGCAGGGGGTTGAGGCAAATGGGGCTCTGCTTGGGTAGTGACCTGAAATTGAAGTCGACCGGTCTACGTTCCAATCGCTGTGCCGGGGGTTGAGGGGATCGTTTCCCGGTTGGGCGGGATCTGTGCATTCCCAGGTCTCATCCGCCGCTACGGATGACCTGGGGCACCCGACCGGTTGGATTTCTGATTGAGATTTGTGGTTTCCCACCCTTCGCCAGAAAGACGGCGAAGGATGGGGCACCCAGCTTCCGTGACTTGCATTCCCAGGTCTCAAAAGCGAGACCTGGGGCACCCGCGCGGTTGGATTTCTGATTGAGATTTGTGGTTTCCCACCCTTCGCCAGAAAGACGGCGAAGGATGGGGCACCCAGCTTCCGTGACTTGCGCATTCCCAGCACCCATGACTGTGGGGTACCCGGCCTGCCTGCATTTTTTGGTTTCATGGGGGCTGCTGTTTATGTAGAATTTTGCCATGAAGGGCAATCCGAAGGTCATCGAGCAACTGAATCGTGCGCTTCGCGAGGAGCTCACCGCCATCAACCAGTACTTTGTTCACGCTGAAATGTGCGAGAACTGGGGATACGATCGACTTTCCAAGTACATCAAAAAGCAGTCCATCGGCGAGATGAAGCACGCCGAGTCGCTGATGGAGCGCATCCTGTTTCTGGACGGCACGCCCAGCATGGAGCCGCTGGCCCTGTCGATTGGCGGCAACGTCAAGGAGATGATCGGGGCCGACCTGAAACTGGAGGTCGAGGCCGTGGCCATGTACAACGAGGCCGTGCGGATGGCAACGGAGGAAAAGGACAACGGCTCGCGCGATCTTTTTGTGGCTCTGCTCAAGGACGAGGAAGAACACGTGGACTGGCTGGAAGCGCAGATGCACCAAATCGCCGAGCTGGGCTACGAGCGCTATCTGACCATGCAGACCAGCGAGGACGAGTAGGGGCGCTCTTTACAGTTTCCCTGTTGCCCCGGCCCCCGATAACCACCCCAGCGGGGAAGATCGCGCCGCGGGGAACCCCAATGACCAATCGCCGCGCAGAGGGTGAGGGGATCGTTTTTCGGCTGGGCGGGATCCGAGCATTCCCAGGTCTCAAAATCGAGACCTGGGGCACCCGGCCAAGGCGGATGAGAGCTCGGGGCACCCGGCACCCGGTTGCTCCAGGCTCATTTGCCTGGCTTGCGTGCCGCGGGCTTCTTGCCGCTTCCGGCTTTAGCCGCGGCGTTTTGCGCCTGGTCCCCGCCATGGTGGCGCTTGTGGTGGGCGAGGGCCTTGGCGATTTCCTCGGGGGTCAGCTTGCTGCCGCCAAGATGCAGAACATCGTTGGCGATGGCATCATCGGATTTGGTTGGTTCCATGGATTTCTCCTTTTTTGAAGGGAGGGCGCTCGAAGTGCGTGCCGCCGTGCAAGGCGGCAGACGAGTCCCTTCCGGCCTGGCGGAAAAACCCCAGAGGCGCGATGGCGCTCTGAGGCTGGCAGGGCTGGTCCTTGATCTCCGCGACCTCCGCCTCGGCCGCCCTGGCGAGAGCTGCCGCTGAACGGCAACTCCAGTCTTCAGGATAATCTCCTTCGGCCTGGATGGGGAGAGGGCTTGGTTTTTCCGGGCGGCTATGCGTTGATCTTCTTCAGCAGCCAGGCCATGTTCCGGCCCAGGGTTTTCATGGTTTGAATGCCCTCTTCGTCCTTCTCCACATCGCCAATCTCGCGGCCGATGGCGATGTTCCAGTAGGAGGAGCCGGGCACGATCATTTCGCTGATGAGGAAAAAGTGGTTGAGGGCATCGAAGGCGTGGATAGCTCCCGCGCGGCGCACCGCTACCACGGCGGCGCCCACCTTGCGGCGGAAGAGGCCGCCGTTGGCCTTGGAAACCAGGCAGGCGCGGTCCATCAGGGCCTTGATCTCCGGAGAGATGTCGGCGACATAGGTGGGCGAGCCGAGCAGAATGCCGTCGGCCTGCTCCATCTTCTCGATATAGGCGTTGCCCATATCGCCGGTTTGCGAACAGCGGCGGTTCTTTTTCAGGGAGCATTTGCGGCATGCCAGGCAGCCGTGAATTTTGGCTCCGCTGAGTTCGATGAGTTCGGTTTCGATGCCTTCCTTCTCCAGTTCCTGGAGCACGTAACGAAGCAGGATGGCGGTGTTTCCGCCTTTGCGGGCGCTGCCGTTGAAGGCCACAACCCTGATCTGCGTTGCTTTCATGAATGCGTCTCCCTTGCCGGCCCTCCGGACGGACGATGGAGGGCCACTTGCCAAACTCTTCATTGTGCTCCTTGGACGGCGTCCATGGCCAGAGGAGGGGTTATGCGTGATGGGGCTTTTGCGGGGAACGAAAAGGGCGAGTCGGCTTTTGTGCTTTCCCAGGTCTCAAATGCGAGACCTGGGGCACCCGGCGGTTGAGTGAATTGGTTTCCCACCCTTTCGCCAGAGAAAAGGCGAAAGGATGGGGCACGGGGCATTTGTGCTTTCCCAGGTCTCAAATGCGAGACCTGGGGCACCCGGCGGTTGAGTGTGGTGGTTTCCCACCCTTTCACCAGAAAAAAGGCGAAAGGATGGGGCACCCGGCGGTTGAGTGTGGTGGTTTCCCACCCTTTCGCCAGAAAAAAGGCGAAAGGATGGGGCACGGAGCTTTTGTGGGGAACGAAAAGGGATGAGACCTGGCACCCGGCATTTGTGTGGAACGAAAAAGGATGAGAGCTGGGACGCCCGGATCATGCAAATAGTTTTAGCGGGGTGCGCAAGATTTTGGCCTTGCTGCGTTCATAGTGGGAGGACAGCGGTCATTTTCCGCTGCATGGGGAGGCATTTTATCGCCGCCGTGGTGTAAAGGGAGTAGCATTTCTGTTGGTTGGTACGAGGAGGTTCCGATGCGCCGTATGCTTGCCGTTTTCTGTCTTGTTGCCTTCACATTGACCCTTGCCGCGCAGACGCCGGCCGGGTCCCAAGCCAAATCCGGAACAGCCGCGCCGTCTTCGGCGGCGGCGGCCATGGCGACGGCCAAAAATTTGCCCGGCTCAACTTCGCCTATCGATCTGCCGGTGCGCAAGGTGGTGCTCTACAAGAACGGGGTGGGCTACTTTGAGCATGCCGGGAAGGTGAGCGGGAACCAGCGGGTGGCCATCGACTTTACTTCGCCGCAGTTGAACGACGTGTTGCAGTCGCTGACGGTGCTGGACGAGGGCGGAGGGCGGATTGCCGGGGTGAATTACAACTCCACCACGCCGCTGGCCGAGCAGCTCAAGTCGCTCTCGCTGGGCATGACGGACGACCCCAGCTCCACCGAACTCTTCCAGGCGCTGCGGGGGCAGCGGGTGGAGGTGCAAGGAGGGCCGGGGGGAACGATTACCGGGCGGCTGATGGCCATTGAGACGCGCACGGAGAAGGTTCCCGGCAGCGACACCGACACTACGATTGAGAAGTATTACCTGACGCTGGTGGCCAGTTCGGGGGCGGTGCGGGTGATCGAATTGACGCCGGCCTTGAGCGTGCGGCCGCTGGATGCGGGGTTGCAGGGGCAGCTCGACCGCTACCTGGAACTGCTGAGCACGACGCACTCGACGGGGCTGCGGCACCTGACGATGGAGGCGCTGGGACAAGGGCAGCGGGAGCTGCGGGTGAGCTACATCAGCGAGGTTCCGGTATGGAAGTCGACGTACCGCATGGTCTTTCCGCGCGTGGCTAACGGCTCGGCCATCGTGCAGGGGTGGGCGGTGGTGGATAACACGGTGGGCGCGGACTGGGACAACGTGCAGCTTTCGCTGCTGGCCGGCGCGCCGCAAAGCTTTATCCAGCCGCTCTCGCAGCCGCTTTATATGCGGCGGCCGGAGATTCCCATCGCCACCGGCGTGGAGACTACGCCGCAGACGCATGAGGCGGCGGAGGTGGAGGAGCAACCCGTGCCTACGCCCGAGATGGCGGAAAAAGCGATGATGGCGCCAAGGATGATGGCGCGGAAGAAGGTGATGGGGAGCGTGGGGAGTACGGGCTTCGGAGCCTCGATTGCAGCGAATGCTCCGGAGATGGCTACGGAGTCCGCTGAGGTTGGCTCGGGCGCCGGCCTGAGCGGAGGCGCGGGCGGGGGCGTTTACAGTCCCACTAACGCTATTGAGGAGGGCGACGTTTCGACCAACGCTTTCGATGATTTCTTTGAGTATGCGCTCACCGCGCCGGTGACGATTCACAAGAACGAGTCGGCCATGGTGCCCATCCTGCAGCAGGAACTGCCGGCCGAGCATGTGACGCTGTGGAGCGAGAAGGAGAGCAAGCCGCTGCGCGCGGTGTGGCTGGAAAACAAGTCGAAGCTGACGCTGGACGCGGGGAGTTTTTCCATCTTCGAGAGCGGGGAGTTTGCCGGGGAGGGATTGCTGGAGCCCATCCATCCGGGGGAAAAGCGGCTGCTCTCTTACGCCACCGACCAGGCCATTCGCGTGAAGGTGACGGCGCGCGACAACCAGCGCACTTTGCACCACGTGCAGATCCGCGAGGGGTCGGTGGTGGAAACCTACATGAATGCGGCTTCAGCGACCTACTCGGCCACCAATTCGGGGGATGAGCAGCGCGCGGTTCTGATCGAGCACCCGCGCGGCAACAGCGGCTGGACACTGGACGGCGATCTGAAGGCCGCCGAGAGTACGCCCAGCCTCTATCGCTTCCTGCTGCCGGTGGCGGCGCATGCGACGGCAACCCTGGAGGTGCGGGAACGAGGGCCGGTAAACACCGAGGTCAAACTGGACCCGAACTACAACCAGACGGTCTATCTGCTGGACCTGGGCAAGCGCGCTCTCGATGCCGTGGACAAGCTGAAGCCGTTGATCGACGCGCAGACGGCGCTGGCCGATCTGGACCGCCGCCTGGCGGAAGCGAAGAAGAATGAGGAGGCCGCCACGGCCGACGAGGCGCGCGACCGCGACAACCTGACCGCGCTGAAGGGCAACGACGCGGCCAAGCGGTTTGTGGATGAATTGAACCGCGCCGAAGATCAGTTGCAGGCTACCAAGAAAGAGACCGCGGATCTGGAACAGCAGAAACAAGCCGCGGTGGAGAAGCTGAATGAACTGATCTCGGGGCTGAACTTCGACTGGGACGTGACGGCGAAGTGAAAGAACAGGGAATAGGGAACAGGGAACAGGGAATAGAAAGACCCCTTGGTTGAGGGTCGTGCTATCCCAGGTCTCAGAATCGAGACCTGGGGCACCCGGCTTTCCCAGGTGAAGTGAATGAATGGGGAGTAGAAAGAACTTCGGTTGAGATAAGCAAAAACCCCGGCCTTGGCCGGGGTTTTTGCTTGCCAGCGAATAAGGGATTACATGGCGGCTACAAAATCGGGGACGATGACGGCGGCATTCTGCTGCAGCAACTGGATCATGCGGGCGGCCATGCCGGTATACATCTGGGCGGCGCGATAGGCGTTCACGCGGACACCCTCGCCAGCCTGGGAGAAAGCGTATTGAGCCAGAGCCATGAGAACGCAGAGGCGAATCTGCATGGCGTCGCTGCGCAGGGTTTCCAGCAGCAAGCGGTCCACGTCCTTGCAGTTTTTGGCGGCATAGTCGGCCATTTCCAGCATCACGCGCGCATTCTGGAACATCACCCACAGGCCTTTGGGGCCTTCCATGCGCCGCCATGCGTCTTCGGGGGTGGCGCTAAGGCCTTCTTTCCAAAGGAAGTGATCACTCAGCTCGCGGGCGCTCCAATCGGGCCGCAGCTTGGCCAACAGCGAGTCCCACGATTGCGCGTTACGACGCCGTACTCTGCTGCGCCAGCGTATAAAGTAAATCGCGACGCCCGCGATGGCCGCAATCTGGAGCAGAGGCAGAATCATCGGTGTTCCTCAAAACCGGCCTTTGGTAACCACAAGAATAGGCACACTGAGCTAGCCGGAATTTCCCGCTCGTATTACTAGTAACACAAAATTTTTCGTTTGCGGAGGAAAAATTAACTATTTATCTCTTTTCCTGTGGAAGAGATGTCTCAAAAGGGCACTGAACTTTAGTAACCCACTTGTCCCACATGTTGAGGTCAATGATACAACGGGGCGGCGATGGAGGAGGGTTGGGAGGATGGTAACGGCTGGGCCGGGGATGAAAATGGCGCTCAAACCGGGCCATATTCGGTTCCCGGGCAGGGCAAAAGGCTGAATCGGGACAGGGGATCAGGGCTACTCGCGCTTGCGCGGCCTGGCGGCCACGGAATCCATCAGTCCGGCGCGCGTGCTTCTGGCGGCGCCGGCCACGGCCAGGAGCAGATGCTGCATCTGCGGAGTGAATTCGCGGCGCTCGGCTTCCCTGGTGGCAAAGCACAGCACCCAATAGACCAATGCGCATAAATAGCTGGTCATCACCACCTCGTCCAGCCAGTGGTACTGCTGGTACTGGGGGGTGACGACCTGGTGGGTGTGGAGGACGGTGACGGTGAGGGAGACGATGGAATAGAAGCCCAGACCGGTGGCGATCTGGAGCTCGCGGTTGCGCCAGCCGATGGAGAGCAATTGGCTGAATCCGGCCATGGCGAGGAAGACAACAACACGCAGAATGGCGAAGGTCTGCTGCAGGCGGAAATAGCCTCTATCCAGCGCGGCCATGTGCGCCGGGACGGTGAGGCCCGCGAGAGGCCAGAGGAGGAGGCCGGCCACGGCAATCAGCACGGCGATGGCGATCCAGGAGCGCCGCGGGAGGGAAGCGCGGATGGGCTTCAACACACTCCATGCCAGTTCGACCAGGACGGCGAAGACCATCATGGAGTCGATGACCATCTGAGTCCAATAAAAGCGCGGGTAGGCCGAGGGATTGTAGGCCTGAAGACTGTAGAGGGCTATATCAGTGGCGAAGCTCCAGCAGAGGTAGGCAAAAAAGACGGGCATGCTCTGGGGCACACTTTTCCGCCACAGCAGAGCGATGAGCGATCCCTCTGCCGTGACGCCGGCGGCCCACAAAAACATGTCCAATGTCACCCATACCTCCCTGGGAAGAAGGAAACACCGCCCTGCTGGAACTCAAGTGTAGCAGGAGTTCCGGCAAGCAACACTATGCCTGACCCCCAATCATGCCGGGGTATTCACACGTATATTGATTAATCGGCTGCTGCCGCGGTTGGATGAGTGTGGCTACAGCTACCCAGCGACGCCGGGAGTCGGCGGCGGGGGAGGCAGAATGGGGCTGGTGAACGCCAAGCCTGGAGTCGGCGGCGGGGGAGGCAGGATGGGGCTGGCAACAGCCACAGTCACGCCGGGGGTGGGAGGCGGCGGCGGCAGGATGGGGCTGGTGAACGCCAAGCCTGGAGTCGGCGGCGGCGGAGGCAGGATGGGGCTGGCGAAGCCTGGAGTCGGCGGCGGTGGAGGCAGGATGGGGCTGGTGAAAGCCAGGCCTGGGGTCGGCGGCGGCGGAGGCAGGATGGGGCTGGTGAAAGCCAGGCCTGGGGTCGGCGGCGGCGGAGGCAGGATGGGGCTGGTGAGAGCCACAGCTACTCCGGGAGTCGGCGGCGGCGGGGGCAGAATGGGGCTGGCTACGGCGATGCCGGCGCAGGTAACCAGAATGGCAAGAAGAATAACAAAACGGAATCTTGACAGATCGAGGGTCATGACAGCAGTCTCCCTACGGTTCAACTTGTGTTTCTAAGAGTAACACAAAAGACGTAGAAGGCCTACAACAAAAGTAACCATTTCGTCATTTTTTTTAAAAATTGTTCAGAAAGCTGTTTTCGGCTCCAGGCATCAGCCTGGATGGCATATTCTTCTACCCGGCCGGGGCGGCAGCCGTTCAGTCCAGGTGAGCCCGGCGTTACAAGTTCTGCATGGAAGTTGTTTATTATGAATGTATTACGGATGCGAAGGGGGCAGATTTCGCGGCCGGCTCCTGACTGGAACCTGGGGCGTGAAGTACAGCCGGTTACCTATCTGTAAACTTTAGTGCCGTACCTACCTCAGGAAAATGGTTGGGGCAAGGAAAAGTTGGGTAGAGTGGCTTATGGGTTCTTTTTTATCCGGGATGCTGTCTATGGATGCCTCGAAGCCTGGATTATCGCCGCTATCATCATTCCCTGAGCCAGCCGCCTCGCCGCAGGAGGTGCGTTGCGCGGTTCGTTTTCCTCTGGTGCTGCCCGTGGCGCTGTGGTGCGGCAATGGAGAGGTTGCCGCGCTCACCCGGAACGTCTCCGCCAGCGGAGTGCTTTTTGAGCTGGATCGCCCCTTGCAGGCGGGGCTGGCCATCCGATTTTCGCTGCGCATGCCGGGCGCGGTGCTGGGTACGCCGCACGATGTTCTGGTTCACTGTCTGGGGCGTGTGGTACGCTGCTCCATGAGCCAATCGCAGTACCTGGCCGCCGCCACGATCGACGAATATCAATTCGCTGAGCAGTGACGGCCCGGGGTTGGCTTGACAGCCGCCTATGGAATTTCAGGACGAATCGGCAAATGGCGAAGTACTTGACGTACCGGTCAAGCCGGGGACAATTCGCATCATTCTTGCGGACTCCCAGGCCATCTACCGGGTGGGCATTCGCAAGGTATTTGCGCTGGAAGACGATCTGCGCGTAGTGGCCCAGGCCGATTCCCTGGAGAATCTGCGCGCGGCCATCGAGCGCTATCCCACGGACATTGTTCTTCTGGAGGGCAGCCTGCTGGCCGGCACGGCCAACGCCATCCCAGACCTGCTGCATACCGCCCCGGACGTGAAGCTGATTGTGCAGGCGGTGGCGGCGGACGAAAACCACACCGTCGAGCTCTACCGGCGCGGCGTGCGCGGCATCATCTCCCGCTCCATCTCGCCCGACCTGCTGGTGCGTTGCGTGCGCCGCATCGCCGCCGGCGAAACCTGGATCGACAACCAATCGGTGAATTGGGTGATCGAGGCCTATCGCGCGCAGGCCGCGGCCCTGGTGAGCCCGCGCACCCAGCCCCGCCTCTCGCCCAAGGAGATGGCCATCATCACCTGCATCACCCAGGGCAAGCGCAACAAGGAGATCGCCTTCCAGCTGGGAACCACCGAGCAGGTGATCAAGAACTATCTGCGCAAGATCTACGACAAGCTGGGCGTCAGCGACCGGCTGGAACTGGCTCTCTATTGCCTGCACAACAAGATCATCCAGACCGATGCGGATGAGGAAGTGCTGGCGCATAAGGTATTGACGGAGGAGTAGGCGGAGAGCGCTCCCGCCACCCCGGCGGCCCCATCCTTCGCTTTTTTCCGGCGAAGGGCGGGTGACCACGCACAACAACGCGAGGCGAATAGAAAGCTATTGAGTGGGCTGTTGTACATCCCACCCTTGAAAAAACCAAGGGTGGGGCACCCGCAGTTTTGGTTATGAGTAGTGAAGCGAAAACTGTTAGGGTAGTCCACCCGCCACAGGCGTTCCTAGCTGCTCCAATCGCCCGAGTTGGTCGCGCTGAAGCCTGCCCTAAGCGCAGTAATGATCTGCGCCACCGTGTGCCGACTCTTGCTCATCGTTCTTCCCCTTTCCTTCGTCCAAATCGTATTCCAAAATGGGCGAATTCAGGGGGTATGTCACCTCATCCTATGTACTTCACCTGATTCAATACCCGTCCGAACAATAGGTTGTGGGGCCGGACTCTATCTGGTACGTCGGGTCTATCTGAGCGTACGGATCACCGTTCCCCTGGGAGTCGTGATACTTCGGGGTGTTCAAGAGATTTGAAGGTGGCCCCTGATAGATCGGCGAGAATCCGTAGTCCAGGACTTCGGCTCTGTACTGCTCGATCCTATTGGGGAACACTCTGATCACCATGAGATCGAACGACCAGGTGAGCCCCTGTCCGATATCCGTTATATCCGGACAATGCTTGTTCACGCTCGTCAGCGCACATTCTATTGTGTCGTCGGACACAGGGAAGTGCGTGGCGACCGTGAGGCGCGGACGGGGATTGATCTGGCGGAGGAGGTATCCGAAAGCCCCCTGCGGGGTGTGCGAACTGTCCTGGACCTCGGTCAGGCGATTCACGGTGTTGTCCCACACTGTGTTGACACCAGCAGGCAAAGGCTGGTTGTAATGCGAAGCCTCCATGGCCCAAATCTCCGGCGGCACAATCATCTCGTGGATGAGCACGTCCACGCCCTTGCCACCGTTGGAGGCCTGGAGGATGGTATTCACTTCGGGTTTCGTGTCGCTGCTATAGATCATGGAGAGAGGACCGGACGGACTGTCCCACTCGAGTCTGTAGCCCATAGAGCCCCTGCGGCAATGGATCACAGGGTAATGGGTGATCTTTAGGCCCGTCGTCGGGTTGTCGTAGGCGATGCCTCCGATCTGCGCCCAGTTGAGTTCAATCGGAATCATGGCATACCCATCGTTCGAAGGATCGCCGTCCACGGGGACGGGGACAACCGGCAGCCCCCAATCCTTCTTGGTGGGTCGTATGTAACCCTGATAGCTCGTGTTTTGAAAGCTGAAGCTTTCCGAGTGCCACCGCAGAGTTTCCCGCAGATGCCTGCAGAACGCATTGGTGCCATCGTCGTAAAACATGGGGGGTGGGCTCGGATTCCTGACTCCTGAGGGCGAGGGCCCGAAGACGTACAGGGGAGAGAGGCGATCGAGCGAGGGACCGAAGCCGTAGATGTGCGTGAGATCGGATATGTGGTCGCAGTGCAGGTGGTTAATGAAGATTTTGTTCATCCTTCCGAACCCTACCCCCATGGCGCCGTAGTTGCGAACGCACCCTGAGCCGCAGTCGAAGATGACTTGGTCCACAGCCTTGTTGTTTTGCCAACCTACTTCGACGAAGATGCTCATCATCGCCTGCGCCCGGCGCACCGGAGGGATGCATGAACCCATGAAGGTGATCCGCATTTCGTTGGGCTCGAGCGGTGGCGTATCGGTGGGAGTAGGAAAAGAAGTTCCGGGGGCTACCGGCGTCTGGGTGAAGTCCATGGTCGGCAGCGCGTCGTAGAAGTATGTGTAGTATTGAGTTTTGTCGCTGGTTGGATAACAGGGCGAATGTGGAACGCACTGTGCCAGAGCCTTGCCACGTCCGAATGCCAAACCGCCCAGAGCAAGACCAGAGGTTTTTAAAGCATTCCGTCTTGTGAATTTCATTACGATTCTCCTTGAACCGGAATCTCCTTCGGTGCCGATTCAAGGGAAGTGTATCGCTGATGGGGCAGATTGCAAGCCCAAAAACGTTTGAGCCGAAAAAACCAGCGTTTGAGGCAGAAAAGCCGGGGCGATGTGCGTCCAGTGCGCGCGCCGGTCATGCGCGTCGAACTGCCGGCGGATGAGTTTGAGAGTCTTTAACCTGGCCAGGAGGCGTGTAATGTCCGGCTCGGCGGTGATCATGCGGCTGCCGATGGCCGCACAGGTGAGCCCGCGCGGCTGGGCGGCGCGCAGAATCCTGAGCACGTTTACCACAACCAGTGAAGCTCCTCCACTTCAACCTGACCCACTCCCCGTAATTCCGGTCTGTTATGCTGCCGCCTATGTCTGTGATGGGACCGTTTCGGCAACTGACCCGCCCGCAGCGGCATACGTTTGTGGCCGCGTTTCTGGGCTGGACGCTCGATTCGCTGGATTTCTTTCTGCTGATTTTCTGTATACCGGCTATTGCCGGGGAGTTCCACACGCAGCCCTCGGCGGTGCTGGGGGCGGTTTTTCTGACGCAGGCCTTGCGGCCGGTGGGCGCACTGGTGTTTGGCATGCTGGCGGACCGCTATGGGCGGCGGCCGGTGCTGATGGCGAATATTCTCAGCTTCTCGGTGATTGAGCTGGGCTGCGCCTTTGCGCCCTCGCTGACGGCGCTGCTGGCGTTGCGGGCGCTGTTCGGGATGGCCATGGGCGGGGAGTGGGGAGTGGGCGCGGCGATGGCCTTTGAGACGCTGCCCAAGGAGGGCCGCGGTGCCTTCAGCGGCATCCTGCAGGAGGGTTACGCGATGGGGTCGATACTGGCCTCGGGGGCCTTCGCTCTGTTTTTTCATTGGATCGGCTGGCGGGGACTGTTCATCCTGGGCGCCACGCCGGCTTTGCTGGTGTTCTATGTGCAGGCGCGGGTGAGTGAGTCGCCGGTGTGGCTGGAGGGAGCGAGGAAACGGATGGCGCGGGCGGCCGGAGCGGGCCGGCCGGACGGGGCCGGGACGGCGGCAAGGCTGCTGGAATTTCTGCCCACGTTTCTGTTTCTGGTGCTGCTGATGACGGCCTTCATGAGCTTTTCGCACGGCACCCAGGACGTTTATCCGACGTTTCTGGCGGTGCAGGCGAAGCTCAAGCCGGAGACGGTGGGGCTGATCGGCGTGCTGTATGGCTTGGGATCGATCGCGGGCGGGATTGTGTTTGGAGCGCTGTCAGAAAAGTGGGGGCGCAAGCGGGCCATCATCACCGCGGCGCTGCTGGCGATTCCGGTGATTCCGCTGTACGCCTATGGACATTCGGCGGTGACGCTGGGCATGGGGGCGGTGCTGATGCAGTTCATGGTGCAGGGAGCGTGGGGGGTGGTTCCGGCTTATCTAACCGAACTGACGCCGGCCCCGGTGCGGGCTACGGCGCCGGGGCTGGCCTACCAGTTGGGCGGCCTCATCACTTCGTGGAACGGCAAGGGGCAGGCGCTGGCCGCGGAGCGCTGGGGAAATTATCCGGCGGTGCTGGCGGTTACCGTGGTGGTGGTGGCGCTGGCGCTGGCGGGGTTGGCGATGCTAGGGCGCGAGGCCAGGGGGACCGAGATGACGGCGGCTTGAGACGGTTGAAAAACCTATTGCTCTGCGACCCTTCAATCCTTTGCGTCAGCCGGTTTGGCCCGCTGAGCTTGCTCTTCGTTGAGAATCTTCAACCCACGCGCAATCACTTCGTGAAATAGAACAATACGCCCCGCAATTTTAGAGTGTCCTTCGTCTTTCACTCTCTCAGAAAAACCACGACTCTGAACCAGTTTGGCGAAAAGCACAATATCTTCAGATAGCAATACCGGATTGTGCAGAAGTTCTTCATGACACTCATAACAAAATACTGCGTATTCACCCTCCTTTCCCCATGGACACGAGGCGAACACGCCGTCGGTCTTTGTGCCTCGCCGATTAGTGGAGCGTCCGAAAAAACGTTCAGCAACAAAGTGATGCCTTGTGGCATGGCTTCGGCCTTTGATTGTCGCACGTGCATATGTACCCGGTGTGTGGTGAAGATTACATCCGCAGATAGCGCAATTTTCTATCATAAGCAGAATTCTACTTTGTTTAAGGAACCTCTAATTAAGTCCGTCTGCTTGCGCCTGCATTCCCTCAGGGGCTAAAGCCCGCGTTGATTTTTCCCGATTACGGCACGGCTAAAGCCGTGCCCTTTCAAAACATTGACTTATTCAGAGGTTCCTTAAAGGATTTCTATCTAATCTCTCTTGGGCATCTTAGAATTGAGTTCCATGAGTCCCGGTTCTGCGCAGGACGTTGCGATTGTGGTTATTGGGCGCAATGAGGGCGAGCGGTTGAAGAACTGCCTGCGCGCGGCGAATTGCGGCGCGAGGACGGTGGTCTACGTGGATTCGGGATCGGTGGACGGGAGCGCGGAGTATGCGCGGTCAGTGGGCTGCCGCGTGGTGGCGCTCGATGCGGCACGGCCATTTACCGCGGCGCGGGCGCGCAATGAAGGCTTCGCATGCGTGATGGAGCATGAGCCTGATGTGGCGTTCATACAGTTTGTGGATGGAGACTGCGAGCTGGTGGAGGGTTGGCTGGAGCGGGGAATGGCGGCGCTGAACGAGAGGCCCGATGTGGGGATTGTCCGCGGGCATGTGCGCGAGATTCATCCTGAGGTGAGCGTCTATAACAGGCTGTGCGGCCTGGAATGGGAGCAGACACCGGGAGAGGTTCGCACTTCGGGAGGGCGATTCATGATCCGCAGAGAGGTCTTCAGCGCGGCGGGCGGCTTCAGGGCCGATGTGATCGCGGCCGAGGACGATGAGTTCTGCGTGCGCGTGCGGGGACTGGGATGGAAAATTCTGATGGTGGATGCGGAGATGGCGCGGCACGATGCGGCCATGACGCGCTTTAGCCAGTGGTGGCGCAGAAGCCGGCGCATGGGGCACGCATATGCGCAGGTGGCGGGGCTGCACGGCAAGGGCGAGGAACGGTATTTTGTGCGCGATTGCCGGCGCATCTGGTTCTGGGGGCTGGCGCTGCCGCTCGTGGCGCTGGGGCTGGCGGCGTTTACGCACGAGTGGTCGCTGGCGGTTTTGTTGTGCGCTTACGCGCTCCTGATGGCGCGTATTTATTTGCGCGGCAGAAAGCGCGGCTGGCCAGCCGGGGATGCATTTGTCTATGCGTGGTTCACGGTGATTGCCAAGTTTCCCGCGTTGGTGGGAATGCTTGAGTATTATTGGCGGCGGGGCCGCGGGCTTGAGGCGGCGATCATCGAATACAAGAGGGGTTCGACATGAAGGAATCACTGAATCAGTTTTGCTATCAGGCAGACCTTCCCTCAGGGGCTAAAGCCCCACAATCACTTTGTTGCATTTGCGGCACGACTGAAGTCATGCCCTTTCAAAACAGAGAAATTTTTGCGGCACGCGACCCAGAGGGTACCCCGGTTGTGCCCTTTCAAAACAGAGAAATTACTGTTATAGAGGTCGAGGGGCGTATAGAGTTCGAGGGGCGCGCATGACGCGAGTATCACAAAACCAGGCTGGCGGGCAAACCGGGAATCCGGGTTCCTGGAGCGCTGGGCGCGGCGGTGGGAAGCGCCGCGTGGGGCTGGTGGGCGCGGGCTATATTGCCGATTGGCACGCGCAGGGGCTTCGCTCGGTGAAGAACGTGGAGCTGGCGGCGGTGTGCGACCGGCTGGCGGCGAGGGCGCAGGCGCTGGCGGGGAAGTTCGGCGTGGCGCGCGTCTATGGGTCGCTGAAAGAGATGCTGGCCGCGGAAACGCTGGACGCGGTGCATATTTTGCTGCCTCCCGATCTTCATTTTGAGGCGGCGCGGACGGCGCTCGAGGCCGGCGTGAACGTGTTTCTGGAAAAGCCGATGTGCGCGTGCGCGGCGGATTGCGAGACGCTGGTGCGGCTGGCCGGGGAGCGGGGCCTGCGCCTGGGCGTGGGACATAATTTTCTCTTCGCCGAGCCCTACGAGCAACTAAGGCGCGATGTGCGCGGCGGAGTTCTGGGGCGCATCGACGACGTGAGGATTACCTGGCACCGGCCTTTGCCGCAGGCGGCGCATGGGCCGTTCGACGCGTGGATGCTGCGCGATCCGCGCCATATATTGATGGAGATTGGGCCGCATTCCGTGGCGCAGATGCTGGACCTGGTGGGCGAGCCGGAAGAGATGGAGGCGCGCGCGACGAACCCTGCCGAGATGCCCACGGGGGTGAATTTTTACCGGCGCTGGCAGGTGAACGCATACAAAGGCCCGACGGCGGTGGAGCTGCGCTTCTCGTTTGTTCCGGGGTTTGGCGAATACATCATTCACGTGCGCGGTGCGCTGGCGGCAGCCACGGTGGATTTTGAGCGCAACACTTACACGCTCGATGAGCATCGGCCCAGCGATCCGGATTTTGACAGCTACGCCATGATTGCGAGCCGGGCCAAGAGCCTGAAGCGGCAGGCGCGGCGGACGTTGTGGAAGTACGTGCGGTCGAAGCTGCATCTTGGCGGGCGCGGCAATCCTTACGGCGCGAGCATTGCCAGGGCCATGGATGCTTTTTACGATCCCCTGACTCTGGATGAGCGGGTGGACGGGCGCACCGGGGCCAGAGTGATCCGGTGGTGCGAGAAGATGGGGGCGCTGGCGAACCTGCCTGGGGAGATTGCCGCCAGGCCGGCGCCGGCGTTCGCGCAAACGGCCGCGGCTGCGCGCATCCTGGTGCTGGGCGGGACGGGGTTTATCGGCAGGGAAGTGGTGCGGCAGTTGATTGCTTCGGGCCATTCGGTACGGCTACTGGCGCGGAGCGCAGCGGGAATTCCGGAAACGTTGCGGGCTTCGGGGAAGCTGGAGTGCCGGATTGGAGACGTGGCGAACAGAGAGAACCTGCTGCGGGCCATGGAGGGAGTGGAGTGCGTCTTCCACCTGGCGCGGGCCAACGTGAAGAGCTGGGCTGACTACCAGGAGTTCGAAATCGGAGCGACGCGGCGGGTGGGCGAGTGCGCGCTGGAAGCGGGGGTGCGGCGGCTCATCTACACGGGGACCATCGACTCGTACTATGCAGGCGGGCGGGCGGGAACGATTACCGAAGAGACGCCGCTGGACCCCAGGATCAAGCGGCGGAATCTTTATGCGCGGGCCAAGGCGGCATCGGAAGTGATCTTGATGCGGATGCACCGGGAGCGGGGGTTGCCGGTGGTGATCGTGAGGCCGGGAGTGGTGATTGGGCGCGGCGGAAGCCCGTTCCACTGGGGGGTGGGCATGTGGTGGAACGACGCGGTGTGCCAGATGTGGGGCGCGGGGAAGAACAAGCTGCCGCTGGTGCTGGTGGAAGACGTGGCCGCGGGATTGATTGCGGCCATGGAGAAGCAGGGGATTGAAGGCCGGTCGTTCAACCTGGTGGGAGAGCCGTGCCTGAGCGCGCGGGAGTATCTGGACGAACTGGACCGCGCGGGCGGGATGCGCATTCAGCGCCACGCCACGCCGATTTTATGGTTCTATCTGACTGACCTGATGAAGTGGGTGGTCAAAGTTGCGACCGGTCACAAGGAGCGGCGGTGGCCGTCTTATCGGGATTGGGAAAGCCGCACGCAAGGGGCGGTCTTCGATTGCACGGCGGCCAGGACGACGCTGGGCTGGAGGCCGGCGCCATCGCGGGACGAGCTGGTGCGGCGGGGGATCGTTGAGCCGCTGATGGAATATTTGAAGTAGGGCCGGTTGCGCGCGGGCCGTTTGCGCAATGGAATCGAGGAGCCGATTTGCATTTGTGCCCCTCCGGCTGCGATCATCGCTGCGAAGTTCTTATATGGAGATTCATCGCATGAGTAAACGCCTGCTTTTTGTTGCCGCGATCGCGGCTTTCTCCGCCAGCCTGTATGGACAGCAGTCCGGCTGGCCGCCATCACCCAGCCATCATACCTTGCCGCTGTGGCCCGGCGCGGCGCCCGGCGAAGCCGCGAATATGTCCCCCGAGGCGGACACCACTACGGCCAAAGACAATCTTGTAGCCGGCAAACCCGTTATTCGCCTCGGCAATGTTTCGACGCCGACCCTCACGCTCTATACGCCCCAGGGGCAAAACTTCGGCGCGGCCGTGGTGGTCTTTCCCGGAGGCGGCTACCGCATCCTGGCCATGGACCTGGAGGGCACGGAGGTATGCGACTGGCTGAACGCGGCGGGCATTACCTGCTTGCTGCTCAAATACCGCGTGCCGTATGCCGGATCGGACCACAAGTCCGTGGCGGCCTTGCAGGACGCACAGCGCGCGCTGGGCGTGGCGCGCCTGCACGCGGCGGAGTGGCACATCGATCCCAACCGCATCGGCGTGCTGGGCTTCTCGGCGGGCGGGCATCTGGCCGCGGAGATCAGCAACCATTTTGAAAAGCGAGCCTACGATGCCATTGACGACGCGGACAAGCTGAGTTGCCGCCCGGACTTTGCGGTTCTTGTCTATCCCGCCTACCTGGCCCTGGAGAACCAGAACTTCGCGCTCAACCCCGACACTCAGCCCAGCGCCAATACTCCGCCCACGTTCATCGTTCAGGCCGAGGACGACCCGGTGCACGTGGAGAGTGCGGTGGTCTACTTCATGGCGCTCAAGAATGCCAAGGTTCCGGCCGAGTTGCACATTTATGCCCAGGGCGGACATGGCTACGGGCTGCGCCGCAGCGCGCTCCCGGTGACCACTTGGCCGGAGAGCGTGGAAACGTGGCTGCGGACGATCCATGTGTTACCGGCCAAGGTTCTGCCGGCGCAATAGGTTCTGCGCGCCGGCATAGAGCGGGACCCGCCCACGAACGAGAGCATGTCGAAATCTCCGAACTTAACGAGGTTGGGGCATTTGAAAGCTGCCATATGGCCGATAACCGCGGCATTTGTCAAAAGCTTCTTCCTAACGCGAATCGCACCAGAAAGGGTTCGGCGGGGTGGAAGACGCGCGTAAATGCCGGCGTGGCTGTGGGAGTTATTTGGGAGGTATAGGCGTAGTCAATGTCGCTATCGCTGCGGTTAAGCATATTCAAAAATTCGGCTGAAAGGCGCCATTTCTTGTGAATTTGATAACCGAGATCCCCATTGAGCAACACCGTTTGATTGGAGCGATAAATTCCGTCAGACGTTAAAGGGCGCGGACCAAAGTAGCGCAGGCGCAAACTCGACGAAAAGCCTTGGTAATCGTGCAGTGTGGCGCCCGATGAAATCACCACCTTAACCGCTTCGGGCACAAGCTTGCCACCCGGGCCGCCCTGTTGCCAATTTGCGGCGCCATCTGCGTTGCCATTTACGGTTAAGGGGACATTTAAGACGTACTGTGCCGCATCATCTGGGTCTATTTGGGTAAATTGGGCGCGGGAGTCCGCAATGTCAAAATCAACAGCCAAATGCTCTGCTGGCGTGTAGTAGTTCGCCCATTCGAGGCCATAGCGGTTGCTCGACTGTTCTGAAGCAACCGTGCCTCCGGTGTCGCCATCCTGCTCTAGTTCGGAATTACTGTGGAGATACCAGAGCGAAAGGGTGCTTTGCAGATGTGGAACGGCCACAGAGCGCACGCCGAATTCCCCACCTTTGGTTTGGACCAGGGGTGGGATTTTCGCGACGGGCGTATGGGGGAAAGGATTGTCCGGCGAGACTGGTTCCACCTGTTGAGTTGCGCCACGCCCGTTGTTGCTGTGAAAACTGAATCCGCCCTGCAGATAGAACTCAATGTTGGCCCATGGGCCGAAAATCAAACTTGCTTTTGGGCTGGGCAGGAACTTGACGGCCGAGCCGGAATTGGCCGCGTTCACCGAGGCCGAGTAAGCCAGGCTGGTGACGGCAAATTTTTCGTCGTCGCCGCGCAGGGCCACGACCGAGCGGAATTTGTCCGCCCACTGGATTTTATTTTCCACATACGCACTGCCTATCATGTCCGTAAAGTTATCCCGTTCCGTGGTTGCGGGCAAAGTGGGGCAAGTGGTGTTGGGAGCAGTGGTCGAATTGGTGGCGCCATCGGGCAGAGTAACGGCAAGAGTGATATTGGAGTTGGGGATGGTGATGCAGGTGGGACCACTGGCGCTGGTGGTGGGGAAGAAACTGGCGCCGGTGGCGGAATAATCAGTTTTGGTCGTGCGCGCGCGATTTTCCGACCGGTAAAGGCCGTTGTTGATCCAATCGTTGCGGAACTGCAGGCCGAACGTATTTGACATCTTGCGGCCGGACCATGTGCTGAAGATCGTATGGTGTGCGTCGAACCCACCTACCCAGCGCCTATCCTGCTGTTGGAACTGGTCGCCTTTGTTGTAGTCCACCAGGTAGTAAGTGAAATCAGAAAATAAATTGAGATCGTAATAGAACACGTAGGCCGAGATTTTCGACTCGGAATTTGTGTTTTGGTTATGCCACTCACCCTGCAAGCTATAACGCTGTGAGTGGCCACCGTCAGACGGGTTCAGTGCGCCGAAGAAACCAACAAGAGGCACGGCGGTAACGGGGATTTGATCGCTCGAGTTCCATTTTCCGCGGTAAGCGCGGGCCGTGATGCTGACGCCATTGGCGTCATCGCCCTGGCTGTAGGTTAGGATGCCGTTGATTTTGTTATAAGCATCCGGATGCGTCCATGGGCCGTCATCGTAATACTCTTCTGCGCCGTACAGCAAACTGCCCGAACCGAGCTTTTGCGATGCGCCGAAAACGGCCCGCCCATAGCCATACATGCCGCCTTCCGCCTTGACGAAGATCTGGGGCAGGATCTTGAAGAATTCCACATGGGCCGCTCCAGCCGAGCCAAAGTTGCCGACATTCGCGTAATAAGGGCCTTTCTCGAAATTCACCCGCTGCACAAACTCCGGGATGACGGTATTCATGTCCGAGTAGCCCTCGCCGTGCGCGTGCGACGGCAGGTTCAGCGGCATATCGTCAAGGAAAATGGCGAAATCCGTGCCGTGGTCGAGATTGAAGCCGCGCAGAAAATATTGGTTGGCCTTGCCGCCGCCGGCGTGTTGGGTGATGATGAGACCGGGAACCGTCTCCAAAACTTCTCCCGAACGAAGAATCGGACGATCCTGGATTTCCGTTGCGCCCACTGTACCCTGGGTGCCGGATTCGGCAATTCCGATAAGGTCATCCTCCCGGCCCTGCACGTTAATGGAGGTGCTCACGGAGCCCACAGCCAGAGAGATGCGTAGCGTGGCCGGCGCCCCGGTAGTTCCTATCGTGGCGGAGATTTCTTTGGTTTCAAAACCGGGATTCGATACCACGACTCGATAAAACCCTGGCGCGAGTCCGGAAAGAATGAAGGAGCCGTTGGTGTCCGCCTGTATCGTTTTTTGTACAGTACCGTTGGCGCCGCGAACCTGCACGGTAGCCCCGGCAATCGCCGCGCCAGACGTGTCAACGACAATTCCTGACAGCTGAGGCGGATAAGCCTTATCACTGGTGGCGACCGGGTGACCCTGCGGATCGAGAACCGTGCCGGTAATGCGGGAGGTGGCGGTTTGAGCGGACGCGAGGGCGGAGGCCAGGGCGAAAAGCGTTAGTAGTACTATTTTAATTTTCGTGCTACTGGCCGCCATGAATCTTCCTTTGTTTGAGGTTTTTGCGCGCTTCAGCGTTTGTGGCTGTGCTTGTGTTGGTGCTGGCGGCCGTTTTCGCTAGGGTGCTCGATGGCGTGCGCCGGGACGGTCATCACCAGGCGGCCGTGCTGCACGCCTTTGAGGCCGATCAGCCGGTCGGCAAATTGGGCCACCTGGGCCGATTTGCCGTGCACGATGAGCACTTCAAGGCAGGAGTCGTGGTCCAGGTGGGCATGGCTGGTGGAGACCACGAGCTCATGGTGTGCGTGCTGCGCCTCGGTGAGTTTTTCGGTGATGCCGTGGGCGTGGTGGTCGTAGATGAGGGTGACCGTGCCCACCACGGTTGAGTCGGGGGCCGCGGTCTGCTCGGTCACGAGGCGGTCGCGGATCAGGTCGCGAAAGGCTTCCGAGCGGTTGGTGTAGCCGCGATGGCGGATGGAGCGGTCAAACCGCTTGAGAAGGCCGGAATCGAGGGCAATGCCGATTCTGCTCAAGATACCCATGCGCACTCCTGCTGCGAAGATCGACTCTCCACGGGGAAATACCAGAGTAGCACGATGAAGTCATTCATGCTACCGGCGCTCCCGCACTCTGGGACGGCAGGACCCTAGCAGGAAAGCTGTAAATTTTGTTTTCCCGCGGGCCGCGGGTGTGGAATGATGGGATGAACGTCCCGGGGCAAGCGAGGAGGCGCATTCATGATTGGTTGCGGCACAGAAACGAATCGGCCTGCCGGAGGGCTGCATCGGCAGCGACGTATAACCTTCACAGTCTTTTCCTGCGCGGTTCTTGCGATAGCCGCGATTTCCTCCTGCCGAAAAACGCCTACGACTTCCCAAAGCACAGAACAGCAACCATCAAACGGGGCGCAGGCGGAGCATGCAAGCGCCCTGCAGATGGATGAGCCCTCCTGCCGGGAGTTTGTGCAGCAGTTCTACGACTGGTATGTTTCCCGCGCGGAACTGCATTTGAAATCGCGGCTGGCCGGTCCACCTTCGAATGACGTTCTGCAATTCCGGCCGCAGTCGCTGAGTGCGGAGTTGGCGCAGGCTCTAAAGGAAGACATCGAGGCGCAGGCCAAGGTCAAGGACGATCTGGTGGGATTGGACTTCGACCCCTTTCTCAATAGCCAGGACGTAATTTCGAAGTTTGAAGTTGCAGGCGTGCGGGTGAAGGACGGCCGCTGCAATGCGGTGGTGAATGGAATCGAAGGCGGGAAAAAACAGGAGCTGGTGATGCCGGAGCTGACGGCCAGCGGCGGAACGTGGGTTTTCGTCAATTTTCACTATGGAAAGAGCGAGTTCTCGCAGGATGAAAACCTGCTCAGCACGCTGAAGCTGCTCAGCGACGAGCGAAAGAAGGCCAGTAAGTGAGGCGCCGGGAGAGGCTTCCTTTTCGCTTTTCCGGGGAGGGGGTGGAAACCACTCTCGCAGCTACGAGGCCTTGGATATAGGGCGCTTGCGCGCTTGTGGAGCGGGATAAACGCGATTGGCCTCGGTGAGGAAGCGGTCGACCGCCTTATCGTCGTTGGGATCGTAAGGGCCGTCGCCGGGATCGTTGGCGTCGTAGGGGATGGATTCGTCCCTCTCTATGCTTCTGCGGACGCGATCCCAATCAGTTTTGCCGGGCTTGCCGGAGATGGTCATAGATGCGGCTCAAGCTTTTCATTCAATTCAAAAACATGGTCCGGTAGAGGGTGTCGCGCTGGACGGGTTTGAAGCCGGCGTCGCGGATGATTCTTCTTAGCTCTTCTTCCGTCGTGCAGTTACTGGTTCCCGCGGCTCTGACTACGTTCTCTTCCAGCATCACCGAGCCTACGTCGTTGCCGCCGAAGTGGAGTCCTAACTCCAGGACTTTCAGGCCTTGGGTGACCCAACTGGCCTGCACGTTTTCGATGTTATCGAGATAGAGCCGTGATATGGCCAACACCTTTAGATATTCGACGCTGGTGGCTTCTTCCCAGCCGTGGCCGCCCAGAGCGGTGTTTTTGGGCTGGAAGCTCCAGGGGATGAAGGCGGTAAATCCGCCCGTCTCGTCCTGCAGACGGCGCACTACCTCAAAATGATTGATGCGCTGGTCGAAGGTTTCTCCCACGCCGAACATCATGGTGGCGGTGGTGCGCATGCCGAGCTGGTGCGCGGTGCGGTGGACGCTGACCCAGTCCGCGGTGTTGCACTTGATGCGGGCGATGCGCCGGCGCACGTCGTCGTCGAGGATTTCCGCGCCGCCGCCGGGGATGGAATCGAGGCCGGCGTCGCGCAGGCGGAGGATGGTGTCGCGGACGCTTAGACCGGAGTATTTGGCGATGGCCAGCACCTCGGAGGCGGTGAGGCAGTGCAGCCAGATCTGCGGAAAGCGCTGCTTGATGCCGGAGAAGAGCCGCTCGAACCAGTCGATCTTGAGGTCGGGATGGATGCCGCCCTGCATGAGCACGCCGGTGCCGCCCATCTCGATGGTCTCGGCGATCTTCTCGCAGATCTTTTCGAAGTCGAGGATGTAGCCCTCTTCGGAGCGCGGTCCTTGTGAGCGGCCGGTAGAAGGCGCAGAAGGTGCAGTACTCGGTGCAGAAGTTGGTGTAGTTGATGTTGCGGTCGATGATGTAGGTGACCACGCCCTCGGGGTGCAGGCGGCGGCGCACGGCGTCGGCCTCAATGCCCAGGCCGATCAGGTCGGGGGAGTGGAAGTGGTCGAGGGCCTGTTGGCGGGTCAGCGGCATAGTTTGATTTTAACAATTCATGGGTTGTTTGGATTCGGTTTGGAGGATGGGCGTAGGGTTCGTATCTTTCCCACCCTTCGC
This sequence comes from uncultured Acidobacteriaceae bacterium, assembly GCA_963796085.1. Lineage (GTDB taxonomy): Bacteria > Acidobacteriota > Terriglobia > Terriglobales > Acidobacteriaceae > Telmatobacter. The sequence continues at coordinate 14,059 of CAWCKF010000021.1, read as the reverse complement.
ACAACCACCCCACGGACGAGGACCTGTCCGTGGGGACCCCGGTCAACGCGAAGGATGGGGCACCCAGTAAATTGGCGGGTTTTGAAGCGAGACGGAGCTACGGATTTTTCACTGGGGCGCTTGCCGAGGCTGAAGGCGTTGCGGGCGGCGGAGGTGGGGACGGCTGGCCGCGCAGGATCTCCACCGCGGCCGGAGGCAGAGGCTTATCGGCATTAGCCAGCAGCAGGCTCACCTGCCACATCTGGGTTTCGGTGAGCACGTTCTTAAAGCTGGGCATGCCGGAGAGACGGATGCCGTTGGCTACCTTCCAATAGGTCTCGCCGGGCGGGTCGTCGCTGACGCCCATCATGGTCTCAGAGCCATGATGGTGCATCTCCCATAACGGGGGCGCATCGGGATACATAAGGGCGCCGACGGAAGAAGACTTGCCGTGAAAGCCATGGCAGCCGGCGCAGTGGCCGCGGTAGATTTCGGCGCCGGCCACCAGGTTGTCCTCATTGGCCTGGAGGGGCGGGGTCTTGATCATTTCGCGGCCGATGCGCGCATGCAGCGGTACCGAAGTGAACAAGCGCTCCTGGGGCAGAGGCGGGTCGTCCACGGCCACCGGTACGCTGCCAAACCTGAGCCAAGCCAGCAGGGCAATGGGCAGCAATAGGATGCCCAGCAAAACTCCCAGCAAAATTCGAACCATTTTCGTTTCGCCCTCCGTCGCCCTTCATGGTAAAACATATTGCGGCTTGATTGCAGATTATAGGGATGGAATTGGTTATAAGGGAGAGAGAAGAGATTTGCTGGACATTGCGGCATGGATTTGGCACAATTTGTCCACGCCGTTCCCCTTGCGGCCAAATGCCAGCAGCTAACATGGAACTCCCCCAGGGGAAGGATTTGGTCCCGGGCGAAGCACCTGGCGTGACGGTCCGGAAAGCATCAAGGCGCTGCTGCAGAGGATCACGGAGCAGAATCCGATTAACCGGAAAGCCGGCGGAGGGTAGCATGAAAGCCGTTTGGATGATTCTGAAAGTGCTGGGGATGTTGTTTGTCTGCCTGACGTGCCTGGCCTCCATCCACCGCATGTCGATGGTGAGTTCACTAACCGGGAACTACTGGTTCCTGGTGGCGACGCTGCTGGTCGATGCGGGGCTGCTTTATTGGGCATACCGGGTGATCTGGAAGCCCATCAAGGCGAAGGCATAACCATGTGGGCCTGGGCTAAATCACTTAAAGACGCGGTGATGGGCCTCGAAAAGAATGCCGAGGAGAGCATCACTGACGCCCAACGCGCGCTGGCTGGAGACACATCGCAGGACGATGTTGAAAAAAGCGACCGGATGAGCCGCGAGGCGGGCAAGCAAACAGCGGACACCGCTGCAGCGGGCGCCCAGGAAGAAGCCGAGCGACACACCACCCATTTCAAAACGCCGCAATGGAAGGATGTGGTGGACAAGGCCGAAGAGGTCCGGGAGGCCGCGCCCAAGGCATTCACATTCACGAAAATGCTGGCCCTGAAGATCGCCGGGGGCGTGGTAGCCGCGGGGTTGGTGACTGTTTCAATTTTCAACGGCAGCCAAAGCGGCAGCGGGATTCGGGAGCACGTCAGCGAGATTACGCAGCAAATCGACGCGGCAAATATGGAGATGAAAGTCTCAATGAATGAGAACGAATTCAACAATCTGCTGCGCGGCCTGGATGTAAGCAATCTGCCCTCCGCGCCGGAACAGGCTCAAGCCGAGATGCCCGCCCAAGTTGCCCAGGCGCCTGCGCAAGTGGCACTGCCGATGGTGGTAGCCGCCGAAGCCCAGATACCCGTGACAGCCACACTGATCACCCCAACAGCCCCGGCGCAAACAGTAACGACCAATATCGGACAGGTGTACAGGACGGTGCCGCAGGCCCGGCAACCCATCGAACGCTACGTCAGCGAACCGCGCAGCGGCGGCGGATTCCATGGCTCCATCAACGTGACCTCGCCGGTGGGAACGGCGAGTTTCAGCTGGTAAGAGGAGGAATGATGTTGTCAGCTCTTTGGCTTCAGGCAGGACCGGAAGGAGCGATGGGCGCGCTGCAGGATATGAACAATTCCCTGGGGCCGGCCATCGTGGGGTATAACGTCCTATCCACCATCTATGATTCCCTGTTCGTCGGCGTTTTCCTGGGAATCATCACCATGGTGCGGTATTTTGTGAGCCGAAGCCGGGTTACGAAGGCCTAGCGATGCGCATCTTTTTGATCTTTTTGCTGCATTATTTTTGGAGCGGGCCCAGAGAGGCGATGGAGATGCTGGGTTTATCCGTGCGTCAATATGGCCTGTGGCTGGCTGTGGGCCAGGTAATTTACGGCTCCGTGGCAATCGTCGTATTGCTGGGAGTTGTTTCCGTGGCCAGATACTTTCGCAAGAAAGTGGAAATTTGAGAAGACCAGCATGGCAGATCACTCGCAGATGAATCTTCCACCCCAAGAGGCACAGACCGCCTCTTGGGGGCCCCGGAAACTGGGCCGCAAGGCCATCAAGACCGATAGCCGCACCCTGGTCTTTGGCGACTATCTCACCCCGGCGCTGCCGCCTCCGCCGCCTGCCGCCGGCTGGACCAAGGGCATCGCTTCCTGGGGCGTGATGCTCAACGACAAGCTGGGCGACTGCGACTATTCGCGTCAGTTGGATTTGGGAACGCCACTGAATAATTAAGAAATTGAGTGTTGGGTCAGTTTGAATCCGCAATCCAGTTTGTACCGCCATTGTGAGGTAGTGTATCTATGTCAGACTGATCGGCGACAGCATGACCCCGTCAGGAGTGATTTTTGGGCAAAAGATTCCAGCAGTGAGGTCCCGGCCGAGAGAACGGAAGGCGATGCGCTTTTCCCGAACATTTCGTCGTGCGTCGTCATTTTCGAACCAGTTGAAAAGCCAGCGGCCAGTATCCACTGCCTTCTGAGCTTTTCCGCGTTCGCCCGGGCCAATCCTATGCCCCCCGTGCACGATCTTGTGCCTAAGATCACGTGTCTCCTTGAGCGTCTTGAGTAATGTCGCAGACGCAATGCGACCGGTCAGCTTCTGGTACCTCTTGACCCGTTCATCGAAACGCATTCTGGTGTCTTTCAAAAACTTATCTGCTGCTGGCTTTCCATTGGCCGCCTCCACGGCATTTCCAGCGACAGCTTCTACGATTACTTCGATTGCTGTCGTGACGCGCCGGACTGCGCCGGAGTAATCTCCCCTCTCCATGAAATTCAGTGCATCCAGTAGTTCAAATTCGCCAGCCGTCGCGATGAGCGAAATTTGACTCCGAAGGTCGTTTGCCTCGATGAGTTTGTACACCTCCGGCTTTTCTAACAGATCTATGGACCTAAAAATGACCGGTTTGCTGTCCCAATCTCTATAGCTAACAAGCGTGGAGGTTTTCGAGTGCCCATCCCTTTCGATGCACCAATGCGGCACATCCCAGGGGGAGACACCGAAAACGAAGTAGTCGTAGGTAGAAAGACGGTACGCTCTTATTAGCGTGTTGATGACCGGGATGTGAGCTCTGCAGAGTTCCGAAAGGTATAGCTTTGCTTCGTTCACCCGGGGTAATTCTGCTTCACACGTAGCGTTCCAGACATCCTCGTTGCACCTGCTCTCCACTTTCAGGTAAGTTTTGCACTTTCGCCACATATACGGCCCGTTGGGGCGTGTGGCCATCGCTTCTTTAATCGCTGAGGGCAAGTCCGCTTGTTCTTTGCGGGGACCACAATAGCCCACCGACATCCGAGAGTCGGTGGACTCTCCGAAGTAAAGTTCGTAGTAATTATCGTGAATGGAAATTTGGAATTCGTGGCCTTCATATGTAACAGCTATCGCCGTGTTGTCTACCATGAGCCAGAACGGAAGTTCAGTCCAAAGGCGAACATTGATCCAAGGTGCATCCCAGTTTAGGCTGTCCCCAACAGCGTAACGCTCCGGTATGGGCCTTGATCCTGAATTGTTCTCTTGGCTTGATGCCTCTGACGGCGTCATCCGCACCTCCAGTTTCCCGCAGTCCAGTATATGTGTTGTGACACAAATTGTTCTGCAAGGGGCCCCAAAGATTATGGGGAGTCTTACCATACAGACATGGACCGCCAACAAGGGCTCGTCGTACTCTAGGAATTCAGTCACCGGCGGTGGCGTCGAGTCGGGGGTCCAGGACTGGCTCAGCGCCAAGGGCGCTCCCAACGGCTTCGACGAGACGCAGTTACAGGCCGATCTGAAAGCGATTGTGTGAGCGATTTCAGGGGCGAATCGGCATGGCGTGCGTCTAAACCCGTACCGGTCCGCCCACAAGGCTCCCCCAAGGTGGTTTAATAGCAAAGGGGGGAGCGCTGCCTGAGAGTGGTGATGTGCTTCCGCACTTCCGTGGAGGAAACCCGAAGCCGATGTCTTCATTTCGCTGTTTCGCCTTACTGCTGGCGCTGATTCTGCCAGCCATGCACGTCATTCAGGCGCAAAGCTCAAGTTCGAGCAGCAACCCTGCCAACCCGACACAGGACCAGGCCCAGCAGCCCGCCGCCGAAAACCAGGGGCAAATGAACGTGCAGGCCCGCATCAAGGCGCGCCGCGAACAGCGCCGCACCGCGGCCATTCACGACGCCTACCTGCATCTCTACGATGTGTATGCCGGCGCGGGCTACCTGCGCTTTGTGCCCGGCCCCGTGCTGATGCGCCTGAACGAGTACAACTGGAACGCGGGCTTGACCCGCTACTTAAATGAGCGGCTGGGCGTGACCCTGGAAGGGCGCGGCACGTACGGCACGGCGTTCATCAAGCCTCAGCAGGGCACTCCCATTACCGCGGGCGATGCGGGCGTTACCAAGCCGGCCATCAGCCAGTACGCGATTCTGTTGGGACCCAGCTACCGTTTCTACCTGCAGCCCAAGTACGCCATCTCGGGCCGGGTGATGGGCGGGTATGCGCAGGGGAACTTCACCGGCGATACCAACGGGTTTGGCACCCTCGGAGTCCTCTACCCGGATGGGAAGACCTATGCCGTCGAGGCCAGCGTGCTCGGCGAATACAACGTGGCCCCGAACATCAGCGTGCGGCTGGCGCCGGAGTTCCTGGTTACGGGCTTCGGCTCGACCACGCAGCACAGCCTGGGCTACACGGGCAGTATCGTCTACCGGTTTGGAAAGCAGTGAAAAAGCAGGGAATAGGGAGTAGGGAATAGGGAATAGGTTTCTGCGGCGAACGATGGGTTGCGCCTCAACGCAAACCTTTGTGTTGGAAAGGAACTGCGCAGTGTAGCTTGAGGTCTGTTCCCCTACTCCCTAACCCCTGTCATTGCAGGATTGGAATCCCTGCGATGCGGCGCTGCCACTCTGCCGGGCCGGTCTGGTGAACGCTCGCGCCTTTGGAATCGACGGCGACGGTCACCGGCATCTCGCGCGCGTCGAACTCATAGATGGCTTCCATGCCCAGGTCCTCGAAGGCCACCAGGCGAGAGCCGATTATGGCCTTTGAAACCAGGTAGGCCGCGCCTCCCACCGCGATCAGGTAGACGGCGCCAAACTCGCGAATGGCGTCGATGGCCGCGGGACCGCGCTCGGCCTTGCCCACCATGCCCAGCAGACCCGTCTGGGCCAGCATCGGCCGGGTGAACTTGTCCATGCGCGTGGCCGTGGTGGGTCCGGCCGGGCCCACTACCTCTTCGCGCACCGGGTCCACCGGCCCCACGTAGTAGATGAAGCGGCTGCGGAAGTCCACGGGCAGCTTCTCGCCGCGGCTGAGCATATCGGCCATGCGCTGGTGGGCGGCGTCGCGGCCGGTCAGCAGCTTGCCGGTGAGCAGCAGCACCTCGCCCGGCTTCCAGGCGGCGGCTTCGGCGCGGGTCACGGTGTCGAGATTCACGCGGCGGGCGGCGGATACGTCGTAGGTCAGCTTGGGCCAGTTTTCCAGGCTGGGCGGATCGAGGTAGACGGGGCCGGAACCGTCCAGCACAATGTGGGCGTGGCGGGTGGCGGCGCAGTTGGGAATCATGGCCACGGGCAGGTTGGCGGCGTGGGTGGGGTAGTCGCGCACCTTCACGTCGAGCACGGTGGTGAGGCCGCCCAGGCCCTGCGCGCCGATGCCCAGCCGGTTCACCTTGTCGTAAAGCTCGAGGCGCAGCTCCTCGGCGCGATTGGATGGGCCGCGGGCTTTCAGCTCCTGAATGTCGATGGGGTCCATCAGCGACTCTTTGGCCAGCAGCATGGCTTTTTCCGCGGTGCCGCCGATGCCGATTCCCAGCAGACCCGGCGGGCACCAGCCGGCGCCCATGGTGGGCACGGTCTTGAGCACCCACTCCACCACGGAGTCCGAGGGGTTGAGCATGGTGAATTTGGCTTTGGCCTCAGAGCCGCCGCCCTTGGCCGCCACGGTGACCTCGACGGTGGAGCCGCGCACCAGCTCCACGCTCACCACGGCGGGGGTGTTGTCTTTGGTGTTGATGCGCTTGCCGGCGGGGTCGGCCAGGAGGGAAGCGCGCAGCTTGTTGTCGGGGTCGAGATAGGCGCGGCGCACGCCCTCGTCCACCATCTGCTGCAGGTCTTTGGGCTGCTCGCCGGGGCCGGGCTCGAAGCGCACGTCCATGCCCACCTTCACAAAGGCGTTCACGATGCCGGTGTCCTGGCAGATGGGCCGGTGGCCCTCGGCGCACATGCGGCTGTTGATGAGGATCTGCGCGATGGCGTCCTTGGCGGCGGGGGACTGCTCGCGCTCGTAGGCCTTGGCCAGGCTGCGAATGTAGTCGACCGGGTGGTAGTAGCTGATGTACTGCAGCGCGCCCGCGACGCTGGCGATGAAATCTTCCTGGCGGATGACGGTCATGGAAAGGCTCCTCAAAATAGTTTAGGGCAAGGCGCGGGGAGCCGGCTGGTCTCACTTTTGCGGGCAGGAGGAATTTTTGACATCGATACTGCAGAGAGTCATCCTGAGGCTTGCCGCGCGGTTTGCGGTCAGCAGCGTGAGCCAGGCGTTGGCGTCGGTTGAGGGATAACGCAAGCGGGCAAAGGCGACCCATGCGTCACGGTATTTGAGCCAGGCGCTCTCTGCGTTCTGAATGCCCTGGGGCTGGATGGCGCCGTAATAATCCTCTTGGTGCGCGGCGGCGGCAGCAACGGCTTTGTTGTACAAGAGATTCAGCTCAGCGTCAGCCTTTTTGTAACCGGCCGCCATGCCATGGGGCAGATGGCCGCTCTCAAAGGCCTGCACCGCGGCCAGAAATTTGTCGCGCTGCCGCTCCTCAACGCCAAACTCCCGGATTACGCGGATGGTTCCACCCATATCGGTTTCACCCCTGCCATGCGCTTTTACATAATCCTCTTTGGCCTGCTGCAAGAGCTTGAAGGCCGCTTGCTGATCAGCGGGCCAGCGCGAAGAGAGCGACTGCAGCCGATCGTCCCGGCGCTGCGCGGCGATCTCCGCGTTGTACGCGGCGCAGTAGTTCATCTGGAAGGTGGTGAATACTTCATCGCAGTACTGGAACTTTTTTTGCGTCTTGCCCGCGGCGGAGGAGAGTTTCTCCAGATCATCGATGCCAGGCTCGCCAATCTGAGCCTCGCAGGCAAAACGGCCGGCCAGGGGAATGTTTTGTTGCACGCCCTCGCCGTTGGCATAGAGCACGCTGAGCATTGCCGCTCCGCCCAGGATGCCGGCCACGGTGTACTTGGGCTCCAGATCGGCCTTGATCGCCAGCCGCTCCACCCAGGCGCACTGGCGCGCCGCCGCGTAATCCGCTTTGACGCTAAGGCCGGCTTCGAGCTTGTAGGAGTTGCAATCCGGCCATGCCTGGGGAGCGGGGACCTGCGATGCTTCGGCGGGGAGCGGAGTTTGCAGGTACGTTTCGCACCGTGATTCGGATTGAGCCACGGCGGCGCGGGCATGGCCGGGAAAAAATGTTGCCCAGGCAAAAAACAGTAATGCGGCAAAGAGGTTCTTCTGCATGCGAAGAAGGATAGCGCAAAAGACCTGCGGGTGAAGCAACGCGGAGCTGGGATACATAGGCACGAAATCGTCGATGCAGAGAAGGGGATTGAGCAGTCTGTAGTTTTCAGGAACTTATTGAAAAATAACTAGAGACAGAAAATTCCGCCCTCAGGGGCTAAAGCCCATTGTTTTACTGCCCTTTGCGGCACGACTGAAGTCGTGCCCTGATACAAAGCCCATTTATGCAACCAGTTCTCGAGCGCTCAGTTGGCGGAATCTGCGGCCATTTCTTTTTGCTGCTCCTGAAGGATGCGACCCATGGTCCCGGAAAAGATCATGGCCTGCACGCTGGGCGGCACCTGGCAGGCATCCAGCATGGCGTGATAGCGCGCCTGGCCGGCGTCGAATTCGCCTAATTCTCCGTTAAACACATCGGAACCGAAGACCAGCTTTTCAAAGGCGCTGTGGGTGTTGGGCGGCGTGTGAGGGCTGACTACCCCGCTCCACCAGAAGATGGAACGGAAGAAGGCGTAGTCGTCCTTTTTCTTGATCAGGCTGGAGCCGGAGAGGTCGAAATACAGATTGGGATTCAAGCGCGCAATTTCTGCGGCTTCAGCGTAGTCGGGGTTGCCGAGATGGGCGCCGATGATGATCATTTTCGGCCAGTGGCGGGCAATCAGATCAAGACGCGTGGCGCGCATGCGGTCAAAGCTGATATCCGCCGGCAGCGCCGGGTCCGGGCGAGCCACGATGCCGGTATGAAAGAGAAGAATCATGTGGTACTTTGCGGCGCGATCGTAAATGGGCCAGTAGGAGCGGTCGTCATAGTTCTTCAAGGACGAGGTAATCTCGCCCAGGCCGCGAAATCCCGCCTGATGAAAGCGGTCGATCTGGTTGAGCACATCCGGATCGTCGAGCCTGATATCTCCAAAGCCGATGAGGCGATCAGGGTGTTGCTGGATAAACTTGCTGGCCTGCGGAAAACCTTTTGGGGTGACGAGCAGGAAGCCCAGGCCGTCGGCGGCATTCAGTTTCGCCAGCAACTGATCGAGCACGCCGGGCTCGCCGTTATAGTGCTCGTGCACGTCGATGAGCCGGGGTTGAACCGCCTGGGCCAGGCCGGTTAACGAGGTTGAAAGCAGGAAGAGCAGGGTGGTCCATGCGCAAAGCCGCAGCGGCGATGGCCTTGCCGAATGGTTGCGCCACTTTTTCCAGGGGATAAGATTGATTGCGCCGCACAGTTTCTTCATGCCTAGAAGGATAGCGCATCCACCTACGGCTGCTGCACAGCCGAGCGCAGGTCGGTATGCACAAAATCATCGCCCTTGCAGAGAACAGGTTCGCGCTTGTCGCGGGCCAGGGCGTAGGTGAAGCAGTCGCCGAAGTTGAGGTTGGCGGGGTGGCCGCTGCCACGGCCGTAGTCGCGGTAGGCCTGGCGGGCGATACGGGCCTGTTCGACGGTGACGGGCTCGATCTGGATTCTTGACCTCTCAATAACGTCGTCGAGCATCCGGCTCGTAGCGGGCTGCCGGAGACTGTCGATAACGATGGAAGTCTCAAAATAGGTGGCCGCGGAAATCTTTACGTCCTGCGTGGATTCCAGAAGCGCGGAAAAGATCGCCCGCTCCGGTTCGCGCTTCAAGATCGCCACCAGCGCCGATGAGTCAACGATCATAGCGGCAATCCAGTCTCTTTGTCGAAAAGCAGATCGCCGATCTTGTCGGAAGGCGGCAGGTCTTTGAGCAACGGAGCAGTGCGCTTCGACAGTTCGTCAAGCCAATCGGCAAGCCCGGCCTTTGGATTTGGCTTCTTGCGCTCCAATCGTTCCTTGAGAGAGATAGTGACAGCCACGGTCACACTTTCGCCGGTCAACTGGGCCAACTCCCGTGCCAGGCGATGGGTTTCCTCATTTTTTATGTTCAAGCTCATGCGAATTATGCCTTTCTACCTGATACGTCTACCATTCTACCATAGGAATGTTGCCGAACCGGAAAGAATTGGCTGGCCCAGCGAGCATCTCCCCCATGCCCTAAGCTAGAGCTATGAACGATTCCACAGTGGAAACTCCGGCAACGCAGGAGGCCATCTTCGATTTATTGGTGGTGGGGGCCGGGCCAACGGGGCTGGCCTGCGCCATTGAGGCGCAAAAGGCCGGCTTGCGCGCCGTGGTGGTGGACAAGGGCTGCCTGTGCAACTCGCTCTTCCACTACCCCTCGCACATGACCTTTTTCACCACGCCGGAGCTGCTGGAGATCGGCGACATTCCCTTTCCCAGCCCCAATCCCAAGCCCACGCGCAACGAGGCGCTGCAGTATTACCGGCTGGTGGCGGCCCACTACCGGCTGGACGTGCGCCAGTACCATCGCGTGGAGCGGATGACAGGCTCGGACGGCGGCTTCACGGCGCATACCATGGACCGCTTTGGCCGCCAAGGCACACTGGAGGCGCGCAAGCTGGCCATCGCCACCGGCTACTACGACCGGCCCAACTACCTGCACATTCCCGGCGAGAGCCTGAGCAAGGTGCACCACTACTACTTCGATCCCCACCCCTACTTCGGGATGGATGTGCTGGTGATCGGCGGCAAGAACTCGGCGGCCATTGCGGCGCTGGAGCTGTGGCGGAGCGGGGCGCGGGTGACGCTGGTTCATCGCGACGGCGAGATGCATCGCGCACGTGAAGTACTGGATCAAGCCGGACATTGAAAACCGCATCAAGAACGGCGAGATCAAGGCGTACTTCCACTCCCAGGTGGTGGAAATCACCCCGGACGCGGTGGTCATCGAGACGCCGCAGGGGCGCGAGACGCTGAAGAACGATTTTGTCTTCGCCATGACCGGCTACCACCCCGACTTCGAGTTTCTGGAGGGGCTGGGCGTGCGCTTCGAGGGCGAGGACCGGCTGCCGGTCTGCAACCCGGAGACGCTGGAGAGCAATGTGCCGGGCATCTATCTGGCCGGGGTGATCGTGGCCGGCTCGCGGACCAATGAGATTTTCATTGAGAACGGCCGCTTCCATGGGCGGCAGATTGCGGCGGCGCTGGCGGCTAAGTGAAGAGTGGATTTCCATTTTCGCTAACTGCTCACCAGGTTGGCCATCCACTAAAAACCGTTAACAGCAGGTTTAGGTTTGTGGTATCCCACCCTTCGCTAGAAAAAAGCGAAGGATGGGGCACCCTCACATTTGTTGTAACTCAGAGAGTGTGCCAAACGGCGGCTTAGTTCAGCTTCAAACTGCGCGGCCTGAAGAGGTTAAGCAGATCGAAGCCGGACGGCGGAGCGGCTGCCGGGTGGGGCATGCAGTGATGCGGCGATTGCATCGGCGCCGCGTAGGAGCGGGTGACGTGCAGCCGGTCCATCATGATGTAGCGGGTGCGCAGGCCGTCCACGGTCGCGGGCAGTTGGGCGGGAACCTGCCTGCGGTCCACGTAGATGACCAGCGCCGCTTCCCTCGGATTGTCCAGGCTCTGGCCCACGCCCACGCCGAAGAAGGCGGGATTCCGGCGCATCAGGCTGGGCGCCGACCTGCTGCTTGACGGCCATGGCCGGGTTGAGGACCGCGGCCGGCAGGGTGGAGCGCCGGAGCCGGCCTCAAGCGGGAGTCTGGGGCGCCGAGCCGAAGGCCACCGCGTGGGCATTGGTGGGAATCACCAGGGTGCGCACGCCGTCCACTGTTGGCGGCGCGGTTACGGTCATGTTTTCGTCCACATAGAGAATGACGGCGCCCTCGCCGGGGTGGTCGCTGCTCTTGCCGGTGGCCACGCCCAGAATTCCTGCTGACGGGTTGACCAGCATGCGGGCCTGACCGAGAGCCTGCTGGGCGCGCGCGATCTCCGCGTCGGTGAGCGCGCGGGCCTGCGCCGCGGTTACCGTGTTGTCGCCGTAGTTGAGGCAACTGACGGCGTGGTCGGCGGCGCCCACAAAGGTATACGAGGTCCCGCCGCCCACCTGCGCGCTCGAGTTCAGCTGAGCACGTCGGTCGCGGGATTGGCCACGCCCTGGCTGACGCCGGATGCGTCTCTGCCGCCGGCAAAGAAAGGCCCACGGGCTCGGCATTGGCGGCATCCACCACCAGCGACCCGGAGTCGCCCGCATCGCTGAACTGGTTGCCGCTGATGGCCACTTGGTTGGTGTAGGTCTTGGTCAGGTAGGGCTTGGTCTCAGCGCAGTCCAGGTAGTAATCGACGGTCACGTCCAGATCGAGGGCCGAGATGCCGGCGCAGGTTAAGCCCGGTGGTCCGCCCGCTCTTGGCCACGGTCAGATTGAGCGCCGCGGTCTCGCCCTTGCCGCCGGTCGAGGAGACGCCGGGAGGCGCGGCGGCCAGTGTGCCGTCGGACTGGCGGGCGCCCAGTTCCAGAATGCTGCCGGAGAGATTCACGGCGCCGGAATCGACCTGGGCGATGGCCGCGTCGGCGTTGGTGGCGCTGGAGTTGAGCGGCAGCCAGCCGGTGAGCGAGCCCACGGGCATGGCGCCGGGGCCTTCGCCGTTGGGCGTGCAGTTGTTGTCGATGAGTCCCGGCTGGATGATGGTGTCGCCCACGCCGGCATGGTCGCTGCGCGCCAGCACGTGGTTGTTGCTCAGCAGGTACTGGCGGTTGCCGGCGTCCTGGATGAGCGCGCCCAGCGTGCCGCTGCAGCAGTCCACAATCTGGTTTCCCCTGGTGTCGTAGTCGTTGTTGTTGCCGCCCGAGGCTGCCCAGCGGGACGGGCGTGGGCAATTGCGCCTGGTGAGTGGCGGGATTGCTCGAGACTCCGGCGGTGTTCAGCAGCACTTCGGCCGCGGCCTTGGAGGACGATGCTGCCGGCCGTGGCCACCACGTAGGTGGCGCCGGTGGCGGAGACCGTGGCGGGCGCGGTGTAGGTGACGGTGCAGTAGGTGAAGGCCTGTGCGCCGCGCTGGCAGGTGGTGCTGCCGAGCGAACCCTGTCCGCCGCTGGAGCCGGTGGCGGAGCTGGAAAGCGCGAAATTGATGCCGGTGTAGCCGCCCGCTTCGGCCAGGTAGCCGGTGATGGTCACCTGTCCGTTGGCGCCCAGGGCCAGCGTTCTCCGGCGTGAGCGGCTGCAGAAATCCCGGCGTCACGGTCAGCACGGCGGTGGCCGTGGCGGCTGGGATTCGCGTTGAGCGTCGCCGTCACCAGCACCTCGACGCGGTCGGCGGTGAGATAGCTGGGCGGAGTGTACTGGCCGGCTGCGGTAATGCTGCCCGGACCGCTGTTGGCGTCTCCGCCGGAGACCGACCAGGTGACCGGCGCCGCGCCCCCGCCGGCGAGCGTTGCGGTGAATTGCTCCACGGATGCATGCCCTGCGCGTTGGCCGCATTGCAGCCGGTGCAATTGGTGTCGATGGCAGCCGGCGCCGGGGGAGATGGAAAAGACTGGCGTTGGAGGGGTCGGCGGTTACACGCCCACCGGCGCAGCCGGCCGCCAAGCAGCAGCGCCGGAGCCAGAATCATCGCAAGATAACGTATATATCGGCTCCGCATGATCGAAACACTAGTATAGGCCTGTGAGTTCATCCCCGGATAGAGGGGGTTCGGGCAGCCCGGCCAGTGGCCCGCCATGTTTCAACGGGAGGCTTCGCGGCTCAAGGTTTCAGGCGCGAAGCTGATGCGCAATGAACTTAAGAATATGGTAGTCTATAAACTACAACGTTCGCAATGATGGAATTCAAACAAACCGAGACCTTTAGAAAATGGCGAATGCGGCTCAAGGACGAACGGATTCGTGCACTGATAGCTTCTCGGCTTGATCGCCTGGCCTTTGGGAATGCAGGGGATGTAAAGCCGGTAGGCCAGGGGATTAGCGAATTGCGAATCGACTATGGACCTGGTTACCGCATCTACTTCCAAAAGCGGGGCAACACCATCATCATCCTGTTGTGCGGCGGCGAGAAGAGCACACAGGCGAATGACATCAAAACAGCGAAGCGCCTGGCAAAAGAATGGAGCGAAGAATATGGCTGAGAAACTGACCACCTATGATCCTGCCGAGGATCTCGGCTCGGACGAAGCAATTGCGGTCTTCATGGCGGAAGCATTTCAGACCAACGACGCTGGCTACATCGCGCACGCGCTGGGCGTGGTGGCTCGCGCCAAGGGGATGGCCCAGATTGCCGGCCAAACGGGATTGTCCCGCGAGCAGC
>CAWCKF010000020.1:0-620876 GCA_963796085.1 uncultured Acidobacteriaceae bacterium | reverse complement strand
AGCAGTGCAGGTTCTGCACCGTCAATCCCCGTCCCGCGTTCCGGTCTCCGGCTGAAACCACCCGGTACTGCGAGTCCATCACCGGAAACACGATCTGCCGCACATTGGCCCGCGAGGTCTTCAGCACTCCCGTGCGCAGCTCCTCCGGCAGCCAGTCCACAAAGCGGTGCACAATGCGGAAGATCTCCTCGGCCGCCTCCTGCGTGTGCGCCACCTGCAGCGTCAGCGTTCCCGGCTGGGTGATGGTGCTGCAGAAAGAACCGCGCCGCCGCCCAGGTCGTCAGCCCCATCTGCCGCGCCTTCAGAACGATATTCCGCTCGCCCCGCCGCCGCTCGAAGGCCCGCTGCACCGCATTGGCCTTCAGCGGCGCCGTCCACCCCTCGCGCGTCCTTACCAGCAGCAGCTTCTCCGCCAGCGCCATCCCCACCGTCCGTCCCCGCAGGATGTCCGGACGTTGGTCCAGCATCCCCCCGTACCGCTCCAGTTCCTCCCTGTCCAGATTCTTCAGACAGGGCTCCCACTCCCGCGCCTCAGCCGCGCCTCTTCCTTCTGTCTCTGCCACGCCCCCCCCGTTTCGACCGGGTAAGTGAAACCGCCTTCAGAATTTCCGCAGCCATCGAGAACCGCCCGCCCTGGCGCAGCGCATTTCCTGTCGCTGAAGAAAGTAGCCATTGTTCTAAGCGGCATTTTTCTCAACCGGAGTCCCCGGCGGCAGGTTTATCGCCGCTGGGCGGCTGTTCCCTGTCGTTGCCTACTGCTGCCTGGCGCTCAGTGAAATCAGCCTCAATGCCGACCCCTGCGCCCCGCCCAGTACCGTCACCAGCGTGGGCGTTCCTGAGCAAGTTGCCGTGCCGCTGGCCAGCGTAGCGCTGGTAGGCGCCGACGTCGCTCCGTACCCCGTGCTGGTCACCGAAAAAGTCGCTCCCGTCCAACTCCCCGAGGTTGTAAACGTGACGGTAGCCGTGGCCCCGGTGGCGCCATTGTTGAATGAACTGAGCGTACAGGCACCCACTCCGCTGATGGTTCCGCCGCTGCCGGAGGTAATGGATCCCAGACCCGTGGCTAAAAATCCGGTTTTCAGCGTCAACGCTTGCGGGGAGCTTGTCGATATGTTGGTCGCATTGCCATCGAAGTAAACGTAGGCCGAGGAAACCGTTTGACTGTCCAGCGTTCCATACACTAGTCCTGCATACGGCGAGGTCAGCGTGTAAGTGATGCTGCCCAGCACGCCGGCATCGGTGCTCCTCAGAGCCGATGACGACTGATCATTCATAAGGTTGACGCCGTTATAGTACAAAAGCGGCATCTCCAGGTTGGGAGCGGTAGTGGGTGTGAAGATCGCCAATTGCGCCTCCACCCGGTACTGCGTAAATGTGCTCATGGCGGGAATGGTCAGCGAACTGGCGTAAGCTGCCGCGGCCACTCCTGTAGCGTCAGATGAGTTATTGCACACCATGGAGACGGTCCCGCCGCTGCCGTAGCTTGTCCCCGTCGCTACGGTCGAAGTGGCTGTGAAGCCCGTATTGCTGGTGACTGCGGTGATTTTGTACTGCGCGTTGAAGTTGCCGGTCCCGCCCGTTGTCCCTTGCACCTGTACCGTTTGGCCCACAATATAACCGTCTGTCTGCACGCCGCTGGCCGTAGTGAAGGTGTATGTCGGCGAACTATAGGTGATGCCGGAGATGTTCAGCGCCCCGATGGCAATGTCCGATCCATGAGCGCAGAGAAGATCGCCTGCCGGAGTAATGGTAATGGCCGACGCCGGCGCTTGCCAGGTGGCCGCGCTCGAACTTGTGGCCGTGGGCACATAACCGGCGGACGGAGTGCCTGTGATCGACACACCCCCTATCTCACTGGCGTTGGTCGCGTTGGTGGCATTCGTAGCGTTGGTGGCATTGGTAGCGTTGGTGGCGTTGGCAGCGTTGCTGGCTGTTCCGGTCAGAGAGCCGATGAAAGACGGAGCGGTCACCGACACATTGAAGGTCTTGGCCGTTGCCGTCAGGCACTCTGACCAGGACGCTCCATCAAACTGCACGCCGATATATTGGCAGATATGGGATGGATCGCGGAATGCCAACCCGTTGGAAGTCCCGTCTATTCCTATGGCCGTATCTCCCGCGTCCGCCAGCGGCCTGTTCCCCGCGGTGCTCAGCGTCTTGTACGGGTTGCTGTCGATGATGGTGATGGCGTCGGTGGGACCGTTGCTATATCCGTGCGTGGTCCCAAAGTTGAGTGCGCCTTTGGTGTAGACCGTCCCTTCATAGCTGCTCGAAAGCTGAATCTGAAATGCTGAAGGAAGATAGGTTTTGGCGTTGAACCCTGCAATACGGTTTTGGAAAGATGGTCCGTAGGGAGCCGGGTTCCCGCCCCAATCGTCATAGGTCGGCCCCTCGCAGGTGATATTCGGTCCGATCTGAAAATAACTGGGCCATGCCGGTACAACAAAGATTGAGCCGATGCCACAGGCTCCATTGAAAGTCGACAGGTTGCCTCCGGACGCGGTTCCCGTGAGCACAAACGCCCCCGGCCAGTTATTCAAAGAAGGCCCGTAGGGAAGAGCGGTGTTGAAGGTATAGGCGCCGAGGCTGGCGGTGGGGGTATTGTCCGTGAAGCTGATGTAGCTTCCAGCCGAAGGACCGCAGGGAACGCCCTGCTCCCCGGGTATCGCATAGCTGAGTCCGCTGCTGCTGTACGGCGAGACTCTGCCGTTGACAGACTGGTCAACTCTCAGAAAGTCGCAGGTATCTCCGGAGTTGGGGCTGCCAGGAGCCGTAACCACTACGGAATAACTGCCTCCCAGTGTAGCTGCCGCCACTGTTGTGTAACCTATGGGAAGCGGCTGTGTCGTCGTGCTTCCGCCACCGCTGTGAAGCACTTCATAGTAGGCGTAATTTTCCGCGCCATCCGAAACTCCATCGCTGTTGGGGAATAATGGCACATGCCCGCCTCCGCCCGTGCCCGCCGATAGCTTCAAGTGCGCTCCGCCGTTGATAATGTAACCCGCGCCGCCCGCGATGCCGTTCAAGGCCGGATTGGTGCAGTTGCCCTCTTCATTATGGACGCCGCTCAAGGTGATGTTTCCGCTGCCGCCCTGGCCCAGCATGTTCACCCGCAGGCCGAACTGGTTATAGCCTTGCAGAATGACGCTCTTCAGAGTAAGGTCGTTGCCGCCTTCCCAATCGACGGCATTCCCGAAGCATCCCATGGAGATCGCGGAATCGTTGATGTAGCCTACCGCGGTGTTGTAGTAGCTTGAGACTGTTCCATTGCCGCCATAAACGGTTCCGGTGGCTGTGCTGGAGGTGGCTGTAAAGGTTGTGTCGCTGGTGACGGAGGTGATGGCGTAAGCGTTATTGAAGTTCCCCGATCCACCGCTTGCTCCCGCTACTCTGACTGTGGTGCCCACCGCGTTCAGATAGGTCAGGTTTCCCGTGGCTAAGGTAAAGGTATAGGTCGCGTTGGGGGCATATCCGCTCACCGTGATATTCGATACTGGGAACGAATAGGCGGGGTTGAAGATGCCGGAGCCGCAGAACGTGCTGTCGCAGCGTAACACGCCGTAGTACCCTGAGCCGGTTTGTCCGAAGGCGGGATGATAGACCTGGTTGTAACTGTTGACCGTGAACAGTTCATCCGAGTCCGCCTGGATGCCGTAGTACCAGTAGTATCCGGTGGTGGGCAGGTTGGTCCCGCTCTGAATTAGGCGCGGACGGTTGATCGTCGTTCCAAATGTTTGCGAGGCATCGTGAATGGCGGCTCCCGTGCTCGCGCCTCCCGGCATCAGGCAGGGATCGTTCAGTGTCACATTGCTGCCGATGACGAGCATGCCGTCGCCCGGAGCTGCCGTTTGGATGCAAGCGCCGTTTCCGTTGAAGATGAAATAATTGTAGGGAATCGTGAGCATTGCCGACACTGTATAGAGAGTTCCCGGCGTCAGATCGACCGTGCCGTTATTTCCCGCCGCGTTGATCGCCGCCTGAATGTTTCCCGTGGCCGGCACCGTCTGTACTCCATTGGTGCTCGGCGCTGAGATCGCTCCGGTGAAACTCGCGCCCGCCAGCGCCGCCCCGCCCAGGTTTCCGATCGCCGCTGTTGCGCTGGCCACATCGGATAGATTGTTGGCCGGATTCAGCGGCGAGTAACCCAGCGATGCCTGCTTGCCGTTCAACTGCGTCTGAATGCTGCTGGTCGCATCAACGTAACTTAAGGTCGTTGCAGATACACCGTCCACTGACTTGTTGGTGAGAGCCTGCGTATCGGAGATGCCGACGATGGCGCTGGCCGGCGCAGTCAGAGATGTTCCCCATGCGTTGCTGCCCCCGTACACTGCAAGTCCCGCCGTGGCCGGCCAGGTCATGGAACCTCCGCCGGCATATTGCGGAATATTGATTACGTTCCCCGTGTAGGTTGCCGCGCCAGAGGTTCCGGTTGTCGTGAGGGTAAATACAGGCGCCCCGCCCAGGCTGGCCAGCGCCGCGGCTGCGGTGGCAGCCCCCGTACCGCCAGCCGTAACCGGAACCGTGCTCACACCGCCAACCGTGGTGCCGCTGGCTGCGTAATAGGCGATCTGCCCCGCGCTTCCCGTGCCCACCGTGCCGCTGCCTCCGGATGTACCGCAAGCCGATCCGGTATTGGTGAGATAGCCCGAGTTATCGATCTGCACGCAGTTATGGCCGCTGCTCGCCGCCAGCCCAGGAAACATGATTGCAGTCGTTCCCGTGAAGCTTGCATACACTGAACTGCTGCCGCCGCCGTAGACCTTGAACCCTGCCCCGGACCCGGTTTCGTAGTTGACCCGCACCACCCCTGACGTATTCGAGGCATTGATATAGGTGTCGCCGCTGTTGGTGCTCTGGTAGGCCTTGAAGCTGTCCAGCCCGCCAATAGCCGAATTCAACTCCCAGTTATTGCTGGCGTCCTTCTCCATATACCACTGGCTGTTGCCGTTCCAGTCCTTGTAAATAAAGGACTCTTTCTGGCTCGCCGTCAAGCCCGCCCACAGCGTGGCGTCGATCTCCGCGTCCAAGTGGTTCTTGACCGTCGGCGTACCGGTGAATGTCGAGGTCCCGCCCACCTGCAGCGTCCCGTTGAACTGCGCGTTTCCCGCGTTGTTGATCGTCGCCACGGTGGACTCCGCTGGCTCCGCCCGACCCGATCACCACCCCTCCGGTACCCGCGTTGTTCGATCCGTTCAGCACCACCGCGCCCGTTCCGGCCGCATTGATCACCGTCTGGTTGTTGGTGCTTGACTGCCCGTTGTTATACTGCCCGATCGAAAGCCGGTACACGTTGTTCAACTCATCCAGAACCTGGTAGAACTGCTCCCCCGCTGTCGCGTCGCTCAAACCCATCGTCCAGCGGTAGCCGTAGTCTGTCTGGTACCGGTCCAGCAGGCCGCGCTCGTTCCCCGCGCCAATCCCCAGCCGGTAGTGGTTGGTCACCGTGGCGTCCTTCTGGCTGCCGTACCAGTCTCCATTCATGCCGTTGAAGCTGCGATGGAATGTATCTAGAAAACTGTTGCGCGTCCCGTTGTCGGTCAGGGCGCCGGTGAACATCGTTCCGCCCGTCATCCAGTCGTTGTACGAGCTGCCAGCATCCGCCACCACCTGGTTGGTCGAGTTCTCGTTCCGCAATCCGACAATGGTATTGTTCTGTGCGTTCGCGCCCAGGTGCAGAGCCGTCGAGCATCCCTCCACGTCTCCCCCGCTGAATGTGTTTCCGTCCCCCTGCTGCAGGTTGATTCCATAGGTCCCGCTGATGGGATTGCCGCCGCTGGTGGGGCAATCGATGTGCAGGCGCACAAACGTGCTGGCGTTCATCCAGTCCGTCGTGGCCGGGTTCGAAATCTGGTGCCCGATGGCATTCACCGCCGTTTGGAAGCCGTCGAACTGGTCGCTGAAAAAGCTTCCGCCGGTATAATTGCCGGTCCCGTCCAGCGTCATGCCCGTCTGGTTCGAGTTACCCAGGAAATACAGGCTCTCCAGATCCATCTCCTGGGTGCGATAGGCTGCCAGCCCCTGCGCTGTCCGCATTGCCAGCCGCGGTGGTGTTGATCACCGCGTTGTCCATGTGAAAGCCCATCGTATCCACCGCATACGTGGGGTCTCCCACCTGCACCATGGCTTCCGTCCCCGAGTACAGGAAGACCGTTCCGCCCTGGCTCCCGCTGGCCGTGCTGGCTCCCCGCAAGGCGCAGCCGCGCAGGGTCACGTTCCTTGTTCCCGCCGTCACAATCACCTGCTTGGCCGTCGAAATCGTCGCGCAGGGCAACAGCACGGTTGCATTCGCTGTCGATATCGTCAGGTTCGATCCCATCGACTGCGTCCCCGTAAAATTGCGCGCGTCGCAGGTTCCGCCGTAACTCGCGTTCAACGTTCCCAGACAGGCTTCCAGCTTGGCCCCCAAGTCCGCGCCGGGAAACTGATCCACCTGGTATGCAGATCCCAGCGGAGTGCTTTCCACCAGCGCCGCATAGTTTCCGCCGCCCGGCAATGTCCCGCCACCCCCGTCCAGTTGCGTTCCATAACTCTCTGATCCCGCCGCGTTCCACACCGTATACCCGCCGTTGCCCTTCAGCAGATTTCCGCCAATGAAGGTCATACTCTGCCCGGCAATCAGATTCACCGGCGCATCCGTATCCCAGGTCCCCGCCACGTTCACGCTGGCCGTCGTCGTTCCCGAGCAGCCCACCCCGCCCGAGGTCACGGTAACCGTACCGATTGACCCGTTGCTGTTCACGCTCGCTGTGGCCTGTGCCGTGCAACTGCCGCTGAACGCCAACGGAACCTGCGTTCCATACGGATCGAATCCCAATCCGTGTTCCGAGCCCACGCGTCACCCGCGGTCACCGCGCCGCCCGCCGCCGTCACCGTCAGTTGCGGTTGCACCGCGTCCCACGCTGGCAACACCACCGCATTCCGCACCGTCCAGCCCTGTTGCGCGCCGGCAAAATCCAGCACCAGCCCCGTCGGCGGCTCGGCTGTTGCCGCCGAATTCCCCGCCATCGCCACCACGTTATCCAGCACGTTGTTCGAGCCCGCCGCCGCCGTAAATCCGTGCGTCGCCTGAATCGTAATGTTCTGCCAGCGATTCGAATCCGCATTCAACCCCGCCGGCGTAGCCACCGGCAATGCGGGAATCGCGATGCCCGTATTCAGCCCGCGAATATCGATATTCCGGAACTCGCTCCACTGCGGCCACTGCGCCAGGTAAAGCCCGCAGGTGTGAGTCGAATGCGCCCCCGGATATGCGGACGCCATCGGGTCCGAGCCCGTAGTCGTAATCTCCACATTCTCCATCTCCGCTACGCGCAGCCCATTGCCGCCCGCTCCCGTTAGCGCCGGCATGGCAATGGCGCAATTGCCCACCGACCATGCCGCGCCTGTTCCCGCCGTCTCCGTCAGCCCGTTTCCGCCCAGCGAAAAAATCGAATTGCTCTCCATCGGCCGGCTCACCGCGCAGCTTCCCGCCGGCGCGCGCCCCTCGGCCGGCGTGCAGGACACATCCACGCTCTGATCCACATAGATCGTCAGATCGTGAAGCCGCGTGTAGCTCAGCAGGTTCATGCTGTCCGTCACCGTGGACAGCACATCCTGTCCCGGAAATCCCATCAGCGCCGAAACCTGCTTGCCCATTCCGCCGATCGATTCCCCGTGCCAGATCAGCGCCCGCGTCTTGCATGTTCCCTGTGGAATGGTCAGCGCTACGCCGTGCGTTTGGGCATAGTTCAGCGCCGCCTGCAAGGCGTTGGTGTCGTCCGTGCTTCCATCGCACACCGCGCCGAATTCCTTCACGCTGCGCTCAAACTGCTGCGAGCTCCGTCTGCCGCAGATCCGTTACATAAACGCCATTGGGGTTCGTGAACCTGTCCGTCCCCGCATACGCCGGTGGAACCTCCACTGCCCCGTTGCTCCCCGCCGCGGTCATCGCCGCCTGCAGCGTGGTCTGCGAACTGACCGGCTGCGGCGACTGCACTCCGTTCACTGACGGCGTCGTCAGCGGCCCCGTCATATTCCCGCCCGCCAGCGGAACCGCCAGGGCGAAGGTCTCATCCACGTAGTGTTTGTCCGCCGCCTGCAAGGGCTGCGTGGGGTCCCCGCTCAAATACAGCGGCCCGCTCAAAGTCCCGCCCGATGCCGTCAGCAGGCTCTCCGAAAGCTCCGAGATCGACTGGTCCACATACGCCTTGCTCACCGTCTGCACAGCCTGCGCTGCGGGCATCACCTGCGCCTGCACCGCCGCCAGGCTTGCCTCCGCTGCCGCCGGCACCACCCAGTACTCGGTGCTCGTCGAGCCGTCGCTCATGTAGTAAACCGCCGTGTAATAAAGCCCCGCCGGCGTGGCGCCCAGGTTGGGCGCCAGGTTCACGCTCACAAATCCATCCCAGGCAATCGTCACCGTCGTGCTATCCGCCGTCACTAACTGGCCGTTGGCCGTCGTAAACGCCGGCCAACTCACCACCAGAGTTCCTGCGCCGGCTTGTCCGTTGGCCAGATACACTGTCCCCTGAACTGTCGTGGTGCTCACCGACTGCGCGCCGGCTAACCCTGCCAAGGTCATCGCCATCAGGCTCATCACGATCAGATTCAGTCCCATCCGTCTGCCGGCGTCAAACATCCACTTGTCCTTTGTGAGCTTCATCCCTGTCTCATCCTTCTTTCCTGGGGAGCGCCGCAAAGAGTACATTCGTCTCTCCGCCGCTCTCCAGCTCAAGTCAATATCCCGCACCACCGGCGCCCTGCCACTGGGGCCGGGCTTCCTACTCCTGCCACGTTCTTCCGTTGCTTGAATGTGAAGCCACGGCCCTTCCTCCGCCGGTTTCTACTGCATCGATTCGATGTTGAAATGTCTTAACCGATTTCCAACATCAGCCTTCCGTTTCCCGGCTTCCGGCATCCATCTCCGCGTCCTCCTCCGTCAACGTGCCCCGCCATTCCGGCTCGTCCGCCAACTCCATCGCCGCGGTCCGCTCAGGCTCATTCGTTTCGGAGTCCTCATCCGGCGGTTGCTGTTCCGCAAGATCAAATAACATCTGTGCGCTGCCTTTTGTACCCGCCAGCATCTCATTCAGCAGTTTTTCCGTTATCTGTTCGGTATTTTCCCCAACGGCCTTGCCCACCGCCTCGCGCAGCTTCCTCATTCCTGACGCGTTCGTCTGCTTCGGTTTTGACCTTCGGCTCGTTTTGCCTGTTACTGCCAGCTTCTCTTTCCCCGTCGGGCTTGCCACCGCTTTGCCCGCCGGTGCCTGCTTTTTCTTCTTTCGTACAGCCATCTGTCCGCCATTCCCGGTCCACCGTTCCACGGTCGTTCGCACACCTTAGAAAGGAATCAGCGCCAACTCCGCACCGGAATCGCCCATATGACACACAGTAAAAAATGCCTTATCCACCTCTTCTTCCCTACGTCTGCGAACCCGCGGGGGATGGCCCGAAGAAGATCAGGAAAGCCGCATCCCTCTTCCCTGTCGTCTCATTTCACTTTGAATGTTCTTAGTTTAACCAACCTCAGGGAAATGATTTGCGTCACGACAAAACCTCTTAGCCATTTTTTATCAACTACTTACGCATAGGCAACCGGCGCGGTTTCTTGACACTGCTCCCAATAAGGAACAAACGGTTCCCAAAATGGCTGCCACCGACCTCCTGCGGCATGTTCTAACATATCCCGGTGACATCCCCGGCCACGCACGCCCCCATCCTCCTCGTCCACGGCGGAGCCTGGGCCATCCCCGAGGACGAAGCGGCCGCCCATCAGGCCGGTGTGCGCAACGCTCTTCAGGCCGGCCTCGCCATACTTTCCCGCGGCGGTTCCGCCCTCGACGCCGTAGAAGCCGCCGTCACCATCCTTGAAGACAACCCCACTTTCGATGCCGGCCGCGGCAGCTTCCTTACCTCTGATGGCCGCGTCCAGCTCGACGCCCTGCTCATGGATGGCGGCCGCATGAAGGCCGGCGGCGTAGCCTGCGTCGAGCGTCTCCGCAACCCCATCCAAGCCGCCCGCCTGGTCCTCGAAAAAAGTCCTCACGTCTACTTCGTCGGCGCGGGCGCCGAGCAGTTCGCAAAGGCCCACGGCATGACCCTCATTGATAACGCCGAACTGGTCCTTGACCGCGAGCGTCAACGCCTCGCCCAGACCCAGGCCCGCCAATCCGCCGGCCTCGCCGACTTGTCCTTCACCGGCCCCAATGGCCAATCCACTCCAGTCCTGCATGACGACAAAAGCCCTGAAACCGCGGCATCCATGGACAATACCGCCATATCGGCATCCCATATCGAGGACGGCATGAAGTCTTTCGAGGACAGCCCGAAGGGCCACGACACCGTAGGCGCCGTCGCTCTCGACGTCCGCGGCAACCTCGCCGCCGCCACTTCCACCGGTGGCACCCTCAACAAATCTCCCGGCCGCGTTGGCGATTCGTCCCTCATCGGATGCGGTTGTTACGCCGACAATCTCTCCGCCGCCGTCTCCGTCACCGGCTGGGGCGAACCTATCATGAAGCTGGTCCTGGGCAAGTGGGCCACCGACCGCGTCGCCGGCGGCACAGCCCCTGAAATCGCCGCCCGTGAAGCCATTGCCTACCTCCACAGCCGCCTCGGTGGCCACGGCGGAATCATCCTTCTCGGCCCCGACGGCCGTTTCGGACTGGCCCACAACACTCCCGCCATGGCCTGGGGCATCGCCACCCCCAACGCCCTCCAAACCGGCCTCACGATCTGAAAGCCATGCTGGTCCTCGCCTCCGCATCCCCACGCCGCCGCGAACTCCTCGCCCAGGCCGGCTTTTCCTTTGAAGTCCATCCCACCAAAGTCCCCGAGGACCCCAATCCCAACGAAGACTCTATCGCCTACGTCATCCGTCTGGCCCGCGAAAAAGCCCAGGCCGTCTTTCGCGAACTAACGGGTGCCCCAGGTCTCGATTCTGAGACCTGGGAGAGCAAGAGGCCGGAACCTGGACGGCTGAACCTGGACGGCCAGTCCTTAGCCGTTCTGGGCGCTGACACCACCGTCACCCTCGACAACCACATCCTCGGCAAGCCCGAATCCCCCGCCGACGCCGCCCGCATCTTGCGTCTTCTCTCCGGCCGCACCCACCGCGTCATCACCGGCATTGCCCTGGTCACCGCGGAGCGCACTGAAGTCGCCGCCGAAATCACCGCCGTAAAATTCCTCACCCTCTCTGAAGAAGAGATCGCCGCCTACATCGCCACCGGCGAACCCATGGACAAAGCCGGAGCCTACGCCATCCAGGGCCGCGCCGCACGCTGGATTCCCCGCATCGAAGGCGACTACTTCAACGTAGTCGGCTTGCCCATCGCCCTTGTTTCCACCCTGCTCGAAAACATGTAAGAATCGTCAAAGCGGCGCCGATGCCGGCTTGCTCCGCCCTGCATCTACCCCGCAACCAAGTAGATACCCTGCGATTTTGCTTCACAAAGAGTGCAAATTCTGGCCTATACTGCGCTTAGAGCGAGGGGTTCCACTCCATTGCGGTATCCTCCTCATCGTCCCCATGGCCACGCAACTCTCCCACAAGCGCGCCGTTGACTCGTCATTAATCCCCGACCGTCTCTACTTCAAAATTGGAGATGTCGCCCGCATCTGCGGCCTAGAGACCTACGTTCTGCGCTTTTGGGAGACGCAGTTTCCTCAACTCAAGCCCAACAAGAGCGGAACCGGCCAGCGGCTTTATCGCCGCCGCGATGTGGAGTTGGTTCTGGAGATCAAGCGCCTGGTCCACGCCGAGGGGTACACGCTCTCCGGCGCCCGCCAGGTCCTGGAGCAGCTTCACCGCCGCCCCGTCCCGCTGCCCGCCCCTCAGCCCGTCCAGCAAAACGATTCTCAATCCCCCCTGCCGCTCCCGGGCCATGACTCCGGCCGGCGCCTCGATGCTGTTGCCGCCACCATCGGCCACGCCCGTGCCGAACTCAGGGAGATCTCCGGTCTGTTGTCCGCGCCCCTTCCTCGCCCGCCGCGCCGCCGCCCTCGCCTGGCCACGCTGCCAGACCATACCGGCTCCCTCTTCCCGTCCTGAGCTTTAATCTGTTACAGAAATGCGGTTGCCCAGTCATACTGAGCAAAGCGCAAGCAAGCGGGCCGTCCGCAATTAATAACAAAAAGTGAGGGTACCCCATCCTTCGCGTTCATTGCGAAGGGTGGGAGATATTCCTATCTTTACAATGCGGAGAAAATGGTCGGGACGGGCAGATTTGAACTGCCGACCCCTCGCACCCCAAGCGAGTGCTCTACCAGGCTGAGCCACGTCCCGACACAATCGAGCCGGCCCGCAGAGAGCCGGCTTTGGGGTCCCGATCAGTTTACACCAGCACTCACCTTGCACGCTTGCGCTCGAAAAACAACCGGCGCCCTCACGCCTGCCGCGTGCTCCGGTAAAGCTCTTCCAGCGCATCGCACGCCGACTGCACTCCGTCTTCGTGTTCCAGCACCCGCGCCACCTGCGCCGCCCGCCGCGCAAATTTGGGCTCGACCAGCATCGCCTTCAGCTTCCGCGCTACTCTCAACGGCGTGTAGTTCCCGCGCTGAATCACTCTTGCCACCTTCAGCCGCCTCATCCGCCTGCCGTTATCCGGCTGGTCGTGCGAGTAGGGCATGATCAGCATCGGCTTGCCTGCCCGCAGGCATTGCGCCGTGGTCCCCACCCCACCCTGGTGCACCACCATCGCCGCGCGCGGAAACAGCCGCGAGTAAGGCGCGTATTCGGCCACGCAGATGGTCTCCGGCAGCGCGGTTCGAGGCCGGTTGCGCGGATCCGAACCGATCAGCAGCACCGCCCGCACTCCCAGCCTCATCGCCGCCCTGGCTGAAAACTCGTAGAACCGTCCCGCCGCCAGCACCGCAGCAGAACCCAGCGTAAACACCACCGGCGCCGGCCCCGCGGCTAGAAACTCTTCAAGGTGCCTGGGCAGCTCCTGGTTCCCCGCATCCGCGTCGTAATAGCAGAATCCCGTAATCAGCGCGTGCTCCGGCCAGTCTTTTTGCTCGGTGCCCAGAACCCGCGAAAACAGCGCCAGCACCAGGTAAGGCGAGTGCTTGGCATCAAAGAGCGGATTCGTGCCCCTGGGCAGCCCCAGCTCCTGGCGCAAATCGTAGATCGGCTGCGGCCACTTCCGGCTCACAAACCGCGCCAGCCGTTTGATGACGCGGCCAAACCCAGGCACTGCCTTGTCGGCCCGCGCCAGCCGCGGATACGGGGGCAGCACTGGCGGGTCGAAGGCAGAGAAGAACGACAGCGGCGCCAGCACATAGCTGGCCCAGGAAATCCCCGTCACCTCGGCCACCAGCGGCCCCGCATAGTTCAGCTCGCCCAACAGCAGCAGGTCGGCGCGTTCCGGCCTGGTCGCCGCATCCAGCAGATCGTCGTAGGTCTGCCGTAGCACCGGAAACAGAAACTCGCGCAGTCCCCGTTCCGTACCCTTGCGCACGTCGTAGACCATCTCCGCCCTGAGAGTGTCTTCCGGGTCGATATCCGGCTGCACGGCGTGAAATTCGATGCCCAGCGGCACAATCTTCGGCGCAAAGACCGCCGGCACCGCCATCACCGGCGCGTGTCCGCGCCGCTTCAGCTCCAGCGCAATCGCAATCAGCGGATTGATATCGCCAAACGTCCCGATGTTCGAAAGTACAATACGCAAAATAAGATCCCCGTCTCGCTTATGGCTGGGTGCCCCATCCTTGCGACTCTTTTTGTCGCAGGGGTGGGAAACCACGAATGCCACACCAGCACCCTTTCCATCCCAGTCGGATCAAATAAGAGAGTAATGCATCAGGCTTCGGATCGACCCCATTCTGCCGTCTCTTCTCATTCACCGCAAACTGATATTCTTGCTCCGTTCGACTTTCACACGGAGTCCCCATGACCTTCCAGCGCACTCTACGACTTCTCACCCGCGTCTTCGCATCCACGGCTCTTCTGTGCGGCCTTCTCGCCGTCCCGGCTCTGCTTTCCGCTCAGCAGCCTTACAAAATCATCGACCGCTGGAAGATCGGCGGCGAGGGCGGATGGGATTACCTGCTCGCCGACCCCTCCGCCCACCGCCTCTACTTCACCCGCGGCGCCCACGTCGATGTCCTCGATACTCTAACCGGCAAGCCCGTCGGTACCATCGCCAACCTCCATGGAACCCACGGCATCGCCCTCGATAACGCAGGCAAATTAGGCTACATCTCCGATGGCGGCGGCAACGCTGTAGTGGTCTTCGACCGCGCCACCCTGGCCACTGTCGCCACCATCCCCGCCGGCCAGAACCCCGACGGCATCGTCTTCGAGCCGGCTACGCAAACCGTCTGGGCCTTCAACGGCCGAAGCAAGGATGTCTCCGTCATCAGCGCCACCCAGCGGAAAGTCGTAGCCACCATTCCCCTCCCCGGCAAGCCCGAATTCCCCGCCGTCGACGGCAAGGGAACGGTCTTCGACAACATCGAAGACATGAACGAACTCGTTCGCCTCGATGCCCACACCAACAAGCTCACTGCCGAGTGGCCCCTCACTGGTTGCGAAGGCCCCAGCGGCCTGGCCTTTGACGTCACCGGCGCACGACTCTTTTCCGTTTGCGGCAACAAGCACATGGCCGTTACTGACGCCAACACCGGCAAATCCCTGGCCACTCCCGCCATCGGTGACGGTCCCGACGCCGCCGGCTGGGACGCGGCCCACAAACTCGCTTTTTCTTCGAACGGCTTGAGCGGCACCCTAACCGTCATCAACGCTGCCTCAGCCGGCTACCAGGTCCTCGAGGAACTGCCCACCCAGCGCGGCGCACGCACCATGGCTTATGACTCCGCCACCGACCGCATCTATCTCGTCACGGCAGAGTTCGGCCCTCGGCTTGACCCCACCCCCGACAATCCACGCCCCCGCCCAGCTATCCTCCCCGGCAGTTTCACCGTCCTCGTCGTAGGCAGGTAGTGCCAAATTGAGAAATCAGCAATCCTGAAAAGGCGTGCGTTCCATCGCGTAGATCGCGCGCCGCTCGACGCGGGCCCCATATTCCTTCTATCCTCAATGTGTTGGCCGTGTTTGTTCGAGTCGCGGCCCCATTGGAATCCTGCCCGCCATGAACGCCCAAACCATTGCCGTGCACCTACCCGACGGAGCCGTCCGCGAAGTCCCCTCCGGCACAACGCCTCTCGAAATTGCTAACTCCATCTCGCCGCGCCTGGCCGCGGCCGCCGTCGTCGCCCGCCTCACCCCCGTCACCGGCACAGTCAAGCAAAACGCCGCCGCCGACAGCCAGTCGGAAGACACAATGTACGCCGCTGAAGACGCGGCCACCCCGCGCCTGGTGGACCTGGCCACGCCCCTCACCGCCGATACCCGCCTTGAGCTGCTCACCGAGAAGGACCCCGAAGCGCTCCAGGTCGTTCGCCACTCCGCCGCCCACGTGCTGGCCACTGCCGTCCTTGAGCTCTTCCCTGAAACCAAGCTCGGCCACGGCCCGGCCACCGACGCCGGCTTCTTCTACGACTTCTATCGCCCCACCCCCTTCACGCCTGAAGACCTGGTAACCATCCAGGCCAAAATGGCCGAGGTGGTGGCGCGCGACGACCCATTCCGCCACGAATTTGCTCCCAGAGATAAAAGCCTGGAAGCCTTCGAGCGCGATGGCGACTTCATGAAGACCCACTTCGTCACCAAATTCACCCAGCCCGGCGACCGGGTCAGCTTCTACCGCAACGGCAGCTTCGTAGACTTTTGCCGCGGCCCCCACGTGCCCTCCACCGGCCGCGTCAAGGCCTTCAAAGTCCTCTCCCTGGCCGGCGCTTACTGGCTAGGCGACGAGAAAAATCCCCAATTGCAGCGCATCTACGGCACCGCCTTCTTCTCGCAGAAGGCTCTCGACGAGCATTTCGCCCGCCTTGAAGAAGCGGCCAAGCGCGACCATCGCCTGCTGGGCAAGCAACTCGACCTCTTCAGCATCCAGGAACTGGCCGGCGCCGGCCTCATCTTCTGGCATCCCAAGGGCGCCATCGTCCGCAAGGTCATGGAGGACTGGATGCGCGAGGAGTGCCTTCGCCGCGGCTACTCGCTGGTCTTCACCCCCCACGTCCTGCGTCGAGAACTGTGGAAGATCAGCGGCCATGAGGGCTTTTACTCCGGCAACATGTACACCCCCATGGAACTGGATGATGCCGAGTATCGCCTCAAGCCCATGAACTGCCCCGGTCACATCCTCATCTACAAGAACTCGCCCAAGAGTTACCGCGACCTGCCCGTCCGCCTGGCCGAGCTGGGCAACGTCTATCGCTACGAGCGCTCCGGCACCATGCACGGCCTGCTGCGCGTGCGCGGCTTCACCCAGGACGACGCCCACATCTTCTGCACCCCCGGCCAGATTGAAGACGAAGTGGTAGCCTGCATCGACTTTGCCGAAGCGGTGCTGAAGACCTTCGGCTTCAAGGAGTTCCAGGTCGAGCTTTCCACCTGGGACCCCCACGACCGCGCCCACTACGCCGGCTCTGACGAAAACTGGGACCTGGCTGTCGGCTCCCTCGAGCGCGCCCTCAAACGCAAGGGCATTGCCCACAAAACCATCCCCGGCGAAGCCGCCTTCTACGGCCCCAAGATCGACGTCAAACTCGTCGATGTACTGGGCCGCCTCTGGCAGCTCTCCACCGTGCAGTTCGACTTCAACCTGCCCGCCCGCTTTGAGCTCGAATATGTCGGCGAAGACGGCGAGCGCCACCAGCCCGTCATGGTTCACCGCGCCCTCTTCGGCTCCGTGGAGCGCTTCTTCGGCGTCCTCATCGAGCACTACGCCGGAGCCTTTCCGCTCTGGCTCGCGCCCGTGCAGGTCGGCTTGGTCCCCATCAGCGAGCGCCACCATGCCTACGCCAAAAAAGTTGACCAGGAATTGAAACAGGCGGGCCTCCGCGTCGAGATCGACGACCGCAACGAAAAAATGAACGGCAAGATTCGCGACTTCGCCAACCAGAAAACGCCTTACATTCTGGTCTTCGGCGACAAGGAAGAAGCTTCCAATTCAGTCAGCGTCCGCGTTCGCGGCAAGGGCGACCAGGGCTCCATGCCCCTGGCCGATTTCATCGCAAAAGCCAAAGCGCTCATCGAAACCCAGTCCACGGAGTTGTAGTTACCTGCGGCCAACTCGCTAACTTGCTAACAATCGCGCAGCGCTGCTAACTCGCTAACTCGCAGCCTCAAGCGTTAATCGCCATCCCCTCCACCGCTCCATAAGCGTCCAGCAGCGACTCGGCCAGCGTAGGATGCGCGTGGATGGTAAACATCAGCTCCTCCACCGTGCCTTCCAGTTCCATCACCGCAACCGCCTCCGCAATCAGCTCCGTCGCCTGCGGCCCGATAATGTGCACGCCCAGAATCTCCCCATACTTCGCATCCGCCACCACCTTCACAAATCCGTCGTGGCTGTCCACAATCGTAGCCTTCGAGTTTCCCGCAAAGGGAAACTTGCCCACCTTCACCTCGTAACCCTTTTCCTTTGCCTGCGCCTCCGTCAGTCCCACCGATCCGATCTGCGGCTCGGTATACGTGCAGCTCGGAATCCGGTCCCGCCGCACCGGCCGGAAGGCGCGTCCTGCAATCTTGGTCACCGCCACCATTCCGCTCATCGCGCCCACGTGCGCCAGTTGCGGCAGTCCCGCCACAATATCCCCGATGGCAAAAACCCCTGCCTCCGCCGTCTCCTGCGCGCCATCCACCTTCACGAACCCGCGCTGCAGCTCGATCCTGGTCTTCTCCACGCCCACATTGTCCGTCAACGGTGACCGCCCCACCGCCACCAGCGCCTTTTCGGCTTCCCTTGTCTGCGTCTTGCCGTTCGCGTCGGTAAAGGTCACCTTTACGCCGTCTTTGCTCTTCTCCACCTTCTCCACTTTCGCGCCTGTGTTCACATCGATGCCGCGCTTCTTGAATAGCCGCGTCAGCTCCTTTGAAATCTCCTCGTCCTCCACCGGAACCACCCGCGGCAGAAATTCGAGAATCGTAACCTCCGTGCCGAAGCTGCGGAACAGAGAGCCAAACTCCACGCCGACCGCTCCCGCCCCAATCACCACCAGGGACTTGGGAACCTGCTCCAGGGCCAGAATTTCAATATTGGTCAGTACGCCGTTGTCCACCTCCAGCCCCGGCAGCATCTTGGCCTCCGATCCCGTGGCCAGAATCACGTTCTTCGCCTTCACTTGGGCTCCGGCGCCGCCCGCCGCCGTCACATCCACGGTATGCACCCCGCCCAACGCCGGTCCCGTCAGCCGCCCAAAGCCCTCGATCGTGGTGATCCTGTGCTTCTTCATCAGGAAGTCCAGCCCCTTGGTGTGCTTCGCGATGATCGCGTTCTTGCGCTTCTGCACAGAGGCCCAATTCAGCGCAGGCGTCCCAATCCCCTCAATTCCAAACTCAGCCGCGTGCTTCAGGTGGTCCCAGATCTCCGCGTTGAACAGCAGCGCCTTGGTTGGAATGCAGCCCACGTGCAGGCAGGTTCCGCCCAGCACGTTGGTCTTCTCGATCAGCGCCACCTTCAGCCCGTACTCCGCGCCGCGAATCGCCGCCGTGTAGCCGGCCGGTCCGCTGCCAATGATCGCCACGTCGTAAATTGTCTCTGCTGTCTTCTCAGCCAAGGGGAACTCCATTCCGGGGCGCGCCGCCTCTCGCGAGCGCCGCCTGTCATCGCTCAGTTTAAATGCCCGGCGCGTTGGCCGCAGCAAACCCCGTGCGTGCCTGCCGGGCTCTGTCGGCAAATACAACGCAAGCCGAAAAACTTACGCAACCATTAGATGCGTCTGGAGTCCTATTGAATATCTCAAACCCCTGGGGAGTCTCAACAAGGTGAAGGGCAAAATCTGGATCAGTTGTGGAATAGCCGTCGCGTTGCTCAGCCTGGCGGCTGGGTCGCAGTTTCCAGGCAGGCGCATGCGCGAGCGGCCAGAGGCCAACCCTGAATTTCCAGCCAAGGGCGATCCCTCGACGGCTCGCAAAGTCAAGCTCTCTTACGGCGGCGTAGAGCGCTACTACCTGGTGCAGCCGGTGGAAAAGCCCGGTCTTCATCCGCTCGTGGTTCTGCTCCACGGTGGCACCCAGAATGCTGAAAAATTCTGGAAGCAGACCAGCCTGCCCACGCTTGGCCGCCAGGAAGACTTTATTGTTGTCGCTCCCAATGGCTTGAATGGCCACTGGAACGATGGACGCGGAACGGTTCTGGGCGGCAAGCCTTCCACCGCCGATGACGTCGGCTTCCTTCGCCAGGTCATCGCGGATGTGTTGCGCGATGAGCACGGCGACCCCAGGGCTGTCTTCATGGTGGGAGTCTCCAATGGCGGCTTCATGACCATGCACTTCGCCTGCGAGGCGGGCAGTCTGCTACGAGCGGCAGCGAACGTCATCAGCGATTTGCCGGTGGACCAACAGCAGAGTTGCAAGGCGCCGCCTATGCCCTGGCTTTCGATGAATGGAACCAGCGATCCGCTCATCCCCTATGACGGCATGAAAGCCGGAACTATGAGGCATGGCGAGGCGCAGCCGGCGCTGCTCTCGGCTGACGCAACTTTTAGATTCTGGGCAGCGCGAAACCAGTGCGGGAAGCTCTCAGCCGGCACGCAGTCTGCCGCACCTGGACCCTTCCGATCCCACCTGGGTTGAGAAGAAGGTTTGCACCGGGAAGAACGGCCGTCAGTCCATGCAGTATATTTTCCATGGCGCCGGCCACAGCATGCCCAACCAGCAATATGGGCCGTTGATTCGTGCCGTGGTCGGCGATTCCAACCAGGATGTGGATGGTGGCGAGGTAATCTGGAGCTTCTTCAAAAGCACACTCTGACCGGATGCAACAGGTATCCCCAGCGGTGCCTCTCATTCCACCGTACAGTTTATTGAATAATAGACTGACATTCCTGACTGTCAGTGTTACCGCTGGCCCGGCAGATTTTCAATGCTCAAGAAGGAAATCCCGGCTCAGAACGGTTGGTCGCGCACTACCGTCTCATGCGCGGCCATCAGCCACTGGCCATTCACTTTCCTCAGCACGATCAGGATGCGCCCATCCACCGTCACGCCCGCGTTGGTCGCCTGGTAGGTGCCCGCACAGTAGGCGAGGTCGCCGGTGAAGTAGAGCGTCAGCGGCTTGATGAAATCCATGTGCCCGCCCGCCTTGATGCCGCGTTCCCAATAAGCCTCGATTGCCTGCCTCCCGTGCGCCAGGATGTGTGCCGAGAGATAGTAGCCGTCGTCGGTGTACAAAGCCGCGACCTTCGCCGCGTCCCCGGCGTTATAGAACCTGATCCAGTCTTCCGAGATCTGCCGGATGGCCGCCTCGTCGGCGCTCATCGGCTGCTCGCGCGCTTCAGGCTTTGGTGCGGCCGTCTGCTGGGCGGCAAGAGGCAAGACCATGCACAATGCGGCAAACAATACAAAGGTTCTTTTCATGGCCGGACAATAGCACAGAAAGTCAGAAGTGTCACTCTATTATGCAATTCTCAATAGGGCCTGCTCACAATTGCGCGTACTGTTTACTTCGAGCCCTCCGGATCCAGCAGGCGAACCTCCTCGAGCGCTCCACCAGTAGCCGCCGCCTTCGGGGATGGATTTCAATTTTGTGCCGCCAAAAGTGTTTGTAAAATTCGCGGAGTAGGACAGCCACACCGTTCTGCCGTCCTGGCTGATAAATTTCGACGGAAAATTGACAAAATAAGCCTGCTCGCCGAAGTCTTTCATGTAGACCACCAGCTTCCATGGCCCGGTAATATCGGTGGATTCAAGAATGTAAGTGTTGAACTTCGAAATGGTATTTCCCCCGTCCGTCACCACCATCAGATATTTCTTCAGCGGAGCGTCATACGTCATGGTCACCGAGCCCATGTTGTTGTCCCACTTCAGCATCGGTTTTATCCGCGAAAAATCATGCGTCCAGATGGCCTTGCCCCCGTGGTCGTGGCCAGCAAAGAACTCATACTTGGCCGCGTTGTCCATGTTGCCTGGAGTGGGTTTCACGCGCGCCAGGTAAATCTCGTCGCCTGTAATCCAGCTCAGGTCCGCATCGCGCGGATGGGGATCGGGATCGGAAGCGCCGTGGGCCACCAGGTAAGCCTTGCCGTCCGGCGAGTATTGCATCTCCCGGCCGAAGTCCACCACGTGCGGAACGCCCATCTTTACCTTGCCGCCAAAATGGTCCGGCTCGGAAAACAGCGGATGATCGGGCGTGTGCTTCGTCTGATGCCAGGTCTTTCCGTAATCGGTGGAGTACCGAAAGCCCACAAACGGACCGAGCACGTCCCAGTTCAGATGTTTTTCAGGCGTCTGGTGCAGGCAGTAAGTTCCGTAGTACCAAACGCCCCGGTAGACCAGGCTTCCCGCCGGATACCGCCCTTCATAGGGAGCCGGACTGGACGCATAAGTAGCAACATCCGTGATCTTAAGATCCATGGGATCGTTCCCAAGAATCGTTGCGTAACCGGTAGTCGCCTTCGCGCCCCCGGAGCCCGAATTGACTCCGTTCACCTCCCCATCGGTCCAAGGCGAATAGAGGTTCCCATTGGCAGCCCAGGATGGATACCAGGTATCCGCATGGCCGTATTGTGCGTGCCTTCCGGTGAACGCAATTCCCGTCACTTCCCTCGAAGCCTCAAACGGAATTCCGGCAGGCGGCTGCGAAAGCCAGGCGTTCAGACCGGCGCCTTCTGGCATGTCCGGACGCGCCTGAGCCGAAGCTTGTCGCGGGCGCTCGAACGCTGCAAAAAAGAAAAAGAACAGAATCAAGTAAGCGCAAAATCTACGATTCCTCATAGCCATAAAATCTTCCTCGAACAGAAAATATCGTCCTGCAATCGGCCCATCATGCCATTGATCCGGTCCAAAAAAGATCAAACCACTACAAAGCTGTCATCCTGAGCGCAGGTCGCCGCGGCGGAGAGTCGAAAGCCTACCCTGAGTGCAGCCAAAGGGGACCTGCAGTTGTTTTTGCTTTTCTTTGGTTCTGCTGTTTCGTGCCGGATTAAAATCTAGTTCCTCTGAAGCCTGTTAAGTCCGTCTATCAACGCTTACGGCATCCGAACCAGTTTCCTGCAGCTTCGCCAGCACCATCTCCGCAGCCGCACGCTGTATCTCCGCCTCGTCCCCAAAGCCCTCCAACCAATGCACCTCCGGCTCCCGCCGGAACCACGTCAGTTGCCGCTTGGCATAGTTGCGATGCCCCTGCTGCGCGACCGCGATGGCCTCCTTGCTCGACCAAAAGCCTTGCAGCACGCGGAGTGCCTGCCGGTAGCCCAGCGAGTCCAGCGCCTTCACCGGCCCATACCGCGCCAGCAGCCCCCGCGTCTCTTCCACCAGCCCGGCCGCAAACATCGCCGCCGCGCGCCGGTTAAGCCGTTCGTAAAGCGCCGCCCGCGGCGGGTTCAGCCCCATCCGCAGCAGCCGGAACCCCGTCAGCGGATCGCGGCCCAGCACCTCGGAAAGCGGCCTGCGCGCCGCCAGGCAAACTTCGATGGCGCGTATCAGCTTGGCCGTATCGTTGGCGTGAATGCGCCTGGCCGATGCCGGGTCCAGCCGCGCCAGCAACCGGTGCAGCCAACCCTCCACGTGCCTCTGCCGGCTCTGTTCCAGCCGCGCCCGCAGGTCCTGTTGCCTCTCTGGCCCGGCAAACAGCCCCTCCGTCAGCGCGCGCAGATAAAGCCCTGTTCCCCCGGTCACAATGGGCAGCCGCCCGCGCTCTGCAATCTCCTTCAGCGCCGCCCGCGCCGCCCGGCTGTACTCGCCCGCCGTAAACGGCCGGTCCGGTTCAACCACGTCGATCAAGTGATGCGGCACCCGCACCCGCTCCTCGGCGGTCGGCTTGGCCGTTCCCAGCTCCATCCCCCGGTAAACCGCTACCGAATCGCAACTGACGATCTCCCCGCCGAAGCGTTCGCCCAGCGCCAGCGAAAGCGCCGTCTTGCCGCTGCCCGTCGGCCCCAGCAGCAGAACAGCCAGAGGAACCCGGTCCAAAGGGCTGCCGCGCGCAGCGCTCACGGCCGCCACCACCCCGGCGGAAAAATCCATGCCGAGTTGGTGTGGAAGAGCCACCAAATCAGGATCGCCGCCGCCGCCAGCACCAGCCCAAACGCCTGGTTGCGCCGGTAAATCCGCCGCTGTTCCTCCCTCCGCGCTTTCTCGGCCACTTCCTGGAGGTAAGGTTTGATGTGTGCCTGCACCACGGGTCGGCCCTCCCGATGGCCTGTACCCGGTATTCCGGGCTCCACGCATCAGTATAGGGGACTGGCAGCTCTGCCCATTTCCTTCCTCGGGGTTTGACTTCCCACCTCCGCTTTGCTCAGATAAATCTTTCGGCAATTGGCAGCATCGGAAAGAGCAGGGGCGCACCCATGAAAGTCTTGATCTTCGGTTCCGGAGGCCGCGAGCACGCTCTGGCCTGGGCGGTAAAGCGCAGCAAGCGCGTCTCTGAGGTGGTCTGCGCTCCCGGCAACGGCGGCATCGCCCAGGTGGCCCGTTGCCTGCCAGTGGACCTCAAGGACCTGGACGCCATGGTCCGTGTAGCCCTGGCCGAGCAGCCCGGCCTCACCATCGTCGGCCCCGAACTGCCTCTCTCTCTGGGCATTGTGGATGCCCTCCGGCAGCGCGGCCTGCGTGTCTTCGGACCCACCCGCGCTGCCGCCATGCTGGAAAGCAGCAAGGGCTTCGCCAAGCGCTTCCTGCAGCGTCACAACATCCCCACCGCCAGGTACTTCGTCTGCACCACCGCGGCCGAGCTGGAGAAAGCCGTCGACATCTTCCACCCCCCCATCGTCGTCAAGGCCGATGGCTTGGCCGCCGGCAAGGGCGTCATCATCTGCCCCTCCCGCCCCACCGCCATCGAGGCCGCCCAGGGGCTCTTCTCGGGCCAGCTCCTGGGCCAGCCCGAGCAGCAGGTGGTCATTGAGGAGTTTCTTGAAGGCGAAGAAATCAGCTTCCTCTGCCTCTCCGACGGCCAGCATATTACCCCGCTCGTCCCCTCCCAGGACCACAAACGCATCGGCGAGGGCGACACCGGACCCAATACCGGCGGCATGGGCGTCTACTCCACCGATACCATGCTCGACCCCGGCATGAAGGACTGGATTCTGCGCCACATCGCCGAACCCACCGTCCGCGGCATGGCCGAGGAGGAAACGCCCTTTACCGGCGTCCTCTACTGCGGCCTGATGATCACTGCGCGCGGTCCCCAGGTGCTCGAGTTCAATGCCCGCTTCGGCGATCCCGAAACCCAGGCCATTCTTCTGCGCCTGGAAAGCGACCTGGTGGATGCCCTCGAAGCCTGCATCGACGGCCGCCTCGCCCAAACCGAACTGCGCTGGACCCCCGGCGCCTCGGCCTGCGTAGTGGCCAGCTCCGCCGGTTATCCCGGCAGCTACAAAACAGGCTTCCCCATCACCGGCCTCAGCGCCGCCGCCCGCGTTCCAGGGGTCGCAGGTCTTTCACGCCGGTACCGCTCAGGTGGGCGGCCAACTGCTCACCAATGGAGGCCGCGTGCTGGGCGTTACCGCCGCCGCGCCCTCCCTCGAAGAGGCCCTGGCCCGCGCCTATCAGGCCATGGCCGAGATTCACTTTGAAGGCATCTACTATCGCCGCGACATCGGCCATCGCGCCCTGAGGAGAAACACCATGACACCTGCCATCACTCTGGAAGAACTTCTCGCCTGGAACCATGAATCGGCCGCCTTCTGGAAAGCGCACCTGAAGGCCAACCCCACCCTGCTCAAACTGCCCTGCGGCATCGGCGGCGCCGCCAACGTGCAGGAGTTCGTCCGCCACATCTGGGGAGTCGAACTGCGCTGGGCCCAGCGCATCGCCGGATTGCCCGTGCTGGCAAAGGAAGAAATGCCGGCACGTCCGTTGGACACGCTCTTCGGCCTGCACCAACAGGCAGTCAAAATCGTCCGCACTCTCCTGGACGACCACGCTCAAAACTGGAACGAGACGATGACACTGGATTTTCCCTGGCTGCCGCCGCAGTCGCGGACTGCTTCCCGGCACAAGATCCTGGGCCACATGCTCTTCCACAGCCAGCGCCACTGGGCGCAACTGGCCACCCTGGTCCGTGCCGCCGGATTCCCCTCGGAGTTCAAGGGGGACCTGCTCTTCAGCTCGGCTGTGGTATAGATTCAACCTCTGGCATGGATTCAGCCTCTGGCGCAGATTCAGCCTCTGGCGCAGATTGAGCCTCTGGCGCAGATTGAGACTCTGGCGCAGATTCAGTCTCTGGCGCAGATCCGGCCTCCGGCCTGGATTCCACCTCAGGCTTTGTTTCCGCCTCAGGCTTTGACGCGGGCGCAGATTCCGGTTTCCCCTGCTGCTTCTGGAAGCACGACCGGCATAGCACCGGCCGGCCCTGCGTGGGCTTGAACGGAACCGTCGTCGCCGCTCCGCACTCCGAGCAGCTTGTCCGGGTCTCCGGGCGAACTCTGGAGCCTCCGCGAACGCGCTTCGCCTTGCACTGCTTGCAGTGCTTGGGATCGTTCTTGAACTGTTTATCGTGGAAGAAGAGTTGCTCGCCGGCTGTGAAAATGAACTCGGCGCCGCAATCGATGCACTTCAAGACTCTGTCGGTAAATTCCATGGCCGGCTTCCCCGGAACAGGGAATAACCCGAAATCGGCCATGACTCAAGAAAGACTTGCCGGTCCCGATTCCCTGTTTTCTTACTTCTATCCACAACAAGGGCCCGGGCCGCAATAACTTCAGCGGCAAATTACATGTCTACCCGCCAAACCGGAAGACTTGAATTACACTACCACACTTCGCAAATGCAAAGCGATAAACAAAAAATCGTGACATGCCGCCCCGAGTCTGTCTCGGACTCTCCGCTAACTCCAACTTACACAGCGGGAGTCGCCGTGGCGGCAAATGTCGCGATTTGACGTAATAGTTAGTCCTGCTCTTTACGAGCCTTCTTGCGATTCCGCTTGCGCGCCAAAGCTGCCTTGACGCGGCGCTTCTCGCCGGGCTTCAGGTAGTAGGAGTGACGCTTGACTTCCTTGATGATGTCCTCCTGCTGTACCTTCCGCTTGAACCGGCGCAGCGCATTTTCCAGCGGCTCGCCTTCCTGGATACGAACCTCTGCCAAGAAATCCCACCTCCAAACCTGCCAAAAGGGGCTTCTTCCATGATACCGGCAATTTTGCGGTTCAGGTCAAGCGCCAGCCCATTTCTGCACAAAATCCTGTTGATTTAATGGAATTTAGACCGGATTGGCGCCCCAACGCCATCCCCGGCCCTCTTCGCTCCCGCTGCCCGGTCCGCACCTTCCCGCCCACCGCACGCATTACTCTAAACTTGCCCAGGAGGTCTCCAGCCATGATCCGCAGCTACCAGGGGCATCTGCCCAAAATTCCCGCCAGTTGCTACGTTGATCTTTCCGCCCAGCTCATCGGCGACGTCACCCTCGGCGAGCGCTCCTCGGTATGGATGAACGCCGTGCTGCGCGGCGACGTGAACTCCATCCGCGTCGGCGCCAACTCCAACGTCCAGGACTGCGCCGTCCTCCACGGCCAGCGCAACCTCTACCCGGTCATCGTCGGCGACTGGGTTACCATCGGCCACAACGCCACCGTGCACGGCTGCGTGGTCGAAGACGAGGTGGTGATCGGCATGGGCGCCAGAATCCTCAACCACTGCCGCATCGGCAACGGCTGCATCATCGCCGCAGGCGCCGTTGTCCCCGAGCACACCGTGGTTCCGCCGCATACGCTCTGGGCCGGCGTTCCCGCCAAACTCCGCCGCCAACTCACCGACAAGGACCGCGCCCTCATCCTCGAGTACGCGCAGAACTACCTTGACTACGTCGATTTCTACCTCAAGGAGCAGATCAGTTAAGCCGGCTTACTCCGGCTTGAGATTCAATTTGAATTCCGCCGGGTCGACCTTGAGCGTTGCTATAAATCCCCATCCCCGCTCTTGGCCACCAGCATGATGTGGCAATCGCTCAACCTATAGAAGTGGCGCAGTACCAGCAGCGTTATCCCTGTATTTTGTTGTATTTGGATGATTCAAAAGAATTTACTGGAAATCCTGGTGCCGAAGAAGGGACTCGAACCCCCACACCCTTGCGAGTACGTGGACCTGAACCACGCGCGTCTGCCAATTCCGCCACTTCGGCACGGTATACAAGTTCAGCGCTCTCCGCTGAACCGGCAGCAATTCCGAGTCTCGCAAATGCCGAACCCGGTGTCAAATTCAGATCGGCGTATGCAGGCCGGGACATTGCGCCCCGGCCATGGCGTTCTCGGTTGCTTCAGACCAGCTTGGCGTCGAGCACGATTTCGGTGTTGTTGGCGAAGAGCTTGGAGATGGGGCAACCGCTTTTGGCGTCGGCCGCGGCCTTGTCGAAGACCTCTTTGGAAGCGCCGGGGACGCTGGCGGTAGTGGTCAGCGCGATCCTGGTAATGGCGAAGCCGTCCCCGACCTTGCCCAGGGTAACGGCCGCATGGGTTTCGATCTTTCGCGGGGTGAGTCCCGCGCCGCCCAACTGCGCGCCCAGGGCCATGGAGAAGCAACTGGCGTGGGCCGCCGCAATCAGCTCCTCGGGGGTGGTGCCGCTGCTGGCGCCTTCAAACCGCGTGGCGAAGGAGTAGTTCGCGTTACTCAGCACGCCCGTCGCCGTGGAGATCGTGCCCTTGCCTTCCTTCAGTGAACCTGTCCAAACCGCACTTGCCTTGCTTGCCATTGTCCCTCCTTGGGGGATGCAAAATCCGCTTGTTGTGTTGAATGCGCCGCCAGGGGAACTCCGGGCGCCGACAGTGAGTTGATGCATAAGGCGCCTGCGGGGATGCCACTCTACAGACTGCCTTTCCTTTATGCTAATCTCTCCTGCATGCTGCCGCAGCGTCCCCGCGCCCTTGATCCCGATTTTCAGATCGATATCTCACATTCCGGTCCAGTCGGCCCCCACCCGCAGTCGGATGCGCAGCCGGTCGAGCATCACTCCCAGGTCTGCCCCACCTGCGGGCACCGGCTCACCGGCCACCACTGCAAGCTGGTCTGCACGCAATGCGGCTATTACCTGAGCTGCGCGGACTACTACTGACCAGCGCCTGAGACGGGTTCCTGAGGTTATAGCACATCCGCATCGGGCTGCAGGGCAATGGCGTCCAGCGAGGCAGTGGGCAGCAGGTGGGTGCGGGCGAGCACTTTGCGGGCCAGGCCGGTCAGCGCCATCCCGGCGGCTTGCCCCAGCGAAACCCAGCGCCGTTCCCCGCCGGCCACGGTCAGCGCCTCTACGTCGTCCTCAAAGACGGTGCGGATGCGGACGTAGTAGTTCACCTGCATGATGGCGTGGCGCACGGTCATGCGCAGCTCCTTCTCGGGAACGGCAGGGTCGCGCAGGGCGGGCAGTTCCCACAGGCCGGGCATCACGGAAAGTGTAGCCGGCCGTTGCTCCAGCAGCACCTCGCGGTTGTGCGTGCCGGGCTGACGGCCGGTGCGCACAGAGAGCGCGTAGGCCACCTCACGGCTCAGCATGCGGGGCCGTGGCGGCGCCTTGTGCTCCCCGCGGGTGGCGCAGTCCCTGGCCACCGGGCACACCAGGCACTGCGGATTGCGGGGCAGGCAGACCGTCGCTCCCAGCTCCATGAGCGCCTGGTTGAAGTCGCCGGGCTGCGCGGGGTCGACGAGCTGAGTGGCCAGGCCGTCTATCTTGCGCTTGAGGGCGGCGCCGCCGCCTTTGCGGCTACCGGACTCCCAGCCTTCCAGCCGGCACAGCACCCGCTCCACGTTGCCGTCCACTACGGCCACCACTTCGCCGTAAGCGATGCTGGCAATGGCCGCCGCCGTGTAAGCGCCGATGCCGGGCAGCATGCGCAGCTCCTCGGAGCTGGACGGCAGGTTGCCCTGGTGCTGGTTGGCCACAAACTGCGCGGCCTTGTGCAGCATGCGCGCGCGGCGATAGTAGCCCAGCCCGCTCCACAGGGCCAGAACCTCCTCCTCCGGCGCCAGGGCCAGCGAGACGAGCGTGGGAAACCGCTCCAGAAATGCCTGGTACCGCTCCACGACCACGGCTGCGCGGGTCTGCTGCAGCATGATCTCAGAAACCCAGATGGAGTAGGGATCGGGGTTGCGCCGCCAGGGCAGGTCGCGCCGGCTGCGCGCATACCACTCCAGCAATTGGCGCCGCAACCTGAGGGTCCTTCCGGCTTTCCGGTCCTGCTTGACCATGGGCCCAGCTTAAGGCATTTGCCTCAACTGCGTGCTTGCTGGTGCTGAAATTCAATGAATTCCCATCAACACTGGGTGCCCCATCCTTCGCGTTTTTTGCGAAGGGTGGGAAACCAAGAACATCAATCAGCCGGCTACCTAATCCAGTTGTCATTCTGAGCGAAGCGCAGCGGAGTCGAAGAACCTGCGTTTCGTCTTTTCGGTGCTAAGGTGGGAAACCGCAAACTTCGCCTTATCCCAGCAACTCCTCAACCAGTCCCGGCGCGGCCTTGAGTGCCGCATCGATCTGTGCCTGGTCTTTACCGCCCGCTTCGGCAATCTCCGGCTTGCCGCCCCCGGAACCGCCCACCAGTTTGGCCACCGCGCCCACCAGCTTGCCGGCCTGGATGCGCTTGATGAGCCCCGGCGTAACTCCGGCGATGAGGGCGACCTTGCCCTCAGGTTGCGCGGAGGCCAGAACCACCACCCCCTCGCCCAGCTTCTGCTTCATATTGTCCACCAGCGTGCGCAACTGGCCGCGTTCCAGATTGTCGGCGCGCAGAGTAACCAGGCGAATGCCCTTGACTTCCACGGCTCTGCTGAGAGCTTCGTCCAGCGCGCCGGCCGCCGACTTCATGCGCGCCTCTTCCACTTCGCGGCGCAGGCGCTTGAGTTCGTCTTCCTGCGCGGCCAGCTTGGCGCGGAAAGACTCTGAAAGGCTGCCTCCCTCGGGTGCGGGAGCGATTTGGGATGCGATTTGCGCCACGGCAAAGTCCTGCCGAAAGGCATCCAGCGCGCCCAAGCCGCTGATGGCCTCCAGCCGCCGCACCCCGGAGGAGACCGATCCTTCACTCACAATTTTGAACAGGCCGATCTCGCCCGTGGCCCGTGTGTGCGTGCCGCCGCAGAGTTCCGTCGAAAAGTCGCCCACCTTGACTACGCGCACCTTGTCGCCGTACTTCTCGCCGAACAGGGCCATGGCGTGGTATTCGTTCACGGCCACGTCGATGGGCACGTCTTCGATGGTGTCGACCTCGGTATCTGCCAGCACCTCGCGGTTGACGATGCTCTCGATCTCCTCCAGCTCCTCGTCGGCCACCTGGGCAAAGTGCGAGAAGTCGAAGCGCAGCCGATCCGGCTCGACCAGCGAGCCGGCCTGCTTCACATGCGTGCCCAGAACCTGGCGCAATGCCGCGTGCAGCAGGTGGGTTCCGGTGTGATTGCGGCGGATGGCGTTGCGGCGCTCGCCGTCGACGACGGTGTTGACGCGGTCGCCCACGGCCAGCGGCTGCTTGAGCACTGCCTTGTGCGCGCGCACGCCTTGCACAGGCAGCACGCAGCCGGTGATTTCGGCGACGGTCTCATTGCCGTCGGTCGAGGTGAACCATCCGATGTCGCCAACCTGCCCGCCGGAGTCGCCGTAGAAGCTGGTATGGTCGAGGACGACCTCGACCTCGTCGCCTGCGGCAGCGGCGGGAACGCCCACGCCGTTCTTCACGATGGCCAGAACTTCGCAGTTCGTTGAGTTGAGCTGCCGGTAGCCCACGAAGGTAGTCTTG
The DNA here is from genome assembly GCA_963796085.1 of uncultured Acidobacteriaceae bacterium. Taxonomy (GTDB): domain Bacteria; phylum Acidobacteriota; class Terriglobia; order Terriglobales; family Acidobacteriaceae; genus Telmatobacter. The sequence continues at coordinate 590,178 of CAWCKF010000020.1, read as the reverse complement.
GGCAGTTCGCGATACGCCGGGCTGGCGGACTTCTGGCTGCCGCCCTTCCAGGAGGCGCGGGCGCGGGCCTGTTCTTCGGCGCGCGCGGCCTCAAATCCGGCTTCGTCAAACTCTATACCTGCATCATGGCAGGCGTCCTGTATGAAATCTTTCGGCAGGCCGTAGGTTTCGTAGAGGTGGAATGCATCCTCCCCACTGAATATTCGCGGCTTTAGATCGCCCCAGTCTCCCTCGGAAATGTCTTGGCCGAACCATTCACGCAATTGTCTATTTGTGGCATCAGGATTCAGGGTAAGCCTATGGGAAACTAATGCCGTCTGTAACCAGCGAGATCCAATGGCCAGCACCCGCGCAAACTGCTTCTCCTCCGACTCAACCACCTTAGCTACACGATCAGCCGAATCCAGCAGTTCGGGATACGCGCCCTGCATCAAGTCGCGCACGGCATAGACCATCTTGAACAGAAACGGCTTCTGCTGGCCGAGTAGGCGGCCATGGCGGATGCCGCGGCGCAGAATCTTGCGCAGCACGTATCCGCGCCCCTCGTTTGAAGGCAGAACGCCGTCGTTGATCAGGAAAGTAGCCGCGCGAGCGTGATCGGCGATGATGCGGAGGCTGGCGTTGCCGACCACGGATATCAACTTGGCTTTGCTGAGTAACTCCGGGGCATTCAGTGATGCCGCAACGCCCTTGAAGCCCGGCGACGAGGAAATTGCCTCGAGTTCGGCGAATTCATCTAATTCCTCGAACTTAGTCAACTCCGCCGCCCTCTCAATCAGCGGCGTAAACAAATCCGTCTCAAAGTTGGAGACCTTCCCTTGCAGCACAGCCGCTAGCCGCTCCAGCCCATGCCGGTATCGATGGAGGGCTTGGGCAGCGGGGTCAGCTTGTAACTTGTCTTGCCGTTCTCCACCACCGCCGAGCGGTCGAACTGCATGAAGACCAGGTTCCAGATCTCGACGTAGCGGGCTTCGTCCTGGCCGAAGGGCTTATCGACCCCCGGAGTCTCCGCTGCCTCCAGCCCCATGTCGTAGAAAATCTCCGAGCAGGGGCCGCAGGGGCCGGTCTCGCCCATCTGCCAGAAGTTGTCCTTGAGGCCGTACTGGTGGATGCGCTCCTTCGCCACGCCGGCCTCGATCCAGTAGCCCTCGGCCTCGTCGTCGCGGGGCACGCCGTCGGCGCCCTCGAAGATCGTCACGTAGAGCCGGTCCTTGGGAATGCCGAACCACTCCGGGCTGGTGACCAGCTCCCAGGCGAACCGGATGGCCTCGCGCTTGAAGTAGTCGCCGAAGCTGAAGTTGCCCAGCATCTCGAAGAAGGTGTGGTGGCGGCGGGTAAAGCCAACGTTTTCAAGGTCGTTGTGCTTGCCGCCGGCGCGCACGCACTTCTGCGAAGTGGTCGCGCGCGAGTACTCGCGCTTGCTCCGCGCCCAGGAAAAGGTCCTTGAACTGGTTCATGCCGGCGTTGGTAAACAGCAGCGTCGGGTCGTTGGCAGGCACCAGCGAGGAAGAGTGCACGCGGCGGTGCCCCTTCGACTCAAAAAAGCGCAGAAACGCTTCGCGTATCTCGTTCCCCGAGCGGAATTGCATGGCTTTTTCAGTGTATCCAAATACTGAGTACTACGGCACATTGGTTGGGAAAGAGGTTGTACTGGTAGATCGATTTTTGAAGGGTACGGGCTTTAGCCCGTACATTAGCCAGACAAAGAGGCGGGGCTTTAGCCCCTGAGGGAAGGTCTGCTTAGGCATGCCTGACTGTACAAGCCCATCGGCGGATTCGTTAGCAGCCGGCACAACCTACTCTTCGTGCGGCTCTTCGTCCAGATTGTCGAGGGCGGCCAGGGCTTCGTCCGGCACGTCCCACTGGCGGAGGATCTTGTAGATCACGCCGGTGGAGAACCCGGCCGCGACCAGCCGCCGCATCACGCGGGCGGTCTCCTTTTCGTTCTCCGGCTTGCGGATGCGCTTGCGTTCCAGGTGCTCGCGGGCCAGGGCTTCCTCGTTGGTCTGGCCGTAGCGGGCTTCGAGGGTCTCGGCGATCAGCTCTCAGCGCGACGCCCTTCTGCTGCAGAGTCCTGGCGGACGCGCCGCTGGCCCAGCTTCTCGTTCTCCTGGCGCAGGCGGGCGTAGGTCTCGGCAAAGGCTGATCGTCCAGGTAGCCGTGTTCGCGCAGGCGCGCGAGAACCGCTGCGATGGCGGCGTCGCCCGGCTTCGCCCGGCTCCACGCGCTTCTTCATCAGCCGCCGCAGACTCGGCCTCCGAGCGCATCTGCCGGCCCAGCGCCTTTACGGCGTAGTCGTAGAGCCCGGCTTCGTCGAGGAACGCGCGGGGCTTGGCGGATTTGCGTTGAAAAGGCATAAGCGATGGGACTCTGTTCCCTATTCCCTATTCCCTGGTCCCTGCTTTGTCCACTCATCCACCCAGTCGTTCACCGTCTTGTACCAGAGCTGCGAGTTCTGCGGCTTCAGCACCCAGTGGCCTTCGTCGGGGAAGTAGAGCATCTTGCTCGGCACCTTGAGCCGCTGCAGGGTGGTGAAGAGCTGGAAGCCCTCGCTCACATCGAGCCGGTAGTCGAGCTGGCCGTGGATGACCAGCGTGGGCGTCTTGAAGTTCTTGGCCGACAGCGACGGCGACCACTTGCGGAAGGGGTTCTCCGCAGTCCGGCTTGCCGTAGTAGTCCCAGGGCTTGCCCTTGAACTCCCACTCGTTGAACCACAGCTCTTCCGTCGTCCCGTAGGCCGATTCGGCGTTGAACATGCCGTCGTGGCTGACGATGCACTTGAAGCGGTTGGTGTGGCCCAGAACCCAGTTGGCCATGTAGCCGCCGTAGCTGGCGCCCAGCGCGCACTCGCGGTTCTTGTCGATGAAGGGATAGTGCTGCTCGGCGTAGTCCAGGCCCTGCATCAGGTCGGTGAAGGGCTTGCCGCCCCAGTCGCCGTTGACGCCATCCACGAACGCCTGCCCGTAGCCGGTCGAGCCGCGCGAGATTGATCATGACCACCACGTAGCCGTTGGCGGCAAAGAGCTCGGCGTTCCAGCGATAGCTCCACGCATCGCCCCATGCGCCCTGCGGCCCGCCGTGGATGAGGAACTTCACGGGATATTTCTTCGCCGGATCGAAGCCCGGCGGACGAATGAGGAAGCCTTGCAGCTTGGTCCCATCCGCCGCGGTGAACCAGAAAGATTCCATCTTCGGCAGATCGAGTTGAGCGAGGAGGGCGTCGTTGAGGTGAGTAACTGGAGGTGACCCGCTTAATAGTTGGAATGATGGACGGAGATTCCCATGGCGACGTACACGCAGTGCCATCGAGATGGTTGACGTCAATCTGCACGACCTCCTGTGGTGAGCGACACTCATCCGGACGCGATGAGCGTCTTCCCGTCAGAAGTTGGATGCAGGTCGCCGAATTGGGCTGGCTGGTATAACGGGGTTAGGTCCGCCGCCTTTCTCCAGAGCATCTTTTGGCAACGCGATCAGATGCCACGCCTGCTTGTAGACGTTAGTTGATTCACTTCAATTCAAGCGAGTAGACAGATTCCTCATCCTGGTTCGCTGCCGTGAAATAGATGATCGTTGAGCTTGGTCCCCATGCAAACTCGTCGATCCAGCGATCGAACTTAGGAAGCATGTCCTCGATCGTCTTTTGGGAACGGTCATATAGGACCAGCCGGAACTTGTCGCTCTCGTACCCGGCCCGCTCCTGCGAGCGCCACGCCAGCCACTTGCCGTCCGGCGAGTAGGCGGGGTTGAAGTTGCCGCCCGCCGAGGTGCTCACCTTCACCGGCTTCGCCGCCGGGATTGGTCAGGTCGAGCGTAAAGATGCTGGCGCTTGTCGCTGATGGCCGGCTCCGGATCGAGATTTTCGGTAAAGGCCAGCTCCTTCGAGTCCGGCGCAAAGGCGCAGCCGCAGCCGCCGCCATCTCGAGCGAAAACGGCGGAACGTCGTGGGGATCGTTGGGCGTCAGGTCGCGCATTCCACCGCCCTCAACCGAAACGAGAAAGAGATGGGACCTCTTGTCGCCGGTGTAGTGGTCCCAGTGGCGATAGAGCAGGTGGGTGAAGATCTGCGCCTTCACCTTGCTGGCCGCCAGCGCCGCGTCGCGGTCCGCATTGCACTTGTCGCCCGCGCCGCCGTCCGCCGTGGTGATCGCCGGGCAGTCGGGATAGACCGCCGAAGTAAAAACAACGGAGTGGCCGTCCGGCGACCAGATGGCGTTGTCGGCCTCGGTGGAGATGGCCGTCAGCTTCTTCGCATTGCTCGTGGCGCCGGTTGCAGCCGTCGAAATCCGCCAGCCATATCTGCTGGCCACCCTCGCGGCCGCTCAGGAAGAGCATGCGCTTGCCCGTCCGGGGCGAACTGCGGACCCGCTGTCTCCCGGCTGCGCCACGGCCAGCTTCTTGGGCTCTCCTCCGGCAATCGCCTGCACCCACAACTCCGCTGTTTTGGTGTTTTGGTCGAGATTGACGGTCGTGACGGAGTAGGCCAGCCACTTGCCGTCGGGCGAGACGGCGGTTTCGCCCAGCCGCTTCATCTTCATCATGTCCTCAAAGGTCATGGGCGCTTGGCTGTGGCCGGAGCGTTCTGTGTGCTTTGGGCGGAACAAAACGGGGCGGCGGCGAAAGCGAGTGCGAGAGAGAAGGCGAGCGTGGTTGTGCGCATGGTGTTTTTCCTGTTCACGCCAGGGAAGCCAGGGCTTCCGCGTGAAGAAGAAGTGTACACCGGAAGCGATGATTGACGCAGCCAAGCTGAATACGCTAGCATGGCCCCGTTTTCGTCCTGGTTTCCAATCGAAGGAGATTGCCTATGAAAATCGTTGCGTCAGTTGCCATGCTGTTATTCGCGACGGGTTTGGCTTACCCGCAAGGGCCAAAACCCTGCGAAGATTTGAAGTCTGAGATCGCCAAGAAGCTGGATGCAAAGAACGTGAAGGGGTACACGCTGGATATCGTGGCCAAGGACGCGGCCGCGGAAGGTAAAGTGGTCGGCACCTGTGAGGGCGGGACAAAGAAGATCATGTACAGCAAAGCCACAGTCCCGCCCAAGACCCCGGCGGCTAAGACTCCGGCGGCTAAAACCCCGGCGGCAATGACCCCGGCGGCTAAAACAAGTAAGCCCTGATCTCAAGAGGACCCGGCAACACTGCGGCCGCGCGTAGACCGCGCTGAGGAGATCTTTGCCTCAGATGTGTTTGAGCTTTGCGGCGACGATGGCCTCGGCGGCGGCTTTCGTTCAAGATGACAGCATTTGCAGGATGGACGGAGCTACTTGTTCTCGTTGCCGGTGAGGCGGAAGGTGATGGTGCCCCAGAAGAGGCGGGCGCGCATCTGCACCGGCAGGTGGCGCTCGTCGTCGGTGTACCAGATCCAGATGTTGCCGCGATTCTTCACCACGCCGGCGTCGGCGGTGGGCTGCACGCGCAGGGTCTTGAAGGTGCCCAGCGTGGTCTTGATCTCTTCGCGGCCTTCCACCTTCATGGTCACCGGCACGGTGCGCAGGGCGTCCACCACCGGAATGACGAAGGTCTTGCCCACTTCCATGGGCTGCGACGAGGCATAGTAGACGCCGGTGAGCAGGTCGGTGAGGCAGCCGGGGATGGGCGATCTCCACGTGCTTGGTCTGCCCGGTGACCAGGTTCTTTTCATCCAGAATCGATTTGGACTGCGCGTAGTCCAGGCGCAGCGTGGAGTCGATCTGGCGGCGGCCCTCGACGGTCTGCTTGTCGAACTCGTAGGTACAGCCCTTCTGCGCGGTCAAAGGTGGACTGGAAGTGGTCGCCGACGTGGAAGAGCAGGTTGATGGCGCCGATGGTGTCGGCGTTGGCGGTGATGCGCTCGCGATTGCCCGTGGCCTCAAAGTGCAGCACCGCGGTCCCGGCGGGAAAGACTCGCCAGTCCACGGCATAAGTGAGGGTCTGCTTCTGCGGGAAAGCTGAAGCCCGCGCGCGGCGGCGTGAGCGGGGCCACCTGCTGGCCTTGAGCCACGGCGGCCAGGACGAGGGCGCAAAAAAACGTTGGCTACGGCTGAGCGCATCTTCACCGTCAGGCAGGGCTCCTTGGAATTTGACTCTCTTGGCGCGGGTAACGCTCACCGTAGCCCATGCACGATTGCACCCACACCGGCCGCAGGAAGAGCAGGCTGAGGTACAGGAGTGCTGCCCCTATAGCAGCATTGTACTCGCGGTGCTTGCAGTAGAGCGCAAAGGAAAAGCCGTCTGCGCCGGGTTTGGCGCCGGATTGGTATGCCGGAATAAGGCGCGGAATCAGGCGCGGCACGCGGCGGCAATACGCGTCGAAGCCGGGAAACGTGGCGCGCAGAAAGCGTTCTTCCGAGGCGATGACCGGGACGTAAATCACCGCAAATCCGCTGGCGAGCACCAGCGCCATCGGCCAACTGAGCAGCGCCAGCGCAAAGCCGGCGGCGATGAGCATCGAGCCCAGGTAAAGCGGGTTGCGGGTGTGCGCGTAGGGGCCGGTCACCGTCAGTTCGCAGATTTTTCTTCACGTATCCGGATGCGTAGGCACGCAGCCAGAGTCCCGGCAGCACCAGCGCCAGGCTCCAGGCTACGGCTGCCGGCAAGGGCGCGCGCCGCCAAATCTCGAAGAGGTAAAGGGCAGCGGTCAGAAAGCCCAGCGGCACGCGGATGCGCCGGGCTACGCGCTGCCAGCGAGCCATCCAGTCCTGCTCCGTGGGGCGGGGTTTCGGAGAGTTGTGGCTGGCCATCAGGCGTTCTCCTGTGCGAGCAGCTCATCAGCAGCCCGCAGCACGTCTTCCGGCTGGATGGTCAGCAGGCCGGCTTCGGGCGTCGCATGGCGGGTGTGGTCGCGGCGGCTCTCGGGGCTGCGCAGCACTTTGAATCTGGTCCCGATAGGGACCGTTGCGGCTGGGGTCGGTCGGTCCATAGATGCCCACCACCGGCCGGCCCAGAGCGCAGGCCAGGTGCAGCGGCCCGGTGTCGCCGGCAATCGCCAGGGCAACCCGGCGGGTGAGGGCGATCAACTGGTCCAGAGAGCAAGAGAGCGGTGTGGCCGCGTCCGCCGATCGCTTGACGATGGACTCCACAAGCGGCTCTTCGCCGGGGCCGGCGTTGACCAGCACGCGGAAGCCGCGGCCGGCGAGCGCCTGGGCAACCGCCGCATAGCGCTCTGCCGGCCAGCGCTTAGCGCCCCAGCCTGCGCCGGGATTGATGAGCACTGCCGCCTGATTCGCGGAAGGAAGAACTTCATCGGTCCAGGCCTCGGCAGCCGGGTCGACGGGCAGCCAGGGCTTTACCGGCGTGAGGGCATCGCCGGCCACGGCCGAGGCCAGCTCCACATCCTGCTCGATCACGTGCGCGCCGCGAGTGGCCACGCGCTCGGAAAACAGCCAGCGCGCGGCTGGCTCGCGCGGTTTGGCCTCGCCAATCAGCCGGCGGCAACCGTCAGCCATCCCACTACCGCCGACCGGATGGCCCCTTGCAGGTCGAGCACCGCGTCATAATCACCAGCCCGGAGCGTGCTCCGCAGAGCCTTGATTTCATGCAGTGTCCTGCGGTTCAAAGGCGCATTCCGCCACTCCTTTGTGGACGCCAGGTGAAGCTGATCCACCAGCGGCTGCGCTGGACTGCGGCCGGTGCTGCCCTCAGCCGCCAGCAGCGCCCGCCAGCGCGGTTCCACCACCCAGTCAATCACCCATTCCGGATGCGCCCGCCGCAGCGCCGTTACCGCCGGCAGCGCGTGCAGAATGTCGCCCATGGCGCCCAGCCGGACCACAAGCAAGCGAAAGTTGGACTGCGTATGCAAACTCTGATTTTCTCACAGGCGCAGGTGAGCCAGAACCGGCTTCAGCCGCTCCTTCAGCCACTCGATGGCTTCCTCCTCCTGCTTGATCTCAACGCGCAGACCGGCGGTCTTGAGCGGCAGGGAGTCCGGAACGTCAGAGGAAAGCTCGCCCATCCGGACCAAATCCTTCTCTGTGGTAATCAATGCGGCAGCTCCCGCCTTGCCAGCCGCGCTTATCAGGCGCTTCAGGTCGTCGGCGGTATAGCGGTGGTGGTCGGGGAATGTGATCCGGGCGGCGATATGCAGGCCGCCCGTTTCAAGGCCGGCAAAAAACTGCTCCGGGCGGGCGATGCCGCAAAAGGCAACCACAGGTCCATCGACGGCCGGAACCTCCATCCTGCGATGCAGCCGCCAGACCGGCCCCTGCCAGCCCCAGGCCTTCAGTTCCGCCTCCAGCTCCGGCTCCTCGGCCGGAATCGCAATCACGCCGGCCCGGCGCAAAGCCTGGAGCGGTTCGCGCAGATTGCCTGCCGGCAGCAAGCCGTCCTGCCAATCCTGGCGATTGAGGAGCAGAATATCCACGTCGCGGGCGAGTTGGCGATGCTGAAAGCCGTCGTCGAGAAGGTGCAAACCGAAACGGAAATCCGCGGATCGTTCCGCCTCGGTCAGCAGACCGGCCATGAAGCGCTGCGCGGCCACGTAGACCGGCACGCCTGTCTCCCGCGCAATCAGCAGCGGCTCGTCGCCGAACTCCTCGGCAGTCCCGTCCGGGTCAACGCGGGCGGCGCAGCTGGCTGCGGCGGCCATAGCCACGGGAGAGCACGTCCACGCGCAGGCCGCGCCGTGTGAGCGCCTTGGCCAGCGCGATGGTCAGCGGCGTCTTGCCCGCGCCGCCGGTGGAGAGGTTGCCGATGCTGACCACCGGCCAGCGCAGCCGCCGCACCGGCTCCAACCGTGTGCCCAGCCGCAATTCGCGCAGCAGCCAGCGCCAGCCGGTAGAGCGGAACCAGCGGCAGCAGCAGCTTACGCGAAGAAAAGGGCTTCTTCATGCGGACGCTCCGCAATTGAGCCGGGAGAGAGCAGTTCCCTCAATGCCTCCACGCATCGCTCCGTGGCCCCGGCCTGCTGGTTGAAGACCTGCCTGGCGCGCTCGCCCATGGCCTCGGCTGCGCTCCGCTCCCGCAGCAACTCGATCAGAACCCCGGCCAGCTCTTCCTTGGTGGCGATGCGCACGGCTTGGTGAGCCAGCAGGTCTTCGGTGATGGCGCGGAAGTTGGCGTAGTGCGGGCCCATCACGATAGGAACGCCGAACTGCGCCGGCTCCAGCGGGTTGTGTCCTCCGGCCGGAACCAGGCTGCCGCCCACGAACGCCACCGCCGCCAGCGAGTAGACCGAAGCCAGTTCGCCGATGGTATCGAGCAACAACAATCTCGCCTGGCCTGAGCGGCTTGAGCGCAGCCGACAGGTTGCGATACGCCAATCCGACCGCTTGACCCAGCGAATGCCGGACGTTCGAGCAGCGCGGCCACCGCGCCGAACCGCTCCGGATGGCGGGGCGCCAGCACCATCGCCAGTTGCGGATCGGCTTCGAGCAGCCGCGGCCAGGCCTCCAGCGAGCGCGGCCTCCTCGCCTTCCAGCGTGCTGCCGGCCACCATCAGCCGCAGATCGGGCGGCCAGCGCCTTCAGCAGGCGGGTGGCATCGGCTTCTTCGGCGGCGCGCACGTCGAACTTCAGATTTCCGGCCACCGAAACCCGCTCCGGCAGCGCAGCCGATGGCCTTCAGCCGTTCGGCATCCGTCTCGCTCTGCGCCAGCACCCGGCTGAGCCGGCCAAGAAACGGCCGCCACAGCCGGCGCAGCCGCCGGTAGCGCGGCCAGGAGCGGTCGGAGATGCGGGCATTGACCACGGCGACGGGAATTCCCCGGCGAAAGCAGCCGCTGAGCAGGTTGGGCCAGAACTCGGTCTCGGCCAGCATGAGCAGCCGCGGCTGGAGCGCGTTCAAGTAAGCCCGCACCGCCCAGGGCAGGTCCAGCGGGCAATAAAAGACGCGCTTCGGCCCGAAGCGCTCGCGGGCCAGCGCCTGGCCGGTGCGCGTGGTGGTGGAGATCGACCAGCCGATACTCCGGCAAGCGCGGCGTCCAGCGTCTTCACCAGCCGGCTGACCGCCAGCACCTCGCCCACCGAGACGGCATGGACCCAGATGACGGCGCGGCTTCGCACCGTGCGAACCGTTTGCAGACTCAGACCGCCCGGCGCCATCGCACCCAGCCCAGGCGTTCCAGCAGCCCTTCGCGGTACTTTTGCGTGGTGGCCATGCGCCACAGCCACCACGGCGCGCCGACCACCAGGACCGCCAGCAAGGCCAGATTGTAGAAAAACAGAATCATGCGTGACGGAACTTGCCTTTCCGCAGTCTAACCCTCAAATGATACAGTCGAGCACGATGAGGAATCTTGCGGGCAATTCCGCTGTTGCTGCTCTGGCTGGCGCTGCCGGCCGTGGCCAGCGACCACACGCCGCCTCCGGTGCAGCCGGCCACGTCGTTTGCCGCGGTCGAGGTGCACGACGACGAAAAGGTGGCCATCGCCGCCGAACCCTACGACACGCGCGAGAAGGAAGTCCATCTTTCGCGTCGATTATCTCAGCCACGGCGTAATGCCCATCCGGCTGATCGTCACCAACAACGGCAACCGGCCCATCAGCCTGCGCGACGCGCGGATTCTCTTCCTCACCGCCGCCGGCGACAAGATTCAGGCCGCCGAGCCGGAGGATGTGGAGCGGCTGATGACCCGCAAGGAGCGCGAGGGCGGCAAGATCCCCATGCCCGGCCCGCTGCCCGCCATCAAGCTCAAGCCCAAGGCCAGCAACAAGGAGATCGAGCAGGACTTCGACACCTTCGAGTACAGCGCCCTGGTGGTCGAGCCGCACACCACGCGCGCCGGCTTCCTGTTTTACGACGTCTCCGGGCTCGACCACCCGCTGCAGGGCGCCAAGCTGCACCTGCACAAGCTGCGCGACGCCGACGGCAACGAGCTCTTCTACTTCGAGATTCCCTTCGACAAGTACCTCAAGTCCAAGTCCAGCCAGATGAACTGACGGCGCTGCGCCGCCTACTCGTAGTAAGTAGCCGTGGTGGTATCCGTCTCCCAGATGGTGCACGTCCTTCACGCGCACGCGGCCCTGCGTCATGGCGGCGAGCTGCTCGTTGGTCTGGTCGTAGAAATATTTGGCGATGTTCTCGGCCGAGGGGTTGAGCACCGTGAAGGGCTCCAGGTCGTTGAGCATCTGGTGGTCGATGCGCTCGATGACCGGGCGCAGCACCTGCTTGAGCAGCTTGAAGTCCAGCAGCAGGCCAGCCTCGTCCAGCGCGGCCCCGGCCAGGGTGACGCGGACCTTGTAGTTGTGCCCGTGCGGGTTCTCGCACTTGCCCTTGTAGTTGCGGAGGTAGTGGCCGGAGGAGAAACCGGCCTCCACGGTGACTTCATACATCGGCGTCTGCTCTTGTCCTGTTCGGGGAAGCATCCCTCCTTCGATTCTAGTGTCTTTTGGCCGCCGGCGTCTTACATCCGCGCCGCCCGCCGCGCCTCTTCGCTGCGCCGGTCCACCTGCTCGAAGAGTTGGCTCATCACGCCGATCAGCGCCGCCCCCAGCCCGAACAGCAGCAGAAGCAGCGCCACCGTCCGCCACAGCGTACCGTTAGCCGGCAGTCCCGGCTGGAAGCTGGAAGGCACCAGCGCCATGCCCGCCGAGAACAGCGCGAAGAGCATCAGCGTTGCGGCCAGAATGTAGAAGTTGCGCGACATAGATGAGAAAGCCCAACGAGCCTGCTGCGATTCTACGCGGGATGCGGCAGCTTCAGCCGGAAATCTCCGCGCTCTCGATCAGCATGACCCCGGCATTGGCAAACTGAGACTCGATTTTCGCCACCGAACCCTCCAGGTCGATGGCCCGGCAGGCATCGCGGATAACCACGGCCTGCAGCCCCACGCGCCGCGCATCCAGCGCCGAGTAGCCGACGCAATAGTCGTAGGCCAGTCCGGCCAGGAAAACGCGGGTCAGGTTCCGCTCCTCCAGATAGCCGGCCAGGCCGGTCGGCGTGATGCGGTCGTTCTCAAAGAATGCCGAATACGAATCGATCTGAGGCCGGAATCCTTTTCTCAGAATCAGTTCCGCCCGCGGCAAGTGCAGCGCGGGGTGGAATTCCGCACCCTTGCTGCCCTGAATGCAATGGTCCGGCCAAAGGGTCTGCGCTCCGTAGCTCAGCCTCGATCTGCTCGAAGGGCTGTCTCCCCGCATGAGCGCTCGCGAAAGAGGAATGCCCCACCGGGTGCCAATCCTGCGTGAGAACAATATACTCAAACCTCGGCGCGACCTGCTGAATCACCTCGATGACAACATCTCCGCCCGGCACGGCCAGTGCCCCGCCGGGGCAGAAATCGTTCTGCACGTCGGTGACGATGAGTACGTCTTGCGCGGTAATCTGCATTTATTTCCCTCACAACAGCAATGATCCATGAAGAACCATCAATTACTCCCGTCTTTCCTAAAAAACTTCCCTACATCCGTAATTGTCTGTGTCATCCGGTACGGCGGCAGGCTGGCAAGGAACGTTTGCCCGTACCTCTGCCTCTGAATGCGCGGGTCGAGCAGAACCAGCACGCCCCGGTCTTCAAGCGAGCGGATCAGCCGCCCAAAGCCCTGCTTGAGGGTGAGGACCGCCTCGGGAACCTGGTAGTCGTTGAAGGGCTTTCCGCCCGCCTCTTCAATGGCCTTCATGCGCGCCTGGACCACCGGGTCGCTGGGCACGGCGAAGGGCAGCCGGTCGATGATGACGCAACTCAGCGCCTCGCCCTGCACATCCACGCCCTGCCAGAAACTTGACGTGCCGAAGAGCACGGCGTTGGGCGTGGAGCGAAACTCCTCCAGCAGCGCTTTGCGCGGAGCGGTGCCGTGCAGCAGGATGGGAAAGTCCAGCACCGGCATCAGGCGCTCGTAGAGGTCGCGCATCTGGCTGTAGCTGGTGAAGAGGCAGAAGGCGCGGCCGCGGGTGATCTCGAGCACGCGCCGGATGCAGTTCGCGGCAGCCTCGGGAAACTCCGGCGTCGCGCGGGTCGGGCATCTCCGGCGGCAGATAGAGCAGCGCCTGCTCGCCATAGCGAAAGTGAGATGGCACCACCAGCTCGCGCGCCTCAGTCAGGCCCAGCCGCCTGCGCATGTGCTCAAAGCCGCCCTGCACGGTGAGCGTGGCCGAGGTGAGCACCACGGTCGGAATCTGATCGAAGACCAGCTCGTGGAGCAGTTCGGAGACGTCGATGGGCGTGGCCTGCAGAAACGTTGTACGGGACTGCGAGGGCCTGCGGCCGGCAGCGTTTCGGTCGGCACTCCCACCAGCCGCGCGCCGCTCCATCCAATAGACCATGTTGCTGGCGTTCGATTCGAGCAGGAACTCAAACTCGGCGCGCAGCCGGGCGACGCGCTTCTTCAGTCCCGGCGCCTCGTCGATCTCCGTCAGCAGCTCCATCTCCGCTTCCAGTCGGCGCAGCGTGGCGCACACCGCCGTATACAGCTCGCCTGAGTTCTCCAGGAACTCCTCGCGTTCGGTGAAAGGCTGGCGTCCGTCGCCGTTCATAGGCAGCGCGGCAAAGAACATGCGGGCGCGCTCGCGGAGTTGCTGCGTGGCGGCGGGCAGGTTTTCCGCGCCCTCCTTGCCGCGCAGCAGCACATCGGTATCGCGCGCCAGTTCCTCAAAGCGAATGTTGCTGACCGAGAGGCCGAAGTAGCTCGACGCCACCTCTTCCAGCTCGTGCGCCTCGTCGAAGACCACCGCCGCGGCCTCCGGCAGAATGCCGGCGTCGGGCGCTCCCGAGGCCTCCTGCTTGACGGAAAGGTCGGCGAAAAACAGGTGGTGGTTGACGATGATGATGTCCGATTCCAGCGCCCGCCGCCGCATCTCGGTGATGAAGCAGCGCCGGTAATCCGGGCAGGTCGTCCCCAGGCAGGCCTCGGTCCGCGCATCCAGCTTTTGCCACAGCGCGCTCGACTTCGGGCATCCCGGAAAGCTCGGCACGGTCGCCGGTCTCGGTCGTCTCGTCCCACTCGGCAGATCTGCCGGTACTGGTCGATCTCTTCCAGACCAGAGAGAATCGGCTGATTGCGCAGCGCGGCCAGCTTGTGGCGGCACAGGTAGTTGGCGCGGCCCTTCATGTAGCAGACGCGCAACTCGCCCAGCAGCGTTTCCAGGAAGGGAACATCGCGGAAGTAGAGCTGGTCCTGCAGGGCCTTGGTGCCGGTGGAGACGATGATGCGCTGGCCGGTGCGCAGAGCCGGCAGCAGGTAGGCCAGCGTCTTGCCGGTTCCGGTTCCGGCCTCCACGATCAGGTGGCGGCGCTCTTCGAGAGCCCGCTCCACGGCCTTGGCCATTTCCAGTTGGCCCGGGCGATACTCATAGGGCAGCGATGAGCGCGCCAGAATCCCACCCGGCGAGAAAAACTCATGCAGGGTGGGCAAGGCGCGGGTTGGACTGTCGCTCGGAGGCATCGGGACCGGCTGCTCACTCCATCATAGTGAGCCTGCCGGAGAGTGGGTGGCGTGAGTCAGCTTCCGATGCCGCGATTCACCGGGATTCAGCCTGGCAGGCTCTCCGCGGTGGTAGGGTCGATGATCCTCCGTACCTGCGACACGCTGTTGGCGGGAAATCCGCCCATTCGCGCGTGTTCACGCACCGTTTCTTCGTTCGGCGCGATGTAGACGCAATAGATTTTGTTGTCGGTTACGTAGCTGTGCAGCCACTGTATTTGCGGTCCAAGATTCCGCAGCACGCTGCAGGATTTTTCTGCCACGCCCTGCAATTGCTGAGCCGACATGGATCCGGCTCCCGGAATCTCACGTTCAATCACGAATTTCGGCATGGGACAACCTCCTTCATAAGGGGAATTACAGTAGTTTATACATACTACGAGTGCATTGTGCAAATAATATCGCCTGCTGCTGTTACAAAATTGGGGGATCTTAGCAAGCCGCAACTAATAACTCACGGCAAATGGCGTCCCTGAAAGCCAACCTTCTGCTCTGGGCCAGTCCGTTGTCGCTTCAGTGTGGATTCTAAAGTCCCAGCCTCATCCAAAATCAGGAACTTTGCCTGAGGCGCTGGCATGGTACTGGTCCGGGCTCTCGACCTGGCTGTGCCGCGAATCCATCCATTGGCCGATCATGAAAGCCTCGTCGGGACTCGGTATGCCTTCAATGTCGGATGCGCTCTTCATCAGTTTCCTGCGGATATCGGCGGCGCGTTGCTCGGCGGCCGCTTTCTCCGCACCGGCGGCGGAGTAGAGAGTGGCCGAGTTTATATTCATCGAACTGGCGTGGATATGCATCGCTCTCTCCTGCTGCAACAGAACGCAATTGTCTTGCCTGAAAAGTGCCAGGCAGATAAGAAGAAACTCATCCCGGCCAGGCCGTATGATGGGGTGCAACTAAACTGGGATTGGACTGTGCCGTTTAAGCCGGCGACTGGAGACAAGTTTTGGCCAAGTATCGCAGATCGGCCGTGCCCAGCAAGCCCGGCGCCACGGCGTTGCCAGCGGAGTCCCCGCGGACAGGCGGGTACCCTCTGGGTGGTCCGCGGGGTGGTCTGCCGCTGGTGGCCATTGTGGGCCGGCCCAACGTGGGCAAATCCACGCTCTTCAACCGCCTCACCGGGAGCCGCCGCTCCATCGTGGGCGATGAGCCCGGCATCACCCGTGACCGCATCTATGGCGAGTACGAGTGGGCCGGCCGGCAGTTTCGCCTGGTCGATACCGGCGGCATCGTGCCCGACGATCCGGAGCTGATCCCCACCGAGATTTATGCCCAGGCCAAAGTGGCCCTCAAAGAAGCCGACGCGCTGGTGCTGGTGGTGGACGCGCGCACCGAGCTGGCCAGTCCCGACTACGACCTGGTGCGGCTCTTGATTCGCGGCGGCAAGCCCTTGTTTCTGGCGGTCAACAAGGTCGAGGGCGAGGCGATGGCCGTCGAGGCCGAGAACTTTCGCCGGCTGGGCATCCGCAATGTATTCCCGTCAGTTCCGAGCACGGCCTGGGCATCGGCGACCTGCTGGACGCCATTTCCGCGGTGATTCCGGCGCCGGCGGAGGCTGTGCTGGCGGAAGGATGAAGCTTTGGCCGCTGAAAAGGCCGAGGCGCCACGCTGATGAGTTCGTCGAAGAAGATTCGCCGGGCGCGAAGCTCCCGCTACCCACGGCGAGTTTGAGCAGCACGAAACTTCGGTGGCCATCATCGGCCGCCCCAACGTGGGCAAGTCCACGCTGCTGAACGCGCTGACCGGAACCTCGCGCGCCATCGTCTCGCCCATCCCCGGCACCACCCGCGACGCCGTGGACGAGGTGGTCGAGTTCGAGGGCAGCCAGCTTTCGCTTTGTGGATACGGCCGGCATCCGCCGCAAGGGCAAAACCCACCTGATGGCTGAAAAGATGAGCGTGGTCATGGCCCGCCGCCATCTGGAGGCCGCCGACGTGGCCCTGCTGGTGCTCGACGCGACCGATGGCGTAACCGCCGCCGACGCCACCATCGGCGGCTACGCCCACGAGAGCGGCCGCAGCGTGATCATCGTCGTGAACAAGTGGGACGCGGTCACCACCGGCCGCACCGACGGCAAGCCCCCCGCCGATCGCGAGATCTTCGAGAAGCAACTGCGCACGGTGCTCAAATATCTGAGCTATGCGCCGGTGATTTTTCTCTCCGCGCTCGAAGGAACGGCCCCCGAAGGCAAAGGCGCCAAAACCATGCTGCGCGTGCTGCACGAGGTTAGAGCCGTGGCCGCCGAGCGCCGCAAGCGCGTCTCCACCGGCCAGATGAACCGCTTCCTCGAAAGATCGACTTTCAGCGCGCGCCCGGTGCCCATGGCCAAGCGGGTTCGCATTTTCTATATGACGCAGGCCGCCGTCGCCCCGCCCACCTTTGTGCTCTTCACCGACCGCGACATCAAGCTGCACTTCGCCTTCGAGCGCTTCCTCGAAAACCAGATCCGCGAGGCCTTCGGCTTCAAAGGCACGCCCATCTGGTTCAAGGTGCGGGCGCGGAACGCGGAGAAGAAGGACGGGTAGATTCCTGCTGCCGGGCATGCACAGCCTACTGCATGGGCGGGTTGGACTGGCTCGATGAGGACGGGTTCTCCGCCGGCTGATCCAATTTGGTCAGATGCACGCTGGCCTGGGTTTCGGGCACCGTGCCGTCGTTCACCTGCACCTCCGTCGGCTTGCCCTGGATGAGGATGCGCTGGACAGTCTTGCCGCGCGCGGGAACCAGAACCCTCTCTGTGACCGAAGTCGAGTCGGTGCGCACCGTAACCGGAACCTCGGCGGCGGCGTAGCCGCGATTGGCCACGTTGACCGCCACCAGCCAGTTGCCGCTCTGGGCGGCGGTGGGAAAAACGCCCTCGATGCTCAGGTCGGGCAGGCCCTTGTCCGCATCCACCCAATCGGCAAAGAACCAGGAGAGATCGTGGCGGGCTCCGGCCTGTTCCAGCAGCTTCTCGAAGGAGCTGTGGCCGGCTTCTTTGCCGGTATCCTGGGCGGGATCGTAGGCCCGCAGTGCAGCTGAGAGCGCAGCGTCGCCGGCCACGTCCCGCAGCATCCACAGCACATAGGCAGCCTTGGTGCGGTAATAGACGGGCGAGAAGGCCTCAGCCAGCGGCTGCCCCGCGCTTTGGCCGGGGCTTTCCGGCTCGGCCAGAGCCAGCGCAGCGCGCGAGGCCTCCAGCGAACCCAGCGCCTGGTTGCGTCCGCGCTGCCTTTCCACCCACAGCGTGCCCATGAAGTGGGCCACGCCTTCGTCAAGCCAGGCGGGCGGCGGCCGCGACAGGCTATTGATGAAGGCATGGGTTAGCGCGTGGGCCAGTATACCGTCCAACTGCTCCGCATTAGCCTGGCGAATGGCCGTGGCCAGCAGCGCGCCGGTCTCGAAGGGCGCGTCCTGAGAGTCGGGCAGATCCAGCAGCGTGAGTTGGGAGCGGGGCCGTTGCCCCAGCCAGCCTTGCAGAAAGGGTGTTACCGTGGCTGCCGCCGTGGTCCAGGCCGGCACGGCCGCTTCGTTTTCCGGCAGCGTCCATATCGTCGTGTTTGCAGCGGAGTGCGGTGTGCGGATGGCCACAAACAGGCTGGGCGCTGCAAAGCCGAGGGCCGCGACCTCCGCTTCGGCAGTCGCCACGCCAGCCACTTCCTGGCCCAGATCGCTCGCATCGGTGACGGCCAGCAGAGCCGGATGCCCGTTGATCAGGGCCACCGTGGGCGCATGGCCGTGTGGAAACTCGACGGTAAGCCGCAGGCGGAAATGCGCCCCCGCCAGCCGCAGCTTGTGCTCGCCGATCTCGTCGAAGAGCCGCGCCCCGTCGCCCAGAATCACCGGCACGCTGGAGACCGGGTACCAGACCACGTTGCCAAAGCCGCGCAGGCCGGTGAAGGGAACGCTGATCCGATCCCAATCCGAGTGCAGCGCCACATCCTCAGGCGTTCCGATGACCAGCAGCCGCTGGGCCGACGCAGCAATAGCGCCGGAGTAGGTGACGTCGAGTTGAAGGCTCTGGCCCGGCGCCAGACGCTGAGCCAGAGGCACCGCCGCCTCGTGCAACTGCCCCGTATGGTCGGCGTCGGAGTTGAGCGTAGCCACGGAAAGCTCAACGTCCCTGCCGTTCACTCGAATTCGCTCCCAGTTGAGCGAGGAGGAGATTTGCAACGGGATGCGCGCCAGTGGGGTCTTGCCGTCATTGCGCACCGTTACCAACGCCCGGACCGCAATGTGCTGCTCCGCGGTGCGCAGCCGCACGTCCATATCGAAATCCGTGAAGGTGACGGCCTGCCGCTCGGCGTCCTCGGCAGAGGGTTCGCTCGCCATTTTGATGGCCGGTGGCGTCGCGGCCGGGCCAGCCTGGGTGGTGGTTTGGCCGCTTTCGTCGATGGAGCGCGAAAGGATTACCTTGCCGCTGGATGGCTTATTCTGCGCGGCAGGCGGAGCCGCAGCCTCCTGTGCAGGCGGAGTGAAGGTCGTGGTTTGAGCCGTAGAGGGCAAAACCGCCATGCCCAATGCAGCCACCATCCCGGCAAGTGATAATTTCATGAGCCCAGGCCTTTCTGTTGGCGTGGTTGTTGCGCGCCGCCTGCGGTGGGGCCAACTGCGCCTTCGGCGCGTTGCGCGGCGTTGCGGCGCTGGCGGAAAGCCTCATAGAGCACCACTGCACCGGCCGCCGAGACGTTGAGCGAACTGACGCCGCCGGCCATGGGAATCCGCAGCAGGTGGTCGCAGGTGCGCCGCACCAGTTCATGCAGTCCCGCTCCTTCGCGGCCCAGCACGATCACGCAATCTCCCGTCAGGTCGAACTGATCGTAGTCCGTCTGGCCGCGCTCATCCAGTCCAATAATCCACAAATTCCGGCCTTTGAGTTCCTCCAGCGCCCGCACCAGGTTCACCACGCGCGCCATGCGCAGGTGCTCGGTCGCGCCGGCGCTGGCCTTCACAGCTGCCGCGCTCAAAGGCGCCGAGCGCCGCTCCGTCAACACCACGCCATCCACGCCTGCGCCGTCAGCCACGCGCAACAGCGCGCCCAGGTTTTGCGGGTCCTCGATTCCGTCCAGCGCCAGCACCAGTCGTGCGGCTCCAGTCTCTGCCCTGGCCGGATCCGGATCGAACAGATCCTCGATAGTAAGAAACTCCTGTGGGCGAACCATGGCCACCACGCCCTGGTGCGCCGCAGTCTGGGCCAGCAGCGTCAACTCTTCGCGCGCCTCCTGGCGAACCCGCACGCCGGACTGGCGGCACGTGGCCACCAGCCGTTCCAGCCGTTCGTCGTGCCGCTCCCGCGCCACCAACACTTGGTCGAAGCGCCGCTTTCCGGCCTTCAGCGCCTCCTCCACCGCATGCAGCCCGTACAAAACTTCCATGAGAGATAGTGTAGAAGATGGACGAGTCGCCTACGGCTCACTCTGGAGAGCCAGAACGAGTTGCCGCATGGTTACCGTGGGATGGAGATGATGGAGCTAAACCCATTTTTCAGCGTCTGGAGGCCAACTCTGGCGTCTATCTGGTGTCTAATAGAATAAGATGAGTGCCGCCCCGTCCATTCGCCCTTTTTTCGCGCCAGTTTCCGCCACCACGGTTCAGGAGCAGGCCCGGCAGGAAAGCCTGGCCATATCCGCGGCACTTAAGCGCCAGGATGCCGGTTTGCTGGACGAGCTGATCGTCCGCTACCAGCACCGGCTGATGCGCTACCTGCTCTATTTGACCGGCAACCGCGAGATGGCCGAGGACCTTTTCCAGGAGGTCTGGATGCGGGTGCTGGTGCGCGGCGCCCAGTTCAACGGCCAGGCGCGGTTTGATACCTGGCTATTTACCATCGCCCGCAACCTGGTCATCGACCAGCGCCGCAAGCGGACCATGTCCAGCCTGGATGAATTGTTCGAGGGCTCCGGGGACGACGACCGGCCCATGAGCTTCGAGATTGCCGGCGGTGAGCCCACTCCCTTCGACCGCCTTTCCAACCTTGAAGACCGGGAACGGATTGCGGCGGCGCTGCTCCAGTTGGATACGCTTCATCGCGAGGTGCTGGTGCTCCGCTTCCACGAGGAGTTGTCGCTGGAAGAGATCGCCAAGGTGACGCGGGCGCCGCTTTCCACTGTGAAATCAAGACTTTACAGGGGTTTGGCCGCGATCAAGCCCCAGCTGGAACACATCCGTCCGCGCTCTCAGGGGGCAGCGTGAGGGCCGCCGCGACGGCTGAGGACCAGGCCGGCAAGCCAGGGGCAGGCGCCGCCGGGGACCGCGATCTGCTCTCGGCTCTGGCCGGGAACCAGGCTGACCGGGAATGCGCCGTGGCCCATCGCACCTGCCGCGTGGTGAACGCCTCGCTGGGCGTGATGCAGGAACAGAAAGCCGGGCGCAAGCGGGCCCGCTCCCTGGCCCTGGCAGCCACATTGGTGATTTTTCTTCTGCTGGGTCCGCTGGTCTGGTGGATCGCGGACACCTTGATTGAGGAAGAGCACCTGACCAGCCTGACGAGCCAGCTCAGTGTGTGGATATCCTTTCTCAGCGCGGCGCTGCTGGCCTCCGTGCTGCTGGCCGGCTGGTTACGGCGCAAGTCCTGATTTCGGCCTTCTGACAACACGCAACCTCCGCGCGAGGACGTGCAACTTCCGCTTTCTTCTTCCCGTCCATTTAAATACAGGGTAAGCTGTGTTTAACCTCCTGAAAGACCTCCCGGGGAGGGATAGCCTTATGCGCGATCCACAATCCATCACCGCCAATGAAGACGCGCGCCTGATTCCGGTGTGGTCCATCGTGGCGGCCGCCGCGGCCTTTGTGCTGGTGGAGTACTATTTCTGGCTGGTTTTGCCCACCCAGCAGCACCACGTGCCGCCCCTCGGCCTCCGCATCTATTTGAACTTCTCCTGGGGCCTGCTGGCCGCGCTCTACTTCCTGATGGTCGGCTACGTCAGCAAGGACGCTCCGCGGCGCGCCATGAGCACGCGCTTCTGGATGCTGATCTGCTTCGTCATGCCGGGCGGCATCGGCGCTGTGCTTTACTTCCTGCTGCGCCAGCCGGAGGTTTCGCGCTGCCCGGCCTGCGCCACGCACGTGCAGAGCGACTTCCATTTCTGCCCGCAGTGCAACTACCAGCTCGCGGCCAATTGCGGCAACTGCTTCCGCACCGTGCGCGCCACCGACCAGTTCTGCACCCGCTGCGGCCATGAACTGGCCAGGGACCACATGCCGGCGCGCCTGCGCATGATGGCCGAATAAACCGCGCCTCATTCGGCATTCCAACAGGCTTGATCCGCTCATCAACCCCGGCCCGCATTGACCCGGACGGGTTCCCTTCCTACAATCTAACTTCCGGTTCGCATGACCATCTCCGCGCTCATCATCGACGACGAACAACTGGCCCGCGACGAGCTCAAGTACCTGCTGGACTCGGTGGGCGGCGTGGAAGTCGTGGCGCAGGGAACCAACGGCATCGAGGCCGTGGACCTGATCGAGGAGCACCATCCCGACCTGGTCTTCCTGGATGTGCAGATGCCGGGCCTGGACGGCTTTGCCGTCATCCAGCGGCTGATGGAGCGCGCCAGGTCAAAAACCGGTTTGGAGCCCGGCAGGAGTGCCGAGCCGCTGCCGCAGATCGTCTTTGCCACGGCCTATGACCAGTACGCGGTGCGCGCCTTTGACGTGAATGCCGTCGATTACCTTCTCAAGCCCTTTGACCGCACCCGCGTCCAGCAGGCTGTGGAGCGGGTGCGCAGCCGCATCGCCGGGCGCCGGCACCGCTGTCCGATTCCGCCCATCGAGTCCCAGCTTGACGCGCTTGCTGCGCCTGCTCAACCGTCCGCAGGGCGCCGCGCGCGCGCCCCAGCCGGCCAAGCTCATCGTGCAGGCGCAGAGCCGGCTGCTGCTGGTCGACCAGGCGGAGATCTGCTACGCGGCCATCGACGAGGGCGTGATTCGCGTCGTCACGCAGAACTTCGAGGGCTGCTCCAAGTGCCGCACCCTGGAAGAGCTGCTGGACCTGCTTGACCCGGCGCTTTTCTGGCGCGCCCATCGCGGCTTTGTGGTCAACATCAACCACATCCGCGAGGTGGTGCCGTGGTTCAAGTCCAGCTACCAGTTGCGCATGAACGACAAGCAGCAGACCGAGATCCCGGTCAGCCGCGCGCAAACCAGGCGGCTGCGGGAATTGTTCAATCTGTAAGGAATTTCTCCGGATGAGCTAGCTGAGCCAGCGGTCTTCAGTCGTAGCGCTCGAAGACGATCTGCTTCTTGTGCCAGCCGAAGCCGGCCAGCAGTTCGCGCACGCCGGAGACCATGAAGTTAAGGCCGCAGATGTAGGCGAAGATGTCGAATTTCAATTCGGCTGCCGGCGTCGCCGCGATCGGGCGCGGGCTGCGGCAGCGGCAGGCCCAGCCGGGCGGCGCGCTCCTCAATGATGTGGGCAACATGCTCCTGCACGTAGCCGCGCAGTCCGCCCCAGCTCTCCTGGGCGCGGCTCAGCGTAAGCAGGTAGTGGAAGTTGGGCTTGCGCCGGGCCAGCGCCTCGAACTCCTCATGATAATAGATATCGGTCTCGTGGCGGGTGCCGTAGACTAGCCAGATATCCTTGCCCTGGCTGCGATCAGGACCATTCTCGGGAAAGAGCCACTGCGTATAGGCGCGCATGGGCGCAATGCCGGTGCCGGTAGCGATCAGAATGGAGTCGGTGATCGGCTCCTGAAGCACAAAGTGCCCGTGCGGCCCGTGCAACTGGATCGTCGCCGCCCACGGGTAAATCGGGCAAGTCGGCCAGGTGATTGGAAAAGAAGCCTTCCTCCACCCGGTTCACGCACAGTTCGAAGCGGTTGCCGTTGGGCGCCGACGAAATGGAGTAGGCGCGGGTCTGCATCTTGCCCTTCGCGTCCTCGGCCATGGCGGAGACGAACTGGCCGGGGGCATAGGAGAAGCTCTCAAGCTCGTCGATGACGAACACGAAGTGATAGCACTGCGCAACTTCCGAGATGCAGTCTTTTCTTTCAAGACGAGCCGTAAAGAGTTCACGCGCCAAGGTAATTCTCGCTGAGGAAGAGATGGCGTCCGCAAGAGGGACTATTAATAGTATCGCCACTGGACCGCCGAAGTGGCAAGTCTGGAATCCGGCTGTGCGCCTCTTTCCCTGGCGCAGGCGATGGTTGAATGCGCGCTTCCCCCTATAATTGACCGGGAGCCGGATAATCTCCCAGGGGAACTTTCCGCTTCCCAAACTGTCTTTGAGGATTCCATGGCCGCACTGATCGAAGCTATCACCGTCAAGCGCAAGATGTTTTTCGAGTTTGAAAACACCCCCTTCTACTGCCTGGAAGCGGAAGTTTCCACCCCCACGGCGCGAGGCGGCCAGACCCTGGTCCGGCTGAAGATGCGCAACCTGCTCACCCGCGCCGTCTTCGACAAGACCTTCAAGGCCGGCGAAAAGTTCAAGGAGCCGGACCTGGAGACGGTCGAGGCATCCTACCTCTACAGTGACGGTGAGGGCTCGCACTTCCTCGATCAGAAAAGTTTCGATACCCACACCCTAACCGGGGAGATGATCGGCAACGCCCTGGACTTTCTCGTCGAGGGCGCCCTGATCCAGTTGCATAAGTTCAACGGCAACCCCATCGGCTTGCAGTTGCCCATCCAGGTAGAGCTGGAGGTTGCCTACACTGAACCCGGCGCGCGCGGCGACACGAGCGGCAACGTAACCAAGCTGGCGCGCCTCGAAACCGGTCTCGAAATCAAGGTTCCTCTCTTCATCCAGGCCGGCGAAAAGGTCAGAGTGTATACGGAAACGGGGGAGTTCGCGGGGCGGGCCTGAGCGGCTTTGCGGCCCCGGCTCCGCGCCCAAGCCTGCTCCAAATTAAAAGGAGCCTTACTCAAGCCGATTTTTGAGTTTGGTCCAGGTCAAAACAAGCGAAGGCGCCACATTGCGACTGAAAATTATCCGTGTGGATACAGTCCTGAGTTCCAGCGCGCATTTTTCGGGGGTAATGGTACACTAGCTTCAGCGTTAGAGCCGAACCGGGCGTGAGCAGTACTCGCCCAAAAAAGCAAGATTCTGCCTGTGGTCGCTCCGATTCATCCAGCGCAATTCAATCCAGGAAATACGAGCAAAATGGAACAAGGTACTGTGAAGTGGTTCAATGACGCGAAGGGCTTCGGCTTCATTTCGCGCCAGAACGGCGAAGATGTCTTCGTGCATTACTCCGCGATCAACTCCAATGGTTTTAAAAGTTTGCAGGAAGGTCAAGCCGTGCAATTCAACGTAGTGAAGGGCCCCAAGGGATGGCAGGCTGCCGACGTGCAGCCGCTTTAAATCTCAAGCCTGGATTCCGGCAGAATCTGGCAAAATACGCGAGGGCGGGGAGCAATCCCTGCCCTCGTTTGTCTTTGCGCCGCAACCACTTAGGGTTGCCCTCCGGCCCGATCCTGCGTTACTCTGCCCGCGGAGGCTTCCCCATGCCCGAATTCCGCAGCACCGTTATCCCCGGCCATCGCTACCGCAACGCCCCTGCCGCCATCGACTGGCTCTGCCAGGTCTTTGGTTTTGAACGCCACGCCGTCTATGAGGGCAAAAACGGAACCATCGACCACGCCGAATTGACCCTGAACGGCGGCATGATCATGCTCGGCTCCGGCAAGGACGACGAATATGGCCGCGGCTTCAAATCCCCAGGCGAGCTGGGCGGCATCGAGACCCGCAGCGTCTACATTGTGGTTCCCGACGCCGATGCGGCCCATGCCCGCGCCGTAGCCGCCGGAGCTACCATCACCCGCCCCCTCCAGAACACCCCCTACGGCAGCCGCGAGTTCGCCGTGAAAGACCCCGAGGGCCACACCTGGTTGGCCGGAACCTATGACCCCTGGCAGCCGCATCCCTAGGGGCCGTGCCGCCTGGGATATAGTCGTTTCGTGGTTCCCGGAGGTTTTCATGAAGTCTAGTCGATTGTCCGCTGCCCTTCTCCTGTTGTTCTTCGCCCTCTCCGCAGGTTATGCGCAGCAGGGCCGTCTGCTTGTGACCCAAAAGGGATACAGGAGCCTGGCCATCGTCGATCCCGCCGCCGGAACGGTAATCGCTACAGTCCCGGAGGGAGGAACCACGGGCCATGAGGTTGCGGCATCGCCCGACGGCCGCTTCGCCTATGTGCCCATCTATGGGAACTCCGGCGTGGGAAAGCCGGGAAGCGACGGCCGCAACATGGTGGTCATCGATATTGCTGCGCAGAAGGTGGTAGCCAGCGTAGATTTCGGCCACGGAGTACGCCCGCACATGCCCATCCTCGGCCCCAAAGACGGGCTCCTCTACGTGACCACCGAGCTTGACAACGCGGTTACCATCGTCGATCCCAAGACGTTGAAGATCGTGGGATCGATCCCCACCGGCCAGGTCCAGAGCCACATGATCGCGCTCTCCCACGACGGCCGCCGCGGCTACACCTCCAACGTCGAGCCGGGATCGGTTTCCGTGCTGGACATCGCGGCGCGAAAGACGCTCAAAATCATCCCCATCTCACCCATTGCGCAGCGCATTTCCATCTCCAACGACGACCGTTGGGTGTTTACCGCCGACCAGACCAAGCCCCGGCTGGCCGTCATCGATATAACGAAAAACAAGCTCAAGAGCTGGATTCCGCTCGACGCCGTCGGCTACGGAAGCGCCCCCACCCTGGATGGCCTCTGGCTGCTCCTCGCCCTGCCCGATCTGAACAAGGTAGCCGTCATCGATCTCCAGACCATGCAGGTCGCGCGCTCGGTTGCGGTTGGCAAGGCTCCGCAGGAGGTCCTGGTTCGCCCCGACGGCAAGGTGGCGTATGTCTCCTGCATCGGCAGCAACCAGGTTGCTGAAATTGATCTCGCAACGTGGAGGGTTACGCGGCTGATCGCCACCGGCAAGGGTACGGATGGCCTCGCCTGGGCCGCCGCTGATTGATTTGCATACAAGTTTGCTTCAATCGAGGAGTGCTTCCGGGGACCCTCAACTGATCGCCTTATCCCACCCCTCCAGCGTCTTCTTCAACTCGCTCATGAACCTGCCCGCGTCCGCGCCGTCGATGGTGCGGTGGTCGAAGCCCAGGCAGAAGTGCTGCATCGGCCGGATGGCAATCGTATCGTTGCCCTCGGCGTCGGTCAGCACCACCGCCTCCTTCTTCAGGCCGCCGATGGCCAGGATGGCCGACTCCGGCTGGTTGATGATGGGGGTGCCGAACTCGTCGCCGAAGATGCCCGAGTTGGTCAGCGTAAAGGTGGACCCCGAGGCCTCGTCGGGCATTCAGCTTCTTGGTCCGCGCGCGCTCGGCCAGGTCGGCGATGGCCCGCGCCAGCCCTGGAAAGCTGAGCGTCTCCGCCTGCTTCACTACCGGCACAATCAGCCCCCATTCCAGGGCCACGGCGATCCCCAGGTTGATGTTGGCGTGATAGTGGATGGCGCCGTTTTCAAGCGAAGCGTTGACGATGGGAAATTTGCGCAGCGCTTCCACGGCGGCGGCGGCAATAAAAGGCATATAGGTGAGCTTGACGCCGTTGCTGCTGCTCGAAGCTGGCCTTCTCGCGCTCGCGCAGCCGGACGATGCGCGTCATGTCCACCTTGTAGACGGTGTGCACGTGGGGGCTGATGGCAGGCTCTCCACCATGCGCTGGGCAATGATGGCCCGCATCTTGCTCAGCGGCGCCACCTGGCCGGCCAGTGCGGAGGCGGCTGTTCCGGCTGGCTGGGCAGCCGAGAAGCGGCAGCGCTCCCAGCTCCGTGCCCGCTCAAGTGCCGCAGCACATCTTCTTTGGTAATGCGGCCTTCCGAGCCGGTACCCGCCACCTGGTCCAGGTCGAGGTTGTTCTCTTTGGCCATGCGCCGCACCAGCGGCGAGGACCGTACTTGCAGCGAAGATATGCCGCGCTCGCCGGCGTTCGCCGCAGCAGCCTTGTGCGCCGGAGTTCCGCTGGTTGCCGGTGCTGAAACCACCGCACGCGCTGCACCTGCCTGCGCTGCCTGACCTTGTTTGCCCGTCCCAGCAGCCGCTTTGTCGCCGATCACCGCAACCACCGTATTGACCTCGACGGTCGCGCCTTCAGGCACCTTGATCTCGCTCAGCACGCCCGCCGCCGGCGAGGGAATCTCCGCGTCCACCTTGTCGGTGGAAATCTCAAACAGCGGCTCGTCCTTCTCCACCCGGTCGCCCGCCTTCTTGAGCCACTTGGTCAGCGTGCCTTCAAAGATCGACTCGCCCATCTGTGGCATGATCACGTCGGTTGGCATCAATTCCTCTCCCCGCGTTGTTGAACCCCGTTGCGCCCCGTTCCAGCCGGATTATAAATTGCGCCGCGTATGGCAGCCGAACCAGGCCCATGCATCTCGCTACCTGGGAAACCGTGAACCCGTCACTATCGATCAGGCTCGCACTGGCCGCTCCGCATGGCCTTTCAGCCGTTCCACCTCCGCCGGCACCCGCAGCGGAGTATCTTCCGCCGGAAACTTCGGCCCCGCCCCGGCAGCCGCTTTAGCCTGAACCCGCAGCGCCGCCAGGCTCTCCACCGCCAGCACCTGCTGATCGAATACCAGCCCAAACTGCTTCGCCGCTTCGCGCGCCACCGCTTCCAGGCCGGTCAAATTCCCAGGCTTCTCCAACTCGCGCTCCAGGCTCGTCACCGCGTGATCGGGAATGCCGCAGGGTACGATCAGCGCAAAGTCTCGCAGGTCGGTGGTCACGTTGAAGGCGAACCCATGCGACGTAATCCCCCGCGCAACATGAATGCCGATAGCGCCGATCTTACGCTGAGGTTCCTTTTCACCGCTCTGCTCCAAAAGGCTGCCGTCTGCAGGACCAGGGCACCAAACCCCGGTAAGCCCGGCAATCCTTCCCGCCCGCACTCTATAGACGCTGCACAGCCGGATCAGCGCCTCTTCCATCCCCCGCACAAACTCCACCGGGCCCATGCGCCCGCCCTGCGGGTTGCGCAGGCTGCGCAGGTCGAAGATGGGGTAGCCCACCAGTTGCCCCGGCCCGTGATAGGTCACGTCGCCGCCGCGGTTGATCTCGTGCACCGTCACGCCCCGCCGCGCCAGCGCCTCCTCCGAGGCCAGCACGTGGGCCCTGTCGGCGTTCCGCCCCAGCGTCAGCACCGGCGGATGCTCCAGTAGCAACAGCACATTTTCAACCCGCCCCTGCAGGCGCAACTCCGCCATCTCCGCCTGCAGCCGCAGCCCCTCGTCGTATCCCACCCGCCCCAGATAGAGGTACTCGATCATCGTCATCTTCGATTGTAGCCAGCCGGCGCTACTGGAGGTTTAGCTGATCGGAGCATAGTATTCGCGGTAAACTAGATACTGGCAGGAGGACCGGGCGGTCGCTGCCGGAAGTCTGGGCAACCGGGCATCCGGGGGAGGAAAGTCCGAACTCCGCAGGGCAGTGTGCCGGATAACGTCCGGGACGTGGGCCTCAAAACCCATGGACGGCCAGTGCCACAGAAAAGATACCGCCTCGGCTACCCCTCTTCCGGGAGGGCGCCCCTGGGAACGCCGGAAAGGTTCGCCTGGACGGCCAGTCCCAGCGCCGGGGTAAGGGTGAAATGGTGCGGTAAGAGCGCACCGCCCGGCTGTAACGGCCGGGGCAGGGTAAACCCCACACGGAGCAAGACCAAATAGGGAGGGAAGCGTCCGCCAGAGCCAGGCGGCGCTGCGCATCGGCCCGATGCGCCCAGGCGGCTCGATGCAATTGCCGAAACCTCCGGGTAGGTCGCTGATGAGCGTCCGCGGCAACGCGGCGCCTAGAGGAATGACCGCACACGACAGAATTCGGCTTACAGGTCCTTTTGCCGAATGATTGCGTTCGACCACGACAGCCCTGGCGGGAGAGATTCTGCCGGGGCTGACCATTTTTAGCGAGTCAGCGAGTCAGCAAGTCAGCGGCAAGTTGGCCGGAAGGCAGTTTGTTGGCA
This sequence comes from uncultured Acidobacteriaceae bacterium, assembly GCA_963796085.1. Taxonomy (GTDB): domain Bacteria; phylum Acidobacteriota; class Terriglobia; order Terriglobales; family Acidobacteriaceae; genus Telmatobacter. Next base: position 560,948 of record CAWCKF010000020.1, on the reverse strand, counting down.
GTGCTCACCCCCTTCGATAAGGCATGCGTCATCACGAATCACGCTACCTGCTGACTAGCTGACCCGCTGACTCGCTGACTTGCTATACCATCAATCCATGCTGCGAGTGAAGCTGTTGGAACAGGCCGCCCGTCTGCCGGCGGTGGCGCACCCAGGCGAGGACCTGGGTTATGACCTGTTTGCCCTGGAAGCCACGACGCTGGCTCCCCGCACCACGATAAAAGTGCGCACCGGCATCGCCGTCGAGGCCCGCCATCCCTCCACCGGCGCCCCGCTGGGCCTGCTGGTCCGAGACCGTTCCTCCATGGCGGCCAGGGGCGTCGCCACCACCGCCGGTGTCATCGATGCCGGCTACCGGGGCGAGATTCTGGTGCTGATGACCAACCTGGGCGAGGCTGCCGTCGAGCTTAAGGCCGGCGAAAAGATTGCCCAGATGGTTCCCGTTCCCGTTCTCACCGGTCCCGTCCAGGAAGTAGAGACTCTTGAAGACTCCGCGCGCGCAGAAAAGGGGTTTGGCAGCTCCGGACGGTGAGGCAACCTGTATCTTCTGGCTTGCAGCTACTCACTCCCATTGAACAGATTGAGAGTTGGGGTATCCCAGGTCTCATCCGCCGCGGTCCGCCGCGGCGGAAGACCTGGGGCACCCTACTGACTCGCTGACCCGCTACTGGTTCCCCAGTCCGTCGTTCTTGTGGTAATTGGGGTAGGGCGGGATGGGAATTTCGGGCACCGGATGGGCTTTCAGCTCCTCCAGCACCAGTTGCACGCTGGTCTCGAGTTGGCGGTCGTGCCCCGCGGCCGCATCCTTGGGCAGATCTTCAACAACCACGTCAGGGGCGATGCCGTGGTTCTCCACCTCCCACTCGCCGTTGAGGCCGTAGATGGCGTAACGGGGCGCCATAACGCGGCCGCCGTCGAGCAGCATAGGATAGCCGCCAATGCCCACCAGTCCGCCCCAGGTGCGCGTGCCCACCAGCTTGCCGATGCCGGCCTTGCGGAAGTACCAGGGCATGGCGTCGCCGCCGGAGCCGGAGTTCTGGTTGATGAGCATGACCTTGGGCCCGAAGATGGCCCCCACCGGGTCGTGTATCGGCTTGCCGTCGCGCTTAATGGCCCCGGAGAGCGGGAAGCGCTTCAGAACATCGACCACGTAGTCGGCGATGAAGCCGCCTTCGTTCCAGCGCTCGTCCAGCACCAGGGCCTGCTTGTCCAGTTGCGAATAGAAGTAGCGGTTGAAGTTGGTGTAGCCGGAGCCGCCGGTGTTGGGCATATAGACGTAGGCCACCTTGCCGCCGGAGAGTTCGCCGACCTTGCGGCGGTTGTGCTTCAATCCAGTCCAGGTTGCGCAGGCCGTCCTCGTCGTCGATGGGAACCACGGTCACGTCGCGGGCGGTCTTATTCTCGGAAGCCGGGCCGCCGGGATTGGCGCCGACGTGCAGCACGGTCTGCTTGCCGGCCGTGCCGTCGAAGAATGCATAGAAGTTGTCGCCGGCCTTCAGCTCGCGGCCGTTGACGGCTAGCAGGTATTCGCCCTCCTTGACGGAGACGCCGGGCAGGGTAAGCGGCGAAGCCAGGCCGGGGGTCCAGTTCTGCCCGCCCAGGATCTTGGCGATGCGGTAGCGGCCGTTTTCCACCTTGTAATCGGCGCCCAGCAGCCCGGTCTTGGGCTCGTTGTCAGGGTGGTGCGGCCCGCCGACGAACATGTGGCCGATGGTGATCTCGCCCAGCATCTCCGTGGAGAGATAGGTGAACTCGGAGCGCGAGGCGAGACCGTCGAGGTACGGCTTGTATTTGGCCTCGATCTTGGGAATGCTGAGGCCGTGGGTATGGGGGTCGTAGAGGAAGTCGCGCTCGATCCGCCAGGTCTCGTGGTACATTTGCTTCCACTCCGCGCGGGGATCGATGACGGTTTCCAGTCCGCCCAGGTTCAAGGGCTTGCCGGGGCTTGCCTCGCCGGGCTTCAGGTCCTCGGCCGGGGCGATGGTCCACGCGTTTTTGCGCGCGTAAAGCACCTTGGAACCATCGAAGGAAATATTGAACGAATCCAGGTCGCTGAGCACGATCTCAGGTTTGCGTTTTTCCAGCGTAAACCGCCAGATGGCGCGAATGCCCGGACCGCCGTCCTCGCTGCTGGGGCGTCCGAAGGGTGCGTTTTCCGCTAAATAGAGAATGCCGGTCTTGCCTGCGGCAATGCTGCCATAATTGTGCGCCGGAATGGGCAGCGACAGGATACGGTCGCCGATGTTTTCCAGATCCACTTTGACCACCACCGGTTTCTCGGCTTCCTTCTTGTCCGCGTCTTTCTTGTCGCTGTCCTTGGAGGTGTCGTCCTTCTTGCTCGTGTCTGCCTTGTCGTCCTTTTTGTCGCTGTCCTTTTTGTCCGCGTCTTTCTTGTCGTCCTTCTTGGTTTCGTCCTTGATCTTTTCGTCGTCGCTCTCCGGGGGTACGGGCGAGGCGCCGTCCTTGGCCAGCACCACCACGTAGGGGGCGGTAGTTTGCGCGCGGTCCAGCGAAGAAAGATCGATGCCGGCCTTCGAGGGGCCGTCGTCGGTGGAGGCCAGGAAGTAGAGGTACTTGCCGTTGGGGTCGAAGGCCGGGCTGGAGGCGTCGCTCATGCCGTCGGTAACCTGGGTGGATTTGTGTGTCTCCAGCGAGTAGAGAAAGATGGCGTCCAACTGGTTGTCGAGGTCGCGGTGATAGGCGATCCACTTGGAGTCCGGCGACCAGGCGGGGCTGAAGTCGGAGCCGAAGCCGCCGTAGATGCCTTGATCCACCAGCACCGGCTTACCCTCCACGGCGGGTTGACCCGCCGGCACATCCACATACCACAGGCGCAGGTGTTTGTCGGCGTATGCGATGTGCTTGGAGTCGGGCGACCAGGTGGGGTCGTAGAAGAAGCTGGGCTCGGGGCCGAGGTCGATGACCGTGGGCGGCTTGAAGCCGGTCTGGTCGTGCAGGTAGAGCTGGTACTCGCCGGAGGCGTCGGAGAAGTAGGCGATGGTCTTGCCGTCCGGGCTCCAGGAAGGGTTGCGCTCGGCCACGCCGGGGGTCTGGGTCAGGTTGCGGGTGTCGCCCTTCTCGGCCGGGACGGTGAAGATCTCGCCATGCGCCTCGAAGACGGCGCGGGCGCCGCTGGGCGACAGAGCGGCGTTCTGAATCTCGTCCGGGGTCAGGGTTGCGCGGTGGGGCGCCAGGCTGGCCAGTTCGCCGTGAATCTGGATGGGGACGATCTGGTCGGCGTTGGTGGCCGTGTCGACCAAGTGGATGGAGCCGAACTGCTCATAGACCAGCGCGCCCGGACCGGCCTGCACGGATTTCAGGTCGAAGCTATTGTTCGCAACCACCTGGCTGACCTGCTGGCTGGCAATGTCATAGCGGAAGAGCGAGACCGGGCCGTTCCGGTCGGAAAGGAAGTAGACCTGGCCGCCGACCCACACCGGGTTGGAGTCGTTGGAGTTTTCGCGCGGAACCTTCACCAGGTCGAGGGTTTTGAGGTTGACGATCCAGATGGGGGTGGTCTGGCCGCCTGCATAGCGCTTCCAGGCCGGCTGCCACTTGGTAAACGGCTGGTAGGCCAGCGACTGGCCGTCGGGCGAGAAGGAGCCCTGGAAGCCCGAGGGCAGGGGCAGCGGCTCGGGAACGCCGGAGCCGTCGGCATGAACGCGGAAGAGGCGCAGGTAATGCCGATAGCTCGACGCCATGCTGGTGATGAGTAGATCTTTGCCGTCCGGCGACCAGCCCACCACGCCGCTGCCGTCCGGGTGCCAGGTGATGCGGCGGGGCACGCCGCCCGATGGCGGGGATCACGTAGGCGTCGGTATTGCCGTTGAGGTGGGCGGAGTAGGCGATCCAGGCGCCGTCGGGCGAGTAGTACGGTCCGGCGTCAACCTGCCCGTTCGAGGTAAGCCGCTCGGCCTCGCCGCCCTGGCGGCTGACCGTCCAGATGTCGTCGGCGTATAGAAAGGCGATCCGGTCTTTGCTTAAGGAAGGGTGGCGCAGCAGGAGCGGAGCCTGGGCGGAACAAAGGGCAGGTAAAAGCACGGCCAGCGCAAGCAATGCAAGGGCAAGCCGGGAATGGGCGCGAATCATAGATCCTCCAGTGAAATGGTCGATTGTGGAATCAATGCGAAAATGGGCACGCAACAGTGTATCAATCCATGCTACGTGGGATAAGAGCAGAATGTTTCCGGAAAATGAGTATGGAAAACGATTTTCAAGCGCTTCCCATGGAGGCCCGGAACCTGCCGCGGCCGCGTTGCGTATCGGTAAGGGCGAAACAACTCCGGCTGAAGCTGCTTCCCGGCGAAGCAATTGCTCGAAATGCTTGTGTTCCGTCCATAGGAGTACCCCTGGGGAGATTGCGTACACTGGAGAAGCCGGGCAGGATCTTCCAGGAACCCTGGTTAACCCATCCATTCGCGGGGTTTTCCAGGAGAAACCGGCCAAAGGGTGGAGAGCCGTGAGCCGATCCTGGCTTTGCGAACGAAAGCAGCGCCATGAAGTTCAATGAGGCCTTAAAACTCGCGTTGCAGTCGCTGTGGGCCAACAAACTGCGCACCATTCTCACTCTCATTGGCGTGGTGATGGCCGTGGCCTCGATCATTATGGTTATTACCATGGTTAAGGGCGCCGACAGGTATGTGAGCACCAAGCTGACAGGATATGGCGCCGATATCTTCACGGTGTCGCGGATGGCCGGCGTGATCTTCAACGCCGAAGACTACTTCCGCTTTCAGAAGCGCAAGATTCTGCATATTGATGACTACTATGCGGTGCGGGACAACTGCGCCGAATGCAGCGAGGTGGGCGCGGCCATTTACAGCACCACCACGGTTGTCTACAACCGCCACTCCAGCAACAACACCAATCTGCGCGGCTATACCTGGACCATGCCGTCCCTGCATAACATCGATATCGCCCTGGGCCGCGGATTTACTCCCACCGACGAGGACCACGCCACGCACAATGCCATTGTGGGTTACGACATTGTGGACAACCTGCTCGGCGACGGCGATCCCATCGGCAAGGAAATCCGCGTGGACGGCATTCCCTACACCATCATCGGCGTCGGCGACCGCCTGGGCAAGACTCTGGGCCAGTCGGAGGACAACTGGGTAGCCGTGCCTATCACCACCTACCAGCAAACCTACGGCACCGGTGATACGATCAAGATTTACGCCCGCCCCAACGGGGGCGCCGAGGCCATGGAGCGGGCCAAGGACGAGGTGCGCGTGATGATGCGCACACGCCGCCACAATGCCCCCGGCGCTGCCGACGACTTCGAGATGGAGACCAACGATACCTTTCTCGGTATCTGGAAGCAGATCAGCGCGCTCTTCACCTGGGTGGTGCTGGGCATCGCCTCCATCGCGCTGGTGGTGGGTGGCATCGTCATCATGAACATCATGCTGGTCAGCGTCACGGAGCGAACCCGCGAGATCGGCGTGCGCAAGGCCCTCGGCGCCCGCCAGCGCGACGTGCTGCTGCAGTTCCTGATCGAGAGCGCAACCATGGCCCTCGTCGGCGGAGCCATCGGAGTGATGGTCGGCGTGGGCGTGGCCAAGCTCATAACACTTATCGTCGGTTTTCCTACCAGCGTACCGGCGTGGGCCGTCTTTCTTGGATTGTTTCTGGCCGGCGCCGTGGGCATCTTCTTCGGCGTCTACCCCGCCAGCAAGGCCGCCCGCCTGGACCCGGTGGTGGCGTTGAGGGCGGAGTTGTAAAAGGCAGCTTCTAGCTATTTATGTTGCCGGCAAAGGTTTGAATGGGCATGGATTGTGATGCAGGAATGTTTCCTTTAAGGCTTCTGATCGGGAGCTTTTAGCTAGAGGCTAGAAGCTAGCAGCTAGGAGCTGCTTTTTCATGGCGCAAGGACAAACCCGCGAATCCGTGAAGATGGCCCTGGATACCCTGAGGGCCAACAAACTGCGCTCGGGATTGACCATCCTGGGCATCGTCATCGGCGTCACTACGGTCATTACCATCTCCTCGGTCATCAACGGGCTCAACAAGCGCGTCTCCGACTTTGCCAACTCCATGGGCACAAATTCCTTCTGGGTCTTCCATATGCCGGTCATCGGCGTTAGGCCCACCACCGAGCAGCTAACGCGCAAGAAGCTGAACCTCGGCGACGTGATGGTGCTGCGGCAATTGCCCCATGTGGTGGCGGCAGATGGCTCAATCCAGCACGTAAAATCAGAGTTCCGCGTGGGTGACGTGGCCGTGAAGTACAACGGCAGAAAGGTGGCTGGATCCATCCTGACAGGCTCGACCGCCCAGGTGGGCGACGTAATGGACCTGACCTTTCTGGAGGGCCGCCTGTTTACCGACGATGAAGACCAGCGCCACGCGGATGTCTGCGTGCTGGGCCACGACACCTGGGAAGAACTCTTCGGCAACGAGCCGGCGGTGGGCAAGGAAGTGAACATCGAAACCGGCCTTTACACCGTGATCGGCGTGCTGGACAAGCAGAAGCAGGTCTTTGGCAGCGGCAAGAATCCTGACGACAACCAGGTCTATTTTCCGCTCGGCACTTTTCGCAATCTGCATCCCGAAGACCTGGATATGTGGGTAACTGTAAAGTACGACGACCCCAAATACAAAGCGCTGGTCGAGGATGAGATTCGCGAGCTGCTGCGCATCCGCCGCAAGGTGAAGGTGCAGGCGGACGACGACTTCGAGATCTTCGGGCCGGACTCGCTGACCAAGCTCTGGGGCCAGGTCACCGGGGGGCTGGTAGCTTTCATGATCGCCGTCTCCAGCGTCGGCCTCATGGTGGGCGGCGTGGGCGTTATGAATATCATGCTGGTCTCCGTCACCGAGCGCACCCGCGAGATCGGCATCCGCAAGGCCATCGGCGCCACCAGGCGGACCATCCTTACCCAGTTCACCACCGAGGCGGTCACCCTGTGTGCCGTGGGCGGCGTGGTCGGCGTGCTGGTGGGCGCCGTGCTCACCTGGATCGTCTACTTCCTCCCCATCAGCCTGCCCGCTTCCCTCTCCACCGTATGGGTCCTCATCGGTTTCGGCGTCTCCTGCGCCATCGGCTTGCTCTTCGGTATCTATCCAGCCTGGAAAGCCGCCAACCTCGACCCCATCGAGGCGCTGCGCTACGAATAGCAAGTCAGCCCGTTGCGGCTGAATAGAAGTACATTGACCAGCGGCAAAGTAAATGTATATACAGTCCCTTCCTTTGCAAGACATCTACATCTGCACGTCATCGCCGACTTGCTGACTCGCTGACTCGCTAACTCGCTGATTCATCCGCTACACTAACCCCCAGCGATGCCCCACCTTCTAGCCCACTCCGCGGAGATAGTCACCACCGTGCTGACAGTAGCCGGCATGGGCTACTTTGTGGCCGCCATGGTTGCGGCGCTCGCCTTTTTAGCCGCCCGGCGCGCCCCGCTGCCCGCCTTTGCCCCAGGCGTCAGCATCCTCAAGTCCCTCAAGGGAATCGATCCTGGCATGATCGATGCCTTCCGCAGCCACTGCCGCCAAACCTACGCGGGCCAGTACGAGTTGCTCTTCGGCGTCTCCTCGCTCTCCGACCCTGCCGTCTCCGCCGTCGAGCGGCTCAGGCAAGAGTTTCCCGCTCGTTCCATTCAACTGATCGAGTGCCCTGCCCGCCTGGGTACCAACGGCAAGGTCAGTGTTCTGGCCCAACTCGCCAACCACGCCCGCCATGCCTTCCTTCTCATCAACGACTCCGATATCACCGTCTCGCCCCGCTACCTGGAGAGGGTAATGGCCCACTTCGCCCCTCTGCCCGGTCATCCCGCTCGCGCCGCTAAGTTCCAGGCGCCGGTAGGCCTGGTCACCGCACCCTACCGTGGCCGTTCGCACGGCACGCTGCCTTCTCGGCTTGAGGCGCTGGGCATCGCCACCGATTTCCAGGCCGGTATGTTGCTCTCCAGGATGATCGAAGGCGGCCTGCGCTACGGCCTCGGCTCCACGCTGGCCATCAGCCGCGAGGCACTCGATAAGATTGGCGGCCTGGCGCCGCTGGCCAATCATCTGGCCGACGACTATGAACTGGGCGCGCGCGTGGCCCAGGCCGGCTACCACGTGGCGCTCAGCGCCGAAGTGGTCGAGACCGCCATTCCCGCCTACGGCTGGAGCGGCTTCCTCGATCACCAGTTGCGCTGGGCGCGCACCGTCCGCGATGCCCGCCCCTGGGGCTATGCCGGCCTCATCTTCACCCATGGCCTGGGCTGGGCGCTGCTCAATGTGCTGGCCAGTGGCCTTAGTCCCCTGAGCCTCTGGCTGCTGGGATTGAGCTTCTTCCTGCGCCTGGCTCTGGCCATGATGGTTGGAGCCCAGGTGCTCGGCGACCGCCAGGTGCTCCCCAGCCTGTGGCTCCTGCCCTTGCGCGACCTGGTTGCCATGGGCGTCTGGGTGGCCGGCTTTGCCGGGAATACCATCGTCTGGCGCGGTGAGCGCTTTGTGCTCAAGGGCGGAAAACTGCAAAGGGCAGATTAGTGCTGCCCTGAGCCTCACGGAGCCGCCGCCCCATTGTCGTTGGCGCTGATGGTTGCGTAGTCAATCGAAAGGCAACTGCCTAGCTCGTTGAATTTTTTCTCCCACTGCGGGCGGTCGTCGGCGGCCAGCGTGGTCAGCGCATAGCTTGAAGTGCGCAGAATCTCATACCAGATGTTCTGCGCCTGCCACAGGTTCAACTCGAAAGGCATCTCCACCAGGATGCGTGCCAACGCCAGCGCACGATCCAGCATCTCCAGCAATCCTGAGGACATTTGCAGCTCCACCATGGCGCGCTTCATGCGCTCGTCGGCGATGTAAGAGAGCGTGGCCGTCTCCAGCTGGACCTGGTCTACCTTGGCCAGGGCTATGTATGACCGCAACTGGGCCTGGTCGATGGGGTCGGTTTCCAGTGCGCGGCGCAGCCACACATTGACGGCAAAGCCCGCCGCCAGGGTGAGCGCCGGCGGCTTGGGCAGCCCGGCCGAGAAGAGATAGTGCAGCAGGCTGGCGTGGCTCTCGTAGATGGTGGTCAGCGAGTTCTCAATATCTGACAGCGTCGAGTTGAGTATGAGCTTTACTATGCGCCGCTGCTCGTCGGTAAACAGCGAGGTGAGCGAATAGTCCACGTGGCCATAATAGCGGTCGAGCTGCCGGATCACCTCTGGGAAATCGGCGCGCTGCACCTGCTCGGCTGCCTGTTTGGCAAAGGTTTCGAACGCGGCTGCATCGGCCTCGCTGTAAGCCTTTACCGCGGCGGTTATATTCTGGTCGCCGAAATGTAATACGGAGAAGGAGAAGCTCTGCTGCTGGCCGGTGATGGCGCTGGCGACGTGCGCCCGGCCCAGCGCCAGGCGCCCGCGGCCGGAGGTGTGGATGTCGTAGGAGATGCGCCGGACGTGGTAGCAAAACAGGTCGGTCTCCTCGGTAAACGACGAGAAGACGGAGCTGATGGCGTAGTGGGCCGCTACCTGCTCCAGGCCCAGTTCCATCGTGGCTACGCACTCCTTGTAGATCTGGGCGCCATCGCCGGCGCTGGCCACGTTGGAACGGGCTTCCGCCAGGCGCGCCAGAAACTTGGGTTCCAGCGCTCCGGCCTGCTGGGCAAAGAGTTCCTGCGCCAGTTGCAGCACCCGCGCGGCGTAGGCGATGATCTGCACCGTCTCGATGCCTGAAATGTCGTCGAAGAACCAGCCGCAACTGGTGTACATGAGTTGCGCGTGGCGCTGCAATTCCATTAATTCCCGCGCGCGCGCGCGCTCCGCTTCCGAGAGAATGTGGCTTTGATGCGCGCGGAAAAAGCGCTCCATGGATTCCGTGCCGCGGTCCAGCATCACTTCGATATAGCCGTTGCGGGCGGCCCATACGTCTTTGAAGAGCTTGCCGCCCTCCTGCTCCGTCAGCGGGGCCACGGCGTCGCGCAACTCGTCCAGGGCCTGGCGCAACGGCGCGCGCCAAAGCTGGTTGAAGCCCGGCTTGCCCGTGTTGCATCCGCAATTGGAGCGCCAGCGTTCCACCCCGTGTTGGCAACTCCACGAGGTGTTGTCCACGATCTCGCATTCGTACTCGGGCGGAAACTGCTCCAGATAGCTGCCATAGTTGGTCAGTTGCACCGTCTTGTCTGCTTCCAGCAGGCGCAGCGCATAGGCCAGCGCCATTTCGCCGTGTTTGTGATGGTGCCCGTACGACTCGCCGTCGGTGGCCACGTGAACCAGTTGCGGCTGGGAACCGTCTTTGAAGCCCGCCTTGAGCCGCGCGTCAAAATTTTCGCCGGAGTTCAACAGCCCTTCAAATGCTATGGCCCGCGAGATGGGTCCGCTGTAGAAAAACACCGCCATCGAAACCCCGGAGTCGAAGCGCGCCAGGTAGGGCCGCGTGGTGTTCACCGTGGCGTTCGGTGTATCGGTCCAGCCCGCACCCTCCTTCAGCGGGCGGATGCACCGGCACTGGTGCGGCGCCAGCAGCGCGAACTTGATGCCGTGCTGCGCCAGCAGCTCCAGCGATTCGGTATCGGCCGCGGTCTCCGCCAGCCACATGCCCTCCGGCGGCACGCCGTAGTGTTGCTCGTAGTCGGCAATGCCCCAGCGGATCTGCGTGATGCGGTCGCGGATGCTGGCCAGCGGCAGAATGATGTGGTTGTAAACCTGCGCCATGGCCGAGCTGTGGCCGCCATAGCTCTTCCGGCTACGCCGCTCGCCATCCAGGATCATGCGATAGGTGCGCGGCGCGTACTCCTTCAGCCAGCTCAACAGGGTGGGTCCGAAGTCGAAACTGATGCGTGCATAGTTGTTTACGATGCGCTGGATCTGGTTCTTGTTGTTCACGATGCGCGCTGCGCCGTTGGGAGCGTAGCACTCCGCGCAGATGCGCTCGTTCCAGTCGTGATAGGGCGCGGCCGTGTCCTCGGTCTCCACCGTCTCCAGCCAGGGATTCTCCCGCGGCGGCTGGTAAAAGTGACCATGAATGCAGACGAAATGCTTGCTTGCGGCCATGAAGAACAGCTCCTAGCTTCTAGCTATTAGCCTCTAGCTAAAAATCCCTATGCAGAAGCCTTCAAAAAGGCCTTCCTTCATCACAATCCATGCTCATTCGGGCATGTGCAGGAAACCGAAATAGCTAGAAGCTAGAGGCTAGTAGCTAGAAGCTGTGCTTGATTATTGTAAGCTGGACCGCCCGGAAGGCGCCGTACCTTTGGCCAGATCGCAGGCCCGCCACAGGTACCAACTGGCCACCGAGCGGAACGGCGTCCAGCGTTTTCCCCTTTTGAGCAGCACCTCAGGCCTGGGCAGATCAGCGGCTTCGAGCGGCCGCGTTCTGGGCACGCGCAAAAACGTCAAAGCGTAGCCTTTCCTCACCCCGTAGTCGGTCGCCGGCAGCACATCGGGCCGCCCCAGGCGGAAGATCAGCAACATCTCCACCGTCCAGGGGCCGATGCCGCGCACCTGGGTAAGCCGCTCTACGATCTCGGCGTCGCTTAGCTTGCGGATGGCCGCATGGCCGGGCACCGTCCCATCCAGAGTGCGGGCAGCCAGGTCTTTCAACGCTTTGATCTTGTTGCCGGAGACGCCGGCGGCCCGTAAAGGCTCATCGGGCGTATTCAGCAGAAGCTGCGGCGTAGGGTCGCCGCCAAAGTACTCGCGTACGCGCCGGTGGATGGTCGCCGCGGCCTTCCCATGCAACTGCTGGTAGAGGATCGATTCCAGCAGCGACTCGAACGGCGAAGGCGCCGGATCAAGCCGCAGCGTAAACTCGCCCGCCCGGTCAATCAGCGCGCCCAGTTTGGGGTCGCTGGCCTTCAAATGCGCCACCGCCTCGGCAGGATCAAAGGGAAGTTTGCGGCTCTTGCCGTCATGAATCATAGAAAGACAGTGTAGCTCTATAGGCGCTTGCCGGATTTGGAATTGAATTTCGTGCAGTTAATTTTTTTTCCGATGAAAGATATGTCGATTATTTGATATATTATGCGTACGAAATGACGGAATTTCCCCGCATTTCAAAAAAACTTCCCCGGAGGATCAATGATCAAGTTTACTGCGATTGCTGCAGTTGCAGCATTGTTTTCAGTCTTGTCACCGGCACAGACCCCTGGCCAGGCCGACAAGAACGCAATCAATTGGACTGGATTCTATGCCGGTCTTAATGCTGGCGGCGCATTCGGTTCTTCCAATGCTCAGACCAGCACGGTCTACAGCGAAGAGGGCTACTTTGACTCCAGCAGCGTACCGGCGATTGCCAGCGCGGGGAATCAGAATCTGAATCCCACAGGGTATTCAGCCGGCGCGCAGTTTGGATACAACTGGCAGTTTGCCCCCAAATGGGTGCTTGGCGCCGAGGCTGACTTTGGCGGCTTTGTCACCAGCGATTCCGCAACAGTCACGGCCGTCTACCCTTGCTGCTCCCCAGATAACTTCACAATTACACAGGCGGTTTCAACCAATTGGCTGTCTACGGTTCGTTCGCGCGTGGGCTATGCGGCATCCAAGCGCAGCCTGGTTTTTGTTTCCGGCGGCGCGGCTGAAACCCAACTCAACTACTCTTCTCTCTTCGAAGACGACTACGACGCCTATGAATCGGCCTCGGCCTCGGTATTGAAGACGGGATGGGCCGCCGGCGGGGGCGCGGCGTATGCGTTGAACAAGCACTGGTCGACGGGCGCGGAATATCTGTATCTTGACTTTGGCTCGGTGACGAATGCGGGCACAGTTTTAACCTGGGACGAGGAGAATTTTCCTGCGAGCCCTTTTTCGCACACTGCAACCTTGACCAGCAATCTTGCCCGCGCCTTTGTGAACTTCAAGTTTTAAAACGCGGATTGCCGTGCGTAAAACACAAAATGAAGCGCCCTGCTTTCCGCGGGGCGCTTTTTTCATGCGCTCGCGAAATATTAGGAATTTGACCTTTATTCTGCGATATCGCCGTACAATGGTACACTTCGAGCGATTCAATTCAACAAGGATATAACCTCATGAAACGCCGCGATTTCGTAAAGACCGCATCCGCCGCCGGAGCCGGCTTGCTGCTCCGCTCTCCGTTTTCCCTCCACGCCCAGCAGACCCCGCTCGACCCCGCCGTCAAGCGCGTACTGGTCATGTTCAAGTGCCACTTCGACGCGGGCTTTATCGATACGCAATACAACGTCGTCCACAAACGATACTTCGAAAAATTCTTCCCCCAGGCCATCGAGATCGCGCGCGCCCAGAACGCTTCCGGCAAGCGCCGCTATGTGTGGACCACCGGTTCCTGGTTGCTTTTCGAATACCTCGAACAGGCCTCGCCCGAGGAACGAAAAATCATGGAGCAGGCCATCGCGCGCGGCGACATCGCCTGGCACGCTCTGCCCTTCACCTGGCAGACCGAGATGCTTAGCCAATCTATGATCGAGGGCAGTCTGGCCATCTCGCAATCCCTCGACCGCCGCTTCGGCGTGGTCACTACGGGCGCCAAAATGACTGATGTTCCCGGCCACACCCGCGGCATTGTTCCGCCGCTGGCTAAACACGGCGTCAACCTGCTCGAAATCGGCGTCAACGACGCCTCCACGGCCGCCCAGTTGCCGCCTATCTTTCTTTGGACCGACCCCACCGGCGCGACTCTGCCCATCATGTACCACCTCGGATACAGCGGAGTCGCCCGCGTCCCCGGCTCCGATCTCGCGCTCGCGACCCGAGTGCGCGGCGACAACAGCGGCCCGCACACACTCGAGGAAATCGCCGCCATGCACGCCGAGCTCGCCGCGCGGTTCCCCAACGCCGAAATCTCCGCCGCCAACCTTACCGACATGGCAAAGGCTATCCAGCCGTATCGCGCCAATCTGCCCGTTGTAACCCAGGAGATCGGCGATACGTGGATTTACGGATGCGCGAGCGACCCGTTCAAAGTGAAATGCTATCGCGAAGTATCGCGCCTGCGCGACGCCTGGATCGCCCAGGGCGCGTTTCAAACCGGAGACGCAACCGACCTGGCCCTGCTCCGCCGCCTGCTGCTTGAGGCTGAGCACACCTGGGGCACCGACACCAAAACCTGGATTGACTTTGATAACTACAAGCCCGCCGACCTGGCCCGCATGCTCGATACCAAAGGCTACAAGGTGATGGAGTTCAGTTGGCAAGAGAAGCGCCAGGACCTCTTCGACGCCATTGCCACGCTGCCTGCTAACCTGCGCGATCAGGTTCAGCACAATCTCCAAATCATTCTGCCTGCGGAACCGAAAGTCTCTGCCACATCCGTTCCTCATCCCGCCGGAGAGCCTATCGAAACAGCCTCATTTCATCCTGGGAATCGATGCGCAAACCGGCGCCATCACACGCCTGCGCAACAAGGCCACCGGCCGTGAATGGGCAAGCAAGAGCAACCCTATCGCGCTCTTCACCTATCAGACCCTCTCGCAGGAGGACTACAAGCGCTTCCTCTCCGCTTATGTGCTGTTGAACGATTCAACCATCGATTGGGCGCCCAGGGACTTCGGCAAGCCGAATATTGAAAAGTACGGCGCGGTGCATCAGAATTGGCAGCCATCGTTGGCTGAAGTACATGTGGAAGAGACCGCCGATGCCCACCGTATCGTCGCCCGCCTCGAAATCAAGGACGAAGAAGCCTTTCAATCCGGCCGCGCCAGCTTCCCGCGCAAGATATTCCTCGAGTTAGTGCTGCCCAAATCCGAGCCGGTCATCCAACTCAACCTCTCGTGTTTCCAGAAGCCCGCAACCCGGTTTCCTGAGGCTCTCTGGCTAACCTTCAATCCCATTGCCGAAGACCAGAATCGCTGGACTCTCGAAAAATCCGGCGAGTCAATCTCTCCCTTTGACGTCGCAGTTTCAGGAAATCGCCATATGCACAGCCTGTCGAAGGGATTTGAATATAAGCAGGCCGAGCACAGCTTCGCAGTGGAGACCATCGACGCGCCGGTCGTCGCCGTGGGCGAAAGAATGCCGCTATTCTTCTCCAACACCCAGCCTGATCTGAGCGCCGGAATCCACTCCAGCCTCTTCAATAACGTCTGGGGTACCAACTACATCATGTGGTATGGCGAAGATATGCGCTTCCGATACGTATTGAGGGCCTGAAGGCTTCCGTGCCTCTGGTGAAGGGATTCTCTGCGCGGAAAGATGGGAAAATCGCTTTTGCGTTTCATCTTGAACCTACCGGAGATCAAGGTTTTTGTTTCCATGCCCCGCGCGTGCCTTATCCTTGTACCATTTAGTGCAGAGTCAAGCTAGAGGTGTGAACGCCATGAAGATGCGGCCGGGAACACAAACGGGATTTTTGCTGTGCGGCAAGGAGTGGATCGACGGCGAAGCGCTGGAGGTTCGCTCGCCCTGGGACCAGGGGCTGGTGGGCCGGGTTACCGTGGCCACCCGCGCCGATGCCCGCCAGGCCGTGCATCACGCCACAGCCAGCCTGCGCCGGACCCGCGCCCTGCCCCGCTGGAAGCGCCGCGAGATTCTCGAGGACGTAGCCGCCGCGCTCATCGAGCAAAAAGAGCGCTTCGCGCAGTTGATCGTCGCCGAGGCGGGCAAGCCCGTGCGCCTGGCGCGCGCCGAGGTCGATCGCGCTGTGCTCACTTTCAAGACCGCAGCCGAGGAGGCCGCGCGGCTGGGCGGCGAAACCCTTCCCCTTGACCTGACCGAGGGCAACGAGGGCCGCTGGGGACTCATCCAGCGCTTCCCCATAGGGCCGGTGCTGGCCATTACCCCCTTTAACTTTCCCTTGAACCTCGTGGCTCACAAGGTTGCGCCCGCTCTGGCCGCGGGATGCCCGCTGATTCTCAAGCCCGCGCCGCAGACCCCTTTTACCGCGCTGGCCCTGGGCGAAGTGATCCTCAAGGCCGGATGGCCCGTCGAAGCGTTGGCCGTGCTCACTCTGGGTAATGCCGATACCGCATGGCTGGCCGAAAAAGAAGACAGCATCAAGCTGGTCAGCTTTACCGGCTCGGCCAAAGTGGGCTGGGAGCTGAAGGCCCGCTCCGGGCGCAAGCGCGTGCTGCTCGAACTGGGCGGCAACGCCGCGCTCATCGTTCACAGCGACTGGCACGATCTGGACGGAGCGGCCACGCGCACCGCGCATGCGGCCTTCGGCTATGCCGGCCAGTCCTGCATCAGCGTGCAGCGCGTCTTTGTGGAACGCAGCATTTTCCAGGCCTTTTTGTTGAAGGTCGTTGAGCATGCCGCCAAGCTGGTCGCCGGCAATCCTTCCGATGAAGCCACTGAAGTGGGCCCGCTCATCCGGCCCGCGGAGGCCGAGCGCATCGAAACGTGGATCAAGGAAGCCGTCGAGGGCGGCGCCAGGCTGGTAGCCGGCGGTGAGCGCCGCGGCTCTGTTATCACTCCCGCCATCCTGACCGGAACCAAACCCGGCATGAAGGTGCGCGACGAAGAGGTCTTCGGCCCGGTGGTGGCCATCGAGCCTTACGACGATTTCGAGCAGGCGCTGGCCGACGTGAACCACTCCAAATATGGCTTGCAGGCCGGCCTGCTCACCCGCGACGCCGGCCGCATCCTCACCGCCTATCGCGAACTCGAGGTCGGTACGCTGATCGTGGGCGACACTCCCAGTTGGCGTCTCGACCCCATGCCCTTCGGCGGCGTCAAAGAATCAGGCCTGGGCCGCGAAGGCATCCGCTCCGCCATTGAAGAAATGACCGAGCCGCGCATGCTGGTGATGAATGGGCTGAGTTAGAACGAATTCAGAGTGGCTATACCCTGTTGAATATTGTTGAAGTGTGAGTATATGTGTGAGTATGTGGTTGTGCCGAACCTGGGACATTTACACTCACACTCACACACAGGAGTCCATTGACTCTGGATCCGCTATAGCAAATGCCAAAGACGGCATTTTTCTACTTCGCTAACATATCCAGCATGGCTTTCACGTCGGCGGCGTGAGGACCGTCGGGAGCCAGCGACAGATATTTTTCCAGCGCCTCTCTGGTCTCGGGCGATGCCGTAACCTTGCCTTGTGCGTTACTGGCAAATCGGCAAAGAGATCTGAACCGAGAACAAACCAGGCATTCGCCCTGGTGGGATCCACTTGCACGCACTTGCGGCATGCCGCGGCAGAATCATGCGTATTGCCGATGTTAAAAAGCACGGCGCAAATATTGAAGTAAGCCAACCCCTGATTGGCCGCGAGTACAGCGGATTGGTTATACGCTGCAATCGCCTCATCGTTGCGTTTGAGCCTGAGCAGCGCATTGCCCTTGCCAATGTAGATCTGCGACAGGCCGTCTTTCCAGCCAGCCATCGCCGGACCCTCAGCGGGCTTTTCCTTTTCCGCCGCGGCCAGGGCCTGGCCGTAAGTAGCCAAAGCCGCATCCGCCGAGCTGGAGTAAAGCTGCGCATTCCCCAGCAGCTTAAGGTTCTGTGACGTTGCTTTCAGCGCCACCAGTTGCTGCGCGGTGGCGACGGCTCCGGACCAATCCTTTGCCTGATAGGCCTGGTTATATTGAGCCGTCAAGGCATCGGAACTTTGTCCACCTGCTGTGTTGGATGCTTGCGGTGCGGCCGGCAAGATGAAGTAAAATAAAGCCGCCGCCAGAATAGGAATGTACCTGCGCATTGCGTACCTCCGTTCATGGGAGACACTTATATTGCTGGCACCACATTAAACCCCCATGCGGTGGGGAGCAAGCCATTTCGGTACTGAGTCTCTGTGGAAAATGTTTGTGCACTAATCGGGTTTTAGCGCCGGCCACGCGCCATAGAGACTGGCTTAGAGTAAGCCGTCCAAGTCAGGAGCCGGATATTGTTGAGATTTCTTGATAAACCAGCCTGCTGGCCGGCTAGCCTTAGACAGCAATCTATACGAATTTATCTACAAGTCTGTTATCGCATGGACACGGTCTTCCACGCGCTGTACTCGATCTTGACGCAACACCAGTGCGGCCGGATGGCGATAACTGAGCATCGCCATCCACCGGACCGGCCAACTTCCGCTGCGCAACAGCGGCTCTTCTCCTTGCGTGGAGCCAGCGGCCCATAATTGGGCCGTTAACAGCGCGTGGGGAAAAGGGCAGGTTAGTTGCTATGCTTCTTACTTGGCCTTGGCTTTCTGTGCGGCCCAGCGCTTGCGCTGCGCGTCGGCAATGCGTTTGCGCGCCTCGGCGCTAAGCACGCGCCTCTTCCTGGCTCTGCCCTTGGGCTTGGCCGGCGCCTTCCTGGTTTTCCGTTTAGTTACCTTCGGAGCGGCTTTGCCGGCACTGGCCAGCAGGGAGCGAGCTCGTGTGAGCGTTGCGATCTCCGCGTCAATTTGGGCGAGAATAGAATCAATAGCCATAAGACAAGCATAACTCAGAATTCAGCATTGGCACCATTTGACAAGATATATTTTGTCGATTGAAGGTACCTCAATCCTAAACAATTTATTCTGACTGGCCCACGGTTTTCTCCTTATAAGCCTTGTGCAGAATGAAAAGCGCCAGCTTCTTCTGCCCCTGATCGGAGATAAGCCCCTTGCGATTGAACTCATCCTAGATGCCTGCCAGGATCCTGATCGTCGAGCGAAAATCCATCAGGACCCACGCACTCATTTCTCTAAGTTGCGCTATCCGGTTGAGCATTCCCAACTGATGGCGATAGAGATTGGCCTGGTATTCCTCCAGCGCCGCGAGATGCCCAAGAAATACAAAGGGATCAGGCCCCTCGGCCTGTTCCCTTTGTCGCGTGAACGATTCCGCTTCTGTTGCCCTACATCGCTCCCAGATACTCCACGTGGACGTATGTGCCCAGGCGCACGTTGTAGGCCAGGTACCAGCCGTAGTGGTCCGGGTCGGGATAAATCACGATATCGTCGGAGTCCCACAGCCAGCCGCTGCAGAACGCTATATCAGCCGCCGCAACGTCCCAGTACCACCCGTTGAACCAGAAGCGGCCGGGACCGCCGCCGCCCAGATGCCACACATGCCCGCGGCCGAAACCGCCGGTGAATTGGCCATGCGCAAAGGGGTGGTCAAGATAATAGCGCGCATCAAGGCTGCCCGTGTCGTGGCCAACCCAGGTCTTTCCATTATCCACGTGCGGGACGTTGGGGTGTCCTGCCTTGTCGCTATAGTTGCGATTGGGCTCGGCCGCATGCGGCGTGCCGGTGTATTCCTTGGGCCCGTGCGCCGGAATGGGCGGATGTGCCGGCATGGCCTGATGCCCACCTGCGGCCGCTTCGCGATGCTGGGCAAACGCGGGAACGGCAAGAACGAGTAAAGTGGCCAAAGCGAATTGAACGGACTTCATCGTTTCCTCCTGATGCCCTCAGGGAGAACAGCTATCCTTTGCTGCTTTTATCCCCTCGCGGGCCATCATCAATTACTTTAGCTCCAACCCGGCGTGCTGAAGCAAGTTGTGTTTCCATAAATTCTTGAGACCGCAGTCCGGCTCTGGATTCGGCCGGTAACTCTGTTTGGGTTTGTTCTAAACTCCCACCGCCGTTGGGGGTCGCCGCCAGGCATACAGCGGGAACTGGTTGGCCAGTTCGGCCACCTCGCCTGCGAATCCGTTCCAGGACCGCATCGTCGTTGCGCGCCTCCAGTGCCTTTGCCATCCATGCACCTATCTGCCGCATCTCCGGCTCCTTCATGCCGCGAGTGGTCAGTGCCGGCGTGCCCACGCGAATGCCCGAGGCCTTCAGCGGCGGATTGATGTCGTAGGGAATGGTGTTCTTGTTTACCGTGATGCCCGCCTTGCCCAGCGCCAGTTCGGCTTCAGAGCCCAGAATGCCTTTTTGGAATACGTCCACCAGCATCAGGTGGTTATCCGTGCCGCCGGAGACGATGCGGAAGCCGGCCTCCTGCAGGGTTTGCCGCCAGCACCTTGGCGTTGGCCACGATCTGCGCCGCATAGGTGCGGAACTCCGGCCGCAACGCCTCGCCCAGGGCCACCGCCTTGGCAGCCACGATATGCACCAGCGGTCCGCCCTGCTGGCCGGGAAAGACGGCCTTATCCACGGCTGCCGCCAGATCCTTCCCGCAGATAATCAGTCCCGCGCGAGGACCGCGCAGCGTTTTGTGGGTGGTGGTGGTGGTTATTTGCGCGTGAGGCACGGGCGAAGGGTGCACGCCGCCCGCCACCAGGCCGGCAATGTGCGCCATATCGAAGATATAAACCGCACCCACCTTGTCGGCAATCTGCCGCATGCGGGCAAAGTCCCACAGCCGCGGATACGCGCTGCCGCCGCCGATAATCGCCTTGGGCCGCTCCCGTTCGGCAATCGTCTCCAGCTCGTCGTAGTCGATCAGCTCCGTGTCCCGCCGCACCTGGTAGAACGTAGGCCGGTAGAGCTTGCCGCTGAAGCTGAGCCTGTGACCGTGGGTCAGGTGGCCGCCGTGCGACAGGTCCAGGCCCAGAATCGTATCTCCCGCCTGCAAAACCGCCGCATAGGCCGAGGCGTTGGCCTGCGAGCCGGAGTGCGGCTGCACGTTTACGTGCTCTCCGCCAAAGATCTGTTTGGCGCGGTCGCGGGCCAGGTTCTCCACCACATCGGCATACTCGCAGCCGCCGTAGTAGCGCCGCCCAGGGTAGCCCTCGGCGTATTTGTTGGTAAAAACAGAGCCGGCCGCCTCCAGCACCGCCTCGGAGACAAAGTTTTCGCTGGCAATCATCTCCAGCCCCTCGTGCTGGCGGAGGGTTTCCTGGTCAAGAGCAGCGGCAACAGCGGGGTCGGCCTGGGCGAGGGAGAGAGACATGCGGTCAGTCATATCTGAATTTTATCCTCTTCGAGGCTCCGCAGACAGACGGAAACCATTCCGGATTTGCCGTCGGGGGAGAATCTCTTGGCATGACTTCCATCTCCGCAATCGCTGCTGACTGGGTAAACTGGTATCGGCGCGATTTTGGATCGATGATTGAGGTCACTATAAAATGCGATGGATGCGAATCATTCTGGTGATGTTCTTGGCATTGGCGTTGACCCCGGCCTTTGCGCAGACTCCTGGCTCCCAGAAAGCGGGTATGGATGCAGCCCTGCTGGCCAAAGCCAACGCCGGCGATGCCGCGTCGCAGGTGCTGGTTGGAAATGGCTACGCGGCCGGCAAGGATGTCGCGCGGGATTACGCGCAGGCCGCCGCCTGGTACAAAAAAGCCGCCGAGCAAGGCAATGTGGACGGTGAACTTCACCTGGCCGCGCTCTATCGCGACGGAGCCAAGGGCTTTCCCCGCGATATGGAGCAGGCCGCCGCCTGGTACAGAAAAGCGGCGGAGCAGGGGGACGTAACCGCGCAGGGCACTCTCGGCGTGCTTTACTCTATCGGCCAGGGTGTGGAGCGTAGCGACGTGGAGGCCTACTTCTGGCTGGACCTTGCAGCAGCGGTGAAGGGGCCGAACCAAGCCCAGTACGCGGTCAACCGCCAGTTGATCGGAACTAGAATCACCGCCGATGAGCTGGCTGAAGTCGAGGAGCGGGTAGCCAAGTGGCTCGCCGCGCATCCGCGGTAGGCGCCAGGCAATTATCCTTGGTCATAATGCGATTTTCCAAGCCTCATAGGCCGTGCCAGTGGCTCGTTCTGTTTCTCTGTGTGCAGGCCGCATCTTTTGCACCAATCCGCGCCTACACGCAATCCTCCACGCTCACGCTCACGCCCGCGGTGGTGGAGTCTGGCTCGCCGGTGTTGCTTCGCGTGGATGCGCCTGCTATTGCAAAGCTCGATGGCGAATGGCTGGGACGAAAGCTCGATTTCTTTCGTGGCCGCGACGCGCAAGCTTGGTTTGCCCTTGCCGGGGTGGATGTTGAAGCTCCAGCCGATCCTTCTTTGTTAATGATTACGATTCAGGACGAGAAAGGTGACCACGGCACCCTGAGCCGCACCGTCGAGATTCATCCCGCCCATTACCGCACCAGCTCGCTCACAGTAGCGCCCGGATTCGTAGAACCCGGTCCCCAGGCGCTCCAGCGGATCGAGGCCGAGCGTCAGCTTAAAGAAAGCGTCTTTGCCGCGAGCGCTCCTGAGCCGCTATGGTCGGGCAGCTTTCGCGCCCCTGTTACCGCCACGCCCACTGACAGCTTTGGCGCCCGCCGCATCTTCAACGGCAAACTGGCGAATATTCACAAGGGGATGGATTTTCGCGCTCCGCTGGGAACGCCGGTGCGGGCCGGTAACAGCGGAGTGGTGGTGCTGGCCCGCCCGCTCTACTACGAGGGCAACTGTGTGGTCATCGACCACGGCCTGGGCCTGTTCACCCTCTCCATGCACCTCAGCCGCATCGACGTGCGGGAGGGTCAGCGCGTGGCCACCGGCGACCTCTTGGGCCTGAGCGGCGCCACCGGTCGCGTTACCGGCCCCCATCTGCACTGGGCCGTCCGCTGGCAGGGCGCTTATCTTGACCCCGCCAAACTGCTCCGCCTGGACCTGAGCGCGGTGCGTTAACGGGAGACGGTTTCCTCTTCCGCCTTGTGCGGGTGCACTGTCGCCGCACTCTTGCCAGCTGCCTTCTCTCTCCGCAGAGCCTTGTAGGCCCGGTAGACAAACCAGCCCAGGTACCAGCCGTCGATGAACTTGTAGGGCGCTTCGCCGGTGGTGTAGTGCCCGCAGGGCAGCACGCGGCGCTCGAAGTTGAGGCCGTAGCGCTCAAATGCCTCAACCACCTGCAGCGAGTACTCCTTGGGAAAGGTCAGATCGTAATCGGCGTAAACCATCAGCACTTTTTTTTGAGGTCCGCCGGCTTCGGGACTGGCGAATTTGGGGTAGTAGTAGCACGGGCTGGCGGCCGCCCACAGTGCCCGCACGCGGTCCTGGCTAAGGCCGGCCTCCTCCAGCGCCTGCTTCACGTGGCGGGTGCTCTGTCCGGCCCAGGTCACGTCCCCGAAAGCCGTAGACGCATGGTTGAAGGCGTTTACCTGCAGGCGCGAATCGTGCGTCGAGGCCAGAAAGGCGTAGCAGGAGCCCAGGCTGGTACCCAGCACGCCGAAATGCTCGTAGCCCTGCTCCTCCAGCCAGTCCACGCAGCAGCGAATATCCACCACCGCCTGGCGGCAGGCGGCCAGCGTCCGCCCGATGTTGGCGCTCACCGAGTAGTCCGATCGCTCCAGCTCCGCGGGACGCCGGATATCGTGGTAGGGCATGGAGAGCCGCAGCGCCGAAACCCCCATCCGGTTGAAGATCGTGCACAGCGAATTATGGCTGAAACCGTCGGAATTCCACTGCGGCAGCACTACGATGGCCTGCTTGGGCCGCTTGGGGTCTTTATGCTCCGGTGCCGGGTACCAGCGGGCGTTCACCTGGTCGTTCTCCGGGTAAGGCGTCCGCTCCGGCGAGGTGAAGCGCAGAAATTGCGCCGGCGGAATCTTTCCCTCGGCTGCCATCTGGCGGATCGCGGCATCCTGGGCCAGTGTCTCCGGGCGCACATTGGTGGGGAACAATTGCGGATGCCGTTCTTCCAGCCGGAAGTCGGTGGGCCGCCGGTACCCGAAGAAGCTATCGCTGTGGCGGATGAGGAGCTGGTTGATGCGGATCATGGCCGCTTCAGCCGCCGCATCATCGCGCACAACCTCCGCGTCCGGCACCGCGTCCCCCAGGCCGTGAGCCTCAAGAAACGGCGCGATCCAATCGAAGCCCCACTCCATGGGGCGCACCACCCGGTTTTCGTCACGCGTGGTCAGCCGCGTCTCCCACGCGTACATCCAGCGCGCATATCTTTCCCTGAACATATTGGCTTGCTTCAAGTTTATCAGCGCGAGCCGTGCGGGAAGATGAGCGGCGGATGAACCCGCCCAGGAGAAATTCAGCTTGCGGGAGAGGAAATCATTCAATGGGCAGCGCGAGTCTGCCGGTCCGGCGGGACCATGAACACCCACCAAAAGCTGAGCAGCGTTATCAGCAGGATGAGCCCCTGCGAGATGACACAATAAAGGCACCACACCACGAGTACGTTTCTCTCGATATGGCTCAGATAGAGCGAGAATCCCAGCCCTATCACGGCCAGCACGGTCACAAAATTCCGCCGCCGCGCCAGCGCCAGCACTGCCAGGACAAGGTAGCCCGCAATTCCCATCGCCGCCACCGGAACGTCTTCGATCTCCGAATACGGGCTGCGGTTTACGATGCCGCAGTCCCACTTCTCGTTGATCGAGCAGGGTGCCGTTTCGCTCGAGTAGTGAATGCGCAGCGCCAGCGCCGATACCGTCATTCCAGCCAGAGCCGCCAGGATAATCAGGAATCGCACCATGGTGACTTTGATGCTACCAGAACTTCGCGCGCGCGATAACATAAACCAATGGAGCAGCCATCACGCGGCGGCCGTCGCGTCGCCTTCTTCGGCGGCAGTTTTGACCCTCCCCATCTGGGTCATCTGGCCGTGGCGCGCGCTGCTCGTGCGGCGCTCGGCCTCGATTCTGTGCTCTTCGCCCCGGTCGGCGCGCAGCCTCTCAAACCCCATGGATTCACCGCCGCCTTTGCTGACCGCCTGGCCATGACCCGCCTGGCCATCGCCGGCGAGCCGGGATTCGCCATTTCGCTTGCCGATGCGCCTCTGCCCTCCGGCGCTCCCAACTTCACCCTCGAGACCCTCCTCAACCTGCGCGCCCAGCTCCCGCCTGAAGGCGCCCTGTTCTGCCTCATGGGCGCCGACTCCTTTTTCTCCCTGCGCCGCTGGCATCGCTCGGCGGAGATTCCTTTCGCCGCTCCTTTGATCGTCGCTTCCCGCCCCGGCCAGCGGCTTGACGATCTGAGAGTCGCGCTGCCGGAGGGGTTGACCATGGATTCCGCGCCCGGCGAGGAGGCAACCAGTTCCGGCGTCGTGATCCGCTCCTGCCTGCTCCACAATCCCGCCGGTGAAAGCGTCCCCTTCTACCTTCTCCCCGGCCTCAACGTGGAGATCAGCGCCTCCCAGCTTCGAGATTGGATGCGCGATCAGGTCCGCGCCGTTCCTGGAAATTCCATGGCCGGGCGTGAGCTCCTGCCCCAGGCTGTATTCGAGTACATTCGCAGCCATAAACTCTATGACTGATTTGCCCCTCTCCCGGCCAGGGTCTACGATTGAGATTGGAGATCTTTCCCAACGCATGACGACCACCGAAGCACGCCAGCAAACCCGCATTCTCGTTCAAGCCGCAGCCGCGGTTTGTGAAGAAAAAAAGGGCCAGGACATCCAGATTCTCGAACTCGATCCCATCGACTCGGGCTTGTCCGACTTTTTCCTGGTTACCTCCGCCGCCAACGACCGCCAGGCCGTAACCATCGCCGACGAGATCGAGCACAAGCTCAAAAAGGAGTTCGGCGTTCTGCCCCACTCCGTCGAGGGCCGCCGCCACGGCGAATGGATTCTCCTCGACTATGTGGACTTTGTGGTCCACGTCTTTCTCACCGAGCGCCGCGCCTTCTACGATATCGAGCGCCTGCGCAAGTCCGCCCGCCCCGTCACCCCCGCCGAGTTCGACTCCGAGCTTAAAGCCGCCCTCGCCGCCAGAACTCTCGCCGCCCGCCAGAAAGCCTCTGCCAGGGCCATGCCTGCAGCCGCCAAAGCCGCGCCGGCCGCCAGACCAAAGAAAACGGCAAAGAAAAGTGTGGGTAAATCCGCGGTTGCAAAGGCCAATGCGGCAAAGAAGCCGACAGTAAAGAAGGCTCCTGCAAAGAAAACCCCTGCAAAGAGGACCGCGCTGAAGAAGCCTGCCGCGAAGAAGCGGAGCGGCAAGAAGGCCTGATCGCCCCGCAGCCCCCCGCATCATTCAACAGTCTATCCGGCAGAAGTTGCCCAAGGTATTTTCCCTTCATGCCACAAAGCAAAAGCCCCGGACAAATGCCGGGGCTTTTGATTCGTACAGCGTTAGTGCTGAAGAAAAGCTAGAACTCCAAACGCAGGGAGAACTGAGCCACGCGAAAATCGTCGGCCGGCACGGCGAACGACGCCGGTGCCGCGCTGGTGCCTGAGATCTGACCGAAGTTCGAAGCACCTGTAACAATGTTGATCCCGTTTGGCGGCGAATCGCCGGTCAACCCGCCTGGAATCGCAAAGTTAGGATGGTTGAAGACGTTGAACGCGTCGGCGCGGAAGAGCAGGTTCAGCTTGTTTTCGAGGATCGGAAATCTCTTCCCCAGGCCGGCATCAAAGTAGAATGCGCCCGGACCGCGTACAATGTTGCGCTGTCCGTACTCGATGCCGATCGGACCTCTGAACTCCGCCAGCACTTTGGCCGCGCCGGTAGCTCCACCGGCAAAGTCGTAGACGGTGTTGGTGTTGTAGTCTACGTTGACCTTGGACTTCAGATCGGCCTTATTGCCAGTGAAGATGGCAGGATCGGAGTTGTCAAACGAAGCCAGGTACGCGTCGGAGTACACGGGTACGGGAAGACCGGTGCGGTAGCTGGGAAGGCCGGATAAGCTCCATCCTCCAATGGCCTCGTCGAGCCCGCGTGAAACTTTGCTCGCGAACATCTTGCCGCGCCCGAAAGGCAGATTGTACTCGAAGTTCGAGGTGATCTCCTGCCTGACGTCGAAGTCCGAGTTGGCGCGGCATGCGCGTGGCTGCAGAATGTCGCAGATGAAGCCGCTGTTTGTAAAGAGGGAGTTTTTGTTGGCGCCCACTGACGCGTTGTCGATCGAGTGCGACCAAGTGTAGTTGAACTCGAAGCGCAGGCCTTGCGACATATTCTTATCCAGGGTGAGCAGCAGGGCGTGGTAGTTGGAGGAACCCTTGTTGGTGAGGTAGGCGTTGGTCCCAAACTGGGATGGTATGCCGATGTTGGTGGGAAGAAAACCTGTATAGCCGTAAAAAACTGAATAGGTAGCCAGTGCCTGAAGCGAGTCGGAGATATCACCCTTGTTGCCTAACTGACCGATCATGGCAGCCACCAGCTTGGTGTTGGTGCCCAAGACACCCTGGTAGGGGCCGAGGACATCTTCAAACCAAGACTCCGCTGTAACGGTATGATAGGTCGCACCCGCCCTCAACTGTGTTGTAAGGCCGGCAAAGGCGCCCGCCATGGTTTGGGTGGATCCGCCCGTATAATCGGGAACGTCGATCACCTGGTTGGCGTCAGCGTCCGCGAGCAAGCGGCGGCCCAGCCTGCCGACATAATTCACCTTCAGAATCATGTGGCCCGGAATATCCTGCTGGACGCCGAAGTTCAAGGCAATCGAATAGGGTCCTTGAGATTGGGGCTCGATCACGAAGCTGGTTGCGCCCTCTGCCAACCCGTAGGGAAATCCGGAGCCATCTACGTACGGGGTATAAGGCGAAGTGATGGGCGAAGGCAGTGGATTCAGGGTTGACGAGTACGCAAGATTGGCGCCAACCCGGGCGTCGGTCGCGAGAGATGCGTCCACAGTTGCCGCGCCAAACTGATTCGTGTTGGTGTTTGAGAACAGATAGGAAATCTGATCCTGAAGGAAGTTGATGGCGTTGATCACAGTGCGGTCATAAACAATGCCCGCGCCGCCATTGATGACGGTCTTCTGGGAGTTGAACGGGGTGTAAGCAAAGGCTAAGCGGGGAGCAAAGTCCTTTAAGGACGGCCATACATGTCCGGTCCGCCGTGGTTCGCCTTGCCTCCCAGCACGTAGCTGTAGATGGGGAGACCGGTATTGCTCTCGTCGCCGGCAGTCGCTCTGGGCCAATGCGGTCCTTGATGAACGTGTCCAGGTCAATGCCGCTTGCCGGAGTCGTTATCGGAACCGATTCATCCCCCTTCGCTTCGTAGGGAACCGAGTATAGCTGGTAGCGCAGGCCATAAGAGAGGGTCAGCTTCTTGGTCACCTTCCAGGTGTCGCCGAAATACACCTCGGTTTCAAAGAAGCGGTAGGCTCTGGGACCGCCGCTGCCCGCCGGCAGCGCGGCGCCCGCGTTGTTGTAGTTGAAGTTGGTCGATATTGTGCCAATCACACCCAGGCCGGTAGCAAAGAGGCTGTCATAATCGTTGACTGCCACATTGCCTGCGTTCTGAGAGCCACCTGTCGTCGATGTCGATGGGACGGACTGTCGCGTCCAGGCCGCCTGACAATGCGGAGCCCTGCAAGCCGACGCCCACGAAGTTGAAGTTATTGATCAAATTGCTGTTCGTCTTGATGAACTTGAACGTGCCGCCCATGGTCAGGCTGTGCGCGCCGTGCTGCCAGTTGAAGTCGTCGCGGACAACCGGGATGGGCACGCGGCGCTGTTGACCGTCAAAGCCCGTGTAAGGGCCGCTCAAGCCGGTGAAGCTGTACTGGTTGGCCCCGGTCGGGTTGTAGAGTATCCGGAAAGCTTAACTTGGAGATGTTGTCGCCATAGTAGAACTGGTTCACCTTGTTCTTGCCGATATCCCAGACATGGCTGACAACGTAGCCATAGCTGTGGTCGCATTCAGGGTGAGTGACAGGGTCGGTTGGAAACTCGGGCCCCGATTCAAGCGCGTTGCGGCGGGTGATGGTAAAGCGGCCGAATATTCTTCTGTGTCGGCGTCAGGTTGTAGTCCATGCGGCCGACGTACGTGATCCGGTCGTCCGGCGCTCGGATAAGTGAAGCGATAGCCGGCGGTGTTGACGCCGTCGCCCTGGGACAAGGTCATTGGCCCCGGGATAGCGTGAGGTGACGAAGTCTTTCACCGACGAATTGAAGCCTGTACCCGCGGGGTCAAGCGCTTCCAGATCGGTAGCGCTCAGGGTGGTGATGCAGGCGGGCAAGGAGGTGAAGCTGGTGATGCGGGTGCTGTCGTCGCATCCGGAGCCGTTGTTGATGTAGTTGAGTGTCCCGGCGAGAAACTGGGCCAGAGGGACGATCGGTTCAGCAGTTGATGACTGCACGATCTTGGAGTCGGCGATATCGAAGAAGAAGAAGAGCTTGTTCTTGACGATTGGGCCGCCGATATTGCCGCCGAACTGATTGCGGATATAAGGTGTGCGGGGAATACCGAGGAGGTTATTGAACCAATTATTAGCCACGGTCGATGTATCGCGATGGTACTCGTTAACATTTCCGTGGAATGTGTTGGTTCCGCTCTTGGTTACCATTTGGAACTGGGCGCCGCTACCGGTGCCAACGGAGGAAACCAGGCCTGCAACCGTCCCGGTAAACTGCTGCACCGAGTCGACTGGAGCCGTGCCAATGATGGCAAAGGTCTGGCCTGACGCGACGTCGTTTACGTCCAGGCCGTCGACGACGACCGATGACTGGTCAATGCGAGCGCCGGTGACAGCGCCCTGAAAGGAATCGACGCCCGGCTGCTGCACGAATAAAGTCCCGATTCCAGTGGAGCGGTCATAGACCGGCAGATCTTTCAACTCTTCAACATCGATGTTATTTCCGATGGCGGAGTCGGTTGTGTCCAGCGTTACAATATCGCTGCCCGCCGAGACCTGTACCGTCAGCGACGTGGCTCCCACGGCCATGCGCTCATTCTGTGTACGCGTGGTAGCCACGTCCAGGGTGATATCTGAGACCACCGCGGTGGCGAAACCCGCGTGGGCGAAGGTCGCCTTGTAACCGGGGCCCGGTGGGACATTCAAGAACCGGTATGAACCTAAATTGTCAGTCGTCTGGGTGTACGACACGCCCGTCGAAGGATTCGACAGTGTTACAAGCGTGCCGGGAAGCACTGCTCCTGTTGCATCAGTGACCGCTCCGGTCATGGACGAGACATCCTGTGCCCTCATCATTTGGGCGGAAACGAGCAGGACGATCAACAATGGAAATATCTTGGCTATCAGATTTCGCATGTGCATTTTGAACTCCTCCAAAAAAATTCGTGGGGACCGAACGGTTCCTGATGGAAACTCTCCGATCCGCGTATTCTGCTCCAGCATCTCGGTAGGGGAGTGAAACCGATTTGCAATTGAAAATCAAGAGGACCAAATCCTAAAAAGAGATGCGTTCGAACGTCATCTCTTTTGCATGCATACTGTTATGCGCCCTTCCACATCAGATAATGGTTGGGATTCTAATAATAGACAGCATGAAGTGTGCCATTCCATCTGAATACCGGAAATAATTTGTTTGTTATTGAAATTAAAAGGTTTATCAGTATACCGTCTGTTGTGCTGCAAGGTATAATATATTAAATTGCGGAGAAATTTACCCCTATATTCCAAAAATGGGCACTGCCTCTGATTTTTGGGGAGTCCACGCCATCCCCATCTGCCGCAAGCCGCTCCGTTAGGGTATTCTCCTCCCCATGCAGCTTACGCTGGCCTATATCGGCGCACGGCCCGCTTCGCCATCCAAAACTGCGGCCAAGTCCCCATCCAGGTCTCAGGACGGAATCGACCTGCTCACGCAAACCTATCTCCACCGTTGCTCGGCGTTTGCGCGTTGCCGCTCTCAGGCATTCCGCACTGAGGAAGACCTGTTCGAGTGGCTCGCGAGGCAGCAGGGCCGCACTCCGGCTGTAGCCGTGCTGCTGGATAGCCGCGGCCGGCAAATGACCTCCGAGGCCTTCGCCGCCTGGCTGGGCGCGCGCCGCGACCAGGGCGCCCAGCACCTAGTTTTCGCCATCGGTCCGGCCGATGGATGGTCCGATGCGGCCCGCCGACGGGCCCACCTGCTGCTCTCTCTCGGCCCCATGACCATGGCTCACGCCCTCGTCCGCCTCGTAGTCGCCGAACAAATATACCGGGCCTTTACAATTCTCACTGGCCACCCCTATCACGCCGGACACTGAACAGGGGTCAGAGATCAGGTTTCAGGTGTTAGGGATGATAGATCAGTGGTCAGTAATCTGTTTTCAAGAACAAAAGTTTACATTTACAGTTGTCACAGAGGTCCAACATATCTGGCAAAGAGTCTCGTTGGTCGTTCCCTGACCCCTGACCCCTGAAACCTGACCCCTGAGGTCTTATGACCGATTCCCGGCGAGGACTGATCCTGATCAACACCGGCCCCGGCAAAGGCAAGACCACCGCCGCCATGGGCACGGCCCTGCGCGCCGTGGGCAACGGCATGAAGGTGCTCATGCTCCAGTTCCTCAAGGGCTCCTGGCATTATGGAGAGCTGGATGCGGCCCAGGCCTTCGGTTCCAATTTCGTCCTCAAGCAGATGGGCCGGGGCTTTGTGAAGGTAGGCGGCGCCGAGACCGACCCCGAGGACGTGCGCCTGGTGCAGGCGGCCTGGGCCGAGGCGCGGGAGGCCATTTACTCGGGCGAGTGGGATATGGTCGTCCTGGACGAGATCAACTACGCCATCAGCTACGGAATGCTGGACCCCGCGGTGGTGGCCGAGGCCCTGCGCGGGCGGCCGGAGATGGTGCACGTCATCCTTACCGGCCGCAACGCCCACCCCCTGCTGCTGGAACTGGCCGATACCGTCACCGAGATGCGCGAGGTAAAACACGCCTACCAGAAAGGCATCCAGGCCCAGCGCGGCATAGAATATTGAAACATCCGGCAGCTAACAGCTTTCAGCTGACAGTCTGAAAACCCGCAGCGTGCCGCGCATCGAGCCTCCAACTGTCAACTGTCACTTATAAGCTGTAAGCTGTTAGCTGTTAGCTGATTTTGCGAGGTTGCATGTCCTGGTTCAAGCGTGAAGATGGCGAATACTCCGCCGCGGGCGGCCCGGCCGGCGCTGCTCCCGAAGCCGCAGACGCGGCCAGCAAGACGGTGCGCACTGAAGGCTTGTGGATCAAGTGCATGGGCTGCCGCGCCATCATCTTCAAGCCGGATCTCGAAGCCAATCTGAACGTCTGCCCCAAGTGCCAGCATCACTTCAAGCTCAGCGCCCGCCAGCGCATCGGCATGCTGCTCGAACCCGGCTACGAACTGGTGGATACCGGCCTGCGCTCCACTGACCCGCTCAACTTTACCGACGTGAAGCCCTACAAGCAGCGGCTGCGCAAGGCGCAGGAGGAGACCGGGCTGGACGACGCCATCCTCAACGCTGTAGGCCGGCTTGGACCTCACCCGGTCGTCCTCAGCGCCATGGAATACGCCTTCATCGGCGGCTCCATGGGCGCCGTGGTGGGCGAGACCATCGCCCGCGCCGTGGACCGCGCCCGGCTCAGCCGCAAGCCGCTTATCATCGTTGCAGCCTCCGGCGGAGCGCGCATGATGGAAGGCGTGGTCAGCCTGATGCAGATTGGCCAAAATCTCCACCGCCCTGGCCCAGTTGGACGACGCCCGCGTGCCCTATATCTGCGTCCTCACCGATCCCACCACCGGCGGCGTCACCGCCAGCTTCGCCATGCTGGGCGACCTGAACATCGCCGAGCCCGGCGCTCTCATCGGTTTCGCCGGTCCCCGCGTCATCGAGCAGACTATCCGGCAAAAACTTCCGGAAGGCTTCCAGCGTTCAGAGTTTCTGCTCGAAAAGGGTTTCCTTGACGCGGTTGTGCATCGCCGCGACCTGAAGTCCTATCTGATCCGCGCCCTGAATTTCCTCCAGCCGCCCGCTGTGGCGTAATCTGTTTCGGCCGTTTTATCTTCCACGCGTACAAACAATACGGCCCGGCATCTCTGCCGGGCCGTTGCTGACCTGCTAGCCCCGTGCGAGAGGGGCGCTGACTCGCTGTTTCAGATCCGCATCGGCATCAGCACATAGCGGTACTTGTACTCCGCCTCCGGATCCTCAGGCCGCATCTGGCCGGCGGACTGCGAGTCCTTGAACTCCAGCCGAACTTCGCCCTCGTTGCTCAGAGCCTTGAGGAAATCCAGAATGTATCCCGAGTTGAAGCCCACCACGATGGGGTCGCCCGAATACGGCGTATCGATGGTGTCTTCGCTCTCGCCGGACTCGGCTGAGTTGGCGCTGATCTTCAGTTCGTTACCTTCCAGCCGCATGCGGATGGCGCCCGAGCGTTCATCGGCAAACTGCGCCACGCGCTCAATGGCCGCCGACAATTCACTCGACCGCACCACGGCAAATTTGGTGTTGTCGCGCGGCATCACCGCCTCAAAGTTCGGGAATTGGCCGGAGAGCTTGCGCGTGCTCAGGGTGCGATGGCCCACGCGGAAGAACAGCGTATGCTCATCATCGGCAAACTCCACTTTTTCAGCTTCGGTAACCGCCAGCAACTGCTGCAGCTCCTGCAAGGCCTTGCGCGGGATAAGCACTCGCTTCTCGCCGCTGATGCCCTCCAGAACCTCGTTGGGCTTTTCTACAAATGCCAGCCGGTGGCCATCCGTGGCTACCATGGCCAGCGATTCCGCCTTGATCACCAGCAGGGCGCCGTTCAGCGTATAGCGCGACTCTTCGTTGGAAATGGCAAAGATGGTGCGCGCGATCAGGGTCTTCAGCGCCACAGGCGAGATGCGCGTTGCGGTGACGGCCGGGAACTCCGGCACCTGCGGATAGTTGGCCCGCGCCATCCCCACCATCTTGGTATTGGAGCGCCCCGAGCGTATCTGCACCCAGTGATTTTCCAGCAGCTTGATGGAAATATCGCCCTCGGGCAGCAACTTGATGTAATCGTAGAGCTTGCGCGCCGGGATGGTGCATGCGCCGGGCTTCTTCACTTTGACTTCGGTGCTGGTGCGGATTGCTTGGTCGAGGTCGGTTGCGGTGATGTTCAACTGGTCGTCTTCCGCCTCGATAAGAAAATTCGACAGAATCGGAATGGTGGTTTTGCGCTCCACCACGCTTTGTGTCGCGGTGAGTTCCTTAACCAGGTTCTGGCGGCTTACCGTAATCTCCATCGCTGCCTCCTGCGCGGCCGGCTTCTCCACTTCTATATCCACCATTGGCATTAGCCTGCCTCCCGCTATGAAGCCAGATTTCAGTACTGGCCACACTCTACAACACCTTGCGGCCCGGCGAAAGTGGCTATCTTTTCTTCACATTAATTGTATTCATCTTTACATAAACGTGGGCGTGGAAAACAGGGGTACATCTCTGGATACTATAGACCTTCCCTAGCTGTATTGCTCAATCATCTTCTGGACCACCGGCAATCTGAGATCAAGGTGTAATTTTGAGCGGATACTGATAAGGCGCAACGAAGAGTGGGAAGAGAATAAGAGATGAATAAAAAAGACAGTAGTACCCGTAGTTTAGGTCGGAAAAGTGGAAATTTTACTAAAGTGATTGTGAAGTGGGGACTTGACAGGCAACCTAATTTTCTAAATTGTGGTTGTGTAATTGAGGAGTTTTTGAAATCGGGCTTGGTATAGGGCCGAATGACATCTGTTTCCCACTACTTCCACAGGCATGTGAAAAAAGGCCCGTGCAAAGCAGTTGATCTATGTGAAATGTATGCCCAAAGCGGTCAAAGATAAGGGATTGGCAAGGGTGCGTCTTCCACATAAAACTTCTCTTCCAATAAGAAAGATAGAAATTATCAAGTAGTAAATAAGGCATAACACACCTGTCGATGGCTGGAAAGCATCGTATTCGCCACTACCTGTACACGCCTGTAAAAAAATTTCTCTGGCTGGTTCTTAGAAGCCGCGGATCAGCACCCAGTCAAATTCCCCTGCCCCTTGTTGTGATGCAGAGAAATCTTGCTTTATGAAACCTTGTTGGTAAAGTGAGTGGAGTGCTGCTGCGCACGGCGTTCCAGGCGCTGTTGCTCCGGTCTGTGTACCTGTTATGGTTGCCGGGAGTGTAACCGATGGATCACTGGAACTGATGGAAAGCACTCCATCGTACACGCTCCCTTGATAATCCGGTGCTGCGTTACATCTCATCACCACGAACGCCGGCGATGATCTGGCTGCGTGGACCTTGGAAACCGGCCATTTGTTAATAAGGCCCACAGCGATGACAGCTAAAATCATCGCGGTCAATGCTGAAATCAGAAAAAATCGTTTGGGGAAGCTCAAGTTTTTTCCTCCGGTTTTTTGCCCCGGGATTTTCATCTTTCCATCCCGAGTTCGTAGAGTATAAGGCATTCACATAAATGCGGACAAAGCTTTTTATCGGATTCCCATCCACGATAGCCAGCTCAAAATCTTCCCAATCCCGTACCGAACTCGCACAGATCCTTCAAGTCGCCCCAGTCAGATACAGCTTTGGCTCCTACACTTGGATGGAGGAAGGAGCCTTGGTCCATGACCATTGATATTGCACACCTGGAAGACCAACTTCTGCAGATGTCCGCGGAGGGTGCGCCGGGACAGGAGTTTTGCGAGGCAATCTCCGAGCTGGCCAGGACCGGGCGCTTTGAGCAACTGCGGGATGTACTGCCAGGCATTGTATACGACGAGCTTTGGATCGCTACCAGCAGGATCCTGTGGCGTTTGTGGCAGGATGGCGGATGCTGGCGCAGGAGATGCAGCAAGGCTTCATCCAGCACGCCCGGCAGCGGCTCACCTCTCTTACGCGGCTGCAGCAGGCCGGGAGCTCGGTGACTGCTCCCGCGTGGCAGGAGATTCAGCGTGCTCTGGATGGCCAGCAGAACGATCTGCTGCGCGCCGCCTTTGCCACTGGAGCTGCTGGAGTTGGTAGAGCCCGCCGTTTTGCGGGCCACCCACCTGCGCGAATGCGTGGTGGCCGCGCCCAGTTCAGAGGAGGCCGACCGCTATCTGGACGAGGCCACCCGCTGCTATTTCTTTGGCCTGTTTACCGCCTGCGCCGTCATGTGCCGTTCGGTGCTGGAAGAGGCCATCAAGCAGAACCTGCCCACCACGCTCGCCCGCCTGGTCCGCACCCGCTACCGCAACGCCGCCACTCTGGGCAACCTGCTGCACGAGGTGAACAACAATCTGCAGCTGACCGGCATCGATGCGGACTTTCCGCGCGTCGCCAACCAGGTGAACGACGCCGGCAAGAAGGCCGTGCACCAGGGGCTGCTCTCCGAAGATGAGGCGCGGGCTTGCCTGCAAAACGCGCGCCAGGCGCTGCAACTGCTGCTGCGGCCGTGAGCACGTCCTGCATAGCCCATCCCAGTAACGGTTTGCACCCGCCTTCTA
This sequence comes from uncultured Acidobacteriaceae bacterium, assembly GCA_963796085.1. GTDB lineage: Bacteria > Acidobacteriota > Terriglobia > Terriglobales > Acidobacteriaceae > Telmatobacter. Next base: position 525,241 of record CAWCKF010000020.1, on the reverse strand, counting down.
TACTGAACTTTCCATGTCCTACGCCGCGGCCATCGATCAACTGAATGCCATGGCGCCTGAGCTCTACACGCAGCTCCGGCCAGCCGCGGCGCAAGTTCTCGCTCGACGAGATCCGACTCCTGCTGGCCGCGCTGGGCGATCCGCATCGCCGCTTTCCCTCCGTGCTGATTGCCGGAACCAACGGCAAAGGCTCGACGGCCGCCACGCTGGCCTCCATCCTGACCGCCTCCGGAATGCGCACCGGCCTCTATACCTCGCCGCATCTGGCGCGGGCCAACGAGCGCATCCGCCTGAACCGCGAAGAGATCGCTGACGAGGACTTTGCCGCCCTCTTCTTTCGCGTCCATGACGCGGCGCAGCAACTGGTGCTGGATGGCCGGCTGCCGCAACTCCCCAGCTTCTTCGAGATTCTCACCGCGCTGGCGCTTCCTGTATTTTGCCCAGGCGGACGCGCAGATTGCGGTGCTCGAAGTGGGGATGGGCGGACGGCTGGACGCGACCAATGTCGTCGATCCGCTGCTCTCGGTCATTACCGACATCTCCCTCGACCACACCGAGTGGCTGGGCTCGACCATCGCCGCCATTGCGCGCGAGAAGGCGGGCATTCTGCGCTCCGGCGGCACGCTGATTACCCTGCCGCAGCACCCTGAAGCCAACCAGGTTCTCGGCGAAGTCGCAGCCGGTCTGGAAGTGCGGGTGGTGAGCGCAGCGCCCTATATGCCGCCCTGCGGCGCCGGCGCGGTTGCCCCCTATAGCGTCCAGGCTCTCGGCGCAGCCATCGAGGTGGATTCCCCGCTGGTGGGCAACCATCAGCATCGCAACCTGGCATTGGCCATTGCCGCGGCCGTGGAGTTGGCCGGCAAGCACGGCTTTCCGGTCACGCCGGCAGGCCATCGCCGCGGGCATCCGGCAGACCCGCTGGCCGGGACGATTGGAGCGCATCCGGAGAGACGGCGTGGAATGGATTCTGGACGTGGCGCACAATCCCGCCGGAGCCTGGGCCCTGCGCGCCGCCTTGGCGGGCGAGCTTGGAGGATCAGAGGCCGCGGACGCTGATCTTCAGTTGCCTGCGCGACAAGCCGGTTGCGGAGATGGCGCAGATTCTCTTTCCCCTCTTTGAGCAGGTGATCTTCGCGCCCATCCATAGCGTCCGGGCCGCTGCTCTTTCCGATCTCCTGGCCGCGGCCCAGGCCACGGGGACTGCGGCCGTCGCCGCCGAGTCGGTCATCCAGGCCCTTGAACTCGCCCTGCGCCAGGCCGCCCGGCGCGCAGGAAGTGGCGTGATCGTCGTCTCAGGTTCGGTCTTCCTGGTGGGCGAGGCGCGTTCCCTGTTGCTCGCCGCAAGTGGTGAATCACCATGAGCCCGCGGCCAAATCCGCTGCCCTGGCTTTATCGCTGGCGCACCAACCTGATTCAGACCCCGGTCCTGACGCTGATTACGGTCGTGTGCAGTTCGCTATCGCTGCTGGTCTCGCTCGTGGATAAAAGCGGCCGGGCGCAGCACCGCATCGCGCAAATATGGGCGCGGCTTTGCGTATGGTGTTCAAGGTCGAAACTCACCGTCCATGGAGCGGAGAACCTGCGCAAGCATCCGGTGGCCGTCTACGCCTCCAACCACACGTCCTACATGGATACGCCGGTGATCTTTGCCGGGCTGCCCTTTCAGTTTCGCATTCTCGCCAGAAAGGAGTTGTGGCCCATCGCGTTCATAGGATGGTACCTGGATCGGTCCGGCCAGATTCCCATCGATACCGCCAACCCCCAAGCCTCGCTCTCCAGCCTGGGCGTAGGCGTAAAAGCCCTGCGCTCCGGCATGCCTCTTTTTGTCTTCCCTGAAGGCGGGCGCACAACCACCGGCGAGCTGAAACCGTTCCTCTCCGGCGCGGCCTATCTGGCCATTCGCGCCCAGGTGCCGCTGGTGCCCATCGCGCTCCGCGGCGTCTTCGATCTGCTGCCCATTCATACCCACCACTTTTATCCCGGAGAACTGACGCTCACCGTGGGTGAGCCGATCGAGACCAAAGATATGACCCTGCGCCAGACTGACGCGCTGACCGTGCAGCTGCGCGACGCCATTGAGAGCCTCATGCAACCGGAGAGCGCGGACGCCGGGGGCTCGGTTAAGGAAGGTGTGGTTGGCGCTGAATTTTGATTCGGAGCCACCTGAAGCAGCTATCGCATCGGTCGCGTCTCTCAGTAAACTGGTGCTTCCATGTCTGTTCACATCGCCATTCCCGAGCCCACCGGCATCGACCACGAGTACAATCAGCGCTCACTGCCGCCATATCTTGCCGCCTTGCACGCCGCCGGGGCTACGCCGATTCTGGTTCCGCTGCATGAGCGCCAGGACCGCGTGGCGCGGCTTCTCGCGGGGGTGCAGGGAATACTGCTGCCGGGCAGCCGCTACGACGTGGACCCGCAAAGATATGGCGAAGATCCGATTCCCGAGTGCAGTGAACCCGACCCCGCCCGCACCGCCGTCGACGAGCTGCTCTTGCAGGATGCCTTCAACCTCCATAAGCCCATCCTCGCCATCTGCCACGGCGCCCAGTCCTTGAATGTCTGGCGCAACGGTTCGCTGCTTCAGGACCTGAAGACGCCGGTCAATCACCGGCCCGGCCGGGAGGTGGTCGAGGCGCACCCGGTTCGGATTGTGCAGGGATCGAAGCTGGCGCGCCTGGTTCCGCAGGACAATCCCGCCGAGCCCCAGGTCAACTCCAGCCACCATCAGGCCATCCGCATACCGGCGACAATCTGCTGGTGAGCTGCGATCTCTCCTGAGGACGGCGTCATTGAGGCGGTAGAGTTGGACTCAGCAGAGCATTTCGTTCTCGCCGTGCAGTGGCATCCGGAGCGGACCTATAACCAGAGCGCATTTTCCCGCGCCATCTTTGCTGCGTTTGTGGAAGCTGCTGAAGTATGGGAACCGCGCCACATTGAAGATTCGGTCACTCCAGAATGAGCGCCAATCTCGCAATATTCTCCGTGCCCCATCCTTTCCGCTTCTTTTTGCGGAAAGGGTGGGATGCCACATACGGGGGCATACGTTCTCAAGGAATGAGGGCGGGAGTGAGAGCATGGCCGAGCCAATAAATCCGGCAGGGGCGCGCCTGAACACACTCTTGACCCAGGCTGGCTACGACCCGCTTGACCCCACACTGGTCAGTCACTTCGAGGACTATCTTTCGCTTATTCTTCGCTGGAACGCCCACGTCAACCTGACCGCCATCCGGGACGAGGAAGGCATCCTCTCCCGCCACTTTGTAGAGTCCATCGCCTGCGCCCGCGCACTGCCCGCCGAATCGCTACGCTGCTGGACTTCGGTTCTGGCGTCGGCTTTCCCGGAATTCCCATCGCCCTCTGCTGTCCAGAAATAGCCGTAACCCTGGCCGAGTCGCAGGGCAAGAAAGCTGCATTTCTTCAGGGGGCAATCCGCATCCTTGGCATATCCGCGAAAGTGTATGCACAACGGGGAGAGCTGCTCAAAGAACAATTCGATTGCGTAATCCTTCGCGCCGTCGACCGCATGCCGCATGCCGTGAAGACAGCAAGCCGTCTCGTTGTTCCCGGAGGCTGGCTTGCGCTGATGACCACGAGCGCCGAGCTGACCGTCTTGCAAGCCGCAGCTGGACCGGAGTTCTCCTGGTTCAAAGTGCTTCCACTGCCCGGCAGCGATGATCGGCTGCTTGTGCTCGGAACACGTGGCAGCGGGTTCACTTCCCAGTAGGCGTTAGGCTGCTGTTCTGAAGCATTTCGATGGCCCGCTCCAGGGCCGCGTCTCTGCCGTTCCGAATGTCGGAGACGGTAGGCGAGACCTTTACCTGAGGGACAATGCCGACTCCTTCAAAGACTCGTCCGTCGGGATAAGAGTCGTCCTTGGTGCATATCCTCCCGCCGCCGCCGCCCGGCAGTTTGAACACCAATGGCTGTCCCGTGCTTCCCCCGGTCGTCTCTCCCACCAGAGTGCCGCGGTGCATGGCATCGAAAGCCACGACAAAATCCTCAGCGGCGGAAAAGGTCATCGCACTTGTCAGTACGACGACTGGCTTTGAGAAAAAATGTACGGAATCCGGGTTCACCTCGCCGGGAGGTATCTTCCACCACCCCGGTACACCGCCCCAGGCGCGATAGGAAGGTTTGTAATCCAGCATCCTCTGACTGGAAGACTGAAAGGGCTTGTCGGTCAGCATACTCAGGATGGCGTAACCGTTACCGCTGCTGCCGCCTCCATTCTTTCTCACATCCACGATCAGCGCCTTTGCCTGGGAGATGGGTGCAAAATTATCCCGCATGGTCTTGGCCCCGTTATCGTCTCCAAACTGGTTCACCGCAAGGTATGCGATATTCCCCGGCAGCATCTTGAACTGCGAAGAATGCCTGTCAGGCCAGATGCATTTTGAGGTGGGTTCGCAATAGCGGTGCGCAGAGACGGTATCTTGTTTCTCCATTTGCATTCCGAATGGTAAGCCGTACCGGGTTCGCTTTGGGGCCTCTCAAGAGCTCATCGTTGTAGATACGGTTGCTTCGGTCCTGCGGTGTAGAGCTGGATACATAAGGAGCGATCACACTTTCCGCATATTCGCGCACCGGCTGGCCATCGATGGCAACGATCTCCGTGCCCACCTTAATTCCCTGTGCTGCAAGCGCGGGATCGATGACTTCCGTCACCAGAACCTTGTCCTCGATCAGTTGTGTGCCCATGGGCAGATCGTTATAAGAATTGTTTATCTCTTTAGGGGGCCAAATCCCGGTGTGACCATCGCGCAGCGTGGCTGCGAAGCGCATCATCACCCGGTAGTAATCGGCCGTAGTCTGCGCCGCCCGCACCTCCGGCAGATATTCCATGTACTGGCGATCCCAATCCAGCTCCAGCAAGCGCGAGAAGAAGGGAAAGTTGAAGCGCGCCTCCGACCAGAACTTCGACAGGCCGGCGACCTTCTCATCCTCTGTCAGCACAGGCTTGTAGGGAGTGGCAATCGCCGGATCATCCGTCCACAAGGCATATTGCTTCGTCAATCGGGCGAGCAATTCCTGAAATTGCGGATCGTTGAGCAGCGAATACAGATCGGAATCTTCGCGGATATGGTCAACGGAAACAAGAGAGCCCAATTCGGTTGCTTGCTTTAACGTCGCGAGCGCCTGAGCGGGTTTGCCCTCGAGAGCCTGATAGCACGCCAGATTGTAGAGAGCCTCCGGCCATTCCGGCAATGCCGTGATTAGCGGGTCGATGGATAGCTTTTCCAAGATAGCGGCAGCCTCCGCATAGGAATGCTTTTCATAAAGCGACTGGGCTTGCGCCGCTTGTTGTTGAAGAGTTTGTGCCGGGGTGGTGGTTGCCGGTTGCGCCAGACAGGATGTAGAAATGATGCCGATAGTCAGCAGTGCAAGGATCCATTTCATATGGACGATCTCCTTGCTTGTCGGATACGAGGCTTGAACCCATTCAGTTCCCGTCTGTACAAATGGTCGAAAGCAGGGAGTTAACTGCACCAAGCCGTGGATGTGCCTGTCTTTTGTTCCACGTGGAACATTTTGGGAACCTGGCCCAAAATGGGAAATGTTCCACGTGGAACAAAAACCACTTTGGCCCAATTCGGAACAGGCCGGATTTGGAACTGCCTCAAGAAAAATCTACCAACGTACCCCAAAATTCCGGGAGTTTTCCACCGCATGGCCTTTTTTGCCCGGCTCCAACCTCTGCCTACACCCCAGCTCGAACCCGTTCCCCCTCAACCGCTTCCCCACTCCCCGCCGCCCCCGCACCAACACGCTTTCCACAGTCGGGCCCCGTTCTCCACAGCGCAACTCCCTACCCTCAAATCGCCCTTCCCGTTACTCTGGATTGCCATGGGCAAGATTCTCGGCGTTGTCAACCAAAAAGGCGGAGTCGGCAAAACCACCACAGCCATCAACCTCGCCGCCTGCCTCGCTCTGGAAGGCCTCAAGATCCTCCTTGTCGACTGCGACCCCCAGGCCAACGCCTCCTCTGGCCTCGGCTTCCAGCGCGATGACAACCGCCACTCCATCTATGACGTGCTCATGGGCGACTCCCCGGCAGAGCAGGTCATTCTCCCCACCGAAATCGAACTACTCTCCCTGCTGCCCGGTTCCAAGAACCTTACCGGCGCCAATATCGAGCTCGCCGCGGCCAGCGACCGCGCCCTCCGCCTGCGCCGCGCCTTGAGCCCGGTCCAGGCCAGCTACGACCTGATGATCCTGGATTGCCCACCGGCACTTGACCTGCTCACCCTCAACGTCCTGGTTGCCGCCGACACCCTCATCGTTCCCATGCAGGCCGAATACTTCGCCCTCGAGGGCATCTCCGAGCTGATCTCCACTCTCGAACGCGTGCGCGCGGCCTTCAACCCGGACGTCACCATCGAGGGCGTCCTGCTCACCATGTACGACGACCGCACCAACCTGGCCCAGCAGGTCACCGAAACCCTCCGCGAGTACTTCCGCGAGCGGCTCTACAGCACCGTGATTCCGCGTAACGTACGGCTGGCGGAGGCGCCCAGCCACGGCAAGCCCGTGGCGCTTTACGATCCCCGCTCCCGCGGAACCGAGGCCTACTTCGAACTGGCCGGAGAGTTTCTGGCGCGTAACGGGATTGAGATCCCACGCAGTGCGGAGCCCAGCGCCGCTGCTTCCATCGCGCCGGTTACCACCCTGCCCAACGAGGTTGGGTTCTGACCATGCTCCTGATGGCCGCCCCTGGCCGCTCTCCAGCCCGAGGCCGCCGCGACATCGCCGGAACTCCGGCAAACGAAGTTTTGTAGCGCCGGGATTTCCTGCCCGGTTAGAGGATTTTGAACGATGACCAGCGCCACGAGTGACACGAAACGCCGCGCCCTGGGCAAGGGCCTGGATTCGCTTCTCCCCCGCGTACTAGCTCCCGCTGCCGCCGCCGTCGAGGCTGAAGGCGGCAAGCCCCGCGAGATTCCCCTCGATCAGATCGATCACAACCCCTTCCAGACCCGCTCCCATGTGAATGAGGAGCAGTTGGCCGAACTGGCCGCCTCCATCACCGCCAACGGAGTAGTACAGCCGGTGCTGGTGCGCCCGCTGCGCCAACGGCCGCTTCCAGCTCATTGCCGGCGAGCGCCGCTGGCGGGCCTCGCGACTGGCCGGCAAGCCGACCATCCCCGCCATCCTGCGCCAGGTCTCCGACGAGCAGGCGATGGAGATCACCATCGTCGAAAACCTGCAGCGCGCCGACCTGAACCCCATGGAGCAGGCCCGCGCCTTCGACCGCCTCTCCCGCGAGTTCCACATGACCCAGGAGCAGATGGCGCAGCGCACCGGCAAGGATCGCGCCACGGTAGCCAACTTCCTGCGCCTGCTGCGCCTGCCGGCCTCAGTGCAGGCCCGCGTCGAGTCCGGCGAGCTCAGCTTCGGCCACGCCCGCACCCTGCTGGCCTTCGAGCACGCCGAGGAGATCGAGAAGGCAGCCCAGCGCATCGTCGAACTTTCGCTTTCTGTTCGCCAAACTGAGACCTACGTTCAGGGCCTCATGCACCCCGAAAAGCGCCAAAAAGGAGCCCAAACCCGCATCCCCCATCGACCCCAACGTGCGCGAAGTCCAGGAGCGCCTGCAGCGCGCCCTCGGCCTGAAGGTCCACATCGAAGACCACAACGGCCGCGGCAAAGTCATCATCGAATACGCCCAGCTGGAAGACTTCGACACTGCTGCTGGAGCAGTTGGCGGGAGACTGAGACTGAAATGGAATATGGGAATCCACCAATTCATGCCATCATTGCAATATCGTTCACCGTTAGGGAATAAGAGAACAATAGGTACGCTAACTGTGTGGAATAGGTCGTAAGGAAGCGACCATGGCATTGATTTCTGCTTGCGTCAGAGCCTGCCTGGTCAGATCCTTTCCGGCGATCAGGATCTGGTAACGCCGGTCGTTCCGGTCAAAGAGATCGAGTTCGACTCTGTATGGTGCGACAGCGGGATTGCCGAACTGAAAGCCATGCATTTCCTCGGAACTCTGCATATAAATAGCATTAGATTCATGCATTTCCACCGATTTTAGATTCAATAGAGTGATGCATCTGGCGTTCTCGGTCGGAGTTGCCCACCACCTTACCATGGCTGGTGTCGCCGCCAATTCTGCGGCCATCAAGTCATAGTTGGAACTGAGAGCACGAGCGCCAAGCAAACGCGTGACAGCCTTTGTATCTTCCTCGTTCTTACCGCGAATCAATTTGACTGTATCGACCGCTGTTGAGGGAGCAAAGAGCATCAGCGCAACCCCTCGCTTAAAATGCAGGACGAACACCATTTTTGCATCGCGTTCAACGTCAACATCTTTCCAGGGAATCTGCAACGAATATTCGAAATGTTTGATCTGCAAACCATCGAGCGCGACAACACTTCTATCTTGGACTGGCATCGGAACCAAGTTCAAATGCGGGTTATCTCTGATTGTTTCCTGGGCGAAATGCCAAGCGATCAAAGGAGTGCTTGCCCAAGCCACCAGCCAAAGTGCGGCAAAACAAATCAGCGTACCTACAGCTACGCGTATCCAATTAACTTGCCATTTGCCTTTCATCTCTACTCTCCCTGCACGATCAAAGTATGTGTAATATCAGCTAGGTTTGAACCGGCTCAGATTGATTTGACGGCGGCGGCATTTGGCCGCGCTGTGACTTTCCAATCGAGCAACCTGGTCTCCCGCTCCAACGGTGAGCGCCAGCTTTTCGATTGGCAACTCGCCTTCAATCATTTGAACCATTACCGAGCGGCCATCGAGTCCGATGGCGCCAAACCCGAATGCCGTAGAGAAAAAGCTCTTGAATGGCCGGATATTCAGCCGTGGGCCGAACCAGAGCGTCTTCTCAACGGCGGAGTAGCGAAATCCGGCCAGCGCGGGGAGCACCGAATAACTGGCCATGGCGCGGGCATAGTAATTGCCGCATTCATATTCGTTCCAGGGATTGCGCGTCTTTCCGTCATAGCGGCTGCGCGCGGCTTTGATGATGGTCAGGCCTTCATCGACAAGGCCCTCCTGGATAAGATGCGAGGCTACCTGGTATTCAATGCCGGTCCAGACCTCGTCGGAGTAGACAAACGGCAAGGTAGGTTTGCCGCCCCTGGGCCAACTGCAGACCAGCAGTCCCGGCTCTCGTCCCATGGCATAGCCCGGCCGCTGCGCATTGGCATGCTGGCTGAGATCGGTCTTGAAGTTGTGCTTGAAGATGGCCTGCAGGTTCGAGCGCACGTTCTTGCGCGTCAGCGGCGTCTCAATTCCGTAGGTGCGGGCCATCCACGCGCCGATCACGCCGTCAGAAAGGCATCCGCTGCCATATTGGTATTTCGGGCCTTCGCGTTTCAGCAATTGTTGCATCTCGCTGCTGTTGGCGTCGACATTAACCACGGAGTTGGCAAACGATGTGTCCCTCAGGCCCAGGTACTGCACCTTCTGCTGGTAGTACTCGCCGTTGAAGAGCTGCTCGTCCATGAGACGCGCGCACTTCTGCGCCAGCTCCGCATAGAATCCTGCGTCGGAGACCTGACCCACAGCCTGCGCCATCCGGGCCATGGCCGAAAGCGCACCCAGGTAGATGCTGGTGCACATGCCGTCCGGGCCCCAGAACCAAATATCGTAGGTATTGTGATGGGGCTCGAAGAGGCCGCCGCGATGATCCGGATCCCAGGCGCCGATGCAGTAATCCAGACTGCGTTTCGCCAGCGGATACATCTTCCTGAGCCAGTCGGAATCTCCCGAGATCTGCCAATCGCGATATACCTTCATGATCCCGCCCAACTGCCCGTCGGCAGCGGCGGGTCCGTCATGATCGTCATGATCGGTCGGGCCGTCGGGAATCGCTCCACGGAAATCCACGTGACCGCGCTCATCCATGGAACGAACCAGTTCCAGGTCGCGCAGAGTCCGCTCCAGTTGCGGGTAAAGATGAGGAAATGCCTGGGCGTAGTTCCAGACGTGGGTACAGGAACCATGGCAGCAGCCCTCATCCGGAGAACAGCCTTCCCATCCCCACAAATTGCCGTTTTCCTCGCGCAAAACCGTGGGAGATTTCAGAATGCCCAGATTTGCCGATACGGCGTCGAGCACATAGGGCGGCAAGGTGGATGAAAAAAGCGCCTCTTTGAACTTCATCGTGCGCGCGCGTAACGAGGCATATTCAGTCTCCACGTAGGCTGCAACTTCGCGCGCGTCCTTCCAGACGCCGGCATAGTAAGGGCGCCACAGTGGCGGCAACCCTCCCGCCCTGGAGTGGCATCCACGTTTGCCTTGCACATCCGTGGCCGGCTTGCCGCCAGCCTGCAGGTAACAGTTGGGAAAGTGCCATGTGATGAGAATGGGATATGTCCGAAATTCACCGGGCTCGAGCTTTCCTTCGAGCAGTATGGACGCTCCATTGTTGCCGGAAGTATCGATGCTGTTGGAGCCCTCGTTGGCGGTAAAGGTTCCGGAGGAAAGCTCGCGCCACAGCGCCGTCAGAGCATCGAACTCCCACCCTGGGCTGCGCAGCCACATTCCCTTGATGCGCGGCTTCTCGCCAATCACGATGAGGCTGGCGCTGCCGTATGCTTCCGCATTCGGCTCTTCGGTATTACTCAGGAAGACCCCCTTGCCGGGGATCACGGTATTTGTCGAACTCGCTTCCTCCCGTTTGCATCCCGGAGCCAGATGCGAGAGATGGTAGGAGAACTCATATTCCACCGGCTGGTGGGAGGTATTACGGAGCGTGTATTCCAGGATGACGCACGGTATCCCCGAGTTCTTATCGTCCAGCGGAATGAAGGGATTCCAGCCCGTCAGCTTGACCTCCAGCGGAACGGACGGATCGCTGAGCTGAGCTTCTCCGAATGGAAATTCCCCTTTGAAGGTGCATTTTTGAAAGCGCGGAAATCCCTCGTATCCTCCGCGGCGCAATCCCTGCCCCTGCAGGCCCTGGTCGAAGATCTTGAAGGGCGGGAACGGCCCCTCAACCAGCTTGGTGATGCTGGGAGATCCCTTGATGTGCAGAATCGCGAATGCCGCCTCGGGAGAGTTGGCAGTAAAGCCCTTTGGCAGGGCTGATGTTTCAGGACGCTCGCGTATGGAGAAATCCTGCAATCCTCCATAGCCGTTCAAACAGATCGAGCCGGCTCCGATTCCCCCCAGGGGCATCGCGACCTGCGTAGCCTTTTCGCCGCTGAAGGTGCGTTGCGCCGCGTGCTCAAAGAGAGCTGTTGAAGCGTAAGGAGTGGCTTCAGTAGCGGGAACAAGAGGTGCACCCGAGACCAGCGAATCCGTCTGCGCGCTCACTGCCGACGTTGCGGCGGCCAAAGCAGCGGAGGAACCCGCGACCAGAAACTCTCTGCGAGTGGACTTTTTGAAGAATGGCATGGAATCTCCCTATCAAGGTTATAGAACCGGAGCGAGAAAGATGCGATTTCGCGTCACCGCAATTCTATTCCAACCGATGCCGCCGTCGAGCGCGAAGGCGACGGGCATTGCGCCTGCCAAGTAAAATGTTTCTTTCTGTTCAAGGAGCACCGATGAACCTGTCCTTTTCAAAGTCGTACCGCTACCTCTTCGCGTTGGCCCTGCCGCTTGTCCTCATTTCCACCCTCTACGCCCAGCAAGCCCAGGCTCCCCGGCAACGCTGGACCGAGACCCAGGCCAATGCCTGGTACGCGCAACAGCCCTGGCCGGTGGGCGCCGATTTCCTGCCCTCCACCGCCATCAACCAGTTGGAGATGTGGCAGGCCGATACCTTCGACCCCGCCACCATCGACCGCGAACTGGGATGGGCTGAAGCCATCGGCATGAACACCATGCGCGTCTTCCTGCATAACCTGCTCTGGGAGCAGGACCCCAAGGGCTTTAAGCAGCGCATCGACGCCTTCCTGACCATCGCAGCCCGCCATCATATCCGCCCCGTCTTTGTTCTCTTCGACTCCTGCTGGGATCCGTTCCCTAAGCTCGGCCCGCAGCATCCGCCCATCCCCGGCGTGCACAACTCCGGCTGGGTGCAGGCCCCCGGCGCCGCGGTTCTCTCCGACCCCGCCCAATACCCGCGCCTGGAGAGCTACGTCAAAGGCGTCGTCGGCGCATTCGCCAACGATCCCCGCATCCTTGCCTGGGACCTCTGGAACGAACCCGACAACGGTAACGAGGACTCCTACGCCAAGGGCGGACCGAAGAACAAGAACGAAATCATCCTCGGTCTGTTGCCCAAAGTCTATGCCTGGGCCCGTTCCGCGCAGCCCACGCAGCCCCTCACCAGCGGTCTGTTTCATGGCGACTGGACTTCGCTTGCCGCCATGCCCCCCTTGGCCCGCATCCAGATCGAGCAGTCCGACATCATCAGCTTCCACAACTACGGCTGGCCTGAAGATTTCGAGCAGCACGTCAAGATGCTGGAGCAGTTCCACCGCCCCATCCTCTGCACCGAGTACATGGCCCGCAACCTGGGCAGCACCTTTGACACTGTGCTCCCCATTGCTCGCCAGCACCATGTAGGCGCCATCAACTGGGGTCTGGTCGCCGGCAAGAGCCAGACTTACCTGCCCTGGGACTCCTGGCAGCGCCCCTATGTTGAACACCAGCCTCCGGTTTGGCAGCACGACATCTTCCACCCCGACGGCACGCCCTACCGCCAGCGCGAGGTGGAGATCATCCGCAACCTGACCAGCGGCAAGTAGGCGGCAAATAATCCGGCAAGCGGCAGATCATTTTGCCATGATGATGAAACCTGAAGTATAGAGAGGACTCGCGATGAAAGCACCAAAGCTCTTCTTAGCAATAGTGGCCGCAGTCTTGGCAACCGGCTCGCAGCAGGCATCAGTCAGCTACGCTCAACAGCCGCCCATGCAAGACTTTGCCGCCATCAACCCCATTGATGCTCACGTTCATGTTTACAAAGAGACTCCGGCGCTCCATGCCTTCCTACTTCGCTATAACCTGCATTTCCTCGACATTATTGTCCTCGACGATCGCGACCCGTTCTACAAAAGTTTCCAGGCTCAATATGACGGAGCGCAGAGTGTGATTTGGGGCACCCCAGGCCATGCTGCCTTATGCACCTCATTCAGCCCCTACGATTTCGAAGACCCGGGATTTGCCGATCGCGCCATCCGGCAGCTTAACGAGAATTTCCAGCAGGGCGCCGTAGCCGTAAAAATCTACAAAACCATGGGCATGGAAATCAGAAAGAAAGATGGCAAGTACTTGATGCCGGATGATGCGGTATTCCAGTCCATCTATCAGGATATTGCGGCGCATAACCGCACCGTCATCGCTCATCTGGCGGAGCCCACTTCCTGCTGGCAGCCGCCCAATCCTTCCAGCCCGGACTTTGAATACTACAGGGACCACCCCGGAGAGTATGCCTATGCCCATCCTGAATGGCCCTCGAAGGAAGCCATTCTCGCCGCCCGCGATCATCTGCTGGAAATGAATCCCAACCTGCGCGTGGTAGGAGCTCATCTGGGCAGCATGGAGGTGGATGTAGACGAAATCGCAAAACACTTCGATAAGTATCCCAACTTCGCGGTGGATACCGCGGCGCGCGTTCAATATTTCACCCTGCAGCCGTCGAATAAGGTTCGGAAGTTTCTCATCAAGTATCAGGATCGGGTACTCTACGGAACCGACGTTGAAATCCTGCCGGATACGAACGTGGAGAAGGAGCTCTCCGATCTGCAGGATACCTACGCGTTGGACTGGAAGTACTTCGCAACCAAGGAAACCTTCGATTACAAGGGACACAAAGTTACCGGCCTCGGCTTGCCGAAATCGGTTCTGCGCAAGCTCTACCACGACAATGCGGTGAAGTGGTTTCCCGGTGTTCTAGCTGAACCAACGAATGTTAATACGAAATAATTGGGAACTTTCTAGAGCATTTTCACAGATAGAGTAATATTCTGGGTGCCCCACCTGGGCGCTGGGGTACCCTATGGGTCGGGGCACCGCGTTTTTGTTTTTGCGGCCAGGGTGGGATGGTGCCGCTCTACTTTCCGATGCAGAAAGTGTAAAACGCGCGAATCGCCAATATCCATGCGGCTCTCAGAAAATGGTCCTTTTCTGGAGACACACTGGAGACACAAACTGCCCTTGTGCCCCACCAGAGCGTCGATAGTCTCCAGGGGATGCAAATCTCCCCGGCGCTGGTGGACGGAGGCCAGGGCGCGGCGCTGGCGCGGCGCGGCGGGCCGTCTCTGCGCTGGTGGGGATTGCTTGCCGGTGGGATTGGCTCCGCCGTCTGGTGCATCCGGGTATGGACCCCACGGAACGGTGCGGCTTATTTTCCCCCCTGTGCGCGCTCTGGCGGTACACTTGGTAGCGTATGGCGTGGGCCAGGTCGTAAGGAAGCCGATTTGGTCCCCCGCCGGGCAGCAATCTTGAGAGCTGGTGCCAAAATGAAACCCACAGGGAAACAGACGGCCAACACTAGAAAGAAAGATGTTCAGGGGCCGGGTGACGATGTGCCAGTTGCCGCGCAAGTCTTCGGAAATTACTTGCTCGCTCCGTTTCGGCGGAAACAGAACGAGGAAGACACCGATTCCGCGATTCACGGCGCAGCCATGCTAGTATTCGCCGATCAAGGTCAAGAGAAGGTCGCGCTACGGACGGGTTTTCCAGCGAACATAGCCGGGGAATGCCAATCCCCCACCGCTGATGAAAAAGAGCCAGGGCGCGGCGCTGGTAACATCGGCTAACTGTGTCTTCACTTTTCGGGAATGCTTGCCGTGGGATGGCCTCGGCGCAGGCGGACGGGGCCAGGGCGGGCCGCTACCGGGCGCACGCTACGGCTCCGGCGAGAGTGGTGAATCCTTGCTCCCAGCTTTGGCATATTCCAGGTCTTGTTACGCGCTGGTGTGACATGGGGCGCACCCGGAGCCTTTCGAGCGGCTGTAAAATAGCCCGGTTATGGGATGTGGGATTCTCCAGCCGACTGGGGCGGCGAGTCCATCGAAAGGGCTATCGGGATGGGATATTTTCGCTTCTTCCGGCGTGTGCATGTAGCGCCGGGTCTGACGGTCAATCTTGCCAAGACTGGGCCGTCGCTCAGCCTTGGCGTGCGTGGGGCGCATGTCACACTCAGCAGTACCGGCATCCGTAAGACAGTCGGCCTGCCCGGTTCCGGTTGCTTCTACACTTCAAAGCAGGGCTGGCACAGCGGCGCGCACACCGCTACACAGTTCACCAGCGCAAGCCCTGCGCCGCCTGTCCAACGTTCGGGCTGGCAACAGGCGGGACACGCCCTGCTGGTGCTCTTGGAAGCCATAGGAATAGCCGTTGTGGGGGTTCTGGGCATTCTGATGATCGTTGCGAGCGCAACGGGCGGAAAGCGCCGGTAGTAGTAGCATCTCAGCGACTCGGCTGGGGCCGAATGGCCTTGTCAAAGTTCAATGGACCCGCAGAGCTTGTTGCCGTTGAACCAGACAACCTCGATGCCAATCGATCCAAGCAGTGCAAGAATATCGGGGGAAGGCTCGTTTGGTAAAAGAACGGCCAAGTCCACTTGCTCCTTCCCGCTATTGAAAAACTTATACCGATAGTCGAACAATTGGCCGATGGCTTGCCGAATCTGAGTACGCCCGCCCGGCCCGTCCCATGCTGTTTTCGCCTCGACCAACAAGCTCCGTCCGGGCTTCCAGTCTGGAATAACCGCGTCAAATTGACTTTCTTTGGGCTTGTTCTGTGGAAGCTTATAACGCCACACTAGATAGTCGAAAAAGCGGTTAGTCAGCGCGTTGTGCAGTCTTCTGATTCGTCTACGGGATGCGGCAATTTGGGCGAAGCTCTCAACTTCAGATCGTAGTCCGACATCTCGGAAATTGCTCGGCGGAAAAAGCGGATTCCGCCGCTTTCGTGCCTTGGTGAATTTGGCAGTTGCGGCATAAACATCGAGGTCGAAGGAATCTTTGATTCCATTGCTACCGATCAGGAGGGAGAGCGCGACCGCCCCGTCCGCATCGTGCCCCCTGCCAATAACATCAAGCAATCGGCTGGTCTTACTATTCATGATAGGAAATTTCCGAGACGGATCGAGACACGCAAGGGTGGGAGTCAAACCGTTAAGTGGCGAAATTGTACGTCCCAAGGTCCGTATGAATCCTAGATCAATCAGCGTTTTCATAGCTCGCCGAATGCCGTCACGTTTGGTTGACCCTATGGAAACTTGCTTGAATGCCTTCGCTATTTGCTCTGCATGGCGTGTAACAAATTCGAGGGTTGCAGGACGGAAGGGTCTGTAATAGTGCGTGATGCCGCTATTCAAGTTAAGAAGTTTTGTTGCTTGCTTGAGACTGGGGAATGCGCGAGCCAATTCTTTTCCGAGCTGTCCGTCCGATTCATAGGTGACCCCCAGGTAATCTGCGATATTGTGGTTCCTCCATCGGCGCGTCGATTCCCAGCCTTCGCTCTTGTTGAGCCAGCCGAAGGTAACAAGAAGACGGATAAATCCTGAGTCGGACTGTCTTTTACCGGCTGCATTCCAGAAGGTCTGAATGAATCGCCCAGTGTCGTTCTCGCTTTGTACCCAATCTCGCTCGTCTGTGTTTGGCTCAAACTCAGGAAGTTCTATTTTCACGTGAGTATCCCCCTCAATTATCAGCTATCCGTTGAATCCACCCGAATGCTACAAGAATCTCGCACAACCCTTTTCAGTATGATCCGCGCAAGCGCCACACTACCCACAACGACTGAGGTAAATCGCAGCGAAGGACGGCTTCTGGCGTCACGCTCCAGTCGCACAGCGGAAAGCGCCAGTAGCGCAGCCAGTTTAGCACCGCCTTGCTTTGCGTTTCCCTAATGCCCCAGGCAGCGGTATAGAGAAACGATAGAGAAAACTAAAATCGAGAGCCACGCCAAGGCAAAGAGCCACGGGACAGTAAGGACAAATGCGCTGGGGTGTAGACCGCTGCCAGTATGTCTAGTTGCGAAATCGAATTCAATTTCATTCAGTGCTAGCTTTTGTTCAATTTTCTTGATGGCGCTCCACCAGTAGTCAACGTACTTGTGAACTGCCAAACTTGTAATGAACCAGATTATTGCCGATAGTAGACCCAAGGTCGAAAATGCCATCCCTGTCCACCAGTGCCCGTGTTCCACAACGTACCAACATCCGGCTAGTGCCGCTGTCTCAAACGCTGCGAAATAATTATTCCTTTGCCAGTAGGAATCCACTTCATAGCGCCAAGTCTCAATCGTCATTTTATATACATCCTGTGCCATCGGGCCTTTGGATTCCATCGTACTTTCTCCGTTTCTGCTACTTGGCGGCTCGCTGGTGGTTCAAGGCAAGCAAACGCTCCAGGAGTTCCGTATCGGTCAAAGTCACAGGCCAGCCGTAGGCCGCAAACACCGCCGCGTCCAGCTTCCGATGCGCCTCCGCCAGCCAACTAGGGCGGGCGTTGTAGAGATTCGTGAGGGTGCGGCGCTTCAATTCCTCTGGGCTGGCATCTGGTGGATTGAGCCATGCATCCCGCTTCTCTACCAGTTCGCGCGCGGCCTCTGCAATGGCCTCCACCAGCAGGGAGTCTTTCGGCTCATGGCCCGGCGGCCAGGGGAAGGGGTAGGTTTCAAACGTAGAGGTGGGGGTGTAACGGGGACGGTCTTCTAATGCTGTCCCCATATGCAATGCCCAAACCTCATGCAAACGGGAGTGCAAGATTCCGAAAAAGTAGTCATCGGAACGCGCGAAAATATAGAGTGCGTGATCTGGTAAAACATTGTGGTCAAGCCAAACGAATGAACGATATTTTCCAGTTGCGATTGTCCCTATGTATCGTGGCAGATGCGCTACCGCATCCCGCATTTCAGAACCGGGCCGCCTGTGGAGCCACCAGCGGTCTCTCGGCTTTATCTCCCTGCCTTTTGAGGCGGCTTCAAGACGTTCTCTTTCGATTTCTCGAACAAGATGCTCGAAAGGCAACTCGTATGCCGCCGCCTGCTCTAGCGTCATACCGCGAAAGTCTATAATCCACATTCCGCGTGACCGTCCCGTTATGTCGGAGGCGTTTACCCACGGATAGAGAACATCTGAATTTGGCCTTCCATTCACATTCACTGCTGCGGAAAGCATTGCATGAGCGACTGTTGACTCAAGATCAAACGGGCCGCCCTTCTCATCCGCGCGAAAGCAAATCTCGGCGTTCTCTGCGAGCATTTCTGCTGTTGTAGTGTCAGCTTCGCTGGTGAGATTTGCATGTATGAGCGAAACTGGCCTTCCATCCAGGCAACGCTCGGTTTGTGAGCCATCATCGAAGCCAACAATTGAGATATGAACACTTGCACCGTCCAATATCCAGTCACGGTCACTCCAGGCCATAAAGATGCCGCCCGTTTCGAGAATTCGTTCCAGAACCGTGCGGTTCACTCCGCCGCGTATGCCTTGCGTCGCCAGTAGACCGGCGCGGCGTGTCTTCTTTGCGTTAATTTGCGCCCGCGCCTTCTCAAACCAGTATGTAACCAAATCGGATTGAGGCGGGATACGGCCTTCGTATAAGCGCTGGAGAGATTCAACGTATTCGCTTCCCAGTTCCCGGCGTAGGAGGCCCCCTCCAAGAAACGGCGGATTGCCGATGATGAAGTCCGCATCCGGCCATGCGGGTTCTACCGGCTTGCCTTCCGCGTCATGTGCGAGAATCGCGTCCCGGTGTTGGATGTTATCGAGCTTGCGGAGAATCGGCTCTGTAGGCCATCCAATGCCGTTGTCATTCAACCATTGCAGGTAGCCTATCCAAACCACCACGGAGGCCAGCTCGTGCGCGTAGACGTTCGTTTCCAGGCCATAGAGCTGCGATGGGTGAACCTGATGCGGCAAGAGAGTGGGAAGGCCATGCTCTGCGCTGAATAGATAGACCTCTCGCCACAGGTCAAGCATCCGGCGAAGGGCAAGGTAAAGAAAATTGCCGCTCCCACAGGCGGGGTCAAGAATGCGAACGGCGGAGAGTTCCTTGAGCCAGGTAAAGAGCTTTTCTTCAATCTGTGCGCGTAGCTTGTTATAGGCCGCGCCCTTGCGTTGCTTCTCTGCGGCCTCCACCAGCGCCAGGGCCTCCGCCTTCACCGCTTGCCAGCGCGCTTCCAATGGCGCAATGACTACTGGCTCCACAATGAGCAGAATGTCCGCTTTGCTGGTGTAGTGCGCTCCGAGTTGGGCGCGCTTGCCGGGGTCAAGGCTGCGCTCAAAGAGGGTTCCGAAAATGGCGGGTTCCACGTTTGACCAATCCAGCGCGGCGGCGGCGCGCAGTGCGCTCATATCGGCGGAGGTCAGATCGAAGACGGAATCATCGGCAAAAAGTCCGCCGTTGAACCAGTGAATATCATGTATGCCAAAACTGTTGCCTTTGGTGGACATGGCCGCGAAAAGCTGGCGGAGCTTGCTGGTGAATTTGGCGGGCGTGGCTCTGTTAAGTTCAATCATCTGCCGAAATAGATGGTCCGGCAAAAGGCCGATGCTATCGGCAAAGAGACAGAACAGCAGGCGCATAAGAAAATGGGCAACGGCTTGGGGTTCGTGGCCCCGTTGCTCCAGGCTGGTGGCGAGCTTGGCAAACTCCGCCGCTGCCGATTCCGTGACGCGGGCGGCGGCGCGCTCCGGGCGGAGTTGTTCGGGATTGGTAAAGGTATCTCTCAGAACTTCAAGCGGGGGCAGGGCGCAAGTGGCCGTAGGCGCACTGGAGAGCAGATCGTCAAGGGTAAAGCGGTAGACATGCGGGCGGGTTCCGGTGAAGTTGGTATGGACCTCAAAAAGGTTTTGATCGCAAACCACCAGCAAGGGCGGATTCTCCAGGTCTTCCCGGTAATCGTTGAGCTGGAGATAGGCCGCTTTCAGGTCCTTGTGCTTACCCTTGTATTCCCATCCGAAGTAGCCACGCTTCCAAACATCGGCAAAGCCTTTGCCGCCTTTGAGTGCTGAGACGTGCTTCTCAAAGGTGAAGGCTTCTCCGGTGGGATCGGCTGTAGTGGGGTGCGGCTGGTGGAGTACATCGCAGAGGTCATTGAAGTGGGATTGCGCGGCGGCGCGCTCTGTGAGTGTGCTGGCCTTCCAGCGGGTGACGAATTCAGCAAGCGAGAGCGGCATGGCGGGGTAACTCTTGGGTGAAGATCAATTCTCGCAGAGAGCGGCAGGGTTGGGGAGTGTTTGGCGGGATGCTCCCCGGCGTTGCGGGCCATGCGCGCCGCTGGTGGGGTGCAAAGGAGCGCACCAGAGGGCCGATTCTGACCTTGCTGCGCTGTGCTCTGCGGAGGGATGGAAGGGGAGAACATTTCCGGCTGTTTTTCCTGAAAAAGTTTCATTTTGTGGACGTGTGAGCGTGTTTTCATAACGGTCTAGCGGATCGAAACGCTAGGGATTTGACCCCCATACCCCCCGCCTCACTGCGTACTTGGCTGGTGGGCAGTTCCGGCATTTGCCGTCCAGCCGTATCCAGCCCGGCGAATTCTGCAGATCATTTATGGTCTATTTGCCGCCTTGCAGTACGAGCTTCGCCTTGCAGCCATAGAACTTCCACAAAGCGAGTGCGATGTGGCTCTGATATAACTCAAAACCCCGCGCTGTATCCTTCGGTCTCGGACTGCGCATCACTAGAACCACGAAGCCCATGTCATCCAAACAAACGGATTCCACCGTCACGTCATTGAAACGGAATGAGCGCGAGTCCTTTGTCCCATTGCTTATTCCGGGCCGTTTCTCTAACCCCGGAGGTGAAAGTGTCAACCGTGCTTTACGAAGTTCCTGCAATACGGCGTCCCATGCCTTTTGCGCTAGGCCGAGGTCCAAGAATGCGTTTGTCGTTTTACTAGCGGGAAACGTCTTTACGCTGTTTGTCCCTCGCACAGCAGCATGGGGGGTAGGGGGGACAAGTTCCGATAGCCTTTTCAATGAAGACTCCCCTGACGGCTCACCTAAAGGCTCACCTAAAGACTCTATGGGCGGACGCCCGCGTCCGGGGCTTCCGGTCGTATGTGTCAACCCTTCCCGGATACATTTGACCGCTTGGGCCGGGCGTGTACGTCCGACACTCTTGGGCATCTGTATCCTGGGGGTGCGGAGAAACTTCCGCATATTCTCATCAAACTTTGCGCCCTTTTCCGGCTTGTCCAGGGCGCTGAAGAAAAAGAAGTTGGAACTTTGTCCGCTCTTCGGCTTTCGAGTGTAGGCTCGCTGGATTACACGCTTGCGCTCAAGGCTTTCAATCACGCTGCGGCAGTAGCGGGCAGTGATGCCACAGCGGATCGCCAACTCTTTCATCGATGGCCAGGCAAAGCCCACTTTCTCGTTGTGCCAGTCTGCAAGCAGCATGAGCACAGCTTTCTCGGCGGTTTTGATCTTGGAGCCGTCCGGGGCGGTCTTCAGGTGCTTGACGTATGCGATTGCCTCTCTGCTCAAGGAGTTACTCCCCTTTCCCGTGCCTTTGTTGAACCAGCATTCCCCAAATTTGCAATGCATGGTAGTTTTGCCGACGCCCGGAGGTCGGATGGCCGAACAAGCGGCATCTGCCGGGTTTCTTGTTTGCATCGTCTCTGCCGACTCTAGGCATCTCTCCCACGGCGTCCCTGTTCAATTCGCTCTGAAATCCATGCCTCGATTTCGC
This sequence comes from uncultured Acidobacteriaceae bacterium, assembly GCA_963796085.1. Classification (GTDB taxonomy): domain Bacteria; phylum Acidobacteriota; class Terriglobia; order Terriglobales; family Acidobacteriaceae; genus Telmatobacter. The sequence goes on along the minus strand of CAWCKF010000020.1, from coordinate 503,673 downwards.
TCTCAATCCATCCAATCGCCCTTGCGCCAAGCGACACGGGGCGCGGAAATGTCCCAACAGCCACGCGAAGGTAGATCGTGGAGCGGCTCAATCCCGTGCGGTCTTTGACCGCAGGAAGTCGTAAGATTTTCCCCATTTGCGAGTCCTCCAGACTCCGTATGATGTACTCAGTGATTCCCTAACATCTATTGCAAGCGTAGGGGGAGGACATTTTTCTGTAATGTAATTTTCAGTACCCTATTTGAACTAAGGGACGGAAGGGAGAACATGGGAATGTCGAAGCGAAATCCAGGGCCAGACTCGCGATTTCAGAATCTCTTTCAAATCAGCACAGACCCCGGCGAAGTGCTTTCCATCTTGAATGAAAAGGTGCTGGCTAACAAGAAATGGGCAAATAGAGTGCCGGAAACTGGCCATCTGGAATGGGCACAGATACGGAGTGTTCATGAATACTGCGCTGCAATGTTCGAAGCGAAGATGGCTGGGGCAAATCTCTCTCAGCAATTGCACGCGGGCGATAAACCAGGCGTTCGATTTGTTGAGGCAGATGGCTATGGTTGTTTGGAAGTGTCGGCAGCCAAGGGGGAAGAATGGCGTTTAGCAGCCGACACACTGAAGCACGAGGCCCGCGCAATCGCAGAGTCATGGATCAATTGTGGCAAACAGATAGATGCACCCGGAGCCGATGAACTCTATAAGAGAACTGAGGAATTTCTAAAGTCCAATCCGCAAAGAATACTCCCACATCCCCTTATAGGGTTGCCCCTTCTCTGTTACTCACACAAGAAAACTCAGAACGTCAGAGAGGAGATTGACTGGCAAATCGGCTGGCTGTGCCTATGCCTTGCGGTTTCCACTTGGTCGCAAGACTTGCGCCAGTGCCCACGATGCAAGGATTTTTACGTCAGGAAAAGAGCCACTCAGGGAGCCAATCCAGGATGCTGCCACGAATGCAGAAGGCCACTTGCGGAGAGCGAAAACACAGCAAAGAAGCGCGATGATGCGCTTAAGGAAAAGGTCAAGTGTGCGCGAACTGTGATTGCCAAATTGGCGAAACTCTCTCCCGCAAAGCGCCCCCCGAAATGGGAACCATACGTTGCAGATGATGTCTCCCGGAGATTGAAGCTGAAAACTCCGATAACGCGCTGGTCTATAACCCGATGGTTGGCAGAGGGAACGATCAAAGAGCCGTGGTAAGGGCCAATCCGCAAGGGGAGCGGGAGGCCCCGACTGCCAACGGGGAAGGGCACTGCACAAGCCCGCCAGCGCCGCGCCCTCTGACGGCCCCGGCATGGCTTCTCAGGATCGGCGCGGCCTTGCTGGTGGGCTTTGTTCGTATCTTTCGTTTCTTTCGTACCCGCACAGAGAAACATCAGGCGGGTTGCGGCCTTGAAAACTGGTGCGCTAGGCCGCGCCGCCTCCGAAGTTCCCAACGATCACCTTGGATTCGTTCACGATGCCATCCACGTAGTCAGCCCACCATTGCAGCATCTTCTTGCGCTGCTCTGCGAACTCGGCAACGATGTAGACGGCCCGAATCCCCTGCGCCTCATGGCTCAGAGCCTTTTCGATCACGTCTCGATTGAAGCCATGCTCAGTGAGCAGCGTTGCGCCCGTTCTGCGCAGATCGTGGATGGTGAGCGGGTCCATATCGAACGTCAAGCCCTCCAGGGCCTTATTGAGCGCGTTCTCGGCAAAGGGCCTTGTGAGGCTTCCCCGGCCCGGCATCACCAGCTCGGAATCACCGGCAAGGGCCTTCAACTCCCGGAACATCGCGGCAACCTGCGTTGACAGGTAAACGATGTGCGGCTTGCCCGTCTTTGCGTTCTCTTCCGGGATAAGCCATTCCCCGGCCTCAAAGTTCACATGCTCCCACCGCGCCAGCAACAGTTCCGACTTGCGGGAAAGCGTGAACAGGATGATATGCAGCGCCAGCTTGAATTGCCGCCGGATGTTCGACTGGTAGATGGTGCGGAGGTACAGGCGAATCTCTTTCGGAGTGAGCACGCGGGACGCGCTTGCGGGCCTTGCCGATGAAGCGCGTTGCCACCATCGCAGCGGGATTGACCGTCACCAGTTGCGTTTCAATCGCATAATCGAACATCTGCTTTAGCACCTTGCGAAGTTGCATCGCCGCCTGAACCTGCCCATTGTCCCGCTTGCGGTACACCAGCCCTTGCACGTCCAGGGCGTTCACATCCTTGAGGGCCTTTTCCCCAAGAGTGGGGAATGATCTCGTTGTCGAGATAGCGCCGAATGGCTCTTCGGGTCTTTCCAGCGCCTCAGCACTTGCTCTTTGTAGTACCGCTCCCCAAACTCTCTGACGGTGGGATTAGTGCTCTGCCCGGCGCGCCGTTGCTTCGCTTCCAGTCGGCGGGAGACTTGCCGCTTGCCACTTGCGCCGCCAGCTCGTCTCGCCTCTCCCGCGCGCTTTCGAAGGTCAGATCGGGATAGCGCCCCAAGAGTCACCTTCCCCGTACTTGCCATCCAAGCAATACCGATACAGCCAGGACATTTTGCCGCTAGGCAGAATGTCCAACGAAAGCCCCCGGCCATCGCTCACCATGTACCGGCCGGCCCTTGGCTTCAAAGCCTTGATTCCCGCGTCCGTGAGTGCCATTTTGCCCCTTTTCTGTGTCTCCAGAGTCATTCTGGAGACACATGCCTCTCTGGAGACACACTGGAGACACATTCTATTTCGGCTCTCTATGTCTCCATCTGGACATTGTAGAACACTATTATCTGATTTTACAAGGGAATAAATGGAAATTCTACATTCTATTGGACGGCCTTGGAAGCCGGGTCATTTCCCGATGCAGAACGTCGAAAAAATCAAATTCAAAATGTCGTCGGACGTGGTCTGTCCGGTCAGCGAGTCGAGTGCCCAAAGCGCGCGATAGAGGTCCAGCAGAATCATCTCGTGCGGAATCGTGTCTGCATTCGCCTGCGCCGCGTCCCCCAGCGCCGCCAGCGCTGTAGTAATCGCCTGGTGATGCCGCAGGCTGGTCAGCATTCCCGGCTCCGCCGCCGCTCCGCCCGTCGCCAGCGCCAGAATTCGCTCGCGCAACGCCGGAATCCCTTCACCGGTCAGCGCTGAAGTACGCAGCGCGGCCACTCCGCTAACTTCATCAACCGCTGCATCCGTTTTCACCAGGTCGCACTTGTTCACGGCCACCAGCGCGGGCCTGCCCTGCACGGCTTCCAGCAGGCGATGCTCCTCGTCGTTCAGCGGCTGCGTGGCGTCCAGCACCACCAGCACCAGCGCGGCGTCAGCCAGCGCCTCGCGGCTGCGGGCAATGCCCAACTGCTCCGCTTCCTCGCCGGCCCTCGCGCAGCCCGGCCGTATCCACCAGCTCCAGCGGAATGCCGTCCAGAGAAATCCGCTCCGTCACCAGGTCGCGAGTGGTGCCGGGCGTGGCCGTCACGATGGCCCGTTCGCGCTCCACCAGCCGGTTGAAGAGCGAGCTCTTGCCGGCGTTGGGCCGGCCCACAATGGCCAGGCGTCAGCCCGTCGTGAACGATGCGGCCGCGGCTGAAGCTGGCCTCCAGCGCCGTCAGCGGCGGCGTCAGCTCCCCGATCCGTCGCGCAATCTCGGCTTCCGGCGTCACCTCCACATCGTCCTCGGCAAAGTCGATGCCCGCTTCGAGCAGGGCGATCAGCTCCACCAGCGACTGCTTCACCGGCCCCACGCGCCGGCTCAGCGCTCCACCCATCTGGCTGGCGGCCTGGCGCGCCTGGGTCAGCGTCTGCGCCTCGATCAGGTCGCGCACCGCCTCAGCCTGGGTCAGGTCCAGCCGCCCGGCCAGAAAAGCGCGCTGGGTAAACTCGCCCGGCTCGGCCAGCCGCGCGCCCAGCTCCAGCGCCCGGCGCAGCAGCAGCTCCAGCACCACCGGCGATCCGTGCGCTGCAATCTCAACCACATCCTCGGCCGTATAGGAGTTGGGCGCGGCGAACCACGTCACCACCGCCTCGTCAATCTGGTTGGCATCGTTGCCGGCCCCATCCAGCACATCGGCCAGCCGCGCCCGCGCGTGTTCCAGCGGCTGGCGCAGCCTCACCAGTTGCGCGGCGATCGATGCCGCCTCCGGCCCGCTGAGCCGCACGATCCCGATGCCGCCCCGGCCCGGCGGCGTAGAGATCGCGGCAATAGTGTCGGTACTAATCTTGGGGCCATCCATCAGTAGATAGTGTAGAAGCTTGCCCACACGATGAATCGTGCAAAGTGGTGCCGGGTTTGCCGCGCCTCACAGTTCTTGGTATAAAGGGTGCGGCATACCGGCGTGTCTCCACTGCGCCGGACCGTGAAGGAATCCCATGACCATCCATCGAACCGTAAACATCGCCCGCATGACGCTGGCCGCAACCGTCCTTATCCTGGCCGCTCACCCAACCCCGGCGCAGCAACCGGCCCGGCCCAAACTTGACCTCACCCCCGTCAAACCCGAGTCCGTGGGCTTTTCATCTGAGCGCCTGGAGCGCTTGCACGCGCTGATGCAAAAGGAGGTGGACCAGAAGCATTTTTCCGGCATCGTCACCCTCCTCGCCCGCCACGGCAAGGTGGTAGACTACCAGGCCTACGGCGTGCGCGACATGGCCAGCGGCGCGCCCATGACCAGAGACACCATCTTCCGCGACTTCTCCATGACCAAGCCGGTCACCGGCGTGGCCATGATGATTCTCTACGAGCAGGGCAAGTGGCTGCCCTCGGATCCCATCGCCAAATTCATCCCCGAGTTCGCCAACCTCAAAGTCTTCAAGGGCGTCGATGCCAGCGGCAAAATGATCCTCGTCGATCCCGACCACGCGCCCACCATGCGCGAGCTGCTGACCCACACCGCCGGCTTCAGCTACGGCGACAGCGGCACCGTGGTGGACGCCCTGTACAAAGACCAGCACGTTCTCAGTTCGAAAAACCTTCAGGAGATGATCGACAAGCTGGCCAAGATTCCGTTGCTCTATCAGCCCGGAACCAAATGGATCTACAGCATGTCAATGGATATCGAGGGCTACATCATTGAAAAGCTCTCCGGCCAAACGCTGCCCGACTTCATGCGCGAGCAGATCTTCGCGCCCCTCGGCATGAGGGACGCAGCCTTCTACGTGCCGGATGAAAAGCGCGACCGCCTGGCCACGCTCTACAAGGCGGACGCCGACGGCAAGCTGGTCGTCGACCCGGCCGCCTGTTGCGGACTGCGTGCCTTTAAAGTGCAGCCCACCATGCCTTCGGGCGGCGGCGGCATGGTCTCCACCACCGAGGACTACTACCGCTTCGCCCAGATGTTCCTCAACCGCGGCGAATTGAACGGCGTGCGCATCCTCGCGCCCTCGAGCATTCAACTCATGGACACAAACCACATACCGGAGAACATGCTCACCGGCGAGTATCACATCGGCACGCAATTTTTGCGTCCCGGCTTCGGCTACGGCTACAACGGCGCCGTCGAATACGATCCGCAACTGGACGACCTGCCGGAAGGCAAAGGCACGTACGTATGGGGCGGAGCCGCCGGAACCTGGTTCTGGATCGATCCCACCGACGACATTGTTTTTGTAGGGATGATTCAGCGCATGATGGCCGATTCCAGTCCCAACCTCGAATACATGAGCCGCACCGTCGTTTATCAAGCACTTGTCGATCCGGCGAAGTAAGCAGACTTAGGCTGAGTGCCCTATCTTTGAAAATCCAAGGATGGGAAACCCGTAGTCTTGACTATGAGAAGTGAGACAAAAACTGTTAGGATGGGTCATCCGCCCACTGAACCCGAGGTGTTAGAGATGAGAAGAATCCTTTTACTGCTATTATTGCTGTCAGGCATTTGCCTGCGTACTGTGGCTCAGGGCTTGGAGGTCATTGGTTCACAGATTGCTATGCCTGAAGGACATATTATAGGGGCGACATTCTACGAAGAGAAAGGGATTTTTCTAATCCAGCAGGGCGTGCCTTCACTTGAGAATAACAATCCAACTACCCGTTGGCATCGCCAGTTGTCGTCTTGGGGGTTAAAGAGCCAATTAATGGTAACCAAAAGGGTATTCGATATGTTTCCACGGGGGACATCGGGATGCCCATCTGGTCGTGTTGATGTATCTACAAAATCACATCAAATTCTGATATGCATAGACGCAGCATACTTAGACATTCTGGATCCTGAAAGTTTAAGTACGGTTGGTAGAATTGCTTATAGGAATGATCAGCGCATCTACGATTTTGCCGTTGACGATCTACGGTCCAGGGTGCTTGTGTTGTCATCGCGCAATGATGGTTCTCTTCGGCTTACAGTTTACTCAATGCTAGATGGCGCACAGCAGCAAGAGGCAATACTTGAGTACACTCATCCATTATCATTCTGGATGGAACTTGCCCTTGAGTCAAAGACAGGGCTAGTTGGTGTCGCTGTCCAAGGTCTAAGGCGTTCTAACAAAAGTACTGACATATTTTTCTGCGGTTCTGGCACAGTCTTCGGTTGCAGTAATGCTGAGCAAGTTAGTCAAGTGGGGCAGATAGATTTTCTTGGCAGGGAGCTTCTGCTTACATCAAATAATATTTCCGAAAGCAGGAATAAGAAAGATTGCATCCGGTCTATCGACCCAACTACGCATTCGATCTCCCACGAATACTGTTCTCCCGCTACCGGAGTTCACTATGCAGTAGGAGTGGTCTGTAATAGATATGTGGTTGGCTATACGGGAATTAGTAAATTTATGTTGTTAAGTGAAGAGATTAAATATATATCGAATTCCTTCTCGGTTTGGCGAGCAGGAAATCGTCAGGTCTCTGCTGTCACTAAGAACTCCACAGACGTAGACTTATTACTAAATGCGATGAGGGTGGTTGGCAGCAGGACTGAGCCATTCTTTCTCGTATACAACATGGCGCCTAATATGCTGTTTCTTTATTCGATTGTTGACACCAACTGAACACTTTGCCTGCCGGGTGCCCCATCCTTGCCGCGTATTTGTTTTTACGGCAAGGGTGGGAAACCACAGATTCAATCCAACTTACTTCAGTAACTCCAGCGCCACCGCGGTCATCGCGGTCACGCCGGTGGTGATAGCCGGCGCGTAGACCGGCGCAAAGAGTGCTGAGTGCAGTCCCGGCAGCGGCACGCCGGATTTACGGCTCTCTGCCAGCTTCTCGGGGTCAGCCGCGCCCAGCCAGTACATCACCGCCGGAATCTGCCCATCCAGCGAGAACAGCCCCACGTCCTCGCTGCCCATGACGGCGTGGGCTTCAAGAACGCGGTCCTTGCCCAGCGCCGCAGCCGCAGCCGCGCGCACCCGCTCAGCCAACGCCGGATCGTTGTGGGTTACCGGCGCTCCATAACTGGTCGTCACAATCGGCATCCGGTCCGCCGGAATGCCGTAGGATTCCGCCAGCCCGTTTGCCGTGCGCCGCACCGCCGCCACAATCTGGTCCCGCTCCGCAACCGAGTAGGTGCGCAGCGTCATTCCCATCGTCACTTCGTCGGGAATGATGTTGAACTTGGTGCCGCCGTGAATGGTTCCCACCGTGAGCACCGCCGGCTGCTGCGGATCGATCTGCCGGCTCACAATGGTCTGCGCCACCAGCACAAACTCGGCAGCCAGCACGATGGGGTCCTTGCCCGCCTCGGGCCTCGACCCATGCCCGCCGATGCCGCGCATGGTCACATAGATGGTTGTGGAGCCGGCCATCAGCGGACCGCCCTTCACGGCGATGGATCCCGCCGGCACATCCGGCGAGTCGTGCTCAGAGATCACAAAATCCGGTCTGCCGAAGCGCTCATAGAGATGATCGGCCAGCATGGCAGCCGCGCCCTCCACCTGCTCCTCGGCGGGCTGGCCGACGAGCATCAGCGTTCCGTGCCACTCGCTCTTTCGTGAGGCCATCTCCCGCGCCGCGCCCAGCAGCACCGTCATGTGCAGGTCGTGGCCGCAGGCGTGCATCACACCCACTTGCTGCCCTTGCGCATTGGTGGTCTTCACCGTGCTCGCGTAGTCCAGGCCGGTCTTCTCCTCTATTGGCAGCGCATCCATCTCCGTGCGGATCAGCAGCCGCGGGCCGGGGCCGTTTTCGAGCACCGCTACCACGCCGAAGGCCTGCGCGCCGTCCTCGTACTTGCCCACGTGCTCGGTCACCGTGTAGCCCAGCTTGTGCAGCTCCGCAGCGAGATAGGCCGACGTCTGTTCCTCGTGGCGCGAGAGCTCGGGATTGCGATGCAGATGCTTGTAAGTCTCGGTGAGCGCCGGCAACTGCCGCTGGGCTGAAGCGGCCAGATCGGAAGGCGCGGCAGGACTTTGCGCAGCCAGCGGAAATGCGGCAGCCGCCACGGCGGCAACAACAAGAACTCGGAACAGCATGGAGAAACTCCTCGCAGGCAATCGGTAAGCCGCCTTCGCAGGCTGCGGCAAAACACAATCCGGAGGGAGGCGGGGGTTTCAACCCCCGCATAAAGCCAATAGGATCACGCGGGCTTTAGCCCCGGAAGGATGTTTCAGGGGTACTTTGTCTCCAGTACCCCATTTTCCATAGCCTGCTCATGCGCCAGCCTACCACATGCGTTTCGTCTTTCCTGATCACGCGCCTTAGTGCGCGCCTCTCGCGCGCAGCAGCGCTGCCACTTCGGTCTTTCCGTTGCCGTCCGCCAGTTTGAGCGCCGTGGTGCCGTCATCGCTTTTGGCGTCGATGTCCGCGCCCCGATCCAGCAGCAGCTTCACAATGTCCATCAACCCGCCGCCCGAGGCCGCCATCAGCGCCGTAAAGCCATGCGCATCCCTGAGCTCGGTCTTGGCGCCGTTATCCAGCAGCAGCCTCATCAGGTCCACTGAGCCGGATACGACCCCCAGCATCAGCGGCGACAGACCGCCCTCCTCCTGAAGGTTGACGTTGGCGCCTTTGGCCAGCAGCAGCTTTACCTCGTCGATGTTGTTCACCATCACCGCAAAGTTCAACGCTGTATCGCCGCGCTTATCCTGGATATCGGTTTTAGCGCCCTTCTGGAGCAGCAGCTTCACCACGTCAGTCTTGCCCATGGCAGACGCGGCGATCAGCGCCGTCATGCCGTCTTTGCCCTGGGCATCGATATGGGCGCCTTTCTCCAGCAGTTGCAAGACCGTCGCGAAATCCCCTTTCTCGATGGCCTGGAACATCTGGTCATCCAGGCTGAGGGCGGCGGCCTGGCCGGCAGTGTTCGCGCCGGCCTGCGCCGCGGCCAAATGGTTCCACGACAAAGCCATCACTGAAACAGCGATTGCCAACAAGACTTTCTTCATGCCTGCCTCCCGGCGCAAACAGCAAAACCACCGCGATTGTATTTTGTTCCCCTGGCTATTTGGCGCCGTGATCCTTCAGCAGCTTGACTACTTCGGCGTTGCCCCCTTTGAGCAAATATCCCGGCGACGTCTGTTTGAGCGCATACCCCAGCGCCGTCTGTCCATCCTTGTCTGTGGCCTTTATATTCGCGCCCTTCTCCAGCAGCAACTTCACCACCTCGGTTTGTCCATTAAAAGCCGCGGTCATCAGCGCCTTCGTACCACTGCTGTCCCTGGCCTCGATATTGGCGCCCTTCTCCAGCAGCAGCTTCACCATATCGGCCTTACCTTCTCCTGCCGCGATCATCAGCGCCGTGGTGCTGTTATCGCTCTTGGCGTCGATGTTGGCGCCCCGGTCCAGCAACAGTTTCACCATATCGGCCTTACCTTCACCTGCAGCCTGCATCAGTGCCGTCTCGCCATTGCTGCCCGGGGCCTCGATGTTGGCGCCCTTGTCCAGCAGCAGCTTCACTACCTCGGTATACCCACCAAAGCTTGCCAAGGTCAGCGCCGTAGCTCCCGCGAAGAGGGAGCCGTTTCCCCTGGCCTCGATGTTGGCGCCTTTCTCCAGCAGCAGCTTCACCATATCGATATTGCCACCTCCTGCCGCATTGAGCAGCGCCGTCTTGCCGTCGCTGTCCCTGGCCTCGATATTGGCGCCTTTCGCCAGCAGCAGCTTCACCATGTCGGCATTGCCCGGTTCAAGCGCCCAATTGAGCGCCGTCCACCCCTCCTTGTTCTTGGCCTCGATGTTGGCGCCCTTCGCCAGCAGCAGTCTCACCAATTCACTCTTGCCGTCTTTAGCCGCCAGAATCAGCGCCGTATCGCCGGCATAATTCCTGGTTTCGGTGTTAGCGCCCTTCTCCAGCAGCAGCTTCACCATTTCGGTTTTGCCCAGCATCGTCGCCCAGTCCAGCGCTGTCTCAATACCGTCATAGGCATCGGTATTGGCGCCTTTTTGCAGCAGTTGTTGCGCCGTTACGGTATCGCCCGCCTGGGCGGCTACGATCAGTTGTTCATCCAGGCTGTTGCTGACGGCCTGACCCGCGGCCAGACGGCTCAACACAAGTAAGACGGAAAAAATAATTGTGACCGGAATGTTTTTCATCGCTACCCTTTCCCTTGCCGTGGGAGAACTTGCGTTTCTGTTACCAGTTAAGAGCCTCGCCAGCTTGCGCGCCGAAGGCAGAATTCGGCCGGAAGCATCTGATAGCAGAGAATTCTACTCTCATGCGCTGAAACGCGGGTAGCGAAGGTTCTCGCAAGCTTTATGAAAAAAGACGATTGAACCCGCCATGACCCTGCACAATCGTAGATGCACACAATTTCCTGAAATGCCGTAAACTCCGTCAACAGGGAGAAGTGGATAGGAGCAACAAGAATCGAGTTTCGTCTGCGTATGGTGACCATCGTGGTATGGGGTTTCTGGTCGCCATGGATCGAGATGTGGGGCCAGTGACGGAGAACTTTGCTGCTGGAGTGGCTGGCGCTCCAGTTGAGCCGACTGGGCCTGATGCGCTTCGCCGCGCCGGCCGTGATTGTGCTGATCGCGGTTCTGCGCGTGTGGGGCACGGCCTATTTGGGATACGGCACGGTTCACCATGGGCAGATGCAGGCCGACGGGCCGTATCGCTACCTCCGCAATCCGCTCTACGTTGGAGGATGGTTCATGACGGCCGCCACGGCTTTCCTCATGCCGCCCACCGGCGCGCTGCTTACCATGACGCTGATGACGGTGTTCTTCCTGCGCCTGATTCTGGGCGAAGAAGCGTTCCTCTCCGTCCAGCTAGGCGAGCCTTACCTGGAGTATCTGCGCGCCGTGCCGCGGCTGATTCCGGGTATCCACGCCAGCCTGCCGCCTGCCGTGCACAAGCCGCACTGGTTCATCTCCGTGATCTCGGAGCTGAATCCGATCAGCGTGTTCATCACGCTGGCCTTTTTTCGTGGAGCTATGACGGGGAACTGATGCTCAAGGCGATACTGGTCAGCTTTGGCGCCTTGCTGGTGGTGCAAGCGCTCTTGAAGGGCAAATCAGCCGCAGGACAGGAAGCGGCATAAAGAGAATTGCACGTCGCGTGAAGACGCCGCGCCGTGATCGATTCAGGGATGCGCGGAAACGGCAAAGGGAGAGCGCGCGGCTCTCCCTTTGATCCCATCGATTGCCAGTCGATAAGCCCGAAGTTACTTCTTGGGCGGGGCGATCACGTCCTTGGCGGCCTTGGCCACGCGGAACTTGACCACCGTCTTGGCCTTGATCTTGATGGCCGCGCCGGTCTGCGGGTTGCGGCCGATGCGGGCCTTGCGCTCCGCCTTCACCAGGCGGCCGATGCCGGGGATCACGAAGACGCCGTTCTTCTTGGTTTCCTTGATGGCGGTCTCCGCCAGCAGGTCCAGGAAGGCTGCGACTTGCTTGTTGGTCAGTTCCAGCTTCTCGGCCAGGTGCCGCGTCAGGGCGGTCTTGGTCAATCCAGTTGCCATGTGCTGTTCTCCTTTTTGGCGAGCCCTCGGGGCTGCCGGTTGTTGCCTGGGCTTCCGCCGCATGATGCGTACCGCATGGAGGAAGTGCGACCGAAACAACCTTTGCACGAAACCCCTGTATTCATGCGGGTTCGGAGAACCCCGTCGTTGGTTACCATGCGGCTTTGGAGAGGTAAAGTCAATGCGAAAAAGCTTGGTTTTCCACAGGTTTCTTCGGGTTTTGTGCCTATTTTGCCTATTTTTGCCCGATTTTACCCGGATTCTGACGGTTTTCACCCGCCAGCGTCACGCCAGAAAACCGTAAACGAAATCGCTGCAGGAGCGCACTAATCCAGCCCGAAAAGCACCTTTTTCTTCGGCGCAAGCGCCGCCGCAATGGGCGTATTCAGCGCATCCACCACCGGCGCGGCCAGCCGGAAATGGCGAATCAGCACAGCGGCAAAGTCCGGCTTCAGCGCTGCCGCGGCCGGCAGCGCCGTGCTCAGCCCCCATTGCCGGCATTGAATCAGATCCAGCGCCGGATGCTCGCAGGGAAACCCCTGCGGCGGCCGGGTCAGCGCATTTCCTTCAAACTCAGCAAATGTCTTGCGGATGGCCGCCCTCCGCAGGAGCTTGCGGAACTCCGCATGGTGTTCCAGCAGCCAATGGCGAATGGCGGCCAGTTGATCCTTCTCCGGCATCCAGGCTCCGGCGGCGATGATCACTTCCTTGGCGCTGATGTGAAAGTAGTAGCCGGCTCCCGAAGTCTTTTCCATTCCCTGGTGCGACCACCACGCCGCCACGTGCGTCTTGTAGGGCCGCTTGTCGGCGCTGAAGCGCGTGTCGCGATAGATGCGGAAGAGGCACTTCTCCGCCGGCCGCACAAAGCTGGGCGCAAAGTCCGTCATCGCGTCCGTCACCTTGCGGATGATGGCCAGCATCGGCTCCTTCAGCTCCGCCTCGAAGACCGCCTTGCGCGGCGTGAACCACTCGCGGTCGTTGTTGCGTTCCAGGTCGCGCAGAAACTTCAACCCCTCGGGACGAAGGTGAGCGGCGGCAATGGGTTTGTCGGGTTTTGAGACCATGGCGAACACGAGTGTAGCGCGGAGGAGGGCCAGGCTGCTCAGCGGATCACCTTCAGCGCCCCGCGGAACAGCCCGTCGAAATCGGCCCGGAGAGCGGCATCCTTGGCTACCGCCTGCTGGATAGCCTTTTCGGCCGCCGCCCGCTGGTAGCCCAGGTTCACCAGCGCCGACAGCACATCGTCCACCGCCGGCCCCTGCACGGCCGACGGCGCGGGCGCGAACGGCAAAGTCGTCCAGCTTGTCTTTCAGCTCCACCACCAGCCGCTCGGCCAGCTTCTTGCCCACGCCGGGAATGCGCACCAGTTGCGCGTGATCCTGGCCGCGAATGGCCTGCACCGTACGCTCAACCGAAAGCCCGCTGAGAATCTTGATGGCCAGCTTGGGCCCCACGCCGCTCACGGTGATCAGCCGCTCGAAGAGCCGCTTCTCCTCGCGGTCGAGAAAGCCGAAGAGCGCAATCTGGTCCTCGCTGACCTGGGTATGAATGTGCAGCGCGGCCTCAGCGCCCACGCTGGGCAGCGCCGTAAACGTAGGCACCGAGATGGTGACGTCGTAGCCCACCCCGCCCGCCTCGACGATGGCCTGGCCGGGCTGCTTGTAGATGAGCTTTCCGCGCAAGTGAGCGATCATGGTGCCCTATTGTAGAATCCCCAGCCGCTTCGCCACCCGCTCCAGCGTCTCCAGCGCCTGGTCCAGTTGCCCCTTGGTGTGTTCGCTGCTCAGCATGAGGCGAATCCGCGCCTTTCCCTCCGGCACCGTCGGAAACGCGATCCCGGTCCCCATCACGCCCTCCTCGAACAGCGCCCGCGAAAACTCCATCGCCGCCCGCCCTTCGCCCACGATGATCGGCGTAATCGGCGTCTCCGTCGCCGGCGTATTCACCCCGCCCACATTGAAGCCCAGCCGCTTGAGTTCGCCCTGAAAGTACCGCGTGTTGGCCCACAGCCGCTCAATCCGCTCCGGCTCAGCCTCCAGAATCTCGAAGGCCGCAATGCACGTCGCCGCCACCGCTGGCGGATGCGAAGTGGAGAACAGAAACGGCCGCGCCCGGTGGTAGAGGTAGTCGATCAAATCCCGGCTCCCGCACACATACCCGCCCAGCGCGCCGATGGCCTTTGACAGCGTCCCCACCTGCACGTCCACCTTGCCGTGCATGCCAAAGTGATCCACCGACCCGCGCCCGTTCCGCCCCAGCACGCCCGATGCATGCGCGTCATCCACCATCATGATGGCGCCGTACTTCTCGGCCAGCGCGGCAAGCTTGTCCACCGGCCCAATGTCGCCGTCCATGGAGAAGACGCCGTCGGTGATCACCAGCTTGCGGCCCGGCTCGCTTCGCCACCTCCTTCAGCAGTTCTTCGCAGTGGGCCACGTCCTTGTGCCGGAAAACCTTAATCGTCGCCCGCGACAGCCGCGCCCCGTCGATGATGCTGGCGTGGTTCAGCTCGTCGGAGAGGATGAAGTCCTCCTTGCCCAGGATCGCGCTCACCGTCCCCGCGTTGGCCGCGAACCCGCTCTGGAAGACCACGCAGGCCTCCACATTCTTGAAGCGCGCGATCTTCTCTTCCAGCTCCATGTGGATGCGCATGGTGCCGGCGATGGTCCGCACCGCGCCCGACCCCACGCCGAACTTCTCGCGTGCTGCCAGCGCCGCCTCAATCAGCCTTGGGTGGTTGGCCAGCCCCAGGTAGTTGTTGCTGGCCAGGTTGATCACCTGCGGCCGTCGTAGTGGCACACCGGCGCCTGCTGGTCGTCCAGCACGCGCAGCTTGAAATAGGTCCTTTGGCGCGCAGCTCGTCCAGCGCGGCGGTCAGGTGGGCAAGCTGGGGGCGGATGGGAGTCTCCTGAGTCATGGCGATGCACCTCAATCAAAGAGCATAGCGCGGAGGAGCGGCGGGCAACCAGAACCGCTCCGCCACCCTTGCATCTGCTTGATTTAGCCTCAAAAGGCGCCTTCTCGCCCGCGCAAGGTGCAAAGAATGTGCTCTCTTATGGTCCCGGTGCGCCCCAGCCGGATACAATAGGGTTCTACGCTAAGCCAACTGGCGCTACACGATCTTTGAGCTTTGGAGCAGGTGCACGTGAGAGGCATGATCCGCCGCGGTCTGCGGCTTGAGTTGGTTGCAGGACTGGGTATCGCGCTGGCCCTGCCCGTGCTGTCATTGGCCGCGGAGAATGCGCCGCACCTGGCCACGCAGACCACGCTGAGCGTGGAGACCCGCGACCAGGGTGGCCGCACGCAGGCCATCGTCGCCGTCACCGTGACCGGCGAGGACGGACTACCCGCCACCGGCGCCGTCGCCATCAGCGACCATGGCAGCCAGCTTGCCGGTGCGGCACTCAACGCCCAGGGCCACGCAGGCATGGTGCTTAACCTCCTGTCCGGCGATCACTCCCTGCGCGCTGTCTATATGGGCGACGCCACTCACCTGGGTTCGGCCTCCCAGGCGGCCGGGGTGCAAGCGCAGGACAGTTCCACTCCCAACTTCCAGATTTCCATCTCCCCGGGTACGCTCACTCTTACCCCCGGTCAAACGGGAACGATCATGGCCTCCGTTACCCCGGTGAACGCCTCCGCGCTGACGGCCCCCATGTTCGTCACGCTTTCCTGCTCCGGCCTTCCCGACCAGTCCTCCTGCACCTTTACCCCGGAGAATGTTGAGATCCTGCCTGACGCCGTTGACGCCATTCACCAGCACGATGGTCGTATCATTACCCAGCAAGGCGTTACATCCTCTGCTGTTCATCCCCGCTCCAACTCCAGTCGCCTGGGCGCTTCTGCTTCCCGGCATGCTCGGCCTGGGCGGACTGGCCTGGGGAGCCCGCCGCCGCCGCTGGCTCAACCGGCTCTCGCTGCTGGCCCTGCTGGGCCTGGTCTACCATGCTGGGCGCCACGGCCTGCAAGCCCCGCTACAACTACTACCACCACGGCCCGCCCCTGAATCCCGCCACTCCTGCGGGCACTTACACGGTGAACGTCACCGCCCAGTCCAGCAACGGCATCACCGCCATTACCAATTCCACTACTCTGGCGCTGACCGTCGAGTAAATCAGGCTGAATGAACCGCTGGCATTCCCCTCCCGCGGTACTCTACGCGCTGGTCGAGCATACGCCCGCAACGGTGCTGCTGGAGTGCGCCAGTCCTGGTGCGTCCGAGTCCAGTTCCGATTCCTTCTCCCGCCTTTTCACAGCGCCGCAGAGCATCGTCACGGCCCATGATTGCGCCGAACTTCCAAACCTTTTCGCGGCAATCGAAAGTGCCGTCGCCGAGGGCCACTCCGCCGCAGGATTCTTCGCCTACGAGTGCGGCAACTGCTTTGAACCCACGGTCGGCCTGGGGCCCGGCTTACCCGGCCAGCCTTTGGCCTGGTTTGGCATCTACCAGCGCCCCTGGGTCTTTGACCATCGAACCGGAGAATTTCCCGACGGCGCCCCATCCGCCCTTGGCCAATTCCAGTCCGGCGCGGGCGGCGAAGAGCGGATTGCTGAAGCGCCCATCGACGCTATCTTCAGCCTCACGGAAGAGCAATACGCCGTGCGCATCAAGACCATCCACGAGTGGATTCGGGCGGGCGATGTTTATCAACTGAACTTCGCCGCTCCTCTCCATTTCCATGCGCCGGGCAGTTCCGCCGCGCTCTATCAACGCCTGCGCAACCGCCAGCCGGTTCCTTATGCCGCCTTCCTTCACTGGCAGCCTGAGCGCCGCATCCTCTCCTTTTCGCCCGAACTGTTCTTTCAGATCGAAAACCAGGGCGCTGTACGCCGCATCACCACCCGGCCCATGAAGGGAACCGCGGCGCGCGGCCGAACCACCCGCGAAGACCGCGAGCGGGCGGAGTGGCTTTGCAACGACCCCAAGAATCGCAGCGAAAATCTGATGATCGTGGACCTGCTGCGCAACGACCTGGGCCGCCTGTGCAACTTCGGCTCCGTTCGCGCCGAGAGTCTCTTCGCCGTCGAGCGCCACCCTACCCTGTGGCAAATGACCTCCACCATCACCGGCGCACTGCGTCCCGATGCGGGCTTTCAGCAAATCTTCCGCGCGCTCTTTCCCTGCGGTTCCGTCACCGGCGCGCCCAAGGTGCGGGCCATGCAACTGCTGGCCCGGATCGAAGGGCAGCCGAGAGGCGTTTACACCGGCGCTATTGGTTTCTTCTCGCGTGAGCAAACCGTCTTCAATGTAGCCATTCGCACGCTGTCGCTCGACGGCGAATGCGGCACGATGGGCGTCGGCAGCGGCATCGTCATCGACTCCGATGCGGCTGAGGAGTTCCGTGAGTGCCTGCTGAAAGCCGAGTTCCTCACGCGGAGTCCGGCCCGCCTTCCGGAGCAATTTTCGCTGGTCGAAACCATGCGATGGGACGGTGCCTATCCGCTCCTCGAGCTGCACCTCGACCGGCTCGTCGATTCGGCGGAGTATTTAGGGTTTCCCTGCAACCGCGCGGCAATCAAGACCGCGCTGCTGGCGCGCGCCGGGCGTTCCCGGACCGGAGCCTGCGCAAGGTCCGCCTGCTTCTAGACCGCGGCGGCGAACTCTGCATCGCGGAAGAACTCCTGCCTGAAAGCACCGTTGGCAGCCGGCCTCTCCGCGCTGCGCATCGCCTCCCAATGCACCGAACCGCAGGACTCGATGCTCTTTCACAAAACTACGCACCGTCCTCTCTACGCGGAAGCTTTTCAGGCCGCGGCCCAGGCGGGCTTCGACGATGTGCTGTTTCTCAACCTGCGCGGCGAAGTCACCGAAGGCGCAATTAGCAATATCTTCATTGAAAAAGACGGCCGCATCTTCACGCCGCCTATCGAGTGCGGTCTGCTGGCCGGCGTCCAGCGCCGCTCCATTCTGGAAATGCGGCCCGACGTTGAAGAGCGGGTGCTCTCCATCGAGGACCTGCGCCAGGCCGACGCCATTTATCTATCCAACGCCGTGCATGGTCTGCGATCTGCGGTGATCGACTGGGAAGACTAGCTTCTACTCCGGCCGCATGACCACCTTGATCGCTTCGCCGGACTGCAGCAGTTGCATGGCAAACTCAAACTCGCTCAGCTTCAGCCGGTGCGTAATCGCCGGCTCCAGGTTCAGTTTGCCGGTAGCCAGCAGCGCCTCCATCTGGAACCACGTCTCGAACATCTTGCGCCCGTTGATGCCCTGCACCGTGGCTCCCTTGAAGATGATGTCGCGCGCAAAGTCCAGCTCGAATGGCCGCGACGGAATCCCCAGCAGCGACGCCCGCCCCCCGTCCTCAGCACCGCAAAGCCCAGCCGCATCGCCTCCGGATGCCCTGACATCTCCAGCAGAACATCTACGCCGGTCCCTCCCGTAGCCTCCAGAATCCGCTTCTCCGCGTTGTCCGTCGCTGGGTCCAGCGCCAGGTCGGCGCCCATCGCGGCGGCCACGGCCCTGCCGGCGCGCATTCACCTCGATGGCGAACACCTGCGCCGCTCCGCAGGCCTTGGCCACGGCAATCGAGAACAGCCCGATCGCCCCGCAGCCGGTCACGGCTACTGTCTGCGCCGCAATCGCCCCCGCCAGCACCGTATGCACCGCGTTGCCCAGCGGATCCAGCAGCGATGCATACTCGTGCGGAATCGACGGCGACAGCTTCCAGATGTTGCTCTCGGGAATGATCGCGTAGCTGGCGAACGCCCCGTCCGCGTCCACGCCCAGGATCCGCACGTGCTGGCAGATGTGCGCCTCGCCGATGCGGCACTGCATGCACTTGCCGCAGGCCACGTGCATCTCCGCGCTTACCAGGTCGCCCTCCTTCACCGTCGTCACGCCCCGGCCCACGCCGGCCACCACTCCCGCAAACTCGTGCCCCGGAATCAGCGGCGGATGAATGCGCCCCTGCGCCCATGGGTCCCAGTTGAAGATGTGCAGATCGGTCCCGCATACGCTGGCAGACTGCACCCGCACCAGCACCTCGCCGGGTCCGGGCGCGGGAACCGGAACCTCGCGCAACTCGATGCCCGGCGCGGCGTGAGCTTTTACAACCGCCTGCATGGTCGTGGGCATACCGGAGCACCCTCCTCAAACCCAGCGAACTTCCCAATCTATCATCCTCTCCCAATCTCCTGTCCGGCGTAAAACTCGCCCCTCCCCATGCACCATAACCAGCACTGTGCATGAGTCAAGACAGTTATGCCAACACTTCGTATGCGCTATGCGAAAGGGAAGGAAGGCGCCTGTTGACGTCATGCTGACATTGTATGCTGAACGCGGAAGAGCACATGTTGAAGTCGGGAACCTTGAATCCCAACCTCAATTCCCTGTTGAGCCGCGTGCGGCATACGAATACGCTGGCCATTGCCGACCGGGGCCTTCCTTTCTGGCCGCAGATTGAGACCGTCGATATCTCCCTGGTCGACGATATTCCCCGCGTGCTGGATGTGCTCCAGGCCATTCGATGCAACTTCAAAATCGGCAATGCATTCATGGCCGATGAGCTTCGTGCCGTCAACAGTCCCAGCGTCTGCCGGGAGTTCGAATTGGCCCTCAACGGGATCACACTTGTTTTTGAACCCCACATGGAGTTCAAAAAGCGCGTTCCCCAGGCCATCGGCCTGATTCGCACGGAAGATACGATTCAATATGCAAATATGATCCTGGAGTCTGCTTGACCGGAGCAGGGCGCAAGCGGCCGCGGTGCTGAAAGATGGTGATGAATCAAACCAGTTGCGAGCAGCGCGGCTCGCAATCAGCCCTGCAATCCGCGTACCACGAACGTTACTGCCCATTTACTCCCCAGTGCAACAACGCCCGTGTACACTGATCTCGCCATGAGCTGCGTGTTCTGCAAAATCATTGCAGGAGCCCTTCCTTCCACCGCCGTTTACCAGGATGAGTTTGGCTACGCCTTCGCCGACATTCATCCCCAGGCGCCAGTACACGTTCTCATCGTCCCCCGCGAGCACATCGGCTCCATGACAGATACCGACCAGGACAATCGCGCTCTGCTCGGTCACTTGTTATGGGCGGCGGCAGAGATCGCCCGGACCAAGCACCTTGACGACGGTTACCGCATCGTTGTGAATACCGGCATGAAAGGCGGACAAACCGTAGACCATCTCCACCTTCACCTGCTCGGCGGCCGCTCCTTCACCTGGCCTCCCGGGTAACGCATCTAGCCAGCAAAAAAGAGGGCGTCCGCCGCAACGGACGCCCTCTTCGATTCATCCTTATTCGACCGGCTCATACTGGTTGCTGGTAGTACTCTTCTTCCTCTTCCATCCCGTAACGGCGCAGCAGATTGGGCAGGCTCTGCGAGAAGGCCGACCGCGGCATCACCGTATCGCACCCCGCCTCGATGGCTTTCATCTTCAGGTCGCTCTGCAGGTGATTGAGAAAGCCGATGATCGAAGTGGCCTTCTTCAGCTTGGCCTTGAACTTGGGAATCAGCGTCATGGGCTTGGCGTTGAGGTTGTTCAGGTCGAAAACCAGCAGCGTGGGACGCTCGGCATCCGGCAGATCGGCCAGTTTTGCCACGGAATCCTTGTCCCCCTTGACGAACTCCACCTTCACGCCCAGCTTGCGCCCCGTCTCCTGAATCTTGGCCTGGAAAAACAAATCATCAATGAAGCAGAAGATGCGCGTGGGAGCGTCTTCCCGTATGGGAACCGCCGGCTGCGGCTCGTAGGTGTCCTGGTAAAGGCTGACGCCGTGGCCATTGCTCATGATTTGAATGGTGGAAGGCGGACCGTCGGCTATGTTGCCGTTGACGGCGCGATAGCTGTGATCCATGGGGCCCACAAACTCCCGTGGCCCCTTCTGCTTGCCTTTGCGCTTGCCCTGGGCAGGCGCAGACAGGCTATTGCCGGGCTGCGCGTCCGGGGCCGCACTCTTCTGGAAAAACTTCTTCTTCTTTCGTCCCTGATGTCCCTGGCCCTGGTGCGCCGCATGACCCTGATGGGATTGCCCGGGCGCAGCCGCTTTGGGCTGCTGCGGAGCTTGTAGCGCAGGTTGCGCCTGTGGTTGCATCTGGGCCTGCTGAGCCAGGAGCGCGTTCTGCTGGCTGCTCTTGTTCTTGCGGCGGCGCCGGCGGCGCCGATGCCCTTGCGGCTGCCCCTGGACAGTGGCCGGGGCCGGCCCCAGTTCAGGCTGGGGCTGCGTCAATTCTGTGGTCATGCGTGTACTTCCTTGCACATTGATATTGGGTGCATTGCGCTCTTAGGTTCAAACGCTTTCTCGCCCCATGCTGAGATGGGCGCCGAGCTTTCCATTTGCCTGCCGCCTGTCCTGCTTTGGACGGGGAACACTTGCGGCCGGTGGTCCAGTCATGATGAGCACGTCAGCCAAACTGTGCCGGAGCACGGCTCCGCATGCAATCCGCCAACATTCCCCAAAAGAGTTGCTGCCTTGCCGCCCTCTATACAGGAACCCCACAGGAGCTCCCCCGCTGGCTTGAATCTCAGAATCTATGCGGTGCGACAGGCGCTTTCCTCAGGTGACGCCCTTCCTATGGGAGCTTTCGCCGCATGCAGCATGATAAGAAATGAACGTTGCGGCGAAACTTCCTTGCTCAGCGACGAGCTTGCTCTACCCGTTTCGGGTGGCTCGCGTCAGCCGCTTGATAGGCAAGTCTGATAGTACAGCGAAGCGTCCCGGCTGGCAAGTGAACTTTGGTTTAAATGAGGGGTACTAAGTCCTCAGCCTGAATCACCAGACGCACAAAACGCCACTCCAAACGGAGTGGCGTTTCGCTGTCCCGCGCTGGTCACTGGCCTCCCAGATTGCATGTATGCGGTGGTTATCTCCACCGCTCCTGCTGCAGATTTCCCCGGCTGGCTCATTCCCCTTGAGGGCTGCTTCGTTGGCGATTTCTCTAGCCGGGTATCTGCTCTTATTTGGGCTGGCCGGAGTTCCCCCAGCAGCCGGTTCATCACTGGCGCTTATCTACTAGCAATCCACATGCCGTTTCAGATATTTTGTGTTTCCAATGACTTGAGAGTCTGATTGTGATGAGATTTTCTGCATTCTGGAAGGCCGGATGGGAGATTATCCCAAAAACCATAGACTCTATCTTATCGCTGGCAATGAGGGCAGTAGTGCGTCCCCCGTCCAGCTACCACAATCCGGCGGATCGGCGTCTGGCAGCGAAGGCAGGGCAGGCCGGTGCGCTGGTAGACGAAGTGCTCGAGCTGAAAGAAGCCCCGCACCCCATCGGCGTCAACATAATCTGAGACCGAGGAACCGCCCAGCCGGATAGCGTGCTCCAGAACCTCGCGAAGCCCCAGCCGCAGCCGTTCGAGTTCCGCCCTGGTCAGCCGTCCCGCCCTCCTGCGCGGCCGGATGCCGGCGCGAAAGAGGCTCTCATCGGCGTAGATATTGCCCACTCCGGCCAGCAGGTTCTGGTTGAGCAGGGCGGCCTTGATGGCCAGCTTCCGGCCGCGAAAGAGAGCGGCAAACTCCTCCGCCCCGACGGTGAGCGGCTCCGCGCCGGTACTGCTGAAACTCGCGCTGCGTCCCAGGTCGCGAAACTCCAGCCGCCCGAAGCGGCGTGGATCCACAAAACGCAGTTCGCGCCCGCTGGCCAGGCTCAGGCGTGCGTGCGTGTGGGCAGCCACAGGGCCATCGGGAGTGGTCACCAGCAGCCGGCCCGTCATGCCCAGATGCACGATCCATTGCGCGGCAGGTTTTCCACTACCCTCGTCCGAAAGTACGCCGCCGGCAGGCCCCAAATCGCAAACAATGTGTTTTCCGGTGCGATGCACGGCCAGAAAAACGCGCCCCTCAAGACCCTTGCTCTGCCTCCCAGGCGGCGTCTTGAAGGGTTCCCGATGCCCGCCGAACCAGACCTCGACGATGCGGTCACCGCGCACACGCTCGTGCACGCCACGGGCAATGGTTTCCACCTCAGGCAGTTCGGGCATCGGCTTATTTTAAAGGACTGCGGCTCCAGGTCCAGGAAAACGCTTTAGCCGGCATGCTCCGTCAATTGATCGTCTTCCTCGGCTGCGCTGGTCCGCGTACTGCCCCACTTTTCCAGATAAACCAAACCCAACCCCAGGCCGATGACGAAGACCCCAACCGAGGTGTCCTCTATCAGGCTGAGCTTCCGGTCCTCTTCCTGAGTCTGATATACGAGGGTGCCGTGAATATTGCGCGGAATGATGCGCATCTCTTCCGGCGCCGGAAACTTCGGCAAGGTGTCCAGATAGTGCATGGAAATCATGGCGGAGATGATCAGGCCCGCCAGACCCGGCAGGAGAAACAACAGCGAGAAGAATTTAAGCGTCGCCAATTGTGCAGGCTTCATTTGAGAGACCCCTCTCCGGTTGACCTGTAAACCGATTGTGCATGCTCAGATTATGTATCCGCGGCAGATACTTGGCAATGTTATTTCCTATGCTGCACTTTCCAGCACATAGGCAACCGTGACTATTTTTGCTCCTCGTCCTGGCGAATCCTGCTGGCCTCAAAACTCACAATTTTCCACTTGCCCCGCGCATCCCGTACATAAACGCGGGTGTAGCGATAGCAGCCGGAGATGTCTCCGTCGCCGCTCGTGCCCTTCACCTTGGCCAGGGAAGTGACCTGCGCCGTGGTCCCGTAAAAGCGCACCTTGCGGTCGGAGACATCGAGGGCGGTGAAATGCACCCTGCCGGAGCGGAGGTTAGCCAGGGTCTGTTCTTTGGTTTGCAGGGTGCCGGAGGGGGTGATGGCCATGAAGTCGTCCGCCAGCAGGCTGTCCATGAGAGCGATGTTCGACTTCAGGAGGGCGTTACGCCACGCCTCCTCGAGCAGGTCGATGGCGTGGCGGCTCTCGTGCTTCTGCGACCTGGGCATTCCGGCCTGGACGGGGCTCGCATAGGAGGCCTGCGCGAAGACTGGAACCAGCATCAGTCCGAGCGCCATCAGGCGGCTGAATATCATCAAGGGGTTGTTTGTCGCGCCCGGCATAGACGTATCGGATAGTAGCCCTGCCCGGACCAGCCGGTCAATCGGATTCCAGCAGCCGCGTCCCAAGTCAATCGCCGCTTCCCGAAAAACAACCGCGCTTCCCGCGCCGGGACTCACTTCCGTTGGACGGGAGCCGGTCCTCAAACGAGAGCAACCAGGTTCTCCACGCTCCGCTCCCGCATCATCTGCAGGATTCCCCCCACGGCGTACTTCTTGAAGTGCTCGCTCTCCCGGTGCGCTGCCTGCGCCTGCGCGTCCCGATATTGCTCATAGATGAGCACCGTGTCGGGGTCGCCCTCTAGATGGTGGGGAACATAGCTCACGCACCCCGGCTCCCGGCGCGATGCCTCCGCCAGCAGACGCAGAGTTTCCGCCACTTCGGCGCGATCTTCGGGGGCAAATTTCAGGCGAACAATAAAGCTGACCATGGATTCGGCTTCCTTCTCGCCCGGTGGCAAAGCCCAGGCCGCTGCTCAAGTTTACTCGTGAATTTCGTCCAGAGCCGCCGCAAACTCCGGCAGCACGATGGTTTGCTCCCGGTCCGGCCCGGTGGACACCATCCCGATCCGCGCCCCGCTCTCTCTCTCCTGAAACCTCAGATACTCCTGAGCTGCCCGAGGCAGCCGCTCAAACTCCGTTATCCCCTCGGTCGGCTCCCGCCATCCCTTCAGCGTCGTATACCGCGGCTTGACCTGCTCCAGTCCCTGCACGTCCGCCGGAATCGCGTCCGTCACTCGCCGCGGCGACCGCTGCTCTCGTAGCCCACGCAAATCGGAATCTCAGCCAGCTCGTCCAGAACGTCCAGCTTGGTCACCACCAGCCACTCCGCCCCATTCACCTGGTTGGAATAGCGCAGCAGCGGAATATCCAGCCAGCCGCAACGCCGCGGCCGTCCCGTCACCGCGCCATACTCGTTGCCCCGCGCCCGCAGGTGGTCGCCCGCCGCATCGCGAATCTCGGTGGGAAACGGCCCCTCGCCTACCCGCGTCACGTACGCCTTGGTCACGGAGATCACCGTGCCGATGGCCGTCGGACCCACTCCGGTTCCCGTTGCCGCCCCGCCCGCCGTCGCCGACGACGAGGTCACAAACGGATAGGTACCGTGGTCGATGTCCAGCATCGTCCCCTGCGCCCCCTCGAACATCACGCTCCCGCCCTCGGCCAGAATCCTGTTCAACAGCCGCCCCGTATCCGTCACGAACGGCCGCACCTGCTCTGCCGCCGCCGCATACTCCTCGTACATCTTCTCCGGGTCCAGCGGGTCCGTCCCGAACAGCGCCCGAGCAATGGCGTTCTTCTCCGCGCACGCCGCCTCAATATGCGTCTTCAGCAGCTCCGGCCGCAGCAGGTCCACCACCCGCAGCCCGCTGCGCGCCATCTTGTCCTCGTACGCCGGCCCGATCCCGCGGCTCGTTGTCCCGATCTTCTTCCGCCCCGGCGCGCTCTCCGCCGCCAATTCAATCATTCTGTGATAAGGCAAAATCACCTGCGCCCGGTTCGACACAAAGAGCTGCTCATCCACGGCCACGCCCAGCCCCCGCAGTTTGGCCACTTCCTTCAGAAATGCGATCGGGTCCAGCACCACGCCGTTGCCGATCACGCCTTTGCACCCCGGCCGCAGCACCCCGCAGGGAATCAGTTGCAGAACGAACCTCTGCCCGCCGTGGATGACCGTGTGCCCGGCGTTATGCCCGCCCGCATACCGCGCCACGGCGGCAAACCGCTCGCTCAGCACGTCCACAATCTTCCCTTTGCCCTCGTCGCCCCACTGGGCGCCCAGCACTACCGCCGTCTTTGCTCGCATCAGACTCCGTATCTCGCGCAGTACTCCCTACCCAGACAGCCTCAAAAAGACTCCCTGCGCAAAGGCAAAAAATCGGGCGCAGCCAACCCGCACTGCGCCATCTCCGATGATAAACCCTGAGTACTTTCGCCCAGTGGGTAACTACGCTAACTCGCCGTCCTCGCAAACGTATACGGCCCCTCGGGCACCAGCGCCACGCGCGCACCGGCTGGAAGCCCATCCAGCACAGCCGCCACAGCTTCATCCAAATCGTCGTAGGTGTTTGCTGCCAGGCTTCCCAACTGCTTCTTGCTCACTCCCGGCGTATAGAAGAACAGCTCATACTTCAGGCCCACCAGCGCCACTCTCTCGATCTGCCACTGGTCAATCTCCACCGGGGCATGATCAATCTCCTCCAGAAAGCTCTGGTATCCCTTGAATGCCTCCATCATGCGCGTAAACTCCGCCGATCCCATCCCCTCCGCGCACTCCGCCACCAGCAGGATTCTGCCTCCCGGCTTCACGATATGCTGCGCCGCGGTAATTCCTTTAGAAGTCTGGTAGAAGGTCAGGTCCAGCGGATAGCCGGCCGAGCTGGTAATCACCGCGTCCACTGGCTCCTCCAGCCGCTCCAGGCTAGTCGTCTCCAAAAACTCCACTCCCGCCGCATGAGCCTTCACCGGGTGGCCCGCAAAGACGCCTGAAATCTCCCGCTCCTGCGTCAGGGTCACATCCAGAATGAAGTCGTGCCGCGCCATGCGCGCAATCTCCAGCAACTCCGCGTGCACCGGATTTCCGGCCATCGATCCCTCCGTCGCCAATGGTTCGCGCATGAACTTGGGCGAGTGCAACACCTTGATCGTCTCCTGCGCCGCGAGACCGGGAGCGATCAACTTGCGCCCGCCACTGAAGCCCAGCATCAGGTGCTGCTCAATGAAACCCAGGGTGATGTGCAGATCCGCCGCCATGAACCGCTCGTCGATATACACGGGAGTTCCCCGGCCCGTCGTGCCCAGGCTGCGATGTCGCTCAAGCGCCCGCGCATCGTGGCTCACCACGCGATAGGCCGCCGCAATCTCCGGCCCCACAATCGAATGGACCTCATCTTCGGTCGCCCCTCTGTGCAGCCCGGTCGCAATCAGGATCGTGACCCCCTCCACCGGGATTCCGGCCCCGTGCAGCCGCTTCAGCAGCGGCGGCAGCGTGATCCGGTTGGGCGCCGGCCGCGTAATGTCGCACATAGAGATCGCGGCCGTCTTCCTGCACGCCGCCAGCGCCGCCAGAGGCTCGCAGCCGATGGGATAATCCAGCGCCGCCTCCAGCGCCGCCCCTGCATCCTTCAGCGCCGTCGCGGTCCGGCTGCGGATGACCTGGCAATTGAAACCCTCCGGAAGCGAAACCTCAATGCCGTTCTTGCCGAATGAGAAGCGAGTTTTCATCTGTTTTGTCCGGGCCGTCCGCGGGGTTTGCCTGCGGATTCATCCTCGCTGTCCACTCTAAATCGTTTCCCGGTTCGCTGTTCTGGCTAACAGGCAACGCAGAGGAATCGCTGCTACAATTCCCGGCATGGAAACCATCCAATATACTTTGCCGCAATCACGCATTCCTGTCGCCTGGTACAACATTGCCGCAGATCTGCCCAAGCCGTTGGCGCCGCCACTGCACCCCGGCACGCTGCAGCCCATCGGCCCCGCCGACCTGGCCCCGCTGTTTCCCATGGCTCTGATTCTTCAGGAAGTTAGCACCGAGCGCGAGATCGAGATTCCGGGCCCGGTGCGGCAGGTCTACGCGCAGTGGCGTCCCGCGCCGCTCTGCCGCGCCCGCCGCCTGGAGCAGGCCCTGGATACTCCCGCGCGCATCTACTACAAGTACGAGGGCGTGAGCCCGGCCGGCTCGCACAAGCCCAATACCGCCGTCGCCCAGGCCTACTACAACAAGGTGGAAGGCACCAAGCGGCTCTCCACCGAGACGGGAGCCGGGCAATGGGGTTCGGCGCTGGCCATGGCCTGCGCCTTCTTCGGCCTGGAGTGCAAGGTCTACATGGTGCGGGTCAGCTATGACCAGAAGCCCTATCGCCGCGCCCTGATGGAGGCCTTCGGCGCCTCCGTCACCCCCAGCCCCAGTAACGAAACCGAATCCGGCCGCGCCATTCTCGCCCAGCATCCCAAATCGAACGGGTCGCTGGGCATCGCCATCTCAGAGGCCGTGGAAGTGGCCGCCAAGGACTCCAACACCAAGTACGCGCTGGGCAGCGTGTTGAATCACGTGCTTCTGCACCAGACTGTCATCGGCCTGGAAACCATGGAGCAGATGGCTCTTGCCGGCGATGAGCCGGATATCATCATCGGTTGCACCGGCGGCGGATCGAACTTTGCCGGCCTGGTGATGCCCTACCTGGGCCGCAAGATCAAGGGCCAGTGCAAAGCCCGCGTGGTGGCCGTGGAACCCGCCGCCTGCCCCAGCCTCACCAAGGGCAGATTCACTTATGACTTCGGCGATACCGGCCACCTCACCCCGTTGGTCAAGATGCACACCCTGGGCAGCACTTTCATTCCTCCGGGCATTCATGCCGGAGGGTTGCGCTATCACGGCATGGGGCCGCTGGTCTCGCACGTGATGGACCTGGGATTGATTGAAGCCACCTCGGTACAGCAACTTGACGCCTTCGCCGCCGGCATTCAGTTTGCCCGTGCCGAGGGCATCATTCCCGCGCCGGAGGCCAATCACGCCATCGCCGTGGCCATCCGCGAAGCCCTCACTGCCAAAAAAGAAGGGAAGCAGAAGACCATCCTCTTTGGCCTCAGCGGCCACGGTCATTTCGATATGCAGTCCTATATCGATTACCAGGCCGGCAAGCTGGAGAACTACGACTATCCGGCGGAAGAGATCGCCATGGCCCTTGCCGGCCTGCCGTCCGTCGGCTAATCCAGTAATAATTGGCGGCTACTCCAGGTTTCGTTTTTGGGCAATAATGTATTCGATTAACCAATCGAATTGAGTCGTAGAATTCGCGATTAAAGTTCAGTTTGGGAAACAGTCAGATCCTTGTGAAGCGCTGGAAGGAATCCCTAATTCTCTGCTTTCGATGAGGACGGCTCTAGTTACATACCTGAAATGGTACTCCAATAATGATTTTGTTGTAGCGGCAAATTACCACTAAGCGTATAATTTAAGAAGGAAGTGAAACGCCTATGACGGCGCACCGTTAAGAACGCTAACGGTGACCGTCAAGGCGACGACGCAGGTGGTACCAGCCACAAGCGCCGTGACTACGGAGAACAGGATAATGTTCATCCTGCCTCCTTCTATTCCGTCTCTCACTCCGGTACTGCCTCCAAATCAGAACCGACTGTGTAGGCGGAATCTTAAACGGGTATGGCGGCGGTGGGACTCGAACCCACAAACCCTGTCAGGAGTGGCGGTTTTAAAGACCGCTGTGTTTGCCAGTTTCACCACGCCGCCATGCTTTTTAAACCTACCTTACGATTTGCCATCTGTCGTTAACTTTCTCAACGCTGCCTCCTTGCGCCATCCCCACCAGCGCCCAGTGGAGCACCCGCCCAGGACTTTTTTCTTTAAAATCGAATTGCGCTTCCTCCGCAGCATCCTTGATCTCCTCAAGGGAAAGCGACTTGCCAGCTTGGTGCAGCGTATGCAAAACCAAACGCGCAAGGGCTGTGCTGCCACCCCACGATGAATCGGTTGTGGTGGACTTTCCAGCGCCATTTGTAGGAACCGAGAACTGTTCAGTCTCGCGCTGCAACAGCCCCATAATCCCTGCTTCGATTTGATCGAGTTCTGTAATGCGCCGTTGAATCTCTTCTCGCTCCTTGGCGAGAACACCCAACCGCTCCTGCAAATCCGTCCGAATATCTCTCATGACCCACCCCTTACAACGACTAGGTTATCACAAGACGCTCCATGTCGGAGCGACTAGCAATGCCAGACGTACGAATGGCCTGTGGAAAACGGGGGTACTATTCATGAAAAGAAGGCGAAAATCGCTATAAATTGACCTAATATGACAATCAGGGGAATCAGACCAGTAAACAAATTCAATCTATGGGTAGCCTTTTATCTTTTTTTATTGCCCGTTTTTGAGATTTGAGAAAGTAGGTTAGCCTGTAGACAGGACCGCATCCGCAATCAGTGCCGCCTCCACCGCGGGCCGAACGGCGTGCACGCGAACGATAGAGGCTCCGTGAAGGATGGCCGCGACCAGGGCTGCGAGGCTGGCGGTTTCACGGGACTCCACGGGGGCGTCTTCACCGCTATAGAGCGGCGCCAGCGTGCGGCCCAGAAAGGACTTGCGGCTGAGGCCGGCGAGAAGCGGGCGGCCCAGGGAGAGCAGTTCGGCCTGCCGCGCCAGCAGGGCATAGTTCTCGTCGAAGCGCTTGCCGAATCCGTAGCCGGGGTCGAGCACGATGGACTCGGAGGCAACGCCCGCCTTCACGGCAGCGGCCAAACTTGCCTCCAGACCCCCACGCACCTTGAAAAGCAGTTCATCGGAAGCGAGATGCCGCAGGGTGCGCCACTCCTCGGGCCGGCCGCGCGTGTGCATCAGCACCACTCCGCAGCCAGCCTCGGCGCAGACGGCCGCAATATCGGGATCCCACTGGAAACCGCTCACATCGTTGATGATCTCAGCGCCGGATTGGAGAGCCGCGCGCGCCGTCGCGGCTTTGTAGGTATCCACGGAGACGATGGCCTGGGGCCGGGCGGCGAGAATTCCTTTAAGCACCGGCAGCAGGCGCGCCTGCTCTTCTTCTGCGCTCACCGCGGGGCCAGGCTCTGAACCGGCTGTTCCAACTGGACTACCTGCGCGAGAACCGGGCCGGGTGCTCTCCGCGCCCAGGTCCAGAATGTCAGCGCCATCGTCCAGCAGGCTGAGGCCGTACCGCACGGCTTTCTCCGCATCGAGAAAAAAACCGCCGTCGCTGAAGGAGTCGGGCGTGATGTTGACGATGCCCATTAACAGCGTGCGCCGGCCCAGTTCCAGGGTGCGGGTGCGCAATCGCCACTCTGACCTCACGCGAGTATTCATCTTCACGTTTCCCCGTTCAGGTGGCAATCTTGCGGAGTTTGGCGTCAGCGTGCGGCAATGCCGGCCATCTTTACCTTCTCGCTGATCATCTCCACGGCCCGGCGCGCGCTCAACGCCGCGCCCTCCTGCCAGCCCACGATGTTGCTGATGGTATCGCCCGCCAGGTAGATGGGGCCATCGCCTTCGATCACCACATCATAGCCCTCGGGACCGCCGCCGTAGTCCAGGACCCACGACCCTTCGTTCCACTTCACGTGCTTCCAGCCGCAATAGACGGGGTTGTGCAGCTCCCGTCCATGCCCCAGATGCAGTTTTTCCATCGACGCTCGCGACGCCTCGAACTTCTGCTCCAGCGGCAGATCGGCGAACCCCGGAATCTCTCCTTCATCCATCAGGTATCCCGCTACCACCACGCCGGTCGGATGCATCAGCCGCGAGCTCGGATACCACACCGGGCTGAGCCCCTGCTCCAGGAACGACAGGCCTCCGTAGATGTTGTAATCCTGCTCCCAGAAGCGGCGGCTCTCCCAGGCAATTTTCAGCGCGCCTCCCATGGTGCAGCCTTCGATGACTCTCTTGAAGGGTTGCGACAGATCGTTGGGAATCTTTTTCAGCATGGAGAAGGGCAGGGCGCAGATGCAATACGCCGCCTCCAACTGCTTTGCCTGGCCGCGCTGCGTATAAGAAATCCTCACTCCGCGCGAGGTCTTGCGGATCTCCGTCACCGGCGAGCTGTAGTGCACGATTTGTCCCAGCGCTTTTGCAAATGCATACGGTATCCGGTCCATGCCGCCCACCGGCTGGAACATGGTTGCCTGCCACGGCCATTCTTCTTCGTACAACATGTCCCACCAGAAGTGGCCATCCAGCAGGGTGCGCATATCCATGGGAAGCTCGTCCACTTCCACTTGCTTGCCGGCGCCCGGCGTCACTTTCATGCCCGCCCGGTCCGACCCCACATAGGCGCCGGCCTTATCCAGCGGGCCGTACACGGCCAGAAAATCCATCATGCGCTCCCGGTCCTCGGCCGTGAAATCCTGGTCCAGCACGCCTTGCCGGATGCACTTGGCCAGCAACTCCGACACGTGCCCCCGCGTATCGTTGATGGCCTTGCGCTGGGGCACAGGCTTTCCGCCGTTGGCTTTGTCGTTCTGCAACAGGGTCGAACGCGAAGTATTGATCTCCACCTCCAGTGGAACGCCCAGCTCGCGCACATAGCCCAGCATCGTCCAGTGGGTGCTCGGCAACCGCGCCGGTCCCAGGTTCTGGTAGTTTCCCTCCTCCCAATGAATGGTCTGCACCGTGCCGTCGATGAATTCGACCCTGGCGCCGTTGCGGCCCGTCCAGTTGCGTCCTCCCGGCCGCTCGCGCGCCTCCAGCAGCACCACCTCATAGCCCAGCTTCCTGAGTTCGTAGGCGGAGACGAGGCCGCCGATCCCGCCTCCCAAAACCACCACCTTCACTCCCTTGCCGGTTCCGGGTTCAGCTTTGATCGGTTCTGGCATAAGGCCCTTCATGGGCATCAAACCGAGGGCCTGCATGGTTGCAAAAGCTGCGCTGTAACCGCCTGCCTGGCCTACACGCTTGAGAAAGTCACGCCTTGAAATGGCCACGAACAAACACCTCGGTGAGAGAAAGTCGACGCATATTTGCCTCTCGGCTAGGGAACAATATATCCCAGTTGCTTGCGCTCGCTATCTTGAATGCCTGCCGCCTCAGGCTGCTAAACTCCGGCCATGATGGTTTTTCGTCAAATTCAGGCGCTGGTGCTGGCTGTTTTTTTGATTTCTTCCACCGGGCTGTTTGCCCAGGCCAAGGCGCGAAGCAGCGCCAGGCCCGCGCCACACTCCGCTGCGCATGCCGCTCCGGCAAAGAATCCGCTCGCTGATCGCATCAATGCCGTTCTGGCCGAACCGGCGCTGAGCCACGCCGAGTTTGGCATAAGCGTGGTCGCGCTGGACGGCCAGCCGGGCCAGTCAATCTATGGTCTGAATGAAGGGTGGCTGTTTACTCCCGCCTCCAACGCCAAATTGCCGACTACGGCCGCGGCCTTTGCCCTGCTGCCCGTGGAGACGCTGACCTGGACGACCAACGTGGTGGCCGGCGGAGAGATCGACAGCCAGGGCGTGCTGCATGGCGACCTGATCCTGCTGGGCGCGGGCGATCCCACGCTGAGCGCGCGGCGTTATCCCTACCGGGAGCCGGAACCGAATCCATCTGCGGCGAGCCATGCCGCTTCCACAGCGGGCGAGGCCGAGAAGCCGCCGCGCGCCATGGAGGTGCTGGAACTGCTGGCGGAACAAGTGGAGCAGGCCGGCGTGCGCACGGTGGACGGCAGCGTGGTGGGCGACGACAGTTTCTTTCTCGATGAGCGCTACGGGCAGGGCTGGGGATGGGACGATCTGCAATGGAGCGACGGAGCTCCGGTCTCCGCGCTTACTTTCAACGACAATACGGCGGAACTGGCCGTGACCGCCGCAGAGGCCACGCAAGCAACGCCCGGCCCCGGCGCCACCGTGGCTGAGTGGACCCCGAACGTGGACTACTACACGTTGGATAGCACCATGACTCTGGCGCCTAAAGGCGAGACTGCGCATCCGGGGCTGGACCGCCATCCCGGCTTCATGCTGGTGCGCGCCTGGGGGACGGTGCCTGCCGAGGGCTTCCATGCAGCGCTGGCCGTCGAAGACCCGGCAGAGTTCACGGCTGCGGCATTCAAGGTGGCCCTGCGCAGCCGCGGCGTTACTGTCACCGGCGGGGCTGCCTCCCGGCACAAGTACGCGACGGGCACGGGCGATTTCTCCGGCGAGAGAGCGGAGCCGCTGAAGCTGGCGCGCTCCGAGCAGCCGACTGTAGAGGCCCCGCTGGAGGGCCGCAAGGTGCTGGCTACGCACGTCTCTGTGCCCGTGGCCCAGGACATCCTGTTGACCAACAAGACAAGCCAGAACCTGCACGCCGAATTGCTTTTGCGCTTGCTGGGCAAGATGCATGGGACAGATGGAAGCTTTGAGCAGGGCACGCGGGTGGTGCGGCAGTTTATGGTTGGCGCGGGCGTGGATGACAGCGACTTTTTCTTCTACGACGGCTCGGGCTTGAGTCCGTACGACCGCATTGCGCCGCGCGCCTATACGCAACTTCTGGCTTATGCCGCGCGGCAGCCGTGGGGAGCGGCGTGGCGCGAGACGCTGCCCGTGGCCGGAGTGGACGGTACGCTGGCCGGACGCTTCAAAAATTCACCGCTCAAGGGCCGTATGTGGGCCAAGACCGGCACGCTGAACGAAGTGAACGCCCTCTCCGGCTACCTGACCGCGGCCAGCGGCAAGACTCTGGCGTTTTCCATCCTGGTGAACGGTCACCGGCCGGGAAGCCAAGCCGAACTACAGGCCATCGATCGCATCACTGAAGCTATAGCGGCGGCGGAGTAAGCCTGTATCATCAGAGCGAGATGCGCACTCGTACGTTTGCCGATTCCCTGGCTGTTTTGATCTTTGCAGTTGGCCTTGCCGGAACGATGGCGATGGCCGGTTGCCGCTCGCTGCCTCCGTCAAAGCCTGCATCGTTGTGGACCCCGCAAGAGGCGCGAGGGGCGCAGGTATATCAACAGAAGTGCGCCCGGTGCCACCACCCCACTAACACGCGTCCTCTGAATGGGCCGGGATTGCAGGCGCTGACCAAGGTGAAGTCCATGCCCTCGGGCGCGCCGCCCACTGACGAGCGCCTGACCCAGGTAATCCTGCACGGGCGGGTGATGATGCCCGCCACACCACTGAGCGACGACCAGCTCTCTGACCTGCTGGCGTACCTGCATACGTTATGACCGGCGAGACGGGGAAGAACGTAGAGGGCAAAGAGCAGGCCCAGCCGGCACGGCGGAATCTGCTGCCGCTTCCCGGGCTGGCGGCCATCAGCCTTTACCTGCTGGCGCTGGCCGGAGTGATTATTCTGGGCGTGGCCGGGCGTCAGTATCCGCCCCTGTTTCTCATCTTTGCCGCCGGCTTCATGACCGCCAGCGCCGGGTTGATGCTGCTGTTGCGCTGGGCCTGGGCCATGGCCCTGGCCGCGGTTTTTCTGCTGGCGGTCTACAACCTGTGGATTTTTGCAAGCCAGCATCAGGGGCCGGCGCTGGTGCAGGGACTGCTGAACCTAATCTTCTTTTTCTACCTGGTGCGGACCGAAGTACGGGTAAAGCTGCGCTAGAGGGCCACACAATCCGTGAACATCATTGGGGCAAAATGATAATCTTTGCCCATGCTTCGTGGAATCCTGAAGTCTTTTCTTTGCCTCGCCTTGACTCTGGCGGCTACTGCCTCGGCCGGCGCCGCCGATGCCGCCAAAAAACGCGCCATCACCCTCGACGACCTGGCCCGCATCCAGCACCTGGACGCTCCGGTCGTTTCGCCGGACGGCCAATGGGTGGCTTACACCGTCTCCCAGGCCGATACCAAGGAAGATAAGAGCCTGACCCGCCTGTGGATGGTGAAGTGGGACGGCTCGGCCCGCATCCAACTCACCTATGACAAGGAAGGCGCTTCCTTGCCCCGTTTCAGCCCCGACGGTCGCTATATCAGCTTTCTCTCCTCGCGGCCGGGCCCAGCCAAGGGCGCCCAGGTATGGGTGCTCGACCGCCGCGGCGGCGAGGCCACGCAGATCACCGGCATCACTGACCAGGAGATCGAGAGCTACATCTGGTCGCCGGACGCGAAAAAGCTGCTCTTGACCCTTCATCCCAAAGCCGAGCCCGACCCCGAAGAGGGCAAGCCCCCCGCCCCGCCCAAGCCCATCGTGATTGACCGCTACCACTTCAAAGAGGACATCAAGGGCTACCTCAGGAACGATGCCCGGAACTCGCTCTACCTCTATGACCTGGCGACGAAGAAGGCCGAAAAGCTCACCACGGCAAAAAACGTCGAAGAAGAGGAAGCCGCCTGGTCGCCCGATGGCGCCTGGATCGCCTTTGTCAGCAATCAGGACCCCGATCCCGACCGCACCAACAACACCGACGTATTTGTCGTGGCGGCCAAGGCCGGCTCACCGGCACGCAAGCTCACTACCTGGCCCGGTCCCGACGGCGGTCACCTAGCCTGGTCGCCGGATTCAAAGTCCATCGCCTACACGCAAGGCGAAAAGACCGAATTAGACGCCTACTCGCAGCCCCGCCCTGCCCTGGTCACCCTGGAAGGCAAGGTCAGTTACCCGGCCTCCACGCTTGACCGCGGAGTGGCCGAGCCGCGCTTCTCCCCGCAGGGCAAGCTCAGCTACCTGGTGGCCGACGACCGCTCACAGTTTCCCGTCGAGGTGGAGTTGACAGGGTACGGAGCCAAACGTTTGCTGGCCCAGCCTGGAACGGTGACCGCGTGGGATGCCTCGGCAGGCCACACGGCAGTCCTCTTCACCAACGACACTGCGCCTGACGAGATTTATGCGCTGGAAAACGGCGCCTTGCGGAAACTCACCGCGCACAACGACGCCCTGGTGGCCGAGCTCGACCTTGCTACCGCCGAGGACGTCGAGTTCAAGAGTAAAGACGGCGCCGAGGTGCATGGCCTGCTCACCCGGCCGCTGGCGTGGAAGGCTGGCTCGCCCGTCCCCATGATTCTCTACATCCACGGCGGACCCAACGGCCAGGATCAGCACGAATTCGAATTTCTGCGCCAGTGGCTGGCCGCCCATGGCTATGCGGTGCTGAACGTCAACTACCGGGGCAGTTCCGGCCGGGGCCGGGAGTACGCGAAATCCATCTTTGCCGACTGGGGCCACAAGGAAGTCGAGGACCTGCTGGCGGGCGTGGACAAGACGGTCGCTCTCGGCGTGGCTGACCCGGCGCGCCTGGGCATTGGCGGCTGGAGCTACGGAGGCATCCTCACCGACTACACCACGGCTACCGATGGCCGCTTCAAGGCAGCCATCAGCGGCGCGGGCAGCGCGGCCCCGCTCTCCCTGTATGGAGTGGATGAGTACATCCAGCAGTACGACAATGAACTTGGCCCGCCGTGGAAGACCGCGCAGCTCTATCTCAAGCTGAGCTACCCGTTGCTGGAGGCGGACAAGCGCATGCACACGCCCACGCTCTATATGGGCGGCACCGCGGACTTCAACGTGCCGCTGCTGGGCGGCGAGCAGTTGTACCAGGCGCTACGCTCGCTGGGCGTCCCCACGGAGTTGGTCGTCTATCCGGAGCAATTCCACGGCTTCACCCGCCCCAGCTACATCCGCGACCGTTACGAGCGCTGGCTGGCCTGGTGGGACAAGTACCTGAAGCCGGCCCCGGCGGCGGAGAACAAGAAATAAATTCGCCAGCCGAAGTTGCAGAAATAGACTTTTTCACGCCGTTGAGCAATTACAGGTACCGGCTTCATCCCGCTCCCCGGAACCGGCCGGATTCCGCTGCCGCTACAATGAAAACGTGATGGAACTGGTGCAGATCGAGCCGGCCGTCAAGGTTCAGGCGCCCAAGCCTGACTGGCTCAAGGCCCGCGCCCCGGTGGGCGAGAACTACCACGGTCTGAAACGGCTGGCGCGGTCGCTGGGGCTGAACACCGTCTGCGAGAGCGCGCACTGCCCCAACATTGGCGAGTGCTGGCAAGCCAAGACCGCGACCTTCATGATGCTGGGCAACCTGTGCACGCGGCGCTGCGGCTTCTGCGCGGTGCCCAAGGGCCGTCCCGCGCCCATCGACTTTGACGAGCCGCGCCGCGTGGCTGAGGCCGTGGCAACGCTGGGCCTGGAGTACGCCGTCATCACCAGCGTGAATCGCGACGACGACCTGGTGGGCGGGGCGCGCGCCTTTGCGCTGGTCATCGAGGAGATTCGCCGCCAGGCACCCGGCTGCCGGGTGGAGGTGCTCATCCCCGATTTCCAGGGCAACGAGGAAGCGATTCGCACCGTGGTCGAAGCCCGCCCCGAGGTGCTCAATCACAACACCGAATCGGTGCCGCGGCTCTACCGGGTGGTGCGCTCCGGCGCGCGCTATGAGCGTTCTCTGGAATTGCTGCGCTACTCCAAAAAGTTAAACCCCGGAGGGCTGACGAAATCCGGCGTGATGGTAGGCCTGGGCGAGGAGACCGCCGAGCTGCTTCAGGTCTTCCGCGACCTGGCTGCGGCCGGCTGCGACATTCTCACCATCGGGCAGTATCTGCGCCCCTCGCGCGATCATCTGCCCATGGCCCGGTTCTACACCCCGCGCGAATTTGCCAGGTTGAAGACCGAGGCGCTCAAGCTAGGCTTCCGCCACGTGGAATCAGGGCCGCTGGTGCGCTCCAGCTATCACGCCCATGAGCAGGCGTCTTCGACGGGATTGATCGCAGTGGCATAGGCTTCCGCCCCTTGCCTGTTTCCCTTGCGGCATTGCGCTACACAAATACTTCACTCGCACAAAAGATCGGTTCGGCTGTTTCGTTGCGCCTTGCAAATTCTTGTTGCGCAATCCCTTCCCTTGCGTTCATCATGGTCTTATCTAGTCTGGGCCAATTTACTTTCCGGGCCAAATGGCCTGTTCTGAACGGATAGGGAAGTCCTATGCGCACATGCATGGTAGCGGCTTCGTTTGTGGTGTTCTGTTCAATGCTCGCAGCGCAAGAGGCGTCCGCAGGCAACGGCGCCACCGCTCCCAACACGGTCCAGGTGCAGGTCTCAAATGGACCCGGCGCGGCCTTTCAGTTCACCAAAGCCGACGACGCTCTTCTCGCCGAGGCCAACGCAATCGACGCGCGGTACGAGAAAAAAGGTTTGGTGCTTCACGATCCCGGCCTGCAGGCCTACATCGATTCGGTGGGCAAGCGCATCCTCGGCGATCGGCCCGTACCGGAAAAAGTCACCTACCGCTTCTTTGTCCTGCGCGATCCCATGGTCAACGCCTTCGCGCTCCCAAATGGCTCGGTCTATATCCCTACCGGCTTGCTCGCCCTGCTCGAAAATGAAGCGCAGCTTGCCGGTATCCTGGGCCACGAAACGGCGCATGTCTACGAACGGCACCCGTATATCGAGAACCGCAGCATCCGCAAGAAGGTAGTCGTTGCGAAAATTATTACGGCAGCCGCCGGCTCGGTCCCCGGTGGTTCTGTTTTGGCAGTAGTATCGGCGGTCGCTGCCTCTGAAGTCAGCAACCTGCTCCTGCTGGAAAGCATCTATGGCTATTCACGAGAAAAGGAGAGCCAGGCCGACCGCGACGGGCTCGCTGCTATGACTGTTGCCGGCTACGATCCTCATGCCATGGCCGCAACATTCGATTTGCTCGATAAGTACAGCACTCTCGAGTACGAACCGCACTACACCATTTTCCAAGACCATCCCAAGGTGGCAGAAAGGTGGGAGGATGCCCTTGCTTTCGCCGATGCGCAAACTCCGAAGGACGTACGAACCGGTACTACGCAGGCCTATCTCGCTGCTGTTCTCACTACCATTGCGCCAGCCATCGTGGACGATACCAATAACGACATTGAAAGCCGCCGTCCACGCACTGCGGTGGCACGCGCCACACGGCTCGTCAACGCATTCCCCAGCGACCCGCAATATCAGGTGCTCCTCGGCGACTCATATCGCGCGCTCGGAGCTGAAACGACCCTTCCCACAAAGGCCGAGCTCACTCCCGGCGGCAAGGCTCAGCAGCGCGAGGAAGTCCTCAAGATGACCGAGCAGAACGAGCTAGATGCATTGCTCAAAACGCCCGAAGGCCAGGCGACGCTCAAAGACAACCAGGCGAAGGCGGAAAAGGCCTTCCTTGCCGCCATTCAAAGTGACCCGCAATACGCGCTTGCCTATCGCGAGCTTGGTTTCCTCTATGAGGATGAGTTGCGATATCCCGACGCGGCAGCAAACTATCAACGGTATCTCCAGTTGGTGGCTCCTACCAGTCTCGATCGCCTTCGCATCAAGCGGCGCCTGGCTCAGTGCCAGAACCACCAAACCGGGCAAGCGCATCCATGATTGCCTGTGCGGGCTTCTGCCTGATGGGATCGGCGGCAGAAAGCTCTCGCCGGAGGCTTTTTTCCTGAAAGGGGTAATTTGATGAAACTCGGACGACGAATGTTCCCGGCCTTTGCTACCGCCATATTTGTATGCGTTCCCGCTTCCACAGCCTTCGCCTCAGTACTTCAAAACAACACGTCCTACGTGCAGCGCAAGGTGAGTTCCGGCAAGTTCCCCATACAGTCCGCCTGCATGATGCCGCCCCAGGGCTATCTCATCAAAATCGGTTTCAAAGGCGCTCAAGAAATGCCGCAGGAATCCGAAACCTGGGCTGAGGCCCTTGAAGCTGTCGTCGCGGACCGCCTCAAAGCCCGCGGCATCAGCGTTACCTCCGCCACCAATCCCCTTTCAAGTGGTGCATCGAAAGACGCAATCAAAGAGGTGATCGCCCAGGTCCAGCGGAAGTTCAAGACCGTCTCCGCCCTGATGTACAAGAAACCGAGAGATATCGCTAAGTCGGCCTACACTCTCGGCGATCAGGTGGGAATGTTGCCATGCTCTGAGAACTCCGACATCGTGGTCTTCGTCCAGGGCAGAGGCCAGATCTTCACCGGAAGCGGTCCTGATGACGTTGCCGATCTCTTCATCACGATGGCCGACGCTAAAACGGGAGAGATTCTTGGTCTCATTCAGCCTCTATCCCGACTGCAATTTTCTTTTGGTCCCGGATGCCTGTATCGGCCCTGAACTCGACAGCGAGCTTGGGGATATGAATATCCGCGCCCCCCGCAAGAAAGTCAGGACGAACGAGCATTAGACCAGCCCTTCGCAAGCGGACCTTCCGCGGTGGCGTAAGAATTCCTCCCTCGTTGATTTCTTCTGCCGTATCCAGCTTTTTTGCGGCGCGGATTCGCTAATATAGTGTTTTGTACCTAAGCGAGGTGAACGATGGCAGTCTCGACAATGGCCGGAATTCCGGCGCTCAAAGAACTCTACAGCGACCTGAAGCGGCGCATGGACCAGGCGGTGGCCACATTCCAGGCCAACCTGGCCTCCACGCGCACGGGCCGGGCCAACGTGCACATGCTCGACCAGGTGAAGGTGGACTACTACGGCACGCACACCCCCATCAGCCAAGTGGCGCATATCTCCACGCCCGAGGCGCAAATGATCCTGATCTCGCCCTGGGACCCCGGCATCGTCAAGGAGATCGAGAAGGCACTGCAAGCCGCCGACCTGGGCCTGAATCCGCAGTCCGACGGCAAGGTGCTGCGCGTGCCCGTTCCGCCCATGACCGAGGAACGCCGCCGCGAGGTGGTCAAGCACCTGAACAGGGTGCTGGAAGAGCATCGCACCGCCGTCCGCAACGTGCGCCGCGACGGCAACGAGGCCCTGAAGAAGCTGGCCAAGGAAAAGAAGATCAGCGAGGACGATGAGAAGCGCGCTCTCGAAGAGGTGCAGAAGATGACCGACGAGGAGATCCGCCGCATGGAAGAGCTTTCGCACAAGAAGGAAGCGGAAGTGATGCAGGTTTAAGCGCGGCTCCATTTTCCAGGCCCTCTCTGTGGGAGCCACATAGGACGAAAAATCAAGGTAATCTCGGGCCTGTCCTCACAGCTTTGCGGGCAGGCCAACGTTTTTGGGCGTAATGGGAGCCACGCCTTTAAGAGAACCTGCGCCTCACGGGTAGATGCGGTGCAGCGTCCGCGCGAAGGGGATGGTTTCTCTTATGTGGTCCAGCCCGCAGATCCACGCCACCACGCGCTCGATGCCCATGCCGAAACCCGCGTGCGGCACGCTGCCGTAGCGGCGCAGGTCCAGGTACCACTCGAAGGCTTCCTTGGGGAGGTGGTGCTGTTCGATGCGGCTGTTCAAGAGCTCATAGCTGGAGACGCGCTGCGAGCCGCCGATGATTTCGCCGTAGCCCTCCGGGGCCAGAACGTCCACGCAGAGCGCCAGCCGCGCGTCCTTGGGGTCGGGCTCCATATAGAAGGCCTTCACGTTGGCCGGGTAGCGGTGCACCATCACCGGGCGGTCAAACTGCAAGCTGAGCCAGGTTTCGTCCGGGGAGCCAAAGTCGTTTCCGTACTCGAAGGGAGCCTCAAGCTGGCCGTCCTTGTGAGCCTGGTTCAGCATCTCGGCCGCTTCGTCGTAGGTGAGGCGCGGAAACGGCGGAACAATCGCCTCCAGTTTCGCCCGGTCGCGGCCGATCACGGTCAGCTCCGCGGCGCGGTTTTTGAGCACGCTTTGCACGATGTGCGAGAGGAAGTTTTCCGCCAGCTCCATCAAGCCGTCCAGGTCGCAGTAGGCCACTTCCGGCTCGATCATCCAGAACTCGGTCAGGTGGCGGCGGGTTTTGGACTTTTCCGCGCGGAAGGTGGGCCCGAAGCTGTAGACCTTGCCCAAGGCCAGCGCGGTGGACTCGATATAAAGCTGGCCGGACTGGGTGAGGTAGGCGGGGTCGCCGAAGTAGTCCACCGGGAAGAGCGTCGAGGTGCCCTCGCAGGCCGCAGGGGTGAGGATGGGCGGGTCGGTGCGGATGAAGCCGTTGGAGTCAAAGTACTCCGCCGCCGCGCGCATGATTTCAGCCCGGATGCGGAGGATGGCGGACTGGCGCGGGGAGCGGACCCACAGATGGCGGTGCTCCATCAGGAAGTCAACGCCGTGCTCCTTGAGGGTGATGGGGTAGGGGTCGGACTCGGGAACGCGCTGCACTACCTGCAGGTCTTCGACGTCGAGCTCGAAGCCGCCGGGGGCTCTCTGGTCGGCGCGCACGCGGCCCGTAACGATGATGCTGGACTCCTGGGTCAAGCCTTTGAGGGCCTCGAAGACGGCGGGCGAGACGCTTTTGACGTGGGCTACGCCCTGCACGGTGCCGGTGCCGTCGCGAAAGATGGGGAAGAGCAGCTTGCCGCTCTCGCGCAGGTTGTAGAGCCAGCCGCGCAGGGTGACGGACTGGCCTTCATGCCGGCCCAGCGTGGCGATGGTGGCTACCTGCGGCGGGGCCGACGGCACCTGCGGTGCGGCAGACGCCGCTTGCGCGGCCTTGGTTGTAGGGTCTTCAGACATGGGGCTCCTCGGCGGGCTTTGACAGCCGGACAGATTAGGATAGCGCGGGTTGGGGCGCTCAGCCATTAGGGAAAATGAGCATGAGTTCAGATTGTTCTCGCCCACTTCTTTACCGTACCGCAGGACAAGGTATTATTTTCTGGATAGCTGAGTAACAGGTCTCAGTAATAGCAGAGTGTACTAATACTTCTGGCTCTATATTTACGGAGAATTTTGAGTAGGCTAGACCCGGCTCCTCACGATTCATGCCGCTCTGACTCAAACTTATCGTTTTTGGTAAAACAACGGCGGGTGGTGCTAGCGCAACAACACTGCCGCTCACCGAGTTATTGCTGGTTATTGGTTCATTTCTCTGAGTTGAAAAGGCATCATACAGAGATGAATCGATTGGTATGTTGGTCAACATAGCCCCATTCAATTCAAGCTCAACGGACGTCTTGACCGACAATGGCGCGAGATTACGAGGCTGCAAGTCGCGAACATGTGTACGACCGACTGGCAGTTGCGCAACAACATTCGGTTTTTCAGATGCTGTTCCAGAACCTGGTTTTTCTGCGTGAGTTGAATGTTGAGCAGGTACGTTAAAAGGACGATACTGAAAATATTCCGCTATCTTGCATACAGAAGCAGCAAATGCCGTGAGCGCAGCAATAATCACACATATTTGAACAAGGCGCTTATAAGGGGTTTTCGACGTCTTCTCTTTATCAAGTGCAACTAAAACATAAATACCTGCATAGAGAGCGTTGTATACCGATGCGCTCCCACTATTAGTTTTGTTATGCGGGACAACGCTCCTTTTCTTTCCCATCTTCGCCTCCCTCATCTAGCTCGGGAACTAAGCGTTTCACAACGGGAATCTTCCTAATCACTAGTCAACCTTAGTTCAGTTTACCACAAATTTGTTTACTCAGGGTAAATCTTTGGCTGGGTTAGTTTGCGTCCCCTGCACACCAAAACCTTCCCGCAGGGCCGGGCGAAATTTTAAAAAATGGAATTCCGTTTCGGAATCTGTGAGAACGAGTAGTTGAAGTGATGGGACTCCGAGATTTACCGCAGGCAAAGAGAAAAAGGATTGCGGCCGCAATGTGGCTTTAGTAGCATGAGAATAGTTGTTGATGCACGCAACATTACCCCGGTATGCGTCCGATTTGCGTGCTGTCTGGAGGGGCCGATGACCGAGTTGGCGGTGGTCAGGAACGAAGAGACGCAAAAAACGCAGGTGGACACGGAGACCACGGAGCGATTCATAGCCGAGAAGCACATTGGCGAGCGCATCAAGCGGCTGCGGCTGAAGAAGTCGATGGGGCTGGTGGAGCTGGGCAAGCTGACGGGGCTCTCGGCCAGCTTTCTCTCGCAACTGGAGACCGGGCGCGTGGTGCCCACGCTGCGCAACCTGTCGCGGATCGCCATGGTCTTCTCCAAGGACCTCTCGTATTTCTTTGAGACCGAGCCGCGCGCGCTGTTCCGGATTCACCGGCGCAAGGAACGGGTGCGGCTGCCGCAGACCGGGGTGGAGTCTCCGACCTATTACTTTGAGAGCCTGGGCTACATGGTTCCTGACCGGCACATGGACCCTTACTTTGCCGAGTTTGTGCCGCTGACCGGGGAGATGGAGCCCAAGGCGCACATGCACCCGGGGTTCGAGTTTCTGTATGTGCTGGAGGGGGAGCTGGAGCTTCGCCACGGCGATCAGGAGTGCACGCTGGAGCGGGCGACGCGGTGTACTTCGACGCCAGCACGCCGCACTCCTACCAGTGCGCGGGCAAGAAGCCGGCCGAGGCGATCATCGTGACCATGCACCAGCCGCCGCCGGCGCAGCCTGCGCCGCCGCGGCCGGCCAACAATCCGGAGGCGGCGCGGTCAGCGGCCGACGGTGCGGCTAAGGCGGGTGGCGCCAACGGAGAGAGCAAGCGCCGGCCGGGAAGTTAGCAGGGCAAGCGAACAGCTTGTGGAGTCCCAGGTCCCGGCACTGAAACCTGGGGCGCCCGCGCACCGCCTGGATAGG
Source organism: uncultured Acidobacteriaceae bacterium (assembly GCA_963796085.1). Lineage (GTDB taxonomy): Bacteria > Acidobacteriota > Terriglobia > Terriglobales > Acidobacteriaceae > Telmatobacter. The sequence continues at coordinate 459,130 of CAWCKF010000020.1, read as the reverse complement.
AGGAACCTCTATCGCTTGACGATTTTAGCCAGACGGGGATCCTTCCAGAGAGGGGCGAAATCGGGGTCGGTATACACTTTGGCCAGATCGCGGTATTGCTGCTCTTTGGCTCTGGCCAGATACTCCAGGGCGCCATCGATATTGCCGCGTTTCATATACAATTTCGCAATCAGGAACGAAATCAGGGCGCGCTGTTCAGGCGTCCTAACCAGGCCGACAATTCCCTCCTTGCTGGTGCTCAGGACATCGGCATCCAGTTCCAGGGCGCGGGCATATTCGGTCATGGCGCGATCGGTCTCGCCCAGGCCTATCCAGGCTTCCGCCAGGTTCACGTGAAAGGGCGCATTCGATTCATCCATGGCCAGGGCCTGTTTAAGGCAGCGGATGGCGCTCTTGTACTTCTTATTGAGAAGGTAAACGACGCCAATGTTGTTGATTGCGGGAATGAGCCGGGGATCGTACTTGAGCGCCTGTGCGAATTGCTTGCGCGCGGCGCCCCTCTCGCCCAACTTGAGTTGGGCGATGCCCAGCTTGTTATACAGCCCGGCATTCTGACGGTCGTTCCGCAGGGCATCGTAATAGTAGTTAACGGCCTGCCCAAATTCTTTGCGCGCGCGCGCCTCGTCTCCTTTTGCCTCCGCCACCTTGGCGCTCGCCAGCTTGTCCGCCGCAGCCGTGTCCGGGATGGAGTCTGTTCTTCCATAGGGGGCCGCGCATATCAGCAGACTCGCCGCCAGCATCATCACCAGTCGTTTCATGGATCACCTCTCCTGCGCGGGGCATTTCGTGAGGGCGGTAAAGGCGCTGGCCGCCTCCAACGATCTGCTCCCCGCATTGATTCCAGTAGAGATCGCGCACCGGCAGCCCGCAACGCTATACCTGCTACCTGCCCGTTCCGCAGGGGTTAAATCTTCGGCTGGCGCAAGCGAACTCATAGTCCTGCTTTCACTTACGGCTGACGGGTCTCGCGGCGCGGAGCGGCTCGGCGGCAGGAAGCGGCAGGGGTTACCTGCCGTTACATGCCAGTTCTGCCCGCCGGCTACACCGTTAAGCGCTACCCAAAAAGATCAGGGAGGGTAGCATTATCAATCAGTCCGGGAAGGGCAATGATGGCGATTGAAGGCGCAGAGCCGACCGATCTCGAATGCGCAGCGCGCGGAACTGGAGGCGGTGCTTCATTCCGAGCACTTTACCCGCGCGCCCAGGCTCGCCCATCTGCTGTCGTATTTATGCGAGAAGCTCTTTGCCGGGGAAGCCAACCAGATCAAGGAATATTCCGTCGGAGTGGAAGTCTTCCATCGCGGACCTTCCTTCGATCAGAACTCCGACTCGATTGTGCGCGTAGAAGCCAACCGCTTGCGCAAGCGCCTGGCTGCCTACTACGCCGGCGACGGCGCATCGCATCGGCTGCAGATCACCATTCCTCTGGGACAATATGTTCCGGAATTCGAAACTGTTCCCAGACAAAAGGGAGAAGGAAAGCCGGCTTCCGCCCATTCTTCGATGGCCAGCCGGACCAGGTGGCTGGTTGCCGCGCTCGCGCTTCTCTCTCTCGGCCTCGGTTGCGCCTTGCTGGTCCTCCGGCAGCAGAGGCAGACAGCGCCGGTTGCGCCGAATCAATCCGCTTCCGCGCCCGCGGAATCGCAGCTTGGCCCGCCCGTGGGCGAGGAGGTCCGCATCCTGGCCGGCTCAAGCCGCAGCTTTGTCGATCATGCAGGCAAATTGTGGAGCGCCGATACCTGGTTCGAGGGCGGCACGGCCGTGAAAAGCTCCGTGCAGCAGATCTGGCGCACGCAGAATCCCGATTTCTACCGCACCAGCCGGCAGGGACACTTCCGCTACGGGATTCCTCTGAAAAAGGGCATCTACGAGCTGCGCCTGCACTTTGCCGAGACGGTCTATGACCCGGAGTCCACCGGAACGGGCGGGGAAGGCAGCCGCCTGATGACGGTGCGCGCCAACGGCAAGACGCTGCTGACCCGCTTCGATATCGTGGCCGATGCCGGGGCCAGCCGCACCGCCGATGTCAAGGTCTTCACGGACATTGCGACCGGCGGCGGATGGGCTGCTGCATCTGGAGTTTTCCGGCGAGGACGGCAAGCAGGCCATCCTCTCGGCCATCGAGATTCTGCCCGGCTTCCGGGGACACATCCGGCCCGTGCGCCTGCTGGCCCGCCAGACGCCCTATTACTCCAACGATAGCCACTGGTGGAGTCCGGACAACTACTTTGAGGGTGGCCAACTGGCTGCCTACACGACGCCCGGTAAAAGGGACCGACGATCCTGAACTCTACGAAACCGAGCGCTGGGGCAACTTCTCCTATGCCATTCCCGTTTCGCCGGGAAAATACTCCGTAACGCTGCATTTCGCGGTGCGCCACGGCGACTGGGACCAGCCTTCATCCCCCTCCGGCGAGAACAGGGCCGCGGTCGCCCATATCTTCGATGTCTTCTGCAATGGAAATGCGCTCCTCAAGAACTTCAACCTTGCCAAGGAAGCGCGCCAGACGGACGTGGTCATTCGCAAGTTCACAGGCCTGGAACCGAATGCCCAGGGAAAATTGCTTTTGAGCTTCGTTCCGGTGGAGGGCTATGCAACGGTGACCGGCATCGAAGTCCTTCCGCAGTAATCAGTTGCGCGGCGAGTGCGGGGGGCGAAGAGGTTGGCTGGGGGAGTGCGCCAAGGGGCGATGAAACAGCGAAGAGATTCATGGGCTGGCGCTCCGGGTGGAAAATCCAGTTCCGGGGCTCGAACGAATGGCCGGAGTGGGAATGAAACCAGCCCGGCTAAATTGAACCATTATTTATTTGTAATGGCATGGGCTCGTCAAGAATAATTCATCACAAGTGGAAGACTTTGTGGGGCCGTTTGTTGCAACCTGGAACTTAGCGGTCAGGAACCATCCCTGAGCGGATAACGATTGAACGCGCATGGTTTCCGGTATACAATTTGACGCCTGAGCGACGGGACGGAGCGAAAATCGGGCCCGAAGCAAGAAATCTCCTTCCCCGGAGGCAGCCGCCGGAACCTAGTGGTCCGGCTTATAACCTCTGGCACGCTCAGCCACGTACCACAATTGTGTTAGCGACGGCAGTTCGGCTGCTCGTAGAATGTGTTAATGGTTTCGCCGGCCCCCGAAACGGTTCGCGCGGCGAGACCGAACCAAGCTGTCCGGGTGCAACTCGGCATGCAGGGTTCTCCGGTTTTACCGGAACCCGCATGGCCGGCTAGGCACTCCGGCTGGAGGCGCGAGACAATGTCTAGCAGCATGAGTTCCTTCTTCGCTTCGGTCCTGGGTTCCGGCTCTCGCCGGAGCCTCCGTGACGCAATCACGACCTTTTCCGGAGTGCTGCCGATGGCGGCTTTACTGGCGGTCATGGGCGTCGTTTTCTGCTCCGCCGCCGGGGCGCAGACTGCGCACTTAAGTTGGTCGCAAACCACTCTGGCCACCGGATTTACCGCTCCCCATGGCGTGGCCGTGGACGCCAATGGCAATGTCTACGTCGCCGATGCCGGCAGCAGTACGGTGAATGAGATCGAAGCGGTCGATGGCGTCATCCCGGCCGCGCCCACCATCCGAGTGCTGGGCAGCGAATTCAGCTCTCCAGCGGGGGTGGCGGTGGACGCCAGCGGCAACGTCTTTGTCGCCGATTTCGGAAACAGTGAAGTGAAAGAGATGCTGGCGGTCGATGGCGTCATCCCGGCCGTGCCCATCATCAACATCCTGGGCAGCGGATTCAGCCATCCAGCGGACGTGGCGGTGGACGCGAGCGGCAACGTCTTTGTCGCCGATTCAAGCCACAGTTTGGTGAAAGAGATGCTGGCGGTTGCTGGCAGCATCCCAGCCACGCCCACCATCCGAACGCTGGGCAGCGGATTCAACACTCCAGCGGGCGTGGCGGTGGACGCCAGCGGCGACGTCTTTGTCGCCGATACAAACCACAGTTTGGTGAAAGAGATGGTGGCGGTCGCCGGCGTCATCCCGGCCGTGCCCACCATCAATACCCTGGGCAGCGGATTCAACAGCCCGTTTAGCGTGGCGGTGGACGCGAGCGGCAACGTCTTTGTCGCCGATTCAAACCACAGTTTGGTGAAAGAGATGGTGGCGGTCAATGGCGTCATCCCGGCCACGCCCACCATCAACACCCTGGGCAGCGGCTTCAACCAGCCGGAGGGCGTGGCGGTGGACGCGAGCGGCAACGTCTACGTCGGCGATACGAATAATGGCCAGGTGGTCAAGCTGTTTCTGCCCAGCGGGGATATTGGCATTGTCTACGTGGGCGACAGCGTGACCGCTACCCTGGGCTTCACCTTTGACACGGGCGGGACTATTGCCTTACCGGCCGTGCTCACCCAGGGGCAAGCCACGCTGGACTTTACCGATGATCCCGCTGATGCCTCTATAACAGGAAGCTGCGTCAACAACGGAATCAGCTACGTCTACAGCCCCGGCAACACCTGCACGGTGGAAGTGCTCTTCGCGCCGGCGTACGCGGGAGAGCGCGATGGCGCGGTGGTGCTGAGCACCAACTCCGGAACCCCCATTGTTACCGTCGATCTGCAGGGCGTGGGAGTGGCGCCGCAGGTGAGCTTCCTGCCTGCCACGCAGTCGACGCTGGGCAGCGGATTCGACACCCCGGGCGGGGTGGCCGTGGATGTGAAGGGCGACGTCTTTGTCGCCGATACCAACCACGCGGCGGTGGACGAGATCCCCTCTATCGGCCCGCAAGCGCCGCTGGGCAGCGGCTTTAGCGCTCCCAGCGGAGTGGCCGTTGACGGCGCCGGAAATCTCTTTGTCAGCGATGGCTCCAACGGGATCGAAGAGATTCTGGCCGCGGGCGGCTATACCACGGTCCTCTCCCTGGGCAGCGGCTTCAGCCAGCCGCTGGGCGTGGCCGTGGACGGCTATGGCAACGTCTATGTGGCCGATACCGGCAACGACGCGGTAAAGGAGCTGACGGCGGCCAGCGGTTACACCGCGGTGACGGCGCTGGGCAGCGGCTTCAGCACGCCCTCGGGCGTGGCCGTGGATAGCAGCGGCGACGTCTTCGTGGCCGACACCGGCAACAACGCGGTGAAGGAGATCCTGGCGGTGGAGGGAAGCATTCCGGCTTCGCCCACCATCCATACGCTGGGCAGCGGCTTCAGCGCGCCGCGCGGCGTGGCGCTGGACGGCGTGGGCAACGTCTACGTGGCCGACACCGGCAACGGCGCGGTGAAAGAAATCACGGCCGCAAGCGCCTACTCCACGGTCAACACGCTGATCCCCGGCCTCACCGCTCCCACCGGCGTGGCAGTGAGCGAAATCGGCAACCTCTATATCGTCGGCTCGTACACCACTGTATTGGAGGAGGATTACGCGGTCCGCCCAGCCTGAGCTTCGGCAACACCATCGTGGGCGTGGCCACCGCCGATCAGACGGTGACGGTGCAGAACATCGGCAACGCCACGCTGACCATCGAGGCTCCACCCACAGGCAACAATCCGGCCATTACGACGGGCTTTGATCTGGACAACTCGCCGGTCACGGCCTGCACGGTGTTGACCAGTCCAGCGACGACTGCGTCACTGGCCGCCGGCGCATCGTGCACGCTCTCGGCCTACTTCGATCCAGCGACCTTCGGTCCTTTCACCGGAACTCTGACGCTGACCGACAACACCCTTAACGCCATCGGCCCCACTTACGCCGCGCAGGTCATCCCGTTGAGCGGCACGGGATATGACGCGCAAACCATCACCTTCACTCCACCCCTGTCGCCGGTCGACTATGGCACAGGTCCATACACCCTGGTGGCAACGGCATCCCCCTCCGGGTTGCCGGTATCCTTCAGCATCCTCTCCGGTCCGGGCACGCTCAGCGGTCTGAACAATGACACGCTGACCATTACGGGCGTAGGCACAATCGTGATCGCCGCCAACCAGGCGGGCAACGCCCAATATGCGCCGGCGCCGCAGGTGACGCAGAGCGTGGTGGTGGACCAGGCCACGCAAACCATCAACTTTACACCGCCCGCCTCGCCGGTCATCTATGGCACAGGTCCATACACCCTGGTGGCCACCGGCGGCGCCTCGGGAAATCCGGTGGTCTTCAGCATCCTCTCCGGTCCCGGCTCGATCACCGGCACGTCACTAACCATTACCGGCGTGGGCACCATCGTGATAGCCGCCAACCAGGCGGGCAACGACGACTACCTGGCCGCGCCGCAGGTGACGCAGAGCGTGGTGGTGAACGGGATCCCGCAAACCATCCTCTTTACGGCGCCCGTGTCGCCGGTCAACTTTGGCACAGGTCCATACACCCTGGTGGCCGCCGGCGGCGGCTCGGGAAATCCGGTGGTCTTCAGCATTCTCTCCGGTCCGGGCACGCTCAGCGGTCTGAACAATAACACGCTGACCATCACCGGCGTGGGCACCATCGTGATAGCCGCCAACCAGGCGGGCAACTCTACCTACGCGCCGGCGCCGCAGGTGACGCAGAGCGTGGTGGTGAACGCGGAAACGCAAACCATCGTCTTTACACCGCCTACGTCTCCGGTCACCTACGGCGTAGCTCCCATCACCTTGGTGGCCACCGGCGGCGGCTCGGGAAATCCGGTGGTTTTCAGCATTCTCTCCGGTCCGGGCACGCTCAGCGGCACGAACAATCACACCCTGACCATCAACGGCGTGGGCACCATCGTGATAGCCGCCAACCAGGCGGGCAACGCCGACTACCTGGCCGCGCCGCAGGTGACGCAGAGCGTGGTGGTGAACGCGGAAACGCAAACCATCGTCTTTACACCGCCTACGTCTCCGGTTACCTACGGCGTAGCTCCCATCACGCTGGTGGCCACCGGCGGCGGCTCGGGAAATCCGGTGGTTTTCAGCATCCTCTCCGGTCCGGGCACGCTGAGCGGCACGAACAATAACACGCTGACCATCAACGGCGTGGGCACCATCGTGATCGCCGCCAACCAGGCGGGCAACGCCGACTACCTGGCCGCGCCGCAGGTGACGCAGAGCGTGGTGGTGAACGCGGAAACGCAAGCCATCGTCTTTACACCGCCTACGTCTCCGGTTACCTACGGCGTAGCTCCGATCACGCTGGTGGCCACCGGCGGCGGCTCGGGAAATCCGGTGGTTTTCAGCATCCTCTCCGGTCCGGGCACGCTGAGCGGCACGAACAATAACACGCTGACCATCAACGGCGTGGGCACCATCGTGATAGCCGCCAACCAGGCGGGCAACGCCGACTACCTGGCGGCTCCACAGGTGACGCAAAGCGTGGTGGTGAACGCGGAAACGCAAACCATCGTCTTTACACCGCCTACGTCTCCGGTTACCTACGGCGTAGCTCCCATCACGCTGGTGGCCACCGGCGGCGGCTCGGGAAATCCGGTGGTCTTCAGCATTCTCTCGGGTCCGGGCACGCTCAGCGGCACGAACAATCACACCCTGACCATCAACGGCGTGGGCACCATCGTGATAGCCGCCAACCAGGCGGGCAACGCCGACTTCTTGGCCGCGCCGCAGGTGACGCAGAGCGTGGTGGTGAATCCGGAGTCGCAAACCATCGCCTTTACACCGCCTACGTCGCCGGTCACCTATGGCGTAGCTCCGATCACCCTGGTGGCCACGGCAACCTCCGGGTTGCCGGTAACCTTCAGCATCGTCTCCGGTCCGGGCACGCTGAGCGGCACGAACAATAACACGCTGACCATCACCGGCGTGGGCACGATCGTGATAGCCGCCAACCAGGCGGGCAACGCCAACTACGCGGCCGCGCCGCAGGTGACGCAGAGCGTGGTGGTGAACGCGGTGTCGCAAACCATCGTCTTTACACCGCCTACGTCTCCGGTTACCTACGGCGTAGCTCCCATCACGCTGGTGGCCACCGGCGGCGCCTCGGGAAATCCGGTAGTCTTCAGCATTCTCTCCGGTCCGGGCACGCTCAGCGGCACGAACAATCACACCCTGACCATCAACGGCGTAGGCACGATCGTGATAGCCGCCAACCAGGCGGGCAACGCCGACTACGCAGCCGCGCCGCAGGTGACGCAGAGCGTGGTGGTGAACGGGATCGCGCAAACCATCAGCTTTACGGCGCCTACGTCGCCGGTCACCTACGGCGTAGCTCCCATCACGCTGGTGGCCACCGGCGGCGCCTCGGGAAATCCGGTGGTCTTCAGCATCCTCTCCGGTCCGGGCACGCTCAGCGGCACGAACAATAACACGCTGACCGTTACCGGCGTGGGCACCATCGTGATAGCCGCCAACCAGGCGGGCAACGCCGACTACACGGCCGCGCCGCAGGTGACGCAGAGCGTGGTAGTGAACGGGGAGTCGCAAACCATCAACTTTACGGCGCCCACATCGCCGGTCACCTATGGCGTAGCTCCCATCACGCTGGTGGCCACCGGCGGCGCCTCGGGCAATCCGGTGGTCTTCAGCATCGTCTCCGGTCCCGGATCGATCACCGGCACAGCACTGACCGTTACCGGCGTGGGCACGATCGTGATAGCCGCCAACCAGGCGGGCAACGCCGACTACGCGCCGGCGCCGGAGGTGACGCAAAGCGTGGTGGTGATCGGGATCATGCAAAGCATCAACTTCACGGCACCCGCTTCGCCGGTCGTCATCGGTGCAACTCCCAGTCACCCTGGTGGCTACCGGCGGCGCCTCGGGAAATCCGGTGGTCTTCAGCATCGTCTCCGGTCCGGGCACGCTCAGCGGCACGAACAATGACACGCTGACCTTCGCCGGCGTGGGCACCATCGTGATAGCCGCCGATCAGGCGGGCAACTCCTACTATGCGCCGGCGCCGGAGGTGACGCAGAGCGTGGTGGTCACCGCCGTGTTGACTGTGGCGCCTCCAACCTTCACCCTGCCGGGCGGCACTTACGAAGCGGGGCAGGAACTCACCATTCTCGACACCACGCCCGGCGCGGCCATCTACTACACCACCGACGGCACCACGCCGAGCGATGCATCGACTCTCTACAGCGGCCCCATCACCATTAACGTCACCCAGACCATCGAAGCCATTGCCATAGCCACCGGCTATAACGACAGCCCGGTGGTGGCGGCAACCTACGACATCAGCACGTCGACATCGACGCCGGACTTTGCCCTTACGGCCAGTCCAACAGGAGTCACCGTTTATGGCGGACAACCCGCCGCCACACAGATTATGGTGACGCCGTTGGGCGGATTCGACTCTGAGGTTACCTTTGCCTGCTCCGGGCTGCCAGCAGGCGCAAGCTGCACCTTTGCTCCGACAAGCATAACCCCGGTGAACGGGCCGATTTCGACATTGCTCATCATCACCACCGCAGCGCCAAGCTCTGCCCGCGGAAGCGGTCCCAATCCGTTCCTGCCGGTATCCACGCTGGCTGTCGCGCTGTTCTGCTTCGGCTTCAGAAAGCGGCGCCGCCTCCTGCGGCTGTTGCTTCTGTTGGTGATGAGCGTAGCCGGCATGGGCCTGATCACCGGCTGCGGCAGCAATGTCACATTTACTGTTCCTTCAACCGTCTCAACGCTGGTTACCGTGACGGCAACCTCAGGCACGATAAATCACACCACATACTTCCTGCTTGGAGTGAAGTAAACCGAACCTCGTGCCCCATCCTTGCGGCGTTATCTTGATTGCCGCAGGGATGGGGCACAGCCATCTCTGCCCTCAGATGCGCGATCCCTGTTCCCTGATTCCCGATCCCTCCTCGTGTCCCCAGTCACAGGACGTTCACACACCCCGTGTGATAGCATCCGCTTCTTAGCGACAAAGGAGAAACCTATGAAAACCTACCAGGGAAGTGAGATCCGCAACGTAGCTGTAGTGGGGCATGCGCAGAGCGGCAAGACCACCTTGATTGCCGCCTTGCTGCATGCCGCCAAAATGACCCCCACCCAGGGCCGCGTGGATGACGGCTCGGCCGTTACCGCCTATGACGAAGAAGAAGTTGCCCGCGGCGTAACCATGCAGAACGCCGTCGCCTTTGCCGAGTGGCAGGGCGTCAAAATCAATCTTGTCGACACCCCCGGTTTCCACATGTTCTCCCACGAAGCCCGCGCCGCCCTGCTCCCGGTTGAAACCGCCGTGGTCCTGGTCAACGCCCAGAATGGCGTAGAGCCGGTGACCGAGCGGGTGTGGAGATATGCCGCAGGAGGCCAATCTTCCCCGCATCGTCCTGGTCAACCAGATGGACCACCCCAAGGCCGGCGGCGGCGACGGATTGAATGCCCTGGTCGAGGACCTCGTCGACCGCTGGGGCCGCAACTGTGTACCCGTCCAGTTGCCCATCTCCGACGCCCAGGGCTTCCACGGCGTTGTCGATCTGGTCACCATGGAGGCCTTCTCGTATGCCCCCGGCGGCGATGGCCGCGGCAAGTCCGGCGAGATTCCGGCCGCCCTGGCCGCCGACGCCAAGACCCGCCATGAGGCGCTGGTGGAGCTGGTGGCCGAGGGCAAGGACGAGCTGATGGAGGAGTACTTCGAGAAGGGCACCATCTCCGAAGAACATCTCATCACCGCGCTGCACGAAGCCATTCGCGAAGACCGCATCTTTCCGGTATTGTTTTCCAGCGGCGCTGGCCAACATGGCCATCGACCGCCTGCTCGATTTCATCAAGACCTACGCCCCTGCGCCCGTGGAGCGCGCGCCCATCGCGGGCCGGAACCCGGCCATTGAAGCCACTGCGGAAGGCACGGACGATGCCGAGTCAGGCAAAACCACGCGCAAGGTGGACGACAGCGAACCCGCCGCCCTGGTGGTCTTCAAGACCATGAGCGACCCGTTTGCCGGGCGCATCTACCTTCTTCAAGGTGGCCAGCGGCGTCATCAAGAACGACGCCACGGTCGAGAACTACACCCGCCGCGGCCAGGAGCGGCTGTCTCACCTGAGCGTGATGCAGGGCCGCAAAGCCGTCGAAGTGCCTGAACTGCACGCCGGCGACCTGGGCGCCGTGGCCAAGCTGCGCGACACCCTCACCGGCGACACGCTGGGCCAGAAAGGCGCGGAGATCCTGGTGGATATTGCCATGCCCTCCCGAGCCGGCCATGACCTATGCCATCGAGCCCAAGAGCCGCGCCGACGAGGATAAGCTCGCCCCCGCCATCCACAAGCTTATGGAAGAGGACCTGCTCATCCGCTTCTTCCGCGACCCGCAGACCAACGAGTTCCTCATCGCCGGCGCCGGCCAGCCGCACATCGAGGCCATCGTCAGCCGCCTCAAGAAGCGCTACCACGCCGAGGTCACCCTCAAGGCACCCAAGGTGCCCTACCGCGAGACCATCCGCGGCAAGGCCGAGGCGCAGGGCCGCCACAAGAAACAGACCGGCGGCCACGGGCAGTTCGGCGACTGCAAGATTCGCATGGAGCCTCTGCCGCGCGGCACGGGCTTCGAGTTTGTCAACGACATCTTCGGCGGCGCCATTCCGCGCAACTTCGTGCCCGCGGTGGAAAAGGGCATCGTGGAGTCAGCGGCGCGCGGCTACATGGCCGGCTACCCCGTGGTGGACTTCAGGGTGACGGTCTACGACGGCAGCTACCACGAAGTGGATTCCAACGAATTGTCCTTCAAGATGGCCGGCCGCATAGCCTTCCGCAAGTGCATGGAGCAGGCCAAGCCCTGTCTTCTGGAGCCCATCATGAAGGTCGAGATCGAGGCCCCGGATGAGTTTGCCGGAACCTTGATGGGCGACCTGAACTCGCCGCCGCGGCCGCGTGCAGGGCATGGAATCCAAGGGCCGCACCACGGTCATCAACGCCGAAGTCCCCATGGCCGAGATGCTCTACCTACGGCACCCTGCTCACCTCCATGACCCAGGGCAAGGGCAGCTACCGCATGGAAGTGGACCACTACGATGTAGTGCCGCAACTGGTGGCCGAAAAAATCCTAGCCAATGCCAAGCGGCCGGTGGAGGAAGAGGAAGAGTAGGCTGGCAGGTTGTTGATAAAAAGGGCCCAGTCATTCCAAAGTCGTTGGGAATGATTAGGTCTTTGTGATATTATATCGTATATGATATGGTATCATCATCTCAGTGAGGCTGGTTCTCGATACCGACGTAATAGTGGCGGCTTTACGGAGCCCACAGGGCGGGTCCGCGGAGCTGCTGAGAAGGATTCGCTTGGGCCGCGCATCGATGCTGCTGAGCGTGGCGCTGGCGCTCGAATACGAGTCCCAGTGCTTGCTGCCCGAGCATAGGCTTGCCTCCGGGCTGAACGAGTCGGAAGTTCTGTCTTTTGTGAACCGGCTGATCGCGCTGGCCGAGCCCGTGGAGCTATTTTTCCGTTGGAGACCGCAGCTTCATGACCCGGGGGATGAGCTGGTTCTCGACGCAGCCATCAATGGACGGGCATCGGTGATCGTGACGTTTAACGAGAGAGACCTGCGCGTAGCCCGGGATCAATTTGGGATTGAGGTACTGCGGCCCGGGGAAGTTCTGAGGAGGTTGGAAACATGACCACAAAAGTTGCCACATTTCCATTGCGGCTACCGGTTTCGATGAAGGCTGCTCTGGAAAGGATTGCTGAGCGGGACGGCACCAGCATGAACCAGTTTCTGGTGATCGCGGCGGCCGAGAAGATCGCGGCGATGGAGACGGAGCGGTTCTTTGCCGAGCGGCGGGCGCGCGCCGACGACGCGGCCTTCCTGCGGATTCTGAACCGCGAGGGCGGCGAACCACCCCGGCCAGAGGACTCGATCGTTTGAGGGGTGCGGGACAAAGGCAGCTACCGCATGGAAGTGGACCACTACGACATCGTCCCGCAACTGGTGGCCGACAAGATTCTGGCCAACGCCAAACGGCCGGTGGAGGAAGAGGAAGAATAACCAACGTTTGCAGTCATCCTTCGACTCCGCACGCTTCAGCTTTCCACCAGCCGCTGTCAAGCGTGAGAGTTGCCATACCGTAGGCCCTCGCGGGGAAGGCGTCGATAGTGGACTGCTCTCCTTTTGCGGTTTGCCCAATTTGGGACAGGCTGCGAAATGTCGGGAAGTCCACACAACGAACCTCTTTTGCCAACAATCCACAGGTTGTGTTCGTCAAGCGAGGGAGGTGTAATCGAGACAATGACCACGCCGATGCAACTCGATCTCTACGAGATCAATACAGAAGATGAACCGCAGCAATCGGATACCACTTCAACCTTTGCCGACAATCTCTCTTTGCCTATCCATCGGTGGTTCAGGTACTCAGCGGGATTTTCCGCAGTTTGGGCGCGGCAGCTTATTGAACAGGAGAAGGCAAAGGGCAGACGCACTGTACTCGATCCATTTTCCGGCTCAGGAACTACGATTATCGAGGCGGAGGGCGCTGGACTATGCAGCATCGGTATTGAGGCACATCCTTTCGTGGCTAGGATTGCCCGCGCAAAACTTAAATGGCGCTCCAAAACACCTGCCTTCCACAAGTTTGCGAATGGCGTACTCGAACACGCCATAGCCATCAGCCCAAAGATTAAGCTGACCGATCAGCCGAAGCTCTTGAACCAGTGTTTTCCGCCTGAAATCTTGAAGCGGCTTTTTGCTCTCCGGCAGGCTTGGAGCCAGGCACACGACGATACAGCAGCAAGCGAACTCACATGGCTTGTGATGATGGCGATCCTCCGCGAGTGTTCCCCGGTCGGCACCGCCCAATGGCAGTATGTTTTACCAAATAAATCAAAGGCACGGTCCGTGGACCCGTTCACAGCGTTTGCTAGAAAAGCCGCGCTGTTTGCCAACGACATGGAGAAACGACAGGGTTTTTCGAATGGGCCACAAGGAGAAATTCATTTAGACGACGCCCGGTTGTGTCAGTCGATTCCCGACAACTGGGCTGATCTCGTTGTCACATCGCCACCCTATGCAAACAACTACGATTACGCCGATGCCACTCGTCTGGAGATGACTTTTGCCGGGGAAATCAACGGGTGGGGAGACCTCCAGCAAAGCGTCAGACAGTATCTAATGCGCTCTTGTTCACAACACGTTGCGCCCATCATCTCGCAGACGCAGGAGATTCTCGATACCCCATTGCTTGAGCCGATCCGTGCCGAAATTTCCGAAGTGTGCAAACAACTCGCAATCGAGCGAGAGTTGCATGGTGGGAAAAAGCCTTACCACACAATGATTGCAGCATATTTCAGTGACATGGCTAGCGTGTGGGCAAGTCTCCGGCGCGTCACACGTCCAGGCGCTCTTGTCTGCTTTGTTATCGGGGACTCAGCCCCGTATGGCGTCTATGCGCCTGTCGATCAGTGGCTTGGTACACTTGCCGTTGCAGCGGGGTTCCGTTCCTTCTATTTCGAGAAAACACGGGATCGTAATATTAAATGGAAAAACCGCAAACACCGCGTACCTTTACACGAAGGACGCTTGTGGGTAGAGGGATAAAACATGGCCCTTTCACCGGCTCACAAATTCGGCCAGATGATAGGCGATGTTCTCGAAATCGCCGTGGTACCGATACTCAGTGACTTTGCGAAACAATACGGCCTGTACCTCGACAAGAAAGGCCCACGACCAGCAAGGGAAGGCAATAAGGTTAGCTGGATCGATCTGAACGGTAACAAGCATGACCTCGATTTTGTGCTTGAGCGCGGAGGTACAGCAGAAAAACGCGGCACTCCAGTTGCTTTCATTGAGACCGCATGGCGCAGATACACAAAGCATTCTCGTAATAAAGCGCAGGAAATCCAAGGGGCCATTGTGCCTCTGTTTGAGACTCACCGCCGTTACTCTCCGTTCAAGGGCGCAATCTTGGCAGGCGTCTTTACCGATGGCGCCTTAAATCAACTCAAATCCCTTGGCTTTTCGGTTGCCTACTTCCCTTACGAAACCGTCCTTGAAGCCTTCGCTGCTGTCGGCATAGATGCCAGTTCAGACGAGACAACCCCGGATCGTGATTTTGCAAAAAAGTTTAGTCGCTGGAATGCCCTTAAATCAGCAGACAAGGCGAAGGTTGGCCAGGAGCTTGCCCGCCTCAACGCTGGCGAAATACAGCCGTTCATCAAGGCCCTACGTAATGTAACCAGACGCACCATCAAGACTGTACGCATCCTGCCTCTACATGGCAAAGCGGTCGAGTGGTCCAAGGTTGAGGATGCCATCGCTTTCATTCAGGGCTACGACGAGGAGGGCGTTTCACTTCTAATTGATCGGTATGAGGTTCAGGTGATCTACACCAACGGCGATAAGATTTGTGGCGAATTTGGCGCTAAGGATACTGCTATTGAATTTTTGAAGCCCTTCAGAGGATAGTGAGTATACCCGATTCTGAAAGGCCGGGTGCCCCATCCTTTTGCGCACTTGGCAAAAGGGTGGGAGCCCCCCGGCTTCGCCACCCCAACCGTCCGTCTCCTGTTTCCCAACCAGCCGGGTACAAAGACTCAGCTAGCCAAAGCCGCCACCACCGCCTCAGGATGGCGGGCAATCACAGTCAGATAAGCCCGTGCGGCGCGATCCGGACGCCGCCGTCCTTGCTCCCAATCCTGCAAGGCGCGCGGATCAAGCGCAAACCGCCGCGCAAACTCCGCCCTGCTGAGGCCAGTGCCTGCCCGTACGGCACGCATATCCACTTTCAGTGGCAGCGGAAACTGATGCACTGCCGCAGGCTCCGCTTTTCCCTGGGCGATTGCGGCCGCCTCGCGCATAGCCTCGACAAGTTCGTCTGCAACATTCTTCCGCTTAATGATTTGATCCTCCGGGTGGGTGGCCAACCCTTGCTCCGCCCATAAAGAATTGGTGCCCCATCCTTTCGCGCACTTGGCGAAAGGGTGGGAGACCCACCGGCTTCGCCACCCCAACCGTCCGTCTCCCTTTTCCCAAACCTCAGGGCCGGTGTTGCGCGCCGTAATAGATGTGCAGGATTTCAATATCGTTCTCTTTCACGCGATAAACCACAATGTAGGGCAAGCGCGGCAAAACCAGCTCGCGGGTACCTTCTTCCCGCCCGGTGCGTCCGCGATAGGGCGTGGTACGCAATGTAAGAATTGTTTGGTAGATTTCAAGGATCGTTGAATGTGCAAACGATGGAAGATGCTGAATAAGGTAATTTCCGATCGATTCCAGTTCGTCAGCCGCGGCCAGCGTCCAGCGCAGACGCATCAGGTACGCAGCATCCGGGAGACGCGGGCGTCCATTTCATCCTCTTCGATAAACATCCCCTGGTCTGCCTGTTCGATTCCCTTGCGCACGCCCTCGCGGAAGCGCCGGTCGTCTTCGATCAGCAGCAGCGCGGCGTCCTGCACCAGGCGCGCGGGCGCAACCCCCTTCACGCTGGCGATCTGACCCAGCCTGGCTTCCTGCTCGGGTGTGAATTGAACTTCCATAGCTAAAGTGTTGCAGTAGATGAATGTACTGTCAAGCCATCGGCAGGCAGGTGGCCCAAATCTGAATGAACTGAGCGGTGCGGCTAATCGTCCGCATGGAGATCGGCCATCAATTCTTCAACACTCCCGAAGTTTACGACCTCGCCCCGGTCACCGGCCTCCATCGCTGCGACGGTTTCGGCGTTGGGAACGCGCAGCGCAAAGGGAAACACCTGGTCTGTCGCAACTCGCGTCAGAAAGACACGCACCGCCTCGGAAAGACTCAACCCCATGGCGCCAAAGGTCTTGGACGCCTTCGACTTCAGCTTCTGATCGATGCGGACATGAATCATGGCAGTTGTACTCTGCATAAGGCCACCCTTACAACTCTTGTATACGAATTGAGATACATGCGCCAACCGTCCACACTTCTAACTTCCTTCCCCGAGGTGCGCCAAGTACTCTGCCGGTGAAAGCACAGCGACCCCATGACGTGCAGTCTTGGGGAAGTGCTTGAGATTTCCCGTCACCAGCCAGGCTCCAGCCGCTTTCGCAAGCGCCAGGAAAACAGTATCTTTCGGATCAGGCGTGCCATGGGGCCAGGGAGGAGGGTCCAGGAGTTGCAGGCTCTCTTCAACCAGTTGCTCCAGCCAGTTTGGTGGAAATCCATGGCGCGTGAACTTGGGTCTCCAGAGCACTTCGCGATATTCCCCGATGATCAACGGGCAAGTTGCCATCTGCACCTGCCCCGCAAGCACCCAATCCATCACCAACCGGTATGGCGCGCTGTCGAGCTTCAATCCGGCGGAGACAATCACGTTGGTGTCGAAGACGGCGAGCCGCATCAGCTCTTCCGGCCCTTTTGCCTGGCCAGCCGCGCGGTTCTTACCGCGTCAATCTCCTGCTCGATCTCCTCGTCGCTGATGGGGTACGCTGCCGCCAGCCTCGCGGATTCGCGCAAGCTCGCCCGCGCCCTCGCCCGCCGCAACTCCAGCTCTTCGGCCGCAATGTCCCCCATGACGGGAACCAGAAAATACGCCGGCCCCTGCTGTCCCGCCAGCAGCACGGTCTCCCCCTGCGGAACGTTCCTTCAGGGCCTTCGATGCCACGTGTTCGGAACTCCCGCAGCGAAACTTGACGCATGAATATGCCTCCTGCATCCAGTGTAGCCATTTTGGCTACACTACGCAAGGGGCGGATGGTCCAGGTCGCATTGACCCGTTAACCCTGATCTAGCGCATTTTCGCAGTTGGTGTAAGGCAATAAGAAAGCGAAAATTGCGGTTTCCCACCCTTTCGCCAGAAACAAGGCGGGCCCAGAGGGCACCCCGATGGGGCACGGCGCCTTATAGGAACAGTAGAACCGCTCTAGATGCCCAGCGAACTTGAGGCCAGCAGAACCTCGCCTGTAGACTGGATGCTCCTGATGGTCAGCCCGGCAATTGCGATCGCGGCACTGCTCACGCTGGCGCCCTTCCTGGCGGTGGCGTTCTTTGCGCATCGGCTGGCCGGCGCGACGGACCGGCTTGCGGCGCCGGTGCGGGTGCTGGGGTCAACTGTCCTGTGTGTGCCCTATCTGCTGGTGGCGTGCTCCACCGGAACATTCCGCTGGGGTTGGCTGGCGGTGTACGCGCTGCTTCCCGCCGCAGTTTCGGCGCTGATGGAGCAGGCCAGGCGCATCGATCCCCAGCAACGCGGCAATTGGCGCGACTATCTGGTGCTTGCCGGTTTGGGCCTGGCTGTCGATCTGCGCTGGTTTGAGGCTGCGTGGCCGGCGCACCTTGCTGTCTTCAACAAAATCCTGCTGCTGGATGCGGGCATTTATGGCCTGTTTATGATTCGGCAGCTCGAATGGCGTTGGATTCGATCTGCGCCTGCGCCTGCGCGATGCCGGCATCGGCCTGCGCGAGTTTGCTTTCTATGCGCCCATCGCGCTTGCCCTTGGGTTGGGCATCGGCTTTCTGCATCTGCACGCAGGCTGGCCGCATCTGCCGCAGCTTGCCGGCGCATTCCTCTTCACCTTCTTCTTCATCGCCGTTCCGGAAGAACTCTTCTTTCGCGGATGGCTGCAGAACCTGCTGGAACGGCGCATGGGACGTAGCGCGGCGCTGCTCGTGACCGCCGTCCTCTTTGGCCTGGCGCACTTTAATAAGCGGGCGGTTTGGTTCAATTGGCGCTACGTGATATTGGCGGCGCTGGCGGGAATCTTCTATGGCCGGGCCTGGCGCCAGGAGCGCCGCGTGGGCGCCTCTGCCATTACCCATGCCTGCGTGGACACAGTGTGGTCCGTCTGGCTGCGGTGAGTAAACTTGCCGGCCCGGTAGGTGAGATAGCCGAGGCCCACGCGCATGTTGTGGTCGACCGGACCGGGAATGGCGACGGCAACGCAAATTCCCAGGATGGCGTGCGCCATGGCCAGCGTGTAGAGATTGCGATAGTGAAGGAAGAGGCGGCAGGAAGCCAATCCCCAGAGCAGCGTCAAGACAGCGAGAATGGGGTTGGGCAGGTGAGCAACCGTGAACAGGCCGGTGGCCGCAAGCACCGCGGCCGTACTGCCGGGGAGCAGCCGCAGCAGGCGCAGCAGAAAGAAATCCAGCAGAAGGAACTCCTGCAGAAACGCCCAGATCGCGTAGGCCCAGTAGCGCTGGAAGACGAGGGTGGGATAAGCGGGCGCGTGCAGGGTATGCAGTCTGGCTGCCACGAGGACAGCGGCCGCTGCCAGCAACAGCGCCGCGCCTGCCACCCACAGCGAAGGGAGAAAACCGGTCCTGGTCAACCCCATCGCGCTCCAGCCGTCAAAAGAGTCGCCGGTAGCCAGCATGACCCATGCCAGCGCGGCCAGGGAGACCAGGTTTTGCCAGGGCAGAGGCGTCCACAAGGCCAGCAGGATGAGCCCATAGGCAAGCGAAAGCTGCATCTGATCGCGCCGCTTGCGTCGAGCGGCAAGGGGCTTTCCCGTGCCGCCAGGATGCGATTTGTCAGCCGGCGTGCAAGCCATTGAGCACTCGCGAGCAGGATGGTCGATCCCCACATCCGCCAGGTTGTCAGGATAAGCCGCAAGGCACTGCTGCCGGAGGCCTGGCGTTTCAGGAGTTGTTGCTCATGCCGCCAGCTTATTCACACGACGCAGCCCAGGCGCGGCATTCCTGGAGGGTGGCATGCAATTTCGGAAAGTGGTCCTAGACGCCTACGCCGAACTCACTGGCGCGCTGTTCGCCGGCGTTGGCGTAGAAGTCGTAGGGAGTGCGCCGCTTGAACTTATAGCGGTTGCGCAGCTCGCGGCCCACAAAGATGCCCAGCGCAGCCACGGCCATTCCCACCGAAAACCAGGTGATAACCCGCAGTGTGCTTGATTCCCTATTCCCGTCTGTGTGGGTCTCATCGGCGGGTGTGAGGGTTTCGATTTCAGCGGACATGATCGACCTCCTACACAACCATGATAGCGCAGTTTTGGCTGGTTCCGCTGGGGAGAGCGTTGGGAAGCGCCGGATATTGTTTACTGGGTTGAGTCGATTCGGGAGAGCCACTGGGCTTTTGCCGGCGCGGGAAGAAAGCTGGCGCGGATGGAATTGGCCGCCAATTGGCGCAGCTCCTCCCTGGAAAAGCCCTGCACCTGGTGGGCCAGCAGGTACTCGTTGGCCAGGTCGGAACCAAAAAAGGCCGGGTCGTCGGAGTTGAGCGTAACCAGAAGGCCGGCATCGAAGTAGCGGCGCAGGGGGTGCCCCGCAAACGATGCGCAGACCCCGGTGCGCACGTTCGAGGTGGGGTTCAGCTCCAATGCGGTGCTGCGAGCTTTTAGCTCCTGGAGGAGTGCTGGGTCCTGGAGAGCGGAAAAGGCGTGCCCGATGCGCTCCGAGCCGATGGAGAGCGCTTCCCAGATGGCCTGGGGGCCGGTGGTTTCGCCGGCGTGGTTGGTGAGCCGCAGACCGGCTTGCGCGGCCTGGGCATAGAGCGCGGCAAAGGGCGCGGAGCCGGTATGCCGCTCGTCGCCTCCCAGGCCGATGCCGATGATGGAGGGGTAACGCGGGCGCAGTTCGGCAGCCTTCAGGAAAACCCGCTCCGCCTCCTCGACGGTGAAATGGCGCACGGCGTCGAAGATCCAGTAGAGCGAGAGGCCCAGTTCGCGCCGGCCGCGCTCGCGGGCCCGCTCCAGGGCGGCAAAGATGGGCTCGAAGGCCGCGGGATCGTAGTTGCGAGCCATGTAGATGACGCCCACGGCGATGTAGACCTCGGCATGAACCACGCCCTGGGCGGCCAGATGCTCCATCATGCGCCAGGCGGCCAGCTCGTAGTCTTCCGGGCCGAGCAGCAGGCGGGTGACGGCCTTGAAGGCATCCAGGAAGCCGGAGAAGTCAGTAAAGCGGTAGAGCGCCTCGGCCTCGGGCAGGGTGAGCGGGCGGGTCCGCCGCGGCGGATGGCGGGCGCTCAGCTCCACCAGCGTGGCGGGCAGAATGGTGCCTTCGAGGTGCAGGTGCAGATCGGCTTTGGGCAGGCGGCGGATGAAGCCGGTCAGATCGCTAACGTCGGATTTCATCGATTACCCTGCGCGGCGGGTTGTGCAGCCGGCGAGTTGCTTTGGATCGTAGTGGCGTGGTTGTGGACGTAGGTGATGGTCCACTGCTTGCCCGCCTGGTCGTAGGTTACGGTGCGGTCGCCCTCGGTTTGGCCGTCCAGTTGCACGTTGCTGCCGATGGACATGCGGGTTTCCAGTTCGCTCATGCCGGGCTGGACCTGGTGCGCGTCGATAGCGGTCCACACTTGTTTGGGCCAGTTGTCGTAGATGGTGTGCGGATCGTCGTAGTAGAAGAGAATATCGCAATAATAGGCTTCGTTGTTGCCCTGAATGGCGCCGATCGGCGTGGCGTAGAGAGTGGAGTTGCCGGGAAACGCGAAGACGGCAAAGACCTGGCGCGTGCCGTGGGCCATGCGGTCATCTTCAGTGCGCGGCACTGCGGACTTGATGATCTTTTTAATGTCGAGCCGCTGAGCGGCGGGGATGATGCCTGCGCGATGGAAAACGATTGCATTGCCGCGCATGGGATAGTAGGGCATGGTGTAGCCATTCTTCATCCACACGCTGGTGTCCACCAGGCTGAGGGTATCTTCAAAGTGCTGCTGAAACTCGGAGCGCACTACGGCCAGATCGTCCGCGCTCAGTTTCTGTTTCTCTGATTGCCGGGCAATGTCGCCGGGATCCCGGCGATGCATCCAGACAAAGAACAGATAAATGCCGCCGATGGCCAGCGTGATCAGCGTGGGAATTAGAATTTTTTGCCAAGTCTTCATTTGTTCTCAGGGGATCTGGAGATCAGTGCTGCGGAGGTTTATTGTTGCCGACGGCACCACTGTCAGGCAGACTGTATGTAACCTTCCCATGCTCGTCGAGAAATTGCAACGATGGAGCGCCGGATGCGCCCACTTCCATGCGGATGCGTGGCCGTGATTCTGTATCATTCAAAACCACTGCGGCTGTGTCGTTCTCAGGCAAGCGCCCTACAAACAACCTTTGCGTATATTTGAATTCGGCTGCATGCTCACTGACGATTTTCTTCATAGCCGCATCTTTTTCTGGACCGTCCTTCATGAGGAGGATAGTATTCATTTGCCGTATTACGTCCGCGGTGATCATGCTACCCGTGTCCACCACCTCCAATCCCGATTGGCTGGTCCCGCCTTCTTCGCCATGCACAATATCAATGGCCTCATTTTGACGGTAATGGTCAAAAGAAAGACGAACGACCGCAGTCGGCTTCCCATTCACAATTTTGCTTCCATAAGCCAGGCCGCCACATTCGTCGCCGTCATCATTGAAGAATAAAAGCCCGGCGGTTGCAGGGCCATTGTTCGACATGACGCGATTTCCATCACGGGCGGTTAGATCGACTCCCGCCAACTGTCCTCCAGGCATTCGCTCGTGGTTGGCCAATACGAGGCGGACTTTTCCGTCTGGCTCGACGATGTTGATGCGTTCTGCGTCAAGTTCCTCAAACTTTACCTTCTTGCTAGGGCTTTTAGCGGCCAGTAAGATCAATACGGCAAACATAATAGTCGAAAACAAGGCATAGAGTTTGAGCAGGCGTAATTCTTTCTCGATCTTATCCATTGTGTCCTCTTGAAGATTCAGATTGGAAACCAAGACAGCTTACCGCTGGTGAATACGGAAGTTATAGCAGATTGGTTCCTTGATTCGCGGGCGGAGTTTGCGGCAAACGGTCTGTGTTGATCGCCTGCTGTTAACAGACCGCGTTACTCGTTCAGTGCGGGACGAATCATGCATTTCACTTTCCCGCAGCGCGTTACCGCGCCTTGGCGAACTCCGAGCGGTGGCGGCTGTAGAGGAAGTAAATGACCAGGCCGATGACCAGCCAGATGAGAAAGCGGTACCAGGTAATGATGGGCAATCCGGCCATCAGCAGGAAGCAGAAGATCACGCTGAGCGCGGGAATGACCGGACCGCCGGGAACGCGAAAGCCGCGGTGGCGCTGCGGTTCTCGCGAGCGAAGCATGATCACTCCCGCCGAGACCAGGACGAAGGCGAAGAGGGTTCCAATGTTGGAGAGATCGGCCAGGGTGCCGATGTCAAAGAGGCCGGAAGGAATGGCGACTACGAATCCGGCCACCCAGGTGGAAAAGGCAGGGGTGCGAAAGACGGGATGCACATGGCTGAAGACCCTGGGCAGCAGGCCGTCCCTGGACATGGAGAACCAGACCCGCGATTGGCCGAGCTGATAGACCAGGATGGAGGAGATCATGCCCATGATGGCGCCAAAGAGGACCACCAGCCGGATCCAGTGCAGCGAATGCCCGCCGGGGAGGCCGGAGAGTTTCTTGAGCGCGTTGACCACCGGCGCCGCGTCGCTCACCATCGATTGCCACGGCACCAGGCCGGTGAGGCAAACGGCAACGGCGACGTAGAGCAGGGTGCAAATCACCAGCGTGGCAATGATGCCGATGGGCAGGTCGCGCTGCGGGTTGCGGCACTCTTCGGCGGCGGTCGAAACCGAGTCGAATCCGATATAGGTGAAAAAGATAATCGACCCGCCGGTCAGGACCCCGGACCATCCGTTGGGCATGAACGGATGCCAGTTGCCGGGGTGTAAAAAGCTGATGACCCCGGAGATGAAGATCAATATGGCGATGAGCTTGAGCCCTACCATCAGGTTGTTGGTGCTGGCCGACTCGCGAATGCCGCGCACCAGGATGACGGTGAGGATGAGGACAATGAGAAACGCCGGGATGTTGAAGCCGAAGTGCCAGCCGGGGCGATAAAGCCAGTTGCCGGCCAGGTCCTGCAGGCCGTCAGGCAGATAGGCCGGGGAGATCCATTGCGCAGAGGGATGCAGGCCGAACCAGTCCAGCAGGTCCACTACATGAGCGGCAAAGCCCACGCTGACGGTCATGTTGGAGCCGGCGTACTCCAGAATCAAATCCCAGCCGATGATCCAGGCGATGAGTTCGCCCATGGTGGCGTAGGTGTAGGTGTAGGCCGAACCGGCGATGGGGATCATGGAGGCGAGCTCGGCATAACACAGGCCGGTGAGCGCGCAGACAATGGCCACCAGAATCAGCGAAAGAGCGATGGCCGGACCGGCGCCCGGCCGCCCGGCCATCGCCGTGTGGGTGAGGATGAAGTGCGCCAGCGGGGTATTGGGAATGCTGGGAGCATCGAACTTTTCCCCGGAGATGGCCGTGCCGATGACGGTGAAGATGCCCGAGCCGATCACCGCCCCTATGCCCAGCGCGGTGAGCGACCACGGGCCGAGAGTCTTTTTCAGGGAGTGCTCGGGTTCTTCCGAATCCCGGATCAGCTTATCGATCGATTTGCGGGCAAGCAGTTGGCTGGGCAGGGCAGGTGTCCTCATCCCGCGGGTAGTGGGGTCTGTCAATAAGGATTTCTGTGGATTCCGGGCCGGCGTACGCCGAACCGGAACCCTGATTGAGCGCCATACGCGGCTGCTTTAGAGAGGAAGCAGAGTTAACATTCCCATGCTGAACATCTCCCAGTGGATTTTCTTAAGGAAAAATCCACATGGCCGGCATGTTTTGGGGGATCATCGACTCTGCTTCCTCTTTACCGCTTCGAAACTCCGCGGGCCATCTTCTTGACCTTTCTCTTGTTTTCGCCGCGCGCTCCGGTCCGCTTCGCCTTGGGGGCGGCCTTCTTGCGGGCGGCGCGTTTCAGCTTCTTGCGTTGCAGCTTGTCTTCAATCCTGGTGGTGTCGGCCACGTGGTTCCTCTTTCGCACGAATCTCTTCAGGGTTCCCCGTCATGGGGCTATGCGACCTCTAGGATAGCAGGGAAAGCAGTGGGGTGAAAGCGGAGCGGGCGCGCAGAAACTTCAATAAAACCGCACTGCAACGGTTTCCGGCGTACAATGAAAGCAGACCAGAATTCTGACCAGCCTGCTCGGCTCCGGCCGTCCCACCGCTTCAGACGAGCTCCGCACCCCACGCGCCAATCAACCAGCACCCAGTTGAACGGAGTTTCGTGATGCGTTCCAACCAGATTCACCGTGCGCTTGCGCAGGGAATGAACCGTTTTGAAGTCTGCCAGCTCGTCTCGAAGGGCGTAAAAGCCACCCATAAAACCGGCTCGCGCTTTGAAGATTCCATTAACGATGTGCTGCAATTCCTGGGCACTCATGATACGCCCAAGGGAGGTCTACACCCGGCTATCCCGCAGGTGAGTTTGAAGAGCCTCAAGCCGGCTGCTTAGAAATGCCCGGAAGGCAAGAATCCATTGCAAACGCAGAAGAGGGACGGCAGTTTTGCCGTCCCTCTTCTTTACTTCCGAACCGGTTGCTAAGGCGTTATCCCTTAGATAACCTGGACGTTCTCAGCCTGCCAGCCCTTGGGGCCCTTGGTCACGTTGAACTGGACCTTCTGGCCTTCCTGCAGCGAACGGAAGCCGTTCGACTGGATGGCGGTGTGATGGACGAAGACGTCCTCGCCGTTTTCACGGCTCAAAAATCCAAATCCCTTGGCGTCGTTAAACCACTTGACTGTGCCTGTTTCCATGTTTTGCTCCTTTACTACTGAATTACCGTCCGAACGCAATGTGGAAGTGTTGCGAGTAGGCGGTAACCGAAACAGGCAAGAACTTCAGATCGAATTCTACGATTGCATATAGTGTAGCACGGATTGTCAAGCAGGTGGATGGAAATCGGTTTCTGCCGCCAAAACGGGGATTGCAGCGCGCCGTTCGGATGCCAAACGGGAAAAGCAGGCTGCCCGTTCCCGCACGGGGATGTGAAGAGGGCGGGCGGCAGAGTAAACTCGATTTCGGCTTGTAGAGGTGACGTTTGAGCCACGAAAGCAGCCGGGTTCTGGCCATCAATCCCGGATCGACGTCAACCAAGATCGGAGTCTATACCAGAGAGGGCGCCGAGTTGGTGCGCACCATTTGGCATGGGGATGAGGAGATCGCGCGATTCCGCGGGCGTCCCATGCTGGACCGGAGGGATTATCGCGCGGGTCTGATTGAGCGCGAACTGGAAGCGGGCGGGTACTACCAGGCAGGGCTGGGCGTGGCCCGCTTTGCCGCGGTGGCCGGACGGGGCGGGCTGCTGCCGCCGCTGCCGTGCGGCACCTACCTGGTGGATGAGGCGATGATAGAAGAGCTGCGCCTGGCCCGGCTGGGAGAACACGCGTCGAACCTGGGGGCCTTTCTGGCGCTGAAGTTTGCCCAGGCGGCCGGGGTGAACGCGTACGTTGTAGATCCGGTGACGGTGGACGAGTGGCAGGAGTGCGCGCGCATCACCGGGTCGCCGCTGGTGGAGCGCGTATGCATTGGCCATGCTCTGAACACCAAGGCCGTGGCGCGGCGCTTTGCGCGGGAGCAGAAGCGCCTTTACGAGACCCTGCGGCTGATCGTGGTGCACATGGGCAGCGGCATCACCGTCTCCGCCCACCGCGACGGGCGCATGATTGACAGCAATGCCATCGAGGAAGGCCCCTTCGGCGCCGACCGCTCCGGGGAACTGCCGGTGCGGGCGCTGATCAAGTTGTGCTTCAGCGGCAGGTTCACGGAGAAAGAGCTCGACCGCCAGGTCTTCGGAGACGGCGGGCTCTTCGCCTACCTGGGCACGCGGGACCTCAGGGAAGTGGAGAGCCGGATCGATGCGGGAGACGCCAAGGCCGCCCAGGTCTTCGCGGCCATGGTCTATCAAATCGCCAAGGAAGCGGGCGCCATGGCGGCGGTGCTGCAGGGCAAGGTGGATGCGCTGCTGCTGACCGGCGGAATGGCTTATGCAGAGAGAGTGGTGAAGCTGCTGCGCGGGTATTTGGAGTGGATTGCGCCCATCACCGTCTATCCCGGCGAAGATGAGTTGCAGGCGCTGGCCGAGGGAGTGTTCCGGGTGCTCGATGGAGAGGAAGAAGCGAAGAGGATGGGGGAAGTAACAGCGTGAATTGTTAAATCTTCTGTAAATTGGCGAACTTTTCCATCAGCTTTTTCATGCCGTGGCGGTTGAACATGACGGTGAGTTTGGCGTCTTCGCCGTCTCCTTCGCGCATGAGGACAGTGCCTTCGCCATATTTGCTATGGCGGACGCGCTGCCCTTTCTTCAGGCCGGTGGCGCCGGTGGGTTGGGGCAGGTCCATGGCCGGACGGGGGAGCGAACCGGGCCTGCCGAGACCCGATTTGCCGCCGAAGAAGCGGGCGATGTTATCAATGGATTGCGGCGGCGACGCTTGCGGTGCTTGCGCACTTTTACTTTTTGGCGCTCCTGCGCTTTTACCCTTTGGAGTAGTTCCGAGGCCAGTGGGCAAACGCTGAGTTTCCTGGCTTTCATCTTCGTAGTTGTAATGCTTATCGGCGAAGTCGCCGGTGTGTGCATGCCTGCGGCCTGCGCGGTAGGTGTTGGGGTAGCCGGGAGTGGACCATGCCGGGGAGCGGCCGCCGAGGTTCTCGATCAACTGGCTGGGAACTTCTTCGAGGAAGCGGGAGGGAATGCTCATCTCCGGGGCGTCGTTGCCATAGCGGCGGCGGTAGTGCGCGCGGGTGAGGACGAGCGAGTTCATGGCGCGGGTCATGCCGACGTAGCAGAGGCGGCGCTCCTCTTCGAGCTCGTCGGGATTGTCGAGGGTGCGGGAGTGGGGGAAGAGGCCCTCTTCAAGGCCGGCGAGGAAGACCAGCGGAAACTCCAGGCCCTTGGCGGCATGCAGGGTCATAAGGGTGACGCGGGCTTCGGGATCGTACTGGTCGGTGTCGGAGGCCAGCGCGGCGTGGTCGAGGAACTCCGACAGAGTTTCGCCGCGGGCTTCGGCGTCGTGGGCGGCGTTGGCCAGTTCCTTCAGGTTTTCAATGCGGCTGAAGGCTTCCGGAGAGCCTTCGGCTTCCAGGGCCTTGATGTAGCCGCTGCGGTCGATGAGGAAACGGATCAGTTCAGGGAGGGTGGCGGCGTCGCCGGGGGCGCGAAATGCCGGCTTCTCTTGCGATTTTTCCTCTGCTTCTGGCTGAGATTCCTGACTGGCCACCTTTTTCGGCATGGTGAGGAAGGGGCGTTGGGGCTGAACGGCGAAAGGCGAGACGGTGCCGGCGTGGGGTAGCCGGAGCTGGTCCTCACTTTCTCCTTTTGAACTGGCGGATGGGGCTGAAACGGCGCCGAAACTCGAAGCCTGTGTCAACTTCCTCTGATTCCGCGCCGGCGGCTACGTCGGCGGAGAGCTTGCCGGCGAAGTCGGGGTCCATCATGGCTTGGGCGTCGAGGATGAGCTGGCGGAAGGACTCGATGGCCGTAAAAGCGCGGGTGGGGATGAGGCGGCCGGCAAGGGCGGCGGCGATGGCCTCCCAGGTGGAGCTGCCGGTTTCAAGAGCCAGCCGTTCCAGAGTTTCCAGAGTAGTTTTGCCGATGCCGCGGGCCGGTGTATTGATGACCCGTTGCAGGGCCATGGAGTCGTGGGGGTTGCGGACCAGGCGCAGGTAGCCGAGCAGGTCCTTGATCTCAGCGCGCTCGTAGAAGCTGAAGCCGCCCACCATGGTGTAGGGGATGTTGTAGCGGCGCAGCGCCTCCTCCACCAGGCGGGACTGGGAATTGGTGCGGTAGAGGACGGCGCAATGCTGCCCTCCGTGCTCATGAGTTTGGGATGAGTTTCCCTGGCTTAGAAAGGACTGGATGCGGTCGGCGATGAAGAGGGCTTCGTTTTCGCCGTCGGGGGCCTCGTAGTAGCCGATCAGGGAGCCGCCCTGGCGGTCGGTCCACAGCTTCTTGCCCTTGCGGCGGATATTGTTTTGCGACCACGGCACCCGCGGCCTCCAAAATAATCTGCGTGGAACGGTAGTTCTGCTCCAGCCTGATGATGCGGGCGTTGGGAAAGTCCTTCTCGAACTCGAGAATGTTGCGGATGTCAGCCCCGCGCCAGGAGTAGATGCTCTGATCCTCATCGCCGACGGCGCAGACGTTTTTTCCCTTGCCGGCCAGCAGCTTCATCAGCTCATACTGGGGGCGGTTGGTGTCCTGGTACTCGTCGACCAGGAGATAACGGTAGCGGCGCTGGTAGCGCTCGCGCGCTTCGCTGGAGACTTTGAGCAGGCGCACGGCTTCCAGCAGCAGGTCGTCGAAGTCCAGAGCGTTGTTCTTGCGCAGCTCGGCCCGGTAGCCCTTGTAGATGTGGGCGATGCGCTCGCTGTTGGGATCCTTGGAGTCGAGGTAGTACTCCTGGGGATCGATCATGTGGTTCTTGGCCCAGGAGATGCGGCCGAGGACCGCGCGCGGGGTGAGCTGCTTGGTGTCCAGGCCCATGCGGCGCATGACCTGCTTGACGATGCCCTCCTGGTCGTTTTCGTCGTAGATGGCAAAGGAGCGGGTGAGGCCTTCGTTGCCAACTTTGAGGGCCTCGATGTCGCGGCGCAGGATGCGCACGCAAAAAGAGTGAAAGGTGGAGATGCAGCGGCTTGGCCAGCGAGGAGTGGCCGAGCAGGCGGTCGACGCGTTCGGCCATTTCGCTGGCGGCCTTGTTGGTGAAGGTGACGGCCAGGATGGAGTCGGGCGCGACGCCTTTTTCGCGGATGAGCCAGGCGATGCGGCTGGTGATGACGCGGGTTTTGCCTGAGCCGGCTCCGGCCAGGATAAGCAGGGGGCCCTCGGTGGCCTCGACGGCGGCGCGCTGTTCGGGATTCAGATTGTCGATGAGCGGCTGCAAGGGGCAAGTCCGGGCGGGAAGGGTCCTGGGTCTAGTGTACCGTTCCGGGGGTTGAGAGAGCAGTGTGTCGTCCAGCAGTGCGTGTCGAGTGCGCCGGCGGATTACTGATACGTTGACTGCTGACGAGAGAGTAACTGCCGAGTGGCCGGTGATACTGGACCTCGGGCAGTTTTTTGCTCTCATTGAGACTCAAATGCCGGTCGAATAGAGTGGGAGTGTCAAATTTTGGAGTTGCGGAGGATGACTGTATACGGCTCCAACTTGCAATGCCCGGGAGTCTGTTCCAGGCTCTTAAAACCTTGCGGATGATGACGAACTCATTTCCAAGCTCTGCACGGCAACATATCCAAAGCAGAATAGGAGGACAGCAAACCCCAGCGGGTCCAGGATCTCGGGCGGACTCGGGAGCCTCAGTGGAAGCGACAAGTTGCCATAAACCGCCTCCAATGCGAAAAGAAGGATGCCTAGAGAAAGGACAGTGCGGTTGGGCAGGACAAGGAATCTCCGACAGAGTTTTGGCACAGCGACGACGATTGCCAGGACCGTGAGCGAAATGGCTGCGAGGAGATGATTGTATGGCATGATTTTGAACGAAGAGCCGGTAAATAAGAAAAGGGCAATGCCTGCCACGGCAATCGCGAGCCCCGCTACAATCGCTCCTTGAAGAAAGAGCCGCAGTTTGTCCTGGCTTAGGTCGAGAAAGGCCAGCAAAGCAATCACCACGACTGAGAACGACAAAATATTGCCCACGTATGGAAGACTAGCCAAAAGCCAATTCGGCAAAAGTCCGAGGTCAGCCAACGAACCAAACAGGTATTCGGTTCCCTCAATCGCACTCCAGATTCCGAGCCAGGTGAAGAATTTTCCCACGCTCCGGCGCCGCATCAATGCGATGCCGCAGACACACAATCCGATAAACAGGAAAACTGTACCAAACAGAATGTATGGGATTCGATCGCGAAGTACCTCAACAACTTGATCTGTCAGGGCAACACCTCGAAAGGTCATGCTAACCTGTGCCTGCATTCGCTGTCGGTGCGCGGCATCACGATGAATGAAATGCACCTTGTGAACATGCAACTTGAGGTAAAGAAGGACGAGGCAATCGAGTAGGAGAACAAGGGCGGGAAAATCGCCCAGATTGGAGTGCACAGTCCCATGCCTGGAATGTCGAGCGCATTTCCCTGCATGCCATTGAAGAGCAGTTCCGGTTAGTTGGTCGCCAAACCGGAGATTACCACTAGGTAAACAACACAGAGACAGCCGGTCGGACTACGGGGGATCCTGATCCTTCTTACGATCTGAATTTTGGGGCAGACTGTTGTCCAAATTGACCAATATAGACAATTTGTACATATTCTGGTAGTCTCGATCCATGCAGACCGTCTCCGCAACCTACGCCAAACAGAACTTCGCCGCCATCCTCGACATGTCTCAAAGGGAACCGGTGATGATTCAGCGTCACGAGCGGGACATCTCCGTAATGATGTCGGCTGTGGAGTACGACAGAATCCAACAGATACGGATACAGAAGCAACGGCGGGAAGAACTGACGCCGTCAGATTATCTGGAGCGCGAATAGGTTTCTCTGCCGCCAAGTTATCCTGAAGACACAATGACGCCATCCCATCAACCACATCGCCGCGTGGCCGTTTACTGCGGATCGGCCGATGGAAACAACCCTGCATTTCTGGCCGAGGCGCGGGCGCTGGGCGAGGCCATTGCCGCGGCCGGGCTGGGGATGGTGTATGGCGGAGCCTGCGTGGGGCTGATGGGCGCGGTGGCCGATGCAGCGCTCAAGGGCGGCGCGGAGGTGACCGGCGTCCTGCCCGATGTGCTGGCGGGAAAAGAGATTGCGCACGCCGGGCTGACTACGCTCGAATTGGTTCCCAGCATGCACGAGCGCAAGGCGCGCATGGAGGAGCTGGCGGATGCGTTTCTGGTGCTGCCGGGCGGCTACGGAACGCTGGAGGAGATGCTGGAGGCTGTGACCTGGGCGCAACTTGGGCTGCACGCCAAACCCTGCATCCTGATCAATACGGCCAGGTACTGGGACGGGCTGCTGGCTTTTCTGGATTCCGCGGTCGCGGCGGGGTTCCTGAAGGCCAGGAACAGAGCGCTGCTGCGGGTGGTTGCGAGTGCGGAAGAGGCGGTGGGGTTGGTGGCTAGCGGCTGGACCTGAATTTCACAGCTCAAGATTGATATATAGTGCTCAGTCCTGGCGTACGGCCTAATTCGGCGTGCCGGTGGTTTCTTCGGCGGCGAAGGTACATTCACGGCACTGGCAACTACGGCGCAGATACTCCCAGGAGTAGATGCCACTGGCGTGGCCGTCCAGCCAGTTGAACTGCAGGGCGTAGCGGCCTACGGGCTGGGCGCTGGCAGGCTTGGGCGGTGGAGTGTACAAGGGCAGCACAGCCGTTGGTTTAGGTTTAGGCTGGCCCGGTTTGCGGCCTTCGGCTTTACGTTCCTCGACGCAGGTGGCGCAGGGGCATGCTTCGCGCAGCCAGGCAAAGCTCCAGGCGCTCTTGTGGCCGTCGGCCCAATCGATCTCCAGCCCCTTGCCTTCGGTGAGCAGCACCCGCACCTTTTCCGGGGTGACGGCTATGCGGGGAAGCTTGCGGTCCGCTTCAGTCTCGCGCGCGGCTTGATCCTTGCCGGCAAAGCGAATGCCTTCGTGGCTCATGGCACTATTGTAATAGCGCTCCTGACGGCACGAGAAACGCGATGGGCCATTGCTCCTGACCCTGAGATACCAGCGCGGACCAATTCAGAACGGGCGCGGATTCAGGCGCCAGAATCTTCACTTGCGGATCGACTTCCTTGTACCGGATAGCCAGGCTGTATGCATCACCGGTTGCAGCCAATGTGATAGGTTGCCGCGGCAGATGCGCATCCCGTTTGCGAATGAAAAGCTCGGCAATCTTGAGATCATCCATCAGCTCGAAAAAGTATGGCCGGCCGGTGAGCAGCGAGTTATAGACGTAATCGGCCAATACGCTGCCCAGAGGATTGACGTAAGCCTGATCGAAGCTCTCTCGCGCCGCGGATGAGTCGGAAGAATCGACGCGAAAGTTCATGCGGGTTTCGCCCAATCCGCGAAAGTCGAAGGAAAATACTTCATAACCGTCACTTATTAACTTGACTATCTGGGGCCAGTCTTTTGGCGAGGCTTTGCCGTCAAGGCTGAAGAAAAGAACGGCTCCTTTGGGATGGCTGCCATCGTTGTAGAAGTGGAGAAGCGGCATCTCCAGATAAGTGCTGTGATGCAGCACGTAGCGATCGATATGCACGGTGCCGGCCATGCTGCTCCCTACCGCTTCCCATCGCACTTCCCTTGCCGGCGAATAGCCAGCATAGCGGCCGACTGTCCACGAGCCGATATCGGGGTTATCTTCGCTGCGGTACAATCCGGGCAATGTTTTCCGGCTGCGATGCGAAGCATCAGCGGCATAGGCGGCTATGTAATGCAGAAGCGGATGAGCCTCGGGATAGTCGACCGAGATCTGTCCGCTCTTTGTCACCTGGAGGTCGGCATCGCTGTACGCAATCACCGGGGGAAGGCCATGGCGCAGCGGCATGTTATTGAAGCGATCAAGGAAGTTCAACGCCTCTTCCTGATTTTTCAGGGAATAGTTATGCCGGTTATAACTCTCGGAGAAGGCGATGCGGTTGGCGTGTCCAAAGCGTTTGTAGAATGAACTTACTTCGGAATAAGCCTTGTGAGAGCCCTGCACGGGAAAAAAGTCGAGAGTGGCGGTGGCCACCATCACCGGGCGCGGATACATCATCAATAACATGCCCGCGTTATCCACTCCCTTGGCGATAAGTCCATAGGGGTCCTGTTCCGGATCGCTGTCGTAATCGGCAAAGATGCGGTTTTCCACGCGCATGGGCATCGCCGTGATGTAGCAGGAGGGAATAATGACCTTGATGCGCTCATCCAGCGCGCCAATCAACGCGGTCTGAGTACCGCCGCCGCTGGTTCCCGTGATGCTGATTCTCTCGCCGTCAACGTCCGGGCGGGTGAGCAGATAGTCCACGGCGCGCATGCCATCCCAAACTTCCCACCGGGCCAGGTTGGCTCCGGCAAGGTAGGCCAGGTTTCCCATCACGGCGTGTTCGCCGCAGGTCAGGTTGTAACGGCTCTTCTTGGTCTTAGCATCCCAGAACTGGCTTCGTTCGCCTTGGCCGACCGGATCCCAACTGATGACCAGATAGCCGCGCAAGGCCAGCCTCTCAGAGAGAGCCTGGTAGTGATCTTTTCCGTTGGTGGAGTGTCCGGCGGGGACCAGAATGGCGGGATGCACCTTGTCGCCGTTCTCGGGCACGTAGACCAGCGCCGTCACATAGAAACCGGGAAGGCTCTGGTAGATGAGCTTTTCGATATGATATCCCTTGGCTGAAATTGTGCCGGTGATGGTAGCGTGCAGGTCCGTCTTCTCCGTAGGAAGGCCGCCAATCATCTCCAGCAGGGATTTTCTCAGTTCCGCGCGGAGGCGCAGAAGATCGCTCTCGTTCTTCACCTGCGACCAGCGCTGCAGGCGAAGTTGATCCTGATCCCACGCCAGCGCGGTTTGATAGAGGAGATAAGGCGTAATCTGCGGGCCTTCAGCGTCCGCTGGAGGCAAGACGCGGAAGGCTTCAGCGGGAGGCGCGTTCCCGCTCGCCGCATCCGGCGCTTTCTGTCCTGTAACCGCCGCGCACATTACTACCATCGCCATGACGCACGCCAGGCGCACACGCATCGAAACATTCATCTGAACCTCCCCGGAGTTGCGCAACGGAGCCGCAAATCCCTGTGTTCCTACTTATCCTTTACCAGCACAAGCTGCCCGAATTTATCAGGGACATGAAAGGTATTGCTCATTGTAGCCTGCCAGACGATCTCTTTCCTATGACGAGGCGGTCCCTGGCTGCGAAACAGGTTGGCGCGAAATATTCTGCCGGCAACGGGACGGCGCCGGTCGATAGCTTTGAAGGGAATGCGCATGACCGCATACCAGATTTTTGCGTTGGGATCGATGCGCGCAGAGACCTGGAATCCTGAGTTCCACGTCCATCCCACCGTATGGTCGGGAAGATCGAGATTGACATCCAGGTCGATCCACTCCTGTTGCGGCGAAACTTCAAACTCGTAGTAGCGGCGAATGTTATTAAAGTTGGAGCCGATAAACAATTCAGCCACATCCCAATTCCAAAGCTGATTGGTCTCATGCACCGCATCCGGCGAAGGCTTGAGATACAGCTCCTCGTAGGGACACTCAAACAGAAGATAGAGATTCTTCTTTGTCCATCGGGAGCTTATCCTGGTTCGATACGCGGGAACAGGATGGCCCCAGGGGTCGACCTCCGCGTAGACCGAGGCCGCCCCCTGCCAAAAGGCCGACTGTGCATCCGTATCCAGGGCAACGTCCCGCGCCGCATAAACGCTCCGGAACGCGCTGTCGTCGGCAGCGCCGGCATGGATTGCGCCGCTCAGAAGAAACAGGCATGAAGCGAAAAACTTTTTCACGGGCCATATCCTCGGCGAAGTAATTGACGAGCGCGCGGCCTGCCGGCTCCTAGATTAAGAGCCGCAGTTCGCGCGCTGCATTTACGTTGTAGACCTTGCGCAGAATATCGTCCGGAAGGTTGATTCCATAGATGCGCCAACGGCCCTGCGGCGGCACTTTGGCGGGAGCATAGTCGAAGTACTCGTCGTCCGTCTCCAGGAATCGATAGTAGATGCTGTAGAGGTCGCCGCCGAACATCTGCTGCGGCAAAGTGCGGGCGTGCGGCGAGGCATCGGTCCCGAACATGATCCTGTCTTGATATTTCTCAAAGAAGGCGCGCGCTGTGCGCGGCTGCCGCCCCAATTCGCCGATCCTCGCGGCGAGATCGACGCACATATTGGGGAGCCGATCCATGGCCTGGGAGACGTTCTCCAGATTCTCCGCGAAGTTGCCCACATGCAGCACCACGAAATGGGTGTTGGGATGACGGGCAATCATCCTGTTTCTCGCCTCCAGCAACTCGGCGTTGCTGGGGAAGTCGTGATCGTAGAATGACCAGTCGGGATGGTTGTTCAGCTCTTCATAGCGCTCGTTAAAGCGGTCGGTGGGCAGGAAGAAGGCTGAAGGGTCGGAGATGTGAATGGCCACCGGCATCTTCAACTGCCCGCACACGTCCCACATGGGATCGAATCTCGGATCGTCAATCTTGATCAGGTTTCCCGTGGTGACATTATCCCGCAAATAGAGGCCAAGCGTCTTAAGAATCTTGAGCCCCCGCGCACCGTCGCGGTGCGCCTGCTCGATGGCCTCGGCCTGTTTGCGGGGATAGTCAGGATCCATAATCTGCGAGTACGCAGGCTCAGTGAAGGTGTAAAAGCGATCGGGAAAGCGCTTATCGTACTTTTGCACGGTTTCAACCAGGCCGGCGCCGTACCCTCCCGTCAGATTGACCATGGAGTGAATGTTCTTGCTATCCATCACCGCGAGCAGTTCCTCGGGAGTGGCGGCAAATCTGCGCTCCGCGACCATAGGCACGCCTTTTTCCCCTTTGGCGGAAAAGGTGATGTGGGTATGAAAGTCGATGACGGGGTAGCGCGGTTTTTCGACCACGGTCTCGCGCACGTGCAGCATGCTGACGGGCTGATAATCGGGAAGATCGAGCACTTGAGGCTTGGGATGTTCTTCGACCGGTGGGGCCGCACTGACTCCCGCGCGCGCAACAACGCCGGATACAAGTCCAAGACCCGTTCCATACAACAGTTGACGACGATTCATCGAACCATTCTCCTCGCAATGCCGCTTATAAGGACACGATGGAGTTACAACAGCATGCATGCGGGCGGCCGTTCATAGGCCGCCCGCAAGCGCCACATGTGACTTAGAGATGGGGCGCCCAGCCTTTCTCGTATTCGCGCGCCCACATTTTCATCGCTGCCGGATCGTCCAGTATCTTTCCGTTGCTGGCGTCGATCTGAAGCTCCCGGTTCACTTCCCAGGCGATGTTGGAAAGTTGCAGCGTGGTCACGACGATGTTGCCCTGGGAGATAGGAGCGTGGAGCTTCTCTCCTTTGCGGATGGCCGCGATGAGATTGGCGAAGTGGGCAACCGTGGGAAGGTCGCCGTCGAACTTGTCATAGAACGGAGCCTTCTCGTCGTCCTTGAACACGCCGGTCCTATTTCCCTTGAGGTCGTAAACCTCGTAGCCGGCGCCGCCATCGCCATAAACAAACACCGTGCCCGTAGTTCCCAGGACGGTCAACCCCGCTTCGTGGTCGTAGCACTTCATCCCGTTGCAGGATTTGCCCTCCCACGAAATCATCTTATCGCCGTAATCGAAGCTGGTTACCAGGGTGTCGTAAAACTGCCAATCGTCATTGAACTGGTATCTTCCACCCAACGCAGTCACGCGATTTGGAAAGTCCACCTGGAGCGCCCAGCGGCAGAGATCGATGCTATGGGTGCCGTTATTCAGAGCCTCGCCGGTGCCCCAGTGCCTGAACCAGTGCCAATTATAGGGATGGATATTATCCATATACGGCCTGCGCGGCGCGGGACCCTGCCAGAGATCCCAATCGAGTTGCGGGGGCACGGGCGCCGGCTTGCCTATCCCGATCGACTTTCTGGTATTGCTGTACCAGGCTTTGGCTAAATAGGGCCGGCCGGCAATACCGTTGTGGATCTTGTCGATGGCCTCCATGGTGCGCGCGCAGGAGCGCTGCTGCGTGCCCTGCTGCACGTGCTTCTGATATTTCTGCTGAGCCCGCACCAGCATCGCCCCCTCGGCAGGATTGTGGCTGCATGGTTTTTCAACGTAAACGTGCTTGCCCGCCTCCAGGGCGGCGATGGCCAAAGGAGAGTGCCAGTGGTCGGGAGTGGCGATGGTGACGGCGTCCACGTCCTTCTGCTGCAGGACATTGCGAAAGTCCTTGTCGCTGGCCGGAGCATAGCCCAGCTCCTTTTCCGCGATGCCCGCAAACTTGGCCCGGATAGTGTCATCCACATCGCAAATATGCGAGACCCGGGCGGTATCCTTATTGCCCATAAGCGCTGAGAGATGTGCGTAGCCACGCCAACGCAGGCCCATGATGGCAAAGTTGAGGCGATCGTTGGCGCCCATGATCTGGCTGTAGCTCTTGGCGGACGAACTCATAGCCAGGCCCGCCGCTCCTACCGCAAGCGTATCGAGAAATTCACGTCGACTAACCATTTTGTTTCTCCATTCCGGGAATCCTCTTCTATTCCATAGCGCGGCAGAGTAGGAAATCCCATGCGGCACCAAGTATACACAAAAAGGAGGTCAATGGTAAGGCAGGAATGCGCCAAAAACAGGGCAAACGCATCTGAAATTTTGAACAGATGGAGCAGGTAATCATGACATCAGCCAGCATTATCCCCGGAATCGAATGTGCATTCCGGCTTAATATCCGCAACAGCCAGCGGCCGCCTGCAGCGCGCGCAGCAGGCCCATGATCGTGATCCGGAGATGCAGGCATGCGCTATGCCCGCCATGGTTTATGATGCAGTGTAGGGCAATGGCGCTCTTGAATATGATGAAAAGACAGGGCGCGGGGAAAAGCAGGACGCTGCGGACGGCAAAGGCAAAATAGTGCGGTTCTAAGATTGAAGCCTGATCGACGATAAGGACATTTCTGCCCGCCTGGAGGCATCACAAATGAAGGATTTTGCGGATATTCTGGAGGTCATGGCGCACGCCCCCATCAAGAAGCGCGCCATGACCAATCATAACGTACTCAACGAAGCCTATACCTATACCAAGCCAAGCTCATTTTCGCGCGGCATGCGCATCGACCTGAACGGCATCACCCTCCTGCTCATCTCCGGCACCGCCTCCATCGACGAACACGGGAGAAGCGTTCACATCGGCGATTTTCCCGCCCAACTGCGGCGCACCTTCGACAACATCACAGGCCTGCTGGCCAGCGAGGGCGCCACCTGGCGCGACGTGGTGCGCACCACTTGCTACCTGAGGGATATCGAACGCGACTACGACATCTTCAATGAGGGGCGCACGGCCTTCTTCAAGGAGCAGGGGCTCGATCCGCTGCCCGCGTCGACCGGCGTGCAGGCCATACTTTGCCGGCCGGAACTGCTGGTGGAGATTGAGGCCATCGCCATGTTCCGCCCCGATGAGGCAGCCGCCAAAGGCAAGAAGAGCGCTTAGAAGCCGGAGACAAGCGGCATGAGGCGAATGCAAACGCATTCGTTCCGTAGATTCAGATAGGCAAATAAGCCAGACTGGGATAACTTCCGCGCACGGCCTGACCGCCAGGGTCAATATACCTGTCTCTGTTGCGCTACGTGCTTGCCGGCATCAAAGCGAAGATATCGCTTAAACACTCGAATACTTCCTGCACAGCGTCTGGATTTCCGCCACCAGTTGCGGCACGCCGGTGGAGGAAGGCAGACTGTCAGGGAAACTGGCTTCATATTCGGCCGACACATAACCCTGGTGCCCGGCTTGCGCGAAGATCCGCCAGACGCGGTCCATATCCACCGGAGTGTGATCGTAAAAGTGGTCGCGGATGTGGATATTAGTGGCGTAGGGGATGCATGCGGCAATCTGCGCGTAGGCGTCTTGAGCAGGAGTAGGAAGAAAATTTGTAATATCGAGGTTGATGCCTGCATAAGGCGAATTAACGCGCTGCATGAGTTCAACACATAGGTCCCCGCTCTGCGTCACGCCTTCGTGGTCTTCAACTCCCAGCGTGATGCCCTTCTTGCCGGAATAGTCGCATGCGGCCTTCATGGTATCAACCACCCAATCGATGGCGTCCTTCATGCTGGCGCCCTGGGGCAGCTCGCCGGCGAAGATCCTTAGATGAGCAGCTCCCAGCTGGTCAGTAACATCAACCCACTTCTTAATCTGGGCCAGGTTTTCGGCGCGCTTGGCAGCATCGGCCTGGACCATGCTGACTCCGCATGCAGTTCCCGAGAAGCCCATGGAATGCTTGTAAGCCATGTGACGAAGGCTATAAAGATATTCCGGCTCGGTGGACTTGAGGTAATACACCGTCATGTCCACGCCGACCAGCTTCATCTCTACTGCCTTGAGAATGAAATCTTCCATGGTCATGGCGCCGCGCCTGAGCTCCTGATTGTAGGAGTAGGCGCAGCATCCCGGAAATAACCTTGCCAGTTTGGATTTGCCGGCATTGACATCCGGTTGCGCCGCGGCCGCTACCTGCGCCCCGGCTACTCTCATTCCCGCGCTTGCCAAAGCGCCCAGTCCAACGGTTTTCACAAATTGACGACGATTGACCATGGAAAGCATCCTTTCTGCTGATTGATGAGTATCATTGCGGAACCTGACCAAAGTAGCATCCGAGGTTGCCGCCGTCAAGTGGCGTCCATATGTTCATGGCATGAATCCAGCCGTGAAAAAGCAGGTCCTTCGGCTGCGCTGCGCTACGCTCAGGATGACAGCATTGGATTTGGAACATATTTGCGACACACCATACTGGAAACTGCCTCACCTGGTAACCGCATCCTGCCGCAGGTGGCTATAGGCGGCCGGAGGCACGTCGGTGAGGGGCAAAGCGGGGCCTTCCCAGAGCAGGCGGGGCGAGCCCTGGCTGGCGGAGTGCAGTCCTTCCAGATGAAAAAGGTGTTTGCCGGCGCGCAGGCCCAGCGAGCCGCGGTCGTAGCGGAGGGCGTTGCCGGGAGAGCCGCAGACCTGTGCGAAGGGTGGACCGGTTTTAGCCACTTCGACGCCGTCGATGACCAGGCGCGCGCCGTCGCGGTCGATCAGATGAAAGGTGTAGCCGCCGTCGGCGGGAATGTCGAGCAGGCCGTCCCAGGCGGCGGCGTAATGGGTAAAGCCCTGAGAGTCGGCGTGGAGATTGGGCGACTCGCCGGTGAAGACCGCGTGCTCGGCGGCCAGATTGGGCAACTCCGTCCATTCTCCGGGGTAGATCTGCCAGGTGAGGCCGGGAACAGTCAGGCTGACCGTGTCCACGGCGTTGTGCCAATCGGCCACAGCCACAACTCCTTGCGCGGCCCAGTCCTGGCGGCCTTCGCTGTCCTCCACGCGCAGCAGAACCCGGAAGCGTCCCGAGCCGTCGAGCTGGGTGCCCTCGGCGTCGGGAAAGCTGTGGCGCACGCGTCGGCCGCTGGCCTGGGCGCCGTCGCCAAAGAGCCAGGTATAGTGCGCGCGGGGTGAGGGCTGCGCGGTGAAGGTGACGGTTTGCCTCGGGGCGAAGACCGGAGGGCTCACCATAAACGCGGCAACGGGGTCGTGGATGGGCGTGAAGGCTGGCGGCTGGGCGCCGGCGGAAACTTCCAGGGGCATACTGGCGTTGGCGGCAGTGCGGAGCTGGCCGTGTTTCAGATTGTCGACGGTTACGTCCGCAATGTCGCCTATCATGGTGGAATCGGCCAGAGGCGGCTGGTCGAGCGCCCAGATATTGCGGAAGGTGAAGCCATGCAGGCCGGGGTATTCCTGCTCCATTTGCGCCAGGGAATACCAGTTGTCGAGAAAGAGGTTCTCAAAGTTGTAGTTGGAGTGGTCGCCTCTTGCGCCGTCCGCACCCCAGAAGCCGAGCAGGCCGAAGGTCTGGCCGCAGGCGCCGATGCCGGCGTGGAGAATGTCGGAGTCGCGCAGGGTGAAGTTACGGGAGTTGAAGATTTTGCGCGGCCAGCCGGCGCGCACGATGTTGGAGATGCTGGTGGAAAGCTGGCTGTGCTCGATGAGGATATTCGCGACATCGTGGCCGGGGCGCAGCATATCCTCGTCGCTGTAGCCGTCCCAGTTGCCCTGCATGGCAAACACATCGTCCGAGGAGCGAAGGAAGGCGTTGCGGACGATGGCGTCACCGCCGCCCAGCCAGTCCATGCCGTCCTGGTTGGCGTTGCCGGGATTGCCGCCGATGACGCGCAGGTCGTCGTAAACAAATCCGGTGGAGTCTTTCATCTGGATGGACCAGGTGCGGGAGCGGACGATGCAAGTGAGACCGTCGATCTCGACGTTGCGGGCCTCGAACGCGCCAATGCAGTGCCAGTCGGGCTTCTGCATCCAGCCTTCATCGGTGTTGGGGTCCTGGGGTCCGTCGTAGACGATGGTTCCGCGGCCCAGCACCTTTACGTTCTCCACGTTCCACAGGTTCAGGCTGCCGAAGAAGTAGGCACCGGGGGCCAGGTAATAAGTTTCACCGTTCCTCGGATTGAGACTTCCGTGATGAACCCCCGGTTCAAAAGCGTAAATCTTAGGGCCGTGCGGCGGTGGCGGCGGCGGCGTGCCGGCAAAGAGAAAAAGCATATGGGCGTTGTTGAGGAAGTCGCCGGGCCGCGAGATGGAGAGCTTGGCCGGCGATCGGAGCCGGAAGCGGATGGTCTGGCCCTGCCGCGTGGGGCGCAGGCCCAGGCGCCAGGGCTG
Organism: uncultured Acidobacteriaceae bacterium; assembly: GCA_963796085.1. Classification (GTDB taxonomy): domain Bacteria; phylum Acidobacteriota; class Terriglobia; order Terriglobales; family Acidobacteriaceae; genus Telmatobacter. The sequence goes on along the minus strand of CAWCKF010000020.1, from coordinate 417,329 downwards.
GATATCGACGCCGCGACCCCAAAAGCCCGGCTCGGCTGCGGTAATGGCTACGTCCACGGGGCCGGTTACGTCAAAGCTGACGAATTCATAGCTTGCTGCCGCGTGGGCCACGTCTACCGTCTGGCCGTTCACTCGGACGGTATAGGCGGTGGAACGCATCTCCGCGGGCACCGGCGCGGCCTGAACGCGGGAGGCGGCATGGACGGCGGCAGGAAGAACGAGAACGGCCACGAGCAGCGGACGAAGACCCATCAAGAGGACGGACCCCGGCAAGAAATAAGAACGAAACTACTGTAGCACCGGGGCCGAAGGGCGCAGATTCAGATGCCTTCGCCCATGGAGACGTACTGGCGCAGGCGCTCGAGTTCCTTGCGGTAGGCGGAGCGTTCGGCCTCTTCGGCGGCGAAAGGTACGGCTGGCCGCGGCTGGCCGCCGAGCTGCTGCTCCAGCTCCTCCACGCGGGACGAGAGAGCGATGAGCGCGTCGGAGAGCGGGTCTTTCACGTCGTGCGGATCGGTAATCAGCACGCGCTGGCCGTTGCGATAGACGATGTGGGCCGGAACGCCGACAACCGTCGAGTTGGGGGGCACGTCGTCGAGCACCACCGAGCCGGCGCCCACGCGGGAGTTCTCGCCGATGGTGATGTTGCCCAGCAGGTTGGCGTTGTTGCCGATGAAGACGCCGTCGCAGACGGTGGGGTGGCGCTTGCCGTGGCCCTTGCCGGTTCCTCCCAGGGTCACGCCTTGGTACATGGTCACGTCGCTGGCCACGATGGCGGTTTCGCCGATCACCACTCCCGTGGCGTGGTCGATGAACAGGCGCCGGCCCAGCAGCGCGCCGGGGTGAATATCCACGCCGGTGAAGAAGCGCCCCACCTGGGAGAGCAATCGCGCCGGCAGGCGCAGTTTAGCGTTCCACAGGGCATGCGAGACGCGGTGAATCCAGACCGCCCACAGGCCCGGATAGCAGAGAAAGACCTCCAGCCGCGAGCGCGCGGCGGGGTCGCGCTCCAGTACGGAGTTGATGTCTTCGCGGATGCGAGCAAACAGGGCCATGGCGGCAAACCGGCAACAGTGCTTCAAAACCGCAAGAATCTTGGGCATTGAAGGGGATGGGCTTCAGCCCATCCGTAAATATGGAAACGTCCACGGCTTTAGCCGCTGAGGGAATGCATATTGTTGAGGTTACATTCCCTCAGGGGCTAAAGCCCAGGTTGATTGTACCGGGCTAATGTACGGGCTGAAGCCCGTACCCTTCAACTACGCTTACCCGGCAATTGCTTCGACCGGCAAAGCCAGGGCCTGCTGGCGCAGCGACTCAAAGAGGATGCTGGTCAGGTAACGCTCGCCAAAGTCGGGTAGAACCACCACGATCAGCTTGCCGGCGTTCTCCGGCCGCGCGGCCACCTTGAGCGCGGCAGCCGCCGCCGCTCCCGAGCTGATGCCCACAAACAGGCCTTCCTCGAGCGGCAGCCGGCGGGCCATGGCGATGGACTCATCGTTGGTTACCGTGATCACCTCGTCGATGAGCTTGGTGTCGAGGATGGAGGGCACAAAGCCCGCGCCCAGGCCCTGAATCTTGTGCGGCCCGGGCTTGCCGCCGGAGAGTACCGCGCTGTCGGAGGGCTCGACGGCGATGGCTTTGAAGCCCGGCTTGCGCTCCTTGATGTATTTGGCCGCGCCGGTGATGGTGCCGCCGGTGCCCACGCCGGAGATGAGAATGTCCACTTTGCCGTCGGTATCGTTCCAGATCTCGAGGCCGGTGGTGGCGTAGTGGATGGCGGGGTTGGCGGGATTGTCGAACTGGTGCACGACAAAGCCGTTGGGTGTTTTGGCCAGGATCTCCTCGGCCTTGGCCATGGCGCCCTTCATGCCGTTGGGGCCGGGGGTGAGCACGATCTCCGCGCCGAAGGCCAGCAACACCACGCGGCGCTCCAGGCTCATAGTCTCGGGCATGGTGAGGATCAGCCGGTAGCCCTTGGCGGCGGCCACAAAGGCCAGGGCAATGCCGGTGTTGCCGCTGGTGGCCTCGATGAGCACGGTCTTGCCGGGCTTGATCTTGCCGGCCTTCTCGGCGGCCTCGATCATCGCCAGGCCGATGCGGTCTTTAACGCTCGAGACCGGGTTCTGGCTTTCCAGCTTGGCTACAACGGTAGCGGGCAGGCCGGCCGCTATGCGGTTCAACCGCACCAGCGGGGTCCGGCCAATAAGTTGGGTTACATCCGCGGCAATGCGCGCCATGATGATCTCCTTTTCCGGGATTTTTTCCCAGGTACTTCATTTGATGTGTTGGGGGAATGGTGGGGCTCGATAAAGCGGGGAAAAGCGCGCGCGATGTGCGCGCACGTCTGCATCGGAGCCGGCACCAGGGCGGTGTTAGCGACATCGATGCATGGATATAGAGTAGACCCTGGGAGCGGGGTATGGCAAGAGGCAGCTGCTTGAATACATGGTCTTGGTAAAATGGGAAAAGGGAGCAGACAGCATGGAAGTCCTAAAGACGCAGCCGCAGTTGACCGGCCAGGCGCTCACCTGTCTGCGCACCCAGGCAGCCCGTTATGTGTGGTGGAAGACGCCTGACGAAGCGATGGAGTTTCCCGATCGGGTTGCGGCGCAGGTAATGAACCTGGGCACGTTTGAGGACCTGACGGAGATGATCGAGGCCACCGGCGAGGATTATCTGCGCGGTGTGCTGGAGCGCGCCGAGGCTGGGCAGTTGGACGCGCGGTCGTGGCACTACTGGCACTACCGGCTGGGAGTTGCCGAGTATGGCAAGAGGCCGGTGCCGCCCATGCCGGTGAGGAAGACGCGATGAGCGCGTTCGAGCCGCATTGGGAAGCGCTTGCGGCTGCACAGCGGGAGATTTGGCCACATCTTGCCGCGAGCGTTGACCTGGGGTTGGTTTTGTATGGCGGCACTGCCGTGGCGCTGCGGCTAGGTCATAGGAGTTCCGTCGACTTCGACTTCTTCACCGAAAGTCGTCTCGACCGGGAAGAGCTGGGCCGGAATTTTGCTTTCCTTGGCCGGTCTAAAGTTCTTCAGGATCGCGGGGACACGCTCAGCGTCCTGGCGCCAGCGAGGGAAATCAGCGTCAAGATTTCCTTCTTTGGAGAGATCGGAATCGGTCGGGCAGGAGTTCCGGACCGCACACCGGACGGAGCGGTGGAGGTTGCTTCCCTACTCGATCTGCTGGCCACCAAGCTGAAAGTGATGCAGCAAAGAATTGAAGCGAAGGACTACCGGGATATAGCTGCAATTCTGCGCGCCGGAGTCGGGTTGGAAACCGGCTTGGCCGCCGCAGCAGCTTTGTACAACCCCGGCTTCCAACCCAGTGAAGCCATGAAAGCACTGACGTATTTTGAAGGCGGCGACTTAGCCAGCCTGCCGGAGGGTGAAAGAAAGTTTCTTACCCGCGCTGTGGCCGATGTACGCCGAGTACCAGTTGCAGGGTTGGCTTCCCGCTCACTATCTACATAGCCTCAAGGGCACGGATTCCGGGGCAGGGCTTTGTTGCAACGGCCCTAACTTCCGGCGAACAATCCCTGGACCTGCCTCAGCCGGTGTTCCTGAGGCCCGCGGAGATGCCGCTGATGGTGGCGGCGATGGCGCGGTTGACTTCCGGCGTATCTTCGCCCTGGCGTTTGCGGCGCAGCATGTCAACCTGGATGAGATGCATGGGATCGACGTAGGGGTTGCGCAGCTTGATGGAGTGGGCAAGCACCTGGTTAGTCTCCAGCAGTTCGGTCTGGCGGGTGACGGCCAGAAGGGCGCGGACGGTGCGATGGAACTCGGCTTCAAACAGGCCGTAGATGCGCTGGCGGAGTTTGGCGTCCCCGACCAGCGTGGAGTAGAGGCGCGCGGTGGCCAGGTCCACCTTGCCCAGCGCCATCTCCACGTTGCGCAGCAGGTCAATGAAGAGCGGGAATTCGCGGGCCATGGTTTGCAATAACTCCAGCGCGCCGGATTTGGCGAGATATTCTTCCATGGCGGAGCCCACGCCGAACCATGCGGGCACCATGAGGCGCGACTGCGTCCAGCCGAAGACCCAGGGAATGGCGCGCAGGTCGCCGAGACTGGGTGAATTCTTTCGCCGCGAGGGCCGCGAGCCGATCTTGGCGTTCTCCAACTCGCTGACCGGCGTGGACTGCTCAAAATAGGTAACCACGCCGGGGTCATCGAGGATGTGCTTGCGATAAAAGCCGTAAGAAATCTCGGAAAGCTTGTTGAGCGCAGCTTCCCACTCGGGCTTGAGGATGCCGGTGAAGTGGCCCTGGGGGTCGCGGGCGTTGGGCCGCGCCAGGGCGTCGAGCGAGGCCGCGATCATGAGTTCCAGGTTGCGCTCGGCCAGCACCTCATCGGCATATTTGAAGTTGAGCACCTCGCCCTGCTCGGTGATGCGCAACTGGCCGTCAAAGGAGTCCATGGGCTGGGCAAAGATGGCGCGATGGGTGGGTCCGCCGCCACGGCCCACGGTGCCGCCGCGGCCATGAAAGATGCGCAGCTTTACGCCCGCCTCGCGCGCCGCCACGTGCAGATCACGATGGGCGCGGAAGATCTCCCAGGTGCTGGTCAGCATGCCCCCGTCTTTATTGGAGTCGGAGTAGCCCAGCATGACCTCCTGCCAGTTGTCCCAGGTAGCCAACAGCTTGCGATAGTCTGCGCGGCTCCAGAGTTCGCGGCAGATGGCCGGAGCCTGGCGCAGGTTTTCAATGGACTCGAAGAGCGGGACGGGCATCAGACCCGGATCACGGCCGGAGCCTTCCACCTGCACCCCGCCCAGGCGGGCCAGGCGCACCACGGCCAGCACATCTTCCACGCTTGCGGCGCCGCTGATGACGTACTGGCGAATGGCCTCGGGCGAACAGCCGCTCTTGACCTCGGCCACCACGCGGAAGGTCTCGAGCACGCTGGCCGTTTCGTCGGAGAGACCTGCGGGCAGCGTTGGGGCGGCGGTGTCGGCGACGGCCTCCTGCAAGGCCGCCGCGTGAACCCGCGCATGCTGGCGGATATCCAGGGTGTGCAGATGCAGGCCGAAGGCGCGCACCTGGAGAAGCAGCGGATCGACCAGCGTGCACGCGATGCGCAGGCCGCGATTGGCCTTGAGCGAGGCGCGCAGGATCTCCAGATCGGAGATGAACTCCTCCACGGAGCAGTAGGCGGGCAGCACCTGGGCCAGCTTGTCCTCGACCTGGGCGAGGGTGTAGGAAGTGACCGGCAGCCGGGCGCCGGTGGGGCCGGGATGCTCCATGGTCTGCTGGATGCGGGCCTTGAGGCAGATGATGAAACGGCGGTAGTACTCGAACTCGTACTGCGCGCCGAAGACCTGCGCTTCCGGCGTGTGGACCTGCGCCACGTAGGCTTTCAGCCGCTCGAGCAGCTCGTCGCTGACCGCCGTCTGCTGGGCGCTGGTGGTGAGCAGGTCGGTAATCTCGTCCAGGCGCCGCCGGTAATAGAGCAGCAGGTGGCCGCGGGCCAGTTGAATGGCGTCGCGCGTCACCTGCGGCGTGACAAAGGGATTGCCGTCGCGGTCGCCGCCGATCCAGGAGCCGAAGCTGAGCACCTGGGGCAGCTCGTGCGGCTCAATCTGCAGAGAGTAGGCCGCGCGCAGGGCCTCGGAGATCTCGCGGTAGAGGCCGGGCAGGGTGGCAAAGATGGAGACGTCGTAGTAGTCGAGGCCCATCTTGATCTCGTCGTAGACAGTGGGCCGGCGGGAGCGGACCTCGTCGGTCTGCCACAGTCCGGTAATCTCCGCCAGCAGCAGTTGCTCCAGGCGGGCCAGTTCCTGTTCGGGGATGGGAATGCGATCCAGGTGGGCCAAAAATTCGCCGATGCGGCGGCGCTTGAACATGACGGTGCGGCGCGCGGCCTCAGTGGGGTGGGCGGTAAATACGGGCACAATGAGCACGCGCTTGAGCCAGCCCAGAGCCTCGTCCGCGCCGATGCCCACACGCCGCATCTCGCTGAGAGTGCCGGCCAGCGAGCCGCGCTGCCGGCCCGCCTCGCCGCTCAGTTGCAGGGCAATGCGGCGGCGCTTGCGATGGTTGGTCTCAGCAAGATTAATCAATTCGAAGTAGAAGGCAAAGGCGCGGGTGAGCAGGATAGCGCGCTCCACGGGCAGCGAGTGCACCAGTTCGAGCGCGCCGGCGGCCAGGCGCGCGGCTTCTTCCTGACTGCCGCGGCTTTCCGCATCGCGGCGGCGGATGGTGCCCTGGCGCAGCGCTTCCACTTGCTCAAACAGCTCTTCGCCCGCCTGCTCGCGCAGCACTTCGCCGAGGAGGGCGCCCAGCGAACGCACATCGCGCCGCAGGGGAGCTTCTTTCAGATCGCCGGATTGGGCTTCCAGCTCCTTGAGCCGCTCCGACCAGCTTTCGGGATTCCACAAAAGTGCCATCGTACTTTGATTATGCACGATGTGTTTTACCTTGAAGCTGTTTCATAACCAGGTTTTGAAAGGGCACGGCTTCGGCCGTGCCGCTACGGAGTAAGAAAATCGTGGGCTTTAACCCCTGAGGGAACGCTTCCCGGCGCACCTAGCCGGTTATGAAACGGCCTCTAGGTGTTTACTCAGGTTTGCTGCATGAACCAGTAGAATGTTAGTGATAATGAGAATTGCTTAGGACTGGAGGCCGGTCGGGTCATGGCAATTAGAAAGCTCTTCACGGAACGGATGGGGCAGCCCGAACCCCGCGTCAAAGAAACATTAGACGCGCCTGTCCGTATCGCCTTGCTACAGCTCGTCCAACAGCGCATCGAAGACAATTCATTCGGAGCCAGCTTTGAGAATCGATGTCCAGATGGGACAGTGAATGCAGGTGTCGATCAGATAGCGCTCCGGGCATCAATGGAAGGTTATCACGTAATTTGGCCTCAAGAGGCACTTGTGCGAAATGAGGTCACAGATGGTCAGGCATTTGATCTTTTAGAGTTCTCCTATGAACACATAGCCCTTCCGATACAGACCACTTATCACGGTTTCTACTTCCACCACCACTATCGATACGATCAGAATTCCGGTCGAGTGAGCTTTATTGCGGAAGTCAACAGGCTATTCGAACGAAACGGAGTTGCGTTTCACCTTCAGGACGGCCAAATCGAGCGCATCGCACCCGACGTTCTTCACGAGGTCCTAGATCAGCCGGCATTCAACACCGGCGATGGGCTTTTGGACGAAATGCTCGGCTCAGCCTCGCGAGAGATTTCTGAACCGCGATCTGGCTGTTCGCCGCGAGTCGCTTGAAAAACTTTGGGATGCTTGGGAGCGGCTGAAGAGCCGCTCAGATCCCTCAAACAAAAGCAATAGTACGAAGATGCTTCTAGATCGCGCGTCAACTGAGCCGAAATTTCGCGACCGCCTAGAATTCGAGGCTAGGCAACTTACCGAAATTGGAAATGAATTCCAGATCCGTCATGCCGAGGTCAACAAGGTGCCGTTAACCGAATCGACCCAGGTCGACTATATGTTTCATAGGTTGTTCGCGATGATTCGGATGCTTCTTCAGGCAAGCGGAGTAGCAATTTAGGTAGGGACCTGCCGAGAACCCATTCTTTCCGCGTTCTTTGCGGAAAGAATGCTTTCCGTGTTTATCAGGCGCTTGCGTATAGGGTCGCAATGCAGGACATATTTGCTATACTATAGCAAGAAGTAGCAAGAAATGCTCCAGCCGGAATCGGAGACGCCGTCATGCCGGATGTTCAAAAAGTCAGTATCGCCTTGACCGGGGAGCAGCTTGCCACGATCAAGGCCGCGGTCGAAACGGGAGAATATGCCACTTCCAGCGAGATCGTGCGCGAAGCGATCCGGGACTGGCAATTCAAGCGCGAGTCGCGGCTTCAGGACTTGAAGCGCCTGCGCCAACTCTGGGATCAAGGCAAGGAGAGCGGAACAGCGGAGCCGGTGGATTTCGACCATGCGCGGCGAGAGGCGCGGTCGCGGCTTGCAGTTGCCGCCAAGAAGCAATCCCGTGCCAGCTGATCTTTTCTGGACTCCGCAGGCCCGTGAGGATTTGATCGAGATTTATATCTATATCGGTCTCGACAATCCAGCCGCCGCCGAACGTATCTTCGAAACTGTGCAGGCAAAGGCCGAATCGCTGCGCAACTATCCGCGTCTTGGAGTGCGACGGCCTGAAATTTGTCCGTCGGCGCGCATACTCGTTGAAGGGCCATACCTCATCCTTTATGAGACCCATCCCGATAGCGATCAGGGCGTAATTGATGAAGTCGAAATCGTTAGAATCGTAGACGGCCGGCGAAATCTGAAGAGTCTTTTCTGAGCTGACGTCATATTCAATTTCCGCAGCCCTCCGGCAACATGCAGATGATCCTATCCATCACATAATCTCCGAGATTGGCTCCCGTGGGGCGATGAACAGTGTAGCCTCCGTTGATCTGCTGACCATCCGCCGCCACCGTCCCGGTAATCGAGATACTCCAGGTGGCGCAGGTCACGCTCATGTCCAGTTGCCTGTCTGCATCGTTGGATTTGAGCCCTTTGACGGCGCACTGTTCGCCGTTGTCAGCTATGAAGGTTCCGCTGAGATTGGCCATCTTGCCGGTGTTGGCGCTTTCCGTCAGGTTGATGGTGTTCGGCTTGGCGACGGGCTTGCCGTTGGCCAACAACGTAATCCTCCACTTGCCCGTAAGATTGGTTGCCTGCGCGTGGGAGAACCCGGGCAGGGTGAACGCGAGCAGTGCAAGTACCATCCAACCTGGTGTGAATCTCTTCATGCTTCCTCCTCTGCGAAATGGCTCCGTCATCGGACTGCCGTTGCCGGTCAGGGTGGTTCTCAACCCATCCTTGCCCAACCTGTTTGATGCCTACTTCCCCGGCTTTGGATCATTTTGTATTTTCGGCGCCGTCACCCGCGATCAGGTGGATACTATCAGAAAACGGTTCGCAGCCAGGGAAATATCCGCCATTGCCGCATGAGGAGGGCGCGGCCTGCCCGGAGAGGCGGCGTATGGCGTCTCCGCCCCGCAATGAGGCAAAATGGGTATGCGCCGATCATGTCCGGAATACAGACTCTCGCCCAGGTTGTATATTGATTATTGTCCTGAGGGGCAGCGATGGAGCCAGTGGGGTTGTCACCAGCAGATGAGCTGCGAACATTTGCGGAGTTGCGGAAACGGGCATGTGCAGCCGGCCCCAAGCGCGTAGGCGTAGTGCAGGCGGATGACGATGTGGCCCTGACCGCCATGGCCGATGCCTATCTCTCCGGCTTGGCGTTTCCGGTGCTGATTGGCGATGAGAAAAATACCCGCGCCAAGGCCGAATCGCTTGGATTCTCTGAACTGGCCGCCCAAGCGGAGTTCGTTTCCGCCAGCGAGGACGCCGCGGCCGTGGCGGTGAGGATGGCGCGCGAGGGAAGCATCGACATTCTCATGAAAGGGCATTTGCGCACCGATCAGTTATTGCGCCCCGTGCTGGACAAAGAGAATGGACTGCGCAACGGCGGCTTGCTCTGCGACGTGGCCTTTTTTGAAACCAGGCATACGGGCGAGCCCAGGCTGGTGGGGATGTCGGATGGCGGAATTAACGTGGCGCCCACGCTGGAACAGAAGAAACAGATCGTCCTGAACGCCATCAGGATGTTGCACTGCCTGGGAATACGCCGTCCTAGGATTGCGGTGATGAGCGCCATCGAAGTGGTGACGGAGGCGGTGCCATCCACAGTAGACGCCCAGGCGCTTACCGAGATGGGCCTGGCCGGCGCCTTCGGGAATGCGGAAGTCTATGGTCCCCTGGCGCTGGACAATGCGCTGCTGAAATCGGCGGCCATGGCCAAGGGAATCAGCAACCGGGTGGCGGGAAACGCCGATTGCCTCATTGTGCCCAGCGTGGAAGCGGGCAATCTGCTGGGCAAGGCAATTCACGTTCTGGCCGGCCTGGAATCCGGCCACGTGGTGGTGGGCGCCAAGGTCCCCATTCTGATTCCCTCCCGGGTGGAAGACGCTAAAACCAAGGTCAACACCATCGCCCTGGGGGTTCTCTACGCCAGCCATGGCGGCGCGAATGGAGCATTGGCGGCGGGCTAAAGCACACGATGAGGTTTTTGGCTGTCAGTCTGCCGCGATGAAACTGCCTGGAGCGGAGTCAAGCGCCCTCCAACTGCATCATCAGTTCTTCCCACTCGGCAGTGAGGGCGGCTAACTGCGCGCGCAGGTCCTCGGCCAGCGCGGTGAGCCGCTGCGTTTCGGCGGCGGAGACGAAGACGCCGAGCTGCTCCTCGGTGTGCGCGATGGCGGCCTCGATGCGCGGGGTCTCTTCTTCCAGAAAAGTGCAGCGCTCCTCCATCTGCTTTTGCCGGATGGGGTTCAGGCGGCGGGGGCGGTTGCTGTCTGGAGTTACAACGGTTTCCCGCGTGTTTCCGTTCCGTTCTGCGACCGGGATGTCGAGGTTTCCCACCCTTCGGACGGTAAGACTGCCCGAAGGATGGGGCACGGGAGCTTGCGTGGCCGGCTCGGAGACAGCGGCAAGAGCCTCTTTACGGCGCAGATAGTCCTCGTAGTTGCCTTCGTGGCTGGTGACCGTGCCGCATTCCACTTCGAGCACGCGCGTGGCCAGGCGGTCGATGAAGTAGCGGTCGTGGGAGACAAAGATCACCGTGCCGGAGAAGACCGCGAGCGCCTCCAGCAGCACGTCCTTGGCGCGCATATCCAGGTGGTTGGTGGGCTCGTCGAGGAGCAGAAAGTTGGACGGCGAAACCAGAATGCGCGCCAGCGCGTAGCGGTTGCGCTCGCCGCCGGAGAGCACGCCGAGGGGCTTGAAGACGTCGTCGCCGCTGAAGAGGAAGCAGCCCAGCAGCGAGCGCAGCGCAGCCTCGGGAACCTTGACGCGCGGCGCGGCTGATGTCGTCGAGCATGCGCGCCTCGCCGTCCAGCACCTTGTACTGGTCCTGCGCGAAGTACTCGCAGACCACGTTGTGGCCCAGGCGGACCGAGCCGGCGGTGGGCGGCTCCGCGCCGGTGAGCAGGCGGATGAGCGTGGACTTGCCCGCGCCGTTGACGCCCACCAGCGCCACGCGGTCGCCGCGCTCGATGGTGAAGCTGCACCCGGCTGAGCACCTGCTTGGCGCCGTAGCTCTTGGAGAGCCCGTCAGCCTCCACCACCATGCGCCCCGAGGGCGGCGGCTGGGGAAACTTGAAGTGGATCGCCGGCTCTTCTTCGGGAATCTCGATGCGCTCGATCTTTTCCAGCTCCTTAATGCGGCTTTGCACCTGCTTGGCCTTGGTGGCCTGGGCGCGGAAGCGGTTGATGAAGGCTTCAAGGTGCTCGATCTGCTCGCGCTGGTTGCGGTAAGCCGCGACGCAGCTGCGCCCGCCGCTCGTCTTTTTGCGCTAGATATTTGGTGTAATTGCCCTGATAGATGGTCGAGCCGCTTGTTCCATATCTCCACGGTGCGGTCGATGGTTACGTCGAGAAAGTAGCGGTCGTGGGAGATAAGAATGTAGCCGAAGGGATAAGTGCGTGAGATAGTCTTCAAGCCAGTTGCGGGTTTCCAGGTCGAGGTGGTTGGTGGGCTCGTCGAGCAGCAGCAGATTCGGTTTGGCCAGCAGCAGCCTGGCCAGCGCGATGCGCATCTGCCAGCCGCCGCTGAACTCGTCGGTCTGCCGCGCCCAGTCCTCCTTGCCGAAGCCGAGGCCGGTGAGCACGCCGCCCACCTGCGCGTCCAGCGCGTAGCCGTCGAGAGCGTGAAAGCGTTCCTGAAGCATGGAGTAGCGCTCCGCGGCGGATTCGTACTCCGCGCCGGCATGATCCAGCTCGGCCAGTTGGCCGCTGAGCCGCTCGATCTCGCGCTCCATCTCGCGCAGCTCGTCGAAGACCGCGAGGCACTCGTCAAAGACCGTTCTGCCGGCCAGGCGCAACCCTTCCTGGGGCAGGTAGCCGATGCTGATGCCGCGGGTCTGCTGCATGCTGCCGTAGTCCAGCGTCTCCAGGCCGGCCAGCACCTTCATCAGCGTGGATTTGCCGGCGCCGTTGGCGCCCACCAGCGCGGCTTTTTCCTTGTTTCGGATCAGCCAATTGGCCTCAAGAAACAAGACCCGCGGCCCAAACCGCTTGCCGGCATTTTTGAGCGAGATCATCTGCCTCTATTTTCGCAGAGCGATGAGAGGAAGCCTGTTGCAATGCCAGTGTTCAGATTGAGCAGTACCCTCAGGGTTCTTCAACCAAGGAACGCGGGAGTGGACGGGTTCCGGTAAAAGACAGGCATTAAAGATTTAACTTTGCGTCTTCGGCGGCGCAATGGAGAAGCCGATGGTCAGTCGATTGCCGTGCGGCAACGGCTCCCAAACGAGGCTGTGGGCAAACCTCCGCATGAGACGGATTCCCTGCCCACCCGGCATGAGTTCTTCGAGGGAAGAAGGCGCGGGCGCTGGCTGCGCATCCTCAGGCTCAGGAGGCCTGAAGGGCGGCGCGTTGTCTTCGATGGTGAAGGTCAACGCATCTTTTCCGATGGGGGTGAAAGCGATGGTGATGGCGTGGTTCGCTTCTCCGCCGTAGCCGTGGCGAATGACGTTGGAGAGCGCTTCCTCAAGACAGAGGTTGATGGCGAAAACCGTATCCTGCGGGAGCGCATACTCCGCCGCCAAAGCATCCACCCAGGGCCGGACCAGCGCCAGGTCCGCGAGCCGGCTGGTCAGAGTCAGCCGTGCATCCGCCTTGTGTGCGTATGTTTGGGGCATGAGCGGAGCCTGGCGGCCGCATCCTTATTTCAGTGCGGCCAGTGCGGAGCTGAGTTCATGGTGAATGGGGATGAGCGTGTCAATGCTGCTGGCCTTGAAAACTTCCTCCACCATGGGGATGGGCGCAAAAACAACCACCTTGCCGCCTCGCCGTTGCACCGTCTGGGCGGGAACGACGAGGGAGCGAAGGCCCATCGATCCCAGGAAGGAGACTTTTTGCATGTCCAGGAGCAGAAACTTGCTGCTGCCGGCAAGGATATTCATCTTCAGGTCCACGGCCGCCGCGCCTTCAATATCCAGACGTCCGTCCAGAATGACTTTTGTGATTTCGCCATCCAATTCTTCGATCGTGATTTGCATTTCAAATTCCTTTGCGTCCATGCCGGCACAGACTTAGGGTATGGTACCGGGCGACTATGACAATTCTGTTAAAAGGAGAACAGACCCCCCTTGAGCGTAGCCACGAGTTGCACGGCGGGTTCGCTCTGTGCAGCTCCCGCGGCGGCGCCGCTCTGCTGACTATACTCTACCTTCAGATTTTGCGTTTCTGTGCAACGAATTCGGTGCATGCCGCTATCGCACTGGAGTTCCGGCGGTCAGAAGCGGGCGGACAAGCCCGCATAAAATGATCTTCCCCGGCCCGTAAGCGGCTTGATCTGGCTCATCCAGCCGCTGGCCATGAAGTCATCGAAGTTGACGCCGCCCAGAGGCAGCTCATAGTTCCTGTTCAGCAGATTGTCGGCGGCGGCGTTCGCTTGCAGATGACCGCGCTGATAACCCGCGTGCAGATTCACAAGCGCGTATCCCGGCGTGACTTGCTCAAAACGATGTGGATCGACGTTGGCTTTGCGATGCACGGCCTGGATGCCGGCCCCGGCTTCGAAACCCTTGAGTTCCTCGTCGAAGGCGAGGCGTATGTTGAGAGGCATCATCTGGTAGAGGCCGGTCGATGTGTCGAGCCTCTCGCCATGCAGCCAACCCGCAACGGCGTCGAGCTTTCCCTGCCCCCAGCGGGCGCTGTTCCAGAGTGTGCTATTGCCGGAGAGATCGGCTCCGTAGATGCGGGCGTTGTGGTTGGCAAAGCGCAGTTGGGCAAAGGCGCTCAGGCCGTAGGTGGTGGCGGCCAGCGTATCCACATCCACGTAGTCCTGGATATAGGTCAGGTAGGGCGTGAGCTTCAGGTTCCACTGCTCGCGCGCCCGGTCGTTCCAGGTTGCCGTGCCGCTCACAGTGTGCGCGACCTCCGGTTTGAGGCCGACGTTGCCCACATAGTAGTTGCCGTCGCCAAACCAGCCGATCATGCCGCTGGCCATCCAGTTGGTGGACCATGCATAGCGCTCGTAAAGGTTAGGCGCGCGGCTCTTGCGCGCGTAGCCAAATTCATAAGTGCCGGAAGGATTGGGTTCGTAACGCACCACGGCGGTTGCATCCAGGTCAACGTCGGCGCGCGCGCGGTTCAATGCATTGAAGGCATCGGCGTCGGCGGCATACATGCTCGAATACCCCTCGACCGGGCCGGTATTCGACCAGACGGTATCGTTGCGCAGGCCGAGGAGCGTAGTCCATTGCGGGTTCCACTTGCTGGCCAGCTCGGCATACCAGCTCAGCCGGAGGCGGCGTCCGTCCTTGATATTGACGAAGGCATCGGGGCCCATATACGGAGCCGTGCCGGGGACGGCGGGCCAGATGTCGTCGAGGACAAAGCGATGCAGCTCGTTGCCAGCCTGCAGGGTGTGGCGCGCGGAAAGCGGTAGCTCGAACTTCACGGAGTAGCCGAGATCTCTTCCATGGGTATTCATCGGCATCCACATGGGCATGGGGAAGGCCGATTTGTCTTTGCCGATGTTCATCGAGTGCCAGGCGCCCTGCCAGTAGACGCGCGCGTCGAGCTTGCTCCGGCCGAGGTTTCCGCGGTAATGCAGATTGAGAGACTCGGCGTAGTTGCGCACCAGGTCCATCTGCGCGCTGACGAAGCCCTCGTAGGGAGTGTGATGCAAGCCGGCTTCAAGGACGACGAGGTTGCGCGCGCCCCGTGCCGCCAGGGTTACGCTGTGGTCCGTGCTCTGGACATAGGTGGAAGTTACCTTGTGGCCGCCGCCGTCGGTGTAGTCGCTGTTGGCGGCCCATGAGCCGCTGTAGCCGATCCCCAGGTTGCGGCCGGCAACCCATTCCGAGAACGAGCCTCCATAATTTTCGCCGTTGCTGCGATAAAAGCCCGAGGAAGCGCCTTCCGAGAGCAAGCCTTCACCCGGTCTTGCAAAAACCGGCTGGTGCGAATCGACGGAGACCGTTCCCCCGATGCTGTCGCCGCCCCGGCTGACCGGCGTAATACCGGCCATCACCGTCACCTCGGCCGCCTGGGAGGGCGCGATATAGGCGAGCGGAGGGTTCATGTGGTTGGGGCAGGCTGAGGAAACCGTCATGCCGTCCACCACCAGTTTGGCGCGTTCGTCTCCTAATCCATGAAGAAACGGGATGGAGGCAAGCTGGCCGTTCTCCCGCAGGCTGACGCCCGGCGCGTTTTTGAGCAGCTCGGCGGTGTTGCGGCTGCGCGCGCGATCGTTTTCATTTACCGCGTGCGGTGCTGCCGCGCCGGCTTCGATCTCCGGGGCATTGACCTCCACGACAATTCGTGCCGGGGTAATTTTCAAAACGATATTGACAGTTGCCTCGCCGCACGCCGTAACGGAAATATCATGAATGACGATCATCTCAAAGCCGCTGGCAATGGCCGTGAGCTGGTAGAGGCCCACGGGAAGCCCATTGAAAGCAAAGCGGCCCTGGCTATCGGTCGCGAGTGACAGCTTGAGACCGGAGGCGAGGCGCCAGATTTCAATCTTTACTCTGGGAACCACTGCGCCGGACTGATCCTTGAAGACTCCGGCCATGCGGCCGGTGGCGGCGGGGTTTTCTTTGTCACAGGGGACACGCCGGTTCTGCGCCGGCACAGCCTCGGCAGCATGGGCAATTGCGGCGCCGGGGCTTTGCTGGGCATGGGCCGGCTCTGCCTGTCCGCATAGGCAGACGGCCGGCAATAACGCCAGCCACAGCTTGCCTTTCATGGATTCTCCTCTTGCGTGAGTATGCGCAAAACAACAGCAAGGAATCGGCAACACCAATCCCACCGGTAAAACGCGGCCAGTTGTCAGGCGAGGGGAGAGGGAGGGCCGCGCTTTGGATGGCTGCGGAGAAAGAAAAGCCGGTAACAGACCTCGGCCCGCGCAACGCATGCCGGATGGCAGACAACTTCGGCGTAGAACTGCTGCGCGGCTTGCGGATCGAAGGTTGGAGAATATACCGCACAGGTGCCGGCTGGGAAACAGGGGCACTTTTCCGTGATGGAGGTGAAGCCTTTGCGGCTGCCGCTGAGCCGCTCCATCATGCAGTGATGCTTGCCGTTCCTGCGGCAGCATGGGGGCAGATTAGCGTCGGCATCGGGGCCAAAGAGGGGCGCCATCAGCATGCAACTGAAGATTATCGTCAGCGCAAGTGCGGTTATGCGGCGCATGGCCAAGCAAACAGTATAGCTTGAGGTTTCCAGATCCATCCGGAAGTCCGGTCACAGGCCGGGCCTGGCGGCGAACGTGGGCGCGGCGGAGGCGCAGGCCCGGCACAAATCGATATGCTTCGAGCGGTCAGGCGCTCTGCTGCGTCTGCCCTCCAGGACGGTGCTTCAGGCGGGCATGCCGGACGGGTGCGCATGTGCGGCAGCGCCTGATACACTTCCCTCAACAACTATCCCGGATTACATTCCGGAGTACATCTAGGAGTAAGGCCAAACCATGAAAAACTTGATGCTGATTCTGTTGATGGCGGCATGTGCGGCTGCCGCAAGCTCGCAAAATCCGGCCCATCCTGCCACGCACGCGGCTATGGCCGCCCAAACGGCCGCCACTTCCACATCCGCAAAGTGTCCCGCGGGCTCCGCAAACATCGTGCTGCCCCCGGGAGTGCCTCCTGCCGAGGGCGACCTGAAGGATATCTTCGCCCTTCGCTACCAGGACATTAAGGTCGGCACCGGCGCCGAGGCCGAGCTGGGCAAGCTCTACAAGGTCCAATACACCTACTGGCTGGCCGCCGACGGGCACAAGATCGACTCCACCTACGACCACCCCGGTCCGCCCATCAAGGACAAGGATGGCAAGATTGTGATGGGCAACGATGGAAAGCCCATGCTGGGCGACCCGCTGACTGTGAACTTTATTCAGGGCCGCCGCCAGATGATTTGGGGTTTTGACCAGGGCCTTCAAGGCATGAAGGTGGGCGGCAAGCGCCGCCTGTTTATCCCCTGGCAACTGGCCTGGGGCGCAATGGGCCACCTTCCCGCGATTCCTCCCAAGGCGGATATGATTTACGACGTCGATCTGGTGGAAGTAGCAGAACCACCCGCGCCGCCTACGCCTCCGCCGTCGATGAATCATCCGCCGAGAGGTCTTCCTCCAGGCGCGAAGCCGGTGACGCCGGCGCCCGGAACGGCGACGCCGGCTCCAACTGGAGCGCCAGGAGCAGCGGCAAACCCGTCTACCCCGGCGACTCCGGCAGCGGCGTCACAACCCGCGGCGCCGCCCGCTCCAGCGCAGGCGGAACCCAAGTAGAACCGCGTTTCACGCCACTGAACCAGGCCACGCCGGCAGGCAACTCCGGCGTGGCTGACATCAGCCGGCGGGTATACGTCTCATCAGGCCCGGCGCTCGGCGCCGCAGTTTCGCCTCTCTCTATCAGCAGTCCGCGCTCCAACACCGCAATCTGAATGTCCGCATGCCGGGTGTGAAGACAGCACCCCTGCCCGTCCGCACCCCAAAAAACATAGCCTGGAACCGCATAGCCGCTGGCGTAGACGGCAATCTCCATGAAATGACGATTTGCGAACGGCTGTGTCACACTGAGATAGCAACAGTTGCCAGCCGGCGTACGACGTTAGAAGGCAGGGGGACGCCGCCTATAAGCAGCTATTTGCAAATTCGATGCAGCACAAGCGGGCCTGTAGCTCAATGGTTAGAGCAGGGGACTCATAATCTCGGACCCCGCTTTTAGCTGGATTTGTTGCGGTTTGCTTTCCGTTGTAATTTCAGAGACTTAGGGGGTTGCGGTCCAAACCGGCACAACCCCATCTAAACCCGCACCCGCTACAGTATCCGCTACAGTCGCCCGCATCGCGGATTGGAACCGTTCCGTGCTCTTCTATGGTCATGGCCTGCGCTGGCCGCATTTCAGGGTAGCGGGAAACCCGTACAGGATGGGGCGCGAACGCACAGAAAGCCCCCGTGAGCGTTTGCAAGCCCCCTGCCCTGCCGTGAGCTATAGCGGGCGCGGTGAAGGCTCTGGAGTGAAGTGCAAAGTTTGCACTCCTGGCCCCGTGGGGTTTGGATGGCATCGCAGTAAAGGGTAAGCGCGAACGTTGCGCACATACGGATGCCCCTTGGCCCTGCCACAACGTGACCCAGCGGCACGCCGTAGTTGGCCGTTGCGCAGCAAAGAACATCAGGCGAAAGACACAAGCCGTCCCACTAAAGAGCGCGATCCACTTCCGGCAGTGAGGGCGCGACGGTATCCACGGGTAGTGTAATATCGCACCGAACCGCGAATCCCATGCTGCAACCACGTTACAACCCTTCCGGGGCTAGGGTATCCTTTTCACAGCGATGCTGACCACGGCGCAATTTCGTGACTACCTGCGACGCGAGACGGGATGCGGGGCACAGTTTGACGGCGATTGGGGCGAGCCTGGGCGTGTCCCATGTGGCTGTGGGGCACTGGCTGGCGGGCAAACGTGAGCCTAGCTCAACGGTTCTCATCCTGGCCGAGCTACTGGGACGATCATGGGTTTGGCCGCACTGGTAAAGCCGGGACTGCGGGAGATCGCTTAACTTGTCCAGCCCTGCGGCCTGTGGCGGCTATGGCGTCCCAGGAGCATCTTCCGTAAAAAGACTGGAACTCGCTGCCTCGGTGCTCACTTTCGGTGCATACTCTTCACATGGAGATCAAACACTGCTTACGCTGTGGTGAGCCGGGGTGTTATCGGGGCGAAGGCAGGCCGTTGCGCTGCGGGAAATGTAAGAGTCCGTATTGGGACCGGCCACGCCGGAAAACGGATTTTCCCAAACAAAGCCCCCTATAAGCAAGCTGCTCTGTCGGAGACAATTCCACAACAAAGTCCCCTATAATGCCCCACCAGGGGCTGGCAGTTCCGCGACCTTCAAACGCGCTCAAAGAGACCCGGCAGACTCGTTTTCAGGCCCTTGGCGATATTTTCGATGTGGCCTGTCGGCGTTACAATCCCTTGAGCAGTTCTGAGAGCGTTGTGCCCAGTGCAGAGGCGATCTTGCTGAGGGTTCGCAAACCCGGCTCGCGTGTGCCGCGCTCCAGGTCTGAGATATGGACCTCATGGACGCCGGACTGCTCGGCAAGGTCGATCTGCCGCCAGTTCCGGGCGCGGCGCAGCTTCCTGATCCGCTCGCCGGTCGCCGCACAGATGTCCCTTGCCATGCGTCCATGATCGGATTAGCCTTTGCGCTATATTTAGCGCATACACTCTTTGCCGTTTGAAAGGTGGCCGATATGCCGTTGCCCGGAAAGATTCCCTTCCTGTTGCTTGTCTCGATTGCCCTGCTCACGTCCGGTTGTGGCGGAGGTTCGGGCAATAGCGGTGGCGGCGGAGGTAGCAATCCGCCTCCTCCACCCAGCACGGCCAATGAATGGACTTGGATGAGCGGGAGCAACACCGTGAACGCCGTGGGTGTCTATGGCTTACAGGGGGTGGCATCCACGGACAACGTGCCAGGAGCCCGAAGCTATTCTGCCGGCTGGACAGACAGTAGCGGCAATCTGTGGCTCTTTGGAGGATGGGGATTCGCCACAAACGGCGCGGTAGGAGCAACCGGCTCCCTCAATGACCTTTGGGAATTCACACCATCGACAAAAGAATGGACGTGGGTTGGAGGGAGCAACACGGCATCAATTGATCAAGGTGGGGGAAATGTGTGGGGGGTGTATGGAACACAGGGCGTTGCCTCTCCTAACAACATACCCGGACCACGTGTTAGTGCCGCCACATGGAAGGATAGCGGAGGCAATTTTTGGCTATTCGGAGGCGAAGGATTCCCCTCATCCAAGGGGTATAACTGCTGTATAAACCCACCATTTGGCCCTCTCAATGACCTTTGGGAATTCACACCCTTGACCAAAGAATGGACGTGGGTTTCTGGCAGCGATGTAATCAGCAATGCGAATGGCGTGTACGGTACGCAAGGAGTTTCCTCTCCAAATAATTTCCCTGGAGCGCGTAGCGGGGCGATGAGTTGGACCGACACCAATGGAAATCTATGGTTTTTTGGCGGGAGCGGGTACAGCGATTTTTGGGAATTCAGTACATCAACCAAAGAATGGACGTGGATGGCTGGTGGCAACACAGCCGGTGCGACACCAATCTATGGAACCCAAGGTGTCGCAGCTGCAAGCAATACGCCGGGCGGGCGCAGCGGATCTGTCACTTGGACCGACAAGAACAGTAACCTTTGGCTTTACGGCGGTTACGCCTCCGGTATCAATTACGACCTCAGCGACCTTTGGGAATTCAATCCTTCGACCAAGGAATGGACATGGGTGAGCGGGAGCAACGCGGGCGGAGTTCTGCCCATCTACGGAACGCAAGGGACCGCTTCGGCCAGCAATACTCCCGGAGGAAGGGATAGCGCCGTCGGCTGGACTGACAGCAGTGGCAACCTTTGGCTCTTCGGCGGATTTGACTACGATACGACGACTGGGGCAAATGGGACGAACGATTACCTCAACGATCTTTGGAAGTTTGACACGACAACTAAGGAATGGACTTGGATGGGCGGCAGCAATACGGGCAATGCCAATGGCGTTTACGGCACGCTTGGGACGCCGGCTGCGGGCAATGTGCCCGGAGCACGGGGTAGCGAAGGTGTTGCATTGACTTGGACAGACAACAGTGGAAACCTTTGGCTCTTTGGTGGGGATGGCTACGGAGCAACTGGGGCATCGGACAGTTTGCTGAACGACCTATGGCGCTATCAGCCGTAGCCAACCGTCCGAAGGTCACGCGCCGGTGGGGCGCGGTTCGCGCAATCGGATGGGTGGGAGCCGGTTTCGTTCAAAGCTCAAAGTAGAACGGCCACGGGATGCCACGCCAATCGCTCACGCTGCCCGCTGGTGAGGTTCCGGGCCGGGAACGGGCAGAGGAATGAGGCAAGAAGATGAAAACACGATCCGTGAGCCTTTGGGCAGCCGTGGCGCTGCTGGTGTCGGCATCGGGAGCATTGGCGCAATCCAGCGGTGCGGCAACAGGCCAAACCAACGGCATTGACCCCGCGTTGCTGGCGAGGGCGCAAGCTGGGGACGCATCGGCGGAATATCAAGTCGGCTGGGCTTATGAAATTGGAGATGGTGTCCTGAAGGATTTTACTCAATCATCCATCTGGTTCCGAAAGGCCGCCGAACAGGGATCGGTTGATGCACAGGCCTTGCTCTGCGCTCATTACGTCGATGGCAGTGGAGTCCCGAAAGACTCGGTTCAAGCAGCGATATGGTGTCGTAAGGCAGCAGAGCAAGGGGATGCATTTGGACAATTCGACCTAGGTTCTGCCTACGAAACCGGAGATGGTGTGCCACAGGATTACGCTCTGGCCGCGTCTTGGTATCTCAAGGCCGCGAATCAAGGCTATGCAGATGCGCAGTTCAACCTTGGGAGGCATTACTTTCTGGGATCGGGGGTCCGCAAAGACTACGGCGAAGCATATTTCTGGTTCAGCCTCTCGGCGGCGGGAACCTCTTACGAGGACGCGGAAGCTCGGAGAGCCAAAGCGCAACAGAGCCGAGACCTTGCCGCTACCAAACTGACTAAGCGCCAATTGTCACGAGAACAGGAACGAGCAGCAGAGTGGGTTTCTGCCCATCCGCCCCATACTGTTAGCCCAGACACAGCCAATAATGTCCCTCAAGTCTCGCAAACCATAACGGCACACTCACTCACGGAAAATCAACCGCCGCAAGCATCGAATAGCACGGTGTCCGCGGATTGGAAAGAAACCGAGATTAACCAGATTCGGTCGATGGTTCTGGCAATCAGGCAGTGTCCGGCGCATGTCAGCACGGACGCATCATCAACCATCTCGGATGGCCCGCCGTATAACGTCACTTGGGATGTTACGGCTTCACAGTCAGTTCGTGCGCCCTATTCCGGCTACATAGAATTCGCCGTGCTTAGACGCGTCTCTTGCAATCAGCAACCTAACCAAAAGCAAAGGTTATCAGATAGTTGCTTGCGTCTTATGAACCTTCTTGTTAAGCCTCCACTCATCCTACGTTACGAGTATGACCTATCTCCCGATGAATTGAGTCTATCGAAGATTCTAGTCCGCTTTGATAACGAGACGGAATGGAGCAACCGCCCGAACGTGAGCAACTATTGTTGGGAAAGGGCAGCACAACTGACCCAGACAGCAAGATGAAGGCGCTTCATTCACAAGTATCACGCATGGACGCAAAGCATCTCCGGTGACTAAGGCGCATGAAGAAGACTTCATGTGCGAACAATGTCCGATGACCGCGCAACAATCCGGCACCAGGGAGCGATGATCGCTTATCATGGACCGCTGGCATTCGTCTTGGGATAGAATGAAGTGCAAATAGAAAAGCCCGGATGGCCGTCCGGGCGTCTCAGGGATTGTCGGGCAATCTCAGTATACATCGGGGTGTGCCCATGCCGGAAGAGTCTACTCTCCTACAAAATGACGATACAGTGCTCGAATCAGTTCTGATTCAGGAGTACCGTCGGGAATTGAGTATTGTAAGTGATGAATGTGCGCGTCGGCTGCGGCTAGAAAGGCAGGCTCGTGCACAATCCGCGCAGCATCTTCCCGCCACTCAGGAATGTCATGTGCCTTGAGAATGGATTCTAGCGCGGCGATTCTTGTCAATTGGCGATTGATGTATTCGCCCAAACCTAGCGCCATTTCCCGATCTGTCATAATGGCGAGAATTATACGTCCCCAGGCTCTCCCCGCTTACCCACGCTGGCGTCCCGCTGGCGCGCTCCGGCGCTTTGCTCGGCCATGCCGTCAACTTCATTTCATCCGAAACAGGCGAAACAATGCAGTATTCATGCGGGGTTGAGCGTCTTCTCCTATGCGAAACACTGAGGCTTTGTTTCGGGTCAAGAATCATCGTAATCCCCAGTGTTGACACGGGTTGTTTCGCTTGTTTCGGGTGACGCGCTATTTTGGGGCAGGTAGCGGGAAAATGCCTCATTCAAGCTCGCTTTTAGGTATCCTTTCGCTGTTCCACTCCCGGTACGAATCTGACGCGGCTCCGCCCCGAACGGACGGAGCATCACGGAGAGCCTTCTCGCGGTCAACTGTGGTTCGGCCCAAGGACTCTCGCCAATCGCTTTTAGCGCATTGAGCAACGATGCGGTTGCGATGTGCGCAGCCCCTTCGGGCCAGACCTTTTGCACATCGGCCAGCAACTTGAGCGGCAATGAGTCCTCTACGTCTCCAGCAGCCTTTACGCCAGAGAGCACCACAGCGCATTGCCGGAGTTCTCCCAACCGCTCCGGCGCGGCAACGGTACAGACGGCGAACAGTGGCATCCAAAGGTCCGCGTCCCGGTCAGACAAAAACTTAAGATCGTCCATCGTCTCGTATGTGGCGCGAACTGATTCCCGGCAAGTCTCAGCCCACTCCGTTAGCAACTCCCGGAGCGGTCCTGCATCGGCCCTGGCCCTTCCCTGTAAGAATCTGTCCACGGCCTGTAACGGGGTTTTGCGCTGCATTGTGATGCAAAGGCTGCGGTCCGCCAGCGTATCGGGCAGTCCGCCAATTGCCGCAAATGCCTTTGGACCGTATACGGGAAAATGTCGCACCTCCCAGTTCGGCGGTTCACAGCGTGTGACGGTAGCGCCTTTTCTGTGCCCTGCATTAAGGATGGCAAGGACTGCCTGTGTTGTGTCGGAGGGCTTGCTGTTCCGTAGCGCCTCAACTTCATCAAGAAGGAGAGTCGGCGCATCCCCCATCATGCGAAATAGCGATGCACTGCTGACCGTTGTCACGCGCTGAGGCTTGGCACAGGACAGTTCCAAGACTTCCAGAACACGAGTCTTGCCGCATCGCTTTGCGGGTGACAGGAGGGCGACATAAGGGAAGGCGTCGAACACATCCGAGACGTGAGTTGCAGCGGTCCACAATGCCAGCGGCAAATAGGCCGCTCCTGGCAGAATGCAGAAGCGCCGGATAAAGCTCTCTGTCTTGCAGACTGGATCGGGATCTCTGCCGGCGTCCGGTTCGCTTGGTTTTACTTGGGCCTCTTTGAATTCTTCTGCTACACTTCGGGTAGACAAGATTTACCTTTCCGGCCCACGTTCCCGCGTGGGCCTTTCCATTGTGCTGAACACGCCCTCGATTGCCCTGTGCGCGGCCCGATGTACTCTGTCAGCTTGCTCGCTCTGCCGGGTCCGGCGCGGCAGGCTCCGGGTTGCATGAAGCGATGAACCCTTCTAAGTCGGTTTCGGCAACCATCACCCGGCTGCCAACTTTCGTCCTGCGTAGCCGTCCCTGGCTCATCCACGAGTAAACCGTCCACCGGGAGACGCCGCCCAGCCTTTGTGCTGCCTCTTCGACACTCAAGAGCACTCGTTTCATGGGAAATCCTCCAAACCACTCCAAAAGAATTGCATTGCATCCAAAGGGAGGCTAGTGTTATTGTGATATGCGTATGGGAATCACATCGCGTCCGTTACAGACATCCAAGACACTCAGCGCGGCCGAGACTGCCAAGCGCACCATAGTGCAATCCGGCCTGAGTCCAAGTGCAATGTCCAGGTGGGCCGATCAGAATCTCATCCGGCTATTGAACGGGAAGCCTAGCAGCGTTACAGAGCGCGTCACGTGGGTAGTTGAAGCCTGTCAACGGGTGATTCAGTTGGATCAGGCTATTAAGCTCGCATCGGGTCTCGGCCCCGACTGGAAAGCGTTGGATGCAGAGTTAAACGAAATCATGGAGGAACTCTACGCGCGCGTGTCCAAATACAGATGCGTTCCCCGCGTCCGGTATGTCGCGGAACCTGATACTTGCTTTGACGTTAGTTTCGAGTTTCTTGCGGCGAGCGAAGGCGCGAAACCTGAGTGCAAGGCGATTGAATGGCTCATGGACCACATACACGCGGTACATCGGATTCGCCGCTGTCGCCATGCGGAATGCCGGAAGTGGTTTTTCGCGGTGACAGATCACCAGAAGTATTGCGGGGATAGGTGCCGGAAGCGGGACGCGGCCCAGGGCGAATCGTTCAAAGAACAGCGCCGCAAGTACATGAGGAAATATCGGAGCGAAGAACCGGAACGGAACGCACGATCATTGCGATTGGCAAGGGGGAAAAGCAAATGAGCATTTTCAAGCGCGGCAACGTGTACTGGTATCACTTTCTCTTTAACGGAGAGCACATCCAAGAGAGCACGAAACAGGGCAACCCGCGTGTGGCGCGGCAGATCGAAGCGGCACACCGTACCGCGCTGGCAAAGGGCGAAGTGGGAATTGAAGAGCGGCGGGCCGCGCCCATGTTCGCGAACCTGGCACAGCGGTTTATCGCCCATGTGGAAGCCCGCCATGAGAACAAGCCTCAGACAGTCCAGTTCTACGCGGCGAAGCTGAATCGGCTGCTCGAATATCCGCCCATTGCCGGGGCAAGGCTTGACCGGATAGACGAGGGGATCATAGAGGGCTACGTGGTGGCCCGCCGGGCCGCTGTAGGCCCCGCAACGGTCAACCGGGAGCTTGCTACCCTTCGCCGGATGCTCCGGCTCGCTCACGAGTGGCGAGAGATTCAGCGCGTCCCGCGTATCCGACTGCTCTCCGGGGAACGGGTCCGGGATTTCGTTCTCTCCCGGAAGCAAGAGGAAATCTACCTTGCGGCTTGCCCGCAACCGTTGTGCAATATTGCACTCCTGATGCTGGAATCCGGGTTGCGCATCGGAGAGGCGCTGCATCTGGAATGGGCGGACATTACGCTTGCGCCGGTCAATGGCGCTCGATTCGGATTCCTGCGAGTGAGGGAAGGCAAGAGCAAGAATGCCCGCCGGGTTATCCCGCTCACAGACCGGGCAGCGGCCATGCTCCGAGAGCGGCTGGAGTCCAGGGCAAGCCAATTCGTCTTTGCCAACCGGGACGGCAAGCCCTACCTGGGAACGTCCATCAATCACCTGCACCGGGCCGCTTGCGCTCCCAAGGTGGAAGGAAAGCGGCGGGCGATCTTCCCGGCTGATTTTGTGATGCACTCCCTACGCCATACAATGCTTACTAGGCTTGGGGAATCGGGAGTGGATGCTTTCACCATCATGCGGATTGCCGGTCACAGCAGCATCGTGGTTTCGCAGCGGTATATCCATCCAACCCCGGAGGCAGTGGAGCGGGCTTTCGAGCGGCTGCAACTGTCCGGCGATTTCGCCGTAATCGAGCCAAAACGACTGCCACCCGCTACAGTATCCGCTACACTCACGCGGGACGGCAGTCGTAAGTCATTGAAGGGCCTGTAGCTCAACGGTTAGAGCAGGGGACTCATAATCCCTTGGTTCGGGGTTCGAATCCCTGCAGGCCCACCAATGTAGGATGCAATATGGTAAATATCTGGGCGGAGAGCCGAGTCTGATGCCAACCGCTCTTTGCGGGGTCAGCAATCAAGCCACTGCGAACGATGAGCGAACGTTTGCTCCATGCCATGGCGGTGGGTCCAGTCCAGTGCGAACCGCTCTCTCTGTGTCGCAACAGGAATCTCCTGCGAGCGAGGAGCGGGCGTTTGCTCTATGCCATGGCGGAGAGAGGGGGATTCGAACCCCCGATAGAGCTTTTGACCCTATAACGGTTTAGCAAACCGCCGCCTTCAGCCGCTCGGCCATCTCTCCGGGTCTCTAATGGATTATACGCGGAAGCTGCCCGCGGCGCGCGGGGCAGGGAAGGCGGCGCAAGGCCGGGCCATAATTCGCTTCCTGCGCGGGGCCAGGGTTGGTACATTCGCAGGTAATGCCTTTTTCCTTCCATCCAGGCCGGCGGAAGATGCGCTTTCTGCCGCTGATTGCCGCCACCTACTTCATGGTTTCGGGCGGTCCCTATGGCATAGAGGACATTCTCGGCGGAGCAGGATATCTGAAGGCCATCCTCATCCTGCTGATCTTGCCGCTGGTGTGGTGCCTGCCTACCGCGCTGATGATCGGCGAACTGGCCAGCGCCATTCCCGCCGAGGGCGGTTTTTACATTTGGGTGCGGCGCGCGCTGGGTCCCTTCTGGGGCTACCAGGAGAGCTGGCTTTCGCTCTCGGCCAGCATCTTCGACATGGCCCTCTATCCGGCCATCTTCGTTCTTTACCTGGGCAAATTCTCGCCTGCGCTCACCGCCGGCTGGTATGGCTACGGCTGGCCGCTGGCGGTGGTGGCGGTTTGTTGCGTGTGGAACCTGCTTCGGCGCGCCGGCAGTGGGCGAGGACTCGGTGGGGATGTTTGCGCTGCTGCTGGCGCCCTTTGCGGTCTTCGTGGTTCTCGGCTTCTGGCATGGGCTAACGCTGCACCCTCATGTCCAATGGGGCGGAGCCTGCCTCCGGCTTCGGCGCGGGCTTTTCGACAGCGGTGCTGGTGGCCATGTGGAACTACATGGGCTGGGACAACGCCTCCACTGTAGCCGGTGAGGTGGAGAATCCGCAGCGCAACTATCCCCGCGCCATGATAGCGGCAACCTTTGTAACGGCTCTATCGTACATTCTGCCGCTTGGCGGCGATGGCTCTGGCCGGCCTCTCCACGGATAGCTTCTCCACCGGCGCCTGGGCCACGGCGGCAACGGCGCTCGGCGGCCCGCTGCTGGGTTTGGCCGTGGTTGCCGGCGGCGCTCTTTCGGGCATCGGCATGTTCAATGCGCTGGTGATGAGCTACACGCGCCTGCCCATGGCCATGGCCGGGGAGGGCATGCTGCCCCGCGCGCTGGCCCGGCGCAACAGCCGCGGAGCGCCGTGGGTGAGCGTGCTGCTGTGCGGGCTGGCCTGGGCCCTGGCGCTCCAGTTGCCCTTCGAGCGGCTCATCTCCATCGACCTGATTCTTTATGGGACCAGCCTGCTGCTGGAGTTTGTGGCGCTGGCCGTGCTGCGCATCCGCGAGCCCCATCTGGAGCGGCCCTTCAAGGCCGGCAACCTGGCCTTTGCCTGCCTGCTGGGCGTTGGTCCGGCAGCACTGATCGGTTACGCGCTTTATGTCTCGCGTGACGAAAAAATTATCGGCAGCATTTCGGCATTGCTGTTTGCGGCCGTGGTGGGCTTGTTGGGACCGTTGTTCTACTGGCTCACGGCCGCTCCGCTGGCGCGGCGACGGCTGAAGGCCGGCCCGGCCGCGGACTAAAATTTGCCTTATTCAGCGGACTTCTTCCTGGCCTCACCCTGTTTCGCCTTGTTGTCCTGGAACTGCCTGGCGGAGTGCGCCACCTGGTCGCGGGCGTAGGCCGCATCGCGCCAGCCCTTGATCTCCACCCGCTTGCCTTCCAGGTCCTTATAGATGGAGAAGAAGTGGGTGATCTCCTTGAGCATGTGGGGATAAATGTCAGTGTAGTTCCACACGTTGTTATAGCGGGGATTATTCTTGCCCACCGCCAGCACTTTTTCGTCCAGGGTGCCCTGGTCCAGCATCTCCAGCAGGCCGATGGGGCGCACTTCCTGCACGCAGCCGGGAAAACTCGGCCCCGGCACCAGCACGTCCAGCGGATCGCCGTCGTCGCTCAGCGTGGAGGGAATGAAGCCGTAGTCGCCGGGGTAGTGAACCGGGGAGTGCAGATTGCGGTCCAGCTTGAAGACGTGCAACTGCTTGTCGTATTCAAACTTCTGGGTTCCGTCCAGGGGAATTTCGATGACCGCGCGAAAGATCTCGGGGGAACGATCGCCGATCGGCAATTCGAGATAGTTGACCATTGCTTTTACTTCTCCTTCAGGGTTGGGGAGGCGGATCCGGCCATGAGGAATCGAGCCGGAACTTCGGGGGGAATGCCGGCCGGCCGCCGGAACTACTATAATCAAGGATGATGAAGGCGCATGTCTATGTCACGCTGAAGACCTCGGTCCTGGATCCGCAGGGTCAGACCATCCACAACGCCCTGCGCAAGATCGGATTCGCGGAGGTAAGGGATGTGCGCCAGGGCAAGTATTTCGCCCTTTCGCTCGCCGATGGCTTGAGCGCCGGCGCGGCGCGCGCCCAGGTGGAGCGCATCGCACGCGAGGTGCTTACCAATCCGGTCATCGAAGAATTTACTTACCGCATAGAGGAATAGAGAACCTCACTCCTGTTTGAATCATGCCATAAGCGGGCATCTTGTCCGGGTCGGTGCGCCGCATGAGCGTGGTTCGCTGATGTACCAGCCGCCCAATGCCTGGCTGTGATAGTGTGGTAGGTCATCATGCCCCAGGATGCAGTCCCCGGCCTGCTTGCTCGCGCCACAGAGTTGCTTGAGGCGGAGTTCGGGGCTTTGCCGGCCTTTGAGGCCTCTGTGGACGCAGAGGCAATGAGCCGGGTTCTGGAGACGACGGCGCGCCGGCTGGGCGACAACTACCCCTATTTCCATCCTTTATATGCAGGGCAGATGCTGAAGCCTCCGCATCCGCTGGCGCGGGCGGCCTATGCGCTGGCCATGATCCTGAACCCCAACAACCATGCGCGGGACGGCGGGCGGGCCAGCTCGGAGATGGAGATTGAGGCGGTAAAGGAGATTGCCGGTATCTTCGGCTGGGCAGAGTTCCTGGGTCATCTGACTTCGAGCGGCACGCTGGCCAACCTGGAAGCGCTGTGGGTGGCCGGGCAGTTGGCGCCGGGCAGGCGCATTGTGGGGTCGGAGCAGGCGCACTATACTCACCGGCGCATCTCCGCGGTGCTGAAGCTCGAATATGCGGAGATCGCGGCCGGCAGCCGCGGGCGCATGAGCCTGGAGGCGCTGGAGACTGAACTGCGCAAGGGCGATGTGGGGACGGTGGTGGTAACGCTGGGCACCACGGCCATGGGCGCGGTGGACTCTCTGGACGAGGTGCTGGCGCTGAAACAAAGGTACGGATTCCGGGTGCATGTGGATGCGGCTTACGGCGGCTACTTCCGGATGATTCCCGAAGCGCTGGACCCACCGGCGCGGCGGGCTTTCGCGGCCGCCGGCGAGGCCGACTCCATCGTGATCGATCCCCACAAGCACGGTTTGCAGCCCTACGGCTGCGGATGCGTGCTCTTTCGCGATCCGGCGGTGGGGCGCTTCTACAAGCACGATTCGCCCTATACCTACTTCACGTCGAAGCAGTTGCACCTCCACCCCAGCGAACAAGAATCGTTCGCCGGGGGCCCCGTGCACCTGGGTGAGATCAGCCTGGAGTGCTCGCGCGCGGGGGCGGCGGCGGCGGCTTTGTGGGCTACGCAAAAGCTTTTGCCGCTTACGCCGGGAGGCGCGTTTGCACGTGGGCTGGCTCGCGGCCGGGCGGCGGCTTTGGAACTGGACCGGCGCTTGCGGCAGGACGAACGCTTCCAGCCGCTGGCCGCCGGGGCGCCGGAGCTGGACATTGTGGTGTGGAAACTGGCTGCGAAGACCAGGGAGCGGGCCTCGGAGCTGGCGCAAAAAACCTTTGTGGCCTGCGCCGCGCGGGATTTGCACCTGGCCCTTGTACAATTGCCGCAAACTTGGTTTCAGCTTAAGGGGCTGGAGTGCGCGGATGAGGCCGCGGACGGAGCCGGATTGGTGACCTGTTTGCGTTCGGTGTTGATGAAGCCTGAGCACGAGGCGTGGCTGGACAGGATATGGGAGAGATGGACCGCTGCTTGCGCGGAAGTATGGGGTGAGTAAGACCGATGGCCGCGGCAGGGCTAGCCGGGCCGCGGCAGAACTCATCCTCATTCAGGTAAGAATTTCCGGTTATTGCGATTGAAACTATTCAAGGAGTGAACTGCCATGCACGATCCTGCCGTTTTGCGTTCCATGCACCTTGCCCGCTTTCAGGCGGAGCCGGCCATCTTTGTCGCGCCGGGCCGCGTCAACCTGATCGGCGAACACACCGATTATGCCGAGGGCTTTGTGATGCCCGCGGCCATCGACTTCGCCACCCTGGCCGGCATCTCGCCGCGCTCGGACGGCAAGATCGTCCTCTACTCAGAGAACTACGGACAAGAGAGCATACTTTGACGCGGCGGCGCTGCCCGCCAAGGCCGGCCAGCACTGGACCGACTACCCGCTGGGCGTGGTTTCGATCCTGGCCGGGGAGGGCCACGCGATTCCCGGCTTCAGCCTGAGCCTGTGGGGCGACGTTCCGCTGGGTTCGGGGCTCTCCAGTTCGGCGGCCCTTGAGGTAGCTACGGCGCTGGCCGTCCTGTCGCTCATCGGCGCGAGCTATCCGGGGCCGGTGCTGGCCCGGCTCTGCCAGCGCGCAGAAAACGAGTTTGTGGGCGCCAATTGCGGCATCATGGACCAGTTCATCTCCGCCAACGGCAAAAAGACCACGCCCTGCTGCTCGATTGCCGCGACCTGAGCTTCAAGCTGGCGCCGATTCCCGCCCACGTGGCGCTGGTGATTGCCAACACCATGGTCAAGCACTCGGTTGCCGGGCGGCGACTACCCCACCCGCCGCGCGCGAATCCGAGGCCGCCTGCGCGGTCATCGCCAGCCACCGGCCCGGGGTGCCCTTCCTGCGCGATGCGACGCTTGAAGATCTGGAAAAATGGGGCCACGAGATGGCGCCCAAATCGCTCCTGCGCGCCCGCCACGTGATTAGCGAAAATCTGCGCACGGTGGCCGCCTGCGAGGCGCTGCTGCAAGGGTGACATGGCCGAACTGGGCCGGCTGATGGCCGAGGCGCACACCAGTTATAGCAAGGACTTCGAGGGCAGTTGCGTGGAGGCCGACGCCATGGTGGCCCTGGCGCAGGATTTGCCGGGACTGATCGGCGCGCGGCTCACCGGCGGGGGCTTTGGCGGCTGCACCATCAACCTGGTGGAACAGAGCCAGGCCGCGGCCTTTGCCGAAGCGCTGGGCGGCCGTTATGCTGCCCAATTCGGCATTGTGCCGCAGATTCACATCTGCCACGCTTCGGGAGGAGCTCACCGGCTGGAATAGTCTATTTACGATTTCATCCCGATCGCATTACAATCCCGTGCCCGGCCCTACGGCCAAACGGGAAGCAATCGCCGTTTTTCACGAACACATGCAATTGAGGCGGAAGACTCACCCCATAGCAGATCAAATGCCTGCTTAGTTATGATCGTAGGTTGGCGCTTATGCCAGGTAAATCGCGACAGCACAAATCCCGAGGCATGCGCCCGCCGCAGGCGCCGGCGGGGAAGACTATTGCTCCCGCAACCCATAAGCCGTGGCAAATTGCCGTTGTGTGTCTCGTCCTGGCGGTGGTTACCGTATTTGTCTATCGGGGTGTGCGGGGCAACGATTTCCTCACTTACGACGATATCGAGTATGTCCTGGAGAACCGGCAGGTGCAGCAGGGGGTAACCTTGCACAGCATGGCGTGGGCGTTTACAACCTTCCATGCCATCAACTGGCACCCGCTGACCTGGATTAGCCACATGGTGGACTGGAGCATCTATGGCAATAGTCCCGCCGGCCACCATATGACCAATGTGTATCTGCACGCCGCCAATGCCATCCTGCTATTCCTTTTGCTTTTGTACATGACGGGTTACTTAGGCCGTTCCGCGATGGTCGCATTCCTCTTTGCGCTGCACCCCGCGCATGTCGAATCGGTTGCCTGGATTGCCGAACGCAAAGATGTATTGTGCGCGTTTTTCTGCTTCGCGGCGTTGCTGGCTTATGCATGGTATGTGCGCAAACCATCCTGGAAACGGTTCGCATGGATAGTCTTCGCCTTTGCCTGCGCTCTGATGTCGAAGCCCATGGCCGTCACTCTGCCGTTCATCTTGCTGTTGCTTGATTATTGGCCGCTGCGCAGAATAACATTCACTCCGGAAACACGTGTGCATTGGTTCGCTTCTTTCTGGAAGTTATGCGCTGAGAAATGGCTGCTGTTCCTGATGGCGGCTATCTCCAGTGTTATCACCTATACTGTGCAAAGAGTCGCCGGCGCAGTGGCTGAGCTTGAAGCTCTGCCCTTGTGGGAGAGATTCTGCAACGCGGCGGTCAGTTACTGCCGCTACATGAAAATCATGTTCTGGCCCGACCCGCTCACTGCCTATTATTACTATGATTCAAATCGCATCATCCTGTACGCGGTGTTATCGGCCATTGTGCTTGTTGCCGTAACCGCCGTCTGCTGGCATTTCCGCAAAGACAGGCCTTATTGCCTCATCGGCTGGCTGTGGTTCCTGGGAACACTGGTGCCGGTGATCGGCATCGTGCAGGTTGGGCATCAGGCCATGGCCGAGCGTTACACCTACATTCCCTTTATCGGCCTGTTCATCGCCGTTGTCTGGCTGGCCGGCGATGCGGTTGTTAAATTCCCAAAAATTAAGTTAGTAACTCAACTGCTTGCCGTTGCGATCATTCTAGCGTGCGGCGTGAAAACCGATGCGCAGGTAAAAATATGGAAAGATTCGGTGACGCTTTTCAGCCGCGCGCTCCAGGTTGACCCGCGCGGGGCAGTGCCCAATTTCAGCCTGGCCATGGCATACGAGAGGCAGGGAAGAACAGACGAGGCGCAAAAGTATCTGGAACGCGCGTTGTACTATAACCCCAACCTGCCTCAGGCCCTTTCTTACTCCGCCTTCTGCCTGATGCGAACCGTAATGCAAACCCATGATCAGAGCTATCTGCCGCTTGCCGGGCAGCGCCTCGAACAGGCATTGCGGGTTACTCCTGATGATCCCGCTATCCTGACCAACATGGCGCTATGGGCTGTTTTGATGGGCAGGCCGAAGGATGAGGAATCGTATAGCAGAAGAGCGATCGCCGCGGGCCCGGATGTTATACAAGCGCGGATTTATCTTGCCGATGCTCTCCAGGCCCAGAATAAGCTTGACGAGGCGGCTCAGGCATGGCGCCAGGTGCTTGCCATGGAGCCGGATAGATATGTTGCGCATTACAAGTTAGGCATGATTTTGGATCAGCAGGGATTGAAGCAGGAAGCGATAAAGGAATTCCGGCAATCTCTGGCCATCCAACCCCATCAGGCCATGGCTCATACCAACATCGGCAGGGTACTGATGGAGACGCACCAGCTCCCTGAAGCGGCGGAGGAATTCACCCAGGCACTGCGCTTCGACCCTGCAAATGCCAGTGCGCATAATGACCTTGGCGCGGCACTATATCAACTGGGGGATTATGAAAAAGCGGCTGAGCAGTTCAGCGACGCGCTGCGGATCGATCCGGCCTATGCCGATGCCAGGCGAAATCTCGATCTCGCTCAGGCAGGGATGAAAAACAAAAAGGCCGGAAACGGGGGAAAATGAAAAACGTCAGGGTTAAAATCTCGGCCTGCCTGATGGTATGCTAACCCTGAAATTGTTCCAGACTGACCGGAGTTTAGCAATCATGGCAAAGAAATCGCGACAGCGCAAATCCCAGGACAAGCGCCCGCCGGAGGCGCCGGCCGGGAAGACCGCTCCCATTGCTGCCGTATCTCATAAGCCGTGGCAGATTGCCGCTGTGTGCCTCGTCCTTGCGGTAGTTACTATTGTTGCCTTCAGGGGGGTGCGTAACAACGATTTCCTGACCTACGACGATATGGACTATGTCGCGCAGAACCTGCATGTGCAGCAAGGGGTGAACATGCAGAGCATCGCGTGGGCATTCACTACCTTCCATTGTTCAAACTGGCACCCGCTGACATGGATTTCCCATATGGTGGACTGGAGCATATATGGCAATAATCCCGCCGGCCATCATATGACCAATGTGTGTTTGCACGCCGTCAATGCAGTTCTGCTTTTTCTTTTGCTTTTGTACATGACGGGTTATTCAGGGCGTTCCGCCATGGTGGCATTCCTTTTCGCGCTGCACCCCGCGCATGTGGAATCCGTTGCCTGGATTGCGGAACGCAAAGATATTCTGAGCGCGTTTTTCTGGTTTGCCGCTTTGCTTGCGTATGCGTGGTATGCGCGCAGGCCATCCTGGAAACGGTACCTTTTGGTAGCCTGCTGCTTTGCCTGCGGCCTGATGTCGAAACCCATGGTGGTCACATTACCGTTTACCCTGCTGTTGCTTGATTACTGGCCGTTGCGCAGAATTACGTTGGCGCGGGAAACACGCGCACATTGGTTTTCTTCCTTCTGGAAGTTATGCGTGGAGAAATGGCTGTTCTTCATCATGGCGGCAATCTCCAGCGTCATCACCTTCATTGCACAACGCGCCGGCCACTCGGTGGCTGAACTTCAATCCTTGCCTTTGTGGGTAAGATTCTGCAACGCGGCCATCAATTACTGCCGTTACGCGCGGATCACGTTCTGGCCTCATCCGCTCACGGCTTATTATTACTATGATTTAACTCATGTTCAGATAACCGCGGGAGTGTTATCGGCGATTGTGCTTGTCGCGGTATCCGCCGTCTGCTGGCGTCTCCGCAAAAGAAGGCCCTATTGCCTAATCGGCTGGCTGTGGTTCCTGGGAACACTGGTGCCGGTAATCGGCTTCGTGCAGGTTGGCGAACAGATTATGGCCGAGCGTTACACCTACATACCCTTGATCGGCCTGTTCATTGCCGTTGTCTGGCTGGCGGGCGATGCTGTTGCCAGCTATCCGAAGATCAGGGTAGTAACTCAACTGCTTGCGGCTGCGGTCATTGTGGCGTGCGCCGTCACGGCCTATGCGCAGGTAAAGGTGTGGAAGAATACGGTGACGCTTTTCAGTCACGCGCTCGAAGTTGACCCGCGCGGGGCTGCTCCCAATTTCAGCCTGGGCATGGCGTACGTGATGCAGGGAAAACTTGCCGAGGGGCAGGAGTATGTCGAACGCGCGTTGATCTATAACTCCACCAAGCCGCTGATTCTTACTTATTCCGCCTATTGTATGATGCAAACCATGATACAAACCCATGATATGCGCAATCTTCCGCTTGCGGGGCAGCGCCTCGAAGCAGTATTGCGCGTCTATCCTGAGGACCGCGATGCCTTAACCGACATGGCGCTATGGTCCGCTTTGATGGGCAGGCCGATGGATGAGGAGTCATATAGCAGAAAGGCACTCGCCACGCACCCTGGTTACTTAACAGCCATGCTGTATCTTGCCGATGCTCTCCTAGCGCAGAATAAACTTGACGAGGCGGCTCAAGCGTACCACAATGCACTTGCTATCTATCCGAATAACTACAATGCGCATGACAGCTTAGGCATGGTGCTGGACAAGCAGGGATTGAAACAGGAAGCGATCAATGAATTCCGTCAATCTCTGGCTATTAAACCCGATCAGGCGGAGGCCCATTCCCAAATCGGCAGAATCCTAACGGAGATGCATCAGATTCCCGGAGCGGTAGAGGAGTTTAGCCAGGCGCTGCGGTATGAACCAGCCAACGCTGAGGCGCATAATGACCTTGGCGTGGCCCTGTTTCAAATGGGAGATTATGAAAAAGCAGCACTGCAATTCAGCGCAGCGGTGCAGATTGATCCGGCCTATGCAGGCGCCAGGAGAAATCTCGACCTCACTCAAGTCTGGATAAAGAACAAAAAGACGGAAAATGGAAGAAAATAAATCATGCCGGATACTTATTCCCGCTGTTTGGATGCATGGGCTTGAGCAGATATCGATCTCGTCATCGGCAATGAAAGCTCGACTCGTGTAGAGTATTGAGTATCAGCGAAAGACCCAATTTTTCACCGGCTGTGCGCACATCGTCATGTGCCATGTGCGGGGGGCAGTGCCGTGAGCAAATCTAAATCTAAAAAAAGACGGATAACCGCCAAGGAGCCGGCAGCTCAAGCGATGGTTGCAAAAGCCGGCGCGCGCTCCCGGCTACTGCCTTGGATTCTGGTTGCGCCTGCCGTCCTGTTCGCGGCCGTAGTGCGTATCCGGCTATTGGGGATACCTTTAGAACGGGACGAGGGGGAGTACGCATATACCGGCCAGCTCATGCTGCAAGGGATTCCCCCTTACAAACTTGTCTACACGATGAAATATCCCGGCACCGCCGCGGCCTACGCCGCGATCATGTCGGTGTTTGGGCAAACCATCACCGGAATCCATTTGGGCTTCATGCTGGTGAACGCCGCTGCCATTGTGCTGGTTTATCTGCTGGGAAAGCGCCTGTTTACGCCCGCGGCCGGCGTTGCCGCTTCCGCGGCCTACGCACTGCTTTCGCTTGGACAAGGCGTTCTCGGAACCCAGGCTCATGCCACTCACTTTGTAGTGCTGGCGGCGCTGGGTGGAACCTTGCTGCTGCTGCGCGCAATCGATAGCCGGCGATGGTCAACACTTCTTTTGAGCGGGGTGCTCTATGGGGTTGCCGTACTGATGAAGCAGCATGGCGCCTTGTTCGTGATCTTCGGCATGCTGTATCTGGTTTGGGTTCATTTGGCCCAACACCGCGACGGCTGGCTGCGGGCCGTGAAGAGTCTCGCCACATTTCTCTGCGGAGTGTCAATACACTGATACTGACCGGCCTGGCGCTGTGGTGGGCCGGGGTGTTCGACAAATTCTGGTTCTGGACTTTTACATATGCAAGTAAATATGCGCAGGAACTGCCGCTTCCCTTTGGCATCTTCTGGTTCGGTCAAAACTTCCCCGGCGTGGTGGGGCCGAACCTTGCGATTTGGCTGATAGCCTTGGCGGGGATGGTTCTAATCTGGTGGAGGAAAGAGGATCGCATGGTTGCGGTTTTCGCTACCGGTTTTCTGGTCTTCTCCTTTCTGGCTGTTTGCCCGGGCCTCTACTTTCGTCCACACTATTTCGTTCTCATGTTGCCGGCCATCGCTTTGCTGGCCGGGGCCGCCGTTGGCATTGCCCGTAAACAATGGCCGCGCATTTCCTGGCTGACGTATGGTGTGTATGCTGCGGCGTTGGTATGGTCAGTTGTGCAGCAACAGGAGTTTCTGTTTCAAATGAGTTTATTGGAGATTACACGGGCTAATTATGGCGCAAGCCCCTTCCCGGAAGCTGTACAAATCGGCAACTATATTCGAACCCACTCGGCCAAAGACTCCCGCATCGCAGTACTCGGGTCGGAACCCGAAATTCTTTTCTATGCGCACCGGCGCTCCGCCACGGGCCACATCTATATGTACGGCCTAGTGGAATCCCAGCCATACGCGTTAACCATGCAAAAAGAACTCATACGCGATGTGGAAATATCCCAGCCGGATTACGTAGTTTATGTGACGAATGATGGGTCCTGGATGCGGCGGCCGAACTCGCCGATGAAAATTTTTGATTGGTGGGCCGCTTACCAACCGCAACGGTACAGACAAATAGTCGGAGTAGCTGACGTCATTTCACCTGATCACACCGAATACCGCTGGGGTGATGTCGAAACATACCAGGTGCAGTCGGATTCGGCCGTCCTGGTTTACAAGAGGACGGATCCGCGGCTTTATCTTGCCGATGCTCTCCAGGCGCAGGATAAACTTGACGAGGCAGGCTCAGGAGTACCGTCAGGTGCTTGCCATCGAGCCGGATAATTACGAGGCGCATAATAATTTAGGCAATGTCTTTGACAGGCAGGGATTAAAGCAGGAAGCGCTTAAGGAATTCCGGCTTTCTCTGGCCATCAAACCCGATCAGGCCATGGCCCATTCCAAAATCGGCAGGATCCTTGCGCAGACGCATCATCTCCCCGAAGCGGTAGAGGAGCTTACCCTGGTGCTGCGCTTCGACCCTGTAGATGCTAATGCGCATAATGACCTCGGCGTAGCTCTGGCTCAACTGGGGGATTATGAAAAAGCGGTCGAGCAGTTTAGCGAAGCGGTACGGATTGATCCAGCCTATGCCGATGCAAGGCGAAATCTTGATCTTGCTCAAGCCCAGTTGAAAAATAAAAAGGTTGGTAACGGAAGAAAATGAAAGAGTC
The DNA here is from genome assembly GCA_963796085.1 of uncultured Acidobacteriaceae bacterium. GTDB lineage: Bacteria > Acidobacteriota > Terriglobia > Terriglobales > Acidobacteriaceae > Telmatobacter. The sequence continues at coordinate 378,682 of CAWCKF010000020.1, read as the reverse complement.
CCTGCCGCGTGACCCTGCTCCGCTCCCGCGCCAAATGCGTTGGATTCAGGCTCCCTTGTTAAAATCGAAAGGAGTTTGCCCCATGAATGCCGGGCAGGATTTTTTATCGGAGATGTTTCCCTATTCCTGGATCGTCGCTTCGCAGCCTGGAAGCGCCGCGGAGAAATAAAAGACTATGCAACTCGGAACGTCAAGCCGTTTTCCTACGAAACTTTCCCCGCTGCAGGCCTGGTCGCGTACTTCTCCATGGAGATCGCGATCAATCCCGCCATGCCCACCTACTCCGGCGGCCTGGGAGTTCTGGCCGGCGATACCCTGCGTTCCGCGGCCGACCTGGGCGTTCCGCTGGTGGCCTTCACGCTGGCTGCACCGCAAGGGATACTTCCAGCAGCACCTGGACAGCAAGGGCGTGCAGAGCGAGGAAGTTCAGCCCTGGAATCCCGCGGATTTCTGCACCGAGGAGCCGGCGCGGGTAACGGTTTCAGTGGAAGACCGCATTGTGACGGTGCGCGCCTGGCGCTACGACCTGGTGGGCCGCTACGGGCACGTGGTGCCGATCTACCTGCTGGACACGGATCTGGACGGAAATTCGGGCTGGGATCGCGGCCTCACCGATCATCTCTACGGCGGCGACACCAACTACCGCCTGCAGCAGGAGATCGTGCTGGGCATGGGCGGCGTGCGCATGGCCCACGCGCTCGGGCTACGGCGTGAATGTCTACCACATGAACGAAGGCCACGCGGCGCTGCTGACGCTGGCGCTGCTGGAGAGCCAGCTAGGCGGCGGACCGCTTGGCGCGGCCACGGAAGCCGACATCGAGCAGGTGCGCCGGAAGTGCGTCTTCACCACCCACACGCCGGTTCCGGCCGGCCACGACCGCTTCTCCACCGAGCAGACCATTCGCATTCTGGGCGGCGACCGCACGGCGCGCCTGGAAAAGCTGGGCTGTTTTCGCGACGGCATGCTGAACATGACGCTGCTGGCGCTGCGCTTCTCGCGCTATGCCAACGGCGTGGCCATGCAGCATGCCAAGGTCTCCCGCGCCATGTTCCCGGAGTTTGCCATCGACTCCATCACCAACGGCGTTCACGCGCCGACCTGGATTTCCGAGCCCATGCAGCAGCTTGCTGGATGCGCACATTCCCTCCTGGCGGCGCGACAATCTTTACCTGCGCAACGCCATCGACCTGCCGGAGAAGGAGATTCTCGCCGCGCACGCCCGCGCCAAGGAGGCGCTGCTGGCCGAGGTGGCCGCGCGCACCGGCCTGGTGCTCAATCCCGAGGTGCTCACGCTGGGCTTTGCCCGCCGCGTCGCCACCTACAAGCGCGCCACGCTGCTGTTCACCGATCCCGAGCGCCTGGCGGAGATTGCCGCCGCGGCGGGCGGCTTGCAGATTATCTACGCCGGCAAGGCCCATCCCCAGGACGAGCCCGGCAAGGCGCTCATCCAGCAGGTCGTTGAGGATGCCGCCAAATTCTCCAACGACCTGCTGCGCATCGTCTATCTCGAAAACTACGCCTGGGACCTGGGCGCGCTGCTGACCGCGGGCGTGGATGTCTGGGTGAACACGCCGCGCCGCCCCTATGAGGCCTCCGGCACCAGCGGCATGAAGGCCGCGCTGAACGGCGTCCCCAGCCTGTCGATTCTCGACGGCTGGTGGATCGAGGGCTGCATCGAGGGCTTCACCGGCTGGGCCATCGAGGACGGCGCCAACGATCAAGAGGAAGCGGCATCGCTCTACAGGAAGCTGGAGACGGCCGTGGTTCCGCTCTATCTGGAAGCGCCGGAGAAGTGGGCGCGGCTGATGCGCACCACGCTGGCCTTCAACGGCTCCTACTTCAACACCAACCGCATGGTCAAGCAGTACACGCGCAACGCCTACTATCCGGTGAAGCTGATCGAGCCGGCGAAGGTCGAATCATAGGCGTTCGCGGGGCGATCCCGGTCTACGGAGCGGGAGACTGGGCAAACCCGGCTAGAAATTCCGCGGGCGTTACAGATCGGAATCCCGCGCCAGGGATGCAACACCAGCAAATCTTCATCGCTGCTGATCAGAACATCGGCCTCGGCTGCCATCGCCAGCGCCAGGAATTGGTTGTCTCTGGGGTCGCGGCAGGGCGGATCTATCGCCATCGTGCCGGCATCTTGCACTACGAACAGGCACGCTCTTCGGCGTAGATTACCGATGAATTGCTGACGTTTGTCCATATCGATGTAGCGATCGAATTTGCTGCGGTTTAGCACTTCCTCTACTTCAGCCAATGTTTCGGCACTGGCGCAGACATTACAGATGCGAAGCGCCTTGAGCAACGCTTGGTGAGGTACAGACCCAATACGCAATGCTGCACCGATCAAAGTGCTTGAATCGAAAACTACTCTCTGAATAGGATTTACCGCAGCTCATGAACCATTCGAACCACATCCTCATCCGTCAGTGCTGCTGCCACCGCAGCTTGCGCAGGAGACTGGCTCTTCTTGGCTCTGGCGCTCCACTCCTCAAACTCGGCCACTGCCTGGCTGCGCCTGCGCCGTACGTCGAGCAGCTCGTCCATCTCCCGCGGCGAGACGACGAAGGCCGTGGGACGCCCATGCCGGGTAATCGCGACCGGCTCGCGTTGCACGGTATCCAGCAACTGCCCAAATCGATTTTGGGCCTCTACAGATGTCATGGTAATCATCGTCTGCACCTCAAAAACTAGCTAATATAGATAATATAGCTAAAGTAGCTAGTTTGCAATAGACGTATTCAAACCGCTCAATCCCCAGGCGTTTCTTCCAGCTCCGCGCCGATGCGGTGCAGTTTCATCACCTGCCATTGCAGGCGGTCGAAGAAGAGGTAGACCACCGGCGTGGTGAACAGGGTAAGCATCTGCGAGACGATGAGGCCGCCGACGATGGTGATGCCCAGCGGCTTGCGCAGCTCCGAGCCCACGCCCATGCCGATGGCCAGCGGCATGCCGCCGAAGAGGGCGGCCATGGTGGTCATCATGATGGGGCGGAAGCGCAGCAGGCAGGCCTGATAAATGGCCTCGACGCGGCGGCAGGCCCTGTTCGCGCTCGGCCTGCAGGGCGAAGTCGATCATCATGATGGCGTTCTTCTTCACGATGCCGATGAGCAGGATGATGCCGATCAGGGCGATGATGCTGAGGTCGGTTCCGGTGAGCAGCAGGGCGAGGATGGCGCCCACGCCGGCGGGGGGCAGCGTGGAGAGAATGGTGAGCGGGTGGATCAGGCTCTCGTAGAGAATGCCGAGCACGATGTAAACGGCGACCAGGGCGGCCAGGATGAGATACGGCTCGTTCTTGAGCGAGTCCTGAAAGGCCTGCGCGGTTCCCTGGAAGGTGGCGTGGATGGCGCTGGGCATGCTCATCTCGCGCTGCGCCTTTTCGAGCGCGGTGACGGCGTCGCCCAGGGCCACGTTGGGCGCCAGGTTGAAGGTGAGGGTGACGGCGGGATACTGGCCCTGGTGGTTAACCTGCAGCGAGGTCCGCTGGGACTCGAATTGAGCGATGGTGGAGAGCGGCACCATGGCGCCGCCTGTGGAGGGGGTTGGTGCGGCCGCCGCCGGAGCGGCGCTTGCGGCCGTGATCGCTGCCGTGGGCGAGGTTACGGCGGGTATTGTGGCTGAGGTTGAGATGGGTGCGGTGGTGGCCGCGGCTGCCATTGCGGGGGCGACGGTGGCCGGCATGGCGGTGGCGGCGCCGACGACATTGTTGGCCTTGATGAAGATGCCGTTGAGCGCGTCCGGGCTGAGCTGGTATTGGGGATCGACCTCCATCACCACGAAGTACTGGTTGAGCGCGGTGTACATGGTGGAGACTTCGCGCTGGCCGAAGGCGTCGTAGAGCACCTTGTCGATGGCGGCGGCGGTGATGCCCAGCCGCGAGGCGGTGTCGCGATCGATGACCAGGTTGGCGGCCAGGCCCTGGTTCTGCTGGTCGGTGGAGACGTCGCGCAACTCAGGCATGGCTCTTGACGCGCTCCTCAAAGCTGCGGCGCCCAGGTGTTCAGCTCATTCAGGTTTTCGTCGGAGAGCGTGTACTGGTATTGCGCGGCGCTGCCGCGGCCGCCGATCTGGATATCCTGGTGGGCCTGGAGAAAGAGCGTGGCGCCGGGCACGCTGCTGAGCTTGCCGCGCAGGCGATTGACCACATCGTCGGCGGAGACGTGATCCGGGTGCAGGCCGAGCATCTTGCGCAGGCGATTGATGAAATCATCATTGGCAACGCGGTAGGGGCGCTTGTCGAGGGCCTTGAGGGCGATGAACATGTAGCCCATGTTGTTGCTGCCGCGGCCGCCGCCGGCAAAGGCGGTCACCGAGCGCACCGCCGGATCGTCGAGCATCATCTGCGCCAGCTGGCGCTGCTTGTCGCGCATGGCGGGGAAGCTGATGTCCTGCGCGGCCATGGTTTGGCCGCCCAGCCGGCCCGTGTCCTGCTGCGGGAAGAAGCCCTTGGGCACAATGATGTAGAGATAGATGTTCAGGAACGCCGTTGCCGATGGCCACGCACAGAATCAGCAGTCTGGTGGCGCAGCACCCAGCGCAGGCCGGTGGCGTATTCGTTGTGCAGCCACTGGAAGGCGCGTTCGCTGGCGCGATAGATGCGGCCGTGGCGGCTCTCGTCCCGCGACTTGAGAAACCGGGCGCAGAGCATGGGCGTGGTGGTGAGCGAGACCAGCAGCGAGACGGCGATGGCCACCGAGAGGGTGACGGCGAACTCGCGGAAGAGCTTGCCCACGATGCCGCCCATCAACAGAATGGGAATGAAGACCGCGATCAGCGAGGTGCTCATGGAGAGCACCGTGAAGCCGATCTCCTTGGAGCCCTTCATGGCCGCTTCGAAGGGTTTCATGCCCATTTCGAGATAGCGGGTGATGTTCTCGATCACCACGATGGCGTCGTCCACCACGAAGCCGGTGGCGATGGTGAGCGCCATCAGCGAGAGGTTGTCGATGGTGTAGCCCAGCAGGTACATCACGCCGAAGGTGCCCACCAGCGAAAGCGGCACGGCCATCGAGGGAATGATGGTGGCCCACACCTCGCGCAGGAAGAGGAAGACCACCAGCACCACCAGCAGTCACGCTGATCATGAGCGAGATCTCCACGTCGTGCACGCTGGAGCGGATGGTGGTGGTGCGGTCCACGGCCACGTCGATCTTGATGGTGGGCGGGATGGCGGCCTGCAGGCGCGGCATCTCGGCCATCACGTTGTCCACGGTCGAGATCACGTTGGCGCCGGGAATCTTGAAGATGATGATCAGGACGGCGCTCTTGAGCTGCGCCGGAGGCCCTTTGTCCGGGTTGATGCCCGAGACGCCGCGCGGTGTGGATGTCGGCGACGCTGTCTACGACCGTGCCCAGGTCGGAGATGCGCACCGGCGCGCCGGTCTGCTGGTTATAGCCGGCGATGATGGGCGCGTAGTCGCGGGCCTTGAAGATCTGGTCGTTGTCGCTGATCTGCCAGCGATGGTTCGCGTCCTGAAAGGCGCCTTTGGGCCGGTTGGCGTTGGCGCCGGCCAGCGCCGTGCGCACCGCCTCCAGGCCGATGCCGTTGGCGCCCAACTGCATGGGGTTCAACTCGACGCGCACCGCGGGGCTGGAGCTGCCGCCCACAAAGACCTGGCCCACGCCCTGGATCTGCGAGATCTTCTGCGCCAGGATGGAGTCGGCCATGTCGTAGATCTGCGGCTTGGGCACCACGTCGGAGGTCAGCGTGAGAATCAGGATCGGCGCTTCGGCGGGATTGGCCTTGCGGTAGCTGGGATTCTGCGGCAGGTAGGCGGGCAACTGGCTGCGCGCCGCGTTGATGGCGGCCTGCACGTCGCGGGCGGCGGCGTCGATGTCGCGATTGATGTCGAACTGCAGGGTGACGGAGGCCGAGCCCAGGGAACTGGACGAGGTCATCTGGTTGACGCCGGCGATGCGTCCGAACTGGCGCTCCAGCGGCGTGGCGACCGACGAGGCCATGGTCTCCGGGCTGGCGCCGGGCAGCCCGGCGCCGACGCCGATGACCGGGAAATCCACGTTGGGCAGCGAGGCCACAGGCAGGAGGGAGTAAGCCACCGAACCGGCCAGCAGCAGGGCCAGCGAGAGCAGCGAAGTGGCTACCGGGCGCCGGATAAAAGGTGCGGAAAGATGCATCGCTCGGGGCTCCTCAGTCGGCACTGACCGGTTGTTGCTCGTGGCTGGCAGGGATGTCGCGCGGCTTCATGCGCTGGGCCAGCTTGTCGAAGTAGAGATAGATGACCGGGATGGTGTAAAGGGTGAGCAACTGCGACAGGAGCAGGCCGCCGACGATGGTGATGCCCAGGGGCATGCGCAGCTCGGCGCCCACGCCTCCGCCCAGGGCCAGCGGCAGGCCGCCCAGCATGCGCGGCCATGGTGGTCATGATGATGGGCCGGAAGCGCAGCAGGCAGGCCTGGAAGATGGCCTCCTCGGCGGGTTTGCCCTCCTTGCGCTCGGCCTGCAGGGCAAAGTCGATCATCATGATGGCGTTCTTCTGCACGATGCCGATCAGCAGGATGATGCCGATGAGCGCAATGACGCTGAATTCGGTGCGCGTAATGAGCAGCGCAAGCAGCGCGCCCACGCCGGCCGAGGGCAGCGAGGAGATGATGGTGATGGGGTGGATGTAGCTCTCGTAGAGCACGCCCAGCACGATGTAGACGGTGACCAGCGCGGCCAGAATCAGGAGCGGCTCGTTGGCCAGCGAAGTCTGGAAGGCCGCGGCCGTGCCCTGGAAGCTGGCATTGATGGCGGCCGGCATCTTGATGCGCTGTTCGATGCCGTTGACGGCCTTGACGGCGTCGCCCAGCGACTTGCCCGGCGCCAGGTTGAAGCTGATCACGGTGGAGGGGAACTGGCCCTGGTGGCCGATGGCGAGTTGCGCGCGCGTCTGCTCCCAGTGGGCCACCATGCTGAGCGGAACCTGGGTGCCGTTGCCGGATTTGACGTAGAGGTTGCTGAGCGTGCCGGGGTCGGTCTGGAAGTTTGGCCCCACCTCCATCACCACGTGGTACTGGTTGAGCTGGGTAAAGATGGTGGAGACCTGGCGCTGGCCGAAGGCGTCGTAGAGGGTGTTGTCCACGTCGGCCATGGCGATGCCCAGCCGGGCCGCGGTGTCGCGGTCGATGACCAGGTTGGCGCCCAGCCCCTGGTCCTGCAGGTCGCTGGCCACGTCGGTTACGACTTTCTCCTTGCTCAGTTCGTCGACCATCAAGCGCGTGTACCTGGCCAGCTCGTTCTGATCGGGATCTTCGAGCGAGTACTGGAACTCGGTGCGGCTCACGCGGTCTTCCACCGTCAGGTCCTGGAGCGGCTGCAGGAAGAGCTGGATGCCCTCCACGCCTTCCAGGCGGGGCTGCAGGCGGCGGATGACTTCAGTGGCGGAGATCTTGCGCACTTCCAGCGGCTTGAGAGTGATCTGGATGCGGCCGGAGTTCAGCGTGGTGTTGGTTCCGTCCACGCCGATGAAGGAGGAGATGTTGTCGACGGCCGGGTCCTGGAGCAGAACGTCCACGAGTTTTTGCTGGCGCTGGGCCATGCTGGCGAAGCTGACCGTCTGCGGCGCTTCGGAGATGCCCAGGATCACGCCCGTGTCCTGCACCGGGAAGAAGCCCTTGGGAATCACGATGAAGAGGAGAATGGTGGCCACAAAAGTGGAGATGGTGACCATCAGGGTGGTGAAGCGATGGCGCAGAACCACCTGCAGGGTGCGCCCGTAGAAGGCGATGATGGAATTGAAGACCTTCTCCGACCAATAGTAGAAGCGGGTTTGCCGCGCTACCTTCTTGTCCTGCAGAATGCGCGAGCACATCATGGGCGTCAGGGTCAGCGAGACCACCGCGGAGACCAGGATGGTGACGGCCAGGGTGACGGCGAACTCGCGGAACAGCCGGCCCACCACGTCGCTCATGAAGAGCAGCGGGATGAGCACCGCGATGAGCGAAACGGTCAGCGACATGATGGTGAAGCCGATCTGTTCGCTGCCCTTGAGCGCGGCGCGCATGGGGCTGTCGCCTTCCTCGATGAAGCGCGAGATGTTCTCGATCATCACGATGGCGTCGTCCACCACGAAGCCGGTGGAGATGGTGAGCGCCATCAGGGTGAGGTTGTTGAGCGAGTAGCCCAGCAGGTACATCACGCCGAAGGTGCCCACGATGGAGAGCGGCACCGCCACCGAGGGAATGATGGTGGCCGCCAGGTTGCGCAGGAAGAGGAAGATGACCATCACCACCAGGGCGACGGTGAGCATGAGCTCGATATTCCACGTCCCGGACCGAGGCGCGGATGGTGATGGTGCGGTCGGTGAGCACCTTGACCTGCACGGTGGCCGGCAGGCTGGTCTGCAACTGCGGCAGCAGCTTCTTGATGCGGTCCACCACGGCGATGATGTTGGCGCCGGGCTGGCGCTGGATGTTGACGATGACCGCGGGCTGGCGGTCCATCCAGGCGGCCTGCTGGGAGTTCTCGGCGGCATCGACGATGGTGGCCACGTCGGAGGCGCGCACCGCGGCCCCGTTGCGATAGGCCACGATGACCGGCTTGTAATCGGCGCTGGAAAGCAACTGGTCGTTGGCGCCGATGGTGTAAGACTGGCGGGCGCCGTTGAGCGTGCCCTTGGCCTGGTCCACGTTGGCGGCGGCGACGGCCGTGCGCAGATCTTCCAGGCTCAGGTTGTAGGCGGCCAACTGCGCGGGATTGGCCTGGATGCGCACCGAGGGCTTTTGTCCGCCGGCAATGGAAACCAGTCCCACGCCGGTGACCTGGGAGATCTTCTGCGCCAGGTTGGTGTCGGCAGCGTCTTCGATCTTGTCCAGCGGCAGCGTGTCGGAGTAGAGCGCCAGGGTCATGATGGGCGCGTCGGCGGGGTTGACCTTGCTGTAGATGGGCGGATTGGGCAGATCGGGGGGCAGAAAGCTGTTGGCCGCGTTGATGGCCGCCTGCACCTCCTGCTCGGCCACGTCGATGTTTTCGTCCAGGTTGAACTCCAGGGTGATGACGGAGCCGCCGCCGGAGCTGACCGAGGTCATCTGCTTAAGCCCCGGCATCTGGCCGAACTGGCGTTCCAGAGGCGCGGTGACGGAGGAAGCCATCACCTCCGGTCCGCCGCCGGGGTAAAAGGTGAGCACCTGGATGATGGGGTAGTCCACCTCCGGCAGGGCGGAGACCGGCAACTGCTGATAGCCCACAAAGCCGGCCAGCAGAATGGCCGCCATCAGCAGCGAGGTGGCTACCGGGCGCAGAATGAAGGGCCGGGAAGGACTCAGGCTCACCGCTGCGTCCTCGTGGAGTTCTTGCCGTTGCCCTGATTACCGGATGGTCCGGGGAGAGCCGGGGCGTTGGGCGCGACGAATGGTCCGCCGGCCTGGCCGGAACTCTGGCTGGATCGCTGCGGAGCCGTGCTCACGGTGACAATCTGCCCGGTGCGCAGCCGGTCCGCGCCGTCCACCACCAGGTTCTGCCCGGCTCGAAGGCCGCTGTCCAGGATGGTGACCTGTCCCTCGGCCAGGGCGACCTTCACAGGCTGAATGCGGGCGGTCGAGGTTCCTTTGGCGTCCGTATCGACGACCCAGACGTACGTTCCCTGCAGGCCGGTCTGGATGGCTGCCGACGGCACCACCAGCGCATTGGGCCGGTTTTCCATCACCAGGTGAATATTGACGAACTGGTTGGGAAAGAGCGACTGGTCTTTGTTGTCGAAGACGGCCTTCAGCTTGTCGGTTCCGGTGGTGGTGTCGATCTGGTTGTCGGCGGTGAGCAGACTCGCCGCTGGCCAGCTTCTGCACGTCGCCGCGGTCGTAGGCATCCACGGGCAGGCGCCTCTCCGCGGCCAGCTTGTGCAGCACCTGGGGCAGCTCGTTCTCGGGCAGGGTGAAGTAGACGGCGATGGGCTGGAACTGGTTGATGATCACCAGGTTGGTGGTGTTGGCGGTGATGATATTGCCGGGGTCCACCAGGCGCAGGCCGATTCGGCCGTTGATGGGCGACTGGATGGTGCACCAGTCAAGCTGCAACTGGGCGGTCTCAATGGCCGCCTTGTCGGCCTCGATGGCGCCCTGGTACTGGCCCTGGGCGGCCTCGTCGGCGTCCAGCGTCTCCTTGGAGGTGACGCCCGCATCGTAGAGCGCCTTATAGCGGGCATATTCCACCTGGGCGTCCTTCAGCAACGCCTGATCGTGCGCCAGGGTGCCTTTGGCCTGGTCCAGCGCGGCCTGGTAGGGCCTGGGGTCGATCACCATGATGGTCTCGCCCTGCCTGACCTGCTGCCCCTCAGTGAACTTGACCGGCTCCAGTTCGCCGCTCACCCGCGCCTTGACCGTGACGCTCATGTAGGGCGTGACCGTGCCCAGCGCGGTGAGGAAGATGGGCATGGGCCTCTGCTCCGTGGCTGCCACCTGCACGGGAACCGGCCGGTTCTGCAACTCCGCCGCCTGGCGCGCGCTGTTCGCCGCTGCCTGCTGATGATTCCTGTAGATCCGCCACGCAATAAAGCCCAGAACGCCCGCCACCAAAAGGTACACGAGGATGCGCACCCAGAAACCCGCGCGGGAGCGCCGCCGTTGGATGGTGCTGTCTGTGGTCAGATGGGGTTCCGGAGTGTCTACTATGGACATAAATTCGATTCCCGTCGTTTTCTTGTGATTTAAATGCCCACAGAGGACGTAAATGCGGTCCTGCCGGGCAAAGGTCAAACTACCCGCATTCGTTACTATGGACGCAACAGTTTCAGCAGAAGTTTCGTCCGCCCCGGCGCCAAACAGGAGGCGGATGGCATCCCAAGCGGCTGAGCGCTACATTCCCTGAGGATGCGAGATGCAACTATTGTAAGCCAGGCGGGCAATGCCCGAGCAGGGACGGCTCACGGCGGTAGCTTAAGTCCCCTCCGCCGCGGAGGGGTCTTCGCAGGGCGTCATAAATCATTGCAAACAAGCATTCTTGTCCGCTCCCGCGCCTTTGTCCGGCAAATTCGTCTACCATTGTAATTTCAACAGTGTTTTGGATTGGGCCCAGGCGGTGGTTGCCTGCGGCCCGGGAACCTGTGAGCCGGCGCCAACCGGACCGGGGATTTGCCGACCTCAACAAGAGCCAACCGATCACGGGCAAGTTGGATAAAAGCGGCGCGGCTCAGGAGCGAGTACCAGCCCTATGATGTGGATTGTCCGGCTTGCGCTGCGGCGGCCTTATACCTTTACCGTCTTTGCGCTTCTGATTCTGATCCTCGGCGTCCTCAGCATTCTGTCGATGCCCACGGACATCTTTCCCAACATCGATATTCCCGTCGTGACGGTGGTCTGGAACTACAACGGCCTCTCCGCGCAGGAGATGTCCACCCGCATCGTCTACAACAGCGAGCGGGGCATGACCACCACGGTCAACGACATCGAGCACATCGAGTCGCAGTCGCTCAACGGCATCGGCGTCATCAAGATTTTCTTCCAGCCGCACGTGAACATCGGCAGCGCCGTGGCCCAGGTAACCGCGATCTGCCAGGTGCAGTTGCGCAGCCTGCCGCCTGGCTCCACGCCGCCGTTCATCATCCAGTACAACGCCTCCAGCGTGCCGGTGCTGCAGTTGGGGCTCTCCGGGGAGGGGCTGAACGAGCAGCAGTTGAACGACCTGGGCCAGAACAACATCCGCACCCAGTTGGCCACCATTGAGGGAGCGCAGACGCCCTTCCCCTACGGCGGCAAGCAGCGCCAGATCCAGGTGGACATCGACCTGCCCGCGCTGCAGGCCAAGGGGCTTTCGCCGGTCGACGTGGTCAACGCCGTCAACGCGCAGAACCTGATCGTGCCCTCCGGCACCATGAAGATCGACCGCTTCGAATACGCCATCGAAACCAACTCCGCCCCGCAGATCGTCGACGAGCTGAACAACCTGCCCATCAAAGCGGTGAACGGCGCGGTGATCTACATCCGCGACGTGGCCCATGTGCGCGACGGCAATCCCGCCGCAAACCAATATTGTGCGCGTGGACGGCAAACGCGCCATCATGATGAACATCCTGAAGACCGGCTCGGCCTCCACGCTGGACATCATCCAGGGAGTGCGCGACAAGCTGGTAAACATCAAGGGCCAGTTGCCGCCGCAACTGCGCATCAATCCCCTCTCCGACCAGTCCATCTTCGTGCGCGGGGCCATCGACGGCGTGGTCCGCGAGGCCATCATCGCCGCCTGCCTCACCGCCATCATGATCCTGGTCTTTCTGGGCAGTTGGCGCTCCACGGTCATCATCGCGGTCTCCATTCCGCTCTCGATTCTCTGTTCGCTGACCGCGCTCTACGCGCTGCACGAGACCATCAACATCATGACCCTGGGCGGCATGGCGCTGGCCGTCGGCATCCTGGTGGACGACGCCACCGTGGCCATCGAGAACATCAACCGCAACCTGGAAGCAGGCAAGGAACTGGAGCAATCCATCCTCGACGGCTCGGCGCAGATCGCCACCCCCGCCCTGGTCTCCACCCTCGCCATCTGCATCGTCTTCGTGCCCATGTTCTTTCTCAGCGGCGTGGCCCGCTACCTCTTCGTGCCCATGGCCGAGGCGGTGGTCTTCGCCATGCTGGCCAGCTACCTGCTCTCCCGCACCCTGGTGCCCACCATGGCCAAGTACCTGCTCCAGGAGCACGACGACGCGGAGACCGCGAGGAAGCGCTCCAGCCGCAATCCCTTCGTCCGCTTTCAACAGGGCTTCGAATCGGGCTTTGAGAACTTCCGCCACGGCTACCTGCGCCTGCTCACCCTGTGCGTGGACCATGCGGGCGTCTTTCTGATCCTCTTCCTGGCCTTTGCCGCTGGCTTTCGCTGGGGCTTCTTGCGCCCTGGCTCGGCCAGGACTTCTTCCCCTCGGTGGACTCCGGCCAGTTCAAGATTCACGTGCGCGCCCGCACCGGCACGCGCATTGAAGAGACGGCCGCGCTCTGCGACCACATCGACGCCACCATCCGCGAGCAGATTCCCGCCAAAGAAGTGGTCACCATCGTCGATAACATCGGCGCTGCCCTACTCGGGACTGAACCTCTCCTACTCGACCTCGGCGCCCATCGGCCCGGCCGACGCCGATATCCAGGTGCAGTTGAGCCGGGATCACCACCCCACCGCGGCTTACGTTGAGCGCCTGCGCACCGTGCTCGGCCGCCAGTATCCCGGCGTCACGTTTTATGTGCTGCCGGTGGACATCGTGACCCAGATTCTCAACTTCGGCCTCTCCGCGCCCATCGACATTCAGGTCGTCGGCCCGGACCTGTATGGCAACCGCGCCCTCGCCGAGCGCATGCTCGATGAGGTCCGCTATGTTCCCGGCGCCGCCGATGCGCGCATCCAGCAGCCCTTCAACTATCCCAATATGACGGTGAATGTGGACCGCACCCGCGCCCAGGCCATCGGCCTGACGCAGCAGAATGTGGCGCAAAGCCTGCTGGTGGCTCTCAGCGGCAGCTTCCAGACCAGCCCCAACTTCTATCTCGATCCCAAGAACCGGCGTCAGCTACAACGTTGCCATCCAGTCCCCGCAGTACCAGCTCGACTCGCTGGCCGCGCTGCAGAGCCTGCCTGTTACCGGGAACACGCCCACGGCGCAGGCAAACGTCGCCTCCGCGCCCGGCGCGGCCCCTGCCGCCGCACCGGGCGCGGCTTCAACAGGCGTGCCCGGAGTGCCGCCGCCGGTCAATGTTCTGGGCAACCTGGCCGCCATCGCGCCGGGCACGGAGATGGGCACCGTGAGCCACTACGACGTGCAGCCGGTCATCGATATCTTCGCCAACGTGGATGGAACCGACCTGGGCACGGTGACCCGCGCGATAGAAGAGATCATCGCCCGCCACCAGAACGGAGCTGCCGCGCGGCTCGCACTTCATCCTGCGCGGGCAGAGCGAGACCATGAAGAAGTCCTACATCGGCCTGCTGGCCGGTCTGGCGTTTTCCATCCTGCTGGTCTACCTGCTCATCGTGGTCAACTTCCAGTCCTGGCTCGATCCGTTTCTCATCATCTCGGCGCTGCCGGCCGCGCTGGCCGGCATCGTCTGGTTCCTCTTCCTCACCAACACCCGGCTCAGCGTTCCCGCGCTCACCGGCGCCATCATGTGCATGGGCGTGGCCACGGCCAACTCCATCCTGGTGGTGAGCTTTGCCCGCGAGCAGTTGGAAGTCCTGGTGGGCGATGCGCGCCGGGCCGCGCTGAACGCCGGCTTTGTCCGCCTGCGCCCGGTGCTGATGACCGCCCTGGCCATGATCATCGGCATGGTGCCCATGGCGCTGGGCCTGGGCGACGGCGGCGAGCAGAACGCCCCGCTGGGCCGCGCCGTCATCGGCGGACTGCTGCTGGCCACCGTGGCCACGCTCTTCTTTGTGCCCGCATTTTTCTCTGTCGTCCACGGCTGGCTGGAAGGCCGCCGCAAGACGGCGCGCGGCGCTGCGCGAGCCGGGACTCTTGACGAGTTTGACCAGCTTTCGGAGTAATCTCATATGACCAACGAACCTAATCCGAACCTGCAGCCGGAACGCCAGCCGGTTCACGACTACGCGACCGCGTCCCATCAGGAGCCTATCTCGCCGCGCAAGGTCCTGGCGGGCGTAGCCCTGGTGCTCCTGGTGGCCGTAGCGCTGGCGGCCATCGGCATTCTCAAACGCGCTCATGCCGATAAAGCGCTGGCCGCCCGGACCACGGAGCTGGCCGCTCCCACGGTGATCGCCGCGGCCCCCAGGCCGGGCGCGCCGGTGGAGAGCTTTGTGCTCCCCGGCAACGTGACCGCCTTCACGGATTCGCCCATCTACGCGCGCACCTCCGGCTATCTCGTGCATTGGTACTTCGACATCGGCGCCAGGGTGAAGAAAGGCGCGCTGCTGTGCGAGATCGCCACGCCCGAGTTGGATCAGCAACTCTCCCAGGCCGAGAGCGACCTGGTTACCGCCCAGGCCAACGCCAACAACGCCCGCATCCAGGCCGAGCGCTACACCGGGCTGGTCGACTCCGACGCCGTCTCGCGCCAGGATACCGATACCTTCGTCAACCAGGCCGCCGCCACCGCGGCAGCCGTTCGCTCCGCCCAGGCCAACGTGCAGCGGCTCAAGGAACTGCAATCCTTCGAGAAGGTCTACGCGCCGTTTGACGGCGTGGTCACCGCCCGCAACATCGACACCGGCCAGTTGATCGACCCCGGCGCGGGCAAGGAGCTTTTCCACCTGCAGGCCATCCAGACCCTGCGCGTCTACGCCAACCTGCCGCAGATTTATTCCGGGAACGTGAAGCGCGGAGAGAAGATCGACCTGACCTTTGCCGAGTACGCGGGGAAGATTTTTCAGGGGACCCTGGTGCGCACCGCAGACGCCATCGATCCGGTGAGCCGCACGCTGCTGGTGGAGATCGACGTGGATAACCGCGCCGGCGAATTGCTGCCCGGCTCGCTGGCCCAGGTCCACTTCAAGACGCCGCCCGCCGGCCCGGCCTTCATCGTGCCCGCCTCCGCGCTCATCTTCCGCAGGGAAGGGCTGCGCGTGGGCACCGTGGTCAACGGCAACCTCGCGCACCTGGTCCCCGTGGTTATCGGCGAGGACGACGGGGCCAACGTGCAGATCGTCACCGGGCTCAGCGCCGGCGACCGGGTGATCCAGGACCCGCCCGACTCGCTCATCGAGGGCGAAAAGGCTTCATGTGGAGAGCCCGGCCAGCCACGCCGATGCGGGAGGCAAGTAGCGATGGGGGTGCTTCTGGCTAGAGAAAAACTCATGGTTTTGAAAGGGCACGGCCGGACACCCTCCGGGTCCCGTGCCGCAAATGCGCGAAAAACGGGCGCGGCTTTAGCCCCGGAGGGACGTTTTTGGGCAACTTCGTCGGGTGCCCCATCCTTGCCGTCCGCCGCGGCGGATTCTTGCGGCAAGGGTGGGAGACCACGAACCTCAACCATCCCAGCTTTGAAAGTCCGCTTATTCAGCCTCGCCGCATTTCTCGCCCTTGCGCTTCTCACCGCCTGCAAGCCCGTCGGTCCCAACTACAATCGCCCCGGCTACGAAGCGCCCCCGGCCTACAAGGAGGCCGGCGCAGCGACGGTAATCATCCCCCCGCCCAATCCGGCCGGAGGCGGCTGGCAAACAGCCACGCCCTCCGACGGCATGTTGCGCGGCAAATGGTGGGAGATCTACCAGGACCCGCAACTGAACCAGTTGGAAGAACGCATCGCCCCAATGGCCAGCCCAATAACCAGGCTCTGCGCCAGGCGCTGGAGACTTACCTGGCCGCGCGCGACCAGGTGACCGCGGCCCGCGCCGCCCTCTATCCCACGTTCTCCGCGGGGACTTCCGCCTCGCGCCAGAACATCTCCACCAACGGGCCTTCTTTTTCAGCCGGCAAGCCGACCACCTACAGCGATTTCGCTCTCAGCGGCCAGGCCAGTTGGGAGCCGGACTTCTGGGGCCGCATCCGCCGCACCGTAGAATCGGCCCGTGAGAACGCCCAGGCCAGCGCCGCGGAGATGGCCAACGTGGACCTGAGCCTCCATGCCGAAATGGCCGCCGACTACTTTGAACTGCGCGGCCTGGACTCCGAGATCAAGCTGCTGCAAGCCACCGTCGCCGACCTGGAGCGCCAGCTCGACCTGACCCAGCGCCGCCTCGCCGGCGGAGTAGCCACCGAGGTGGATGTGGCCCAGGCCAGGACGCAGCTGGAAACCGTGCGCGCGCAACTGATCGACGTAGGCGTGGCTCGCGCCCAGTATGAGCACGCTATCGGCACCATCGCCAACCTGAAACTGACAGATTTCAGCATTCCGCCCTCGCCGCTTGTTCTGTCTGACCAGCTCAGGGACTGGTGCTGCCCAAAGTTCCCCTCGGCGTGCCTTCGCAACTGCTGGAGCGCCGTCCTGACATTGCCGCCGCCGAGCGCCGCACCGCCGCGGCCAACGCGCAGATCGGCATCGCCGTCAGCGCTTTCTATCCCACCATCACGCTGGGAGGCGCGGGCGGCTTTGAAAGCACCCACGCCGGCACCTGGATTCAGGGGCCGAGCGCGCTGTGGAGCCTGGGGGCGCAGGCAACGGAGTTGCTCTTCGACGCCGGCCAGCGCCACGCCCTCACCGACCAGGCCCGCCACCAGTACGAAGCCCAGGCCGCCGCCTACAGGAACACGATCTTTCAGGCCTTCAACGACGTGGAAGACCAGCTCTCCGGTCTCAGGATTCTGGAGCAGGAGTCGGCTGTCGAAGAGCGGGCAGTGGATGCGGCGCAGCACTCCTTCGACCTCTCCAACCAGCGCTACAAAGGCGGCGTCACCAGCTATCTTGAGGTGCTGACGGCAGAGGCTACGCTGCTCCAGAATCAGCGCACGGCCATCGATCTGCGCACGCGGCAATTTGAATCAAGCGTCGGCCTTGTCCGCGCCCTTGGCGGCGGCTGGGATATAGGGCAGTTGCCGAAATAACAGAGATCAAAGAACAGGGGTCAGGGATCGATCAACTCAGCCCCGTGCCCCATCCTTTCGATTTTTTCCTGTCGAAAGGGTGGGATACCATTCGCTTGGCTAAATTGTTTCGCTCTACAGAAACCGGCGAACCACTATAATTCCCTTCTGGTGAATGCGCCTCTACAGCCCGTCCCCATGCCCACTGCGAATAAGCCGGCGTCTGCCGTAAGAACGGCTCTGGCGCTGATCGGATTCAGCGCGGTCATCGGCCAGATCGTTCTCATGCGGGAGCTGATTGTCGTCTTCAACGGCAACGAAATGTCGTTGGGGATCATGCTGGCCACCTGGCTCTTCTGGACCGCCGCCGGCAGCAGCCTGAGCAGCAGGCTTGCCCTAGTCGGGAGCAACGCGCGCCGGGCGGTAGCCGCGCTCGAATGCCTGCTCGCCTTCAGCCTGCCACCCACCATCTGGGCCTTGCGCGCCTCCAAAACCATATTTCAGATGGTGCCGGGCGAGCTGGTTGGGCCGGCGCCCATGCTGCTTGCGTCCCTTGTCTGCCTGAGCCTGTTTTGCCTGGTTTCAGGGGCGCTTTTCGTCGCCGCGGCCCGCATGGTTGAAACCGAATGCGCCGTCTCCGCGCGCATCGCCGCCGGCTCAGCTTACCTGCTGGAGGCAGCCGGCTCCGGCCTGGGAGGAATCCTGGCCAGCATCGTCCTGCTGCGCTACCTCGAATCCTTCCAGATCGCAACCATCGTGGCCCTGCTCAACCTGTGCATGGCGGCCGTCCTGATTTTTCCCATGCGCCGCAGGCAGCTTGCCGCCTTGACCGGACTGACGGCGCTGGGCGCGATTTTTCTAATGGTCTATGTTGCGCCGCCGGTGGACAGGGCTGCGCAGGAGCGCCTGTGGCGTGGCTTCCGCCTGGTGGCTACACGCGACACCATCTACGGCAACCTGGCGGTCACCCAAACCGGCAATATCCGCAGCATCTATTCGAACGGCGTCATCCTGGCCAATGCGCCGGACGAGAACGCTGCTGAAGAGGCGGTTCACTACGCCCTGCTGGAGCACCCGGCGCCGAAAAACGTTCTCCTGATCGGCGGCGGAGTAAACGGCGGCGTCGCCCAGGCGCTGAAGCATCCCACCATCGAGCGCATCGATTACGTCGAGCTCGATCCCGCTCTCATCGGCATGGCGCGGCAGTTTTTTCCCGCGCAGTCCGCTGTGTTTGACTCCGATCCCCGTGTGCACATCCACTACGCGGATGGCCGGCACTATCTGAAGACGGCTGCCGGCGCATTCGACGTCATCATTCTGGATGTGCCCGACCCGCAAACCGCGCAGTTGAACCGTTTTTACACCGTCGAGTTTTTCCGTTCCGCTCGCCATCACCTCGCGCCCGGCGGAGTGCTGGCCCTGGAACTGCGTTCGTCGGAAGAGACCATCGACCCTGACCTCAAGGAGTTTCTGCGCTGCATCCGCCACACACTCGAGGTAGTCTTTCCTTACGTTGCAGCGATTCCCGGCGATACCATCCACTTCTTTGCCGCCGCGCGCCCCGGTGTGTTGACGGATGATCCCCGGATTTTGGTGGAAAGGTTGCGGGAGCGCAATCTGCACACGCTGTATGTACGCGAATACTTCATCCCCTACCGCATGATGCCCGACCGCATGGAGCAGGTCGAGGAGCAACTGCAACCGCTGCCCTCCACGCCGGTGAATCGCGATTTCGCGCCCATCGCCTATTACTTCGACGTGGTGCTGTGGAGCGCGCAGTTCAGGTCCGGCTACTCCGGCTGGTTCCGGGCAGCGGCGCAGATTCCTTTCCGCAGCATCCTGGGTGCGGCTCTGGTTCTCCTGTTCCTTGTCGCGGCGCTGCTGGCGTTTTTGCCCGGCCGCGAAAGACGCGCGCGTTGCGCCGCGGCGTATGCGGTGGCGGCCACCGGATTCACGGTGATGGCTCTGGAGATATTCCTGCTGCTGGCCTTCCAATCCATCTATGGCTACGTCTACCACCAGCTCGCGATTCTCATCGGCCTGTGCATGGCGGGCATCGCCTTGGGAAGCTGGCTCGCGCTTCGCGGCATTCGTTCAGGCCATCATCCGCCCAGCCGCGTCCTGGCCTCCACGCAGTTGCTGCTTGCCCTTTCCTCTCCCGCGCTGCTCTTTGCGGTCAGCCTACTGGAGCAGCTCTCCGGGACGGCGGCAACATGGCTGGCGGCGCAGTTGGTTCTCCCGGCTTTGGCGGCTCTGGCGGGAATGTTGGGCGGCTATCAATTCCCCATCGCGGCGGAGATTTACCTTCATGACCGCGGCGGCCGTTCAGGACTGGGCGCGCTCTATGCTATCGATTTGCTGGGCGGTTGCGTGGGCGCGCTCCTGCTGAGCACTTATCTCATTCCCGTCTTCGGATTCTGGAAAACCGCCTGGCTCTGCGCGGCCATCAACCTGGCCCCGGCGCTGCTGGCCGCACGGGCGGGGTTGGAGCGCTCCGGGAACCGAGTGTAACCCGAGAACGGAATGTGGAGTATACTGTGGAATAAGGTCGACATATGGAAACCGTCCAGATCGTTCTCGACAAGAAGCTGCTGCGCGCCGCCGACCAGGCTGCTCGCCGGGCGAAGCAGAATCGTTCCGTACTGGTGCGCGAAGCGCTGCGGGAACATCTGCGCAGGCTAGAGGTGCGCACACTGGAAGAACGCGACCGGGAGGGTTACTCGCGGCAGCCGCAGGCGCGGGATGAATCCTGTCTCTGGGAAGCGGAGTCGGCATGGCCGGAGGAATAGTCCGCGGGGATGTTCGCCTGTACAACTTTGCCCCGCCCGATAAGAAGAGGCCGGTGGTCGTGCTCACTCGTTCCAGCGCCATCGCCTATCTCTCCACGGTGACCGTCGCGCCTATTACGTCCGCAATTCGCGGCGTGCCTTCCGAGGTTGTCCTGAACGAGGAAGATGGCATGAAGGCCTCCTGCGCGGTGAACCTGCACAATGCGGTCACCGTCCCCCAGGATCGATTGGGCAAGCGCGTGGCCCAACTGAGTTCCCGGCGAATGAGCGAGATCTGCGCCGCTTTGCGCTTCTCTCTGGGCTGCGACCTCGGTCATTCCTAGCGAAAAGGGGCGGCCTGACACTCTACGCATCCAGGGCGCGGGCGGACTGGTGGCGAAGAGAAAATGGAGGAGATAGAGGAAGCTCGATAGTGGTGTAGTTTCCGGTTTGCCGGTTAACCGCTCGGAGTTGCCGTTTGGGTCAAATTACGCATACTTTTCAAAATGCGAGCGTGCCCGCGAGCTTATTGAATACCGCTTTTGTTGCGAATCGATTATGGTGCGATGTATACGAGAGAATGAGTCCTCTTGCGGTCCCGTTCATGTCTACGATGCGACCGATGGCAGCGCCGTAGCTGCGCCCACCTTCATTTTGCTGTTCGCCCATTTGCATCAGGGCTAGTTCGCTGTCCAGATTCCGTTCGTAGAGGATTCCGTTGTCCGAAATCAAGAGGGAGAGGAGAAATACAGCTTCACCCGGATTACAGTTAGTTCCATTGCGATCCGCCGAAAACAGCGCGGGAAAAGCCTTGATTGCCGCTGCATGTTCTCTGAATCTCCGTAGCGATGCTTCGTCAGTCCTTAGGGATGATGGGGCGCCGATCTCCTTCATCAGATCATTGAATGCCCGCACAACATCGCTTTCGGCAACTAGCTTTTCATTGCCTGTCCGAGCCGACTGCTCTGTCCGCGCCAAGCGGTCGGCGAGCTTGGCGGCGTAGTTTTCGCCCAGGAACTCAAGTTCAAACGTTTCCATTCGCCCGGATGGAGATTGCCCATAGGTCCATTGATTGGGCAAGACCAAGTCGAGCAGATCTCTGCTATATTTGTGGATCCCCGCAGGATCGGAGGACGCAGCTTCTTGATCGAAGAGACAGAATAAAATTTGAGCGCAATGGGCAGGTCGTTGTGCCGCTATTCTGCCGCAAGACAGAAGGATGCATAAGAGCGTAGGAACAGCTTTTGCCGCCAATCTTGCACGCATGATTCGCCTCCAGCTCGCGAGAATTTATCGCATACTGCGAGCTAATTTGGGAGTGTACTCCTCGCGCGGGTGACGAGAGAAAGATTTCGGGAGGTTGGTCGCCAACACGGAAACAGCACCATTACAGAAAGCCCCTACGATTTATGCTCGCCGAAAACCACCGCAGTAAACATGAAGATATCGGTATCCTCATCCTTCCAGCAATCCGAGCGCATCCCCGCCTTGCGGCAGGTCTGCTCCAGGAAGGTCTGCCGGTCCCATCCTTGTTCCACCGGCACCTGCGGAAGCAAGAGCCCCTCGTTGTCGCCGTTCCTCATCAGCAAACCGTGCTGGCCCACCTTGATCTGGTCGATGTCAAGGACACGCCGCAGCGGCGAGAGCACGGAGATTTCGTATTCCAGCTTGGGCAACTCCGACGCCGCTACCGGCGCAAAGCGAGGATC
Source organism: uncultured Acidobacteriaceae bacterium (assembly GCA_963796085.1). GTDB lineage: Bacteria > Acidobacteriota > Terriglobia > Terriglobales > Acidobacteriaceae > Telmatobacter. The sequence continues at coordinate 356,808 of CAWCKF010000020.1, read as the reverse complement.
GCGCAGGGCGGCCAGCGTGGCCGTGTCGCGCACCGTCAGGTAAAGAGGCTTTATTGCGGAGGTGTAGCCGATACACCCGCGCAGTTGTCCCCCCTCTTTCAGGGTTGTGAAGGCGCCGCGCTCCTGGTTCAGCGCTTCGCTTTTGCTGGCCTCCGGTTGATACGGATCTTGCACCTCGACCACGTACTCCACTGACTTGCGCGCCAGGGCCAGCAGCTCGGCTTTCTCCGGGTCAGTCAGCGAGAAGGGAGTATCCACTGCCTTTCCTCCAAGCGTTTTGACGAATACGTCGGCGCTGTATCCCACCACGCGCGAATGGTCGCCGGTGGTGTCGCCGGAATTGGCATACTTGAGCACCTTGGCCTGCTTGGCTCCCATGCGCTCGGCGTAAATCATCGCGGCCACGATGGGCGCGCCGCCGCAGGCTTCCCACACCCGCGTCTGGAAGTTTTGCGACATGCTGAAGTAGTCCCACTTCTCCAGCGCATTGAGGGTCTTGTGGTCGATCTTCACCGCTTCATCGTAGGGGTGGTAGTGCGACAGATCAGAGCTGGCGAGGACCAGCGTATCGCCTTCCTTGCCTTCGGCCTTAATCAACTTTGCCAGGGCCACGCCCAGCGCGCGGCTGCTTTCATAACTCTGGTCTCCCATATCGATGGGCACTAACTGGAAATCGCCCAGCACCCGCTGCAGCCACGGCAACTCCACCTCGATGGCATGTTCGGCGCCCGCCGATGTGGCGTCGTGTCCCCGGCCGGAAAGCTTCATGGTGGAGCTCATCTTCACCAGCTTGGCTGCAAAGGCTTTGTCCACCGGCACATTTCCCAGCGGCGTGGCGTAGGCGTCGCCGTCATAGACCGAGGTGAAATCGAAGCTCTCGTAATGCGAAGGCGCGATCACCACCACGCGCGAAAACTTGCGCCCTTTCAGCGCCGCGTAGGTGTAGGCAGCCACGGGGCCGGAGTACTGATAGCCGGCGTGCGGCGACACCGCGGCCAGGATGGGGTCTGTGATGGCCGGCTGCGACACATGCGCCAGCATGTCGTCGATCATGGCCGTTAGTTCTTTGGGGTCGGCGGGATAGAAACTGCCGGCCACTCCGGCCGGTCTTACCTTCTGCGGATTGGCGGCGTTTGCGGCGCGGACGTGCTGCAAGGGCGCAACCGCCAGCAGAGCGACGAGTTGAGCTGTCAGCCAATACATTTTGGAACTCCTCTTGAACTTCATTTGCCAAACCTCCTCACTGCCCTCATGTGTGCCAGATGCCTGGAATGGGGTGCTGGCAGAATGGGCAGCGATCCTTGCGGATCAGCACCTCGCTGGCCGTGAACCCCACGCGCTCCACTAACTGTTTGCGGCACTGCGGGCAGTAAGTATTTTGCGCCGGATGTCCCGGCACATTGCCGATGTACACGTAATGCAGACCCTCGGCGTCGGCAATGGCCTTGGCGCGTTCCAGGGTCTCCACCGGCGTGATAGGCAGATTCTTCAACAGGTACTGGGGATGAAATTGCGTGAAGTGCAGGGGCACATCCACGCCCAGGTTGGTTTTGATCCATTGCGCCAGGCCGCGGAATTCCTGATCGCCGTCGTTCATCCCCGGCAACACCAGGTAAACGATCTCCGTCCACTTGCCCATCTTCTTGAGAGTGACCAGCGTATCCAGCACCGGCTTCAACTGGCCGGTGACCACGTCCCGGTAGTACTTCTCGGTGAAGGCCTTGAGATCGATCTTGACCGCGTCCATCTTGCCGTAGGCCTTCCGCAGCGCCTCCTCCTGCATGTAGCCGTTCGACACTACGATGCTGCGGACGCCGGCTTGGTGCCCGGCATCGGCCGCGTCCATCAGGTACTCCGCAAAGACCACCGGCTCGCTGTAGGTGTAGGCGATGGTGGGGCAGTCATATTGCCTGGCCAGCTCGGCAACCCGTTGCGGCGGAGCATATTGGGCGGGAATCTGCTCCGGGCGCGACTGCGAGATGTCCCAGTTCTGGCAGAATTTGCAGTTGACGTTGCAGCCCGCCGTGGCGATCGAGAAAGCGGTTGTACCGGGCAGGTAGTGGAAGAGCGGCTTCTTCTCGATGGGATCGACGTGCGCCGCGCACACCCGCGAATGCACCAGGGTATAGTAGGTTCCGCCGCGATTTTCGCGCACCCCGCAATAGCCGCGTTCCTTGTCGCCCACCACGCATTCGCGCGGGCACAGCTTGCACTTGATCTTCCGGTTCTGAAGCTTCTGGTAGAACTTCGCTTCCACGGCGAATTGCGAATCGTCCTGCTTTTGCTGAGCATCGCCCCATGGAAATCGCCCCGGCGGCTTCGGAAAATTCACCCAGGCCCAGGGCCGCTCCCGAGGCCAGCGCGCACATCAGGAAGGAACGGCGATCAAACGGGTTCCGCTCCCCGCCACTCAGAATCTTCATGCCTTCCTGCACATCGAGTTCACGTAACATGTTTGAACCTCCCAGTCCCGCTCCCCACTACACCTCAACGGTCGAGATTCGCTTGGGATCGTTCGTGCCCAGCCGGTGTTCCTGGTCGGCTGCCGTGGCAATGTAGTGCGGCGCCCTGTCTTCGGCTTGCAGCGTCTTCAATCCTTTTTCGGCCCGTTTGCGTTCGATGATCTGCCAGCCGGTGTAATCCAGCGCCACGGGATCCTGCGCAACAAGCAAGCCATTGTGATGCCAACTGTGTTCCGGCTTGTATCCCGGCCCGCCCTCGTACATGGCCGTGGTCGCATCGCAGATGATCAGGCGCATCCTAGTTCGAATCTCCGGCAGCATGTTCAGGTCCGCGATGTAGGGATTGCAGCCGTTGGGGTGGTACTTGTTGGGGTTATGGATGACGCCATACATATTTTTCAAGGCCATGGTTACGCCGGCGCCGTCATGGTCTTTCAGCACGGGAACATTGATCAGGACATTGGAGCGCTGGGTCAGATTCTTCGACAAGCGGCTGCCCACGCTGCCATAGGCAACCAGGTCCTCTTCATAATCGACGCGATCGGTGCCAAAGCAGAGAACCCCGTTGCCACTCGTCGAGATATGGAAGCCGCCGCGTTCCATTTCCTCGCTGTCGCGGTCCCACACCACGATGTCGCCGGCCCTGATTCCGGCCTCCTGCAAGCGTTCGCAAATGGCTTCCACGAGCTGCAGATTGCTGGAGATTCCGCGTCCTCCCAGCGTATTCACCTTCAGTCCCACCAAATCGCCGGGATGGACCAGCATCTTCCAGGCCTCGAGGGGACGATCGCGGTCGAAGAGCGCCTGCATGGAGCGGTCCAGAAGCGCCAGCATGCGGCCCGAATCGATACTGGAGCCCGTGCCGCGCAGCAGGGCATCGCGGGCCAGCACAACCCTGGATTTCGACGCTGACGCTCCCCGTTCCGCCGCCGCCAGCAGTTCCCTGCCGCCGCCTGCGCGCAAGGCCGCGGCGCCCATGAGCGCGCCCTTCAGAAAAGACCGCCGGCTGGCGCTATGCATTGATTTCATGAGGGTTCTCCACTGAACCCATGATCTGTCGCGAGGGGCCAGTCCGTGCAATGGTATGCCTTTAACGCATACTTAATCAACGCGTAGCAAAATCCACGTAACCTTTCAGTGACGGCTGGCACTTTGGTAGGGTTCGGAAAGGTGTTTGTGCGCGTTCTTTGCCATCATTGTGCATTAGAATCAATGGGTTACGATATACTTCTCAGCGGCGCAAAAGAGACCGTTGCTGCCCATCGAAAGGCGCCAGTCCTACCTGATAGCCACTCCGCCGGATTGCATCAGACAGACCCTATGGCCTGGATTCTGTTGCTGACGTCGCAGGCCAGGGTCTCAACTTCAGGAGGAAAGAGCCTGCGCTCCCGCGCGGGGAGTTCATCCAGCAGATCGGCATACGGAGCGGCCTCGCAGCCTGGGAAGGCGGGAAAGCCGGCCGTATCGGCCATCCTGCAACTTACCTTGATCAATTCGGCTCCGCTCCAGGAACCATCCGTCCGCCTCGGCGCATGATGCTCGAAGACCACCGCATCGAATTCGGAAGGCAGCTTCCAATCCGCAATGAGCTGGTGGCCGATTCCACAATGGTCTGCTCCAAACAGATCCCGCTCGGCCTCGAGGATGCTCGCGCCGGATCCGCTATACGTCCCCAATAGCGCGCTGTACTCTTTGGGCCGCACCGTGGCCAGCGCCAGGCGGCCGATATCGTGCAGAATGCCCGAGGTGTACGCAATGTCTTTATCCAGGAACCCCGCTGCGGCCAACTGCTCGGCGATCAGGGCACAGGCCAGGTTGTGGCGCCAGATAACCTGAATGGAAGGAAGATTCAGCGCTTTGCCCATGTAGGCTCTGGCGCCCACGGTCAGACACATCCCCTGCAGGTTGTTGATGCCCAATACCGCGATAGCCTGCAGAATGCTGCTGGCGGGAAAACGCGGAGCATAGAGGAGAGAATTGGCGATGGTGAGGACCTCGCTGGCAAAAGCCATGTCGGACGAGATCAGGTCGCTCATCTGGTGCAACTGCACGTTTTCCTTGTTTGCCAACTGCAGAACGCGGAGCGCGACCTGGGGAAACGGGGGAAGGCGCAGATGGGCCCAGGTCACATTGTCCACATCGGGCCGTTGCCTCTCGATCTGCGCCATCAAAGTCTCCCCTGGTCCAGGCATGGTTGCCGCGAATGCGGCGGCCTGGCCGATTTTTCCCGCATGGCATCGATCAAGACGGCGCTTCGCTTCGGCATTCCCGATAACAGGTATTTCGGCAGGAATGCTGCTTTTCATGAATGGGAACTCCGGGCGCGGGCGGGCATCGGCCAACGCATCGGCTTCTAGGGCTGACGCAGGGCCGAAAATGGAATGAGTCGGTGTTTTGAAAGGGCACGGCCGGGTACCCTCTGGGTGCCGTGCCGCAAGTCGAGAAAACTCAATGCGGGCTTTAGCCACCGAGGGAATGCCGGCGTAAGCAGATGGATTTAATAAGAGTTTTTCTATAGATTCATTGGGCTTTCCAGGTTTTTCCATCCACACTCGCCCAGACCAGATTTTTGATCGTTCACCAGCTCGAAGATCGCGGCGGAAACTGGCGGGGGCACTGTGGCGCCTGCGGCGGGCGCCACTGCGGCTGTATTGCCGTTCAAATACGGCTGGAGGCGAACTTCGACGGCGCGGCCAGCCCATTGCCGGGCAACAGCTTCCCAGTGGCTTCCTAAGTCTTCACTAAGAAACAGCGCGCCGGCCTGGTCGATTGCCAGTGTGTGATTTTGCGCCGATACGGTGGAAAGAACCGTCAGGCCGCTGGGCAGCGGCGCAGTCTTCGCCTCGGGAGCAGCCATATACTGCCCCACAGACAATGGTGCGCTGACATCGTAGCTGATGTGCGGTGAAACATCCTTTTTAAACCGCGGCATTGAAGCTCCGCCCGCTCCGGAATACCGGGTCTCCGCGGTGCGGCTGGTCTGGGCGCGTGCCGCCATGCTATCCATTTTTGCCGGGGCAGTGCCGGAAGCCGTGCCATTACTCGAATACAAGCTGACGGCGTGTTGGGGTTGCCGCGCCGCGGCTGCCGGCTCCGGCATGTATTGAGTCGCAACAATACCTTGCCCGGAGGCTCCCGGAGACAACGCGGCGCCCTCGTGTTCAGTGCCGGACAGCGCGTTTGCACTGGCCTCCATGGAGGACGCGGAGTAAGGAACAACCTCTGCGGGAAGCGCTTCAGAGTTCGCGCGGAGCGGAGCGGATTGCGCCTTGCCGGCAACATGTTTCGCGGCCACAGGCGGAGCCGGCAATGGCGCTTTTTCCGCGCTTACCTGCTCTGTCGAGGAGAGTTGCGAGATGCTTCCCACATTTTGCGGGGCATTGTGAGGCGTGACCCTGGCTAATTCCTGGCCCTGTTCCGCGTGCCGGAAGTGAACCAGGACAGCCAGCGCGACCATCGCCGCAAGCGCCGCCGCCGGAACCCATGCCAGGCGCCAGCCGCTGAACCAGGAGCCGGCCGCTGCTGTGGAACGGGCGGTTGCAACGGCTGCCGCCGCGCCCGTTTCCGCGCCGGAGGCTGCCTCCTGGGCAAGGAAAATCACCTGCCGGCAGCGGCTGCACACGGCAAGATGGGCCAGAATCTGCCCCCGTTCCCGCTCCGGAAGAGCATGCTCGGCAAAAGCATTGAGGCTCTCCGCGCCGGGATGAAGATCGAGTTGAGAAGTTGGATTCATTGTGCAGCCTTCTCTTGGAACGTGTCCGATGGAGAATATTGCAGCAGTTTCTTCAGATTTAGATTCAGGTTGCGCGGATCGGCTCCAAGCGCCTCTTCGGCGGCGCGCCTGCTCAGGCCCAGGCCCTGAAGATTCCTGAGAACCTGCTTCCTGAGGCCGTCCGTCACGCGCCGCAATTTGCGGCTGACCGTCGCTTCATGCACGCCGAGCACCCGGGCGATCTCGATCAGTGTCCGCCCGTCAAGATAGTAGGCGGCCAGCAGAAAGCGATCCTCGGCTTCCTGCCGCCGCAGGGCCTCTTCAATGGCTTTGCCCAGCGCCGGTAGCTGGCACGCAAGCTCGCCGGGCTCCGGGTCCACAGCGGGAGCGTCATATTCCTCCAGCGGCTGCTCCCGATGGCTGCGGCGGTGATGGTCCACAAAGCGCTGGGCAAGCGTGGTTCTGAGCCAGCCCATCAGCGATCCCCTTCCCCGGTAGGAATCCAGGGGACAGCGCCTCTGGCCATCGCGCTCCGTCAATCCGTAGAGCTCCGCATAAAGCTGATCGGCCAGCTCACTTCCCAGCGTCTCGCTGCCGGTAATGGCCATCGCGGCGCGCGCCAATGGCTGCCTGTAAAGCTCAAGAAAGTGTTCCCATGCGCGCTCCTTGCCGTTCGCGCAGGCTCGCGCCAACACCAGATCGGCCAGCCTCAGGCCGCGGAAGAAGGCTGCCTGTTGCTGCCGTGAAGCCATCGTCCCCTGGGCCAACCCGTAGTTCTGCGCCGTTCCAATGCCGAGCAGTATCTGGTGGAACTCGCCCGGAACCAGCCCGCAGGCCGCCCCATCGCACGCCTGCCACAGCTCCTCAAGCAATGCGGCGTCGATGGCGCCCGTCGCGGCCGGGATGTCTGGCCCGGCTGTGCCTTCGACGGATTGGGCTGGCGTAATCCCCACGCCCTCAAGATACGCTAAAAAAACTCTGCAAGAAACCAATGTGCCGTCGTTCCTGAGTCAAAGGCCGGCGATCGATGAGCCGGTGGAGGAGAGCAATGAAGAATTTAGGCAGGATCGGACTGGCGGGCGCGTTGCTATTGGCATTCGCGGCATTTGAGCAGGGAAGTGGAGTCAAAGCGGCCGGCGGGCCGCAGGAACCTGAAAATGGTCCTTACCGGGTGCTGGCTCCCATCGAGAGCGGCAACCTGCTGCTCTTTCCGGTCGTCCGGGCAAACAGCAAGTCCGGGGTCCCCGGCGACAGGTCTTTGTCGCTGGGGTGGAAGTCTCCCGGCGCAACCCCCTTTCTCACCCTGGACGAGGGCATCAAGAGCGGAGAGGTTGAAGTAACCGAGGCGGGAAAGGCGCGGGGACTGGTGCGGCAAAGAGGAAGCGTTGGCGTCCCTCCTTATCAGGATGACCGCTATCGCGGCGCTCCACAGCCCGATGAAGATACCTATCGCGGAGACCAGGTCAACACGCTGGTCCTCGTCAATCACTCTGACAAGCCCCTGCTGCTGCTGGCAGGCGAGATTGTGACCGGAGGTAAGCAGGATCGCGTCATAGCCAAGGACCGCATCGTACCTGCCGGCGCCGATCCCATCGACCTGTCGGTCTTCTGCATCGAGCCGGGCCGCTGGACGGAGAGTTCGCCCACCTTCGGCGCGGCGGCCAAGGCGTCTTCCCACAGCTTCATGGTCCAGCCTTCCGTGCGCGAGAAAGCCATGGTGGCTAAGGACCAGCAACAGGTGTGGAGCTCAGTCCGGGGAAGCATCTCGCAAATGTACGCAGCTGCCCCCATGGCTTCGGCCTCAAGAAGTTTTGACAGCAGCGGACCGGGAGGTTCGGGCTACTACGGTTCCGCGGGCACTACCAGCTATGCGCAGGTCATGCAGGACAGCGCCGTCAGCGCCAAGGTGGACGAAGAGGCCGCAAAGGTGATGAAGTCGCGGGAGCAGGTGATGGCCCAGCTTCGCCAGGAACACGCCGTCGGCGTGGTTGTGGCTGTGCACGGTGAAATCGTGTGGGCCGACCTCTTTGCTGACACCGACCTTCTCTCCCGCTATTGGACCAAGCTGGTCCGTTCCTATGCGGCCGAGAGCCTCACCGAGGGCGAGACCGGCTCCGTGCCCACCGTGGCCACGGCGCAGCACTTTCTTGACGCGCCTTCGGGAGGCACTGAAACCAGCGAGAGCCAAGTAGGCGTCTACCGTTATCGCGAACTCAGGTCCGGGAGCACTGAAACCTTTGTGCTGGAATCCTTGTTGCCCGGAGCCGGTTACGACGTCCACATCAGCAAACTGAAGCTGAAGACCGTGGAGCACCACACCAAGCCTCCACAAATGTACCGTCCGGAGATCTACCGCTGACAAAAGACAGCTACCGGGTGCCGGGTGCCCCAGGTCTCGTCCGCCGCGGCGGATGAGACCTGGGATTCCCGCGTCTTACGCTTTCTGTCCCATGCGCGCAAGGTGGGGAACCGCGATCAACGTTACCGCAAAGAGAAAGATTGAAGCGGCCACGAATTCCAGATGCCCATGGCGCAGGTCTTCAAACACCAGCTTCACCGCAACCAGCACCAGCGTGGCATAGCCCATCCGGGTCAGTTCCCTGCGGCGCCAATGCGAGCCGCTGAAGGCAAGCGCGAGAGCCGCCGCGCAGAGAATCAAGGCGCGGATGAACGCAAGGTGATGAGCGCCGGGATGCACATTGAATGCAATCAGCCGCATCAGGCCTTCGACCAGCAGCGCCGCAATGGCGCCGATCGCCAGAGTTGCGGAGACAACAGGAAGGAGTTGCCGCATCCAGGGATCTCCCTGGCAAGGTTTCACGGCCGCATAACAGAGAACCGCGCAAACGGAGGCCAGGCAAACGCTCCACGTTGGCGCTCCGGGAAGCGTTCCAGCCAGGGCGCGGAAGACATAATCCAGCAGGCCGGATACCGCCGCGGCGGCCACAAGATAGATCATGCCGTGCAACTCAAGAGTCAGCCGCTTCAGCCTGACGCCCAGAACGGCAGCCACGATTGCGGCCACGCCCAGGCACGCCGCCATCCATAACGGCGGCAGGCACAACCAGCAGCCGGCCAGAAAAAGCGCCGTGCTCCAAGTGGAAAAGACCACGTAATTGCGCTGTTCAGGAGCGCGGTCGAAAAGTATATAGACCGCCGCATAACTCGCAGCCGACAAAATCAGGCATAAGACTCCCAAAACGGTTGCGCCGCCACGTGGCCCGAAATAAAGCAGGCCGGAGGCAGCCAGCAGAAACGCAATCATGGTCTGGACCGTCTCGAAGACGGAGATCTTCTTCCTGTTCATCACGGTCTTGAGGGTCACGCTGGCCCCATAGATCAGGAACAAAGTGAATCCGGGCGCAAGCAATTCTGCCGTGCCCACGGCCGGGTATTCCGCGCGCGAGCCTGGCGGGCTGGAATAGATATAGATCAGGGCCCATACGCCCAGGTCGGCAGCCAGCGCCACCAGGGAGCGCACGCCCAGGTCACGGTTGCGCCCCGCCGCGTACTCGCAGATCACAGCCATGAGGAGAAGCGCCGCGATGAAGGGCGCCATCTCGTGCGTGGCGATGGATAGAGTGAACGCAACCGCAACCGCGGTAACGTTGGCCACCCAGAAGACCGATGCCAGATTGCGCTTCCACGCCAAAGCGGAAGCCGCCATCACGAAAACGCCCAGCACGCCGGCGGTCACCGCGGCCGGCAGTACCTTGAAGCGCAGCGTAAGCTCCCACAGCATGGGCGCCAGGATCAGGGCGGAGGTGCAGGCATAAGTCGCGCTTGCAAACCATGCCCCGGCGGGCACGCGCGCCGCCCATGCCAGCCAGAGGATGGCGTACACGATGGCCAGAGCCGCGACCGCCGGCCTGGGCAGCACGCTCGATTCCGCCACGGCTCGCAACAGGTAGGCCCCGGCTATTCCCAGCATCGCCTGGCCCAGCACTGAGAACGTTCCGCCGGCCAGCGCCAAGGAGCGCACTTCCCCGGCCTGCGCCGCCGGCGCAAGATTCGATTCCGGCGCGGGAAGCGAGCCGGCCGTCTCGGAAGGATGTTCCAGGGCGTAAACCCGCCGCTCCAGTTTTTCCATGCGGGTCGTGAGCCGTTCTAGGTCGCCGGGAAGATCAGCCATAATTTCCACCCGATGGATGGTTCTCTCCGCAATGCCTGTGCCGCTCAGTCCGCCGCCGCGGCCGGGTACCCTCTGGGTGGCGCGCTCTTTTCAGGCCAGGGAGGCAGCAGCTTCACCAGAACCCACAAGAAGGCCAGGGGGAGGATGGTCAGGAAAACTGAGACGATCAGTCCCTCCTTTGAAACCAGGCCCACCTTGTAGGTCGTGTATCCCAAAAAACTCTTGCTGAACAACTGTCCGCCAATCACCACATTCCAGCGCATGGCAAAGATGCCAATCAGGGTCAGGCAGCCGGCCACGGCGTAAATTCGTTTGCGCGCCATCTCCGGCAGCTTCACCACCTGGGTCAGGGCCAGCAGGATGATGGGAGTGACCGTTCCCAGAATGATCTGGATCATGATGTGTGGAATGTAGAGCTGGGAATGAACCATGAAGTCCAGGCTGCGGAACGATTCATCGGCTTCATAAATTCTGTGAACCAGGTCCAGCATCTCCAGGCTGAAGTCGATGATGAAGATGTAGAACAGGTACATGGCAATGGTGTCTATGCAGCGCATATCGATGGTTTGTTTGCGCAGCCTGCTGATGACCATGTAGAGCAGCATCACTGCGGCAATTCCCGATACCATGGCGGAGAAGATAAACACCACCGGCATCAACGGCGACGACCACCAGGGATTGGCCTTGATGGAGCCGAAGATAAAGCCCACGTATCCGTGCAGCAGAAAAGCGGAAGGGATGCCGATCAGGGTGACAATCCATCCCGCCTTTTCGTCGATGGCCAGGGAGCGCGGGCTGATGTTGCTGGAGCCCAGGGTCATCATCTTGTAAATCCAGCGCCTCCAGGCCGGGGCCGACCGGGAGAGCAGGACGATCTCGCGCCGGTAATCCAGCCAGATTTCGAGCACCAGCACGGCCATCAGGTACCACAGATACACGTACCCGAACATGGCCATGGCCGAGGAGCTATGGGGAGTGAAGTACATCTCCGGCGAGCGCTCCGGATGCCCCAGGTGCAACTGCAGCGGCAGGGGCGCAACCAGCAGGAAGGCCAGCGCCGTCAGCAGCGCCAGCCGGTAAGTAGGCTTCACCGCCTCCACCCGGAAAACACGCTCCAGCGACGCCAGAATGAACGCGCCGGCCACCAGTCCCGTGATGAACGGGTACAGGACGATCAGCACGCTCCATATGAGCTCGACTTCGTTGGGATACATGAAGCCTTCAACACCGTTCATGAAATCAGCTCCTAGCTTTTAGCTTCCAGCTTCCAGCTTCACCTTTAAGCTCATAGCCTCTTCGCGCGGAGATCTGGAAATTTCAAGTTCTCCGGGAACAGGCTGGAAGCTAGTAGCTAGAAGCTAAAAGCTGTTCCTATCGCACCGAACCATCCAGCCCGTTATAGAAGACCTTTGCGCCCGTGGCCATCTGCGGCTTCAACACCTGTACGCTGTGCGTCTTCAGAAACTCGTGAATCGGGTCCTTGGGATTCTTCAAGTCCGCCAGTTGGCGCGCCCCGGTCGGGCAGGCTTCACAGCACGCGGTGGTAAGTCCCTGGGTAATCCGGTGGTAGCAGAGCGTGCACTTGTCCGCGACCTTCTTCTGCGGATGAATGTAGCGGCAACCGTAAGGGCAGGCCTGCACGCAATAGGCGCAACCCAGGCAGTATTTCTGGTCCACCAGCACCACGCCGTCCGGGCTGATGAAGGTCGCGCCCACCGGGCACACCTGCGTGCAGGGCGAATCCGCGCAGTGGTTGCACAGTTTGGGCACGAAGAAGTACTTGCCTTCCGTCTTCCGTGGCCACCGGGAAGCCTTCCTTGCCGCCGTCGGGCGAGATGACCTCGGGGTTGGTCATATGCCAGTCCTCGACGTGGTAGCGTTCCACCCAGGTGCGGAAGAATCCGTCCGGCACGTCGTTTTCGGTCTGGCAGGCGCGCACGCAATTACCGCAGCCGATGCACTTGGGGATATCGATCAACATGCTCCACCAATGCTCGGTCATCTTGTAGTTGGGCGAGGCTTCCGGGGTTCCGGCCAGCACGGACTTCCACGCCACGGCCGCCGCCGGCAATAGAATCAGCACTTGACGCCGGGTAATCTTCATTTCGCGCCTCCCGCATCCATGCCGGGGCTGTGCGGCTTGTGGCAGGTTCCGCAGGCAAGACCCGCGTAGTGGTCTGCCGGCACAACCTGCGGAAAGCCCTTGGGTTTGGCGGCGCTGGCGGTATGGCATTTCACGCACAGCACGGCCGTATCCGGCAGAACAGGCGTCACCGAGGCCGGGTCGTCGGCATGGCGGATGAACGGGCTCTCGATCGTCTCTGGTGGAGCGATCAAAGCGATGAAACGCCGGTAGAAGTTTGCCGGAGGCTGCACAGGCTGGGGCGAACGCTGAATCAGAGCGCCGTGGCAGGCCTCGCAATTCACATGCGCATGTTTGCCGTTCTTCTTTACCTCCAGAACGTCCGCGTGACAGACTCTCGCAGGCCTCGTGCCCGGCGTATTTGGCCGGATGCGCGGCTATTTCGCCGATGGCCGCCCCGCGATAGTGCCCATACTGTCCAAAACTTTTGGGCACAACGTAGTGGCGCACCACCAGAAACACCAGGAAGGCGAGGACGAACAGCCCCGCAAACCGGAAAAGATGTCCTGCATCCTTGAAGACGCTCATCTAGCCCTCTCCATAACGTCGCTGCCAGGAGGCCCCGAGAACCCATCCGAATGTGATTTAAAACACACCGCGTAAGCTTGACCTTACAGAAGCGAGTCGTGGGGCTGTATGTGAGTTAAATCACATCACGGAGTGACGCCGGTCGCTCCGAAAGCGATTCCTCTTGGGCGCTTGAGGGCGTGTGCACCGCGCACAAGCGGGAAGCGATACGATGAGTTTTGGAGCGTTTGATGCCAAAAGTTCTGGATGGAGTGGCGATTGCCGCGGCAATCAAGCAGGAAGTGGCCGGGGAAGTGAGCGCGCTGGCCGCGCAAGGCATTCGGCCGGGGCTGGCGGCGGTGCTGGTGGGCAACGTAGCCGCGTCGGAGATCTATGTCCGCAGCAAGGTGCAAACCTGCGCCGAGCTCGGCATCTACAGCGACCTCATTACGCCGCCTGAGTCGGTGACCACCGAAGAGATGCTGGAGCTGGTAGCCCGCCTCAACGGCCGCGACGAGATCGACGGCATCCTCATTCAGTTGCCGCTGCCCGCGCACGTCGATGCAAAAGCCCTGCTCGATGCCGTCGCGCCCGCCAAGGATGTGGACGGCTTGCACCCGTTGAACGCGGGCCGTCTTGCAGGCGGGAAGGCCGGCGCTGGCGCCCTGCACTCCGGCGGGGATCATCGAGATTCTCAAGCGCAGCGGCATCCCCATCGCCGGCCGGCACGCGGTGGTGGTGGGCCGCAGCGACATTGTGGGCAAGCCGGCGGCCATGCTGCTGCTCCACCAGAACGCCACGGTCACCATCTGCCACTCCAAAACCCAAGAGCTCGGAGAGCTCACCCGCCAGGCCGACATTCTGGTGGCCGCTATCGGCCGCCCCGGCTTTATTACTCCGGAGATGGTCGCCCCCGGCGCAACCATCATCGATGTAGGCATCAACCGCATCGCCAGCCGCGAGGAATTCGACCGCTACTTTGCCGGCGACGCCAGGCGAGAAGCCGCCTTTGCCAAGCGGGGTTCCACCATTGTGGGCGACGTGCATCCCAAAGCCTTCGAAGTAGCCGGCGCTTATACGCCTGTGCCCGGCGGCGTGGGTCCGCTCACCATCGCCATGCTCATGGCCAACACAGTGCGCGCCGCCAAAATGCGGCGGGGGCTTTAAGCCGTGCTGCGCGTCGGACTCACCGGCGGACTGGGCAGCGGCAAGAGCACCGTTGCGGGCTACCTGCGCGATCTGGGCGCCGAGGTCATCGAGGCCGACGAGTTAGGCCGCACGATGATGGAACCGGGCCAGCAGGTCTATTCAGAAATTGTCCGCGTTTTCGGCCCGGAAGTTGTCAACCCCGATGGCCGCCTGAACCGCGCCCGGCTGGCTGAAATGGCATTTCAGGGCGGCCGGCTCAACGAGCTGAATGCCATTGTGCATCCGGCGGTGATCGCGGCTGAGCAGCGCTGGATGGAAGAGGTTTTTGCGCGCGATCCGGCGGCCGTGGCCGTGGTGGAGTCGGCGCTGATCTTTGAGGTAGTGCGCGATGCCCGCGCCCGCGGCGAACAGGAGAACGTGCTGCTCGATTGGCGGCGGCGCATTGACCGGGTCATCGTGGTTACCGCCCCCGACGAAGTGAAGATCGCCCGCTATGCCGCCCGAATCTGCCCATCCGTAGACGGCCGCGAAGCCGCTGAAGCCGATGCCCGCCTCCGGCTTTCGTACCAGATTCCCGACCGGGAAAAGGCAGCAAAGGCCGACTATGTGCTTGACAATACTGGAGATATCGCCCAACTCCGCGCCCAGGTCGTGGCCCTGTGGCAGCGCCTCAAGGCGGAAAGCAACAAATCTTTTGAGGGTGAGTCATTAAAATAGTGATCAGTGGTCAGTGGTCAGTTGCCGCTAACCCTGCTGCAACCAAATTTTTTACTGATCACTGTTCACTGTAGAAAGGTCATTTTGGGTCTACGAGTTATGAAGCAACTGCGCCGCGTTCTCCTGGTTGTCCTGCTGGTGGGCGGATTCTGGTACCTCACCACCCATCTCCCTGCCAGGTTTGCCCATCTGTCTCTGAGCAATTTCTCGCCCTTCAATGCCCACGGCGCCAGCTTCTCCGCTGGAGCTTACCGAGGCCCAGGCCGCGCCCGCCTACGACGCCGAGGAGCAGAACAATATCGCCGTCTACAAAAGGGTGCTGCCCTCGGTGGTCAACATCACCTCCACCACGCTGGTCTTCAACTTCTTTTACGGAGCGGTGCCGCAGCAGGGCCAGGGTTCGGGCTTCATCCTCGACAAGGCCGGCCACGTGCTCACCAACTACCACGTCGTCGAGGGCGCCAACCGCGGCATCGAGGTGATGCTCAGCAACAAGCGCCGCTACGCGGCCAAAGTGGTGGGCACTGACAAGGTGCACGACCTGGCGCTGTTGCAGATTGACGCGCCCAACCTGCAGCCGGTCACGCTGGCCGATTCCAGTCGGACTTGCGGTGGGCCAGAAGGTCTACGCCATCGGCAATCCCTTCGGCCTCAGCGGCACCATGACCCGCGGCATCATCAGCTCCATCCGCTCCATTCGGGGCGCCGGATGGCGCGCCCATCGAGGACGCCATCCAGACCGACGCGGCCATCAACCCCGGCAACTCCGGCGGCCCGCTGCTCAACTCGCACGGCGAGGTCATCGGCATCAACACCATGATCGCCTCCAACGGCGCCGACCAGAGCTCGGGCATCGGCTTTGCCATCCCCATCAATACCGCCAAGGCGGTGCTGGCCGACCTCACCCGCTACGGGCGCGTGAAGCGGCCCTCGCTGGGCATCGTCTCCTATGGCATCGGCCCCGATCTGGCCTCGCAGATGGGCCTGGCCGTGGATTCCGGCGTCCTGATCCAGAAGGTGATTCCCGGCGGCGCGGCCGAGCGGGCCGGCCTGCGCGGCGGCAACCAGCAGGCCTACGTGGGCAATACTCCCATCATGCTGGGCGGCGACCTCATCGTGGCCATCGACGGCCAGGAGGTCACCGACCCGCAGGACATCAACGCCCTCATGGACAAACACCAGGCCGGCGACACCATCAGCGTCACCTTCTATCGCGGCAGCAGGCAGATCACTCTCAAACTGATTCTGGGAGAAGCGCGGGACGCAAACAGCTAGGCGGGAGATCGAATTGATTGGCTTATAGATATTGCGAGCCGTCCGCCGCGGCGGACGGCCCATTCCATCAGTAGTTCCTTAGAAGCCGGCCAAAGCCTCGATCTGCTCCGCCCGCGCCACCTGCATTCGCGCCAGCTCAACCGGCTCGCCATAATGCGCGGCAACAATTGCCGCGCTCTGGTCGTGATTCAAATACGGCGCAATCTGCGCCAGCTTCACCGTCGAAACCGCGCTCATCCGCGCCTGCGCCACTTTGCTTGAAATCGATTGCACCAGCGCCAGAATCGCCGTCACAATCGTCGCTACCCCATTGATGGCCGCCAGTACATGTTGCTGGCTGGCCTGGTTAGCGATCTTGGCCGCCTGCAGAACCGAACTGTTCACGGTCTGCTGGAAGGTCACGGTCGCGTTCTGCAACTGCGCCAGCACGGTTGCGTTGGGATTGGCCAAGTAAGCCCTGGCCTGCGCCACCAGCAGATTGCTCGCCGCGTCAAACCCAGCTGTTGCGGCAGTGAAGACGGGCGCATCCGCCGGCGCCAGCAGCGCCGCCGTCGAGTCTACAGTCGCCACCGCGCTTTCCAGCGCCGGCGTCCAGTTCACGATGTCCTGCGCAACGGTCGAGCCGGAGCAGCCGCTCATGAACGGCAACGGCAGCAGCAGGGCGATCAACGCCCATACGCCCAGCTTGGCGGTGCTCCCGGCAGAAGAAGGTTCTGCCACAGGATCCCTGGAGAAAAGCCCCAGAAGAGCGGTGGCAATGGCGCTCACCAGCGCCACCACTGTGCCCGTCCCGGCCGTGCCCAGGGTGATGCCCTGCTGGGAGAGAACGCCGGCAATGGCGACGATCGCAATCAGCAATCCGGCGGCTGATGTTTTGGGGTGATTCCAGATATTGGAAATGAAATTCATCGAAGAGGCTCCTTCCAGAGCAGAAAGGCGGCAGAAGCCGCCGTTGTTTTCAAAAATTTGCAGGGATGTTAGAGCGGTTCTCCAATTCACGTGCCCTTGCCAACTCGGTGCAGGGCGGCTTTTTCTTAAGGAAAAAGCCACTTAGTGGCCGTAGCTTCGGGTTACAGCTACTGGAGAACCGCTGTAGCCGTTGCGTTTGGCCTTTTCTACCTGCCATCGGCCGGCCAGCCATCCGGACCGGCCGATGGACTTTGGTTTCGGCTGCTCTCAGTCTCTGGAAGTTGCCGTGGTTCCGATCTGGCTTCCAGCGGAGAGTCCATGCCGTGCAGACAAGGGCGGTCCCGCGCCCCGGAACCTTCCGCTAAGGGAAGGCGAACACATTCGCCGGGCGCGGCATCTCCGTCCTTTATCTGGCTACCTCTAAGGCTAGGCAATTCATCGTATATTCCCCGCAAAAACAGGAATCGTCTAACTCATCCCTTATCTGATAGTTGCGGGAAAGGCCGTCCCGCATGGCCTTGACATTTCCCCATTGCAATTCCCAAACGCAACTAAGGCTGTTCCTCACCTCAAGCAATGCCTTGAGTCGCCGATAGCAATAACTTGGCCGTTCTACCCCAAAGAGGAGATGTTGCCTGCTTTCAGCTATTGAGACCCGTCCCGGAACCGCACATGACCGGCCCACTCATCTTCAGGGGAAATGCCCGTTCACAGTTGAACCAGACCATGGTGCTCCTATATGCCCGGCATTCATTAGGCCGGCGCGAAATTTGCTCTTTTCAACCGCGCAGAAAATTTGCAAGGAGGCAACACAATGATTGGTAATCATATCTGGAATACCACGAATAAGCTTTTCCGCCAGTCGCGTTGGTACGTTTTGGCGCTCACCGTTGCGATCTTCGGGCCGGCCTCGGCAGACCTCATCCACGCACAGGCTTTGGGCTGGGAAGGAGAAACCGGCGTCTTTGTCACGCCGCTCGCCTACACAGCTTCGGCCGCGGGCCAGGAGTTTCATCCTGTCGTCGCCTATCACTATCTCAACGCCGGTCCAATCATCGGCGACTTCCACGAAGTTTCCACTGAAGTTGGACTGGGCAAGCGCGCAGAGCTTGGTTATACGCGCGAGTTCCATATTGAAGGTGGCGATGCATCCATGAGCCCGCTGTGGCAGAACGGCTTTGATATCTTCAACGGCAAAGTCCTTCTTGTTCCCGAGAACTACAAAAAGAACAGCGCGGTTCCCGCCGTCTCCGTGGGCTTTATGGCGCGCACGGGTGTGCGCAATGTCGGCGACTACCTGAACTGGAACGCAAACATCAACAACGGCGCCAACAACGGTGACTTCTACGTAGTGGCTTCCAAAATTGTTACCCAAACCAAAAAGGCGCCGCTGGTGCTCAATGCCGGCCTGAGGGAAACCAATGCCGAGCTTTGGGGCATGGGCGGCAACGCGCCGGACTGGCAGACGCGGCCCTTCGGCGCGCTCGCCTTCGTTGTGACGGGATCAGCAAAGAGCGTCTTCATCTTCGGTTCTGAAGCGGCCATGCAGCCTCATCACCCGATGGGATTCACATCTTCAGCGGATATAGGCGGCGTGGCTCTGAATATTCCCACCACGCTCACCTACTGCATGCGCATCGTTCCCAGCCCCAAACAGAAGTTGAACTTTGATTTCGGGGTGGCGCAAATCGCCGGTGAAATCGCGTCAGGAGTGAATCTCAAGGCACGGCATCAATTCGGCGCACAGGTCTCCTACGGCTTCTAGTTCAAATGTTCTGTAACCGGGATTCAGCAGAGCAGCATTTATCTCCATCCCGGCGGCGGGCCTTCGTCGCTGGGATGGAAATTAAAACTCTGTAGCTTAATCTTTTCGCTTCACAAACCGCCGTCCGCGCATCTCATACTCCCCACTGGCTACGCGGCGAATAGCTTCGGTGTAAGCCAGGTGCTCTTCGGCCAGAATGCGGTCGGCGAGCGAGTGAGCATCGTCGCTCTCCAGCACCGGAATGGCCCGCTGCACCACAATCGCGCCGTGGTCCAGATTCTCATCCACAAAGTGCACCGTGCAGCCGGCCACCTTCACGCCGTAATCGAAGGCCAATTCCTGCGCCTCCAGGCCCGGAAAGGCCGGCAGCAGCCCGGGATGAATATTGAGGATGCGGCTGGGAAAGGCGGCCACAAACTTCGGCGAAAGTATCCTCATATAGCCGGCCAGGCAGACCAAGTCCACCCGGTGCTTCTGTAGGCAGGCGATCACATCGGTTTCGTGCTCGGCGCGTATGCTGCCCCTATGGTGGACAGGTATCAACAAACCTTCTTCTATAGGGGACTGCTCACCGGTCGTTGCATCTCTGAATCCGTAACGCCAGCGACGCGCGTAATCGGCGAATACAAACTCCGCCGTGGGCAGCCCTAATTCCCGCGCTTTCTTGAGCCCCTCGGCTTCGGCCACGTTCGAGATCACCACCGCGATCTCCACGCCCTCAAGCCTTCCGGCCCGGATGGACTCGGCAATGGCCAGAAAGTTCGATCCGCGTCCGGAGAGCAAAATCCCCAGCCGGACCGGCTTACGTCCAGCTTTTATCGGGGCAGTGCTCATGTGTACTGCACCCGGCGTTCGCCCTTGACCACGCGGCCGACGACGTAGAACTTCTCCTCGGCCCGGTCCAGCAGGTTCTTGGCGCGCGTGAACTTGGCCGCGGGAATGGCCGCGATCAGCCCGATGCCCATATTGAAGGTGCGCATCATCTCTTCCTGCGAGACCTGGCCCAGCGTGCGCAGATGCTCGAAGATGGGCAGCACCGGCCAGGAGCCGATCTCGATCTGCGCCGCCGTGTTCTTGGGCAGGATGCGGGGCAGGTTCTCCGTGATGCCGCCGCCGGTGATGTGCGCCATGCCGGTGGTCAGTCCCGCCGTCACCAGCTTTTGAATCACGTGGAGATAGCTGCGATGCGTCTTCATCAGCGCCGCGCCGGCCTTCTCCCTGATGGCGGTCACATATTGCGTAGGCTTGTAGCCGGCCACCTCAAAGAACAGCTTGCGGGCCAGCGAGTAGCCGTTGGTGTGCAGGCCGGTCGAGGGCAGCCCGATCAGCACGTCGCCGGCCTTGATGCCCGCGCCGGTCACCATCTTGTCGCGGTCCACCGCGCCCACGATGAATCCCGCCAGGTCGTACTCGCCGTCGGCATAAAAGCCCGGCATCTGCGCCGTCTCGCCGCCGATCAGGGCGCAGCCGTTGGCCTTGCAGGCATCGGCCAGGCCGGTCACCACGCTCTCGGTCACCTCGGGGTCCAGCTTGCCGCTGGCCAGGTAGTCCAGGAAAAACAGCGGCGTGGCGCCCTGCACGGCGATGTCGTTCACGCAGTGGTTCACCAGGTCCGCGCCCACCGTGTGGTGCAGCCCCAGCTCGAAGGCCACCTTCAGCTTGGTGCCCACGCCGTCGGCCGAGCTGACCAGGATGGGGTTCTTCCAGCGCTGCAGGTCCAGCCGGAAGAGCGCGCCAAAGCCGCCGATGCCGCCCAGCACATTGCGGTTAAAGGTCTTCTGCGCCAGGTACTTGATGCGCTCCTTGGCGCGGTCGCCGCTGCGAATGTCCACGCCGGCGTCGGCGTAGGTCACGGATTTGGCTGGGTTCGTCGGGCACGGTAAGGGCTTTCTGCGGATGGATTTGAAAAGGCGGCGTGGGGAGCCGAAAGCTCGATTTTAGCAGGATTTGCGGGAATGTTGCTCCCCATGATTGATCCCGCCCGCCTCTCCAGGCGCAAAAATTCTTGAAATAAATGGAAAGTCGGCTTGACATTGGATGCCTTCCAAGCTACTCTCGTATGGAAAGCTGACTTTACATGGCGTTGGCCATCACAAACCGGGTCAAAGAAATGCGCATCGCCCGCGAATGGACCCAGGAGCAGTTGGCGCAGGCCGCCGGCGTCTCCCGCCAGAGCATCAA
The DNA here is from genome assembly GCA_963796085.1 of uncultured Acidobacteriaceae bacterium. GTDB lineage: Bacteria > Acidobacteriota > Terriglobia > Terriglobales > Acidobacteriaceae > Telmatobacter. The sequence continues at coordinate 335,856 of CAWCKF010000020.1, read as the reverse complement.
CTCCATCGAGCGCAACCGCTACGTGCCCAGCCTGGAACTGGCGCTGATCTTTGCCCGTCTCTTCGCCTGTTCCACCGACCAAATCTTTCATCTGGAGAAGGAAAAATGAGCGCACACATTCTGAGCAAAGTCCCTTTCCTCGGCAAATTCGTCGATGAACGCTTTCTGGAACACCGCCGCCGCTCCACCAGCCTGGCCGGAATCACCGGCTGCCTGGTGGCCATCTGCCTCTTCGAATACCGCTTATTCGCCAACCATATCTGGAGCTGGGATCTTCTTGCCGTCGCCATCTCCATGGTGGTGGTCAAGCTGTCCCTGATGATCTGGTACGGGTTCAAGGGCTGATTCGCCCCCTGAAAGGAGACACACGGCAATGTGCATCCCCCATCGACGACTCGACCCCAGGACCCGGCGCCTGATGGCCATTGGCAATATATCTTTGGTAATCGGCCTGCTGCTGTGGATGTGCGTTCACCCCGCCGGCCAGATAGAGCGGAATTGGCGCGACGGAGTGTGCGGCTTTCTGCTCGGTCTCTCCATCGCCATCAATCTTTTCGGGCTATGGTCCGCCCATCGCTGCCGCGAGAAGCAGATCTGATTCTGCGCGCGGCCATTGATTCGCAATTCAACTCTGTCATTCTTGAAAAAGGCCGGGAGGCCCATCCATGCTCTTGAAGAAACTGCAAAAATCTCCTGAAAAGATGGTTCCCGTGGGGATGATGTTGATCACCGCCGGTTTGATGCTGATTGTCTTCGGCGTCCTTTGGCCAAGAATCCCCTTCCTGGCGCACCTTTGGCCGGATGGGAACGACTTTCTGCGCGGTTTTGTCTTCGGAATCGCCATCGCCCTGGAAATTACAGGCGTGGTGATCAACGCTACTGCCGCGGCAAACAAACGCAAGGCGCTATAAAAACCGCGTTTGCTCCCCGGCCGCAGGCAAGGGGCAGTTCTCCAGCCGCCCCCAGATGCGATGCCGCCAGCGGGCGACGAGCCGGTAAGCGGGGTCGCTGATAAACCCTGGAATCCACCCCAGCGCGGCGGCAACCGCCGGCCAGGGACGGGGCAGTTGGCTGAGCATCGCCGCCACGGCATCCGAGCGGAGCAGCAACTTCTCCGCCGGCCCTTCAGCATCCACAACCACCAGAATCGTGCCCGGCCCTGAGCCTGAAACCGCTACGCCGATTCCATGCCGCCCCAGCAACTCCGCAACCTTCGCCGACTCCGAGGCCACAAAACGCAGCCGGTCGCGCCGGTCGCGGCGCAGAAACCATCGCACCGCCCGGTTGCAAAACCCGCACTGCCCGTCAAAAACCACCAACAGGCGGCCGCCGATCTCCTCCACTCTGCTCACGCTTATCGTGATGCCCGAGCAAACAAGACAGATTCATTTCGTCCGATGCGCATCACTCCGCCTCCTACGCATCTTGGCCGGGAGTATAAAATTGTCTCATCAGTGCAATGATGGGAATCGCTCATTCGCAGTCTGGTGCCTGGGAACACCTTGAAGGAAGACTCGACACCCGCAGTTTTTATTCCGTAACCTCAAGGAGAAAAATATGGCGAAGACTGACAGCACCAGTTACTTGCGCATAGCGTTGCTGGTGGTGGGCGTGATTTTCATTTTCGGGCTCTACCCGCTCACCATCCTCTGGCCTTCCGGTTGGGCGTGGCACACCGGCGGTCACTCGGATTATCTCCAGATGATTCTGGGGATTTATGCGACGCTTGGCGTATTCCTCGTAATTGCATCCCGGAACCCTCTTGCACATCTCAGCCTCATCTGGTTCACGGTGTGGTCAAGCGTTGTGCATGGCGGAATCATGGCGGCGCAAGCGCTCGTGAACACCGAGCACATGGGACACCTTTGGGGTGACGTCCTGGCGCTATTTGTTGTAGCGGCTGTCCTCGCGCTTCTGACGCCACGCGGTGCGGCAGTAAAGCCCGTCTAAGTGAGGGAACAAAACAACCGAAGCCAGTGCCGCAAGTGAACAGTGTCCGAATAGCAGACAACAGATCAATGAGGCCATTTGGGCTTTGTTCATGATGGTGCTCTTATGCCAAACTGAAGCAACCATGAGCACCAAATCCCCAGTCCGCGCCGGCACCCATTCCCAGGCCCTCCAGCAGCGCGCGGAGCGATTCTTTCCCGGCGGCGTAAATTCGCCGGTGCGGGCCTTCCGAGCGGTGGGCGGCGCGCCGCCGTTTATCGCGAGCGCCCAGGGCGCCTGGCTCAGCGACGCCGACGGCAACCGTTATATCGACTACTTCGGCTCCTGGGGGCCGATGATCCTGGGCCACGCCTTTCCGCCAGTGGTCGAGGCCATCCAGCGCGCGGCACGTAACTCCTCGAGCTTCGGCGCCTCTACTGCTGCCGAGGCCGACCTGGCCGAGCGCGTCACCGCCTGCTATCCGGCCATTGAAAAGCTGCGCTTCGTCAGCTCCGGCACTGAGGCCACTATGTCGGCCATCCGCCTGGCCCGCGCCGCCACCGGCCGCAAGATCATCATCAAGTTCGAGGGCTGCTACCACGGCCACTCCGACGGCCTGCTGGTCAAGGCCGGCTCCGGCGTGGCCACCTTCGGCATTCCCGGCTCGGCCGGCGTACCGGAGGAGATCGCCCGGCTCACCATCGCTTTGCCCTTCAACGATCTACTCGCCGTCGAAGCAGCATTCGCCGCCCATCCCAGCTCCATTGCCGCCGTGATCCTGGAACCCATCGTCGGCAACGCAGGCTGCATTCCGCCTGCCCACGGTTATCTGGCCGGCCTGCGCACCATCACCGCTCGCGAGGGAACCCTGCTCATCGTCGATGAGGTGATGACCGGTTTCCGCGTGGCGCTGGGTGGAGCGCTGCAACTCTACGGCGTCGACGCCGACCTGGTCACGCTGGGCAAAATCGTTGGCGGAGGCCTGCCCGTGGGCGTCTTCGGCGGGAAACGCGCGCTCATGGATATGCTGGCTCCGCTCGGTCCCGTCTACCAGGCCGGAACGCTCAGCGGCAACCCCCTGGCCATGGCCGCCGGCATCGCTACCATTTCATACCTTCAGGAGCACGCCGCCGAAGTTTACCCGCGGCTCGAAGCTACTGCCAAAGCCGTCGCCGAAGGCGTGGCTGCCGAAGCCGCCCGTGCCGGGGTTCCCATCACTCTCAACCGCGCAGGCTCCATGTGGACCTGGTTTTTCACCTCCGGCCCGGTCACCAATTACACCCAGGCCGCCCTGAGCGACACTGCCGCCTTCGGGCGCTTTCACCGCGCCATGCTCGATGCCGGCGTCTGGCTGCCGCCCTCGCAGTTTGAAGCCGCATTTTTGAGCACCGCCCACGGGCAGGAAGAGGTAGCCGCCACCATCGCCGCCGCAAATGAGGCATTCCAAGCCGATGTCGACGAATAAACCGCCGGGAGGCGGAGAATATTACAGGATTCTTACAATTGCGAGATAGTTCTGTCTTGCAATCTAACAGTTCCAAGCCTATGCTATATCAAACTTTCCCAAAGGTAACAGAAGACAAGGGAGGAACTGAATATGCGGTTGCTATATAAGTGCGCCGTCGCTTTGCTGTTGACAGCCCCGCTGCTGTCGCTGTGCCAAACTCCTCTTCAATGCCCAAAGCCTGTTATACCAGATTCGCAAAAACTCGATCCGAATCTGGTGCAACAACCCAAGGATACCGCGGACCTGCCCTCTGTAATCGCATCCGTTCAAGCTGCCATGCAGTGCTATCAGGACCACCGCGGAAACGGCAGCAATGCGTTACCGAAATTGAACAGCGTATCGATCGACTTTAAGACTACTACCGGCACTGTGGGAGGGTTGTCTTTCAGCATCTTCATTATCAAGATTGGCGGCTCGGTAGAAAAGGATACTGTCAGCGATTTAACGTTGACCTACACCGCCCCGGCCCCATCCGCTCCACCCCGGAATGTAAACTTCAAAGCCACGCCGCCCCAGCAACTCTCCGACGCGCTCGCGAACCAAATTTTTGCAGCGGCAAAAGCAGCGCAATTGTCGCATAGCGTTCTAGGACTGCCACTCAACAAGATATCCATCACCGTGCAATTCGGCATCAAGATTGATGGCAACGCTTCGCTGAGCATTCCGGTCGAACTGGTAACACTGGGGCCGAACGCCGATCGAAACAGGGCCACGACTCAATCCGTGACCCTTACCTTTGGAAACTAAGGCCGGGTCCCATTTCCGCTCTGAACCCACGCCTCCAGGGTCACAAAACGATGGGTAGCCTTGTAACGCTGTGCCAATTGACCGGCGGCGGCTACGGAATCCCCCCGGTAAGCGCATCGATCCAGGTGGCTGCCGTCGTGGAGCACGATGTTGGCTGCCCAGCCTCGCCTTTCTAGCCGATCGATGGAGCGCGTCAGCCGCTTCACAATCACGTCGGCTGAAAGCTCCAGCCAGTCGGTGGTCATCGCGTTCCACATCACCGGAACCATCCCCAGCGCCCTGGCCGCGCGCAGCACCACTGGCCGGCGCGCTCCAAAGGGCGGGCGAAAGAACCTGATAGGCGCGCCTGCGATCTGCTCCAGCGTCTCGCTCGCCGCTGCGAGTTCCTCATGCACCCTCCACGGCGAGGTGAGCGCCAGGTTGGAATGGCTCCAGGAGTGGTTCCCGATCAGGTGTCCGGCCGCAGCGATGCGCCGCACCAGTTCGGGCTCTGCCTGGGCATGGCCACCCAGCAGAAAAAACGTGGCCCGCACATCGTGGCTGGCCAGAACATCCAGCAGGCGCGGAGTAAAGGCCGGGTTAGGGCCGTCGTCGAAGGTGAGCGCCATTTCGCCCAGGCGCCGCGGCGCAATAAGCGTCTCGCCGAATATCCGTGAACCGGGCCACAGCGCGGCATAGGCGCAGCCGCCCGCCGCCAGTCCCAGCCCAGCCGCCGCGCCCAGCCCGGCGTATACACCGTTAGCCAATGAAGAATACATCCTGTATTCCAGTGTGCGGCGCGGAACCTTTATACCGCAAGCAAAACCCCATTTCGCATTTAGCTTTGCTGGTTCAGGCAAAGGCCGCGGCGAGCGCGACCGGGTCTTTGGCCTTGGAACGAATGCAAATAAGATCGCGAGCGGGGATGCTGGTGGTATATTGCCCCGTAGCCGGAAAAGCAAGATGAAAGTTCCGGCCAGGAGAAAGCCCATGACAACTTTCAATCGCACTATATTCGTAGCCTGCTTATTGCTAGGCCTGGCGGCGCCCTTCGCGGCAGGACAAGACCAGGACGTGGAAGGGAGCAAGGACCATCCCTTGATTTCGCGATATCCCGGCTCGTATATCACGAACTATTTCACCAAAGAATTCGATGCGTTCACGCTTCCGCTCAGCAAGAACAGTGACCAGGGATTTGCCAAGAACCAGCATCTGGAAGGAAAGATCACCCGCATCGTTTATGTAGCTCCCCTGGGACGCACAGTGCTGGAGGTCTTTCGCAACTATCAAGGCGCGCTCAAGAAGGCCGGATTCGAGACGCTCTTTACTTGCGGCCCGCAGGACTGCGCCGGGTCGGGGAGATCGACTGCAAGGGTGTACGGTAACGGCGATTACGACGATTACTGGGGACCCGACCATGGGATTCGATACCTTTCGGCGAAGCTCGCGCGGCCGGAGGGCGACGCTTATGTGAGCCTGCTGGTTGACGACCAGGGCGGGGATTCCCGGCCCAATGTCGAGCTCTACGTCGTCGAAGTGAAGCCCATGGAGTCGGGGCTTATTACGGTGAACGCCGCATCGCTGGCCAACGACATCAACCGTACCGGCCACGCTTCGGTTTATGGGATCTACTTCGACACCGGCAAGGCGGACATCAAGCCTGAGTCCGACGCCACGCTGAAAGAGATCGCCAAGCTGCTTCAAGGCGACCCCAGGCTGAAACTCTATGTCGTCGGGCACACTGACAACCAGGGCGCGCTGGACCTGAACATGGATCTTTCGCGCCGGCGCGCAGAGGCGGTGCTCGCCGCGCTCACAACCAAGTACGCGGTCCCGGCCGTCAGGCTGCGGGCCTACGGCTGCGGCCCCTACGCTCCCGTGGCCTCGAATGACAGCGAGAACGGCCGCGCCAAAAACCGCCGCGTCGAGTTGGTCAAGCAGTAGAGGAACGGATCAAGGGCCATTCCGAAGTTGGGCGCCGGTTGATGGCAGCAGGCCATCTCATGCGCTGAAAGATTCCTGGTACCCTTAGCCGGCCAAAACTCTGAGTGACAGGTTTCACAATCCAGACTCAGCCTCCCGCTGAGAATGGGACGCCACTCTTGCGCCCAGACCACCCATGGGGCGTATACTCGCCTTGTCGATCTTGATCGGGTCGCATCCTGGGTCTTCGGAGCGGCACTGGAGAGCAACATGAGCATACCAACTTTCCCGCCGGCAGTAATCCCTGCCTCCAGCGGCATCCCCCTCACAAAAGTCACCATGCCCGCGCTCACCGAGATGAAGCGCCAGGGCAAGCCCATCTCCGCCCTCACCGCCTACGACTACCCCACCGCCCGTCTGGCGGACGAAGCCGGAATCGACCTGCTCCTGGTAGGCGACTCGCTGGCCATGGTGGTTCTGGGCCACGAAAACACCCTCGCCGTCACCGTGGACGAGATGCTCCACCACACCCGCGCCGTCCGCCGCGCCGTCCGCCGCGCGCTGCTCGTGGCCGACATGCCCTTTGGCAGCTACCACGGCACGGTAGCCGAAGGCCTCGCCAACGCCATCCGCTTCGTCAAGGAGGCCGGCGCCGAGGCGGTCAAAATCGAAGGGCCGCGCATCGAACTGGTCCGCGCCCTCACGGAAGCTGAAATTCCCGTGGTCGGCCACCTGGGCCTTACTCCGCAGAGCATTCACCGCATGGGCGGCTACCGCGTGCAGGCCCGCACCGCCGAAACCGTGCTCCAGCTCAAGGCCGACGCCCTCGCCCTGGCCGATGCCGGAGCCGGCGCGATCGTGCTCGAAGGCGTTCCCCGCGAAGTGGCCGCTGCGATCACCGCCGAGCTGCCCATTCCCACGATTGGCATCGGCGCCGGTCCCGATTGCGACGGCCAGATCCTCGTCTTCCACGACCTGGTGAACCTGACCTTCGCGCCGGCGGCCAAGTTTGTCCGCCGCTACGCCGATGCCGGCGCGCTCATCCGCTCCGCCATCGAACACTATCGCGAAGACGTCGAGCACCGCGCCTTCCCTTCGGACGAAGAAAGCTATCATCTGCCGGAGGCAGCGCAAAGGGCCCTGGACGAAATGCAGAAAAAGCAGACGTTGCGGAAAGCCTGATGGAAATCCTTCGCACCGTCGCCGAACTCCGCCACTGGTCCCGCGCAGGGCAGCGCAACGGCGGAAAGATCATCGGCCTCGTCCCCACCATGGGCGCCCTGCACGCCGGCCACGCCTCGCTGATTCGCGCCGCAGCGGCCTCGTGCGGTCGGGTCGCCGTCAGCATCTTCGTCAACCCCACCCAGTTCGGGCCCAATGAGGATTACGCCCTCTATCCCCGCGCCTTTGACGCCGATTGCGCCCTGGCCAGGGCCGAAGGCGCGGATGTGGTCTTTGCCCCCACCGTCGAAGAACTCTACCCTGAAGGCGCAGCCACCTTCGTTGAGGTGCAAGGCTTAAGTGACCGCCTGGACGGCCAGTCCCGGCCCGGCCACTTTCGCGGCGTAACCACCGTAGTTGCCAAGCTGCTCATCGCCGCCGAGCCCGACCGCGCCTACTTCGGCCAAAAGGACGCCGCCCAGGTAGCCGTACTGCGCCGCATGGTCGCCGACCTCCGCTTCGCCACCGAGATCGTCGTCTGTCCCATCGTCCGCGAGCCCGACGGCCTGGCCCTCAGCTCCCGCAACCTCTACCTCAGCCCCACCGAACGCATCCAGGCCCTCACCCTCAGCCGCGCCATTCGCCAAGTGGAAGCCCTGGCAGCCTCCGGTGAGCACCGCGCCAGCAAGCTGATCGAAGCCGCCCGTCAGATTTTCGATGCCGAGCCGAGTTCCCAAGCCGCCGGCCCCGCCATCCGCATCGACTACATCGAACTAGTCGACTGGTCCACGCTCGAACCCGTAGAAATCGCCACCCCCGACACCCTATTCGCCATAGCCGCCTACGTCGGCCCCACCCGCCTCATCGATAACACCATCATCAAATAGCAGCACGTGGTGTAATTCCGGTATTGAAAAGGATTAGCTTTAAATGGTGCGGAATATTCCTCGGCGAAGACTTGCAGCGGTTTTGTAATAGAGCACGACTAAACAGGATGCGGAAATCAATGTTTTGTAATAGGGCACGACTAAACAGGATGCGGAAAACAATGTTTTGTAAAAGGGCACGACTTCAGTCGGGTCGCAAATGCTATAAAATCATCGCGGGCTTTAGCCCCTGCGGGCTGTTTTTCCTGCGGGCTGTTTTTCCGGAGGTAGGCCGGGGTTTCAACCTCGGCATAAACCCATCCATAAGAATCCCGAGATAGTGTACGCGGCGAAGCCGCGTTCAAACCCTCATCACCAGCAGATCACCTCCGATATGCCGACTAGGCGGTACAAACCAGTGCTATACGCTTCACGTTTGGCAACTAGAAAAACAGCGGAACTGAGAAAAAGCGTAACGGATCAACGGAGGCCTCCAAAAGTGGCATCAGCTTCTAAGGTCGAGGTGGGTCAACGGAAACAACCTGTGAGACAACGAATAGTATGCAACAGTCCATATGGCCATAACCCCTCCATGCGGGACTCTGTTGTGTTCCCATGATGCCTTCGTACCGCGCAAAGATGCGGCCACGCAGCGTAGCCCTAACAGTGTCCGATGATCGCTTCTTCGGGTGCTTTGGATGTAAACGCCTGTCGAAAGCTCGAAAGGTTTCGTCCTCCACTAGATCCAGCGGTATCCCTTCTACGACAAGAGTGTCACTTCGGTCCGGTTTTGGCGAAATGCCGCAGCAGTACATTGTCGCCGTCGATCGTTTACCGCCATACTCCATCCAGACACCCGGACCACGCTCTGGCCATGAACAATGGCTGTCTTCAACCATCGAATCTTCAAACCCATGCGAAGCAGTAGCTGTGAACTCCACCAACCTGTGCAGAAAGTCTTCAGGATGAGCTTTGATCTCACAGAGCGAGACTCGCAGCGGCACTTCGGGATGTTGTGCCGGGCTCTGTATAGACGCCAAACCTATCGCTATCATCCCAGCAAGAATAGAGATCATTCGCATGCGAGCCAGTATACAGAATGCCGGGTGTCCCATCCTTCGCGTACTTTGCGAAGGGTGGGATCGCACACACCCAACCGAAGTTCAGTCTCTTTTCGGCAGCAGGCAGCGAGCGCCCCGTCCCCCGAGCGCCTTATCAAAGGTCACCAGCACACCCTCCGCCGCCTGGGCAAAGGCCAGCAGCCAGGCATCGGCCCACACCTTGGGCGATACGCTTCGCCCAGCCGCTTTCTCACGGAATCTCTTCTCGACCTCGGGCGGCTCGCTCAGGAAGATCACGCGGTCGTCATCGTAGAAGCGGTCGTACACCCGCCAGGCTTCGGCCATGCTCAGAGGCTTGCCGTCCATCACCGCCGCCGTGGTCATCAGGCGCAGGAAGCCGAGCTGCGTCAGGCGGGAAAACGCGATGGCTCCGGATTCCTCTTCCCACCAGCGTCTCGCTTGAGCGGCATGGACGTGTTCCGACGTCGCCAGCGCGAGCCAGACATTCATGTCAGGGAAGCTCAATGAGTTCATAAGCCTCTTCGTTGGTGATTGCGATGCGCCGTCCCGCCGGCCGGATCAGGGGCGGATCAAGGCTGAGCCGCCGCTTGGGCCGCGACGATTTGCTCTCTTCCACGGCGCGCTCGATGCCCGCAAGAATGAGCTTGCGTGCGGAAGAGCCTTTGCGCGCGGCAGCCTCGTGCAGGCGGCGATGGAGATCGCGGGGAATATCGATCGAAGTGCGGACAGCCGTAGCCTTCATACAAAGATTATGACCAAACGACTTAAATAAGTCAGAGACTCCGGCAGCCCGCCTCGCCCCGCACGCTCGAAGAACGGGAAGCTCTCAAGCGCTGCTGAAACTCAGGGCCGACGATTCTACTTGACAGCGCTTTCCCGGCTGCGGCAGAGTGATGGACGCGACTCCTTGAAGACCTGCCAGCGGTTGGCACCATTTCCCTGGAACTGCTTTCCTTAGGGAGCCGGACATCAATCCATCGTGGAGGATTCTCGATGCACCACTTTAACTTGCATATATTCAATCTCTGGGCGGTGCTGGCTGCGGCCGTAATTCAATGGGTTCTGGGCGCGCTCTGGTACTCCCTGCTCTTTGCCAAGCCGTGGAAGGCCCTGGTTGGCCACAAGCCCGAAGCCAAACCCAAGGGCGCCGCCGTCGCCATGATCACGTCGTTCATCGGAGGCCTCATTCTCTCCTTTGTTATGGCGCACGTGCTGCTATGGGCGGCCACGTCGACCTGGCATCGGGGAGCCGTTGTAGGCGCCATCTGCTGGCTCGGCTTTATTGCCATGCCGCTCCTCGCAGAGCACCTCTACGAGAAGCGGCCCTTGAAGCTCTTCGCCATCAACGCCGGCTACTGGTTTGCCGCGCTGGTCATCACCGGCGTGGTGCTGACAGTTTGGCGCTAAATGCGCGTGGGCCTGTTTATTCGGCCAGAGTTCTCACGCCGGCACTGTGAACAGGCCCTGTCGCCTGCCTTTACAATCGACTCATGAGCAAACAGGCCATCGCAACCGGCAAAGCCCCCGCCGCCATCGGACCTTATTCGCAGGGAGTTTGCGCAGGAAACCTGATCTTCACCTCCGGACAGGTCGCGCTCGACCCGGCGACTCAGCAGGTAGCATCCGGCGGCATCACCGAGCAGACCACGCGCGTGCTTGAAAACCTGAAGGCTATTCTGGAAGCGGGCGGCAGCAGTCTGGCCCGCGTGGTCAAGGCCACCGTCTTTCTCAAAGACATCAACGATTTTGCGGCCATGAACGCCGTCTACAGCGCATATCTTGCCCCCCAGGGCGTTACCCCGCCGGCTCGCACCACCGTCGAGGTCTCCCGCTTGCCCAAGGACGTTTTGGTGGAAATCGATCTGATCGCGGAGCTCTGAAGCCAGGCGTGCAACTACTTCCCTGTGCCCAGATCTCGTCCGCCGCGGCGGAAGACCTGGGAAACCACAAATCCCAACCATTCCCCATTCACCAGGAGGTCACCATGAGCGAAGCGCTCGAAAAAATCGTGCACACGGAGGCGGAGTGGCGCGCGCAGCTCACGCCCGAGCAATACCGGATACTGCGCGAAAAGGCCACCGAGCGCGCCTTCACCGGCGCCCTCACCGAGAACCACGAGACTGGCAACTACCACTGCGCCGGCTGTGGATCGCTCCTGTTCCTGAGCGGGGCCAAGTTCGACTCCGGCTGCGGCTGGCCCAGCTTCATGCTGCCCGCCGACTCCAAAGCCATCGAAGAGCATGAAGACCGGAGCTTTGGAATGCGGCGCGTTGAAGTCACCTGCGCCCGCTGCGGCGGCCACCTGGGCCACGTCTTTCCCGACGGACCGGCGCCCACCGGCCTCCGCTACTGCATCAACTCCGCCAGCCTGACCTTTACCAGGCAAAAGCCGCAAACCTAAAAACAATCGTCCAGGCACAACAAAACCCCGTCCGTCTGGACGGGGTTGGCGTCGCTGGGGACTCTGCGCCTGTCGCAAACTCAGCGGGCTCTTCTACCCGCCGCAGGCCATTACGCCTTGGCGATCTTGCCGCTCTTGATGCAACTGGCGCACACCCGAAGCCGCTTGGGCGCGCCGTTGACCAGCGCCTTCACCACCTGCAGATTCACGCTCCAACGGCGCCGCGTGACGTTGTGCGCGTGAGAGATGTTGTTGCCGAACTGCGGACCTTTCCCGCAAATATCGCATACTTTGGCCATGACTTCGCTCCAAACGCTTCTGGTTTTTCATGCCGCCGGATTCTGCTCCGGCAAGCGCAATTCCCACTGCACATAAGCCGGGTCTATCCGCCGGGACGGCCATTGGGGCACGCAAAAACACACTGTCCAATGGCTTGCCGAATACCCAGTATAACCGGGAGTCCTCACCCAGGCCAAACCCAGGGGTTGCCGCTCCTGACAGATTGTTCCGGGGGATGTTGCGGCAGGCTCTAACGGGGAGGGAGATCAGTCTTTTCAGCCGCCAATGCCTAGCCCATGCTTCTAACCTAACCTTTTTCAAGTAACAGGATGCGGGATGTATTTTCACACAGAGAAAGGAGTATATCCCGTAGCGAAAATTTATGGACAGAATAATCTTGACAAGGGACATCCGCGCGGAGTACTTTCTCGCCCATAAGCTGAGCAGTCTCTGGTTCCAGTTCAAAGCGCAGCTGAAAGGAAAACTATGACATCTGTGCAGTCCAAATTCACTACCGTTGGCGCCTGTCTCCCGCTCAAGGCGCTGAGCTTCATCACCTGTTTCGCCCTGCTTATCTTCGCCGCCTACGCGACGGCGCAGTCGAGCCCGCAGTACGGCTCCATGACAGCCTGCAACGGCATGACAGTGGGTACCCCCACATACGGCCCCAACGGTGGAGGTCTAAACAGTTTTGTTCCGTTTCCATCCACCAATCTCTGGAACACCAACATCTCCAACGCGGCACTGGACCCCAATTCGTCCACACTCATGGCCAAAATTGGAACGACCACCAAGCTGCATCCCTCCTTTGGGGAGTATGCCTCCGACGGCGGCATTCCCTACATTGTCGTAGACTCTTCCACTACTACCCCAGTAGCGATCAACGTGATTGACTATGCAACGGAGAGCGATGTGACTTTAGCGCCGTATCCCGCGGGGGATGCCGTCCCCATCGAAGGCGATGCAACCGACTGCGCGGGGTGGCCGGATGTTTACCTCAGCGACTCTCACACGCTGGCCATCGACCGCCATACATGCTGGATCTACGAGACCTTCCAAACCAATCGCTGCAATGGGCTCTTCGACGCTGCCAGCGAAACCATTTGGGACGGAGTCAACTATGATGCGCGGCCCTGGGGCTGGACTTCAGGGGATGCGGCCGGATTGTCGATCTTCGCCGGCCTGGAGAAATACACAGAAGCAGCCTCCGGAACGGTGAGTCACGCCATCCGCTTTACCATGGATCCTACTTTGGGAGATTCCAACGGCGGATATTTCATCTTGCCGGCCAGCCATGCCGCCAGCAGCACTACGACGGCTAATTTGCTCCCCGAGGGGGCGCGGCTGCGCCTGAGGGCGAGTTCCATCACCAACCTCTCCAGCTACAGCGCCATCAACCAGGCCATTATCGTCGGGCTGGAGAATTTTGGCATGATCCTGGCGGACAATGGCAGCAACTTGTTTATCATTGGCGATACCGATCCCAAATGGAGCGACAGTGATTTGGGAAATCTGAAATCCATCACATCGGCCGACTTCGATGTGATCCAAATGGTTCCCTCCTACAAGGGCATGGATTCTTCGTCGGCATTGACCGATTATCCCGAAACCGCGCCGTCGATCACCAGCTTTTCCGCATCGCCAACAACTGTAACCTCAGGGTCTTCCACCACCTTTAGTTACACCGTAACCGGCACCAACTACGACGCCAACTACGGCGCGGAAACGGGCGTTCCCTACATTTACATTGACAACGTTGGTCCGCTGCGGCTAACCGGCCCATGCCCGTGCAGCGGGAGTGTGACCATTACCCCCGCGACAACCAAGACCTATACGCTCTACGCTTCGAACACTGAGGGCAGGGCCACGAGTTCTTCGGTTACCGTGACCGTGACCGGTTCCACGTTAGCTGCGCCGGTCTTCACCCCGCCTGCCGGTAGTTATGCCTCCAAAACGGCGCTGGCGGTAACCCTGAGCGACGCAGATGCCACGGAAACGTCCGCGGGCGTTTCCAATGCCACGTTCTACTACACCACCAACGGAAATACGCCCACGACCAGCTCGACGAAGTATAACGGCACGTCGATCACTGTCTCTAAAACCCAGACGTTGAAGGCCATCGCCAAGGTGCCCGGTTATTCGAGTACCAGCGGAGTGAGTTCGGCGGCGTACACCATCGGCTCTTCGACGGTAGCCGACACGCCGGTCTTCAGCCCGGCGGCGGGGACGTATAGCTCGGCGCAGACGGTGTACCTCAGCGATTCCACCGACGGTAGCGGCAGCACAGGCAATACCATCTACTACACCACCAATGGGTCGACGCCAACCACCGCCTCGACCATCTTCAGCAATCCGCCCTGCTGCGTAGGTTCATCGGGGCCGATTACGGTTTCCGCAACCACAACCATCAAGGCCATCGCGGCGGCCTCGGGCTACACCAACAGCGCGGTGGCATCCGCAACTTACACCATCCAATAAACACCGCCCTTAACCTGGCAAAAAGCGAGAGGGCCCGGGCGATAGTCCGGGCCCTTTGCTTTGGCTGTAGCGTTCAGGCTTAACCGATACCTATGGTGATGAGAGGAGATGGCAATTGTCCGCGCTTCATTCATCGTTGGTGGAGGACGCAAAGCAGCGTAAACTGAAGGCACGATGACCAATCCGGCTGCTTCCCCGCCTCCCGGCCACAAGCGATATTTTTTTGATAAATTCGGCGTTACCGAGCGGCTGCTGGAGCGCTGTCTGGGCGAGGCACTCTCGGCCGGCGGCGACTATGCCGACCTCTACTTCGAGTCGGTCACAGCCACTGCGCTGGGAGTGGACGAACAGATCGTCAAATCGGCCAGCCAGGGAACCAGCGCCGGCTGCGGCATTCGCGTCCTTGCGGGCGAGCGCACCGGCTACGCCTACACGGACAACCTGAGCCTTGACCGCCTGCTGCATGCCGCGCGCACCGCCGCGCTGATAGCCTCCGGGCCGGCCAGGCAAACGGTGCAGGGGTTTGTCGAGGCGCCCGCCGCCGATCTCTATCCCGTTCCCCTGGGCGGCTTCGATCTGGACCTGGCGGCACGCCTGGAACTGATTCTGCGCGCCGACCGGGCCGCGCGCGCCTTTGACCCGCGCATTGTGCACGTCCGCGCCAGCTACGCCGAGGAACTGCGCCGCATCCTCATCGCCGCTTCCGACGGCGCCCTGGCCAGCGATACCCAGCCTCTCTGCCGGTTGAACGTCTTGGTCATCGCCAGGCAGGACGCCAATACTACCAGGGGCGCGGCGGGCGGCGGCGGCAGAGCGGGGATTGAGCAATTCACAGGGAGTAAAAGCCCGGAGAGCCTGGCTCGCGAAGCAGCGCGTGGAGCAATTCTTCAGCTCGGCGCCGTGCCCGCCCCGGCCGGTGAGATGGAAGTAGTGCTCGGCCCCGGCTGGCCGGGCATACTTCTGCACGAGGCGGTGGGCCACGGCCTGGAAGCCGATTTCAACCGCAAAAAAATCTCCGCCTTCAGCGGCCTTATCGGATGGCAGGTGGCTGGCCCGAAGGTCACCGTAGTGGATAACGGAACCATCTTTGGAAGGCGCGGCTCGCTCAACGTGGACGACGAGGGCTCCGCTACACGGGAGACAGTGCTGATTGAGGACGGCGTGCTGCGCGGCTACCTCACTGACAAGCTTTCCGCCCGCCTTACCGGAGCGGCCAACACCGGCTCCGGCCGCCGCGAGAGCTACCAGTGCATTCCCATGCCGCGCATGACCAACACCTACATGCTGGCCGGCGACGACGCTCCCGAGGAGATCCTGCGCAGCGTTAAGCGCGGCCTCTACGCGGTGAATTTCAGCGGCGGAGTGGTGGACATCACCAATGGCAAATTTGTTTTCTCCGCCTCTGAAGCCTACCTCATCGAAGACGGCAAAATCACCGCTCCGGTTCGCGACGCCACGCTGATCGGCAACGGTCCGGAAGCCCTTAAATACGTGTCGATGGTGGGACACGACCTCAAGCTCGACGAGGGCATCGGCACCTGCGGCAAAGACGGCCAATCAGTGCCCGTCGGCGTCGGCATTCCCACCATCAAACTGGATAAAATGACCGTGGGTGGAACGGGAAGATAGACAAAGCGTGTTTCGGAAATGGCTTAACAGTTGCCGCTTACAATCCCGCAGGGGCTGAAGCCTATCTTTTACGGCCCTTTCCGGCACGCGACCCGACCCTGAGGGTACCCCGGTACCCCGGTCGTGCCCTGATACAAGACCGGTTTTTGAAACACGCTTTATCAAAAACTACAAGCCTGGGCTCACGCTGATCTTACCCAGTGCGTACCATCCATCCTCTCCTCGCCCCTGAATCGCCAGCCGTACGCCGGGTTGCAGCGTAATCGGATCCAGGATCGCAACGCTCAATTGATAATCTCCGGCGGGCAGATCTTCCGGGACAAACACCGGGTCCTCGAAGACCGCGTCGCCCGGCAGCCACTTGCGCAAGTCCGCGCCGGTGCGAATAACCGCCGAATGATCCGGCGAGCTGAAGCGAAAGGCAAGGACAAAGGGCCTGTAAATGGGAGCCACGCCCTCATTGACCCACCAGGTACTCAAATGAATTGCTTCTCCCGCCCGCACCTGGCTCTGCCACTCGCCGCGTCTCAAGACGAAGCGATAGCCCATCTTGCGCTCGAAGTCCTCAAACTCGGTCTTCCAGGCCTTGGGGATGGCGCTTGACTTCACGTTGACTGTGCTCACGTGCCAGCGCAACGCCTGGTTGAGGATGTACTTCACGTCCAGGCCTTCCCGGAACCAGGACTCAGGCACGCCGCACGTTTCCAGAGAGACCGGCGCCGTTCTCCACACGTCATAGATTCCCGTCTCCGCGATCTCCTCGGGATACTGGTCCAGCATCGCCGACCACTTTTTTCTCATATCCCCCAGGCAATCCAGGCGCCAGCCTGCGCCGCGCGCGGTTCCATACTGAAGAGCTTCGTGTTCATCGAAATTCATCACCAGCTGCGTCTTGCGAAAGGCCTTCAGATATACGTCGATCAAACTGCTCTGGTATTGAAACTCCGGCATGTAATGGCTCCATCCTTCGCCCCAATAGCCGACCGTGGAGATGTCAACGCTATCCAGATCCGGATGTCCATCGTAGCGCCTGCCGGCTTCGGTCACCAGTGCGCTCCAATACTTGTAATACAGTGGATCGCTGAAATCGGGCTGCCAGATCTTCCCGTCCTGGGATGAATCCGAATTCAAGCGCCGCGCGCCCGATTCGCGATACCACTTGGGCAACGGATGTTCGGGATCGTAGGGCATCAGCCGGATCATGAGCCGCTGCCCGTGCCTTCTGGCTTCAGCAAGTGCGAGATCGAGAATCTCCCAGCGAACCTTGCCTTGCTCGGGTTCCAGCGTTTCCCAGAACCAGCGGCAGTAGGCGACAGTGGATTGCGGAAAGTCGGGCTTTTCAGCGGGAGCCGCGAGGGGGCTCACCGGCCCCTCCTCCGACCACCGGACCCCGGCATTCAGCGCATCGCCGTTGTAGCGCTGGAAGGTTTGAATTCCCATGCCCGGATTGACCAGGATTTCCTGGGTCTCAACCGGCCGGACTATGGTGGTTGGTACTTGGGGTGTATGTCCTTGCGCCAGGCCGGCACAGGAGGAAATAACCAGCGCGCTCAAGACGGCTATTGTGATCTTTTTCATAAAGTTGCCTTTCCAGGAGAAATGAGGTTGATTTTCGTGAACGGGTGCGGCTTGACCCGCCAAGCATGGACATCGTAGCATGATCTCCAAACATCGATGCCATTCCGATGGATGTCCTAACACGGAAGGGATTCTTTTTCTACGAGGTTGGTTCTATGCAAAGGAGCAAAAAGAAAGCCCTTCTGACGCGGCGGCAGTTCGTGGCCGCGGGGGCCATGGGAGGCGCGGCCATCGCCATAGGCTGCACCACGGGCAGGCAGGGCAATTGGGATTTTCTGAGCGACGCCCAGGCCCGGACGCTGGCGGCAATATGCGATCAGATTGTCCCCGCGGACGGCTTTCCCAGCGCCTCGCAGGCCGGCGTGCTCACCTATATCGACAAGCAGCTTGTTCGTCACTTCCGGCGCCACCAGCATGCCTATGGGGACGGCCTGGAGCAAGCCGAAGCCATCAGCCGCAAGCGCTTTGGCAAGGAACTGGCTGATCTGGCATCGCCACAGCAATTTGAGGTGGTGAGCGCTCTCGAACAACAGGCCCGCCCCTTCTTCGATCTGGTGCGCAGCCACACCCTGCAGGGCTATTACGGTTCGCCGCGCCACGGCGGCAATCGCGATGCCGTGAGCTGGCGGATGCTGGGCCTGGATGAGCCGCCGTTGCGCGGCCGCGCGCAGTACGACCTGAGAAAGGGCACACATTCATGAAACGAGTGAACGCTGTGGTAGTGGGCGCGGGCGCCGGCGGCGGCATTGTGGCCAAAGAATTGTCAACCGCGGGACTGAGCGTCGTCCTGCTGGAGCGCGGCAAATGGTACACCGCCAACGATGGCCGCAAGGATGATCTGCGCAATCAGGGTGTTACCGTGCTGGGTTGCGCGTTTGGGCCGGAGGACGAGGGCCATCCCCGCGTCTGGGTCGATGCCAGGGGCGCGGCTCACACCGTAGTGCCCAGCGATGGAGGAATGTACCAGAACGTCGCTGCCTGCGTGGGCGGCGGAACGCTCAGCTGGGGAGCGCAGGCCTGGCGCTTTCTGCCCCAGGACTTTAAGATGCGCTCCACCTACGGAACGCTGCCGGGAAGCTCGCTGGAAGACTGGCCCATCTCCTACGACGATTTGGAGCCGTTCTACGAGAAGGCCGAGTACGAAATCGGCGTCTCCGGAGATTACTCAGACACTCCGTTTCATGGCCCGCGCCGGCGTCCTCTGCCCATGCCGCCGCTGCCGCCCACAATGGAGTTTGAAATCCTGGCGCCGGCGGCCAAGCGCCTCGGCCTGCATCCCATCAACATTCCCATGGCCCGCAACAGCGTGCCTTACAACGGACGCGGCCCGTGCATGCGCTGCCGGTGGTGCAACGGATTTGTCTGCGAAACGGATGCCAAGAACGGCTCCCATAACACCGTGATCCCCGTTGCCCTCAACACCGGCAATTGCGAACTGCGCACGGAATGCACGGCCAGGGAAATCCTCATGGACGAAAGAGGACGGGCACGCGGCGTTTCCTACTTCGACGCCCAAGGGCGCCTGCAGGAGCAGCTTTCTGACATTGTGGTGGTTTCCGCCAGCGCCACCGAGTCCGCGCGCCTGCTCCTGATGTCCAAAAGCCGCCTCTTTCCCTTGGGCCTAGGGAATCGCCACGACCAGGTGGGCAGGAATTTGCAGGGCCACCAATACACGGGCGCAACCGGCTACTTCGACTTTGAAACCTACGACGACGTAGGCCCCGGCGCCTGCATTGCCGTTTGCGACTACAACCACGGCACTCCCGGATTGTGCGGCGGGGGAATGCTGGACAATGAGTTCATCCGCCTGCCCATTCATATGATCAACCGGCTGCCGGAGAATACGCCGCGCTGGGGCCTAGGCCACAAGCAGGGCATGCGCGACTGGCACAAGCGGACCATCGGTATCCATGGCCCGGCCCAGCAGATTCCCACGGCGGAGGCCAGGGTTACCCTCGATCCAACAGTGAAAGACAAGTGGGGAATGCCGGTGGTGCGCACCTCGGGCAACGTGCATCCCCACAGCTTTGAAATCGGCGAGGTGCAGGCCAAACGCGCGGAAGCCTGGCTCAAAGAGGCCGGAGCGATTCATACCACTGTGTCGGCGAGCCGGCACGAGATCGTCTCGGCCGAGTCTCACCAGGCCGGCACTTGCCGCATGGGCGACGATCCGCGAAGCTCGGTCGTGAACCGGAATTGCCAGATTCACGACGTGGACAATGTCTTCGTCATCGATTCCAGCGTGCATGTAACCAACGGAGGATTCAATCCTGGGCTGACCATCATGGCTGTCGCTTACTATGCCTCCGATGCCTTGGTCCGTAACTGGAAGGGTACGGGATTCCGGTCATGAAGCGATTTTTGAAGTTTGCCGCCATCGCCATTGCGTGCATGATCCTGCTGGCGGTTGGCGCCACGTATGGCGCGTCGTATTACTACACGACGCAGCACGGCCAGGGCTGCGCAAACTGCCACGAAATGGCCGGCTTCGTGAGCGTGGTGCATGGCGCTCCTCACCGCAACGTGGGCTGCATGGATTGCCATGAGGCCAGCCTGGCCACCAAGCTGCGTCACATCCGGGTGCATCTTTTCGGCAATGTGCCTGAAGCCATCCGGCTGCGCGATGTGGATGTGCTGGAGATGGTTCCCAACTGCCAGAAGTGCCATCAGCAGGAATATGCCACCTGGAACGCGGGCCCGCACAGCGCCACTTATACCCAGATATTTGCCGATCCCAAGCAGAACTCTCAGCGGCGGCTGATGGACGACTGCCTGCGTTGCCACGGCATGCACTTTGACGGGGCCATTCGCGACCTGGTCCAGCCCCAGAATGCGCAGGGCCCCTGGCACGTGATTCGCGCCGGCTTTGGCAATCAGCCGACCATGCCTTGCCAGACCTGCCACCAGGTGCACAAGGAAGGCGCAATGGAAACAAAGCCCGCCAAACGCATCTCGGTGGCGGGTGTAGCGGTTCACGATTCACTGGCCTTCTTTGACCGCCGGGAGAGAATCCACTTTGCCGCTGCCGCGCTTGCCATTCCGCATATGCAGGATGGCGAGCGGCCGGTGAAGATGAGCGAGGACCAGCGGGAGGCCATCTGCTACCAGTGCCATGCGCCGCGAGTGCCCGACGCAGGCACCGTTGCCGCCGCGCATCACTGGGGGCCGCAGGTGGGCTCGGGCAGCGACCGCACACCGATGGGCGTGCATGAGGGCTTGAGCTGCATCTCCTGCCACTTTGGGCACAACCAGAACGCGCGGGCATCATGCAAGACCTGCCACCCGCAGATGTCTCATTGCGGAATCGACGTGGAGAAGATGGATACCACCTACTTCAACGCCAACAGCGCGCATAATATCCATTGGGTCAAGTGCACGGATTGCCATCAGCATGGCATACCGAAGGTGAAGACTCTGCCTGCGCCGGTTAAAGCGCAGTTGGCTACCATCCCCGCTGTGAACGGAGGGTTGTAGGATTCTGCTGAGTTGCATTTTTGATTCGGCCTTATAGCTATGCATCACCGTGCCCCATCCTTATTTGCAAAAAGGGTGGGAAACCACGGTGCATTCAATAAGGGCTGGATTGATAAATAAGATCAGATTTCAACAAATCCTCGGCAACTGCTCGCCAATCTGCGTAGGAATCACGCGATTCGCGCCCATCGCCGTGCGCGCCACCAGCATTCCGCTTGTGCTCCGCCGTCACAGTGCCGATCCGCGCCGCCTCGCGTCCCAGCGGATGCGCGCGCAGCACGGCCAGCACCTTCTCCGCCGCCTCCGCCGCAACAAAAAACACCGCCTTGCCCTCGTTGGCCACATACACCGGGTCGAGGCCGAGCAGCTCGCAGGCCGACTGCACCTCAGCCCGCACCGGCAATCTGCGCCTCGTCGATCGCAATCCCCACGCCCGAAGCCTGCGCAATCTCATTCAGCGTGGAGGCCAGCCCGCCGCGCGTGGGGTCGCGCATGGCGTGAACCGCCGCCCCGGCCGCATCCAGCACCTCGGCAATCATCCCGTTCAGCGCCGCGCAATCGGAGCGAATCTGGCTCTCGAACTCCAGCCCCTCGCGCACGCTCATGATGGCCATGCCGTGGTCGCCGATGGTGCCCGAAACCAGAATCGCGTCGCCCGGCTGCGCCCGCTGCGGACCCACTTCGATTCCCGCGCGCAGCACCCCGATCCCCGCCGTAGTGATGTAGCAGCCGTCGCCGTGCCCGCGCTCCACCACCTTGGTGTCGCCGGTAACGATCTGCACGCCCGCAGTAGCCGCGGCCTTGGCCATCGCCTCCACAATCGCCGCCAACTGCGCCAGCGGAAATCCCTCTTCCAGAATGAAGCTCGCGCTCAGAAACTTCGGCTCCGCGCCGGAAACGGCCAGATCGTTCACCGTCCCGTTCACCGCCAGCTCGCCAATCGATCCGCCGGGAAAAAACAACGGCTGCACGACAAACGAATCGGTGCTCATCGCCAGCCGTGCCGCCGGCCAGATTCAAGCACCGCCGCGTCGCCCAGATTTTCCAGCGCCGGATTGCGGAAGGCGGGCAGAAACAAATGCTCCACCAGCTCGTTGCCCAGCTTGCCGCCGCCGCCGTGGCCCATCACGATGGTCGGGTAGTCGGCCAGCGGCAGCGGGCAACTCCAGTTGGAGAAGTCCGGGCTCGTAAAATCCGGTGCGTTCCTGGAATAATCCGGCGTAACGGTCTTAACGTTCTCAGCCATGCGCAGCTCCCGTCAGCCCACTTCCCGCCGCTGGCCAGCTCCTCCGCCGACAAAAACCGCCCGTAGTTGTAGTAAGCCGCGCAGGCGCCTTCGCTGGAAACCATCGTCGCGCCCAGCGGATGCCGCGGCGTGCACTCCTTGCCGAAGGCCGCGCACTCGGCCGGCTTGATAGCCCCGCGCAGCACGTCCCCGGCCCGGCACAGCGCCGACTCCTGGGTATGAATGCCGGTGATCTGGAAGCGCTCCTCGGCGTCGAACTCGCGATACTCCGCGCTCAGCCGCCAGCCGCTCTTGGGAATCACGCCAATGCCCCGCCACGCCCGGTCCGTCACCTCGAAGACCTCGGCCAGCAGCTTCTGCGCCGCCCGGTTGCCCTCAAAGGTGACGATGCGCTCGTAAGCGTTCTCCACCTCGTGCCGCCCGGCCTCCAGTTGCATCACCGCGCGGCGAATCCCGTCCAGCAGATCCAGCGGCTCAAAGCCCGTCACCACCAGCGGAACCTTGTACTTCTCCGCCAGCGGCGGATACTCCCAGTAGCCCATCACGCTGCACACATGCCCCGCCAGCAGAAAGCCCTGCACCTTGTTTCCCGGCGACTGCAGGATCGCCTCAATCGCCGGCGGCACCAGCACATGCGAAACCAGCAGCGAAAAGTTCTTCAACCCGCGCCGCTTGGCCAGATGCACGCTCATGGCATTGGCCGGAGCCGTGGTCTCAAAGCCCACGCCGAAGAAGACCACCTGCTTGTCGGGATTCTTCACCGCCAGCTCCACCGCGTCCAGCGGCGAGTAGACCACGCGCACGTCGCCGCCCGCGCCCTTCACCTGGAACAGATCGCCCTCGGTGCCCGGAACCCGCAGCATGTCGCCGAAGGAGCAGAAGATCACCCCCGGCTGGGCGGCAATGGCCAGCGCCTTGTCGATCAATTCGAGCGGAGTCACGCAGACCGGGCAGCCCGGCCCGTGAATCATCTCGATCCCGGCGGGCAGCATCTGGTCGATTCCGTTCCTGATGATGGAGTGCGTCTGCCCGCCGCAGACCTCCATGATCTTCCACGGCCGCGTGGCAATGGCGGCTATCTCCCGCGCCATGCGCTGCGCAATCTCGCCGTTCCGGAACTCGGTCAGGTACTTCATGTGCTGGAACAACTCCCGTCCGGGCAAGCCGATTGCGGCTTAACCGCTGCCCGCGCAAACGCCTCGTCTCCGTCCGCCAATTCCTCGTCCAGCATGCCCATCTCGCGGAAGTCCCTGAGCGTCTGCTCGGCCGTCTCCTCATCGATCTTGGAGATCGCAAACCCAACGTGGACAATGGTATAGTCGCCCACCTCGACCTCCGGCACATAGTCCAGGCAAACCTTCTTCACTATCCCGCCAAAGTTCACCCGCCCCACCCGAAGCCCGCCTTCGGTGGTAATTTCTTCCACTTTTCCCGGTATCGCTAAGCACATGGCAACTACCTTATACCCCTCGGCAGTCTCCGTATAGTGTGATTTAGATCACCTTCGGGAACGCAAAACGACTCTCACTTATCAGTAGTCGGCTTCGCGTCCATGCCGAATCGCCAGAATGAGAACTTCCTTGCCGTCGTAGCGATAGAGGGCAATATACGACCCGCTGCCGAATTCGATCACCCATTCGCGGAACTCGGTAGGCAACTCTTCAATCGGACGGCCCATCTCTGGAAATTTGCGGAGCAGCTTTACGCCCTGGCGGATGGCTTTGACGGCGCGTTGGGCGGCATCCTGGCTTTTCTCCGCCAGAAAATCGTGCAGCCGGGCTACATCCCGCAGGCTTTGCGGAGTCCACTTCAGGCGTGGCATTCGGGCGCCTCGGCCTTCTCGCCCGCTTCGAGTTTGGCCAGCCACGCGTCGGCTTCTTCGGCGGTTGCGTGCAAGCCGGTCGCCTGAAAGTCCCTCCAGGCCGTCAGCGCATCCTGCCGGAATTGTTCGCGCTTCTCTTCGCGGCTCACATACTGCTCGACGGCTTCGCGCATGATCCAGTGCGCCGACCGCCGGCGCGCCGAGGCAAGTTGCTGCACCCGTTGCTTGAGGTCAGGATCGATTTTGAGACTGGTTGTTGTGAGCGGCGGCATAATAAGTACTCCGTGGTGTTACCTTGGAACACTATAGCACGTTCCGCTTTTCCTCCAAATACCCTAGCCACTCCTCCAGCCCCACTCCGCTCTTCACTGAAGTCTCGAAGATCCGAATCCCCGGCCGAATCTCGTTGATATTTTTGAGCGCCTCCCACCGGTCGAAGCCGCACGGCATCGCCAGGTCCATCTTGGTAATCACCGCTGCGTCGGCCGAGTTGAACATGGTGGGATACTTCAGCGGCTTATCCTCGCCTTCGGTTACCGAAAGCAGCACCAACCGGATGGCCTCGCCCAGGTCGTAACTCGAGGGGCAGACCAGGTTGCCCACATTCTCGATAAACAGATAATCGAGGCCGCCCAGCGCCACTCCCTGCCAATCCTGAAGGTTTTTGCCGATCATCTCCGCGTCCAGGTGGCAGATTCCATGGGTATTGATCTGGCGGACCGGGGCACCGCTGGCGCGCAGCCGGCGCGCATCGTTATCGGTCTCCAGATCCCCCACCAGCGCGGCTACCCGCGCCCCCCGCTTGCGCAGCTCCGTGAGCGTCCACTCCAAAAACGCCGTCTTCCCTGTCCCAGGGCTCGAAACCAGGTTCAGCACCAGCACGCCGGCAGCCGCGTAGCTCGCCCGCAGGCCCGCCGCCAGTTCATCGTTTTTTTTGAGAATTCCCTGCCGCAGCTCCACAATCCTGGTCGTCATGCCGCCTCCTTGCCGTCCTCAATCTCGATGGAATCAATCTCCAGCTCGCGGCCCTGGCGCAGGTCAAAGCACGGCTCCCCACATCGCGGGCAGCGGAAGCTCTGCACCCCCTCCAGTTCCACGTCTTGCGCACAGCGCTCGCAGTGCATCACCACCGGCAGCACGTTGACCACCAGCCTCGATCCCTCCAGCGCCGTCCCCTCCGCGGCAATTCCGTAGCAGAACTCCAGCGACTCCGGAACTACCGAAGCCAGCGCTCCCACGCGGAGACGCACCTCCCTGACCTGCGCGCCGGGATAAGCTGCCAGCGACTCGGTCACCGTTTCCACGATGCTGATTACGATGGAAAGCTCATGCATAAAAGGTCGATTCTACGCCCCGGTCAAATCCAGCCGCCGACAGCACCCCACAATGTAAGATGCCCGGCGGGTGATCTGAAGCTGGAATTGATGTGGCAAGGTACATGCAACTCAAGGATCATGAATGGTCCATCGCGATCGCAACCCCGGGTTTTCAGGGACAAATTTCGGCGCGCCGGAGGGCATCGAACCCCAGGGTCTCAAGGGCGCGCGGGATATTAAGGTGACGTGCGTCTTACCGATTTGTTTTCAATTATATGCATCACCCGAACTTGAAGAGAGCGCACGGGACTTGATTGCCAATACGTTACTATAGTACTGTATTGTAGTATTACCACTGAGCTAATGTTGGTTACAAACGGAACCAAATCTATTATCATCCGTTGTTCAGTGAGAGATGTTGTGTCCAAAAACTGACGTGGCACTCTCGAGGATTAGCAATACCATTTTGTGGGCGGTTCGAATCGTTTTCGCCCTGACAACCCTCCGGATTGGCGTGATCACCACGTTTTTTCGTGGAGGGCGGAAGAATCTATCGAGCCCGGCTCGCAGGCGGCCTATCAAGGGAGATGGAGCGGCAAGAAGGCTGGAGTCGGGGGTAGGAGGAACTACCATGATTTCAGGATTATCACCGAATCTCGATGCGAAATATCCCGACGCCCTGGGAGCCGAACATTTATCTATTGCCTTGATCGGTCCGGACGAAGAGCAGCGCAAGGCTGTGGTCAGCGCTCTTGCCCAGTGCCCTGGGGCCGAAGTCCGTGAGTTTTCTTCCTATCCCACTTCGCTTGACTACGTACCAAGCCTGCTGAAGCAATGCTACGACATCATCATTATTGACCTGGACAGTGACCGGGAATTTGCCCTGGATCTGGTGGAAAGCATCTGCGCCAACGACTCGGCGACCGTTATGGTCTATTCGGCGATGGCCGATAAGGAACTGGTAGTCCGTTGCATGCGTGCAGGCGCGCGTGAGTATCTCACTCCGCCCTTCGACCAGAGCACGGTGGCGGAGGCTCTGGTTCGGGCCGCGGCCATCCTTCGTCCGAGAAATTTGCCCACCAAGAAAGCTCGCGGAAGGCTGCTGGTATTTCTCGGCGCCAAGGGCGGCTCCGGTGTCACCACTATTGCCTGCAATTTTGCCATTGCTATAGCCCAGGAATCCGGTCAAAGCACCTTGTTGATCGATCTCGGTCTCCCCATGGGAGACGCCGCGCTGAACCTCGGGCTGGTCGCGGAGTACTCGACTGACAACGCCCTCCAGGATGCCAACCGGGTGGACAGCAATTTTCTTCTCAATCTCCTGGCCAAGCATCAGTCAGGAGTCTCCGTGCTTGCGGCTCCCAGCAAAGTTCCCGAGGTCGAGGCCACCAAAGCGGCCATCGATAAGCTGATGGCCGTGGCGCAGCAGGAATTCGAGAATGTGATCGTGGATATCGGATCGAGAGTCGATCTGATGGACAGCGCTCTCTTCAGTGATGCCTCTACGATCTACCTGGTCACCCAGGCCGGCATCTCCGAACTGCGCAACTCAAATCGCCTCATCTCGCGCTACTTCACCGAAGGCAGCCCAAAACTCGAAATCGTGATTAACCGCTTTGCGCCCAGCTTCCTCGGGGTTACTGAAGAACATATCACCAAGGCTCTGAGCAGGCCGGTGAAGTGGAAGATTCCCGACGATTATGACGCCATGCGCGAGATGCAGAGCGCCGCTACTTCGGACTCGCTTCCGGATTCGCCGATTACACGGGTGATTCTGGAGATGGCCAGATCCGTTGCCGGGCAACCAGTACCCCCGGATAAGAAGAAGGGTTTGAGCTTGAAAGGTCTGGGAAGAAATATTACCGAGAAAATTTCTACTCCTGATAAGCCGCCAACCATTCTCAGTCCGGCGCCTTCCCATGCCGATGCCACGCCGACCATCGCCTGGCAAGCTCCCGCGCCGATAACCTTCGGCACCCCTCTTAGCGCCGCCCAGCTCAATGCCACCGCATCAGTACACGGAACATTTGTATACACGCCCAGCGCAGGCTACGTATTGCCGGCGGGAACGCATACGCTCTGGGTAACCTTCATGCCGAAGGATGGCGCGGGAGACATCAAGGTGCAGGCCGCCGTCTCCATCATTGTTTCCAAGGCGGCGCCAAGCATCAAGTGGCCGGCGCCTCCCGCCATTTCCTGCGGCGCCGCGCTAAGCGCCGCTCAGCTCAATGCCACGGCATCGCTGGCGGGGACTTTTGTGTACACTCCCGGCGCAGACAGCGTGTTACCGGCGGGAACGCATACGCTCTCGGTCACTTTCACTCCAACAGACGATACCAACTACACCACAGCGCAGGCCACTGTTTCAGTGACTGTCGCCAAGGGTGCGCCGGCCATCAAATGGCCGCAGCCCGATCCGATTGCCTGTGGTACGGCGCTCAGCGCCGCCCAGCTCAACGCCTCGGCTTCTGTCCCTGGAACATACGTCTACACTCCTGTCGCAGGCGCGGTGCTGGCGGCGGGAAAGCATACACTCTCGGTAGATTTCACTCCCACCAGCACGGCGGACTACACCACGGTGCAGGCCACCGTGACGCTCATAGTCACTAAGGCGACACCGGCCATCGCATGGCCGGCGCCCGCTACGATTACCTACGGCACTCCGCTCAGCGCCACACAACTCAACGCCACGGCATCGATTGCGGGATCATTCGTCTATATTCCTGCCGCAGGCGCGGTGCTGGCGGCGGGGATGCATACGCCTTCGGTAACCTTCACTCCCAAGGACACCACGAACCACACCACGGCGCAGGCCACCGTTTCTCTTACAGTCGCCAAGGCAAAGCCGGCCATCACATGGACGGCCCCTGCTCCCATTCCCGACAGCACACCGCTCAGCGCCGCTCAACTCAACGCCAAAGCATCGGTTCCGGGTACATTCGTCTACACGCCTGCCGCGGGCGAGGTACTGTCCGCGGGAATGCATACGCTCTCAGTAGTTTTCACTCCGGCGGACACCACCAACTACGTAACAACTCAGGCCACCGTTTCTTTGACTGTGGCCAAGACAACGCCAACCGTTATCACGTGGCCGACCCCCTCCGTCATTTCCTACGGCACCCCGCTCAGCGCCACGCAGCTCAATGCCACAGCGTCGGTTCCCGGAACATTCGTCTATACGCCCGCCGCGGGCGATGTGCTCACGGCAGGGAGACATATCCTCTCGGCAACATTCATTCCCAAAGACACCGCGACCTACGCAACAGCGCAAGCCTCGGTTGCTCTGATGGTGGAAATGCCGCCTGACATCGCGCCGCAGCGGACCAGAGCGGCACAGACGCCGTTTATTGCAACGGCTGCTGACAACCTTGCCAACGCCAGGCATGGGGAATCACCAGGCGGCAGCGCCAACAATGGGAAGGGCGAACCTGAAACGCGAATCTATCAAGGTGCAACCTATGTGAAGGGAGAAGATGGCAAATGGCATCTCCAGCAGAAATAAAAATGACGCTACCCGAAACGCTGCCCGAGGATTTCAACGACTGGGATGGCGAATATTCTGGGGTACCTCAAGCTATTCCCTCTCGCGGTTTCGAAGCCGCGTCTGGCTTAGCCGCTGTTGCAAAACCGCCTGCGCAACCGGCGAAGCCGCAAGGCACAGTGTCGCGCGCGGCGGACAGGTCGCGTAAAACGCCTTCGTTTACTCGAGCAGAGGTCTACACAGATCATGAAGCTCTTATTCAGTCAATGCGGATGAATAGCGAGACTATAGAAGGCCGGAAACGAAAGAACAAGAAAACGATGAGAGTCGTTGCCGTCGGCTTGATTCTGCTTCTGCTGGGCCTGATTCCGCTGTTTTACCTCAAATTGCAGCCCATGTGGGCCATGATGAGGCACCCCGCTATATTGCAGCCGGCGGTAGTGAATGATCTGCCGGAGACGAACACACTCAAGCCGTCGCCGTCGACACAGACTGACAGGGATCAATCCCCAGCCTGCGGCGCCCGACGTGCAGCCAGCGGCCACGGAAACAGCGCCCCCGCCTCAAGTGCAGTCAAAAATGATGAACGAGCAGTTGAATGCGCCCAGGCGGATAACGAACAACATGAAGATGGCGGCGGGGAAGGAAGCAGCGCCGCCTTCGGGGTTTGCCGTGGCCGATATGCAAGGCCTGAATGGTAACGGGACCGGTGCGATGGGCAGCGTCTTTGCTGGACAGGGCCGGCCCAATGTGAATGCTGAACCTCCCAAAGCCGTGACCATCTCGGCCGGCATCGCGGTTGGCCTGCAAACCAGGAGTACTCCGCCGGTTTATCCTCTGATCGCCAAATCAGCCCGCATCTCTGGCAAAGTGGTGCTGGTAGCCACCATTTCAAAGACCGGTACGATCGAGAATTTACGCGTTGTGAGCGGACCGCCCATGTTGCGTCAGGCTGCTGTGGATGCCGTGAGTACCTGGCGCTACAAGCCCTACAAGCTCGATAACCAGCCGGTGGAAGTTGAGACCACGGTAAACGTGATTTTCTCACTGGACAAATAACCAATTCTGCGCCCCGGATGCTGCTTGAGCTGCAGAGATGCCGGTAAAACGAAGCGTTGCAATTGAGCATGTAAATTATTCTGAAATATAGATTTATTATGGTGCCGGGAGGGGGGGTCGAACCCCCATGACCGCAAGGGTCGGCGGATTTTGAGTCCGCTGCGTCTGCCAGTTCCGCCATCCCGGCTGGGGGTAGGATCTTGCTTCCAAAGTATCGCACAGCCCTTGCATACGGCGCTACATGCAGGTCTTACTCCGGCCGCTGAGCATAACCCCGGCTTTCCACACCCTTGCGCTGAAACCCAATTGTGAAGGCCATGCGACAATGGAGGCATCCGTGATGACTACCGCCTCCTCCACAGTCGTTCCCTCTCCGGTCGCGGTGACCCCGCAGTTGCTGGCCCAGCACAGCATCACAGCGGAGGAGTACAAGCGCATTCTGGCGGCTCTGGGCCGCGTGCCATCCCTCACGGAACTAGGCATTTACAGCGTTATGTGGAGCGAGCACTGCTCCTACAAGTCCAGCCGCGTGCACCTCAGGCGCCTGCCCACCAGGAGCGAGCGCGTGGTACAGGGCCCGGGCGAGAACGCCGGCATCATTGACGTAGGCGACGGCTGGGCCTGCGCCTTCAAGATCGAGTCCCACAACCACCCCAGCTACGTTGAGCCCTTCCAGGGCGCGGCCACCGGCGTGGGCGGCATCCTGCGCGACATCTTCACCATGGGCGCGCGCCCCCTGGCGGTCATGGATTCGCTGCGCTTCGGGCCCATCACTGAGGAGGCGGACGCCGAAGAGTTCGACCAAGACGAGAAGGAGCTGAAGCTCCTCATCGCCCGCAACCACTCCATCGTGGAGGGCGTAGTGAGCGGCATCGCCGCCTACGGCAACTGTTTCGGCGTCCCCAACCTGGGCGGCGAAACCAAGTTCGAGACCTGTTACAGCGGCAACCCTCTGGTCAACGCCTTCGCTCTCGGCCTGGTGCGCAAGGACGAAATCTTCTACGCCAAGGCCTCCGGCGCGGGCAACCCCGTTATTTATGTCGGCGCCAAAACCGGCCGTGACGGCATCCACGGCGCCACCATGGCCAGCGAGGAGTTTAGCGAAGGCTCTGAGGCCAAGCGCCCCAACGTCCAGGTCGGCGACCCCTTCATGGAAAAGCTGCTCCTCGAAGCCTGCCTTGAAGCCATGCAGACTGGCGCCATCGTCGGCATCCAGGACATGGGCGCCGCCGGCCTTACCTGTTCCACCTGCGAGATGGGCGCCCGCGGCGGCGTGGGCCTCGACGTGGAACTGGACCTCGTCCCCCAGCGCGAAACCGGCATGAGCGCCTACGAGATCATGCTTTCTGAAAGCCAGGAGCGCATGCTGCTGGTGGCCAGCAAAGGCCGCGAAGACGAAGTGCTGCGCGTCTTCTCCAAGTGGGGTCTGGACGCCGTCATCGTCGGCACGGTCCAGCCTGAACCGCGCCTGCGCATCCGCCATCACGGCGAGCTGGTGGCCGACATTCCCAATAAGTCCCTCACCGATGACGCCCCGCTCTACCACCGTCCCGTGGGCGCGTGGAAGGCTCCCGTCCCGCCTGAACCCTCGGAAGGAATCCTCACTCAGCTAGCTGCCGACCGCGACTACACCGCCGACCTGAAAAAACTTCTTTCCAGCGCCAACGTCTGCTCCAAGCGCTGGGTCCACGAGCAGTACGACACCATGGTCCAGACCAACACCGTGATCGGCCCCGGCGGCGAGGCCGGCGTGATGCGCATCAAGGGCGCCGGCACGCCCGGCCACGAGCGCGGTCTGGCCATGGCCCTTGACGGCAACGGCCGCTGGGCCTGGCTCGATCCCAAACTTGGCGCCATGCACGCCGTGGCCGAAGCTGCCCGCAAGGTTGCTTCCACCGGCGCAACCCCCGTAGCCGCCACCAACTGCCTCAACTTCGGCAATCCGGAAAAGCCGGAAATCATGGCCCAGTTTTCGGCCGTCATCGACGGCATCGCCGAAGCCTGCACCGCTCTCGAAACGCCCATCACCGGCGGCAACGTATCTTTCTATAACGAAACCCGCGGCGAAGGCATCTACCCCACACCCGTTCTCGGCATTGTCGGCATTCTGGACGACGTAAGCAAGACCGTCCCCGCCCATTTCCAGGCCGAGGGCGACGTCCTTATGCTCATCTGGCCTATTCCTGCCGGTCAGGAGCCCGATCCCAACCTCCATGTCAGCTTCCCCTCGAAGCAAGATCACCCCAAGGCCGACCCGCTCGCCGTCGCGTACGGCGAAAAACCGCCCATTATCTCCGATGCCCCTCTGGAGGCCGATCCCACATCCGCCGCTGCTCTCACCGCCTTTGGCTCGTCCGAATACGCGAAAGCCGTTCTCGGCGGCATCTGGGGCCAACCTCCGCCACTCGATCTCGACGCCGAATCCGATCTGCACATTCTTCTGACCGTGCTCGCCAAGCGCAAACTGCTCCACTCCGCCCGCGACATCTCCGACGGCGGCATCGCCGTAGCCCTGGCCCAGGCTGCATTTCCCAGGGAAATCGGCGCCACCGTCGAGCAGGATCAGTCGCTCATGGTCCATCCGCTCTTCGGCCTCTTCGCCGAACCGGCCTCCACCATGCTCCTCTCCACCCGCCCCGGCAATGTCTCCACAATCGAAAAACTGGCCGGCGAGTACAGCTTCCTCGCCGCCCGCATCGGAACCACCGGCGGCAAGCGCCTTGAAATCTCGGTTGACGGCGACACCCTCATCTCCGCTCCGCTGGCCACACTTCGCAAGCCCTGGGCCTCTGCTTTGGAAGCCACACTCCACGGCGAGGTAACGGCATGACCCAGCGCCTCTACCAGGGCGTCGAGGGCATCGCCGATGTTTCCGAATCCCTGGCGCCGCTCACAAAGCCAGTCATCCTGAGCGAGTCCGCCGCGGCGGACGAGTCGAAGGACCTGCGTCACGGGCATTTTCACGGCCTAACCACCGCAACGAAGAAAAGCTCCGCGAAGAATGCGGCGTAGTCGCCATCCACGGCCATCCCGACGCCGCCCGCCAGGCCTATCTCGGCCTCTACGCCCTGCAGCATCGCGGCCAGGAGTCGGCCGGCATCGCCACCGCCGACGGCCTGCATCTGGCCAACATCAAGGGCATGGGCCTGGTCTCTGAAATCTTCACCGACGACGTGCTGGCCAAGCTCCCCGGCCCCATGGCCATCGGCCACACCCGCTACTCCACCACCGGCGACTCGGCCCTGCTCAACGCCCAGCCCATCCGCGTCGACTCCACCAAGGGCCTCATCGCCATCGCCCACAATGGCAACCTGGTCAACCTGGGCAACCTGCGCGCCCGCCTGGAGCGCGACGGCGCTTACTTCCAAACCACCTCCGACTCCGAGATCATCGTCCAGCTCATCGCCCACTCCCGCGCCGGCACGCTGGTCGACGCCATCGCCGACTCGCTCGGCCAGGTCGAGGGCGCTTTTTCCATCGTGATGATGACCCGCGACCGCATCTTCGCCGCCCGCGATCCGCGCGGCTTCCGCCCGCTCTCCATGGGCCGCATGCAGCAACCTCGACGGCCCCGACACCATCGTCTTCGCCAGCGAGACCTGCGCCTTCGACCTGCTTCGCGCCGAATTCGAGCGCGACGTGCTCCCCGGCGAACTGGTCATGGTCACCGAAGACGGCGTCACCAGCCGCCAGTACGCCACCGGCGTTCCGCAATCCAGTTGCATCTTCGAGCACGTCTACTTCGCCCGCCCCGACAGCCGCATCTTCGGCCGCTGGGTGCAGGAGAGCCGCGACCAGATGGGCCGCCAGTTGGCCCGCGAATCCGGCGTGCCCGCCGACCTGGTCGTCCCCGTCCCCGACTCCGGCGTCACCGCGGCCCTGGGCTACGCGGAAGAGGCGGGCCTGCCCTTCCGCATGGGCCTCATCCGCAACCACTACGTCGGCCGCACCTTCATCGAGCCCGAGCAGCGCGTCCGCGACTTCGGCGTCCGCCTCAAGCTCAACCCGGTGCGCAACCTGCTCGAAGGCAAGCGCGTCATCCTCATCGACGACTCCATCATCCGCGGAACGACCAGCCGGAAGATCGTGCGCATGGTGCGCGGCGCGGGCGCAAAGGAAGTCCATCTGCGCATCAGTTGCCCGCCCACCATCTCGCCCTGCTTCTACGGCGTAGATACGCCCAGCAAGCGCGACCTGATCGCCGCCAATAAGTCCGTCGAAGAGATTCGCCAATTCATCGAAGCCGACTCGCTGGCCTACTTATCTCTCGAAGGCCTGCTCAAATGCTGCGACGGCGAAGAGCACACTGGCTACTGCACCGCCTGCTACACCGGCAACTACCCCACGCAGTGGGTCGATGTGGAAGACATCCTACCGGCGGCGGTGAGTCTTTAAATTCCAAACCAGCCACAGAAATAGGTGCTCCGGTCTCGATTTTGATACATTGGAAAGCGCAATCACCAGAGTCGCCGAAATAACCCCAAAATCGAACCATAAGCGAGAGAGCTTTTAACATGGGAGCTCGGCTACAATTGCCCAAAGGGGGAATTGTGTCGAAGTCGAAGTCAATACCGTGGACGAGACAACTCTTCAACAATGAGTGTCCATGCGGTAGCGGAGATAAATCATACGGATGTTGTTGGAGAGGTGACGGGAAATGGGAGAAAACTCCGGTCGGTGCTATCAATCTCCCTCAAGCTTTGAAGCATCCATCAACAAATGATTGTTGTTATCTTTCGTCTTATGGTGACTGTAGCTCGAAGATTACGAGGGAACATTTTATATCGAGGAATATTCTAGAAAGAATTACCACGGATAAGCTAACTATTGAAAATGCCGGGCATATTTTTGGCGGAAAGAATAGGGTCAAGATTGGCATCGATGCTTTTGCGGCCAAGGTGTTGTGCGATGTGCACAATCCGGCTCTGAGCTCTCTCGACACAGCAGCTGGAGTCGCGTTTTCTACAATAGAGGCTCTCACCAAAGACATCGCAAAAATCGCCGATCCGACGGCAGCCATAAGATCCTTCCATATATCGTCAGGTATAGACATTGAGCGATGGTTGATTAAGGTGTATTGCGGTTTGGTCGCTGCGGAGAAGATTCGGAGTTCATCTGGGAGGATATTGCAGCGGAGCGTTCTCCCGTCGTATCTCTTCGATGCATTGCTTGGGATCAGCTCGTTGCCTACTCCACTCGGACTCTATCAACACACTTTTGTAGGCCAAACAAGGAGGCTGGGGGGAATCTCGATAGGCACGATTCAACTGACAGAAAGGTCCCGATGATGTCGGTGGCCTCTTACTGAATCTGGGACCAATAAACCTCGTACTGATAACATCGACTGCATTCGGCCAATCGTTCAAAGAGCCAAATTGGTATCGGCATCCTACCTTTCTATTTAACGTAAAGCAAGGAAACTGCAGAATCGCATATCTTTTGACATATTAATCATTCGGAGCCGAGCCCCCTTCCCGGTTGAGGATGCGTCGGAAAGCCTCTCTGTCCGCCCAGTACGCTCTGCCTTTATACTGAGGGTTGCCTGCGGCAGGTGCAATACTTGTTGTCGAAAAGGAGCGGGCATTGGCTCAAGCGGAGATTGGCATTATCGGCGGCAGCGGGCTTTACTCGATGCCCGGATTTACCAACGTGCACGAAGAGCGCGTGGAGACGCCCTTTGGCGAGCCTTCGGACGCCTTTGTGCTGGGCGAGCTGGAGGGGCGCAAGGTGGCCTTTCTGGCGCGGCATGGGCGCGGCCATCGCATCCTGCCCTCGGAGCTGAACTTCCGCGCCAACATCTACGCCATCAAGAAGCTGGGCGTCGAGCGCATCCTCTCGGTCTCGGCCGTCGGCTCGCTCAAGGAAGAGCACAAGCCCACCGACTTTGTGATGCCCGACCAGTTCATCGACCGGACCTTTCATCGCGTCTCGACCTTCTTTGGCGAGGGGATTGTGGGCCACGTGGCCTTTGGCGATCCGGTCTGCGCCACGGTGGCCAAGGCGGCGGCGGAGGCCTGCGCCACGGTGGGCGTGGTGGGCAAGCTGGGCGGGACCTACGTCTGCATGGAAGGCCCGCAGTTCTCCACCCGCGCCGAGTCGAATCTCTATCGCAGTTGGGGCGCGGACGTGATCGGCATGACCAACCTGCAGGAGGCCAAGCTGGCCCGCGAGGCGGAGATCTGCTACGCCACCGTGGCCATGGTCACCGATTACGATTGCTGGCGCGAAGGCCACGACGCGGTAACCATCGAGGAGATTGTGGCCGTGCTGCACCAGAACGCCGAGAACGCGGCGAAGGTGGTGAAGGCGGCGGTGGCGGCATGCCCACCGAGCGCAAGTGCGCCTGCGCATCGGCGGCGAAGTATGCCGTGCTCACCCAGCCGGACGCGATTCCCGCGGCGGCAAAGGAAAGAGTGGGGCTGCTGTTTGGGAAGTATCTGGGCTGGTAACGGGGGTATGTGGTGCTCGCACGCTTTCCGCACAAGTTACGCGGAAAGGATGGGGCACCTAGCGAGTCAACGTGATTGAGCAAGAGAGGAAGATGAATGGCGATTACCGTAGTGGGCAGCGTGGCCTTCGATTCGATTGAAACTCCGGCGGGACGGCGGGAGCGCTGCCTGGGCGGCGCGGCGACTTACTTTTCGCTGGCCGCGAGCTTCTTTACCGATGTGCGCGTGATCGCCGTGGTGGGCGAGGACTTTGGCGCGGCAGCAGGAAGCGGTCTTCCAGGCGCGCAACATCGACACGCGCGGCATTGAGCACACCGCGGGCAAGAGCTTCTTCTGGGAAGGCTCGTATCTCGAAAACCTGAACGAGGCCAAAACGCACAACACCGAGCTGAACGTCTTTGCGGCCTTTGAGCCGAAGATTCCCGAGGCCTACCGCGACTCGGAGTTTCTGTTCCTGGCCAACATCGATCCGGTGCTGCAGCGGCGCGTGCGCGAGCAGATGCCCGATGTGAAGCTGGTGGCCGGCGACACCATGAACTACTGGATCAAGGATCATCGCGCGGCGCTGCTGGAAGTGCTGAAGGGGCTGGATATTCTGCTTATCAACGACACCGAGACCAAATGCTGGCCGGCAACAACAACCTCGTGCAGGCGGCGCGCGCGGTGCTGGCGCTGGGGCCGAAGACGCTGGTGGTCAAGCACGGCGAATATGGGGCGACGCTGTTCCACGGCTCTTCTCCAAAAGGTAAAAGCGCGGAGCGCAGCTTCAGGGCGCCGGCGCTGCCGCTGGAAGAAGTGGTGGACCCGACCGGCGCGGGCGACAGCTTTGCCGGCGGCTTCTTCGGCTACCTGGCCTCGTCAGCCGCCGAACTCACTCCGGCCGCTTATCGCCGCGCCATGTTCTACGGCAGCGTGATGGGCTCGTTTGCGTGCGAGCGCTTCGGCACCGAGCGGCTGCAGCAGCTCACGCGCAAGGAGATCGACGACCGCTTCAACCTGTTCCGCGAGTTGACGCACCTTGACTGAGAGGCCCATTCGCGCGATGCTGGAGTGGCTGGCCGTGCTGGCCTCCTGCGCGGCAGCCTCGATTGCGGCGATCGCGTGGAGCTGGCGGCACGGGGCCATGCTCAACTACGGCGATGCCGTTGCCCATCTGCACATTGCGCGGCGGGTCTTCGATTGCCACCAGCCGCGGTTCTACGCAACTGGGCTCGGTGTGGCTGCCGCTGCCGCATCTGCTGCTGATTCCGTTTGTCCAGGTCTACGGCTGGTGGGCCAACGGGATCGCCGGCGTGATTCCATCGGCGCTGGCTTATCTGGCCGCCTGCGCGGGAATCTACCGGCTGGCGCGCCGCTGGCTGCAGCCGGCCGCCGCCGCGCTGGCGCTGGCCTTTTTCGCCGCCAATCCCAATCTTGCTCTACCTGCAAACCACGGCCATGACCGAGCCGCTCTTTGTCTGCGAGATGATCTGGATCGCGGTCTGGCTGGTGGAGTGGCGTGCCTGCCTGGACGCAGATCCGCGGGAAAGCCTGCCGCCTGCAAGGCTGGATTGCCGCCGCGCTCGTTGCCGCCATCTTCACGCGCTATGACGGCTGGGTCATGGCGCTGCTGGCGTGGGCGCGCATGGGCCTGGTGCTGGCCCGCCGCGGCCGGTTGCGCTCGCGCGCCTTCTGGCTGGCCAGCGCTCTGGTAGTGGCCGCGCCGGTGGCGTGGTTCATTTACAACGCCGCGGCCTTCGGCGATTGGCTCTACTTTCTGCGCGGGCCTTACTCCGCCAAGGCCATCGAGATGCGCACCGCCGTGCCGGGCATGTCCGCCGCATCCGGGCTGGCACAATCCCTGGGTCGGCGCTGATCTTTTTCATGAAAGCCGCGGAGATGGACGCAGCCGCCGCGGCCTGGGGCAACCTGCTGCTGGCGCTGAGCCTGCTGGGAACGGCGTGGGGCTGGCTGACGGCGCGGCGCCGCGCCTTTCACTGGGCGCTGCTGCTGTGGCTGCCGGTTCCCTTCTACGCGTACTCGGTGGCCTATGGGTCGGTGCCCATCTTTCTGCCCGTCTGGTGGCCGCACTCCTGGTACAACACGCGCTACGGGATGGAACTGCTGCCCGCGCTGGCGCTGGGCCTGGGCTTTGCCGCGCAGTTTGTTATCGCCGCGGTGCGGGAGTTCAAGCCGCGCGTGGACAAAGGTATGCGGCGGGCATGCTCTGTTCGTGCTCGTCGCCCTGAATGCAGGAGCAGATGGTGCGCGAGCGTCCGCTGGTTTACGTGGAGAGGCACCAAGAACATTGAGGCGCGCCGGCCCTACGATCTGCAGATTCCGCCGGCTTTGCGCGCGCTGCTCGCCGAGCGGCCGGGCGGCGTGATTCTGATGGATACGTCGGTCTATCCCGAGATCGTGGCTCTCACCGGGATTCCGCTGCGCCAGACCATCAACGAGAGCGACCTGGAGATCTATAGCGCCGCACTGGCCGCGCCCGCCGCCCATGCGGCCATCGTCCTGGCCTTCGACGGCGACGAGGTGGACCACGCCGTGAAGGCGCATCCCGCCGGCCTGACCGCGCTGCGCCGCTTTACGGCCAAAGGCCAGCCCCCGGGAACGATTTATGTCTCCGATACTCCTTTCACGCAACAGACCCGGTAGGTCTAAACAAGTCAACCTGCGCGGTGATAGCATCGGGCAAGGAAATTTTATGAGCACAGTCCTGGCACAGTTCGCGCAACCCCTGAGCTATGACCGGCTGCAGCAGATGGTGGCGGTGATTACCTTCCGCGATCGGGAGGAAGATTGATTCCCTTTACCAAGGCCCACGCCTGCGGCAACGACTTTCTGATTGTGACGGAAGAGGCGGCCGCGGTGCCGACTGGGCAGAGTTGACGCGGCGGCTGTGCGCGCGCAATACCGGCGTCGGCGCCGACGGCATCGAGTTCTTTGCCTGGACCGGGCCGAAGTCCGGCCGCATCCGCCTGCACAATGCCGACGGCTCGATCGCCGAGATCAGCGGCAACGGCACGCGCTGCGTGGCCGCGTGGATGGCGCACGAACGCGGCTTTCAGCCGGGCGATGCACTGGAGATCGCCACCGACGCCGGGCTGCGCGTTTGCCGGGTGAATGCGGTGAAAACTGGCGGCGGATTCACCGTGGAAGTGACCACCGGAATGGGCGTTCCCATCTTCGATCAGCACAAAGTCAAGCTTCCGGAGAAATACGCTGAATGGGGTCTTCGTCTGCGCGGACAAGACCGCATTGAACCATCAAAGTCAGAAGCAGATATTGTGATTCGGGGAATGTCTGTTTCCTTGGGAAATCCACATTTTGTTCTTTGCGTGGACAGCTCAACATTCAAGGAAAATGGACACAACTGGGCTGAGCTGGGTGCGGAGATTTGTTTCCATCGCGACTTTCCTCTGCAGACGAACGTCGAGTTTGTGCGCGTAGTCAGCTCGACGGAGATCGAAATTCGCATCTGGGAGCGCGGCGTGGGACCGACCTCGTCTTCGGGCACGGGCAGCTCTGCCGCAGCCGTCGCCGCCATTGCTTTGGGACTGGTCAAGTCGCCGCTGACCGTGGTCGCTCCCGGCGGCGCGCAGACTGTGGCCTGGGACGGTCCGGGCACCGAATTGCAGCTCACCGGTCCCGCTACACTGATCGCCACAGGCGAGGCATTCTAGCAAGTGACCGCCCTGCTCAAGCCGTCCCTCGTTCCCAGCGATGCCGTGGTGGCCGTCGTCTCGCCGGCTTCCACGCCGCAGAACGAGCGAGTGGAGCGCGGACTTGAGGCCCTGCGCGCTCTCGGCTACGCGCCGCGGGCCTCCGAGCACATGCTCGCCCGCGGACCACTCTACTTTGCGGGAACGCCGGAGATGCGGCTGCGCGACCTGCACCATGCCTTTGCCGACGATGAGGTTCGGGCCATCTTCTCCACGCGCGGCGGCTACGGCTCGAATTATCTGCTCGAAGGGCTGGATCTGGACCTGATCGCCGAAAGCCCCAAACCATTTGTCGGCTACAGCGACCTGACTGCGCTGCAACTGTGGCTGCTGGACCAGATTCAGTTGCCCGCCTTTCACGGCCCCATGCTCTCGGCGGATTTTGCCCGCGAAGACGGCGTTCATCTGCCCAGCCTGCAAGCCGCGCTCTGCGGGCGAGCCTTACACCGTAGGCGCGGACGAAGGCTTGCGCACCTTGCGCGCCGGCCAGGCAAGCGGCACGCTCTATGGCGGCTGCCTCAGCATTCTGGTTTCGCTGCTGGGCACGCCCTACGAGCCGCAGACCGAGGGCAAGCTGCTCTTTCTCGAAGACGTGAACGCCAAGCCCTACCAGATTGACCGCATGCTCTGGCAACTGCGCGAGGCGGGCAAAGCTGGAAGGCGTGCGCGGCATCGTTTTTGGCGAGATGCTGGATTGCGTCTCGCCGGGCGCGTCTCCCGAGCTGCTTGATGAGGCGATTCTGCGCGCATTTCGATGACTTCAAAGGCCCGATCGCCATCGGCCTGCGCAGCGGCCACGTTTCGCGCCAGAATGTGACGCTGACCCTGGGCGTGGAAGCCGAGTTGCGCGCCGCCAATGAGGCCGAACTGCACTTGTTGGAAGCGGCGGTGAAAATGCAGGGATTAGGGAATAGGGAATAGGGAACAGTGGATAGTGAACAGGGAACAGGTATGCATTTGAATGAGCCGGGGGGACTGCATGACTGCGCCCCGGCACATTCATCTCAGCGGCATCTGCGGCACGGCGATGGCTTCGCTGGCCGGGCTTTTGCAGTTGCAGGGCCACCGCATTACCGGCTCGGACAAGGCGGCCTATCCGCCGATGAGCGATCTGCTGCGCGGGCTGGGGATTGCGGTGATGGAGCCGTACGCCGAGACGAATCTCGATCCGGCGCCGGATCTGGTGGTGATCGGCAACGCGCTCTCGCGCGGCAATCCCGAGGTGGAGCGCGTGCTGGACGAGCGCATTCCCTTCACCTCCATGGCGGCGCTGCTGCGCGAGGAGTTTCTCGTGGGGCGCGAGTCGCTGGTGGTGGCCGGAACGCACGGCAAGACCACCACCACCAGCATGCTGGCGTGGATCTACCAGACGGCCGCGCGCGAAAATCCGGCGCTGGAGCCTTCGTTTCTGATCGGCGGCGTGGCGGAAAACTTTGGCAGCAGCTTTCAACTGCGGCCCACGCGCACCTTTATTGTCGAGGGCGACGAGTACGATACCGCCTTCTTCGACAAGGGACCGAAGTTTCTGCACTACTTTCCCGATGCGCTGATCCTGACCCACGTGGAGTTTGACCACGCCGACATTTATGCCGATCTGGAAGCGGTGAAGACGGCCTTCAAGCGGCTGGTGAATCTGGTGCCGCGGCGGGGCGTGATTGTGGCCTACGACGGCAGCGCCAATGTGAGCGAATGCGTGGAGCACGCGCTGTGCCGCGTGGAGCGCTACGGATTCTCCGCAAGCTGCGGATTGGCGCATCCAGAATCTGCGCCATGAAAACGGCCTGACGCGCTGGGAGGTATGGCGCGAGGGCGCTGTGTGGGCCGAGCTGGAGATGAGCCTGGCCGGCGAGCACAACGCGCTGAATGCGACCGCCGCGGCGGCGCTGGCCTTTGGTCAGGGCGTAGCAAAGAAGCGATCAAAGCGGCGCTAGCCGCTTTCAAGAGCGTGAAGCGGCGGCTGGAGGTGCGCGCCCAGATCGGCGGCATCACGGTGATCGACGACTTTGCGCATCATCCCACGGCCATTCGCGAAACGCTGCGGGCGCTGCGTGCCGTCTATCCTTCGGCGCGACTCTGGGCGGTTTTAGAGCCGCGCTCGAATACGC
Organism: uncultured Acidobacteriaceae bacterium; assembly: GCA_963796085.1. Lineage (GTDB taxonomy): Bacteria > Acidobacteriota > Terriglobia > Terriglobales > Acidobacteriaceae > Telmatobacter. The sequence goes on along the minus strand of CAWCKF010000020.1, from coordinate 293,635 downwards.
TGCGGCGCAAGGTGCTCGCGGGCGATCTGGTGGAGAGCCTGCGCCTGGCCGACCGCGTGGTGCTGGCCGGCGTCTACCAGCAGCAGCGCATTCCGGAAGACGAGCGGCTGCAACCCGGAAGAGGTAGTGCGGGCGCTGAATGCGGCTGGAACCGAGGCCGAACTCTGCCCCGATGTGGAGACGATCGTGAACCGGATTGCGCCGCAACTGAAATCCGGCGACGTGGTGGCGATACTCTCCAATGGCGGCTTTGACGGCATTTATGAGAAACTGCCGGCGCGGCTCAGGGAGCGCTTTCCTGAAGGCGGCAAGGCGTAAGGCAAGAGGCAGGCATGATCTCTTCACTCATCTTCATGGCCACGATGGTCCTCACCGGAATTCCCACGGCGATTCTGTTCATTCCCTGGTGCTGGCTGACGGGCAACGTGCTGCCGCTCTACAAGGGCACGCGCTTCATGCTCTCCAGCAGTTGCTGGATGGCGGGGGTGCGCTTCCACGCCGAAGGGCTGGAACGCGTGCCCAGGGACCGGGCGTGCATCTTCATGTCGAACCACGTATCCAATCTGGACCCGCCGGCGCTGATCTCGCTGATTCCGGGGCGCACCTCGGCCTTCATGAAACGCTCGCTGATGAATCTGCCCGTGCTGGGGACCGGCTTCCGGCAGGGCGACTTCATCGCCGTGGACCGCACCGGCAGACGCGGCAGCCGCGCAGGGAAAGCGTGGCCGCGGCCCAGCGCGTGCTGGCCAAGGGCGTGCACATGACCACCTTTGTGGAAGGCACCCGCTCGCCGGACGGCCGCATGCTGCCCTTCAAGAAAGGCCCGTTCTACCTGGCCATGGAGAGCGGCGCGCCGTGTATTCCGGTCTCCATCTCACGGCACGGAGACGCATACAGGGCAAAGGCAGCTTGCGCATTCATCCGGGCACGGCGCATGTGGTCTTTCATCCGCCCATCGATCCCGGCGGCTTATGCGACGCGCGAGGAACTGATGCAGGCGGTTCGCACGGCCATCGCCTCGGGACTGCCGGAGTGGATGCGGACGTAGAGGCACTTTGGCAGCCCACCTGCGCAGGTCGCGCCGCGGCAAGACGTATCTCAGCTCTCTGACGGAATTTATATGATCGTGTCGCTTGCCGTTTTCGTCACCATTCTCGCTTTAAGCATTCCCTCGGCGGTGGTCTTCATTCCGCTGGCCGCTGTTACCGGCAACGTGGAACCGCTCTACGCGGTGGCCTGCTGCATTGTCCGCGCCGGCTTTTGGGTGGCGGGCATCCGCGTGCAAGTCGAGGGGCGGGAGCGCATTCCGGCGCACACGGCGTGCATCTTCATGGCCAACCACGTCTCCAATCTCGATCCGCCGGCGCTGATTCCGCATATTCCGGGCCGCACCGCCGCCTTCTCCAAGCGCTCCGTCTTCAAGATTCCCGTCTTCGGCTACTGCCTCAAGCTGGGCGAGTTCATCCCCGTAGACCGCACGGGCGACGTGGCCATCGCGCAGGAGAGCGTAGCCGCGGCCGGGCGCTTGCCGGCCAAGGGCATTCACATCACCACCTTCGTTGAGGGCACGCGTTCCCAAGACGGGCGCATGCTGCCCTTCAAAAAAGGCCCGTTCTACCTGGCCATGGAGACCGGCGCGCCGTGCATTCCAGTCTCGATCTACGGGACTGAGACGCTGATGGCCAAAGGCAGCTTTGCCATCAAGCCGGGCACGGCGCACATCATTTTCCACGCGCCTTTATATCCAGCCGACTTTGCGACTCGCGAGGATCTGATGAAAGCTGTCCGTGCGGCGATCGCCTCTGGGCTGCCGGAGTGGATGCGGGGGTAGTTTACGGCTGCATAACGGCGTTATAGCCATCGTTGAGCAGCTTCATCCGCCACCGGCTGGCTTCGTCGCGGCTGCTGAAGGGGCCGATGCGCACGTGAATCAGGCCATCCGTGGGCTCGCGGCGGGCCACGACTGCATAGCCGCGCTTGCGCAGGGCGCTGACCAGAACCGCGGCATCCTCCTCGTGGGAGACAGCGGCAATCTGTACCATCAGCGGAACCGCCGGGGCGAGGGCCGGCGCCGCCCTGGGCGCTGCCGCCGATTGCGTTGGCTGGGTTGGGTTGGCCACGGTTGGCAGGGCAGACCGGACTTGAGGCTGGCCGTAGGATGAGCCGCTGGCCGGGTCAGAACTCTGTGAACTCGCCGCCGGATTGGCGCCCGAAGCCGAGGACGGCGGCAGGTTGACAACGGCGCTCTGCGGAGCCGGAGGGACGCCGGTGGGCGCGGTCGCCGAGGGCTTGGGCCGCGTACCGTCCGCCTGCAAAGCCGTTTGCGAGCCAGCCGCGGATTGCAGGGCTGCCGGGGACTCCTGAGAACCGTGGCTGCCCACGGAGTACCCCAAACCGAAGCAGAGCACGCAGATCAGCACCAAACCAAACAAGACAGCCAGCAACGTTTTGGAGCCCAGCGTGAGTTCAGTCTCGCGCCGGGGTTGGTCCGGCTCCAACTCTTCGTCGTCAAAGAGTCCCCTCATTCCCTGTCCCCGGATTTACGTTAATTCAAAAGCCTGGCCTTTCGATCTTCGCAAGGCATAAGACCGACGCTCCGCATGAATGGAGCCCGGTCAAAGATCGTGGTTTCCCACCCAACTTTTTTACGGCATCCGGCCCGCCGCTTACTTCTTGTCTGCCTCTGCCTTGGCCGGGGCTGACACGTTCAACTTATTGAAAAGCGTCATCATCTCCAACGGCAGCGGGAAGATGATGGTGGTGTTCTTCTCTACGCCGATCTCGGTCAGGGTTTGCAGGTAGCGCAACTGCAGGGTCATGGGCTGCGTGGCCATCAAGGCGGCGGCGTCCACCAGCTTCTGCGCGGCGTTGAACTCGCCTTCGGCGTGGATGATCTTGGAGCGTTTTTCGCGCTCCGCCTCGGCCTGCTTGGCCATGGCGCGCTGCATCTGATCGGGCAGGTCCACCTGCTTGACTTCGACGGAAATAACCTTCACGCCAAACGGCTCGGTGCGCTGGTCCATGATGGACTGGATACGCAGGTTCAGCTTGTCGCGGTGGCTGAGCAACTCGTCCAGTTCCACCTCGCCCAGCACCGTGCGCAGCGTGGTCTGCGCCAGTTGCGAGGTCTGGTAGACGTAGTTGGCCACTTTGATGGCGGCGTCGTTGGGGTTGACCACGTAGAGCGTGACCACCGCATTTACCTTGATGGTGACGTTGTCGCGGGTGATTACGTCCTGGGGCGGAACCTCCAGCACATCCTGGCGCAGCGAGATGCGCACCATCTGTTGTATTGGCCGGTAGACAAAGATAAAACCCGGCCCTTTGGGTACTGACCGGACGCGGCCCAGGGTAAAGATGACCCCACGCTCGTACTCGCGCAGAATCTTGATGCAATTGAGCAGATACAGGACGACGATGGCGGCGAAGATCAGAAACGGCATGCTTATATCGGGCATCGGATTTCCCTCACTTACGACGGATTGTACTCCAACAACGTTATGCGGAGGGCTGCGCCGGCCGGGGCGGCGGGGCCGGTTCCACATGCAGCAGGTACTGCTCATGCCCCACTACGCGCAACGGAGCGCCGGCGGCCACCGGCTCGCTGGCCACCGCGCGCCAGATTTCTCCCTCCACCAGCACGTGGCCCTCCGGTGTGAGCGGTTCCATGGCCGTGGCCCTGCTGCCCACCAGGGCATCCAAGCCCAGGCGCGACTTCCTGCGGCGGGCGCGCACCGCGAGGCGGACCAGAAAGACGGTGATGCATCCGAAAGCGGCGCTGACCGCGAAGGCCACCCAGGGGCTGATGGCCATCTCCGGTACCGGCGCGGCAACCAGGGTCAGCGTACCAAAGGTCAGGCAGACGATACCCGCGATGGCCAGCGCCCCATGGCCGCCAAACTTGGCTTCCAGCAGCAGCAGAACCAGCGCCGCTAGCAGCAGCAGGACAGAGGTATAGCGGATGGGCAGCAGATCCAGCCCAAAGATGGCCAGCAGCACCATCAAAGTGCCCAAAGCGCCGGGAACGATGGTGCCGGGAGCATTAAATTCCAGATAGATGAGCAGCGCTCCGCCCACCAGCAGCAGCAGGGCGATATTGGGGTTCACCAGCCAGCCCAGCAGTTGCTCGCGCAGCGTGGGCGGCAGCACTTCAATGCGCGCCCCGGCCAGGTGGAGGGTCAGCTTTGTGCCGTCCATACGGGTAATCTCGCGGCCGTCCAGAGCGGCCAGCAGTTGTGCATCGCTGTTTGCAACCAGGTCGATCAGGTGCTGGTCCAACGCCTCCTGGGAGGTGTAGGAGTGGGAGGAATGAACGGCGGCTTCCGCGGCTTCAGCGTTACGGTTGCGCCGGGTGACGTAGGAGCGCAAAAAAGCCTCCGCGTCGTTCTCGATCTTCTGGCTCATGGTCTCGTCGAGCTTCTCGCCGAACTCGGTTACCGGGTGGGCTGCTCCGGCGTTGGTGCCGGGGGCCATGGCGGCCACGTCCGCCGCTTCCAGCAGGAAGAAGCCGGCCGAACCGGCGCGAGCACCCGCCGGAGCCACATACACGATGACCGGAACCCGCGAACTGAGGATGGCGCCGGCCATGGCGCGGGTGGAGTCGAGCAGACCGCCCGGCGTATCCAGTTCCACCAGCAGCGCCTGGGCGCCGTCCGTGTTGGCGCGCGCAATGGCCCGGTCGAGCTGCCCCGCGCTCACCGGCTGAATGGTGTCAGAAAGAACCAGCTTGTCAACAAGCGGATTTTGGGGCAGCGGCTGCTGAGCATATGCCCATGAGCCCGATGCGGAGGTTACCCAAAAACCTGCCGCAACCAAGCCAACCAGGAGTGCGAGCCCGCGTGTGCGCTGAACCATGGATTGCTCCTTCAGGGCCTGCCGGCAGGCCCTACTTCATCTTTTCTACCCTGGCCTCAATCTGCCGCAGCAATTGCTGAGCCGCCCGGCTTTGCGGGGCCAGCCTGAGAGCTTCTCCGGTCTCTTTGCTGGCCTCGCCCAGGCGGCCGCCGGCAAAGTCCAGCCGGCCCAGCACCAGGTACGCATCGGCCGAGGGCATCAGTTGCAGCGAGGCGCGCGCTTCCTTGCGTGCGGTCTCGGCATCGCCGGTGCGCTCGCGCACTTCGGCCAACCCCTCATGCGCCTCGGCCACCTTGCCGTCGGCGGCCACGGCAGAGAGGTAGAGCCGCTCGGCTTCGAGCAGCAACCCGCGGTCAAGGTAGTCCCTGGCCTGGTCGGCCAGCTTCTGCGCCCGTTCGCGCGGCGTGAGCACGGCCAGACGCGACGCCTCAACCTGGTCCATCATCAGCGCGGCCTGGCGAAAGGCAACGGCGTCAAAACTGCGCGCAATGCGCTCCAAAGGATCGGCCTTCGGCTCCGCGTCAGGTGCAGAGGCTGGAATCGCATTTGAACCCGGCTTTGGATTTGACTTTAGACCCGCGGTCTTCGGCCCGGACGGTTCCTTCCACTCTGCCAGCAGCGCCTGGGCCTCGCTGTCGCTGGGGCGCAGCCGCAGGCACTGCGCCAGTTCGGTCATGGCCTCGGCGGCATCACCGTGGCGCTTCAGGCTCACCGCCAGGTTGAAGTGGTAATCGGCGTTCATTGGGGTCGGCGGCCACGGCCTGGCGAAAGAGCGCACTCCCGTCGCGGCCCTGGCGGCTCACCGCCACTCCCTGATTGTTCACCACCTCGGCCAGGGGCAGAATGCGCGCCACGCCGGCAAAGGCCCACTCGGCTTTGTTGTAGTCGCCGGAGAAGATCAGCGCCAGCCCGCCGTAGAAGCCCGCCTCGAGCGCGTCGGGATCGTCGCGGCCCACCTTGGCAAAGGCCGCCGCGGCCTCCTCGTACTGCTGGTCGTTGTAGTTCTCGCGGCCCAGCGCCATCCAGGCCGGGCTAAACTCCGGACTCATCGCTACGGCCTGCTTCAGGTGACGCAGCCGCTCGTCCTGGTCCGGCTCCGTGATGCCCCGGATGTACTGCTCGAAGGCGTCCAGACGCAACCCCGCACCGGCGGCTATAAAGGTCTCCTCGGAGCCCTTGAAGCCGGGATCGAGCTTGCGGGTCAGCTTCCAGGCCAGGGAATCGAAGACAGAAATCAAATCGAGCATCTCTGCCGCGGGCGGTTACCGGGTCGCTCATGCGCAGGTGCGGCACGTCCACCAGCCGCGCTTCGGCCACAATGCTCGTACCGTCAGTCACATAGCTGCCTACAATGATGGAATCAGCGTCCAGCGTCTCGGCCAGCTTGATCGAACTGGCCCGCGAGGGATGAAAACCCTGCGGCAGCCCCAGGTGGTCCAGCGCATAAAGGCGGTCCTGCGCGGCTCATGGGCGCAAAGCCCGCTGAGGCAAAACGGCTGCTCAGAATCTCCGGCGCCGCCTCGCGAATCCACTCCAGGCTGGGCTGGCCGGTGCGGTTGTCAAACGGCAGCACCAGCAGAATCCGGCCGCGATCGGACGAGGAACGGTCTGAAGCGCTCTCTGCAGCCGCCTGCCCGCGGGCGTTCGCCGTCGTGGAAAAGGCGAACGCGAGACCCAGTGCCAGAGTTGCGGCCAACTGCCCGATCCGGCGTAAGCGCGATAAAAAAAAGATATGCACAACAGGCTGATTATAGGCGTTGCAGCCGCAGCTCATCTGCAACACCCCGAAGAGCGGTGGGTCCCCAATCCTTGAAGTGGTTCGGCAAAATGTGGGGCACACGGAGAGGACGGGCCGCAGAATATGTTCATCTTCCTGAAAATCTATAGCATGGCAGGCGCGTTTCTAATGAGATGTAGTAGCCATGCCAAAATCAAATAAAGCCCAGCTAGTCTGGGCGAGTACCATGCAGCGATACAGATCAACAACAAAAATGGCGGATCCCATCATAAGGTGGCTCTGGTTGACCTGAAGAAACTCCAGGTAGACGCCATTATCCCGACCATGAGTAGCGGCGAGATAGCTGGGAAGCGGACAGGCCGTTACCTAGCGGCGTTTGGATTGTCAATGGCGATGGGCGGAACCGTAATCTTCATTCCGAACTTGACCATAAGGAACGAATCGCTCGCGGCGAGACCCGATGGCTGGTTTTTTTGCGCTTGATTTGGAAGGCCACACAGTTACGGTCGTCGGCGTGCAGACAGCGATTGTGGTGAGGCGCATGGCAGTGAACAATACCATTACCAAGCTTCAGATATCTGCTGACGGCAAGCGTGTTATGCTTCGGGAAAACCACCCAGCAGATCAAACTGGAGACAAATAATTTGGAGAATCGAAGCGGACCGGGCCTACCTGCCGATGCCCAGACGCGGGGAGAAAAACCTGACTGCCTTGCCAGTAACAACCATCTTTTGCCCTCCGTAGAGCATAGTAATCGTCACGTCAGCTAACGGCAAATCTGCAGGGTCGGTCTTCATCACCTGAATATCTACCGTTGCGCTGCTCCCGTTCGTGAATGTCTTCGTTTCATGCGACGAAACTGACACGTCCCCCTCCTTAAAGTAAGAGAGGGTGACCCCATCCTTCGCCGAATTGAATATTGTGGCGCCGCTTAGGTTGACGGGAATGTCGACATTGCTTACCGCGCCCGTCACCATGCTGCCTTTTATGTAATGCCCGTAGGTGACCATGGACAACACCAGACCTTCGGTTTGAGTATGAGCAGCGGCGGTAGAAATGATCCAAAACTGATCGTGATCGTGGTCGAAGGCCAGATAGATCAGATACATGGTGGTTTTCGGGTCATCGAACATGGGTAAGAACTGCGCAACGATCTCCGGGCTTCCGGCAGCCACCACCTTTTGAAAGGTACTGCAGGCTTGCGCAGACGCCCCCGCCGGGCAGGTAAAATCCTTCAACGCGGCTTGCGTCTTCGGCACCATCGCGGCAATTTCGTCCTGCCCGCGGAGCGGCGCCAGAGAGCAGAGGAAGACAGCGACGCACACTAACATTTTCCTGGCATTCATAGTTGGACCTCCAACGACGCACTCGGCCTCGGATCGGAAAAACATGGTTTTCGCTTTCGCATGGGGACCTGCGTCGCGATATGGTATTGCCACAAGGAAATCAGCCGGAATCTTCGTTTTTGCCTTGCGGTTACAAATCAATATATACCAATTTTCTCCGCTTCCGATTTTTTTGCATCAGTTTCCATCCCATAGTTCCGGGCGTGCCCGGCTGGATCGCCTTCAGGATCAAAAACCATGATTTGCTCAATTTTGAAGGACTTGTTCGGACACCTCCCCCGTCAACTCCCCTCTGTCATTCTGATTAGTTTCTCCTTCCCGCCACGCCTACCCGGCTGGCAGCGGTAATGCCTCCATCCACCGCAGCATGCTTCTGAACAGGCGCTGTGTCAGATGGCTCTCCGCCAATAGCCGCGCCAGCTTCGGTTCTGGGCTATTTCACGCTGGCAACGTCCAGTATTCCCCGCGACCGGCTGCCCAAGAAATATGTGCGCGGCCTTCCCTCCTATGATCTTCCGCTGATCCTGCTGGCCCGTCTGGCTGTGGATAAGCGCTTCGCGGGCAAGGGCCTGGGGCGGGCGCTGCTCTCTGAGGCATTCAGGATTGCCTTGCGGGTTGCGGACGAGGTTGGCTGCCGCTCGATGATTACCGATGCCTATCGCGACAAGGCTGCCTGGTATGCGAAGTACGGATTTATCCCGATTGAGGGTGCGAGCGAAGACGGACCGCAGAAGATGTTTATCGATATACGAACGATCCGCGGCGCGCTTCCACCCGTGCCTCGAATTGCCGGTTGAAGCGGATCAGCGCCACCCACTGGCCCTGGTCTTCCCCCTTCCACACCAGCGTACCGCCCAACTCCCGGGCAATGACCTCCGGCGGCAGGTCGTGATGCAGGCCGAAGTAGCGCTCGTCCATCACTTTGCTTTCAGGCCCCAGAGTGAAGACCGCCGACTGCGGGTCGTACTTGGTGGAAAAAACCATTGCCGCAGAGTACTTTTCCGGCTCGGCCGCGGCGCGTGCGATCTCAGCGGCGGTAAAGTCCTTCAGCACAAAAACCTCGTAGGGCTGCTTCAGGTAGCCCAGTTCGGGGCGGGTGAGCTCGTCCGTCATGGGCCAGGCGGAGAGCACGGTGGCGCCGGGATAGAGCTTGTTGAGCTGGGCGATTCCGGCCTCGTGCAGCCGCACCACATGGGCATAGGCCAGGTTGTCTTCCGGCGCAAACCCGTAGGGAGGATTGATGAACAGCCCGAGGATGAAGGCCGCGGCGGAGAACAGCGCCAGGCCCTGCCAGTAAGGAACCCGGCGGTAAAAAGTGGTAACCGCCATCAGCAGCACCAGCGGATACATGGGCAGCAGGTAGCGCGTGAGCAGCGCGCCGCCCAGCACGCTGAAAAGCAGCGCATTGACCAGCAGCAGCAGAAAAATTCGCCGCAAAGCGGGAGCGCCGATGGCCGCTCTCTCATTGCCCTCGGCGTCGGGCCGGGGGTCGAGCAGCAGGGCCGCAACGGTCATCAGCACCGGGACAAAGAGGTTCATGTGCGCGGTAAGGTGCAGCACGCGGTGGCCAAAGGCAGCCAGAATGCGCAGCGGCTCAAGGTTGGCCTGCGCGTTGTAGCGAAAGAACCTCGGGACTGCCAAAGAGAAAGCCGGTTTTCCAGCGGTGGTAGGCGTACCAGGCGGCCAGCGGCAGCACGCAACTGGCCAGCCACGCCGCCTCGCGCCAAAGCCGGAGCCGGGCCGGCAAGCTGGCCCGAAGGCCTTCCACCAGGTTCACCGCGGCCAGCGTAAGCGGGACAGCAATAGCCGTCTCCTTGCATAGCGCGGCGGCGGCAAACCACAGCGCGGCGGCCCAGTGCTTGGAGTTCCGATCCCGATGCTTGCCCGGCAGCGCATAAACCAGCCCCCACAGCGTGCAGGCGGCGGCAAAGATATCCGCGTGGGCCAGGGTGCTCTGCGCAAACCAGATGGGATAGAGGCCAGTGAGAACCACGGTCCAGAAGGCGACGGAGCCCACGCCCACCAGGCGCATGGCCAGCCGCCAAACCGCCAGCAGGCCCAGCGCGGCCACCATCAGCACCGCCTCGCGCGTGACCTCGGGATAGAAGCCTGAAACCTTCCACCACAGCGCCAGGTAGATGCTGGGCAGCGGCGGATGAGCGTTGGTAGGCGTGGTGATGGGGATCAGCGAGCCGGTGCGGAAAAAGTCCCAGGCCGCGGGAATGTAGTAGCCGGCCTCGTCCCAGTAGTAGGGCAGCCGCAGCAGCGTGAAGTGGCTGGCGTAGAGCGCCGCAAAGATCACCGGAAAGATCATCCAGAGGGGCAAGGGCGCGTCCAGCCGCGGCCGCATGAGTCTTTTTCGAGCGCAAGTGATCGCTCCAGAGATTGGTTTATGCTCTCTACGTTTAGTTGACGGGTCCCTGCGGAAAGTTGTGGCTCTGCGGCTCCAGGTTCAGCGCGCCGAAGGCCTGCTCGTACTGGGCCAGATTCTGCCCCAGCACGTTCCACAGGGCCTTGGCCTGCTGCGGGCTCAGAAAAATCGCCTTGATGGTTGCGGATGGTCACCTGCTCGGGGCTTTCGGCTGGAGGCCAGGCCGAAGACGAGCTGGAAATCCCACACGCTCACGCGCACCTGCACGCTGTTGGCGTAGGACTCGCGGTAGTCGGGGGTCTGGACAAGGTTCATTTGGGGCTGTTGCGCGGATGGACTCATGGTTTTACCAGATTACTCCCGCCGGGGACGAATCGGCTGTGACCGGGCGCATTCCAGACGGGACAGGGAAGCGGCGCATATGAGGTTGGTGCGAAAGGGGGGACTCGAACCCCCATGGATTGCTCCGCCAGATCCTAAGTCTGGTGCGTCTGCCAATTCCGCCACTTTCGCGCCTCTTGCGACTGACGCATTCTATATCTGGATTGTCGCATGATCCGCGCTAACCGGGCAGGGCAATTGTGCTTGCCGGTTCCCCGTATACTCGACGCAGAGCATGAGTACCCGGCTGGACACAATTTTGGCCACGACGCGAGCCTCGGTAGCCGCGGCAAAGGCGCGCGTGCCGGCGACCGAACTGGAGCGGCGGGCGGCGGCGCACCAGCCGCGCGGCTGGGCGGCGGCTTTGCGGCGGCAGACGGCAAAAGGGCCGGCGGTGATCGCTGAAATCAAGAAGGCTTCGCCCTCTAAAGGGATGATTCGCGCCGACTTTGACGTGGAGTGGCTGGCCCGGCGCTGCCAGGCGGGCGGCGCGGCGGCGCTCTCTGTGCTCACCGATGAGCCGTATTTTCAAGGCAGCCTGCGCAACCTGGAGCTGGCTTCAGCGGCGGCGAATTTGCCCTGCCTGCGCAAGGATTTCATGGTGGACGAGTACCAGATCGTAGAGGCCCGCGCCCACCGCGCCGACGCGATTCTGCTGATTGCCGCCGCGCTCACGGATGCCGAACTGCAACGCTTTGCCCATGCAGCCCGCGGTCTTGCGCTCGACGTGCTGGTCGAGGTGCATACGGCGGACGAGCTTGACCGGGTGCTGGCAGACGCTGGGCGAGACCGGCGCGGACGCTATCGGCGTGAACAACCGCGACCTGAAGAACCTTTGAAGTGCGCCTGGAAACCTCGCTCGAACTGGTGGAGCGGATTCCGGCCGGCGTGGTGCGCGTGGCCGAGAGCGGCATCTCGACGACGGAGGACCTGGCGCGGCTGCGTGCGGCGGGATTCGATGCTTTTCTGATCGGCGAGAGCCTGATGCGGCAGGCCGACCCCGGCGCGGCGCTCGCGGAACTGCTGACGGGAGCCGCTAAGGCGCGGTGAGTCATGAGTCTTTGGATCAAGATTTGCGGCAACACTTCGCTCGCGGACGCGCGGCTGGCCGTGGAGGCCGGGGCGGACGCGGTGGGGTTTGTCTTTGCGCCCAGCCCGCGCCGGGTGACGGCGGCGCAGGCAGCGGCCATTGTGCCGCATCTGCCGGCCACGGTGGAGAAGATCGGCGTCTTTGTGGATGCCGCGCTGGATGAGATCTACTCCACGGTTCGCGAGTGCGGCCTGACCGGCGTGCAACTGCACTTCGAGGCCGGGCCGGAGCTGCCGGCGAAGCTGCGCCATCTGCTGGGGCCGGAGCTGCGGATCCTGCGCGTGGTGCATTTTGACGCCGGGGCTGTGAAGCTGCTCAAGAAGCAGATTGCCGAGCACGACCGGAATCCGCATGTGCATGCGGTGCTGGTGGACTCGCGGACGGCCACGGCTGTGGGCGGCAGCGGTGCGACTTTCGACTGGGCTGCCGCCCGCAAAACCCTCTTCCAAAATGCGGCAGCACGGCGGCGCCGCATCGCCGCGGGCGGGCTGAATCCGGCCAACGTGGCCGAGGCCATCGCCGCGCTGCGGCCGTGGGGAGTGGACGTGGTCTCCGGCGTGGAGTCCGCGCCGGGCAGGAAAGACCCTGCCAAACTCCGCGCCTTTATCGCCAACGCGCGCGCCGCCTGCGGATGAACGAAATGTTCGCTCAAAAGGTCCGGCGCAACCGCCAAATGATGGCCTGGCGGGTTGCATTTTTGCGCATATGTTCGCCCAGATGGTTGCAGAAATTTGAGGGGTTGACCTTTTAAAGTGCCTGAATTTGCGAATTGGCTGCCAGAAAAGTGCCGAACGAAGACAAAGGGTTGTTGAAAATTGCCCGGTGATTTTTTAGAAAGGGTTCAAAACGAGCAGGAAAGGGGCGTAAGGCGATGAAAATGCAGTGTTTTTCTGCGTTTGCGCTGACTGTAGGATTGCGCCCGGAATAGGGATGAGATCCATGAGACGAGCACGCTACGCCAGCGTGTAGGACGCCATTGAAAAGACTCCGGCACAATGCTATTTTGCTCGTGGCTGGAGACAAATCGGGCGTGAGCGAAGCGAAGTTCTACAAACGGCTGATTGACAAGGCCGATATGAGGTACAAAGAGCACCTCGAAACTCTTGAGTCAAAGGAGTAGCTTCGATGTACAGACCCATTCCGGTTGAAGAAGTGATTGCTGCCTTGCCGTTGGATGAACAAAAGGCCATTGCAAAAAGAGGCGCCGAGTTGGTGGCCAAGGTGAGGCGGCGCATGACCCTGGCCGAACTCCGCAAGGGGCGTAAGATCAGCCAGGCAACGGTCGCGGAGGCTCTGGGTATCGGCCAGATGCAGATTTCGCGTCTGGAGAAGCGCAAGGACCCGCGCCTGTCCACGATGGCGCGCACGGTGGCTGCAATGGGAGGCCACCTGACGATGATCGCAACCTTCCCCGATCAGGAGCCGGTCGTTCTTGTTGCTTCTCAATTTTCAGAGAAGACGAAGCGCCGAGCGAAGAGTGCCTGATTAGGGAGCTTGCTATCCCACATCTCATCCGCCGCGGCGGACGAGATGTGGGGCACCCGGCTGCTTAACACAAATCTCGACATTGTAATGCAGATGAATTACAATTAAACAAAGGAGTCTGCCTCATGCCGGCAAATGCATTGGTACAAACGCGGATCGATCCTGCGGTGAAAGAGCGTGCGGCTGCCGTACTGGGCGAGATGGGGATCACGGTTTCGGACGCGGTGCGCATCCTTCTTACGCGCACGGCCAACGAGGGCGCACTTCCGTTCTCTTTGGCGCAGAACAGCGCAGAACACGACGCGTGGTTCCGGGCCAAGGTGCAGGAAGCTCTGGACGATCCGCGCCCCGCAATTCCTCACGAACAGGTTGAGGCCTACTTTGGCGAACGGCGCGCCGCAGCGTTACGGAAAGAGCAAAGGTAGTTCATTCCCACATCTCAAAATCGAGATGTGGGGCACCCGGCAATTTTCTGCAAATGTGCAGCCCCGCTAAAGTGCAGGGCAAGTAGTTGAATACGCTTTCGAAGGTCCTCGTCCTGGAAAACGCGCACTCCTTGTACACTGAATAGTTCCTATTATTTCGTGCAAGCGCGCAGGAGGCCCCTATGGCATCGATCATTCTCCCGGCAGTTCCATCCGAGTCGCGCCCCGGCCGCTTTGGCGTGTATGGCGGGCGGTATGTGCCGGAGACGCTGGTGGCGGCGCTGGACGAACTGGAGCACGAGTACGACGAGGCCAAGGCGGACGCGGCGTTTCAGGCGGAGCTGGCCGATCTGCTCAAGGACTATGCGGGGCGGCCCACGCCGCTCTACTTTGCCAAGCGGCTGACGGAGCAGTTGGGCGGGGCCAAAATCTATCTGAAGCGCGAAGACCTGCTGCACACCGGGGCGCACAAGATCAACAACGCGCTGGGCCAGGGATTGCTGGCAAGGCGCATGGGCAAGAAGCGCGTCATTGCCGAGACCGGCGCGGGCCAGCACGGCGTGGCCACGGCCACGGTGTGCGCGCTGCTGGGCCTGGAGTGCGTGGTCTACATGGGCGATGTGGACATGGCGCGCCAGGAGCTGAACGTGCTGCGCATGCGGCTGCTGGGCGCGGAGGTGCGCGGCGTCTCCTCCGGCTCGAAGACGCTGAAGGACGCCATCAGCGAGGCCATGCGGGACTGGGTGACCAACGTCCGCACCACCTATTACCTGCTGGGCAGCGCGCTGGGAGCGCATCCTTACCCGACCATGGTGCGCGACTTCCAGCGCGTGCATCAGCATCGAGATGAAGGAGCAGATTCTGGAAAAAGAGGGCCGGCTGCCCACCGCCGTGATTGCCTGCGTGGGCGGCGGGTCGAATGCCATCGGCGCGTTCTATGAGTTCATTCCCGAGCGGCAAGTGCGGCTGATCGGCGTGGAGGCCGGCGGACGCGGAACCGCGCTGGGCGATCATGCGGTGCGCTTTCGCGGCGGGTCGCCGGGGGTGTTGCAGGGGACGTATTCCTATGTGCTGCAGGATGAGAATGGGCAGATCGCGCTGACGCATTCGGTTTCGGCGGGACTGGACTATGCGTCGATCGGGCCGGAGCACGCGGCGCTGCACGATTCGGGGCGGGCGGAGTACGTCTCGCAGGACGATGCGGCGGCGCTGGACGCGGTGGTGAAGCTGGCGCGGACGGAGGGGATTTTGCCGGCTCTGGAAAGCGCGCACGCCGTGGCCGAGGCCCTGCGCTTTGCTCCCGCTATGTAGTCCCCATGACATACTGGTGGTGAATCTCTCCGGACGCGGCGACAAGGATATGGGTATTCTGGCGCGGGAGTTGAAGCTATAGCTTAGTACCCCGTGTGCGGGGCGTTTGAGATTCGTGGTTTCCCATCCTTTCGCCAGTTTTCTTCTCGAAAAGCCGGCGAAAGGATGGGGCACGGAGCAGGGGCTAAAGCCCTGGTTGATTTTGCGGCATTTGCGGCACGACTGAAGTCGTGCCCTGATACAAGACTGCGCTTTTCTGTAGCCTGATAGGGAGAGTGGACGCGTTTCGATGGCGATTCGCTTTGATCACAAACCCGGACTGGTGGTTTATCTGACGGCGGGCGACCCTAGCCTTGAGGCCACGCGCGCCATTGCGCTTGCGGCCATCGACGCGGGCGCGGATGTGATCGAGCTGGGCGTGCCGTTCAGCGATCCGCTGGCCGACGGGCCGGTGATTCAGCGCGCCATGGAGCGGGCATTGGCGCGAGGGAACGCGGCTCAAGGATGTGCTGGCGCTGGCCGGCGAGATTCGCGCGGCGCGGCCTGCAGGCGGGCCTGGTGATCTTCAGCTATCTGAATCCGATTTTGCGCTACGGGCTGCAGCAGTTTGCCGACGATGCGGCGGCGGCGGGCGTGGACGGCGTGCTGGTGACCGACCTGATCGTCGAAGAGGCGGGCGAGTACCTGGCGGAGATGGAGCGCGTGGGGCTGGCGCCGATTTTTCTGGCCGCGCCCACCAGTCCCGACGAGCGGCTGGAGGCCATCGCGACGCACTCCAAGGGTTTTGTTTACGCCATCTCGCGCGTGGGCATTACCGGCACGCAGCAGAGCCTGACCTCCGATGCGGCGGCGCTGGTAGCGCGCATCCGGCGATGGACCACAGCTGCCGGTAGCCGTGGGGTTCGGCATCTGCAACGCGGAACACGTGGCCCAGGTGGCGCAGTTCGCGGATGCGGCGGTGGTCGGCAGCGCGATTGTGGAGTTGATCGAGCGGTCGACTCCGGAGACGGCGCCCGGCGCGGTGGCTCGATTTATCAAGGGCCTGCGCCTGCCTGAGGCGGCGCTGGCCCGGTAAAAATGCAGCCATCAGCTTCCAGCCGCTAGCTTCTAGCTTGTCCGTCGCCGGATTCAGCCGGCAAGGCTCGCATCAGCACAACGAAGCTAGGAGCTAGAAGCTAGTGGCTAGAGCTAGCTTTTGCAACACGAGGATGAAATGACGCTGGAAGAATTGCGAGAGCAAATCGATGTTCTGGACCGGCAGCTGGTGGAGTTGCTGAGCGAGCGGGCACGCGCCGCGCAGATGATCGGCCACCTGAAGGCTGCCACCTCGCTGCCGGTTTACGAGCCGGCGCGCGAAAAGGTGATCTACGCCAACGTGCGCGCGGCCAACAAGGGTCCCTGCCGGACATCGAACTGACGCATATCTACGAGCGCATCATCGACGTGATGCGGGCCCTGCAGAGGGACGAGTTGGCATCGGAGAGGAACGCCCAGGCGCACGGCGCCAGGGCCAAGGCACGGCGCACGGCGCAGAGACGCCCGAGACAGGGAACAAGCAATGATTGTAGCCATGCAGGAGAAGAGCCACCGAAGAGCAGATCGATGCGGTCATCGATGCGATGGTGGAAGCGGGGGTCAATGTACACCGGACCACGGGCGCCACGCAGACCATTCTGGCCGGCGTGGGACCCACCGCCGGCCTGGACCTGGGCAAGTTCGAACTGCTGCCGGGCGTGCTCTCACGTGCACCGCATCACCGCGCCTTACAAGCTGGCCGGCCGCGCTTTTCGTCCGCAAGGCACGGTGGTGGAGTTTCCCAACGGCGCGAAGATCGGCGGCGAGCAGGTGGCGGTGATCGCCGGGCCGTGCGCCATTGAGAGCCGCGAGCAGATCTTCGCCATTGCCGGTGCGTGAAGGCCGCGGGCGCCGGCTTTCTGCGCGGCGGCGCCTTCAAGCCGCGCAGCTCGCCCTACGCTTTTCAGGGACTGGGGATTCCGGGGCTGGAGCTGATGCGCGAGGCCGCGGCAGGCCCACGGCCTGCTCACGGTGAGCGAGGTGATGGAGATTGCGCAGATCGAGCCCATGCTGCCGTATGTGGACTGCTTCCAGGTGGGGGCGCGCAACATGCAGAACTTCAACCTGCTGCGCGAGCTGGGCCAGGTGCGCAAGCCGGTGCTGCTGAAGCGCGGCATCGCGGCCACCATCGAGGAGCTGCTGCTTTCGAGCGAGTACATCCTGGCCGGCGGCAACTACGACGTGATCCTGTGCGAGCGCGGCATCCGCACCTACGAGACCGCGACGCGCAACACCATGGACATCGCGGCGATTCCGGTGATGCAGAAGCTCTCGCATCTGCCGATCGTGGGCGACCCCTCGCACGGCACGGGCCGCCGCGACATGGTTCCGCCGCATGGCCAAGGCCGCCGTGGCCGCGGGCGCGGACGCGATTCTGGTCGAGATTCATCCCAACGCCGACAAGGCCGCCTCCGACGCGGCGCAGACGCTGTATCTGGACCAGTTTGAGAAACTGATGGGCGAGCTGCGGGTGATTGCCACGGCGGTGGGACGAAGTTTGTAAAGTAACTTGTGTAGAGCAGGGATTTGAAAGGGCATGGCTTTAGCCGCCGAGGGAATGTATAGAGTTGCAATGAGATTCCCTCAGGGGCTAAAGCCCAGAATCTCTCTGTTCGACTGATTGGCACGGCTATAGCCAGGCCCTTTCAAAACAGTTGGAGCAAGGATGTCCGCATGATCGAGCGCATCGCCATTCTGGGCACGGGCCTGCTGGGCACATCAGTGGGGCTGGCTCTGCGCGCGGCGGGTTTTCGCGGCGCGATTGTCGGGCTGGAACCGAGGCGCGGAGGGGGCGCAGGCGGCGCTCGGCGCACGGGCGCCATCGATTCGATTGCCGCGGACCCCTTGCAGGCGGCGCGCGAGAGCCAGGTGGTGCTGCTGGCCGTGCCCATCTACGCCACGCTCGACTATATGGAGAAGCTGGCCGGCGTGCTGGGCTCCGAGCACCTGGTTACCGACGTGGGCAGCACCAAGCGCCAGATCACCGAGGCCGCCGGCCGCCTCTTCAACACGCCGGAGCGCGCGGCGTTTCTTCCCGGCCATCCCATGGCGGGCAAGGAGCGGGGCGGCGCGGCGCTGGGCGATGCGGAGCTGTTTCGCGGCGCGGTGTGGCTGTTTACCGACGATCCGGCATGCGCAGCGCTCGCCGCATTCGGCGGAGCTGGTGAAAGGCTGGCGGGAGTGGGTGGCGGCCATGGGCTCGAAGACCATCGATCTCGACCCCGCGCGCCACGATGAGCTGGTGGCCTGGGTCAGCCACCTGCCGCAGTTTGTGGCCACGGCCCTGAGCGCGCTGCTGGAGGAAGAAGTGGGCGACGCGCCGGAGTTGAAAGACGTGGGCGGGCGCGCGCTGCGGGAGATGACGCGGCTGGGCGCGAGCCCCTAGTCCATGTGGCGGGACATTGCCTACACCAACACCGAGGCTGTGGCAGGCGGCGCTGCTGGCGCTGGAGCAGAGGCTTGCCCACCTGCGCGAAAACCTGCGCACCCCGGAGCTGCGCGATGAGTTTGAGCAGGCCAACCAATTCCGGCGGGAGTAATTTTTTACGTGAAAGTTAGAAGTGAAAAATCCAAAAATGGCCAGAAAGTTTGTTTTGTAGCCGAACGAAATTCTTCTCCACATCCTCGTAGAATGGACGCAGTTCTATCGCGCTACGCACGATCTCATTCGCTAGCGTGCAAGGGAGGGTATTTGCAAGAAATCGCTTCCAAATCTCGACAAGATCGACCAGCTTCGAATAGTGACTTCTCGTCGATGGTTCCGCGAGGTGCATCCTTTCTTTGAACAACTTAGCCATCTCCTCGTAGGTGGGTATCATCTCTTCTTTGAATTGTTGGTTGCCGGATTCGCCTACTCCAGAGTAATCAGCAATCTCCTTATCGGTCGCCTCGTGCGCTATGTCTTGAAATTTTGTTTCTGCTATTCCCTGTAAACGAGCTCTGGACTCGCTCTTGGCCCTGATCTCTTCGCGCAAGCCGAGAATAGGGGAATAGAAATTCTCAAGCTGTTCCCGATAGCGGTCGTTTACGCGTCCCCTCCACTGGTTGAAACCCGTGCAGACGGCACCGACTATCACACCCGCCAAGCCGGCTCCCGCGCTTATAAGTGCATTGGAACCCATCGCCGCTGCTCCTATCCAGGGATTTGAAAACCATACGTAAATATAATTTGCCGGGCCTCACATCTCATCTTCAAGAGATGTGAGGCACCTGTGCTCCTTTATTCCGCTTCTATCTTGATCGTTGCATCCGCTTCCTTCGCGGGGTCGAGGGCGTGAAAGCCCTCGCCCTTGGCAGCTTCCAGCAGCTGCGGCGAGGCGGAGACGAAGATGATCTCCGTGCCCTGGAACATATCGCGGGCCACGAGCGCGGCGCCCAGTTGCAGGGCGTCGGGCCAGCGCAAGCGTGGTGCGGTCGAGGAGCTGGCGGGCGGCTTCAAGGACCGCCGGGTTCAGCGGCTGCTGCACCATGCGCGCGGCTTCCAGGCGCAGAATATCGAGGGCGGCGGCGGCGTCTTCGGCGGAGATGCCGCCGGCCCGCTCGCGGCGGCGGATGGCCGCGTAGACCTCCAGCGGCGTGGAGGCCGAGATCAGCTTGCGGTTGTCCTCGACGGCCTCCATCAGCCGGATCAGCGCGTCGGTGCCCGGCTCCTGCACAAACAGCTTGGCGAAGGCCGTGGCCTCAAGAAAGTAGCAGCTCACAGGTTCCCCCGTTCCTCTTCAATGGCCTCGGCGATGGAGTCGCCATGCACCGCGACGGGATGGAAGCGCTGCGCCTCCTCGGGAATGCCGGCCTCGGCGCGGTTGAGGCGGATGGTGGTGGTGGGATAGGCCGGGGTCTTGGGGTTGGCGATCTTGCTGGTGAGCACGACGCCGCGCTGGATGGCCTCGGCCAGCACCGCCTGGCGCGATTCGGGATGCTGATTCCAGCGGAAGGCCTTGCGCGGCAGGAAGGAGTCGCGGAACCACTTGAGGGCGATGAAGGCGTGGCCGCCGCGCTCGGCTTCGGCCAGCGCGGCGCACAGCTCTTTGACGCGGGCGTCCAGATCGGCGGGGATCACCGCCTCCTGGCCGTCGTCGTCCTCGTCGTCGGAGGCTGTGTCGACAGCGGCGCGCGGCGCGCGGGCGGGCGCGCGGAGCAGCCTCGCCGCCGTCGATGCGCTCGAAGTAGATGCGCACCTCGTCCTCTTCCGGCGACCAGGTATCCGCCGAGGCGTTGCGGCGCTTGCTGCGGCCGTTTTCGCTGCACAGCTCGACGATGGCCTGGTAGCCCGGAGGCGCCAGGAAACGCAGCGCCCGCGCCAGGCCGGGGTCCGGCGGAAAACGCCAGTTCGTTCAGGGCCTCTTCAATAATCTCTTCCGCGTCGGGAATGCTCAGGTTGCTGACATCTACGCTGCCTGGTGCAGCTTTTGTCGATTTCATCCTTTCTTCTCCGTATGCCGCGACTTCCGCCTGCCTGCGCTGCAATCGTCTCCATCTGATCTCATGGCCCGATTGCGGAGATCAATTGCGCCGTGCACGGCCGGTGAAAGCAAGCGGCCCTAGCTCTAAATCAGCGCCATCGCATGGGGTAAACCGCAGCCCATTGCGGCGGCGGTCAAGGGGTTATGTGGACATGTTAAGCGGGCCTTATCCTCTAGTGTTTAGAAGCTGTTTCATAACCGAATGCTGACCGTCTTTGAGCTTTCCCTCAGGGGCTAAAGCCCGCGATTTTTCTGCCCTGTCAGTGGCACGGCTAAAGCCGTGCCCTTTCAAAACCAGGTTATGAAACAGCTTCTAAACGAATGCGGCCCTTTGCATTTCCCGAATCAATGTAAGGCGATCCATGGTATTCATACTGCTTAACCTTAGAAAAGCCATCTTCCACTTCTCTCTTCTACCCCACGCGGATTCGAGCCAGACTTCAGCCAGGCCCAAAACTCAAAGCTATATCAACCCACAGTGTACCCGATAATTCAGGGCCGGGGCTTCATGTGGAGAAAAATGTTTGCGCCGTCAACCCTGGGCGACCCCGATTCCCGGAAAAGTTTGCGCGCCCGCAGTGCTAATTTCAGGCGTTTCGACTTCGTACAATAGAGAGATATGCGCCGTTGTTTGCAATTGTCTATTGTTCTGTTGTCTGGCATCGACCGGAGTGCACGCCGCTGACCAGCCTCGCCCTTCGACCTGGCCGGGCCCAAGGTGGATGTGCATGTGAAGCGCGGGGAGGTCACGCTGCCCATCGGCGAGGTTCCCAACCTGCTGCCCGGTGACCGGCTGTGGATTCATCCCGACCTGCCCGAGAGCCAGTCGGCGCATTTTGTGCTGATCGTCGCATTCCTGCGCGGGGCCACCAATCCGCCTCCGCCGGAGTGGTTTACGCGCGTGGAGACCTGGACGCGCGAGGCGCGCGAAGAGGGCGTGTTTGTCACCGTTCCCGCGGAGGCGCAGCAGGCGCTGATCTTTCTGGCGCCGGAGACGGGCGGCGACTTCAGCACCCTGCGCGCGGCCGTGCGCGACCGGCCCGGCGCCTTTGTCCGCGCCGCTCAGGATCTGCAGGCCGCCAGTTGGGACCGGATGCGGCTGGAAGCCTACCTGGCCGAGGTCAAGGTGACCTCGCAGACCGATCCCAAAGCGCTCAAGGAGCGCGCCGAGATGGCGGCGCGCAGCCTGGGCATCAAGCTCGACCAGCAATGCTTCGACAAGCCCAGCGACCAGCAGGCTCCGTGCCTGGTGCAGCACACCGAAGGGCTGGTGCTGGACGACGCCAACGCGCAATCGCGGGTGGCGCAATTGACCAACGGCTCGACCGTGGACCTGATGAACCAGCTCAGCTCCTCACCGATGGGCGGCGGGGGCGCATACAGCCCGTATGTCGGGGCCATCGTGGACACGGCGAGGATCCTGGCCTCGCTGCATACGGCGCATTTTCAGTACATTCCGGCGCTGGCGCTGCCGACCAAGGATACGCTGAACCTGCGGCTGAACGTGCCGCCCTCCTTCCGCGATCCCAAGTCGGTGGTGGTGGTGGCGCTGCCGCCGGTGGGCCCGGCCAAGCCCGGCCACCGCTGCATCCGGTGAACCCGGCGGAAAGCTTTTGCGCGCAGAAGCCCGGCCTGGTGCTGCCGGCCGGAGGGCGCGCCGCTGGTTTTGCCACGCAACTGGCCCACGATCTGACGCTGCACATCGAGACCAAAGGCAAGGCCGGTGGATCTGCCGGTGAAGGCCGATCCGTCCCAGGGCGGGCTGGTGCTCGATCATCCGGCGCCCCCGCTTCCGGAGGGTGATTTGACCGGCGTGTTGCGCGGCAAGTGGGGCTTTGACGACTGGGAGGGTCCGCGCTTTCACCTGCGCGCGGCGCAGCCCGGCAAGTGGACCCTGGCGGCCGGCGACCAGTCGGCGCTGGTGGTGGGCCGCGAAGACACGCTGCATTTTGAGGACGAAAGCACGCTTTGCGTCGACCGGGTGGAAGAAGAGACGGCCGGCGGACAGCCCGATGAAGCTGGCCTGGAAGTCGCCCAAGCCGGAGATGCTGGAGGTGACCGTGCCCATGAAGGACGCGGCGCCGGGACCGGTAACCCTGGAGATTTACCAGTTCGGACTGGAGAAGCCGGACCGGCTGGAGCTGAAGGCCTATGCGGAGGCTGCATCGCTGGATCGCCTGACCCTGAGCGCCGGCGACGCGGAGGCGCTGTTGAAAGGCACGCGGCTGGACGAAGTGGCAACGGCTGAACTGGATGGGATCACGCTGACTCCGGCGGCGCTGAACCGCGTGCAGGATTTTGACCAGTTGGCTATGACCGCCGCTGCTTCCACGGCCAACCTGGAGCCGGGAAAACGCTATTTTGCCAAGGTGCAGTTGCGGGACGGCCGCCAGCTGCAAGGCGCCGGTCACGGTGGAGCCGCCGCGGCCGCAGGTTACGCTGCTGAGCAAGGGCACGCAGGAAGAGTCCTCCGCCGCGCCCTCGCCGGTGCACCTGGGCAGCCCGGACGACCTGCCCATCGAGAACCGGCTGGTTTTCTTCCTCAAGTCCCGCGTGCCCGCCAACTTTCCCCGCAACGAGAAGGTGGAGGTGGCCGCGGCGGATGGCAGCTTCCGCACCGTGCTGTCGCTGGCCGACGGCAGACTGATGCTGGAAGACGCGAAGACCGCGGTGGGCATGGTGGAACCGCTGGCCCGCTTCGGCTCCTCGGCCTTTGGGCCGGTCGAGGCGCGCGTGATGTCGGCCGACGGGGTGACCGGCGACTGGCTGCCCCTGGGAACGCTGGTGCGGCTGCCCGGATTCAAGGAGCTGCGCTGCCCGCGCGCCGCTGGCCAAGCCCTGCACGCTGATCCGGAAGCAATCTTTTCCTGGCCGCGTCCATCGGCGCCAGCGCCGGAGTTCGACAACGCCACCGATGTGCCGCCGGACTTTACGGGAACGCAACTGAGCGTACCCCGCCCGGCGGGCGGCGTGCTCTATCTGAGGCTGCGCGACGACCCCGCGACGGTGCAGACGCTCACCTTGCCGGTGACTGCGGCCGCGCCGACGGCTGCGGGGCAAAGCCAGCCCGCCGCCGTAGCGCCGTCAGCCAAAACAGAGCCGTAGGGAAGCCGCGCTACAGGAAATATGCCTTGTTCATCTCGGCGAAGCGCGCCATTTCCGCGGGAAGTTCATCGAGGGGATAGATGGCATTTTGCGCGCAGATGCTGGCGCAGTTTCCGCAATCGATGCACTCATCGGGGTTGATGAAGACCTGGGAAACGGTGGCGGCGGCAGCGTCATCCGCCATGGGCGCGATAGCCACGGTGGAACATTCTTCCACGCAGACAAAATCCTTGATACAGGCATCGGTCACTACATAAGCCATAAAGCCGTTCCTCGCTTGCCGCGGCGTTTTCTTGAGCGTTGCGCCGCCGCATCAAGGCTATCCGGGCGCGGGCCTGGGCCTTCGTGACATGAATCACAACAAAGGAGGAATCTACCTGAATACGGTACGCGGCAAATCTCAACCTCGCTGTAACCGTGTCATGATGCTGTGTTCGCAACCGCCCTCCATGATGAAGGCATGACCCCCGCAGACTGTTCCCGCTTTTGTGCCAAGGCACTCGGCTGTTGGAACTGGAAGTGCGCACTGATGAGCGCGGCCGCCCGCTCCATGGTGTACATGGCGGCCATGGCGCGCACCGGCCCGCGTGGCAGACTGGGTATCGTTGTGGTTGAAATGGCTTATGTCACTTTTACCGCAGGCCTCTATGCCGGCATGCAGCAGAGAGCTTTGGGCTTTCGCTCCCGCCGGCTGGGCAATCTGACCATCGCCTTCGGCGTTCCCTGGCTGGGCCTGGCCCTCGACTGGCTCACTCATCGCGCCGCTGGAGCAGTTGCACCCGCAAGGGCCACCCTGGCAGTCTGCGTATTTGCGACGGTTTCAGCCCTTTTTCACCTGCACGTGATGCGCCGCGGCGTATTTCTTACCGGCCACAGCGGCCGCTCGCTGGTCGATGATTTCCGCCGCATGCCCCGGCTCATGGCCGGCTTTGCCGTTGCGCCATTGATGTTCCTCGCCACTCTGGCATCCCGCGTGGCGAGGAGCGCGGAATCAGAAGCCGCGTTGTAGAGACACGATTGCCAAACTCCGCCGGGCGCGGGCCGGGTGATGACACCGATCAGCGGATGCGGACGCGAATGCCTGTGCTGATGCCATAGGACGACATCATTACGTTATTCAAGCCGTAGTTAAACTGCGGCCAGAGCTGGTATTCAAAGTCCACGGCGCGGAGGCGGAACCTGCGGTTGATGCGAAAGTCGAGCCCGCCCCCCGGCGCAATCACCAGGTAACTCCCCTTGGCCAGGTTATAAGGAAAATTGAATTCGCCGATGCCTACCAGTCCCTTGACATAGGGCTCGAAGCGGCCGTAATCCCTGTGGTAGCGGGGACCGATCATATAGGTGGTGGTGGTGACATTGTAGGTCTGGTGAAAGAGGAGCCAGCGCGCCTCACCTTCGACGCCAATACGGCGATTGGTGTCCACGTCCACAAACCCGGCGATGCCGAGCATCCTGCGCTCGCCATATTGCAGATAGTAACCGGAAGCGGTGGCGCCCGCGCTAAGCTTGAGGCCGCCCGTATCCGCCGCCGGCACCACCTGGGCCGGCGCCGCAGGCGCCATGGCCAAACCAACTGCCACAAGGACGGCCATAAAGGCCGCGTTGCCGCCCCGCCGCAATCCCCGCCGTACACCACCCCAGCGACGAAGACCTGTCGCCGGGGAACCCGAATGCAGGCGCCGCACTATGCAGAAAACACGGAAACTGTTCATCTCTCTCCTGGTGTGCTTCATGAGTTCGTCCTACTGCGTGATGACCAGCGTCACGTTCTGATAGTGAGTGACGTCGCTGTTGGCGCCGACGCCGATTATCTGAATCACGTAGGTTCCCGGCGCCGCGGCGCTGGAACTAAATCCTCCCACACAGCCGGTGATCAACATGACCGCGCTAGAGAGAAGGAGAACCAGCACTGTAGTCAGGACCGTCGCGTGCCGCCTGCGGAAGCGCCAGAAGATCCAACCGAAGAACAGGCTGAAGGGCAGCAACAAGCCTGCCAGATATGCGCCGGGGCCCGTGGAATGGGAGTTCATGGCCGTCGACGAGCCCCCGGTCAGCGGGTAGTTGGTGTCGATGGTCAACTGAATGGCTGGAGGTGGAGTCTCATTGGCGGTGAGATCGACGCTGTCGCTGGAGAAGTGGCAGGTTACTCCCGCGGGCAACGACGCGCAGCCCAACCCGATGGTATCGCCAAAGCCGGCCTCCGAGGTGAGCGTGACGGTAATCGTGGTGTTCTGCGTTGTGGCCAGAGTCACGTCGGACGGAGTCACGCTGAGATCGAAGCCCGTGGCCGGAACGGTGATCTGAATCGACTGCGACGTGGATGTGCCGTGATCCAGATCCCCGCTATAGTACGCGGTAACGGTGTAGGTGCCGGGAGACAGATTGGGGACCAGAGTAGCCACTCCGGTCGCATCCAGGGGGGCCGAGTCCAGCACGGTGGCTCCATTGTTGAACGTAACCGTGCCTGTGGGCGTGGGCAGAGAGGTGTTGTTGGAGTTGTTCAGGACCGAGGCCACCAGGATCACCTGCGAATTGGAGCCGGTCGTCGTCGAGGAGCCCAGATAGGTGAGCGTTGGAATCACGATCACCACCTGGGTAATGGCAACTGAAAGGCTGGGCGAGTCGTTGGTGTCCCCGCCATAGCTGGCTGTGATCTGGTGGCTTCCGGCCGCGAGCCCCGCATAGATGAAGGTGGCCGTTCCCGTCCCATCCACATTGACCGCGGGACCCATGGCCACGCCGTCAGCAAGGAAGGTGACGGGCCCTGCCGGAGTTCCGCCGTTGCCGGTCACGACCGCGGTGAAGGTCACCGGGATCAGATACTGGGAGGGATTCGGATTGGCGCCGGTTATGGTGGTTTGCGTGGTTGCCAGGTTGACCGTGAGCACATAGGCCGGAGCGGAAGCGCTGCCATTATCGTTGGCGTCGCCCGAATAGGCGGCAAGGATGTTGTACTGGCCCGGCCCGAGCACGGGGTTCATGGTGGCCGTCCCGGCGGCGGTCAGGTTCGCGCTCCCCATGGTTGCCGCGCCATTGGTGAACACCACATTGCCCGTGGGCGTACCTCCGCCCGAGGCCACCTTCACGGTGGCCGTGATGGCCACGGCGGCGCCTGCGATGGCCGGGTTGGGAACCGCCACGACAGTGGTGGCGGTATCGGCGATCACCACCACCTGCGTAACGGGATTGGAGGCGTCAGAGAGGAAGTTGCCATTGCCGGGCCAGGATGCGGTGATGGTGTGAGAGCCTACGGCCAGCGTGCTGATTTGCAGCGTGGCTGCGTTGGCGGCCAGCGTGCCGGCGCCGATCTGATTTCCCCCGTCATAGAACGTCACTGTGCCCGTGGGGCCGGCGGAGGAGGTTGCCGTGAAGGTCACCGTGGCGCCGTAGTTGGAAGGCGTGCCGGATGTGGTCAGCGTCAGGGTGGGCGTGGCCTTGTTCACGGTCAATGAGACCGAGTCCGTGGCGGTGTTGTAGTCGGTGGCATCGGTGGGAGTGAAGAGCACGGACAGGGTTTGCACTCCGGCCGCTTCCACTGTGCCCGCCGGCGGCGTGTAGGTGAAAGCGCCAGCTACTCCGCCCGAGGCGGCGTCCAGTTGGGCTGCGCCCAGCGCCGTGCCGTAGGTGATGGCTGCCGGCGGCGGCCAGGTGAGGCTGGGAGTGGCCTTGTTCACCGTCAAAGTGACGGTAGCAGTGGCCGTAGTGTAGTCAGTGGTGTCCGTGGGGGTGAAGGTCACGGACAAAATTTGCTGTCCTGCGCCCGGGACCGCGCCGGCGGCGGGGGTATAGACGAAGGCGCCGCCTATGGTGGTGGCGGCGTCGAGTTGCGTGGCGCTAAGCGGGGTCCCGTAGGTGATGGGCACCGGAGTAGCCCAGGTAATGACCGGAGTGGCCTGGGTGATGGTCTCCACAATGGCGACGGCAGTGGCAGGGTTGTAGTTGTTGTTTCCGGGCCAGGCCGCGGTGATGGAGTGAGCGCCGACGGGCAGCGTGGCGATGGCGAAGGTGGCTACGTTGCCGACCAGCGCGCCGGCGCCCATGGGATTGGGACCGTCGCGGTCAAAGGTCACTACGGGTACCGGCGCATCGCCGGTGGGGGCGGCGGAGATGGTTGCCGTGAAGGTCACCGTGGCGCCGTAGACAACAGTTGCGTTGGATGTGGTCAACACCATGGTGAGGGTGGCCGGGTTCACGGTTAATGGGACCGTGACCGTGATGGTGTTGTAGTCGGCCGTATCGGTGGGAGTGAATTTCACTGACAGCGTTTGCGCTCCGGCATCCAGCAGGGCGCCCGAGGCCGGAGTGTAGACGAAGGCGCCGGCCACTCCGCCCGAGGCGGCGTCCAGTTGGGCTGCGCTGAGCAATGTGCCATAGGTAATGGCTGCCGGCGGCGGCCAGGTGATGGTGGGCGTGGTCTTGTTCACCACCTGCGCCAGCACCGGGGTGGAGGTGCTGGTGGAGTTGTACGTATCGCCCTGGTAGGCCGCGGTGATGTTATGCGTGCCGGCGGTGAGCGCAGCGGTGGCGTAGGTGGCCTGGCCGGTGATGCCTACCGTGGCCAGGGCCAGCGGCGCGATCAGCACCCCACCGTCAAGGATGTTGACCACCCCGGTGGGAGGATAGGCCGCCACGCCGGGCGTAACCGTTACGGTGAAGGTTACGAGTTGTCCATAATTCGAGGGATTCAGAGATGAGACGATCCCGGTAGTCGAGGCCGCCAGCACTTCCTGGTTCAGAACCGCCGATGCGCTGCCGAGGATATATTTGGACGAGTCCCCGTTATAGGTGGCGGTGATGGGATTCAGGCCCTGGGGGAGCGCATTGGTTGTAAGGGTGGCCACGCCGGCCGTGACCGGTTGGGTGGCGAGGATGTTTGCGCCGTCAGTGAAGGTGACGGTGTCATCCGGGGCCACGCCTCCACCGTCGGGAGTGGTTATCGTCGCCGTAAAGGTGACGTTGGCTCCAAGAACGGATGGATTGGCGCTGGAGGCGAGGGCGGTAGCCGTGAATTCGTTTACGGTCTGAAGCAATGCCGGCGATGAAGTACTGCTGAAGTGATTGGGGTCGGCGGTGACGTTGTAGGTGGCGGTGATGGAGTGCTGCCCCACGGCCAGAGTGGTGTCAGCGGTCACGTAGGTGGCCGTAGCCGTTATGCCAGGGGGCGCGTTCAGAGCCACGTTCGCCCGCAGGGTGGTGGCGCCGTCAAAGAAGCTGACGGTTCCGGTGAGATTGCCGGTACCCGAACCGGTGGTGACCGTGGCCGTGAAGGTGGTGGCGGGCAGGGCGCCATATACGGATGGGTTGACAGAGGAAGTCAGGGTGGTGGTTGTGGAATTGACCAGGGATGCCTTGCCGACCAATTCGATGTCCAGGGGCGCATCCACCGTGTCGCCTGTTTTCCCCACGTCGATGGTGCCGAACTCCGGATTGGTGGGAGGGATAGACGGGGAAGGCGCGAATTCCGCCGCCACGATGCAATCGGCATCCACGGCCAGGTATTCGCCGGTCCTGGTGCAGGTTTCAGCCGTACCCAGCGCGGCATTCAGGACGAGGTTAACGATGGACAAATCGAAAGAGGCGTTGCCGTCATTTTCGACGGTCTGGTTGATTGCAGCGGAGACGCTCCCTTGGCGGATCAGGCCGCCGGGGAGATAATCCAGGGCGACATAGTTGCTCTGCAACTCCTGAATCACCATATTCAATTTGTCGGCGAAGTAGAGATTGGCGCTGTTGTCGAGGAAGATTCCGACCGGCCCGTAGATGCTGATGGGGGCAAAAGCCCCGTTGTAATAGTTCTGGCCGAGGGCATTCGCGACGACGGTGTTGATGTAGCCGGGCGTGGAGCTGGCCGACGAGTATACCTTGCGGATGGCGCTGTTCTGGGTGTCAGAGATGTAGACATTGCCGGCGGGATCGACAATGACGCCGGAGGGCGCGTCCAATGTCGCAGATGCGGCGGGCGTGCCGTCGCCTGAATAGCCCGCTGTCCCCGCGGCGCTTCCGGCAAATCTGGTAATGGTGTTGCTTCCACTAATGACGCCGCCTACGGCCGTCACCAGGCGCACCACGTTGTTCAGGGAGTCGGGAATATACATGTTGCCCTTGGAGTCGAAGGCGACCGCGAAGGGAAGGTTGAGCTCAGCCGAGCCGGCCGGGCCGGTGTCGCCTAAATAACCGCCGGCGCCGTTGCCGGCCACCGCGGTGATGACGCCCGTAACGGCATCGACCCTGCGGATGAGATTGTCGAAGGTGTCAGCTATAAAGAGGTTGCCGCTGCTGTCGATAGTGACGCCCCGGGGTTGATTGAGTATGGCGGAAGTGGCCAGGCAGCCATCCCCGTAGATGTCGGTATGCCCTGGGCAGATGCTTTTGCCGGCGTTGCCGGCCACCGTGGTGATGATGCCGGTGGCGGCCGTAATCATGCGAACCGCATTGTTGTTGGTATCCGCGATGTATAGATTGCCCGCGCCGTCCAGGGCCACGCCCCAGGGCGTATCCAGGGTGGCGAGCAGTGAAGATTTGGTATCGCCCGTATAGCCCGTATCGCCGGTGCCTGCGATGGTGGTGATGATGCCGGCGCCGGTGCAGGCGGCGGCTGTGCCGTAGATGGTGGCGCCGGCGGCGCCGGCGCAGACCATGCGAATCATGTGATGGTTCGAGTCCGCGATGTACATATTGCCCGCGCCGTCCAGAACCACGCTGGAGGGTTGATCGAGCAGCCCCTGGGTGGCGGGGATGCCATTGACTACGGGCCCCTCATAAGTGTCTTCCTGTCCGGCCACTGGAATAAGGTTGCCGGGAGAGAGAACACCCAATCCACCCGATCCGATGCCCGACAGATAGGCCGTGCCCAGCACATTGTTGCTGCCGTCCAGAAGGACCACGGCGCCGATGCGAACGCCGGGAGCCAGGGGAGCGAAGGTAACGGATTGCTGGCAGGAGTCGCCGGGCGAGAGGGTCGGAGTGCCGCAGGAAGTCCCAGTGATGTTGGCTGTGAAGTCCAGGTTGGGCGCCCCGGCCGTCAGGACTTCTACGCTGCTCACCGCGCCCCCGGCGGGCGAGGTGACGGTGACGGTTTGCGTGGCGCTGCTTCCAAGCGCTACGGTGCCGAAGGCAGCTTGCGCCTGAGCTCCGGCGGCCGCCAGCAGGAGAGCCGCCAAGGCCGGCATGCAGCTTCGATAGTGTCCCAGTGCAACCCGCAAGGCGAAGGCTGCTGTTGCCCATCCGCGATCGTTCTTGCCGCGGCTTGCCCATGGCTGGACGCCGGGGGCCGCGGCAGTGGTTAATCCGGATAAATAGCTTTCACGCTGCTCAGGACGGGGGACTTGCACTGGCATGAGGCTCATAAGATAACTCCGTATGGAATCTTCCGAATTCTATGCCCGATTCCGTGGGCAGATCGGCCGGGGATTTATCGAAACAGGACCGGAATTCTGCCAGGGCCACCGCCGAATCGCGGCTCCAGACCGGTACGCAGGAGCATGCCCCGCACAGGGGCAAACTAGCCTATGACACATTTAGGTCATACAATCGCGTTGGGATTCTGAAACAGTTGTACCATGCGGAAATGAAAAAAATGTATAAAAACGCACAAACCAGGAAGAGCGGTTGCCTTTTTGGGCGGGTATCAAAAATGAAATTGTTGATACGGTGCAAAGTGATAACGCACCATAAAGCTGTCATTCTGTGCGCAGGCCGCCGCGGTCCGACACGGCGGCGAGCGCCCTGCGGCATGGGGATGTGTCTGTAGATAGGGATTTCATGGGCGAGAAGCCAAAAGCGCTGGTATTCGATTACGACGGCGTGCTCGCGGAGACCGAGCGCCTGCACTGGAAATCGTGGGCAGAGATGCTGCTGCCCTATGATCTCCAGCTCAGTTGGGAAGACTATTGCCGCCTGTGGCGAGGCGTCTCCGATGGCCAGAATCTTTGCATTAATCCAGATGAGAGAGCCGCGCCTGCCCGTAGACGAGCTGAAGCAACAGAACCTGGAACGCAGGCGCAAGGTTTGCCGGTGGTCGCTGGCGGAGAGCCCCATCCCGGCGGAGACGATCAGGCTGCTGGGGAGACTGAATGCCTATCGAATTGGTTTAGTGACAAGTTCCGAGCGGGCCGATGTGGAACCGGTTCTGCGCGCCTGCGCGATCTATGAAAAATTCGATGCTCTTGTTTTTGGAAGCGACGCGCCGGCGCATAAGCCCGCTCCGGACCCCTACCTTGTGATGGCGAAAAAATTAGGGGTAAGCACGGGCATCGCGTTTGAGGATTCAGAATCGGGGCTGGAGAGCGCCCGGGCGGCAGGGTTCATAGCCGTCAGAGTCGAGCAGCCCGGAGAACTGGCGCAGGTTGTGGCGCGATCGCTGCGCGATCAAGCGGCTCTGTGAACTCTTCCGCGCATTCGAATCATCCTTCAGCTTGACAGTTGGTTTATCAATTGTTACGCTTGACCCGACTTTTCCGCCTTTGTTCTTTGGTTATGAAATCACGATGCGGAGATATTCATTGCCATAAAAAGTGCATAGCGCGAGATGGGTATTTACCGGGGCCATGCAATCAAACCACTGCCGGCGGCTTTGCTGATGACGTTGATCAAAGGAGCAGCGGCGGCAACAGGCGAAAATGAAGCGAGGAGTGCAGGAGCATGAGCAGCAAAACGAAACGGCCCATTGACGAGGGCGACTGGAATATGGCGTTTCTCTTCCCCGACGAGATAGCGGCGGCCAGAGCGCGCACCGGATTGGCGCTTCTGCCGCTGGCTCCCCTGGAATGGCATGGCCCGCACCTGACCATGGGCTGCGACTGCCTGCTGGCGCACGCTTTTGCGCGCCGCCTGGCGCGGGAGCTGGAGTCTCCCTACTACCCGCCTATCTGGGTGAGCACGGAACGCCAGCGTCCTCCCAAGGTTCTGGAGGCGCTGGGCTTCAAACGCGATGCGCTGGTGGAGGGCATGGACTTTCCTAAAAATTCCGTGGCCAGCGCCTACTTCCGCGAAGAGGTGTTCGCGCTAGTGGTGCGCGACATTCTCAAGATTCTCTTCGACCGCATGCGCTTCAAGCACGTGCTGATCGTCAACGGGCATGGGGCCGACAATCAGAAGGATGTGCTGAACCGCATCTGCCACGAGTACAACGCCGGCGCGGCGGAGGGCCAGCGCGTGTTTTGGGTTTATCCCGGCTTTCCGCGCTCCTTGCTGGCCGGGTCTATCGGCCATGCGGCGTCGGAGGAGACCTCCATGCTGGAATCGTGCTGGCCGGGCTGCACGGATATCTCCCGCCTGCCTAAAGAAGGCAAGCTGCCCAATGTGGACTTCGCCATCGTGGATGGCGATACCTTCGATTGCGCCCCCACCCCCGACCACACATTGCGGGAGGCGCAGGACCCCAGGTACCACACCGACGTTGCATGGGGCGCCGAACAGATGGAGATGGCGGCCAAAGAGGTAGTGGAGGACGTGCGCAAGATGTGGTTCCCGGCACAAGCGGGTAAGAAATCATGAACCTCGGCATACTGTTCTGTATTCTTGGCGCGGTCTCGTTCGGCCTGCTGGGATGCGTCTCCAAGATGGCCGAGCGCCGGCGGTGCAATTCCTCGGCGGTGGTGCTGTGGATGATTTGCTGGGCTGCGCTTTTCATGCTGGGCCGGTCGCTCATGCAGAGCCCCAGGGTCCATCTCACCGGGCCTGTCGTCGCGCTGGCCGCCGGGCTTGGCTTCTGCGCGGTCCTTGCCTTTCTTGCCTTCCAGATTTCCATCGGGATTGGCAAGGTAACCGTGGGCTGGCTGTTCATGAATCTATCGGCCGGCGTTCCGGCGCTGGTATCCATATGGTTGTATGCCGAGAAACTTACCCTGCTTAAATTCATCGCCTTCTGCCTGGCGTTGATTTCCTTGTTCTGCCTCTTCCAGGGCAACCGGCTGGAAGCAGGGGAGGTGGTCCTTGAAAAGTCAAAGTAGGGCCATGTGGGTATTGCTCATGCTGGTCATTCTGCTGACCAACGGAATGGGCGCATTTGGATTGAAGGTTCTGTCTTCATGGGGCCTGCCTCCCAACATCAAGTTTCCCTATCTCACCGTCTGGTACGCTGCCGGCCTCCCCCTGATCGGCATTCCCATGCTGTTGCGAGGGGTGCATGGGGGGTTGAAGGAAGTGCGTTGGGGAGCTTTGTACGCTGTTCTCAGTCTCGGCGGCCAGTTGGCGATGTCGTACGCGCTGGATTTCGGGATTCCCGGAAGCGTTGTCTACCCGGTTGCGGTGGGCGGATCCATTCTGGTGGTGGCGATGGCCGGCAGGCTGCTCTTCGGCGAGAAGATGCACCCGCTAAGCTGGACCGGCGTGGCAATCGGCATCGTGGCTGTCATCCTGCTGGGCGTAAGCGCCAGCTAAGTTTATTCATGGTTGCAGTGGACGATTGCAACCTTACCAAGAAAGGTTTTTTCCATGGCTATCAATTCCATTACTGAAACTACCGAACTCCTGCCTTACGAGTGGCCGGGATCGTTCTTCATCGGCGACGAGGAGGCCGCGGAGGCCATGAAGGTGCTGAAAGCCCGCAGCCCCTTCAGATTCTACGGACCTGACCTGCAGCGTTGCGTGGAGCGGCTGGAAGCGGCATATTGCCAGAGGCTGAAAAGGAAATACGCCATCGCCGTGAACAGCGGAACGGCCGCGCTGTCGCTGGCCCTGGCGGCGCTGGGAGTGGGGCCGGGAGACGAGGTGCTGGTCCCCGGATATATGTGGATCTCCTGCATCTCCGCCATTGTGCGCGCAGGCGCCATACCCAGGCTGGTGGATGTGGACGATACGTTCTGCATGGACCCGGCCGACCTGAAGAAAAAGATGGGGCCGCACAGCAAAGGCGTCCTGCTGGTTCACATGAGCGGAGCCATGGGCGCGGTGGACCAGGTCCGCGCAATCTGCGGCGAACGCAACCTGTTTCTTCTTGAGGACTGCGCCCAGGCCAACGGCGCAACGTACAAGGGGCGTCCCGCCGGAACTTTCGGGGAGATGGCGATCTTCAGCTTTCAGCTCAACAAGAACATAAGCGCCGGCGAGGGCGGCCTGGTGGTATGCGACGATGAGAGCTTGTATCGCCGTTCCTGGGCGGTTCATGACCTGGGCTACCCCCGCAACGCGGATGGCAGGCTGGAATTTTCCGATCCCCAGTACCAGATGTGGGGCCAGGGCAGCCGCTATGCCGAGTTGCTGGCCGCCGTGATGCTGGCGCAACTGAAGAAACTGGACGCCATTACCGCCGCCATGCGGCGCAGGAAGTATGCGCTCAGAAAACGGATGAGCGCGATTCCCGGTTTGTCTTTCCGCAGAATCATCGATCCTGACGGAGACACAGGCGCGTTCCTGCTGATGATATGGAAGGACCGGCCGACCTGCCTGCGCGTGGTGGAAGAGACGCGCAACGCGGGCATACGCTGCGGGCCATGGGGACTGAACAACATTGCCATGACCGACTGGGGGCTGCATATCTACTTCAACAATGCCAGCCTGGTGCGCAAGAGTCCGTTGAATGCGGCGGGGCGCCCATGGAGCGATCCGTTGAATGAGTTTGCCCGGGGGTACGAATACGGAAAAGGCACGCTGCCGGTTTTGGATTCGCTGGTGGAACGCAGCAGCCTCCTGGCCGTTGCGCCGGTATTGACCGACGACGCCATCGAACGCATCGCCCTGGCATTTGAGAAGGCTGCCGGCGCATAAGAGCCTGTCAGGAAATCGAAGCGTTGAAAGGAATGGAGGCGCGGGCCGGGATCGA
The DNA here is from genome assembly GCA_963796085.1 of uncultured Acidobacteriaceae bacterium. Taxonomy (GTDB): domain Bacteria; phylum Acidobacteriota; class Terriglobia; order Terriglobales; family Acidobacteriaceae; genus Telmatobacter. The sequence continues at coordinate 258,231 of CAWCKF010000020.1, read as the reverse complement.
ACCGGCGCATAAAGGTTTTGCAGACCTCTCCCTTACCACTTGGGTACCGCGCCTTGGCAGGGCTGCCCTAAAAATTGAATCGCTCCACGCCGCCGTAGCCAGCCCGGCCGGAGCCGGAGGGCGGAATGGAGCGGGAGACGAGATTTGAACTCGCGACCCTCGCCTTGGCAAGGCGATGCTCTACCACTGAGCTACTCCCGCTTATGCAAGATTGAGTATACCGGGCGGCCGAAATGGGGTCAAACCGCGGCCGGGGCCGAAGTTGCGGGCTGCCGCGCCGCGCCTGGGGCTGGAATAGCGGCATCGGCCCGCGAACCTTTTTCCTCGCGCACAATCTCCCCGTCGCGCATGTAGAGAATGCGGCCGGCGATGGTGGCTGCCTCGGGATTGTGGGTGATCATCAGGGTGGTCTGGCCCAGTTCGCGGTTGGACCGGAGCAGCATGTGCAGGACCGCATCAGAGTTTTTCGTGTCCAGGTTGCCGGTGGGCTCGTCGGCCAGCACAATGGCCGGCCGCGTGATCAGCGCGCGCGCAATGGCCACCCGCTGCTGCTCGCCGCCGCTCAGCTCCGAGGGCCGGTGGGGGAGACGTCCCTGAATCGATAAAAGATCGCTCAGATGGTCAAGATACTTCGGGTCCAAAGGCTCCTTGCGGCCGCTGACGGCGTGAGCGATCTCGATATTGCCCATGGCCGAGAGCGTGGGCAGCAGGTTGAACTTCTGGAAGACAAAGCCGATGCGGTGCTTGCGCAGCCGTGTGCGCTCGGCGTCATTGAGGGTGGCAAAATCGATGCCGTCGATGACCACGCGGCCCTGCGGTGGCCTGCGTGAGCCCGCCCAGCAGGTAAAAAAGCGTGGATTTGCCGGAGCCCGAGGGGCCGACGATGGCCACAAACTCCCCCGGCTCGACGGCCAGCGAAACCCCGCGCACCGCGGCCACCTGGATTCGGCCCGTTACGTAAACCTTGGTCAGATTTTCGGCGAGAATGATGGGCGAAGACGTTTTCGGGCTGCACGGTTCCATTGTAAATGCGGCCTCCGCCCGGCTGCTCCCGTAAAATGGAAGTGCACCGATCTCCAACGCAGGATTCCCCGCACATGACTGTCGAATTGAAATCTTCTTTAGTGACTTCTCTTGAAGCGGCCGCCGCCCAGGCCGGTTTGGTTCTCATCTCCGCTGTCCAGGGCAGCGACTTTCACGGCCAGCCTACGGCGGTCTTCCAGCTTGGGTTGCCCGGCGCCGAAGATGCGGGCCAGAGCCTCAAACTGGAGCTGAGCGAGGGCTTCGACTTCGACAAGCCGGAGCTGTTGCCCACCATGACGGCTCACCTGGCCGGCGAGGCTAAGCGGCTGCGCAATCCGCGCCCCGAGTGTTATGTAACCCTGGGCGGGTTGCCGGCGGCTTTCGGGCAGTTCCAGTGGCCTTTTCACCGCTCCGCCTCCGGCGCGGACACCTATATCGTGCACGGCGAAGTCCACCTGGCCGACGGCGGGGCGCACAACCTACACGCCAAGGTAGCCGCCTCGGTCACCCTCACCTTTGCGGAGATTGTGCCCGCCATGGAGCAGCCCTATGCGGAAACCTTTGTCTACAACGCGGTGCGCAAGACGGTGGACATGGGCCAGTTGGAATTTTTGAAGTCCGCCAACCGCCAGCCGGTGCCGGTGACCACCCGCTACTACAGCCGCTGGCAGAAGAAGTTTCTGTTTACCGAAACCAACGATGCGGAGCGGCTGGAATACCTGCTGCGCAAGGTCTACTGGCTCAGCGGCGTGCTGGGTGAAGGCAGGCCGGTATGGATCGCCGACCCCAGGGACGCGCAGTACCTGAATACGACGGAAGAGGATTTGCTGCGCATGGCCGGGGATAAGGCCGGCGAGGGACTGCTCAGGCTGGAGGGGGAGTTTGCCGCGGCTACTCCGCAACTGCTGGCGCGCGCAGCGGAGTACCAGGCCGCGCTGGAGGCGGCGCTGAACTTTACCAAGCCGCAATTCAACGAGTCGATGCGCTCCGGCCACGCCAATATGTAGCCAAGAGGCGGGGGGACGGCTCAGAACTTTTCACAATAGTCTTAAGAACATAGGGCAAAGGCCCTTTGCTCCCGAGTAGAGTAGAGGTAAGAGGCACCCCATGCGCGCGGCCAGACTGCTCAGGATCAAGTACTACGTGGAGCCGGACGCGGCGGCCCTGGCGCGGCGGGCGGCGCAGTATTTTGTGGAGATGGCCGGGGAAGCGGTGGCCGGCCGGGGCGGCGCGCGCATCGCCATCAGCGGCGGGTCGACGCCCAAGGCCACCTTCCAGTTGCTCGCCGACCCCACCCAGCCGTGGCGCAAGCGCATGCCCTGGGAGAGCCTCGACCTCTACTGGGTGGACGAGCGCTGCCGTTCCTCCCGACGACGCCGAGAGCAACTACCGCATGACCCGCGAGGCGCTGCTGGACCACGTGCCGCTCAAGCCCGGCCAGATTCACCGCATCGAGGGCGAGCTGGAGCCGGAGATCGCCGCCGCCCGCTACGAGTCGGAGCTGCGGAACAGCTTCCGGCTGGAGGGCGCCGAGAGCCCGCGCTTCGACCTGGTGGCGCTGGGCATGGGCGAGGACGGCCACACCGCCTCGCTCTTCCCGCACACCGAGGCCATCCACGAGATGAGCCGGCTGGTGACGGCCAACCACGTGCCGCAGAAAGACGCCTGGCGCATCACGCTCACCTGGCCGGTCATCAACCACGCCAGTTCGGTCTTCTTCCTCATCGCCGGAGCGGAAAAGGCCGCCATTTTGAACGAAGTGTTAACCGGGCCGCGCGACCCGGAGCGGCTGCCCAGCCAACTGATCTGGCCCGCAAGCGGTATACTTACTCTGTATTCTGGATAAGGCCGCAGCCGCGCTTTTACCCGCGACTGACGGGGAAGGCTGCGGATGTTTTGGAGAGGGAACGATGATTCTGGCGGGCGACGTAGGCGGCACCAAAGTTCACCTGGCGCTGTATGACTTTATCGATGGAAAACTCAAATACACGCGCGATAAGCAGTATGCGGCCAAAGAATACTCCGGCCTGGAAGAGATCGTAAAAGAGTTTCTGGGCGCGGACAAGGTGACCGCGGCCTGTTTTGGCGTGCCGGGCCCGGTGCGCGACGGCCGGCTGCGGCTCACCAACCTGCCCTGGACGCTGGACAGCCGCGAGCTGGCCGCGGGCCTTGTGATCGAACACGTCTTCCTGATCAACGACCTGGAGGCCAACGGCTACGGCGTGGCCGAGCTCTCCGCCGAGCAGATCTTCACCCTGAACGAAGGCGACGCCCGGCCAGACGGGCAACCGCGCGCTGATCGCCGCCGGAACCGGCCTGGGCGAGGGCTACCTGGTGTGGAACGGCCACCATCACATTCCCTATCCCTCGCGAAGGCGGCCACGCGGACTACGCGCCGCGCAATGAAGACGAGATCGACCTGCTGCGTTTCCTCAAGCAGAAGTACAACGGGCGCATCAGCTTTGAGCGCGTGGTGAGCGGGCCGGGCCTGACCAACATCTACGAGTTCCTGCGCGAGGTGCGGGGCATGGAAGAGCCGGCCAAGCTGGCGGCGCGCATGGCCAACGAAGACCCCAACGCCGTGATCACCGAGCTGGCCCTGGCGGCCAAGAGCGAGATCTGCGAAAAGGCGCTGGACATGTTCGTCTCCGCCTATGGCGCGGAGGCCGGCAACCTGGCCCTCAAGTTGCTGTCGGTGGGCGGCCTCTACGTCGGCGGCGGCATCGCGCCGCGCATCCTGGAGAAGCTCAAGGACGGCGCCTTCATGAAGGCCTTCACCGACAAGGGCCGGCTGAGCCAGTTGCTGGTCAACATGCCGGTGCGGGTGATTCTGGAGAGCCGCGCCGCGCTGCTGGGCGCGGCCGCCTACGCGGAAGCCCGCGCCGCCGAGCTGAGCGGCATTTCGCCGCGCGCCGCTTCAGTGAAGTTCTAATTAATTGATGATCCCTGCAAAGTGGGCCAGCCGAATCCGGCTGGCCCTTGTCAAACTCCCACACATTGTACCATCCTGATGATTGCTGTGGTTGACAACTGCGCTCTGCCCCCAGGTCTCGATTCTGGAAAGCGGATCAATTCTTTCGGGGAACAAAATAGAAAAGAAAAGCTAGGACGATTACGCTGAGAAGCTGAAACTGCATTGAGGGGCCCTTCAGGAATGCAAAAAACGGACTTCTTTCAACAGTTTTGGCAACTCGAAGAGAATGGGATGGGTCTCGCATGATGGTTTCGGCCTCCTTTTGGTAGAACTTCATCTGTTCAATCTCAATGTAGTTTCTGTCCGATATCCCCTTTAGCCAAAAATAGGCATATCCAATTACAAAAGCCGCAACCGCAAACCAAGGCACGAGTTCTGGTTTTGGCACATAGACGATTCCACCAATCTCAAGCGTCCAGATTGCGAAGGTAACCTTCCATTCGTCTGTTCGTCGTCTGTCCCAGCGACCAGCAAAGTAATCGACTTGCTTCATGCAAGCATCGAACAGATTTTTTTGGTTGCCATCCATAAGATGATCCGTTCCTCCGATGTGGCACGAGTCTAGCATGGCGGTCACCCAAGAAGTCAATTCTCAGGCCTGGGGTTCCACCAACCTTACCGCGCAGGAGCTATCGCCGCATCAGCGAACCTACCGTGGCGATGGTTCCGTGATAGAAAAACTGGCCCAGTCCCACGGTAAACAGCCAGCAACCGTAGAGCGCGTGCTCGAAGCAGGAAACGGCCAGCGAGCCGGTCTCAGCGTAGCGGGCGGCAAAGAGCAGGCCACCGGCAAAGGTGAGGGCCACGGCCAGCGGGTTGCGGAAGATGATGTGCAGGAAGGCGAAGGCGGCGGCGCTGGCCACGATCATCGCCCACTTGCCGGGAAACAGCGCCGCATAGCGCTCAAAGAAGAAGGCGCGGTAGAGCAGCCCCTGGGGATAGACGGAGAGCACGGGGTAGGCCACCATGACCACCGCCCAGAAGGCGGGATTGCGGCGCACGAAGCTCCACTCCAGTTGAGGCGCAAAGCGCCGCACCGCCAGCCACAGGAGCAAAGCGATCACCGCAAAGATGGCCAGAATCACGCCCATGCGGCCGGGCAACTGGCCGGCGTTCCAGAGTTTGGCGCGGTCAAAGCGCGGGTCGCGCAGCAACTGCCAGCAGGCGTAGCCCGCCACCACCCACAAAAGCGGCAGGGCCGGCACGCGCAGCGGCGAGAAGCGGTAACCCAGCGGCAAAGCCACAAAGAGCAGGAGAAATTCGATGCCAAGCGCGGCGCGGGACATGGATTGAGCATAACCTGCAAGGGAACAGCGATCCATTCGGGTGCGCCCCGGGCGCGAAGACTATAACTGTCGTACAATCAAAGCTAATAAAGCAAGCCAATTATCATACCGGTTGACTACATACTTTTGCATGCGGTTTTGAGCAACAGCTTGCAGACGCGTTGGCCGGAGGGGGACGGTACTGTGGCATGAGACCACAGAGATCGATTGCCGCCGGGAATCTCAGTCCTACGCACGATTGGGGAAGGGCCGCAGGCCGCCACCGCGCAGGCCATAATAAGGATAACTGTATCTTGACTGCCTGCCTCCATCGCCCCGGTGCAGGGATAGCGTTCTGGAGCGCGGTTTTCTTGGCTGCGAGCCTCATGTTCGCGGCGTCTGGGGCAGGCGCGGAATCCGCAAAGAAAGCGCCGGCCAGGCTGCCAACGCTTACCACGGCGCACCAGGCGCACAGTCTCAGCAGCGAGGAAGCCCGGCGCGCCTATCCCATCCATCTGCGCGCGGTAATCACTTACTACGATCCCAGCTATGCTTCCGAGACCGCCTCCATATTCGTACACGATGCCACCGGAGGCATTTATGTCGCGCTTCCCGCAAGCATGGTTGGGAAGCTTCCCGCCGGAACGCTGATCGATGTGCGCGGCGTAAGCGGACCCGGAGGGTATGCTCCCATGGTTGCCCATGCCCGGGTCAAGGTGATTGGGCAGTCTCACCTTCCGTCAAACCCTCACCGGGTAAGTCTCAGCCGCCTGTCCACCGGTGCCGAAGATTGCCAATGGGTGGAGGCGGAGGGCATGATTCGATCCGTCGTCGATCAGGGACATAACGTAAGGCTGCGGCTGGCCATGCAAGGCGGGATCGTTCCCGTGGTCATGGTCAAGAAAGCGGGGGTGGCATATTCCAGCCTGGTGAACGCTGTGGCGCGCATCCGCGCCGTTGCCGCCCCCATGTTCAACACCAGCAGCCAGATGATCGGCGTCCGCCTAATGTGCCCGGATATTGGCGAGGTGATCGTCCTGAAAGCCGCGCCCGGCGACCCATTTCAGCAGCCGGTCATCCCCGTTGACAACCTGTTGCGGTGGGACCTGGTCAATCGATCGAATGACCGCGTGCATCTGCGCGGGAAAGTGACCTTGCAGTGGCTGGGACGCAACTCGTTGCTCTGCATACGCGATGCGGCGCGCGGCATTTGCGCGCATACCGATCAGGATACGCAAGCAGCCATAGGCGACGAAGTCGATGTGGTTGGATTTGCCGGCACCGAAGGCGGCGCGCCCGTCCTCACCGATGCCGTGTTCAGGAAGACGGGCAAGCGGGGAGACATTCCCGCCGAACAAGTAACCATTGAGCAGGTTCTGCTCGGCAAATACGATTCCGAACTGATCCAGATCGACGGCCAATTAATTGGTTACGGCCAATCTACTCCCGACATCACGCTGCTGCTAGCCTCGGGAAAGAATATATTCACGGTGATTCTGCCCAAGAGCCAGGCGGGATCTGCGATGAACGCGTGGAAGGTCGGGAGCCGGCTCCGGGTTACAGGAATTTGTTCCATCCAGTTCGATACCAAGGGCAGCGCGGCCACAGAAGGCATAGCGGATGAAGAGTCTTTCCGGGTCCTCATGCGTTCGCCTGGGGACGCAGCCGTCCTGGAAAGGCCATCCTGGTGGACGGTAGGTCATGCGCTGGCGCTGCTGGCCCTGGCGATGCTCCTCACGCTGCTTGTGCTGGGCTGGGTGGCGGCGCTCAGAAAGCAGGTGGAGCAGCAGACGGTACAACTGCGCGAAAGCGAGCAGCGTTTTCGCCACCTGGCTCTGCACGATCCCTTGACGGGGCTGGCCACCCGCCTGCTGCTTCAGGATCGGCTGAATGCGGCGGTGGAGACCGCCAATCGCCATCTGACGGGGCTGGCGCTGCTGATGCTGGACCTGGACAGATATAAAGACATCAACGATCGATATGGCCACCAGGCCGGCGACGAGGTGTTGCGGGTTACCGCGCTTCGCCTGCTGGAAGCGGTGCGCAAGAGCGATACTGTGTCCAGAATGGGCGGGGACGAGTTTTTGGTGCTGCTCCCCGACCTGAGCGATTTGCAGGCAGCGGAGAAGATAGCCGCCGGCATTGTGGACGCTCTGGCAGTTCCCATACATTTTAATGGCTTGGAGATGCCGATTTCAGTCAGCGTAGGAGTCTGCTCAGCCCCGGTGGGGCAACTGGATGCCGAAGCGCTGTTGAAGGGCGCCGATGCCGCTCTCTACCATGCCAAGGCGAGCGGGCGAAATTGCTACCAGGTGTACACGGATGAAATGGTGGACGTCCTGGTGATGAATGCGAGCCTGACCGGTGCAGGCGGATTCGCGGGCGCGGTCAGGGCTGCTGCTTGATGCGCCCGGCCAGCACTTGCCGATAGAGATTGCACTGCGGGACGCGCAGTCCCGCCGCATTGGCCACCCGGCCGTCGGGCGTAAAGACGAGGAAGGCCTGAGCTTCCCCGAAGCCTGGCCAATGAGGCTGCCCTTTTGAATTCGGATTGCCGGTCCGGGCAAAGTTAGTCCAATAAATCTGCATTTGCGCGGCGAGCTTGAAGTCGGCATCGACAAAGTCCGCGGCGGCGGCAAACTGCCCGGATTTGGGGTAATACCCAAAGACATAGGGCAGCTCGGCGGAATGCCCGGCGCCCTTGGCTTCCAGGCCGGGGCTGACGCGTTGAAACTCGTACTCGAAAGTGGGGCGATGCGCGGCGCTGTGCCACGCGGCCTGAGTGGCGGCGGGACAGCGGAAGCGCGTATCGGCTGACCACTGATCGGCCACTGTGCCGTACAAGGGATCGGCTGCGCCTTGCCCGCCATTGGCCAATCCGTAGAGGGCCAGCGCCTGGGGCGCAAGTTCTCCATCCGCTTTTTGAATGGCTTTGCGCAGTTGGTCCGGTGAGTCCGAATTTCCGGACTCGATGGAGTTGGAGCCAATCATCAGGGGCACCGCCGCATCCTGCCCGGAGGCAAAGACCTCGGCGGGAGAACGGGAGATGACCCAGCCGTCGATGATCGGAGCCATGCGCACGCGGTGTTGCGGGTCCTGGGCGCGGATCGCCTTCATCAGGTCTTGTGCCGTTATTTGGCGCAGAAATTTCAGGGCATCGTCCCCGGCAGGGGCTTTCAACTCAGCCGCGAATGCCACACCGGCCTGAGCCGCCTGGGCCAGAGAACGCAGGGGGACGAGCAGCGGCGTTCCGCTCTGCGCAATGGCTTTTTGAAACAAGCCTTTGGCTTGAGAGGTCATCAGCAAGCCGGTATCCTGCGCGCCGGCGGACTGGCCAAAGACGGTGATGTTGGCCGGATCGCCGCCGAAGTTTGCGATATTGTCGATCACCCAGCGCAAGGCCAGAATCTGATCCATGAGGCCGTAGTTGCCCGAAGCGTGATGCGGCGACTCGCGCGTAAGCCCCGGATGGGCAAAGAAGCCGAAGATATTGAGCCGGTAGTTGACTGTAACCAGCACCACTCCGTGGTCTGCCAGGGTTCCGTCATTAAAGAGCGGGGTCGATGCCGTTCCGCCCTCATTTCCTCCGCCGTGAATCCAGAACATGACCGGCAGCAGCTTCTTCGGCGGCCATACCGGGGTGATGACATTCAGGTAGAGGCAGTCCTCCTGGGCGGCTTTCGCGAAGCTCCAGTTCCAGTCCCCTTCCGCATCTGCCCACTGCGCGCAGGGAGCGCCGAAGGCAGAGGCATCGCGCACGCCGCGCCACGGCCTGGCCGGCAGAGGCTCGCGCCAGCGCAGATCGCCCAGCGGCGGTTGCGCGTAGGGAATGCCCAGGAACTGCGCGCCCCCGTTGGGCCTGGGCAGGCCGCGGAGTTGCCCGCTTTTGGTGGTTACGGTGGGCGCGCCCGCCTGGGCCGAGGCCGAGCCGGCGTGGACCTGCAACAATGCCAGTGCGGCCAGCGCTAGAAGTACCGCGGAAGTATGGAACGATTTAAATGGGCAAGATATTTTCGCCATGGAGCCTCTTTTGAATGCGCCGATCAGTGGAAATTGTATCAACCGTGTCTTCGATGCGATGGCATTACCTTGCTTATTGTCCGCTCGTTAAAGCCTATTCTTGAAAACTCTTCTGCTGGCGCGCTCGCGGTTAGCCGTTATTCTGAAGAGGTCATTGTTCGAGGAAGGCTGGAGCGGATGATGCGTTGGATTTTATGGGCGGCTGTGGTGCTGACGGCGGGGTTTGTAGCCGCGTACGGGGGCGATGGGGCCATTTTCCGGCTGCGCGGCTCGCCCATGTCCAAGGTGACCGTTAACCGTTTCCTGACCGTGCCGCTCAAGGGCAACAAGCTGGAGTATGACTATCTCGGCTCCTCGGACGTGCCCTGCTCGGAGTCGCTGTTTCCGCAGGCGGGCCTGAGCCCCTGCTGGCAACTGCGGCGAAACCCCAACCAGGGAACAACCCTGTAAGAGATTTCCTGAAAAATAAATGCGGCGGATCAAGGCATCACAGGGTCCTGTGACGCGTCACAGAATCGGGTGATGCGGATCACGCCGGGAAAATGCAGGAGCGGCTAGCATCGGGAAATCTCTCGCGTTGTTCAGAGGAACGATGTACAGCCGCACGCAGAACGAAAATGGCACTTACAATACCCGCTGCCTGGACTGCTTCATGACCATTGCCTCTTCCATAGAGACAGCGGAAGAACTGGATGAGCGGGAAGCCCGGCACATCTGCCCGGAAAAAGCCTTGGCCGAGCTGCAGGCGCGGGAAAAATACATTGTGTCCCATGCCCGGCTGAACTAGGGTTGATTGCATAAACGTTATGCGCCTGGCGATGCGCCATTCCTCCGGGGCTAAACAGGCTGCGGAAAAATGGGGGATGCCGGGCGAAAAAACCTGAAAAGCGTCCCTTCGGGGCTGAAGCCCTCGTTGATTCTGTTTGGCTTTATGCGGGGGTTGAAACCCCCGCCTCCCTCCCCAGCCGCCTGGTTGAAACTGCCCTATCGCAGGCGGGCCAGGTCCCGCAGTTGGCGGGCCGTGGCTTCCAGGAAAGTTTCGATGCTGGCGCCGGGGGGCGGTTGCAGGCCGGACTTCGCCTGGATAGCGGAGGCGATGCGGAGGGCCAGGTCCTGACGGGTGGGCAGGCTCATATCCAGCCGCCGGGAGAGGAAGCCCTCCAGCACCTCGAGGTCGGCCGGGGCGAGTTTGGCGATGCCGGTAACGGGCAGAGTGACGGCGGTATGAGGCTCCGGAACCGGTGCGCCGGGGGTAAAGCTCTGCGCGGTGAAGGTGCGGGCGCCGGACTCGCCCCACAGGGGAGCCTCCTCTTCCCGATCCCTCACCACCAGGGTGCCGGCAGCCAGATCGCCCAGCCGCTGATGCTGTTTGGTTACAAACATGACGATCACCCCGACGGCATAGAAGAAAGGAAGCTGGTCGACATAGCGGACCAGGTTGCGGGCCATGGACTCAAAGAGGCCGATGGCGCGCCCGGAACGCTGGATGACGCGAATTCTGGCGACGCGCTTGCCCGGAGTGCGCCCGTTCCAGAAGGCCTCAAAGAGGGTGAAGTAGCCCCAGTTGACCAGAAAGACGGTGAAAATGGCGATGGCGATCGGCCCATTGCGCCGAAAGCCTGGAATAGGCCCGGATGCCGGGAAGAAAGACCGCGAAGAGCAGCAGCAGAACCAGCAGCCCGGCGAACCAGATGAGGTAATCGACCAGCAACGCAATGAAGCGGCTGCCGATGCCGGCCAGGGGCATCTCGATGCTGACCAGTTCGGGCGTATCAATGTCAAGGTGATCTGGGCTAAGCTGGTCTGAACGCAGGTCCATGGCGCAAATCCTCTCCAACCAGTGGATTCAGAAGCGGCGGCCCTACTGGGACCGGCTTTCCGGCTCTGCTGGCCCAATGCGGCGCGGGCGGGCTGGGCCGGCTTTCGCGCGCGGAGTTGCAGGAGATGGCCCTGCTCTACCGCCAGGTGGCCGCGGACCTCTCGGTGCTGAGGCAAGACCCGACCGCCCGCACCTATGCCGCGCACGTGAATCAGTTGCTGGCTCGCGCCCACCATATCATCTATTCCGGCCGCAAGACCAATCTGGCCACGCTGTGGCGCTTCCTGCGGGACGATTACCCGGCCATCTTTCAGCGGCAAATCGGCTACGTGCTGGTCTCGGTTGCGGTTTCGGCGGCCTGGGGGCTGCTGGGCGCGGTGCTCACCAGCGCCCGTCCGGAGTTCATGCGCCACTTCGTCGGCCCGGAGATGATCGCCACCATGGAACGCCACGAGATGTGGACCAAATCGGTGGTCGGCATCGCTCCCATGGCCTCCAGTTGGATCATGACCAACAACCTTTCGGTCAGCTTTGTCACCTTCGCCAGCGGCATCGTCTTCGGGCTGGGCACCTTCTTCTATCTGGCCGTCAACGGCATGATGCTGGGGGTGATCGGCGCGGCCTGCCACCAGTACAGCATGTCGCTGGCGCTGTGGAGCTTTGTGGCGGCGCACGGATCGCTGGAACTGCCCTCGATACTCATCGCCGGCGGGGCGGGATTCCGGCTGGGCCACGCCATGCTCTTCCCCGGCGCGTTGCGCTGGAAGGAGTCGGTGGCCCGCGGCGGCAGCGAAGCCACGCAACTGGTGGCCGGCATCATTCCCCTGCTGGTCATCGCCGGCTGCCTGGAGGGTTTCTTCTCTCCGTCGCAAGCGCCCGTCTGGCTCAAGTTCACCGTGGGCGGCGTGCTGTTCTCGCTGCTGCTGCTGTGGCTCTTCCGGCCGGTCAAGGCACCACAACGGTGATCTTGGCGTTGTGGATGATTCCGTTCGCCGTGCCGGTCACGAGCACACTGTAGGCGCCGCTCGGCGTTCCGTTCGGCGGAGGCTGAGTAATCGTGGTCGTGGACCCCCCGCCGCCGCAACCGGTAACCAACATTGCAGCAAAAAGGCAGAGCGTGAGCAGCATCTTCCGCCTGAGCTTACGGCTCGCCCGCCCGCCAGCAAAAACGTGAACGCGAGCATCGCCGGCCCCACCGGCCAGCGGGATTGTCTTGGCCCTTGCGATGGCGCAAGGGAAGCCGTCTGCACCGTGGCATTGACGGTCAGCGTCGCCGTGGCAGCTCCATTCACAGTTACCGTCGCCGGGTTGAGACTGCAACTGAACTGGGTGGAGGACGGCACGCAAGTTAAGGCCACTGAACCATTGAAGCTGCTTAGCGATTGCAGATTCAATCCAACGGTTCCGGAACTGCCCGACTGTACGGCGATCTGCGGGAGCTGCGGAGCCAGCGTGAAATCAGCGACAGCGAACTGCGTTGCCGTAAGGTTCACGACATTGCTGACCGAAGGGCCGTTCGCGCTGTCGCCCCAGTACATCGCCGTGAGCTGATTGGCACCGCTATTGAAGAACCAGGACGGAGTCAGATCAAAAGATATGGTACTGGTTGTGCCGGCTACGCCCGAATACTGCCAGGAGGTAACATAGACGTCATCGTCATAGAAGTCAATATCTCCCGTCGGGGAGGTTCCAGCGTTTCCTGATCCTGTGACCGTGGCTGTAACGGTTGCCGTTTGTATACCGGAAAAGCTCGTCGGCGTGATGCTCAGGGTGGTGGTGGTGGACGCCAGAACCGGCAAAGGCTGGATGAAGAACATCGGCGAGATATAGATCAGCCCATAAGGAGCCCATACAGAATCTCCATTGTACTCGAATTCGACGAAATAGGAGCCATATTGTCCCGGGGCAAGATTGGTAAAAGTGGCCGTACCCAGCGATTCCATTGCGTTGCTTCCAGTGAACGAGGTGAGCGTTACGGTTTGCGAATAGGTCGGGAGGTTGCAGGCGCCAGCGCCGATATTTCCCTGCGGGGTCAGGCAAATCTGCACTGTGCCGGACGGGGCCGTCGTACCCAGAGGAATCTGGGATGGGCTGGCGCCGATCGTATTCCAACCTTGCACGATAACGCCGATCGTCAGACTGCTGCCGGGAGCCAGGGCAAGATTCTCTGTTCCAGGTATGCCCTCCATCACCCCGAAGAAGTTGCCGGTGATATACACCTGGCCCTTCGTTACGGTGAAGGTCACCGGCATCGCCGTGGCGGCAGAAAAGCTGGCGTTGCCGGAGTAGCTCGCGCTGGCTGTGTGGCTGCCAACGGACAGTGCGGGAGGATTCCAATTGGCCACGCCGGAACTGTTGAGTGCGACGGTTGCGCTGGTCGAGTCGACCGTAAATGTTGCCGTCCCCGTAGCGATTCCGTCTGTCTTTCCCGCGGCAGCGCTCACCCCGGTCGGCTGAATATATAGCGTAAGGGGCGCGTTGTACGGAACACTTTCCCCGACGCCGGAGAAGTTGATATTCGATTTTTCCGGCGTTACCGTGAGCGTCTCCGCCGGCGAGGTGCTGCCGGCAAAGGTTCCATCTCCGCCGTAGCGGCCAGTCACCTCGTATTCCCCGCCCGGCAGAGTATCCACGCTGCTGCTGCCGGCGCCCCGATCAAGGGGATGAAGAATTGCGATTGGCTTGAAGGTAAGGTCGAGTTGGTCAGGATCGCCACATCGCCGGTGGGCGTCCCTGAGCCGGAAGAGGGAGCCACTGAGGTGGTTATTGTAACCGGCGAGCCATGCGCCACGCTGGTGCTGGAAAGATGCAGCGTGGTGGCCGTGGGCTGGAATGTAATCGTATTCCAGTCGTTCACCAGCACATTGGCGTCCACCGAGCCCAAGCCGCTGGCCTGATCGTAACCGGGACCCGCATAGTATTGGTCTGTGACATAGCCAACTTCGGCGTTTGCCGTGCAGCCCGTTGCGGGTAAGTTAAATACCACGCAATATACGACATTGCTGCCCACCGTGATGTCGTGAAAGGCTGCCGGCTTTTGTTGTGCGAGCGGATACAGCGTAAAATTCGGCTGCCCTTGCCGGCCATATTTCTGGTTCACCAGCGCCATAATCCCGGCCATAGCCTGAGCCTGAAGCCGACGTGCCGCCCACCAGATAGACTTCCGCATTGTCTCCCGACCCCGCCGCGCACTCTCCTTCGTATGCGCAGATCGCATAGGCGCTCAGATTGGCCCCGTTCGAGGCAAACAGCGAAACATCAGGCAGGTCGCGCACGCCGTCCGCCGGCACGTCCGGCCCGGTCTGCCAGCCTGGCTTTGCATAACCTGCGCAGACTCCGGAGTTCTCCACCGCGCAATTGCTCGCGCCACCGCCGCCGGCATCTTGATCGTACGTCCAGTAGAAGTCTGAGAACAGATTGAGGCCAAAGCCGTCGTTCCAAACCTGTTCCGGTAGCGGAGCCTTCAACGATCCCAGGCTGCCATCGTTGGTCTGATTCCAAAGGCTCATCGCGCTGGCGCCACCCGTGGCGTAGTCGGAGTAGTAAAAGTCCGTGCCCCCCACTGCCACGTTCCACGGCGTTGAGGCTAGCCCGCTTACCCAGTCGGGCTGAATATAGCATTCCGATCCGGTGTCTCCGGCAGAGACAAGCACCGTTTGCCCCTGTGCCGCCGCCTGTTCCCACAAGCCCCCCCAGAACTGATTTCCGGCATTCCCAAGGATGTCTTCGCACTGGCTAAAGCTCACGCTCAGCACCGAGGCCTGGTTGTCCTCAACGGCGCGCAGAGCAGCCAGTTCCAGCGGATCCTGCAAGTCGCTTCCACTGGTAATGTACAGGTTCACCGTGGCGCCGGGCGCCACAGCGCCGCTCAGTTCCACGTCGAGATAGGCTTCCACATCCACATCGGCCAGGTTGCCTGGATCGTCCCCATCGATGACCACCTGCGGCGTCGTTCCGGAAATCCCGAAGAGGCTCTGATAGGCCTGCACCAGGCTCAAGTCGATATTCGATTCGTTGATAATGCCGATGGTCACTCCCGCGCCATTCACTCCCGCCTTGTAGAGCGGCGCCAGATCGTATTGCGTTGCAAAATCCTCCGGCGCGAGGGCGTAAAAATTCCCCGCCCCGTTTGGATTGGGCATGGTCCATTGCGGAGTGGTCTTCTTTGTGCTGCGCGAATAAAGCGCCTTGCCCGCCACCACTAGCTGCGGCTTGGCGTGGAAATCGTTCATCGGCGCGAAGCCGCCCACCAGCGCCGCCAAGGCCGCAGGAATCTTCACTTCCGTTGCATTGGCGTAGTGCGTTTCGCCGTTCACGCTGTACTGATGGATCTCAATATGGAAGGCCTCGCGCAACTGGCCCGCCGTCCCGGAAAACTCGATGAATTGCCTGCTTTTCGAGGTTATCGACACTTGGAACCCATGCGAACTCAACCATCCAGTTGCGGTCTGCATGTCGGCATCGGCGGGACCGAACTGTTCGCCGAACTGATCGGGCGTCAGCCACTTGTGGTAACTCGCCGAGCCGTGTGTGTGGGCGGCTTGCAGGAACTGCTGCAGCACCGCCTCCCGCTCCGGCGGCCGGTTCAGCAGCAGAATCAGGCGCCCGGCGGCAAAGGAATCCGCAACCGCGCCCTGATCGATCCCCATCCGCGTCAGCGGATGCACACTTCCGTGGAGAGTTACCAGCCTGGCTTCATCGATTGGCTGGGTAACAAGGGGACTTGCCTGAGTTTGAGCAATAACGGGAACCGCGCACACGATCCCGAAGATCAGTAACCACGCATACCATCTCACACCAGCACACTTACGCTTTCTGAAATTGGAGCCATTATACTCTGCGCGATGACTGCCTAGAATGAATAACTTCAGCATTTGGCTGAACTTGGCATCTTTTTACACCTTGACGAAGATTTTCTTGCGGTAGAGCACCCATACCGGAATAAAGCACAGCGCCAGATACGAAAGCGTGTAGGCGAACGCGGCCCAGCCGGGCGAGGGGATGTGGGCGAAGGCATGGGTAAACACGTAGGCCAGCACGTCGGTATGCTTCCCGTTCACGGTAAATTTGATGTTATCCAGGGTGGCGACCAGGAACTCGCTGAAGATGTAAGCCACGATGGCGTTGGAGCCGAGGACCAGCCAGGGCCAGGCGAATCCCTTGCCGCGCCCCTTGCCCCAGCCGCGCTGCTCCATGGCCCAGTAAGCCAGGGTGAAGACGGCCAGCGACCAGCCGGCGGCTACCAGCACATAGGAGCTGGTCCACATCTTCTTGTTGAGCGGGAACCATAGCGACCAAAGATAACCTGTGGCCAGACAGGCCACGGTGGCCGCGGCCAGTCCCAGGGTTTTGTCCCTGACCGCCCTCTGCCCCCGCAGCCACATCCCGGTCAACAGCCCCAGCAGCGTGGTGCCCACGGCGGGAATGGTGCTGAGCAGACCCTCGGGATCGCGCAGGTTGTGGGTGGTCCAGTCCTCGTAGAGGTGATAGGGAAACATGTGCTGGTCGAGCCAGTTCACGATGTTGAGGTTAGGATCGAGGAAGGGAATATCGCGCCCCGGTAGCCCCGCTCCCGGCACGGGAACGCAGCGCAGCAAAACCCAGTAGCCCACGAGCGCCGCCGCCAGCGCCGCTACCTTGGTCCAGACCCGCCTGTCCCACAGGTAAAGCAGCCCCACCACCAGGTAGCAAAGGGCGATGCGCTGCAACACCCCATACACCCGGAAGTGCTGCAACCGGAAGAAGGGATAGCCGTTGCCCACAAAGCCGAGCAGAAACAGAATTGCGGCCCGCCACAGGGTGTGCCAGGCCAGTTGCGCAGGCGAGGCGCCGCGGGCCAGGCGCGCGTCAACGGACAGGACGATGGAAACCCCCACCACAAAGAGAAAGGTGGGAAAGACCAGGTCGGTGGGGGTGAGGCCGTTCCAGGCGGCGTGATGCATGAAACTCCATGCGCCCTCGCCGCTGTTGTTGACCAGAATCATGAAGGCGATGGTGATGCCGCGCAGAACGTCCAGCGAGAGCAGACGCTGGACGGGCGCGGAGTTCAATGCCGGGTTGGTCATGGCGGTTCTCCTTTCGAGGCTATATGAGAGAAGCCGGCAACGCTATTCCAAGGGGTCCCTATTGCCAAGGCTACCGCAACCTCCCTGCCGCATCCAGTCCCCGCGCCGCGATTGCATTACCAGGGAATTAATCAGTACACAATATCCCCGGTCATACCGTACACTTCCCCTTCAGAGAATTCCAGCAAGATTGCTTGCGCATATTTGGAGGCTGACCGTGCCCGCGTTTCAACCCTTTGTTCCTGCCAGCGACAACCGACCGGAGTTCACCCTGCGCGCCATTCTTCTGGGGTGCGTATTCGGCATTATCTTCGGCGGCGTCACTGTCTACGTCGGTCTCAAGGCCGGTCTCACCGTGGCCGCCTCCATTCCCATCGCCGTCATCTCCATCAACTTCCTGCGCTACCGCGGCAAACCCTCGGTTCTTGAGACGATCATCGTGCAGACGGCGGGAAACGCCGGCCAATCCATCGCGGCGGGCGTCATCTTTACCTTGCCGGCGCTGATTTTCCTGGGCTTCGACCTGGAATACTACCGCATCTTCATGCTGGCGCTGATCGGCGGCTTTCTGGGCGTGCTGTTCATGGTTCCGCTGCGGCGGCCGCTGATCGTGGAGGAGCACGGCAAACTGGCTTTTCCGGAGGGCACGGCCTGCGCCGACGTGATCAAGGCGGGCGCCAGTGGAGGCTCCACAGCCAGCCGCGTCTTCTTCGGCCTCGGCCTCGGCGCTCTTTACGCCGCCTTTCAGAACGAGAACCTCCTCGGCGGCTGGCCCGGCACGCCCGAGTTCCAGCCGGACTTCGGGCCCCAGCACGTCCTCAAAGGCGCTTCCGTCAAGGCCGACGCCACCAGCGAGTATCTTGGCGTGGGCTACATCATCGGACCCAAAACCGCGGGCGTTATTTTCGCCGGCGGCGTCTTCTCCTGGCTGGTGCTGATGCCCCTGCTCTACTTCTTCGGCAAGGGGCTGCCCACGCCGATCTATCCCGGCACCGTGCCCATCGCGCAGATGGGCCCCAGCGATCTGTGGTCCACTTACATCCGTCCCATGGGCGCGGGCGCCGTGGCCGCGGCCGGACTCATCACCCTCTTCAAGACCCTGCCCACCATCATCGGCGCACTCAAGTCCGGCTTCAAGAACATGCGCGGGGGCGCTGCCGCGGCGGCCGCGGCGCCCAAGCGCACGGAGGATGGATTTCTCCATGACCTTCGCCGTCTTGGGCTGCATCGCGCTGATCGTGCTGATGTTCTTCTTTCTCTACTTCAAGCCGGTTCCCGGCGCACAGGTCGGCATTTGGGCCAACCTGGCCGCCTCGCTACTGGTGGTGGTCTTCGGATTTCTCTTTGTCACCGTCAGCTCGCGCATCGTCGGCCTCATCGGCAGCTCGGCCAATCCCATCTCCGGCATGACCATCGCCACGCTGATGGCGACCAGCGCCATCTTTCTGGTCAACGGCTGGACCGCGCCGGCCTTCGGGGCATTGGCGATTACCATCGGCGGCGTGGTGTGCATTGCCTCGGCCGAGGCCGGCGACACCAGCCAGGATTTGAAAACGGGCTATCTCATCGGCGCCACGCCCCTCAAGCAGCGCATTGCCTTCTTCCTCGGCATCACCGTCTCCACCATCTCCATCGGCGTCACGCTCGACCTGATGAACAAGGGCCTGCAGGAGTTCCGCGAAGCGCCCCGCGCCTGGGAGATCAGCGCCTCCCATCCCGGCGTCGCCGTGCAGCAGAATCCCCAGGGCCTCATGGAGCAGTTCCCGGTGAAGGGCGCCAACGGCTCCGCCACGCTGCACCACAAGAGCGAGTACCTGGTCCTCAACGCCCTCGGCTCCTCCGAGCTGGCCGACGGCAAGTACCTCTACTCGCCCTCGAGCAGGCGCATCGAGGTGCAGTGGATTCCCGGCATCGGCAGCGAAAAGGCCGCCGCGCCCCAGGCCCGGCTGATGGCCACGGTCATCAACGGCATCCTCTCGCCGCAAGTTGCCGTGGGGACTGGTCATGCTAGGCGTCTTCCTGGTCATTGGCGTGGAGCTGCTCGGCATCCGCTCGCTGTCGTTCGCCGTGGGCGCGTATCTCTCCATCGGCACCACCCTGGCCATCTTTACCGGCGGGGTGGTGCGCTGGCTTGTGGAGCGCGCCATGAAGAAGGCCGGAGCGTCCGACGAGGGCGACGTCTCGCCCGGCTCCCTGTTCGCATCGGGCCTGATCGCCGCGGGCGGAATCATGGGCCTGCTGGGCGTGGCCTTCAAGTTCTACGAGACGACCTGGAACCGCGAGAACCCCATCGCCCTGCCGCATACCTTCCTCTACCACGACTGGGTTTCGGTTCTGGCCTTCGCGATGCTGGCGGGTTCGCTGTTTTACTTTGCGCGGAAACCGCTGAAGAAGTGAGCTATCTCCCACCCTTGAGCTGGCAAGGAGCAGGCCCGGCTTCCGGGACCGAAACGCTCCTGCATATCGTGATAAAGTAAGAGCGCGAGGTCGTGCATGAGGCCGAAAAGAAAGTTCACCGTCCTGATCGAACAAGACGAGGAGGGCTATCTTGTTGCTACCGTTCCAGCCCTTCGCGGATGCCATACGCAGGCCAAAAACCTCGATACCCTGATGAAGCGCGTGCGCGAGGTCATCGCCCTGTGCCTCGAAGAAGAAACGAACCCTCCCGGCGCGCTGGAACTGGTGGGCATTCAGCAAGTCTCTATATGACGCGCCGTCCACGCATCAAGGGAAAAGAACTCGTCCGCGCCCTTGAAAGAGCAGGCTTTACCGTGGACCGCAGCCGCGGGAGTCACGTCTTTCTCAGGCACCCCGACGGCAGGGCCACCGTTGTTCCCATCCATTCCGGCGAAACCATTGGCCCCGGCCTGTTGCGGGCGATCCTGCGCGACGTGGAGTTGTCTCAAGACGAACTGGCGGACTTGCTTTAGGGAGCGGACCTGCTTCCAGGGCAAGCCCGACGCCGCCACGATCCCGGCGCGGCGTGGCATTACGCTGCTCGTATATTCGCTGTTTTACTTTGCGCGCAAGCCGCTGAAGAAGTAGGGCAGAGATTTATTCATACGTGCCGATTATCTGAATCAAATGTTACTGTTTCGCGGACGTAAGAACATCAAATTGAGCTTGAAGTGTAGAGGATGGGTCAAAGAGTCTCATGATCTTTTCTGCAAAGACCATGGCGCTATTCGCAGCCCAAAGATAGGCCAAAAGTAAGAGCCACCATAGTCGAATCTGTGGAACAAACCACGATGCCACTATGATTACCAAAGATGAGATGGAGATATTAGAATCGAGGCTAGCGCCGATTTTGCTGGCAAAATCATTTCCAATTTTTGTAATCTCCGCTACATGAAGTTGTAGGTATCTTGATCTCCATGCCTCGTCGTTGAATATTCCTTTTATGCATGCCTGAAGCACTTCCCATGAATAGGCGCTTAACTCCGGAGAAGTCTGCTCTCCCGGCTGTAGCTTGGAGATCGCCACGATCTTGCCCTCGTCCAACGAGTCTGGCGTAAACGCTAGATCCGGCGGCGCATCAATCGCGAAGCGCCTTGTGTATGCGGCCCTCCATCTCTTGTCTCGCCATGGGGCAGTCGCGTAATCGTAAGGATGACGATCAAAGATGGGCAACCTGATTGTTCTTCCCAGTAGCCATCCAAAAGAACCACACACAGCAGCCAGAAACTTAACGAAACTGTACCCGAGAAGGAACAACGCTAACAGAAGCAGAAAAATCCTCGATTTATAACCGAGTGAGCTGATAGAAAGGAACCAGCCAATAGTTCCCGGATGTCCGATCTCAAAAAGATAAAAAAGAACGCTCCCGGGCACGATGGTCGCCAGAAACGAAAACGCCTTCTTCAACGAAATCTTGAGTTCCATAACCAAACCTCACTCTTTTGCACGTGCCCCAGGTATCGATCCTGAGACCCAGGATTCGGTCCTCATTTTACGCCACTACTTGCAACCTCACCCCTTCATGCTCCTGCAAGCAGGCGATGACCTTGAACAGATGCGCAGCTGTAGGATTCCCCTTGGGGCCGAACATTTGATGCAGCGTCTTCACATGAATGCTGGTCTTCTTCGCCAGCGACGGCAAGCCAGGGTTGCATGAAAATTGAAAATGATGTATGATGATTGATGCGTGATGTTTACGCCAAAGGATTTGTATATGCGCACCACCCTTGCCATCGACGATGACGTTCTGTCTGCCGCCAAAGAGATGGCGGCCAGTGAGCGAAAGAGCGTGGGAGAGGTGATCTCCGAAGCTGGCCCGGCAGGCGATGCGCCCCACCCCGTCCGGCCGCGCCACCCGCAACGGCGTGCCTCTGCTCCCGGTGCGTCCCGGCGCGCCGCGGGTGACCTCGGAGCTGGTCCGTCAACTCATGGAAGAGCTGCCGTGACCCGCTTCTGCTGGATGTGAATGTACTGATCGCTCTGATCGATCCAGCGCACGTGCAGCATGACCGGGCGCACGAGTGGTTTGCCGCAGAGGGCCGCAAGGCCTGGGCCACCTGCCCGCTAACCGAGAACGGGGTTCTCCGCATCGTCGGCCATCGCACGCTACCCCAACTCGCCCGGAACACCGTCTGCGGTTGCGGAGATGATTGCGGTCTTGCGCGCCCTGGGCGGCCACGAGTTCTGGCCGGACGACGTCACCCTATTCGACAGCCAACGCGTCGACATCGCCCGCCTGCTCGATTCGGGCCAGGTGACCGACACCTACCTGCTGGCTCTCGCCCGCGCCCACGGAGGGCAGTTAGCTACCTTCGACCGCCATCTGGTCACCGACGCAGTGATCGGCGGATCAAAGGCGCTCCATCTGATCGCTTGAGCCAAGCGTCTCTTATCTCGATTTTCAGACCGGGGACTCCAGCCGCAGATGTTCTGAGGAATTTGCGGTCGGGCGCCCAGGTCTCGTCTTTGAGAGCCAGACTATCCGGCTCAGATCAGGCATTACGGCTGGGCATGGGGAGGGATGAGCAGGGTCAGGGCGTGGGGCACGACTTCCATGCGCACCGGCAGGGAGCCCAGGACTTCTCCATCCGCCTCCACGAAGATATGGGCAGAGGAGCCGTTGAGGGCGCGGCACTCCACCGAGGCGGCCTCCAACAATTCAATCGCGCCGTTGAAAGTGTGGCGCCGGCAGAGGACGGCCAGGAAAAAGCGCAGGAAGCGGAGGCGGCTGCGGGTGCGAAAGGCCAGCAGGTTCAGGCTGCCGTTGCGCAGGGTGGCGCCGGGGGCCAGTTCGTGCAGAGCCCCTCCAAACGAGCGCACGCGCACGGCCAGCAACTGGGAGGCCTGCATCACGCGCGGAGCATGGTTGCCTTTGCCGGTGAAGGCTGCCTCGAAGAGGGGAAAGTGGTGGGTGGCCCAGATGCGAAAGGCCTCCACCATGTAAAGCGCGTAGCCAAAACGCCGCTTCAGCCGCGCATCCATGCGCGACATGAGCAGAGCATCCGCGCCGATTCCGGCCGCCACCAGGAAGTAGCGCGAGGCGGGGATTCCGGCGCTGTCGTGGTAGAGGATGCGGCCCACCGGGACGCGCACCGCGGCGGCGTTCAGCAGGGTGCGCGCCACTTTGGCCGGCGATGCAATCAGGCCCAGGTCGGCGGCCAGGGCATTGGCCGTGCCCAGGGGAACCACGCCGAGGGCGACTTCGGTGCCCACCAGGGTTTGCAGGATGGCGTGGACGGTGCCGTCGCCGCCGCAGGCAAGGATGGTGTCGCAGCCCTGGCGGACGGCCTGTTGCGCCTGGGCCGCGGCGCTTTCCGGCGTGATGGTGACAAAAGCCTGGGCCGCGACGCCTGCATCGCGGAGCACAGCCAGGGCATCCTGGACGTTCGCATCCCGCCGCGAGGAATACTGTCCGGAGACCGGGTTGTAGAGCAGCGCAACACGTTGCATCGCGAGCTTCACCTGGGCCACACAGCCCAGAGCCGAGATGCCTTCCGGGCGCTCGTTCTATCTTCGCATGTCAAAGGCGGCAAAAGGGGACTCCCGGGCCTTTGTTTTCAAGGCCTGGGATGCCGGGCGCTCCAGACTCCCATTTTGAACCTGGAATCACGGAATGCGCTTATCATGCCTCTTGGAGGGCAAAATCCCCATGAACCTTACCGGCAACACCATTCTGATCACCGGAGGCGGCTCGGGCATTGGCCGCGGCCTGGCGGAAGCGCTGCATAAACTGGGAAACCAGGTCGTCATCGCCGGCGCGGCGCAAGCATGCGCTGGATGAAACCACGGCCGCCCATCCCGGCATGAAGTCGCTTCAGCTTGATATTGAACACCCCGCCGCGATCCGCTCCTTTGCGGCGAAGGTGGCGGCGGATTTCCCGGCGCTGAACGTGCTCATCAACAACGCCGGCATCATGCGCGCCGAAAAAATGCTCGCCGGGCAGGATTACCTGGCCGACGCGGAAGCCATCGTCGCCACCAACCTGCTGGGCCCCATCCGGCTGACGGCGGCGCTGCTGCCGCTGCTGAGAAAGCAGCCCCGCTCCACCATCGTGAACGTTTCTTCCGGGCTGGCTTTCGTTCCCCTGGCGCTGACGCCCACCTATTGCGCCACCAAGGCAGCCATTCACTCCTATACCCAGTCGCTGCGCTACCAGCTCAAGGCCACGACGACGGAGGTTGTGGAACTGATTCCTCCTTATGTAGCCACCGATCTGATGACCGGCGCCGACGATCCGCGCGCCATGAAATTGGAGAAGTTTATTGCCGAGGTGATGGAGGTCCTGAAGATCCAGCCCACCCCGCACGAGATCTGCGTTGAAAACGTGAAAGGGCTGCGCTTTGCGGTTGAAAGCGGCAAATACAACGCCATCTTTCATGGGCTGAACGCGGCCAGGACGGATGGTCACCTGGAGTGAAGGGTTGGGCAAGTCTTAGAACTGGTTACGTAAAAACTACTCGATCCTCGGGGATACACCTCAGGGGCTAAAGCCCTTGATTATGTTGACCGTTTTCGGCACGACTGAAGTCGTGCCCTTTCAAAGCCGGGTTTATGCAACCTGTTCTAGCTTCGCGCGTCGCTGCTGCGTTTGCGGAAGACCACCTTCAACTCCCGCCGCCAGTGCTCGGTGACGGCAATCAGCTCCCACTCCACCTGCGGCGAGAAGTAGCGCAGCACCGGCTCGTTGGCGGGATGAATGCGCAGCGCCGGGGCGGCCAGCAGCAGGCGCGGCGGGAGCGGCGAAACCTCAGCGCCGGCGAAGTATCCCTGGCGCTCGAAGGCCGAGAGGGGACGGCCGCCGGCGTTGCCCTCGGCGGGCTGGCGATCTTCATTGAGGGCGCGGACGCGAATCCAGTAGTCCAGCGCTTGCAGGGGCAGGTGCAGGTCCTCGTCGGCCTTGAGCTCGATGACCGCCAGGCGGCCATGGCGGTCGAGGGTGAGCAGATCCAGCAGGCCGCGGCCGCCGGTGGAGAGCGCCGGAACCTGGGAATAGAGCAGATCCCCGCGCAGGCCGGGGAGCAGATCGGCGATCCCGGCGCGCAGACGGGCCTCAAGCCAGCACTCCGGTTGCATGCGGAAGAGGGGGTCGGTGTGCGCCCCGTCGGCATGGCGGCTGAGGAAGAGGCGCGCGCACAGGTCGCGGCAGAGGCCTTCATTTTCAGCCGTAAGCGGGGTCTCGTTGGCGCCGGCTCCAAAGGTGATTTCGTCCTCGCGGGCAAAGGAGTTGGCGGCCACGCCGTGGCGGACGCGGGCGAATTCCAGTCCATGCAGCAGCAGCCCCACCTGCGTGGAGGAGGCAGCCAGAACCTCGACCCGTTCCCTGGCCGCGGGGGGAACCAGCGCCAGCAGACGGTCGATGCCGGCCTGGCAGCGCTCGATAGACGCGGAGGCTGAGAAGGCATGCACCAGCCGCGACTCCAGGTTGCCGGTATCGCGAAAGTCCACCGGCGCGAGTTCTTCGCTGCGCTCGTCAAGAGTAAATAACTGGAAGTCGGCGGCGGCGTGGTTCAGCCAGGCCATTCTTTCGGCGGTAGTGCGCCAGGCCCCGGCGGGAACGATGACCTTGAGGCCGCCAAAGTGCCGCCGCCCATCGCCTTTCTGGCGGCAGTGGTCGAGCCATAGAATGCCCAAGGTCAGAATGCCGTCCACGATGGCCGCGGACTCCGCCTGGCTGACGCCGATGACGGCGTCGGCGGCGGTTCCGCGCAAGAGGCGGCCGCGCACGTAAGCCGGCCCAAAGCTGTGTTCGAGATCCATGGCCGAGCGCAGACCATCCACCTTGGCTCCGATAAAGCCGCGCGCGAGGGCTCGCTCCAACAGCCTCTGGTAGTTGCGGCGGGCGGAGTCGCGGGCGGTGGGGGTGCGGCGGTCGCTGGTAGGCGCCAGCTCCAGGGCCTGGGGTTTGGCGGCGCCCATGCGGCGGGTGGTCAGGCGCAGGCATTGCGCGCGCTCCTGCACATCGACCACGGTGCGGACCAGGTTGCGCTCCTCGCTCCAGAGCTGAAGGAGGCAGCGGCCATGCTGCTCGCTCACCGTGTAATGGGCGCTGCGCATGTCGAAGAGGACGCGGCCATCCTCCAGCAACGCAGCCGCGGGATGGTCCGCCAGGTACTCTTCGATGCTTTGGGCCAGCCGGGCGGGAGATGCGGTCTTTTCGCCGGCGGTCATTCCCAGGCCCTACCAGCCCTGCCGCGCGCGCAGGCCGGCGATGTGCGCGGTGTGATGGCGCGCGTGCCAGGCGTACATCGCCAGCGCCGTGGCCAGGTTCTGCCGGCCACGCTCGGGATGGTTGTAGCCCTTCTGGAAGTCCTCTTCAGAGAGAGATTCGAGCAGTACAACCCAGCGCCCGTGCAGCGCGCCGATCATGGCCATGGAGCCCTCGATGGGCAGCTTGCGGCTGTCTGCCAGGTTGGCCCAGGCGGCCTCGTCGTAGGTCTTGACGGTGGGCCAATCCTCGGTGAGAGCCAGCTTGAAGCGGATATAGGCGTTGGCGTGGCTGTCGGCCAGGTGATGCACCACCTGGCGCGCGGTCCAGCCGCCTTCCCTGTAGGGCGTATCGAGCTGAGCATCGCTCAAGCCGGCGGTGACGGCGCGCAGGCGCTCGGGAGCAGGCGCAAGGTATGAATGTGCGCGGCGCGGATGCCGGGCAGGCTGGTGGCCGGCGGGTTAAAGCGGCCAATGGGATAGCGGAGGTCGTCCAGGTCTGTCATGGCTGGAACCTTACCATGCTTTCATGCTGCCAGCAAATATGGGGAGCGGCCAGGCCCCGGCGCTGCCTGGGCGCCGAGGTGAGTTCTAGGCGTGACGATGGTGATGATGGTGATGGTGATGATGGTGGTGATGGTGATGGTGCGCCGCAGCGGCGAACGCGGGGGCGGCAAAGACCATCAACAACAAAACCAGGGCAAGAATCTTTTTCATGACCAAAATGTAGCACGAGGAGAGCGCGGATGGAAGCTGAACTAAGCCTTCCGCAGGTGACCAGCTAGTGACCACTTCAATTCATCGATGCCCTGGCCGGTAACGGCGGAGATGGCGTGGAACTCCAGCTTGCGGCGCTTGGCGTAGGCCGCCAGCTTCTTCAGCTTCTCCAGGGTTGGCGGCGTCGATCTTGGTGGCGGCGACGATCATAGGTTTGTTGGCTAATGGATGCTCGCCAAGGCCGATTGCTGAAGCTCGCCAACTCCTCGTTGATGACCTTGAAGTCTTCCACGGGATCGGGGCGGCCGGATGCGTCGGACACGTCGACCAGATGGACCAGCAGGCGGGTGCGCTCGATGTGGCGGAGGAACTGGATGCCGAGGCCCTGAGCCGAGATGCGCGCCTTCAATGAGGCCGGGCATGTCGGCGACGACGAAGGACTCCTGGTCGCGGCTCCTCGCCGACGGTGACCACGCCGAGGTTGGGCTCGAGGGTGGTGAAGGGATAGTCGGCGATTTTGGGGCGGGCGGCGGAGATGCGGGAGATGAGCGTGGACTTGCCGGCGTTGGGATAGCCGACCAGGCCGACGTCGGCCAGCAGCTTCAGTTCCAGGCGATAGGCGCGCTCCTCGCCGGGGCGGCCCAGTTCGTGCTCGCGCGGGGCCTGGTGGGTGGGGGTGGCGAAGTGCTGGTTGCCGCGTCCGCCGCGGCCGCCCTTGGCGATGACCAGGCGCTCGTCGGGCTGCTAGAAGTCGTGGATGAGCTCGCCGGTTTCCTGGTCGTAAAGCGATGTGCCGACGGGGACTTGCAGGATGATGGAGTGGCCGTCGAGGCCGGTGCAGTTGGAGCCCATGCCGTGCTCGCCGCGCTGCGCCTTGTGCTCGGGGTTGTAGCGGAAGTGGATGAGGGTGTTGTGGCGCTGGCGAGGACTCCATGATGACGTCGCCGCCGCGGCCGCCGTCGCCGCCCGAGGGTCCGCCGCGGGGCACGAACTTCTCGCGGCGGAAGGCCATGCAGCCGTTGCCGCCGTCGCCGGCTTTGACGCGAATTTTGGCTTCATCGATGAACATAGATAAACAGAGATCAGCCACCCCAGCGACGAAGACCTGTCGCTGGGGACCCCGGCAGGGGTCAGAGATCAGGGAACGGGGATTTGTGCTCTATGGCTCACTGGTGAGGAAAAATCCGAGATACCTTCTTTTCAGTTTACCGAATGGGGCATAGAATCGCTGATTAGTTCCCTTTTGGTCCATCCGGGCGGCGAGCAAGCGAGATTCCGCCCCTCCCGAACCTGCCGCTAGAGCGGGTTGGGCAGTCAGCAAGCATGGTTGGCGTTTTCCCACGGTCTGCCGCGAGGGACTCTCGATGGCAGGGGCAAGGCGGAGTAGGACCTGGCCGCTGGCGGCGGCCGCGCTGGTCATGCTCGTGGGCGCGGGGACGGCTTTGCCTGCACAATCCGCTGAAAGCGGGACCAATGGCGCCAATGGATCGATTGCGGGCAAGCTGACGGACTTGTACTCCATGCCGGTGGAGGGCGCCGTGGTGGTGGCGCGCAATGAGGCCACGGGCGCGGAGGCGCGCACCACAAGCCAAAAAAATGGGATCTACATCTTTACCGGGCTGGACGCCGGCACCTACACGGTGGAGGCGGAGAGCGAGCAACTGGGCCGGGGACGGCTGGAGGGCATCTACGTTGCCGCCAACCACGAAACGCGGGTGCAGACGGCGATGCGGTTTGAGCTTTCTCCGCCCCAGCCCATCCAGGCGGCCATCCACAACATTTCCCCTGTGACCCCGACGGTGAACACACCGCTGGCCGCCCAGCCATTGCAGCAAGCGGCGGTGAGCGGGCGGCGAGTGGCTGCGGTAATGCCCGCGACCACGGCTCCCGAGGCGAACGTCACGCTGGAGGCCAAGCCCTTGCAGCAAGCGGCGCTGAGCGAGCGGCACTTGCCGGAGCGTGTGCAGCAGACGCCAGTGGCCGCAGTCAAGCCAGAGGCGGCCAGCAGCCTCTCCGGTTCCCTCTATTCCTGAAAAGCATGAGACCGGCCAAGCCTGGGCCGCCGGGCGCGCTTTGGCCATCAGCGAGGCGGCAGCCGGTGTGGCGCAGGCGGCCGCGCTGTTGAATCCGCCGCTTCCCAGGCGCGTGCAAACAGCCTCCGGGGAGGTGAACCCGGTGACTCCGGTGGTGACCACGACACTGAGCGGAGCCGAGTTGCAGGCGCTGCCGGCGAGCGGGCGGCGCTGGCAGGATTTTGCGCTGGATACGCCCACGGCGGCGACCGCGGCGGGGGGTACGGCGCAGACCTCGCTGCGCGGCGCGGGGCAGGAGCCGGCGGAAACCACCATCGACGGGGCGAGCATCCGCCTGGCCTTTGGCGGTCAGGGCGGCGCCGGGCCAGGTCTTCGGGGCCGGGCTCGAATGGGCAGGGCGGGGCCGAACAGAACGGCATGGGCCAGGCCTGGTCAGGAGGGCGGGGATCGACCATCGCCGAGGCGGCGATCCGCGAGGTGGAGACGGCGGCCGGCAACGCGCAGGCCGAGAGCGCGCGCACCGCCGGCGGGCGCATGAACGTGGAGACCCAGCGCGGAAGCAACGGGCTGCACGGACAGGTGTTTCTCTTCGACCGCGAGAACAACTGGGGGGCGCGGAATCCGTTTACCCAGTGGGTGAGGGAGACCGCGCCGGGCACCGATATCACCGTGCCGACGTTTTACGCCGGAGCCGTATACCCCTCCGGATCACGAGACGGTGTGGGGCATCGGCCTGGGCAGCCAGATACGGCGCAACAAACTCTTCTGGTTCGCGGCGCTGGACAGCTATAACCGCAATGATCCGGGGCTTTCGACGGTGAAGCATCCCTCCCTTTGCGCGAACCCCCCTCAATGTACCGAACAAACCGGATTTTTTGCCCAGCCCAGCGACGACGATATGCAGGTCCTATGCTCGCGCCTGGAACACCCGGGGTTTAGCTGCGCCAATCCGGTGGTACAGGGGCTGGCGGCCTACTCCGGGATGCTGGAAACGCTGGCTGGGCTGCTCGGACCGGCTGCGCGCACGGCAACGCAGTGGGTGGGCTTTGGCCGACTCGACTGGCAAGCTACCGAGCGGCACCACTTCACGCTGGAAAGCATCGGCGCGCGGTGGAACTCGCCCGGCGGAGGACTGACGCGGGTTTCGGAAACATACGGAAGCAACAGCTTTGGGTCAAGCCAGGCCAACGAGGAATGGCTGCTGGGGCGCTGGGAGGCATTTCTCACCCCCAATCTGCTGATGGCGACGCAGGGCTCGGTGGGGCGCAACGTGATGAGCGCGCACGCCGAGACGCCCCCTCCCTATTCCTTTGAGCAGACGCTCCTGACGGGGAATACATGGGGCCAGTTGCCGCAGATCAACGTGGACAATCGCTACGGGTTTACCATCGGCAATCCCTCGCGCTTCGGGCCGGGCAACTATCCCGACGAACGGCTCTACCAGGCGCGGGAGTCGGTGGACTGGGTGAGAGGCAGCCTGATGGTAAAGGCCGGCTTCGAGGTGAGCCACAACTTCGACGCGACCACCCTGTTGCGCAACCAGACGGGCACCTATAGCTACTCGAATGTGGAAAACTTCGTCTCCGATGCGCTGGTCTTTCAATACTTTCCCTCGCAGCCTCTCGACCCCTTCAATGAGCACACCTGCGACCAGACGGGCAGAGTGTGGCGCGATTCGGGAGGCGGGCTGCGGGGGCTGGGGGCTCTGCCCTGCTACTCCTATTATTCGCAGGTGATGGGCCCCAACAATTGGTACTTGAGCACCAACGACTGGGCGGGGTTCGTGACTACGCAGTGGCAGCCGAACAAACATTTTGTACTTTCCGTGGGGATGCGCTGGGAGCGGGAACAGATGCCGCCGCCGATTGCCAAACTGGCCAACACGGATCTTCCACTGACGGAAAAACTGCCCAGCCTGGGCAATGATTGGGGCCCGCGGTTAAGCCTGGCCGTGGGAAACGCCGAGGGACACTGGCCGGTGCTGCGGCTGGGCTACGGAATGTACTACGGGCGCACGGAGAACGTCACCATCGAGACGGCGCTTACCCAGACCGGCTCGCTGAAACTTACCCCTACCGGAAGCCCCGAGGCCGATCTGAGTTTCTTCATACGGCCCCTGGACGGCTTAAATACGATTTTTGGCACCAGCGGCGCTCAGCCGTTTCCCGACGTGCTGACCGGGCCGCCGGGCAGCATCGTCAAGCCGGGAGTGGTGGAGTTTGCGCCCAACTTCCACAATCCCGAGGTGCACCAGGCCGTGGCTGCCGTGGAGGAGAACTTGCCCGGCCACGTAGTGGTGACCGCCAGCGCGATGGCGAGCCTGGGGCGGCGGCTGCCCATCTCCATCGACACCAATCTCGATTCCCCTGCGGCGCCGCAGAGCATCACCTATGACGTGATAGACGGCACAGGCAAAGGTCCCATCACGAGCTCGAAGATCACGGTTCCCTTCTACGCGTCCTGGCCGACAAGCGGAGGGACCTGCCCGTACTACCAGCCGGCGAACCCAAGCGTTCCCGGGTGGCTTTGCCCGGATTACCAGCAGATGGACAATATCGAGAGCAAAGCCAATTCGACATACGAGGCGGCCATGCTCAAGGTGGTCCGCTATGACCGGCGCGGGCTGAGCCTGCACGCCCACTACACCTACGCGCACGCCATGGATTGGAATCCCAACGAGAGCGCGCTGGCAACCGGCAGCGACGTGCTGGACCCGGCCAACTTCAGCCTGGAGTACGGAACCAGCAACCTGGACGTGCGCCACTCGGCCGCCGCCATGGTGGTCTATGAGACGCCGTGGAAGCTGCGCAAACTGGCCGGGGGGCTGGCGAACGGCTGGATGCTTTCAGGGATCGGGCATTACCACAGCGGGCTGCCCTACACCATGCGCACCTCGGGATCATTGCCTGAAGAGTTCACGAGCAGCGGCACGGCCATTGTAGGCCTGGGGCCGGGAATGAACGGCTCCGGCGGCGACAACCGCGTCTACGGCGTGGGGCGCAACACCTACCGCTATCCGGCCGCCTGGAAGGCCGATCTGCGGCTGGGCAAGAAATTCGATCTGGGGAAGATGCGCCAGTTGGAGCTGCTGGCCGAGAGCTTCAACCTCTTCAACCACCAGAACGTGACGGAACTGGAGACCACCGGCTATTACATCGAGTCAGGCAATCCGCCCAGCACGCTGGGCGCGCCGGGCACACCCCCCACGCTGAACTTCCTCACCGGGCTGAAGGCCAACAGCACGGCGTTTGGGCAGCCGCTGAACATCAATGCGACGAACTTCTACCGGGAGCGGCAGATACAGGTGGGGGTGAGGATGAGATTTTGAGAGGCGCAGACACTTGCGACTTATGCACGAAGGATGGAAGGTTCCGGAGCCTCGCCGGGAGGCCTGGGATTCACGTGAACCTTCCCTGAGAGTAGTGAGAACAAAGATCATTTGTCTTTCAAGAATGTTCCCTGCTTGAGCTCGCTGAAGGCCTGTTGCAGTTGCTCCTGAGTATTCATCACGATGGGGCCGTACCAGGCCACGGGCTCCTGGAGCGGCTTTCCGGAAACGAGCAGAAAACGGATGCCGTCGTCGCCGGCCTGCACCGTGACTTCGTCGCCGCTATCGAAAAGCACCAGCGAGCGGTTGTCCGCGGCGGTAGGTGGAGTTGTGTCCAGCCATTGCACCGCCTCGGTGGGAACCGCGAGGGGAGCGGAGGCATTGCAGAATTTGCCGGACCCGGCGAAGACATAGGCGAAAGCGTGGCGCATGGTCTCCACCGGCAGCGTCTTTCTGCGGCCGGGCGCTACGGTCACATCGATATAAGTGGGGTTGGTTGCGATACCGTCCACCGGGCCGGTCTTTCCCCAAAAACTTCCACAGACGATGCGGACCTGGGTGCCGTCGTCATCCTTTACTTCAGGAATCTCCGCCGTTTTGACTTCCTGATAACGAGGGGGCGTCATCTTCTGGGATGAGGGAAGATTGGCCCACAACTGGAAGCCGTGCATCTGGCCGACGCGGTCGCCTTTGGGCATCTCCTGATGGATGATGCCGCTGCCGGCCGTCATCCATTGCACGTCTCCGGCACCGATGACGCCGCTGTTGCCCATGCTGTCGCCGTGCTCGACGGTTCCGGCCAGGACGTAGGTGACGGTTTCGATGCCGCGGTGAGGGTGCCAGGGGAAGCCGGCCAGATAGTCGGCGGGAACGTCGTTGCGGAAATCGTCGAGCAGCAGGAAGGGGTCGAACTCGGATGTGTTGCCGAAGCCGAAGGCGCGGCGCAGGTGCACGCCCGCGCCTTCGAGAGTGGGCTTGGCTTTGATAAGACGCTTGACGGGACGAATGGACATATCGACCTCCGGGAACGAAAGTTTAGCTTACGGGAAGTTACGGCGCCAAAGCAGAATTCCTGCTCTTGCGGATGGAGTGATCAACTGTTCCCATAGACGGGAATGGCTGCTCCATGGATGGCTTTGGCTTCATCGCCGCACAAAAACAGGATAACGCGAGCGATATCCTCGGGTTTGGGCCAGGTTGCGAAATCGGCATGGGGCATGGCCTTGCGGTTTGCCGCGGTGTCAATGATGCTGGGCAGGATGGAGTTGACGCGCACGCCTGTGCCCCTGGTATCCGCGGCCAGGGAATCGATCATGGCCAGGGCAGCCGCCTTGGAGGCCGCGTAGGCGGCCGCGCCAGCGGCATGATCGAATGCAGCCTTGGCAGCCACGTTCACGATGGAGCCGCGCTTCTGCTTGAGCATGGGGGCCACCGCCGCACGCGACAGAACGTAGCCGGCGCGCAGATTCAACGCCAGCATGCGATCGAATACAGCGGAATCCAGTTCCCATAGCTTGACGCCGCCGGCGTATCCGCCGACGGTATTCACCAGCGCATCCAGCCGGCCATGCTGGGCAACAATCCCGCCGACGAGCTGGCCGACAGCGGCTTCATCGGTAACATCCACCTGCCGGCCCTCGAGGGAGGCGGCGTGAGCAGCGGCCGCAATCCGCAGGGCGTCAAATTCCTCCGGGTGGCGATAGGTGACCACGACATTGGCATCTTGGTTGAGGAATGCCAGGCTTACCGCACGCCCCAGTCCACCCGTGCCGCCGGCCACCAGAATTACCTCGCCTGAAAAATTCGTGTTCATGGCGCGCCTCGCCTCCTCTGCTGTTGCTGGATTATCCGCGAGACTCGCCATGCGATGCTGCGCTTGCGTGGGGCCGGCGCGCGGCGCGGGAGAGTTCAGTTTAGCAGTGGCGCAGTATCCTAGAGGAGATGGGCATGGAAAGGCCGCCGATGAATGAAATTGGGAAAGCACTTTTGGGCATCGGGATACTGTTCGCAATTATTGGAGCCGCGCTGCTGCTGGCGGGGCGCATGGGCCTTCCCCTGGGCCGGCTGCCGGGCGACATGGCCTACAAAGGCAAGCATTTTTCCTTCTACTTTCCCCTGGGTACATCGATCCTGATCAGCATCGTGTTGTCCGCCCTCTTTTACCTCATCTCGCGCCGGCACCGTTAGAGCAGTTCTCTCCATGTGTAGAGGAGCCTCCCAAGCTGTTCAATGGAGGGAGCGTGGGGCTTTAGACCCACGAAATTGGGGCCCAAAATCATGGGGCCTTCAGGCCCGGGGCTAAAGCCCGCGTAACTTTGCCGCCCGGTTGAGGGGCCTGAAGGCCCCTGCTCCCTCCGTTCTAACGGCATCCCTCTACACCAATACGCAAACCGCTCCAGCCCGAGCAAAGGCAGGCGCCGGTCTATACTGGCAGATACATTCCAAATCATGCCGAGGAGAATTCATGCCTACACTCACACGCCGGGAGGCTCTTGCTTTGTTGCTGGCCGCGCCGGGGGCCACCTATGCGTTCGGAGACGATTCCGGAGACTGGATTTCACTGTTTGACGGCAGGTCGCTGGAGGGATGGAGAGTCGAGGGGAATAAGAAGGTATTCGCGGTGGAAGAGGGGCAGATTGTGGCGAAGGGCGAACGCGCGGATCCTCAGAGGGAGCGAGCGTTGCTCTACTATGCGGGGCCAACGCGAAATGCCGACTTCAAGAACTTTGAGCTGAGCCTGGAGGTGATGACGCAGCCGGGGACGAGGTCGGAAATCTGCTTCCACGCCGTGCATGACCGCTGGCAACTGCTGGACGAAGGACGCAAAGTGCTTGTGGCGAATGGCGGCATGAGACCGAACAAGTTCGGATACATCCAACGGGCAAAGACGGGATCGCTCTGGGGGGCGCGCCATGTGTACAAGCCACTGGTGAAGGACAACGAGTGGTTCCGGATGAACATTCTGGTGCGCGGCATGCAGGTCGAGGTGCGGGTGAACGGGATGCAGGTGGTGGACTACGCGGGGCCGGGGGCACCAACAGAGATGGATGGCCGTCCCGAGGACCACGGGACGTTTGCACTGGAGGCGGACGGACCGGAGGGTACTACGTATTTCAGGAAGATCCGGGTGCGGCGGCTGGCCGATGCCGCGGGGGCAACTTCGATTGAGCCGAGGGAGGACGAGGTTGACAACGAGATCATGCGGATGGAGTTGTTCAACTATCCGGTGGTGGATTATCACGTGCACCTGAAGGGCGGGCTGACGATTGAGCAAGCGCTGGCCAACTCGCGTCGTGTTGGCATCTACTATGGCGTGGCGATCAATTGCGGCCTGGGCTTTCCGGTGCACAGCGACGACAGCGTGCGCGCGTATCTGGACAGCATGAAAGGCCAGCCATGCTTCGTGGCCATGCAGGGCGAGGGGCGGGAATGGATGACGCTGGCCTCGCGCGAGTCGGTGGCGCAGTTCGACTATGTGTTTACCGACGCCATGACCTTTACTGACGACAACGGCAGGCGCATGCGCATCTGGCTTCCTGATGAAGTTGGTGAAATCAAGGACGAGCAGGCGTTCATGGAGATGTATGTGAAGCGCATCGTGGGGGTGATGCACGAGCCTATCGACATCTACGCCAATGCCACCTTCCTGCCGCCCCAGATAGCCGCCAGGTACGATGCGCTGTGGACGCCGGAGCGGATGGGGAAAGTCATCGACGCCGCGGTGAAGAACGACGTGGCGATCGAGATCAACAACCGCTACAAGATTCCCAGCGCGGCGTTTATCACGGCGGCCAAAGCCGCGGGCGCGAAGTTTTCCTTTGGTACGAACAATGCCGACGCCAACCTTGGCCGCCTCGAATACTCCATCCAGATGGTCAAGCAGTGCGGCCTCGGCTGGCAGGATATCTTCGTTCCGAAACCTGACGGGCAGAAGGCAATCCAGGTGAAGAAATGGAGCCCGGCATAGCCTGGGACAGGACGGCGGCTTCTTGTGCTTGCCTGCCGATCCCGCCTGGGATCCGGCCTGGCAATCCTGGCATGGTCAGATTTGAATAGAGATGGACTTCCGCGGTGCAATGCTCTATTTTGACCTGAGAGGAGCCAATCCCCATGAGCTTTCTCTTTCCCCGCCGGTACTTCAGATTGTTTGTTGGATTCAGGTTAACGCCTGCATGGAGCCGCCGATTTCAACATTGGAAATGGGATGATGGGCAGCCGGCACGCTCCCCGGCAACGGGAGCATGCGGAAGTTCCGCGAAAAGACCGCTCATGCGGGACTTTCGTCGAACCGCGTGTGCGGCTTTCCTGTTTTTTTGCTTTCCTCTGACGTCCTGCGTCACCCTCTACTATTCAGATTCCGTGCAGGGTCCGGAGTTTTCGCTGACCTCCATGCCGGGGACAGTCACGCTTGTGGCGGGCGGCGCGGGGCAACAGGTGAGCGTGAACGCCGTTGCCGCAAACGGCTTTACGGGCATGGTGACGGTGGAGATCAGCGGACTTCCCTCCGGAGTGACGGCGAACCCGCCGGGGCTGACGCTGGTCCCAGGCACGGCGCAGAATGTAATGCTCACGGCGGCTTCGAATGCCGCCACTGGCAATGTGACGGTGACGTTAACCGGAACTTCGGGGGCTCTCATCAATACGGCAACCGTAGCGGCAACCATCTCCGCGGCGCCGCCGGAGCCGGAGTTTTCGCTGACCTCCATACCCGGGACAGTCGCGCTTGTAGCCGGCGGTTCAGGGCAACAGGTCAGCGTGAATGCCGTTCCCGCAAATGGATTTACGGCAACGGTGACGGTCGAGATCAGCGGACTTCCCTCCGGAGTGACGGCGAACCCGCCGACGCTGACGCTGGTTCCAGGCACGGCGCAGAATGTGACGCTCACGGCGGCTGCAAATGCCGCGGCCGGTCATGTGACGGTGACGTTCACCGGGACTTCGGGGGCTCTCAGTCATTCGGCCACGGTCACGGCAACCATCTCTCCGGAGCCGGAGTTTTCGCTGACCTCCATACCCGGGACAGTGGCGCTGGTGGTGGGCGGATCGGGGCAACAGGTGAGCGTGAACGCTGTTCCCGAAAACGGATTTACGGCAACGGTGACGGTCGCGATCAGCGGACTTCCCTCCGGAGTGACGGCGAACCCGCCGTCGCTTACGCTGGTTCCAGGCACGGCGCAGAATGTGACGCTCACGGCGGCTGCAAATGCCGCGGCCAGTCATGTGACGGTGACGTTCACCGGAACTTCGGGGACTCTCAGTCATTCGTCCAGCGTAACTTTAACCGTCTCCGCACCTCCGCCGGATTTTTCGCTGACCCTGACGCCGCCAACTTCGCTGACCATCGCGGCCGGGGCGAGCGGTTCTCCGGTGAGCGTGAATGCCGTTCCCATCAATGGATTTACGGCAACGGTGGCGGTGACCATCAGTGGGCTTCCATCCGGCGTGACCGCCAACCCGCCCACGCTGACGCTGACTCCGGGCACTGCGCAAAGCACAACGCTGACGGCGGCGTCCAACGCGGCGGCGGCTACGCAGACAGTCACGTTTACGGGCACCTCCGGCACCCTGACTCATACCGCCTCGCTGTCTCTGACGGTACAGACCGCGACGCCGCCGACCGTTGCGCCGGATGTGACCACCTATCACTACGATGCGGCGCGCGACGGCCTCAATGCGCAGGAGACCATTCTGACGCTGAGCAATGTGAACTCCACGCAGTTTGGCAAGATCGGCTTCGACACGGTGGACGGCCTGGTGGACGCCGAGCCGCTGTATCTGGCCAACGTGACTGCCGGGGGCATACTGCGCAACGTGCTCTATGTGGCTACTGAAAATGACAGCGTCTATGCCTTCGACGCCGACAGCGGCGCTCAGATCCTGGAAGACTTCGGTGATGGGCGCGGGTGAAACTACCAGCGACAACCGCGGCTGCAGTCAGGTTACGCCCAAGATCGGAATTACCTCGACGCCGGTGATCGATCGCAAGCAGGGGACAAACGGCGCCATCTTCGCCGTGGGCATGAGCAAAGATTCCAGCGGGAACTATCACCAGCGGATTCACGCGCTCGACATTACCACGGGCGCGGAGACTGGGCAGCAGCCCGACGGAGATTGCCGCAACTTATCCGGGGACAGGGGACAGTTCCAGTGGCGGCAATGTAGTCTTTCTTCCGGCCCAGTACAAGGAGCGCGCGGCCCTGCTGCTGTCGAACGGCAATATCTACCTGGGCTTTGCGTCGCATTGCGACAACAGGCCCTATACGGGCTGGATCATGGCCTACAGCGAGTCCACCCTGCTGCAGACGCAGGTGCTGGACGTAACGCCGAATGGAAACGAAGGCGCCATCTGGATGAGCGGCGACGGGATAGCCGCGGACAGCAGCGGAAATCTCTACTTTCTGGATGCCAACGGCATCTTCGACACTCCCCCCGATGCCAATAGTTTTCCCCCCAATAGCGACTTCGGCAATGCCATGATCAAGCTGTCGACCAGCCCTACGCTGGCAGTGGCCGATTACTTCGACACCTATAACACGGTCATGGAATCGGATGAAGACGAGGACCTGGGCTCAGGCGGCGAGATTCTGCTGCCCGACCAGACGGATGCGAGCGGAAGGGTTCATCAACTGGTGATGGGCGCAGGCAAGGACAGCAACATCTACATTGCCGACCGGAATAACATGGGTAAGTTCAAGGCCGGCACGCCCATCGACAGCAATATCTACCAGGTGGTTACCGGCGCGCTGGGAGGCAAGGTCTATTCCACGCCTGCATTCTTCAACGGCGTTCTCTACTACGGAGCGGATGGGGAGCCCCTGAAGGCCTTCCCCATGACCAATGCGAAGCTGGCAACCACATCGTCAAGCCAGTCGGCGGTCTCGTTTTCTTATCCTGGGACGACGCCGAGCATCTCCGCCAACGGGACCCAGAACGGGATCGTATGGGCGCTGGAATCGGCAACCGGCTCCGCCGCGGTGCTGCACGCCTACGATGCGACCAACCTGGCGCATGAACTTTACAACAGCGGGCAGGCTGCCGGCGGCCGGGACAGCTTTGGGAATGGAAACAAGTACATCACTCCGATGGTTGTGAATGGCAAGGTATACGTGGGAACCCCAACCGGCGTGGCCGTCTTCGGCCTTCTGGCTCCGTGAGGCGGATTTTATCCCAGTATTAGTGCAGTTCTCTCCATGGTATAGAGGAGCCTGGCAAGCTGTTGAACGGAGGGAGCGTGGGGCTTTACAGGCTGCGGAAAAACGTGTGATTTTGGGTGAAATGGGTGAAAAGCATCTCTCCGGGGCTAAAGCCCACGCTGATTTTGTTGGCTTTATGCGGGGGTTGAAACCCCCGCTTCCCTCCGGATCGAGTTTTTCCGCAGCCTGTTTAGCCCCACGAAATTCGGGCGCAAAATCAGGGGGCCTTCAGGCCCGGGGCTAAAGCCCGCCTGATTTCCCCGCCCGGTTGAGGGGCCTGAAGGCCCCTGCTCTCTCCGTTCTAATTGCACCCCTCTACACCAATACGCAAACCGCTTCAGGGGCCTTGCCGCATACCGCAGCCGGGTTCGGGAGCGACGGTTTTGCCGTCGAGGCGGAAGCAGGCGGCGCCGTTGATGTCGGTGCTATAAGGTGCGGACTTTGGCGGCTTGCAGCGCTTGGAGCACCTCCTGGCGGGGATGGCCGTAACGGTTGTGCAGGCCGCAGGAGATGACGGCCCACTGCGGAGAGACGCGGGCGAGGAATTCAGGGCGCGTGGAAGTGATGCTGCCGTGATGGCCGACTTTGAGCAGGGCGCTCTGGAGGCCGGGCTCAGCCAGCATGGCCTGCTCGATGGGAGCTTCGGCATCGCCCTCCAGCATGACGGAAGTGGCGCCGTAGGTCATGTGCAGGACCAGCGAGTCGTTGTTGGTGGGCTCGGGGCCGGGCTGGTAGCTGCGGAAGGGCGCGAGGACGCTGATTTGAGTGCTGCCGAAGGAGAGCGCGTCGCCGGCGCGCAGAGTGCGGAGGCGGACGTGGAGATCAGCGGCTTCGTTGAGCAGGTCGTTGTAGGCTCCGAAGCGGGGATTGTTGCCCACCCATAGCTCGGCGGGATGGAAGTTGCGCAGGACGGCGGGCAGGCCGCCCATGTGGTCGGAGTGGGCGTGGGTGAGGGCCACCGCGTCAAGGCGGCGGATGCCGCGCGCCCAGAGAGCCGGGGAGACCACCTCCTCGCCAATGTCGAAGTCCTGCGGGGCCTGGCGCGGGCCGCCGCCGTGTCCGCCGCCGTCAATGAGCAGGGTCTTGCCGTCAGGAGTGATGAGGAGCAGGGAATCGCCCTGGCCTACGTCGATGGCTTCCATGAGCAGGGCGTCGCGGGGATGCTGGATGGGACGAGGTACAACGGCGGCCAGAGCGGCGAGAACGAGAGCAGCCCAGGCGAAGCGACGCTGCCAGCGGGTTCAAGGCAGTGAGCCAGCACGATGGCCGCGGCGAGCAGCGCGCAAAAGGCGACGATTGCCAGAGCAGCGGCGCGGGTATGCGGAAATCGCCCAAGGCCAGCGAAGCGAAGAGACGCACCAGCCCAGTCCCGAAGTGGAGCGGCAGGGCGACAAATATGGCCGGAACTACGGCGTAGGCCGGACCAATCAGAGCAAAGAGCAAAGTAATGAGCGCGGCCGGCATGAGCACCACCAGCAGGGGCAGAATGAATACGTTCACGGGCAGGGCAAAGATGGTGATGCGGTGGAAGTAGATGGCCATGGGCAGGGCCATGGCCAGTTCCACCACGCAGGAGACCGACCACCAGCCCGGCTACCCAGAGCAGAAAACGCACCGTCCATAGAATGACGTCCGGATGATGCGGCTGGCAAAATGCGCATCGGCTGCATTTGCCACGCTTGGACGGGCATCTGCAGTATCGCGTAAGACAGAGCGAGTTTCGGGTGCATCTTGTCTTCGCCGGGGATGGCTTCGTCGGCTGTCCCCAACGCTGGAGCGACCATCCGCAGCGTGACGCGAAACTGGGCCAGCAGCGGGGACAGTTTGGCGTCGATGGCGGTGAGACGGAGGTCG
Source organism: uncultured Acidobacteriaceae bacterium (assembly GCA_963796085.1). Lineage (GTDB taxonomy): Bacteria > Acidobacteriota > Terriglobia > Terriglobales > Acidobacteriaceae > Telmatobacter. Next base: position 217,278 of record CAWCKF010000020.1, on the reverse strand, counting down.
CGCGTGGCCGTGAGATAGGGCTGGATGGTGCCCTGAAGCAGCGGAGCGGCGACGCCGGCGATGGCGATGACCGCGAGCAGGGTCATCTGCAGGCTGGCGTCGAAGAGGCTGCGGGGGCTGACGGCCAGCAGGCACAGCGCGGCAAAGCCGATGGTGTTCAGCGGGCTGCGCTCGCGGTAGACGAGGCGGCCGAGCAGGTAGAGGGTGACCATCCAGAGCGAGCGCTGCACGGGCGTGGCGAAGCCGGTGAAGAGCGCGTAGGCGAAGGAGGCGAGGATAGTGATGAAGCGTGGCCGGGACGCGGGGAAGGCGCAGGCGGCGCGCAAACCAGAAGATGCATGCGGCCACAATGGCCAGGTGAAAGCCGGAGACCACCAGCATGTGAAAGGAGCCGGTGCGCTCAAAGCCCACGCGCAGGGAATGGGTGAGGTAGGTGCGGTCGCCGGTGACCATGGCGGCCAGCATGATGGCGTCGTCCGGGGTGAGGCGCAAGGGGGCGGGCAGGCGGCGCATGGCCGCGGGCAGGGCCAGAAGGCGGGAGCTGGAGGCGTGCTGCAAGCCGCTGACGCGGCAGGCGAGAAATGCGCCGGGAGACTGGGCCGAGGCGGTCAACGCGGTCGATGTTCACCGTGGCCGTGGAGGTGATGCCCTGGTCGAGGAGATAATCCTCGCGGCTCCAGACGCCGGGATCGTGATAGATCTCCGGCGGCAGCAGGCGGACCACGGCGCGGAGGCGCTCGCCGCAATGAAAGGGCCGCGGGGTGGGCTGGCCGGGCGCGGCTGCCGGCCAGCGCACGGTGAGGCGCACGCCGCCCGCGACGGGGGCCTGCGCATCTTCGGTGTCGGTGACGACTTCGAGAGAGGAGACGCGGAGGTCGATGCGCTGCGAAGGGCGTTGATCGGTTGCCGCGGCGGCGGGCTGGGCAGAGTCGTGATCGTTCAGATTTTGCTCCGTCTCGCCGCGCACCGGGCCGGCATCGACGACGGTTCCTTCGACGGTGCGCAGCAAGCCGTCAGAGAGCGCGGCCAGCGCGGGAGCGGGAGCAGGATGCGGCTGCATCCAGGCGCACCACGCGCCCAGCAGGAACCACAGGACGGCCAGCGGCAGCCAGACGATGCGCTGCGCGCGGAAGGCGGCCAGGCCGCAGAGAACGGCCAGAAGGGCCAGGGCGATGAGCACCAGGCTGGGCCGCAGCCAGAACCACTTGGTGGCGGCGATGCCGGCGGCAAAGAGCCACGCAGCATGGAAGAGCGGGACAGCGCTCAGCCCTACGCCCAGGCTGGCGGAGGCGGGAGTGTCGATGGTCTGCCCGGAGGTGGTTTCAGATTGCATCGCGCCTGAAAGTTCAGAGTATTTTCACTGTTCCTGAAATGCGGGCATCTTGCTATCCCACCCTAGCCGCAAAAAACAAAGGCGCGGGGCCCAGAGGGCGCCCCGGTGGAGCAGCCATAACCTTACACTCTCCGTGAAAATGCTCTATGGGGGTCAAGCCTATCAGGAGAGCCGCAATTGGACCACTGTTTCCAGGTGAAAGGTGTGGGGAAAGAGGTCGGCGAGGGTGATGGAGTGGATCGCGTAGCCGGAGGCGGCGAGCGTGCGCAGGTCGCGGGCCAGGGTTGCGGGGTCGCAGGAGACGTAGACCATGGCGGGCGCGGCGATCTCGGCGAGCAGCGCGCAAGTTTCCGCGCCCAGGCCGGTGCGGGGAGGGTCGGCGACGATCAAGTCCGGGCGTTCGCCGTTGCGGCTGCGGCGGAGAAAGTCGAGGGTCGCGGCTCGCACCGGGCTTCCGGCCGTTCCCTTGAGGTTGGCGGCGAGAGACGGGATTGCGGAGGGGGCGGACTCGACGGCGACTACGCGCGCGAAACTCTGCGCGAGGCAGCGGGAGAAGAGGCCGACTCCGGCGAAGAGATCCCAGGCCAGTTGGCCTTTATGGTTTGCGGTGACGCGCTCGACGAGCGCATCCACCAGCCAGCGGTTGACCTGGAAAAAGGCGCCGTGGTCCACGCGAAAATCGAAGCCTGCGGCGCGGTAGGTGAGGGAAGTTGCGCCCCATGGCGCGACGGTGCGCGGCGGCCGGTTGGGGCGGCTTGCGATCACCAACTCCGCGCCCTGGAGGGCGGGGATTCGCTCTTGAAGGGTCTGCGCGCAGTCGTCAAAGCGAATCTTTTTGGCTCCGGCGGTGAAAACGCTGATCAGCAATGCGGTTTCCGCGATGTTGCAGAAGAGAGAAATCTCTGTGGGACGCAGAGATGGGACAAACTGCCGGGCGATTTGGGCAAACGCATGTGCGGCCTGGATCAGCAGCGGCGCGGCAATGGGACATTCGCGGATGGGAATCACCGCGTGGGAGCGGCGGCCGCGGTAGCCGGGGTTTCCTGCCGCATCGAAAGCCAGGCGGATGCGGTTGCGATAGGACCACTGCTCGGCAGCCAGCACGGAAATTTCTTCAGGTGCTCGAACGCCGGCGCGCTCCAGCGTTTCGCGCAGAATGGCTTGCTTGAAGACGAGTTGAGTCGCGTAGTTCGTGTGCTGATAATGGCAGCCGCCACATGCGCCAAAGTGGGGACAGATGGGCGTTACCCGCTGGGGCGCGGCGGTAACGATCTCTTCGGTCTCAGCAGTCGCATAGCCGGGCTTGCTTTCAAGGATGCGAATGCGCGCCTGCTCGCCGGGCAAGGTGAGCGGCACAAAAACGGCCTTACCTTCAAGACGGGCAAGAAACGCGCCGCCGTAGATAGGTTTATCGATTTCTACAAGTTGGAACTGCTGAGGATTTGTTTGAACTGTAGAGGCGTTCGAGAGCTTTACCTCAGGGGCTAAAGCCCCACGTTCACTTTGCTGAATTTGCGGCACGACTGAAGAGGCTGCGGAAAAACTCGGAATTTCGGGTGAAATTTGCGGAAAGCATCCCTCCGGGGCTAAAGCCCGCGTTGGTTTTGTTGGCTTTATGCGGGGGTTGAAACCCCCTTCTTCCACCCCAGCGACAAGGACCCGTCGCTGGGGACCCCGGCCTCCCTCCGGATCGAGTTTATCCGCAGCCTGTGAAGTCGTGCCCTGACGCCTGGATTTCAGCTTCGGCGGCATCATTGCTGGCTCATGTAGAAGAGGCTAAGGCGCGGAAGATTGTAGTGCACCAGTAATTGCTTCTGCACAAACTGGCGTTCCACCTGGCGCAGTTGCACGGCGCCCATGCGGCTGCGATAGGGCGCCAGTTCGCGCGCCGCGTGCTCTTTGAGGCCCACCAGCAAATCCTCAGGAGCGGCGGCAGTGAGCGCGGCAAAGAGCTTCTCTTCGAGCACGGTGAGGGTGCGCTCCAGGGCTTCCAAATCTCGGGCCGCGGCGCTATCCTGTGCCGCTGTGTTCTCAGGCCCGGCGAGCAGTTCAGCGGCCAGTTCGCGCAGGCGGATGGCGGTTGCGGCGCAGGCTTCGGGGGCGACGGTCGCCGCATCCAGGGCGGCAGCGGCCGCTTCAAGATGCGCGGCAACGCGCTCCTGCTCAAAGCCCGACTCGCGGCTTTCAGTTGCCGGTTTGGCGGCGCCGGCGGCGGCCTCGCGCAACTCTTCGGCTGCCTCCATCACCGCCTGCGCGCACCAGGCCAGACCGTTGATGCGCCGCATGCGGCCGCGTCTTCTGGCGCGCTTCGTATTTGTCGAAGGCGGCATCGATGCCGCGCAGCACCGCATCCAGCGGAATGCCGGCCTCGCGCCAGGTCTCGATCAGCGCCCAGTCCAGCGTCGAGAGCAGCAGGATCGCCCCGCGCCGCTGCTGAAAGCGCTCTTCGATCTCGGTGAAGTAGTTGAAGTAGTTGCGCACGGTCTTCCTCAGTGCGCGCTGCCGCGCGGGCGTGGCGGCGCGGTTGCGCTCGAAGAGGATGAGCAGCCCGTCGAGGGTGAGCATGTCGTCGATCTCGGCGATGTAGCGCGAGTCCTCGGAGATCTGGCGCGCCAGGCCGCCGGTGGCGATGATGCGCGGCTGGCTCCCAAGTTCGGCGATGATGCGCTCCAGGATGCCGTCCACCAGACCGATGTAGCCGTAGTAAAGGCCGCTCTGCAGATGCGTGACGGTGTTGGCGCCGATGACCTTGGCGGGGCGCTTGATGTCCACGCGGCCCAGGCGCGCGGCGTGGGAGAAGAGCGCATCGGCGCTGATGCCCAGGCCGGGCGCGATGGCGCCGCCCAGGTACTCGCCCTTGGCGGAGATCACGTCGAAGGTGGTGGCCGTGCCGAAGTCCACCACGATGCACGGGCCGCCGTAGCGCTCGAAGGCGGCGATGGCGTTGACCAGCCGGTCCGCGCCCAGTTCCGCGGGGTTATCCACCAGCACCGGCATGCCGGTCTTGATGCCCGGCTCGACAAAAAGCGGCTGGACGTGAAAGTAGTTTTCGCAGACCTGGCGCAGTGTGGACTCGACCGGCGGCACCACCGAGGAGATGATGATGTGGTCGACCTGGCTGGGGGCCAGACCGTTCATCTCGAAGAGATTGACGAAGAGCACGCCGTACTCGTCGGCGGTCTGGGAGCGGTGGGTGGTGACGCGCCAGTGCGCGGCCAGTTCCGGTTTCTCGCCATCGAGGCGGAAGAGGCCCAGCACCGTATTCGTATTACCCACATCGAGAGCAAGCAGCATGGTCTGGAAAAAGTCCTATCAGCATTCCCTCAGGGGCTAAAGCCCCCTTCAATTATGCGGCATTTGCGGCACGATTGAAGTCGTGCCCTGACACAAAGCAGGTTCTTCCGCAACCTGAAGAGCCTTGCCTTTATAAAGCATCGACTGCACAGAGATTTCTTAAACAATCTCCGCGGCGCGAATGCCGCCGGTCTGCACCGTGATGATTCCGCCGGCGGCGCGCACCAGAAGGAATCCGTGCTCGTCCAGGCCGGCCGTAACGCCGGTGCAGGCTTGCGGGCCGTGAACCTGAACCCGCTTCCCGCGCACCCAGGTGGAGGCTTGTTCCACGCGCCGGGGAATGGTTTGGCCCGCCGCCGCGTCGAGCAGCCCGAGCACCTCACGCTGCAGCGATTTTAGCAGGGAAATAAGGAGCAACTGGCGGCTGATGCGGCGGCCAGTTTCCAAATCCAGCGAAGTGGCGGGCGTGGAGAGACTGGAATCAAAGCTGCGCTGGTGGACGTTGATGCCGATGCCGGCGACGGCAAATGCGACCGCGGCGCCCTCGGTGTGGGCCTCCACCAGGATGCCGCCGGCCTTGCGTGGGCCTTGGTTCGAACTCAGGAGCAGATCGTTGGGCCAGCGCAGGTCGACGTCGAGGCCGGAGACGGCGCGCATGGCATCGGCAGCGGCAAGCCCCGCGGCCAGCGGCAACAACGGCAGGCGAACGGCCGGCATGGGCGGGCGCAGCAGCACGCTCACGTAAAGCCCCTGACCGGCGGCCGAGCGCCAGGTCTGATCGCCGCGCCCGCGTCCGGCCCGTTGCTCATCGGCCAACCAGACCGAGCCGTGAGGCGCGGCCCTGCGTGCGGCTGCCAGGGCGTCTGAATTGGTGGAGTCAGTGACCGGAGAAAAGTTGAGCTTGCCGGCAAAGATGGTGGCGGCGAGGGCGGCTTCGAGGGCAGGCAGATCGAACATGGGCGAAAAAATCTCTGAACAAGTGTTGTTGTAAGAGCAGTCAGTCCCTCATTTTTGCCGGTTTTATGTACGGGCTGAAGCCCGTACCTTTCAAAACTTCGGCTTATGCAGAGATCGCCTAAACCGGTTCCGCTTCGATGCGCATGGAGATGTCGGCGGCCCTGGCCGAGTGGGTGAGCGCGCCCACGCTGATGAAGTCCACGCCGGTCTCGGCATAGGAGCGGATATTCTCAAGCACGATGCCGCCCGAGGCTTCGGTGGGTATCCAGCGGTCCTGTCCTTCTGTTGCCTTCTTGATGCGGTCCACCGATCGCTTGACTTCTTTGGGCGTCATATTGTCCAGCAGGATGGCCTCGGCGCCATATTGGAGGGCTTCTTCCAGCTCCTGCTGGTTGCGCACTTCCACCTGCACGCGCTGGCCCTTGCGGCGTTTTTCCAGGGCCCGGGTGAGCACGGCGCGCAGGCCGCCGCCCAGAGCGATGTGATTGTTCTTGATGAGGATGCCGGAGGCCAGGTCGATGCGGTGATTGGTTCCCCCGCCGCACTGCACGGCGTATTTTTCCAGGATGCGCAGACCCGGCACGGTCTTGCGCGTATCCAGCACATGGGCGTGGGTGCCCTGAATGGCGTCAGCGAATTGCCGCGTCAGGGTGGCGATGCCGCTGAGGTGCTGCAGGAGGTTGAGCATGACGCGCTCGCAGCTCAACAGCACGCGGGCGTTGTGGCGGATGACGGCCAGAACCTGGCCCGCGCGGACTTTTACGCCATCGAATATTTCAGGATGGCTGACGACCTCAAAGCGGGTCTGCGCGGGGGGGCGCGGATCGATACGGGCAAAGATTTCAAGGAAGCGCGGGACGGCGCCCAGGCCGGCCACCACCAGCTCCTGGCGGGCTACGATGGAGGCGGCGGCGCGCAACTCCGGATCGATGGTGAGGTTGGTGGTGGAGTCGCGCGCGGCCTGGTCTTCCACCAGGGCCTGCTCCAGCAATGCGTCGATGCGGCTGCTCTTCCAATCCATAGTTCAGGGGTCAGAGATCAGAGATCAGGGGTCAGGGACCGCCGACCACGATCGATCATCCTTCCTTCGGCAGCGCGGCCAAGGCTGCCTTTGCTTTGTCAAGCAGAAGCCGCGTTTCGGATCCCTGCTTCTTCAAACCTTCGACCACGTGCGCCGGGGCCTTGGCCAGAAAGCCCTCGTTGCCCAATTGGCGCTCGGCTGCGGCTAAACCTTTTTCGTACTTCGCGATGTCTTTTGTCAAACGCTCGCGCTCGGCGGAGACGTCGATGGTCCGCTCGTAGACAACGGCTACGTCAAAGTTGGGCGTGGAATGCTTCGACAATCCGGCGGCGATTTGGCTCACGAAGCGTACTTCGCTTACGCGGGCGAGACGTTCTATGATATCGCGATTCTCCTCCGCTAGTTTTCTGGAGACTTCGTCAGTGCGAACCTCAATTGGGACGGCAACCTTTTCTTCGACGCCAATCTCCTTGCGTAGAGCGCGGACTTCAACGATTAGGCTTTGCAGAAGGGCCATGACGGATTCGGCTTCCGCGTCATAAATCGGGTTTTCTGCGCGCGGATAGGGCATGAGCGCGATAGATTTCGCAGGCGGGTGGCCATCGTGATACGCGTGCCAGAGCTCCTCGGTGATGAACGGCATGAAGGGCGACAGCATGCGCAATGACGACTCAAAGGTCGCGAGCAGGACAAGTAGAGCAAGGATTTTCTCGCCATCATTGGGCTTAGACGGATCGAGCGATAGTTTCAGGATCTCGAGGTACCAATCGCAGAAATCTCCCCAGAAGAACTGGTAGATTGCACTTGTCGCCTCATCAAAGCGATAAGTCTCAAGCGCATCGTTCACTGCGGCCGCGGTTCCATGAAGGCGCGATAAAATCCAGCGATGCTCGAGTGGAGTGCTATAGTCATTGGGCGCGGTTGCGGCAGGATTTGCCGGATAACCGCCAACAAAAACAGCATTGCGGCGGTCAACGGTCGCTAGATTAATGGATGTGCGCGCCATTACCCCGCCAGTCTCTTCCATGATCCGATCGCAGTTCATAAAAATGAAGCGGGCGGCGTTCCAGATTTTGTTGGCGAAGGCGCGGTAGCCTTCGGTGCGGGCCACGTTGAAGGCGATGTCGGTACCGGGCGAGGCCATACTGGCCAGGGTGAAGCGGACCGCGTCGGTGCCGTATTGCTTGACGATCTCGATGGGGTCGACGACGTTGCCCTTGGTCTTGGACATTTTTTCGCGGTTGGCGTCGCGCACCAGAGCGTGGATGTAGATCTCGCGGAAGGGGACGGACTCGGCGAGGGGGCGCGGGCTGCCGTCGGGCATGGACACGTCGGAAGCGAACCAGCAGCCCATCATAATCATGCGGGCGACCCAGAAGAAGAGAATGTCGAAGCCGGTGACGAGGAGGCTGGTGGGGTAGAAGGCGTCGAAATCGGCGCGGTTGACGATGGCCGATGAAGGGTCGTGCTCTCCCACCCTTTCCGCTGAGGAACGCGGAAAGGATGGGGCACCCGGCTGAGAAACTACGGCTAATGATGAGTCGTGCTCTCCCACCCTTTCCGCTGAGGAACGCGGAAAGGATGGGGCACCCGGCGAGGATGGGGCACGGGAGCTTTGGGGGAGATTCTGTCCGCTCAAATTTGGCCAGCCGAAGACGGAGACGGGCAACAGGCCGGAGGAGAACCAGGTGTCGAGGACGTCGGTCTCCTGCGTGATCTGATCCGAATTGCAGTGGGCGCAGACGGTGGGGTCCGGACTCGCGTTGGGGCGCGCGACGGTGATTTTGCGGCAAGTGGCGCAGTGCCACGCGGGGATGCGATGGCCCCACCAGAGCTGGCGCGAGATGCACCAGTCGTGGATGTTCTCCATCCAGTTGAGGTAGGTTTTCTCGTACATTTCCGGCGTGAACTGGATGAGCTTCTTACCGTCAGCATTTGTGGCGCGAACTGCTTCGATGGCTTGTTCAGCCATGGAGAATGATTTGCCTTGCGGCCTTTTGTTCACAGCCAGAAACCACTGCGTGGAGAGGCGCGGCTCGACGACGGTCTTGCAGCGGTCGCAGTGGCCTACGTTGGTGGTGTAGTCCTTTACGCCTGCCAGGAGCTTCTGCTCTTCCAGGTCGTGGACGATTTTTTTGCGAGCCTGATAACGGTCGAGGCCGGCGTAAGCGCCGCCTTCGGCGTTGATGTGGGCGCGGTCATCCATCACGTTGATGGAGGGGAGATGGTGGCGCTGGCCCAGGGCAAAGTCGTTGGCATCGTGGGCCGGGGTCACCTTGACCGCGCCGGTGCCGAAGTCGCGGCTGACCCACTCGTCGAGGATGATGGGAATCTCACGGTTCATCAACGGCAGACGGAGTTTTTTGCCGTGCAGAGGTAGGTAGCGCTCGTCTTCGGGGTGAACGGCTACGGCTGTGTCGCCCAGCATGGTTTCGGGGCGGGTGGTGGCGACGGTTATAAACTCACCTGAATCTCGTCCAAAACTATCCAGTACGGAGTACCGAATCTCCCATAGATGGCCCTTCTGCTCCTCGTGGACGACTTCGAGGTCGCTGATGGCGGTCTGGCAGCGGGGGCACCAGTTGACGATGTAGGCACCGCGATAGATGAGTCCCTGCTCGTGGAGGCGGACGAAGGCCTCGCGCACGGCCACGGAGAGCTTCTCGTCCATGGTGAAGTACTCGCGCTGCCAGTCGACGGAGGCGCCCAGGCGCTTCATCTGGTCGAGGATGGCGCCGCCGTAGTGGCGACGCCACTCCCAGACGCGCTCGACGAAGGCCTCGCGGCCAAGCTGCTGGCGGCTCTTGCCCTCCGCGGTGAGTTGCCGCTCGACCATCATCTGCGTGGCGATGCCGGCGTGATCGGTGCCGGGGAGCCAGAGGGCGCGGCGGCCGGACATGCGCCGCCAGCGGGTGAGAATGTCCATCTCCGTCTGGTTGAGCATGTGGCCCATGTGCAGGCGGCCGGTGACGTTGGGCGGGGGCAGCAGAATGGTAAAGGGCTCGCCGCCCGGGCACTGGTTTTGGTCGAGAGCAGTCGGGAGCGGGCGTGGGCTGGGCGAAGAGGTTTTCGCGCACCCAGTATTCGGCCCAGTGATCTTCAATGGCGGTGGGGTCGTAGGCTTTGGGCAGATCGTGAGGCATGGGGTACGGAACGAGCCCCCGAGGGTCTGACCCCTCTGAATGAAGGGTTTCGAGCGAGGGGACCACCCCTCACTTTAGCAGATGGGGTGAGGGGCAATGGGGGGAAGTTGGGAAGCACGCGCCACGGCAAAGGAAAGGCCGCACCGGATGAAGGCGCGGCCCTGGTTGAACTCTACCCTGGCTCCAAAGCATTTTCACAGTAGCTATAAGGCAGTAAGAAAGTGAGAATTGCGGTTTCCCACCCTTTCGCCAGAAATCCGCCGCGGCGGACGAAAGGATGGGGCACGGCGCCTTATAGGAACAGTGGAAACGCTTTAGAAGGGGTTCAGCTTGTCGATACCCTTCTTCTTTTTCTTCTTGCTGGAGGACTCCTCGCCCAGATCGGCCTTGGGCTTCTTCTTCTTGCCGGCGGCTGCGTGGGCGGGCGTGGATGTGGCTCCGGTGGACTTGATGTCATTGACCTGAGCGGGGGGCTCGGCGGGTTTTTCAGCGGCGGGCAGGGTGGTATCGGTGGGTCCAACGGGCTTGAGCACGGCATCGGGATTCGCGGCGGCAGCGCCGGAGGGCGCGCTCACAATCTGCACGCCTAAGCCGGTGCCGCCTTGCGGCGGTTGCAACTGCAAGGGAGCCGAGTTGGGCTGATCGCTGCGCGGAGGCTCATTGGAGGCGGCGGGCGCGATGACGCCCGGGGGTTTGGCGGCCGGTCTGCCGGCGTTGATGGCGTCGGCTAACAAAGCCACGTTCTGCTTGTTGATCTCCGGGGCCAGGGTGCGCTTGGGATCATCCAGGCTGGGTTCACCCACGTGCACCGCTTCCACCACTGCGGGCCCATGCTTGATGAAGCCGAGGGTCCTGTCGGTAAAATGCAAGGGCTGGCGGCTGCGTTCTTCAGCATCGCTCTCGGTCACAGCATCCGCGGTGGGCTCGGGGACGGGGCGGTTCATGGCCACCAACCGGTCGCGGGCATCCTCCACGTGGGGGGCCATGGGATAGCGGACAATCACTTTGGCGAAGGCCGCGGCGGCCCGGTCCTGGTAGACCGCGCGCAACCGCTCCTTGATGGCGCCGGGGAGACGAGGGAGGTTCTGGACATTACGGGCCTCGCCGAGATAGGCATCGCCGATGCCCAGCAGCGCCTGGTCGCTCTTGGAATAAAGCGGATAGGTATCGGCCACCGTCTGCAGCCGGGCAATGGCCGCGCCATATTGATCGCGGCTATCGTAGAAGAGGCCGATCTGAGTCTCCCGCTCGGCCAGAACCTCCTGCACGTCGCGCAGCTTCTGCTTGGCGCGGGGCACCAGCGTGGAGTCAGGGAACTGGTTGATCATGGCCCGGTATTCCTGCTCGGCGCGCTGGGCGTTGGTGAAATCGCGGTCGGGCTTCTCCATCTGCTGGTAATAGATGTCGGCCACCTTCATCTGCGCCTCGGCGGCTTCAGGGGCGTTGGGGAAGAAGGTGATGAAATCCTTATACTCGGCCTCGGCCTGGGTGAGCGCCGCGGCGCCGCCCTCCCTGAACCAACTGTCGCCCACGGCCAGCTTGGCGCGCATGCGATACTCCGACTCCGGATAGGTGTTGAGCATGGTCTGCAGGTCAAGGCGGGCCACGTCATAGCGGCCCTTCTTCATGGCGACCATGGCCTTGTCGAAGAGTTCCTTGTCGGGCTGCTTGGAGTTCACGCCGGCCAGGGGGTTGGCGCTCAGGTCCACATTCTTCTTTTTCTTGGGCTGCTTCTCCCTGGCCTGGACCGAAACCGCGCCCAGGACCAGAAATACCAGGGTCAGCGCGGCAATCTTCTTGGTTAACCTGTTCATAACCCCTCATTGCGGCAGCGCCCACGAGAACAGGCCAACCGCCTTTTCCATACGCTGGAATTTTACTCTTCTACTCGCCTGCGGCCTTGCGGGCCGCCTCCAGCAGGGCGCGCGCATCGCGCTCCGCGTGACCGGCGCCAAAAACGGCGAAGCCAGCCACCAGCAACTCCGCACCCGCTTGGACGACCTGGGCCACCGTGTCGTGAGCCACGCCGCCGTCTACTTCGATTCTAAACGCCAGCCCCAGTTCCTTGCGCAACTGGACCAGGCGGCGAATTTTATGCAGTGAAAAAGGGATGAATTCCTGCCCGCCGAAGCCCGGATTCACGCTCATGATCAGCACGTGGTGGACCATGGGCAGGATGTCGATGAGCAGATCGACGCGGGTGGCCGGATTCAGCACCACCCCCGGCTTCATGCCGTGGTGGGCAATCAACTCCAGCGAACGGTGCAGGTGAGGGCAGGTTTCATAATGCACGCTCAGCCAGTTGGCCCCGGCCTCGGCAAAGGCGGGAATGAACTCGTTGGGGTTGGAGATCATCAGATGGCAGTCGAGGGGGAGGCGGGTGACCTTGCGCAGGCTCTTCACCAGCGGCGGACCCAGGGTAATGTTGGGTACAAAATGCCCGTCCATCACGTCCACGTGGATGACCGTGCCGCCGCCGCGCTCGGCCGCGGCAACCTCATCCGCGAGATGGGCAAAATCCGCCGACAATATGGATGGCAAGAGCTCAACCATGGGGCTTTACGGGGCAACTCCCTGCTGGGCCAGTGTATCAGCGCCGAGGGGCGAGGGTCTGCGCGGGAGTAACAGGCTTATGCCACCACCTGGAGGCGAACCCCCTCGTGCTCCTGCAGGCAAGCGATGATATGGAACAGGTTGGCGGTGGTCGGATTGCCCCTGGGGCCGAACATCTGATGCAGCGTCTTCACGTGGATGCCGGTCTTTTCCGCCAGCGCGGGAAAGCCCAGGGTCGCATTGATAAAGTCGCGCAGAATCTCGCGGCCCAGGTCACCCTCGCCTGCCAGCAGAGACTCGATGGCGTCACTCAACAGGCCGCGGCGAAACTCCTGATCGCTGCGCACCCGCGCCTGCACAGTCTCCCGAAAATCCCGCGTCAACGCCATTTGGCTAATGGTAATATATTTCGTCATCTTGTTCGAGGTTGCGCCGGAAAACGGTGGACGTACAATGAAGTGACAGGGTGAAACCAATGAAGCTCACTTCGTTGTGTTGTTCTTTTGTCTTGTCCGTTCTACTTATCGGGTGTTCTGAGCAAGGAATAGCGCCGTCTGCGAACTCAAAGCTTCATGTAACCTTACCAGAAGCCAGCTTTCCTTTAAGCGTGGAGCGCAAGACGAACACAAAAGACGACTATGCTCTACTGGTTTCCCAATGCGGAAATCCCGACTCGTTATTGTCAACGGAAAATGACAGGCCGACGCCAACAATTCCAAGCCGACTGGCCCGATACAATTTGGTCGGCGTCAATGTCTTCCTGGTCCCACACGGATGTGAAGAGAGGTACGACACCGCCATGCGGCTTTTGTCCGGCGACAGCACAGTGATCAAAAACGGTGTCAAGCAGATAAAGGCGTGTGTTCCGTCGAAGGATCACGACTGGACAATTGTCGGATACATTAATGCGAGGACGCAAAGTCCAATGTCAGCAGCCGACGCCAGTTCAGCATTATCCAGCATGAAGGAAAAACGAACGACGGAGCCGATCAGAGAATAGGGTGTCCTGTTTCGCTCAAAAAGATTTCGATTTGCCGTATTTCTTCTTCGCCACTATTATCCTATTGTTTCTTCAAGCTCAAGACGCTTATAGACAGTTAAGCGTCACCCGCAAGGGCGCTCTTGACGCTATGGATGGCAACAGCTCAACCATGGGGTTTTCCGGGGGGCCTCTTACCCTGTCAGTAGTATAGGGCGCAATTTTCAACTGGTTTCCAGCCGATGCAGCAACATGCGGCCGCGGGCGCGCATGGCGGGGGTTCCGCTGCGGCTGTGGATGCGGAGCAGGTCCAGCACCATGGGCTGCAGCGAGGGGTCCTGGCGGGTTAGATCGGCCAGCCCCTGCAAGGCGCAGGTCTTGACGATGGAGCTCGAGTCTTCAAGCCAGGATTGCAGGGTTTCGGCCACGCGCCGGCATTCAAGAGCGGTCAGTTCAAGACGGGGAATCATCGCCACCAGGCTCCAGCGCAGCTTGTTCTCTGTGGCTGCCGGGGGATTGGCTTCGCCAGCAAGCGCAGGTGAACGGGCAACGGGAAGAGATACCGACAGCAGAGAACAGGATAGATGACGGATGGGGCGAACGGCTTCTTGAGCAATGCGCTTTCCGGGACCGCTGGCGGGGCTCACATGGCGCAGAATGGCTCGTAGAAATAGGCGTTTGCAGGGTGTTTGTGCGGTCATCCCTTCAACTAATACGCGAAGCCGAACCCCCGGGATGCTGCTGCTCTCGGCCCCCAGCAGTCTCATGCCGGATCATTCGATCCAGGGCCATAATGTTCAAGATTAGTTGGCGGATGGGATGGTAATTGTCCTGGCGGCCGACGTGAGGCTGAAAGGTCATGCGCCGGCCGGAAAAAAGCATGTAACCAGCGGGGTAGCCACGCTCCTTCTGCCAGAACTTCTCGTTGATAAGCCGGTATGCCATTGCGAAGCACTCTGCCGCCCACTCCGCACCGGTTCGCTCAAATACTTTCAGCGTTGCGACCAACGCTTCATTCTGGCACCACAGGCACTTCAGGTATTCATACTCACCAGTGAAATGAAATTGCAGATGGGTGCCCGGCGGGGTCTCCATGGGCCATTGATAGGAGGGATGATCCACATTAATCCACTGGGAAAGCCCTCCATAGATATAATCCCATCCGACCTTCAGATGGCGATGAATTCGCTCGGCACAGGTATTCCACAGAGCCTCATCCTGACGCCGGTCCGCTTCGTCCATAACCATCCATAAAGCCTCGACGCAGTGGCCGAAGCGCGACTTCTGCGCCTCCTCTTTCGGCCTGGTGAAGTCGAAATACAGCATCTCGGTATTGAGGCCAATGTCGGGATTGTAATGCCGATTCATGATCGCATCCACGCAGCAGTCCGCGATGGCAGCCATTTCCGGATCGTTCTCCCTCTCGAGCATCTGATGGGCGATGGCGAGATTCAGAAACCACAAGCCCTGAGGCCGGACGGCTAGCTTGCTGCCCCATAGATAAGGGAAATCCGCTCCCCGGTACCGGAATGCCGGGCTGTTAAAGTTCCGGAAGAGCTTCTTCAGGAGGCCGAAAGCGGCTTGATGAGATTGTTCGTCTCCGCTAGCCGCGGCGTATTCGTGGAGGCCCTCGGCGAGGTGATACATGCCTTCGGTATCGCCGCTGAAGGGCCTCAGCACTTTTCCTTCGCGCGACAATTCTTCCGCCCACCAGCCGTCTTCCTGTAGCGCATGCTTAAATACAAATTCCTTGGTCTTCCCCGCCACCTCCAAGAACTGGGCGCCTTTCCAAAGTGGTTATAGAGGAAGCTGTAAACCCAAATGGCGCGCCCCAGAAACCAGAGGTTTTTGCCGGAATCGAGGAGTGTGCCGTCGTAATCGAGACTGCACATAATCCCACCGTATTCGTGGTCAATACCATGCTGGTCCCAAAAGGGCAGAAGAACCTGGAAAAGCTGGTCATACAAATTTTGGCGCAATTCCGCGAGACTCATGCCGGCCAACCGCAATGGCGACGTCGTTTCCCTGCACAGTTCACTTACGCTCTGAGCACTTCCGGGCCTCGAGGTCAGGAGTTGCATTGCCGCTGCTCCGGTCAATCCGAGAAACACACGTCGATTCACCTCTCTACACCCCTCTCATTTTTGGCTGATGGCTCACATCTCACATTATTCGAAATTCTGCGCGGTTCACGGCTGTCAGCGTCCTGGCCGCGATTCGCCCCACCCCGCGCAGCATGGCTTTGATGGGCCAGCGGCCTTCGGCGCCGGGAAAGAAGATTTCGCCGCTGCGGCGGGCCTCGGGGCGGTAATACCAGCGTTTGAGCAAGGCCAGATGGGCCTGGCGCAGGGTCGCGGTTGGAGGACCGGAGGTCTCGGCGAGCGCGGCCAGCGCCGCTTCTAACCGGGCTTCGAGGACGCCACGGGCGGCTTTGGAGGGCGGGGTAGTTTGTATTCCCTCAGGGGCTAAAGCCCCCGCTTCTTTTTGTTCCGTTCGCGGCACGACTGAAGTTGTGCCCTGATACAAAACAGGTTCTTGGGAATTATTTTCAACAGTCGTGTTATCTGATTCATAGTCGCTGATCCCTGATCCCTGATCCCTGTTCCCTGTATCTTCGGGGATGGGTTCGATGGCCAGCGGCTGGGCGAAGAGCGAAGTGGAACCGGACTGCTCGTTCTGGATTCTCATGCCCAGGGTGGAGAATCCGGCGGGGCCGCGCAGACGGCTGTTTTCATAGAGGAAGACGGCGACTTCGCCGGGATTGGCGGAGGCTTGCAGGATGACCGCGCGCAGCCGGTTGAGCGGGCGAACAAGTTCCGGAGCCAGGGCGCGCACGCTCTCCACGCGCTGCACCTGGGAGTGCAGCG
Source organism: uncultured Acidobacteriaceae bacterium (assembly GCA_963796085.1). Lineage (GTDB taxonomy): Bacteria > Acidobacteriota > Terriglobia > Terriglobales > Acidobacteriaceae > Telmatobacter. Next base: position 201,131 of record CAWCKF010000020.1, on the reverse strand, counting down.
CGGCGGCGGACTCGAATTCGAGGCCGGCCGAGGCCTGCTCGCGCTGGCCGCGCAGCGCCACCAACCGGCTCTCGCCGCGCGTGGCCAGAAAGCTCTGGACGGCCGCGGCCTCCTCGGCGTAGCGCTCGTCCGTGCAGCCCTGGTAGCAGGGCGCGAGGCACATCTTCATCTCCGAGTAGACGCAGCCGGGGAAACTTGGGTCGGGCGAGAGATCGAAGGTGCAGCGGCGCAGCAGAAACAGCTTGAGCATCTCGTCGGCGTAGCGTTCGGCCGCCGCACGCGACGGAAACGGCCCGTAGGACCACTCGGCCTCGCGCTGGCTGGGGCGATGAGTGACGATGATGCGCGGATAGGGATTGCCGCCCAGGAAGCGGACAAAGGCCGGAGAGCGCAGGTGCATGCGTTCGAGGGACTTCGTCCCGTATACCACGTGGAGTAGTTCAAACTGAAGAAGCAGCGACTCGAACTCCGAGCCGGTGGCTTGCCACTCGATGCGGCGCACACGGCCGGCCAACTGCAGGCGGCGCGGATGTTTGGGCGAGGGCTGGAGCAGGCGGGCTAGTCTCGCCTGCAGGTTGGACGTGCGGCCGATATACGGCTCGGCGTGGGCTTGGGCGCCGTAAAGCGCAAAGACTGCCTGGGTCTGCGGCAGTTGGGCCAGCGCGACCCTGGGGTCGGCGGGATCGAAGGCGATCGTTTGCGGCTCGCTGGTCACATGCATCCCCCGTTCAGGCTCCCGCGATGGTCATGCCGTCGACGCGTAAGGTGGGCGAGGCCACCGCGCCACGGAAGACCAGATCATTGCCGATGGCGGTTACGTTCATGAGCATCTCGCCGAGATTGCCGGCGATGGTCACTTCTTCGACGGCATGGGTGAGCTGGCCGTTTTCGATCCACAGGCCGGTGGCGCCGCGGGAGTAGTCGCCGGTGACGATATTCACGCCGAAACCCATCAGGCTGGTGACGTAAAGCCCCGCCGCAACGTCTGCGAGGATTTGCGTTTCGGTAGAGGCGCCCGGCTGAAGGTAGAGATTACCGCAGCCGATGCCCGGCGTTCCGGCCAGTCCGCGGGAGGCGTTGTGGGTGGACTGCAGCCCCAGCTTGCGCGCGGTATAGGTGTTGAGCAGGTAGTTGCGCAGGATGCCTTTTTCGACCACCACGGTGCGCAGGGAGGGCAGGCCTTCGTCGTCGAAGGGCGAAGTGCCGAAGCCGCCCGCGCCGGTGGGCAGCAGCATGGTGTTGTCGTCGACGATGGTTATGCCCGGCGCGGCGATGGACTGGCCCAGGCGGCCGGCCAGAAACGAGGCGCCGCGCCAGATGGCGTCGCCCGATGCGGCCTCAAAGACCGAGCCGATGAGCGACCGCGCCGCCTCCGGCGCAAAGACGATGGGAACGCGCTGCGTGGGAACGCGCCGCGCGCCGAGGCGGCGAAGGGCGCGCCGCGCCGCTTCCCGGCCGATCGACTCGGGGGATTCGAGATCGGCGAGGCGGCGGGCGCTGGACCACCAGCCGTCGCGCTGCATCTGGCCGTTGGCGTCCATGGCCAGCGGCGCCGCGGAGACTCCGGCATAGCTGGAGCGGTAGCCGCCCACAAAGCCGCGCGAGTTGGCCAGCACCTTGCGCCCGGTAGCCGCGTCAAAGCTGCCGCCGTCGGAGTTGGTGATGCGCGGGTCGGCGGCCAGGGCCGCAGCCTCGGCCCGCCGCGCCCACTCGATGCGCTCCGGGCCGGGCAGCGAGTACACATCCTCGAAGTAGAGGTGCAGATCGCCGGGGCACGACGCCGAATTCACCGGCTTCCGGCAGGCCGGCGAAGGGGTCCTCCTCAGTGACTTTGGCCAGCGCCATCGCGCCTTCGACCAGTTGGCGAATGCCGTCCGGGGTCAGGTCGCTGGTGGAAGCCGAAGCCGAGCGCAGCCCCAGGAAAACCCGCAGCCCCAGGCCCCGCGATCCCGATTCCTTCAGCGTCTCCACCTGGCCCATGCGCACGTTTACGCTGAACTCGTCGCCCTCGCGGGCCACGGCTTCGGCATCGCTGGCGCCGGCTTTTAACGCCAGCGCGACCACATCGGCAGCCAGGGATTCCAGGTCGAGAGCGGTCAGATGGGGCTGGGTTGCGGATGCGGGCATGGGTCAACAGTACCAAAAGGTCTTGCCGTTGGGCACAATTTAGAGCAGTTCTCTCCATGATGTAGAGGAGCCTCTCAAGCTGTTTAATGGAGGGAGCGTGGGGCTTTCGACCCACGAAATTGGGGCCCAAAATCATGGGGCCTTCAGGCCCGGGGCTAAAGCCCGCGTAACATTCCCGCCCGGTTGAGGGGCCTGAAGGCCCCTGCTCCCTCCGTTCTAATGGCATCCCTCTACACCAATACGCGAACCGCTCTAATTGGAGACGGATCAATTACCTAAGCGGCGAAGTATGCACGCGCTTTTCCCCGTCGAAGCAATCGCCGAGGCTACACCCCTTATTCCTCATCCCATCCTGCATGCTCATGGGTTCTGTCATTCAATTGGGCAACGTGAAATCCCGGAACATCATAATAGGGCCATTCTTATGGATTGCTCCAGAAGAACCATGCGGCCATGGAAAGGCCGATGACAACGACCAGGCCGCGGAGAATGGGTTGCGGGACCATGCGGGCGAAGCGGGCCGAGGCGTAGCCGCCGATGGCGCAGGTGGCCATGGCCAGCAGGCAATAGCGCCAGACGACCTGGCCGTCGGCCACGAAGATGAGGAAGGCGATGCCGTTGGCCAGGGTGGTGGAGACCACTTTGAGGGCGTTGATTTCATGCAGGTCCCGGTAGCCGAAGAGGGAGAGCAGGGTGATGAGTAGAAAGCCCGCGCCGGCGCCAAAGTAACCGATATAAAAGCAGACCGCGATGGTGGAGAGGAAGACGGGCAGGCGGCGCGGGGGATGGGTTGCGCCGGCGATAGCGCCCTTGCGGCGGGCCAGCCAGCGGGAGACCGGGCCGCTGAGGGCAAAGATGGAGGCGGCTCCCAGCAGCAGCCAGGGCACCAGGTGCAGGAAGGTCATCTGCGGCGTATTGAGCAGGACCACGGCGCCGGCGGTTCCGCCCACCAGGCCGGCCACGCCCATGGGCAGGGCCAGGCGCAGGTTCTTGCGGATGTCGTCGCGATAGGCGGCGACGGAGGTAAGCTGGCCGGGCCACAGGGCTACGGCGTTGGTGGCGTTGGCCTGGATGGGCAGGATCTTCATGCTCAGCATCGCGGGGAAGAGCAGAAAGGAGCCGCCGCCGGCCACGGCGTTGAGCACCCCGGCCAGAAATGCGGCCACGGTCAGCCACAGCCAGTGCCAGTCCATGTAGGCGGGAAGGCCGGAGAGTTGCGTCATCTGGCTCCCATTGTAAAAGGCGGAATTTGGGGTAAACGGTTCACACCGGAAATCGTCTATTTTTCTGTGGTTCCCACGGTATTGTACCGAGAGATAGCGGCCGGCTTACGAAGTCGCAGCATCGATGATTGACGTCACCGGCAGCGCGCCCAAAAAACAGTTATCCTTGTCACAGGAGGTACTATCACGATGAGCACAACTCTCCGTAGTAAGTACCTTGAGCTTTGGTTCGGTATATTGCTCCTGGGTACTTTGATTTTCGCCAACGGTTGCAGTTCAAACTACGTATATACGCCCCCCGAGCAAGTCTACGTCACCAACGGCGACAGCGTCAGCGTCTTCGCTGTTCCCTCCAGCGGCAATGCGAATATCGCCCCCGGCATCACCCTCAGCGGCGCAGCCACGGGCCTCGATGGTCCCAATAGCCTGGTGTTTGACTACAACAACTACACCTATATCACCAACTTCAATGGCAATAGCGTGACCATATACGCCCCCGGATCCACAGGCAATGCCGCACCTGTGGCCACTATCAGCGGCGCGAACACCGGACTCGACGGGCCCAGCGGCATCGCGCTCGATTATTCCAACAATATCTATGTAGCCAACTCCAATGGCAATACCATAACCGTCTACCCTGCCGGATCTTCAGGAAACGTAACCCCCATGACCACCATCGGCGGCTCCAACACCGGGCTGGATTTCCCCTACGGCCTCGCGGTCGGCTACAGAAAACAAATCTACGTTGCCAACCAGGCGAGCAATAGCGTTGAAGTCTTCTCCGGCACCGCCAATAACAATGTCGCGCCCATCGCCACCATCAGCGGCTCGAACACCGGGCTCAATGGCCCCAACGCCCTGACCCTGGACCCCGAGAACAACATCTACGTGGTCAACGGCAGCGGCAACAGCATAACCATCTTCGCCGCCGGCTCATCAGGCAATAGCGCGCCCGTGGCCAGCATCAGCGGCTCAAACACCGGGCTCAGTAACCCCAACGGCATCGCCCTCGACTACGCAGGGAATATCTACGTGGGCAACCAAAATGCCATTGCAATTTTCGCCGCCGTTCCGGCCGGCGCCTCCAACGTAGCTCCCATCGTTACCATCAGCGGCTCGAACACCGGACTCAGCGGAATCATGGGCCTGGCCGTATATTAAAGAGGAATAGCAAGGGTTGCGCAGTTTGGAATTCCTCATGGTTGCCGGGAGTCCGGCCTGGCAAGCGCAGGAATAGAGCGTCTTCAAACGGGCAAATCAGCGCCGTGCCACAAACGCGCACCTACCGCGGCGAGTTTATCTCCGAATGCCAGTACAGATGGAGATCATGAGCTACCTGGAATGGCGCCGGAAGCGACGGCATCGGGCGAAGATTTGGTCTAAGCGGAGATATTTCCAGCTAATCATTGTCGTAAATTGTTGAATAATAAGGTGAAAGTTGGGCTTTTGTACATATGAGCATATTAGACGCAGATTTTATGAATCATTTATGCTATAGTTGTACCAGATTGATTGAGCAGCCGGGATTCAGGTTCTGGCCCCGTCAATTCTGAACAAGCATGTGGAGGAACACTTTTATGGCAATCACTCGTTGGGACCCCTTTCGTGAAGTGGTTGCATTGCAGAACCGCGTCAACTCTCTGTTCCGCGATCTGAACGACGGAGAGAGCCCGTTGACGACGGCCAGCTTTGTGCCGGCGGTCGATATCTATGAGGACGACAAGAAGGTCGTGCTCAAGCTGGAAGTGCCGGGCATCGAAGAGAAGGACCTGGACGTCAGCGTGGAGAACAACACGCTGACGGTGAAGGGCGAGCGCAAGTTCGAGGCCGAGGAGAAGGAGCAGAACTTCCATCGCATCGAGCGGCGCTATGGCAGCTTCTTCCGCGCCTTCACGCTGCCCTCGACCGTGGATACGGAGAACGTCAAGGCCAGCTACAATGCCGGCGTGCTCAAGCTGGAGCTTCAGAAAAAGCCCGAAGCCCAGCCCAAGCAGATCAAGATCAACGTGGCGGCGTAAAAGCAGCTAACAGCAGACAGCAGACAGCTAACAGTCGTAAGCTACGATTGTTAGCTGTCTGCTGTTAGCTGAGAACTGGGGAACAATGGCTATTCGTTGGGAAAAACTTACCGTCAAGTCGCAGCAGGCGATGGAGCAGGCGCAGGCGCGGGCCGCGGAACTGGGCAACCCCGAGGTGCAGCCGGTGCACCTGTTGCTGGCGCTGGTGGAGGACCGCGAGGGCGTGATTCCCGCGGTGCTGGAAAAGATCGGCGTTCCCACCGAGACGGCTGGAGCACGAGCTGCACCAGATCGAGGAGAAACTGCCTCGGGTGGCGGGCGCGGCCACGCAGCCGGGCCTGAGCCAGGCGCTGAACAAGGCGCTGGAGCAGGCCTTTCGCGAGGCCGCCAACTTCAAGGACGAGTACGTTTCCACGGAACACCTGTTGCTGGGCGCGGCGCATTTGAAGGGCGACGCGGCGCGGGATGCGCTGGTGGCTCTGGGCGCGACGCACGAGGCGATTCTGAAGGCGCTGACGGCGGTGCGCGGATCGCAGCGGGTGACGGATCAGAATCCCGAGGGCAAATTTCAGGCGCTGGAAAAGTACGCCAAGGATCTGACCGAACTGGCGCGGCGCGGCAAGCTGGACCCGGTGATCGGGCGCGACGAGGAGATTCGCCGCGTGATCCAGGTGCTGAGCCGGCGGACCAAAAACAATCCTGTGCTGATCGGCGAGCCGGGCGTGGGCAAGACGGCCATCGTCGAAGGGCTGGCGCGGCGCATCGTCTCCGGCGACGTGCCGGAGAGCCTGAAGCGACAAGCGGGTGATCTCGCTGGACCTGGGATCGATGCTGGCCGGCGCCAAGTATCGCGGCGAGTTCGAGGACCGGCTCAAGGCGGTGCTCAAGGAGATCGAAGAATCGAACGGCGAGATCGTGCTCTTCATCGATGAGCTGCACACGCTGGTGGGCGCGGGCGCGGCCGAGGGCGCCATCGACGCCAGCAACATGCTGAAGCCGGCGCTGGCGCGCGGCGAGCTGCGGGCCATCGGCGCAACCACGCTGAATGAGTACCGCAAATACATCGAGAAGGACAAGGCGCTGGAGCGGCGTTTCCAGATTGTCTACGTGGGCGAGCCCAACGTGGAGGACACGATCGCCATTCTGCGCGGCCTGAAGGAGCGCTACGAGGCGCACCACAACGTGCGCATCAAGGACGCGGCGATTGTGGCCGCGGCCACGCTTTCGCATCGCTACATCAGCGACCGATTTTTGCCCGACAAGGCCATCGACCTGGTGGATGAGGCCGCGGCTTCGCTGGCCATTCAGATCGGCTCGGTGCCCACGGAGATCGACCAACTGGAGCGCGAGGCGACTTCGCTGGAGATTGAGCGCGCGGCGCTGAAGCGCGAGACCGACCCCAACAGCCGTGAGCGGCGCGATGAGGTGGAGCGCGAGCTGGCCCGGCTGAAGGAGCAGATAACGGCGCTGCGGGCGCGCTGGACCAGGGAGCGCGAGGCGATCAGCCGCGTCAGCGAATTGAAGAAGAAGATCGAGGCGCTGCGCTTCGAGGCCGAGGAGCAGACGCGCAAGGGACAGCTCGACCGCGCCGCGCAGATCCAGTATGGCGAGCTGCCCAAGCTGGAAGCGGAGCTGAAGAAGCTGAACGCCGCGCAGGACGGGAATGCGGGCGCGGCGCGCATGCTGAAGGAAGAGGTGGACGAGGAAGACATCGCCAAGATCGTGAGCAAGTGGACGGGGATTCCCGTTTCGCGGATGCTCGAAGGCGAAGTGAAGAAGCTGGTCGAGATGGAGCAGCGGCTGCGCGAGCGGGTCATCGGGCAGGATGCGGCGCTGACCGTCGTGGCCAATGCCATTCGCCGCTCGCGCGCGGGGTTGAGCGATCCGCAAGCGGCCCATCGGCTCGTTCATTTTTCTGGGGCCGACGGGCGTGGGCAAGACGGAGACGGCGCGCGCGCTGGCGGAGTTTCTCTTCGACGACGAGCAGGCCATGGTGCGCATCGACATGAGCGAGTACATGGAGAAGCACGCGGTGGCGCGGCTGATCGGCGCGCCGCCGGGCTATGTGGGCTACGACGAGGGCGGGCAGTTGACCGAGGCCGTGCGCCGCAGGCCTTACGCGGTGATTCTTTTCGACGAGATCGAGAAGGCGCACCCGGATGTGTTCAACATCCTGCTGCAGGTGATGGACGACGGGCGGCTGACCGACGCCAAGGGCCGCACGGTGGACTTCAAGAACACGGTGCTCATCATGACCTCGAACCTGGGCGCGGCGATGCTGGCGGGCGACGCGCTGAAGACCGAGCACGACTTCGATATGGCGCGCGAGATCGGTGATGCGGGTGCTGCGCGAGCACTTCCGCCCGGAGTTTCTGAACCGCGTGGACGATATCGTGATCTTCCGTCCGCTGGGCCCGGCGCAGATGAGCCAGATTCTGGAGCTGCGGCTGAACGAAGTGCGCAAGCTGCTGGAAGAGCGGCAGATTTCGCTGGAATTGACGGAGCCGGCGCGGCAACTGATTCTGGCTTCGGGGTCGGATGCGGCCTATGGAGCGCGTCCGCTGAAGAGAGCCCTGCAGCGCATGGTGCAGGACCCGCTGGCCATCAAAATCCTGAACGGCGAGGTGCTGCACGGGGCGCACGTGCGCATCGAGCGTGGACCGCAAGTCGAACCAGTTGAAGTTTGAGCCGATGGGGCGGGAAGCGATGGCGTAAGAGCGGCGAGTGAGCGCGCTGATGCGCAGCCTAGTAAATGGATGAGGCCGCGAAGGGTGGTTAACTTCGCGGCCTCATTTTCTGTCTGGCGGTGGCCGGCTTAGTTCTCGATCGCCAGCACGTCATAGTAGTAGTTGATCGATGCGCGTTTAATCGCCACCGGCAGCTTGCCCAGTGGCACGTCATGTTCGGCCGTCATGGAACCGTGAAGCGCGATCGCGCCCATGCGAATAACCCTACCATCGGCCAATTCCAGATAGATCGGCACAAGCATCTTGAAGCCTGGTGAAACCCCTGATTGAGTCAGCTTGAAATGCAGGCTGGTGGCGTCGCCGTTCTGCGCAATCTTACTCTCGAAATGATAGGTTGGCAGCTCCGTGCCGTAGACATACTGATTGAAGAACCAATCCATCTTATGATTGCCGTCCAGGTCCATTGCGGAGCTCATGTGCTTTTCGACGATGGCCTTGAAGTCCTCCGTAGTGGCCGCCTGCAGGCGATAACTGTCGACCAAGTCGTGCATGGTGGCCTTGAAGCGTTCGTCTCCGTCCTTGGGCGTCCACATCAACATACGGATCATGTGCAGGATATAGGCGCCCTTGGGATAGACAAGATACCCGTAGATATCCCATCCCGTCTTGTGGGAACTGAGCCGTATGCCCATGGTCACCGGACCTACATCGATAGGACGGAAGCCAAAGGCATTTTTCTCGGTTAGAAGTCTCCGTTCCTCTTTCCAGAACTCGCGAAAGTCGTCGGACTTGGGCTTTGTGTCCTGCAGGAAAATGGAGGCCGAGGCATCTGCAAAACCTTCGCTCATCCACTGGTCGCGATAGCTGCGAAAGCCAACCGTTTGTCCCCACCACTGGTGCGCAACTTCATGCGGGGTCACCATCTTCCAATACATGTGCTTATTCAGATTCTCGCCGCCCATCCCCAGAAAGTGTTTCTGGGTATCATCCAAAAATGCGCAAATGGGCAGATAGACCAACATAGGCCAGCTTTGGCCGTAGTCACATGCGTACTGCTGGGTTATGGCTACCCTGGAAAAGGGCAATGGGCCGAAGTAGTCGGTATAAATCCTTGCGGCAACCTGCGCCTGGCTAAGTTCCATGGGCAGCATCGACAATGGGTTAAAACTGCCAAGAGAAGCATCATCCAAATGGGAAAACTCGTCAGGCGGCATGGTGTTGGCATAGGCGTCGATGGTTAAACTATCGCCCGGTTTACCCTGTATCTTGGCTTCTTGCATCTTGAAGTTGCCCAGGTTAAAACCCACCACCGGCAGCGGCACATCCGTTTTCCATTCGGTGGCCGTGGTCTTGCCGTCGGTGCTTTCGCTTAGCTTGGTTCCCGTGGCGATCAATTGCAGCCCCTTGGGCACATGAAAGAGCATGTGGTAAGTGGCATAGTCGCCAAACCCGCTGGACCCATTGGGATACCAGTTTTCACGCGCGATGGGGTAATAATTCTCGCCGCCCTCGTTTTTGACCACATCTTTGCCGGCGTAGGCTATGCGCATAGTGACGGCCTCGCCCTTCTTAAGCGATTGCGCCAGCACCACTCCAAAATCGGCGTCTTCGTCTTTCTTCTCCTGCACAAAATCCAACGCTTCAGCCTTTTCGGATTCCACGCGGTTTACGCGCAGCGTGGGATAGAGATTGAGCGGCACAACCGCTACGCCGTCCTCATCGGCAACGATATGAACAGTCGCCAGGCCGGTGAGGAATCCACTCCTCTCGATGGAAACATCGAGGTTCTCGTTGTCGATGCGGTAAGGAGTATTGCGCTCATGGCTGTCTCCGCCGGCGCGGGCAACGCTTGAAGCCAGGTGAAAGGCCGCTGGATAGGATGGGCCCCAATCGTTCCAGCTCATCAGCGAGATCTCCTCGGGGGCCACCTTGCCGGCCCCATGCGGATCGAGCGTAAAGAGCAGATGCGAATTCTTCTTGCCGTGAATGGCGGCCATAAAGAAGCCACCCCGCGCCGGGCTCAAAACATCCTCAAGGATGCGCAGATCATAGTTTTCGCGCAACTTGACCCGCGCGAAGTTGTGAAACTCCTCCGCCTCCTTAGCGAAGCCGGAGTCCGGCGCACCCGTGCCTGCCGAGCCCTTGTGCAGCTCTGCCGCTGTAGCGTCGGTGAAGCGCAGCACCACCTGGTCAAAGTCCTCGTCGAACTCCTCGCTGTGGTTGAAGATGGTCAGGTTGTGGCGCTCCTCGGCGGTAGGCGGGGTGAGGTGGAAGTGGCCGTCGCCCTTGAAGACCGCGCCGGTCACCTTGCCGTTCACCGGGCCATAAAAGACGATGTTGCCCTGGCGCAGCGTAAAGGTGGCCGCGTCGCGGCGCAATTCCAGGTTATTAACCGCGATGACCTCACGGCCCGGCAACAGGCCGCGCAACTGCTGGTAATAGGTGTTAGAGTTGGCGGGATGCTGGGCGTGCAGCTCTGCGCAGCAACTCATAAGAACAAAGCATAAAGAAAAAACACGCATGCGAAGCGGCATAGGAGAGCTCCCAGGTTGATGATTAATGCGGCACCATTATATACCTGATGGGAAACTGCGTCGCGTGCGCTGTCTATTATTAAGACGTCTTTACCGGGTACAATTCCATATCATGCGAAAGGCTAAAGTCTCAACAGCGGACTCGACGGAGGCAACGGGGTCGATATTGATTCGCAGCCATGAGGCAAAACGTAAATCTACTGGTTAAAATGATCGCAGGTTGCCTATCATGCCGAGGAAAACGCAACAGAGTAAATCCCAAGACAAGCGCCCGCCAGCGACGCCGGCCAGGAAGACCGCTACCACTGCGCACGCCATCCATAAGCCGTGGCAAATTGCCGCCGTCTGCGCAGTTCTTGCAGTGGTTACCCTGACGGCCTATCGGGGGGTGCGGAACAACGCATTCGTCACCATGGACGATGACTCCTATGTGCTGCAGAACCGGCAGGTGCAGCAGGGGTTGACCATGCACAGCTTGGGGTGGGCGTTTACCACCTACTATGCCGCCAACTGGCACCCGCTGACGTGGATTTCGCACATGGTGGACTGGAGCTTTTATGGCAAAAATCCCGCCGGGCACCATATAACCAATGCGGCATTTCACGCCGCCAATGCAGTTCTGCTTTTCCTATTGCTTTTGTACATGACCGGTTACCTGGGACGCTCGGCAATGGCCGCGTTCCTGTTCGCGCTGCACCCCGCGCATGTGGAATCGGTTGCCTGGATTGCCGAACGCAAGGATGTATTAAGCACGTTTTTCTGGTTTGCGGCGCTGCTTGTGTATGCATGGTATGTGCGCAGGCCATCCTGGAAACGGTATGCATTAGCGGCCTGCTGCTTTGCCTGCGGCCTGCTAGCGAAACCCATGGTGGTTACGCTTCCGTTTACCATGCTGCTGCTGGATTACTGGCCGTTGCGCAGATTATCGCTGGCGCGGGAAAAACGCGCGCGCTGGTTATCTTCTCTCTGGAAGTTATGCGTGGAGAAATGGCTGTTCTTCATCATGGCGGCTATCTCGAGCACTATCACTTATATTGCGCAGCAAACCAGCGGCGCCATGGATACGCTGCAAATCCTGCCTATGTGGGAGAGAATCTGCAATGCGGCCATCAGTTACTGCCGCTATGTACAGATCATGTTGTGGCCCGATCCTCTCACGGCCTATTATTACTATGATATAACGCACATCAGGATATGGGCGGCGGGGTTATCGGCTATGGCGCTCATCCTGATAACTGCCGTCTGCTGGCATTTCCGGACGAAAAGACCTTATTGCCTCATCGGCTGGCTGTGGTTTCTGGGAACACTGTTGCCGGTGATCGGCATCGTGCAGGTTGGCGGGCAGGCCATGGCCGAGCGTTACACTTATGTTCCTTTGATCGGCCTATTCATTGCCGTTGTCTGGCTGGCAGGCGATGCCGTGGCCAACCATCCAAAAATAAGAATAGCGACTCAACTGGTGGCGGTCGCGGTCTTAGCGGCGTGCGCCGTAAAGACCGATGCGCAGGTAAAGGTGTGGAAAGATACGGTGACGCTTTTTAACCACATACTTGCGGTTGACCCGCGCGGGGAGTTTCCCAATGCCATCCTGGGCGCGGAGTACATGAGGCAGGGAAATCTTGCCAGGGCGGAAGAATATTATGAACACTCGCTGTCCTATGATTCCAAGTGGACCCTGATTCTATCCGATTCCGCATTTTGCCTGATGCGAATGGCGATGCAAACCCATGATCAGAGCAAACTGGAGCTTGCAAGACAACGCCTGGATCAGGCATTGCTTGTTGACCCTAAAGATCCGGGCGCCCTCACCAACCTGGCGCTATGGTCCGCTTTAGCGGGCCGGCCGAAGGATGAGGAGATATATTGCAGAAAGCTGATCGCTATCAACCCGAGTTACATAACGGCGTGGCTTTATCTGGGCGATGCTCTGCAGGCACAGGACGAATATGACGAGGCGGCCAAGATGTACCGCCGGGCGCTGGTTATCGAGCCGGATAATTACTATGCGCATTACGACTTAGGCAATGTTTTATACAAGCAGGGATTGGCTCAGGATGCGCTTGAGGAATACCGCCGCTCTTTGGCCATCCAGCCCGAGCAGGCTATCTCCCATTCCAAAATCGGCAGGATCCTGATGGAGGAGCATCAGGTACCCGAAGCGGCAGAGGAGTTTACGCAGGCGCTGCGGTACGATCCCGCAAACGCCAGCGCGCATAATGAGTTAGGCTCGGCCCTGTTACAACTGGGGGAATATCAAAAAGCGGAGGAGCAGTTCAGCGACGCGATCGAGATGGATCCGGCCAATGCCGAGGCAAGAAAAAATCTCGATCTTGCTCGAGCCGGGATGAAAACAAACAGATAGAATACGCAGGAAAATGATAAGTCTTGACGACATGCGCCAGGCGTGGAGGACAGTGCCGTGAGCAAATCCAAATCGAAAAAAAGGCGAGTAAGCGCAAAAGAGCCGGCAGTTCAAGCGGCGGCTTCAGGAGGCGGCGGGCGCTCAAGTCTTTTGCCATGGATACTGGTTGCAATCGCCGTCCTGTCCGCGGCCGCCGTGCGCATCCGTTTATTGGGGATACCTTTGGAACGGGACGAGGGGGAGTATGCATATACCGGCCAGCTCATGCTGCAAGGGATTCCCCCTTACAAACTTGTCTACAGCATGAAATTTCCCGGCACCGCCGCGGCTTACGCCGCGATTATGTCTGTGTTTGGGCAAACCATCACCGGAATCCATTTGGGATTTATGCTGGTGAATGCCGCTGCCATTGTGCTGATTTATCTGCTGGGAAAGCGCCTGCTTACGCCCGCAGCCGGCGTGGCGGCATCCGCTGTCTACGCGCTGCTATCGATGGGGCAGGGCGTGAATGGAAGCCAGGCTCATGCCACTCATTTTGTGGTGCTGGCGGCGCTGGGCGGAACCTTGCTGCTGCTGCGCGCTATTGATAGCCGGCGATGGCCAGCACTGCTTTTGAGCGGAGTGCTTTACGGCATTGCTGTGCTGATGAAGCAGCACGGCGCCTTGTTTGTGGTCTTTGGCGTGTTGTATCTGGCCTGGGATCAATGGACCCGGCGCCGCGAGGGCTGGCTCCCGGCCGTGAAAAGTGTGGCAACTTTTCTCTGCGGCGTGTCTCTGCCGCTGGCGCTGACTGGCTTGATACTGTGGCGGGCCGGAGTATTCGACAAATTCTGGTTCTGGACATTCACGTATGCACACGCATACGCGCGGGAAGTGCCGCTCTCCTTTGGCATCTTCTGGTTCGGCCAAAGCTTTCCAGACATCGTGAGGCCGAACCTTGCGCTTTGGTTGATAGCCCTGGCGGGACTGGTTCTGATCTGGCGGAGGAAAGAGGATCGCATGGCCGCGGTTTTCGCCAGCGGTTTTCTGCTCTTCTCCTTTCTGGCTGTCTGCCCGGGCTTTTACTTTCGCCCGCACTATTTCGTTCTCATGCTGCCGGCCATCGCACTGCTGGCCGGAGCCGCCGTGGGTACTTCAGCGAAACTATGGCCGCACGCTTCCTGGCTGACATATCTTGTGTATGTTGCGGCATTGGTGTTTTCGGTTGTGCGGCAACAGGAGTATCTGTTTCAAATAAGCCCGTTGAAGATTACACGAGCTATGGATGGAGGAGGGCCCTTCCCGGAAGCCATACAAATCGGCAACTATCTTCGCACCCACTCGAACAAAGACTCCCGCATCGCAATACTCGGCTCCGAACCCGAAATTCTTTTCTATGCGCAGCGGCGTTCCGCCACGGGCCACATCTATATGTACGGCCTTATGGAAGACCAGCCATACGCATTAACCATGCAAAAAGAACTTATACGCGACGTGGAAAACTCCCAGCCGGATTACGTGGTATTTGTGACCACTGCAACCTCCTGGGTCCGGCACAAGAGCTCGCCATCGGAAATCTTCGATTGGTGGGCCGCTTACCAAGCGCAACATTATAAACAGATCGTCGCAGTGGCCGACATCCTTGCAGATGATCATACCGAGTACCGGTGGGGAGATTTCGGAACCTATCAGGTGCAGTCGGGTTCGTCCGTCCAGGTTTTCAAAAGGACGGATCCGCCGGATTTGATAACGGCGCAGCTTAATCATGGCGATGCACTCCTGGCGCAGGGAAAACTGGACGAGGCGGCTAAAGAGTACCGCGAGGCGATGGCCATGGAGCCGGATAACTCGCCGGCGCTTAACAAATTAGGCATTGTTTTGGACCAGCAGGGCTTGACCGAGGAAGCGCTGAAGGAATTCCGGCTTTCTCTGGCCAGCAATCCCGACCAGACAACGGCCCATGCCCAAATGGGCAGAATCTATGCGAAAACGCACCGGTTCCGCGAGGCGGTGGGGGAATTTATCCAAGTGCTGCGGTTAGATCCTGCAAACGCATATGCGCATAATGACCTCGGCGTGGCTCTGTTTCAACTAGGGGATTATGAAAAAGCGGCCGAAGAGTTCAACCAAGCGGCACGGATTAATCCGGCCTTTGCCGATGCCAGGCGCAATTTCGATCTTGCTCAGGCGGGGATGAAAAACAAACAGGTTGATAACAGAAGAAAATAAGAAATTCCGGATACCAGAGCAGTTCTCTCAATGATGTAGAGGAACCTCTCAAGCTGTTTAATGGAGGGAGCGTGGGGCATTAGAGACCCACGAAATTCAGGCGCAAAATCATGGGGCCTTCAGGCCCGGGGCTAAAGCCCGCGTGACTTTGCCGCCCGGTTGAGGGGCCTGAAGGCCCCTGCTCCCTCCCTTCTAATGGCATCCCTCTACACCTATACGCGAACCGTTCTAATTTCCGCCCGGCGGATGCACGGGTATTACATGCCCTCTTCTGCCTTGCGCACGCGCACGCGTGCCGGA
The DNA here is from genome assembly GCA_963796085.1 of uncultured Acidobacteriaceae bacterium. Taxonomy (GTDB): domain Bacteria; phylum Acidobacteriota; class Terriglobia; order Terriglobales; family Acidobacteriaceae; genus Telmatobacter. The sequence continues at coordinate 185,672 of CAWCKF010000020.1, read as the reverse complement.
TTGATCCGGAATCGGCCCCTCTCTAAAGCCGTAGAGGCGCCGGCCCCAGACTTACGCGAGAGCGATCTGCGACAGATCGGTTAAGGACGCTTGGAAACCAGATCTCCAAAGGGCGCCAGAAACTTGTACTTGTTGTCCCAGGTGGTGTACATGATCCCGGTTGCGCCGGGGGTTGTGTCCATAGCGTCCATCCATCCCTCGGCATTTTTCTCGGTATTTTCCAGGGTGTCGGCGTCATAGTACGCTGCCGCAAAGGTCTTGAAGCCGCGGCTGGAAAAGAAGTCGAGGGATGCCCGCCGCTTTTCGAAATACCAGCACACGATGCCCATGTCCTTGGGCAGGTAGGTCCAGGTGTTCTCCATCGAGCCGTCCACGAAGTAGTACTGCTTCACCGAGTTGTGATTGGGGTCGAACATATCCGACCAGACCAGCACCTGGGCCTTGGGGTTGAAGGCGTGTATCTCCTTGTAAAGCCACTGTACATCGTCTCCGAGAATGGCCGCGGCGGGCAGCTTGCGGCGCAGGCAGGATTGATCGCGGTTCAAGGCGCGGACCTCGTCGGTGGCGATGAAATAGCGTTTCGGAGCCAGGTACTTCTCAATCAGCGGAAACTGCTGCATCCATATCTCGTGCACCTTGGGCGCCGATGGACAGATGGGCGTCTGGTCGTTATAGATGGTGACGCCGTGATAATAGCTCACGCGCAGCCGCGCCCCGTCATGGATGCGCCCGCCGGGCAGCAGGCGAATCGACGGCATGGGGTGGGTCCAGTGGAAATCGAGATTGGGGTCGCTGACCGGCTCGAAATCCCGGCCTTCCTTGTAGACCGTTCCGGTGGCCTCGTCGCGAACGGTGAGCGGCGCGCCTTCGCGGCGTATCACGTTCATCAGGCCCACCTCTTCCACGTCCACGTCGTCCACCCAGACCTTGCCTTTCACGCCTTCAAAGACGCCGAAGGTTAACTCGATACGGTCGGCATACCAACTGTTAAACGAGGTGGTCACCTGTCTCCAGCCGGAGGTGGGAGACGGCGCGGGGGGCTCGAAGGGGCTGAGATCGCGGCCGTCGGGCGTAAACGACTTGATGCTGAACAGCGATGCCGGCTCCACGTCTTCGGTCTTGACCCACGCGCTTACGCGGTAGCAGCGGTTGGGCGTGACGCGTATCTCCTGGGCTACGCGCGCCACGCCCGCCATATGCGGGTTTTTCAACCCGGCAATATCCGGGGGGCGCCGGCGCCTCCCGACGTCGCAGGTTGCGGTTCGGCAAAGTTTTCGATGCGCAGCGAAGCCTTGCCGGAGTGAGAGACGCTGGTGTCGACAAAGGTTTTGATTCCCGGCTCATCCTGCGTGGTAAAGCCGGTGAAGCGGTTGCCCTGGTACTCTTCAAAGCCGCCGTTCACCAGCTTGGCCGGCGAGTCCGGGACAAACTGAGCGGTTCCGCCTTTGGCGACGAACAAGGCATCCTTGACCAGCAGGCCTTCGGCGAGATTCTTGTCATGGGCCAGGATGGCTCCGCCGTAACCGGTGCCGAAGCCTGAAGGAATGATCTCCAGGCGGTAGGAATCGGCAATCTCTTTCACCTTGCTCAGGCGCGCCAGTTGCTCCGGCGAGTACAGGCTGATGCGGTCCATTCCAGACAGGACGATGCCGTTAAGCCCGTGCTCGGCCGCGGTGCGGGCAATTTCGCGTACGTCTTCAACATCCTGGTCAGACTGGAAGCTGTGGCTGATGTAGACCCAGCGGTCGGGATAGATCTTTTTCGGCTGATCCACGGCGCCAACGCACACTGCGATCGCTATAGCCAACAGGGCGAGTAGAGAGAGTGATTTTTTCATAGCGTTTCAACTCCTTGTACCGGCTCGCTCCGCTGCCACCATTCCCGCGGGCGCCCTCAGTACCAGCGCCATCATAGCAGCCTCATCGCCCAGTTTTCAGGCCCTGTTTCCTGCCCCGCTTCCCTAACCGAGGCACGCGGTGCGACAATCATCGCGTCAGGGCCATCCCACCAACACAAGTGCTCTGCCTGGAGGAAAACTCACCATGAAGCGTTTTTTGGTCTGTACGGGGCTTCTCATCGTAGCCGCTACCCTGTCCGCGCAACAAAAGCCGCCCAAAGCCCCGCCCAAGAGCCCGCCCGCCACCGAGACGGCGACCATCGGCGGCAAAACCATCGCCATCACCTACAACTCGCCCGGAGTGAAAGGCCGCGCCGGCAAAATCTTCACCAAGGACGGGCTCATCAGCCACGATCCCACCTATCCGGTGTGGCGCGCGGGGGCCAATGCGGCCACCAAGCTGCATACCGAGGCGGACCTGATGCTGGGCGGCCTGGCCGTCCCCAAGGGCGACTACACCTTGTACGTCGACATATCCGACCCCGACCACTGGGTGCTGATCGTCAACAAGCAGACCGGCCAGTGGGGAACGAAGTACGACAAAACACAGGACCTGGGCCGGGTGAAATTCCACACCACCACCCTGCCTGACCTGGTGGAGAACCTGAAGTACACCATTACGGATTTGGGCGGCAACAAGGGCAAGCTCACCCTGGCCTGGGAAAACAAGAGCGCCAGCGTGCATTTCAAGGTGCAATAAGGCCGGACGCGGGCGAGAGCAGTCAAAGGCAGGGCGGCCGGGCTTTTGCAGCCAATTACCGCCCTGCCGATACAATAGGTAAAGGGGTTATTTCTTCCCTGGGGGGGAAAGAACTTTGCCGCTGTATGCCTATCGCTGTACCCAGTGTGGCCACCGCTTTGAAAAAATCCAGAAATTCTCGTCCCCGCAGGAGCTTGTGTGCCCCCAATGTCACGGCGCGCTGGAGCGCCCGCTCACCGCTCCGCGCCTGAACTTCAAAGGCGCCGGCTGGTATGTGAACGACTACGCGGCCAAGAGCAGCGCGCCCGCCTCCGAGGCCGGAAGCGGCGCCGTTGCGGCAGAGGCCAAGACGCCAGCTTCCGCAAGCGAAAAAACTGCCGCTTCCTCAGCTTCTCCCGCTTCGGAGCCCGCAGCCGCTTCCAGCACAGCGCCGGTTTCGGGGACAGCAGGCTCATCGCCCTCAAAGCCATAAAATAGAGATTCCGCAGGCGTTACAAAATTTCCTCCAACCTCACCGCGTTGGCTGCCATGGACGCCGCTGCATCCTTTTGCCGCACTTTGCATCTTGAACTTAAACCGTTTTCTGTTGGCGAATTTGTTAACATGACCAGCGCGGTATGTATTAGAGCAGTTCTCTCCATGGTGTAGAGGAGCCTCTCAAGCTGTTTCATGGAGGGAGCGTGGGGCTTTAGACCCACGAAATTCGGGCCCCAAATCATGGGGCTTTCAGGCCCGGGGCTAAAGCCCGCGTGACTTTTCCGCCCGGTAGAGGGGCCTGAAGGCCCCTGCTCCCTCCATTCTAGTGGCATCCCTCTACACCAATACGCGAACCGCTCCAGCCAGCAAATAAATGTGCGCTCATGTTGGCAAAGCGCAAACAAGTGAACGGCTTTTCAGATGCGAGGTCTTCCCCATGCTTTCCATGCGGCGCTCCAGCGAACGCGGCCACTTGAACCACGGCTGGCTCGACACCTGCCACACCTTCAGCTTCAACACCTACTACGATCCCAAGTTCATGGGCTTCCGCGCCCTGCGGGTCATCAACGAGGACCGCATCGCCGCCGGCCAGGGTTTCGGCGCGCATCCCCACCGCGATATGGAGATCGTGACCTGGGTGCTGGAGGGCGCGCTGGCCCACAAGGACTCGCTCGGTTCCGGCGGCCAGATCCGCCCCGGCGAACTGCAACATATGTCGGCCGGCACGGGCATCCGGCACTCGGAGTTCAATGCCTCCCAGACCGAACCCACGCACCTGCTGCAAATCTGGGTCGAGCCGTCGCAGGACGGCATTCCGCCCAGCTACAGCCAGAAGAGTTTTCCCATCGCCGAGGAACTGGATCGCCTGCACCTTCTTGCCTCGCCCGACGGGCGGGAGGGCAGCCTCAAGTGGGTGACGGACGCCGACCTCTTTGCCGCCCGCCTCAAAGCCGGGGCCACCGCGTCGCACGCCTTCAAGGCGCGCAAGTATGGCTGGGTGCAGGTGGCCCGCGGAACCGCCACGGTCAACGGCCTGGTGCTGGCGCAGGGCGACGGCCTGGCCCTGAGCGAGGAAGCCGCGGCAAATCTGACCGCAGGCCCCGACGGCGCGGAAGTGCTGGTATTCGACCTGGAGTAAAGCAAGGTCTGGAAAGGGAATCCGTCCTGGAACGCTACTATAGTCTCTGGACGGAAATGCCACTGCTGGATCCCATCCCGTCGCCGGTGGAGCACGCCGACTTTGCCGCTCTCGAGTGGGAGCCGCTGCTGGCGCTGGTGGCCGGTTTTGCCGCTTCGCCTGTGGGCCGGGCCGCCATTCTATCGCTTGCGCCTTCCACCGACGAGGAGTGGATCAGCCGCCAGCACCAGCTCACCGGCGAGGTCCGGCTGTTGCTGGAGGAGCAGGTTTCCATTCCCCTTGGCGGCCTCTTCGACCCCACGCAGCAGGCCGCCAAAGCGCAGATTCCAGGCGCGGCGCTGGAAGCCGGCGAACTGCAGGCCGTGGCGCGGCTGGCCAACGACGTGGCCTCCTGGCAATCGCTGCTGCAAGTCGCCCCCGGCGCAGTCTCGCCGGCAAGCTGCCCGGCCTCTCCGAGCTTTCGTCGGCGCTTACCACCAGCCTGCGCCCGTTGGCCGAATCCATCGAGCGCACCATTCAGCCCGACGGCTCGCTGGCCGACAACGCCTCGCCCGAGCTGGGCCGCATTCGCCGCGAGCAGGAGCGCCAGCAGCGGCTGATCGAAGAAAGCCTGCGCGCCGCGCTGCGCAAGCTCTCCGCGGAAGGCGCGACCCAGGAAGACCTCATCACCATTCGCGGCGACCGCTTCGTGATTCCCGTGCGCAGCGAACTCAAGCGGCGCGTCAGCGGCGTGGTCCACGGCGCCAGTTCTTCGGGGCAGACGGTTTACGTCGAGCCGCTGGAAACCATCGAGCAGAACAACGAACTGGTGCGCCTCATCGAAGAAGAGCAGGCCGAGATTCACCGCATCTTTGTCGCCCTCACCCGCCAGGTGGGCGGCTATGCTCATGGCCTGGTCGAAGGCGCGCGCGTGCTGGCGCTGGTGGACAGCCTGCAAGCCCGCGCCCGCTTTGCCCGCGACTACGACTGCGTGGCGCCGACCCTTGCGATCAGACCGGTCTGCGCCTCGAGGCGGCGCGCCATCCGCTGCTGGAAAAGCACCTGCGCGCGACCGGCGGCCATATCGTCCCGCTCACGCTGGAACTGACCGCCGAGGAGCGCCAGCTCATCATCAGCGGCCCCAACACCGGCGGCAAAACCGTCACGCTCAAGACCACGGCTCTGCTGGCCATGATGGCGCAGGCCGGCCTGCCCATTCCCGCCACAGCCGCCAGCTTCCCGGTCTTCACCGCATTTCTGGCCGACATCGGCGACGCGCAATCCATCGAGGCGGCGCTCTCCACCTTTTCCGCGCACATCACCAACCTCGACCGCCTCTCGCGCCTGGCCGGAACGCGCACCTTGGTTCTGCTCGACGAGCTTGGCTCCTCCACCGATCCCGAAGAAGGCGCGGCGCTGGCCGTGGCCATTGCCAGCCACTTTTTGACAGCGGGCGCGTGGTCGCTCATCTCCACGCACCACACTTCGCTCAAGGTCTACGCCGCCAACACTCCCGGCGTGCTCAACGCCGCGGCCGGCGTGGACGAAGTGACGCTGGCGCCCAACTACCAGCTTCGCCTGGGCGTGCCCGGCGCATCGGCCGGCATCCAGACCGCCGAGCGGCTGGGCCTGAACGCCGGCATCATCGCCGCCGCCCGCCAGCGCCTGGGTTCGCAGCAGGTGGATATCGCCCGCTTCCTCGACCGCCTGCACAACGAGCTGACGCAACTTGAAGCAGAGCGCAAGGCCGCCCGACTGGAGCAGTACGCTCTGAACCAGGAGCGAGCCAAGCTGGCGCGCGAGGGCGACGTCGAGCTGCGCAACCGCACGCGCGAGCTGGAAACCAAGCTGGCCTCGCTGCTCAAGGACTTCGAGTTCCAGATGCGCGAGACGGTGCGCGCCATCGAAGATCGCGCCGCGCAGCAGAAGCTATCCAAGGAAGCCGAGCGCCGCATCCTGCGCCTGCGCCGCGAGTTTCAGGAGAGCTTCAACCAGACCGTCGTCGCCCACCGCACCGGCGCGGATCAGGGCGACGCCGAACGCCCAGCCGCATGTGCTCAAGCACATCGCCGCCGGCGACCAGGTTCGCCTCAAGTCGATGAACAAGATCGCCGTCGTGCAGCGCGAGGTCGAGAAGGACCTCTTTGAAGTGGCCCTCGGCCCCATCAAGATGCGCGTCAAGCGCGACGAGTGCTCCGCAGCTTCACCTCTTGGAGGAGAGTCCGCGGCGGAGAAGCGCCCCGACCCGCTCGCCGCCGCCCGCAAGCAGAAGAACGTCCACGTCACCGTCACCAGCGCCAACACCGACGACATGCGCATGGAGATCAACCTCATCGGCCGCACCGTGGATGAAGCCACCGAGGAGCTGGAAAAGTATCTTGACCGCGCCTTCCTCGCCGGCCTGCCCCGCGTCCGCGTCATTCACGGCCACGGCGCCGGCATCCTCCGCCGCGGCGTCCGCGAATTCCTCAAAAGCCATCCCCATGTAGCCACCATCGCCGAAGCCCCGCAAAACGAAGGCGGGCAGGGGGCAACGCTGGTTGAACTCCGGCAGTGAATGGCCGATATTGTATTGAGGAAAATCTGATGCCGAGAAAATCGAAGAGAACTAGATTTACCAATCGAGCCGAAGAGGCTGCGTGGTGGGAAGCGAACGAAAAAGCAGTCGCGGACTTATTCGAGAAGGCCATGAACGAAGGCTACATTGGTCCCTGCACAGTTATCGTGACCGGCGATTCGACTACTACGAAAATTCGTCTGGGTTCCAGAGACGTTGCTAAAGCTCGCGCGCAAGCAGTAAAACGCGGTCTGCACCACCAGACTTACTTGAAGATGATCATTCACGAGGCGCTGCGCAAAGCAGTTTAGCCGGCCGGCTACTGCTCTCCTTTGGGCGAGAGCGGACGCGTGGCGGGATCGGCCACCAGCCAGCGGCCAAAGCGCGCTACCTCATCATGGGCTGTGCGGGAAACTTGCGCGAGAATTTCGTCGCGGAGCTGGATATCGTTCTGGGACGCCGGTCCCAGCACGCCTTTGTCATCCAGGCGCAATGCGCCCAGGTCTTCGGCGGCATCAATCAGCCACGCCGGCGCCACATCGGTGGTGATGGGCGTTTCCCGTATTTGAGCCGTGCCATCGTCCGAGGCGGTGAGCAGCCAGTTGCTATCCCGGCTAAAGGCCGCGCTGACGACCCTGGCGCTGCCGGAGATAGACTCGCCCATGGGAAAACCAGTGCGGGCATCCCAAACCTGCGCAATACCGTCCTGCGAGACGGTTACTACCCACCTTCCATCCGGACTGAAGTCGGCGGCAATCACTTCTCCAATTTGCCGCAGCGGCGACGGAGTCAGAGGCAAGCCCGTCTGCGCATTCCAGATTTGCGCGGTCTGGTCGACGGAAGCGGTTACAATGCGCTGGCCATCGGCGCTGAATCTGGCATCGAGAACCCAACTGCCATGCTGCATCCGCTTGCCGACAGGCTGGCCCGTTTGAGTATCCCAGACGATGGCGGTATGATCCGTCGAAGCAGTCACCAGCAACTTGCCGTCGAAACTGAATTGAGTCTGTGTATACGCGGCCGCCATGCTTCATGGGAGCATTAGTCGTAATCTCCTTGCCGGTCCGGGCATCCCACAGCCTGATTAATCCGTCGTAGGCGTAAGTCGCGATCAGACGTCCATCGGGACTAAAACAGGCGCCCTGCAGCGTGCCGAAACGGCGGACCGGCAGCGATAACTTCCTGGATGCTGATTGCTTGCCACCCTGCGTCTCCCATAGCCAGACCTCATTACTTACAACCGTCATGATCAAGTTATCGTCCGCCGGGCTGAATACGGCTTTGACCAGCCCGGGAACATTGATTTCGGAAACCTTGATGGGATGGCTGGTAAGATTAGCCGTTTTTGTCTTCCATATCTGCGCACCGCTTTTGGTGGTAGTCAGCAGCCAATCGCCATGCGAGCTAAAGCTTGCCCCGGTAAGATAATCATCGCCATTTTCAGCGAAGATAGGTGTACTGCTAGTCTTACCGGTCTTTTCATCCCAGTCCCAAATCTGCACGCCATGCTCGGAAACTGCCGCAAGGCGGCTGCCGTGAGCGTCGTTGCCGTCGAAAAAGGCCGATATCAACGCATCGGGCTTGTCGCCGGGCTGGCGCATTACCGGCAATTCTTCAGGGCGCTGCCACTTCCACACTTTTGCCGTGTGGTCGGAGGAGGCAGTCACGATGGTGGAACTGTCGCTGCCGAAGCGGGCCTTGTAGACCGTATCGCTGTGATTCATGGGTCCGCCCAGGGGCAAACCCGTGCCGGCATCCCACACGCGCGCCGTTTTGTCGTAAGAGGCGGTGATGATAAAGCGGCCATCCGGACTGTATAACGCTGACCTGACCCAGCCTTCATGGCGCATGGGTTGCCCGATCATTTCGATTGCGCCCGGCTTGCCGTTCTCCGGCACTTTCCAAATGCGCGCCGTGTGATCGGACGAGGCGGTGACGACATAGGCGCTGTCGGGGCTGAAGACGGCCAAATTCACCGGCCCCCTGTGGCGCATTGGCTCACCCAGCGGTTCGCCTGTCTGCGCATTCCAGATGCGCGCCGTGCCGTCCTCGGATGAGGTGACGATCATTTTGCCGTTGGGGCTGAAGGCCGCGCTATCCACGCCACGATCGTGCTGCAGGACCACGTCCTTGCCGCGATATTGATACGGCTTGCCCGTGGACGCATCCCAGACTCTGGCGGTGGCATCGGCGGACGCGGATACCACCAGCGTGGCTGCGGGGTTGAAGCTGGCCATCCAAACCACCCCGCCATGGCGCACGGGTTCTGCGGGATCGCCTATTTGCTCTCCCGTTTTCGCATTCCATATCTGTACTTTTCCGTCTTCCGCGGCGGTGACAATCAGGCGTGAATCGTGATCCTGACTGTAGTACGCACTGTAGACTCTGGGGCCGTTCACCTGGCGCAATGTATGCAGCAGCTTTCCGGTTTTCGCATCCCATATGCGGGCGGTGCCGTCGTAGGATGCGGTAAGCACATTTGTCCCGTCCCAGTTGAAGCGCACGGTATGCACGCACTCGCCGTGCTTCATGGCGGCGAGGCGTTCGCCGGTGGCTACTCTCCACACCTGCGCCGTGCCATCCAGGGATGCGGTAACCACCTGCCTGACGTCGGTGCTGAAGGCGGCGTCCTGCACCTCGGTGTCATTGGGGTGAAGGACCTTGTCCGCGGGCAGAAAGTTGCGCATGGCCGAGACGGTCAAGGCGATCGCCTTCTCATTGCCGGGCTTGTTCCTCATGGCGTCCGCCAGGAAGGCAAGCGATTTCGGTATCTCGTTTTGCCTCATTTCCAGGACGGCGGTTTCATAATCGACTTCACTGCGCGCCACTTTTTGCTGCCTTTGCGTCAGCCATTCGAAGAGAACGACGGTGGCGGCCAGAAGCACCAGAGTCATAATGGATGCGAACAGGTACTGGCGCTTGTGCTTGCGGCGAGAGGCAAACCGGATCGAGGATTGGATGAACTCCATGTCCTCCAGGCCTTCCGGGCTTTTGCGCAGCACATCTTCGGCTTCGGCCAGCGGTTTTCCTTCGGGCAATAAGAAATCATTTTCCTTCTTCGACTCGCGCCAGCGATGGGCAGCCTGGGCGATGCGCGCCTTGAGCCTGAGGAAGTCCTGATTCTCCTGCACCCAATTCTGCACGCGCGGCCAGGAATTGATAAGAGCTTCGTGGGCCACGGCTACAAACGGCTCGCCGGCCTGATCCGTATCGGTTACAAATAGATTGGCGCGCGTGAAAGAGCGGATCACTTCCTCGATATGAGGATTGTGATCGAGGTCCTTGAGGCGGACGGGATGACTGGTCACTACCGCATCCATGGTCACCAGGGAAGCAATCACGCGCGGGAAGGCATCCTGCGCCGGGGGAGACATTTCTTCAAAGACGTCCTCCGCGCGCTTGGCAATCGCGCCTTTCAGGCCGCCGAGCTTTTCATAAGCCTCCCATGTAATCAGGTGAGTTTCAGTCCTGAGTTTGTATAACTCGTCAAGACAGAACTCCAGTAACGGGAGCGCTTCCACGTTCCTGCTCGCCTCCTCCTGCAAGGCGTCGTCGAGCTTCTGGTGAGTTACAGGATGAGACTCGAATTCCAGGCCGGCGGCGATGGCCGGCATGCGGATGATCTGCCCTATCTCCGCGACGCCGGGAGGCATTAAATCGTACTGCCCGTTGTCGGACTTCAGAGCGCGGGAGCTCATCGATTTCGGCGCAGCGCGCATACAGGTCGCTGCGCATGGTGGTTATGACCCATGCCAAGCCGCTGCGGGAAAGAGCGGAGATGGCATTGATAAACGCGCTGCGCTGCGGGGCGTTGAAGCGCTCCACGGTGAACATCTCTTCAAGCTGGTCGATGACCAGGATCAACCTGGCTTCGGGCGGTTTGGAGCGAAGCGTTTCCCGCGCAAACTGCCGCGCCGCCCTGGCCAGGGCGGCCTCAACCAGGGGGATGGCGTGGGTGGGAGCGTCCTGCAAGAAGGAGGCAAACTGTTGCACGCCGTAACCCAGGCCGGAGAGTTCCGGCAGCGCGTTCTTCTCGCTGTAGAGCACCGACGCCAGGCATTCAGTGAGGGTGCCGCTGGCCTCGCTGGGGCGCATGATGGCCCAGCGCCAGCAACCCACGTTCTCCACCACTCCGGGGCGCATCAGTTCCGCGAGCACTCCGGCGCGCACCAGGGAGGACTTGCCGCAGCCGCTCATGCCCAGCACCATCAGGAAGGCCCGTCCGCGCGAGGCTTGCGCCAGCAGGCGGCTGGTAATCTCGGCAATGGCCAGATCCCTGCCAAAGAAGATGGCCTTGTGGTCGAGCTGAAAAATATCCAGTCCGCGGTAGGGCGAACCCTGCGGCCAGGTAATGGGCTCCTGCTTATCCAGCCGCAGGCTGATGATTTTTTCCAGATGCGTGGTGAGCAGCTTTTCAAACTCTTCGTCGCTGTTGAAGGTGTTGAACGCCGCCTTGAACGCGCCCTCGTTATCCCGGAACCACTTATCGAGGAAGGCGTCGAGCGCCTCCTTCTGACTTACCCATTCCTTGACCGTCTCGACGTTGTCGGCCATGATCTGCGATTGGGCAAGCTTGCGATAAACAAGCAGGTCCGGCGTGCCTCGTTTCTTGTAAGACTCGAGCGCGTCTTCAAACTCCCATTCCGTTCCCGTGGGGATGGTCCCATCCGCGCGCTTGAATTCCTGCGGCAGCCGCGTGCCGATTCTGGCCCACAGAACGCATACCACCACATCGCTCTCGGAGGGCTTGGCAATTTGCGGCTGAAAGGATGCCGTGGCGCGCATGGGCTCATCTTCCCAAAGAATCGACTCGATCCTGATGTGAGCCTGAAACTTGGTCTGCAGCCGCTGCACTACGTCATAGGCGCGAACGCGCTCAGAGCGCACATCGCTGGGAGAGGAGATAAAGATACGCAGCGTCTTCATGGTTTTGAAGCCCTGACCTTTCAAACCGCCAGAAATGATTGTAATTGCAAAGCAATTTCCAGCCAATTGCGCCGGAGAGGCGAGCATTCAGGCTGGCCAGGCAGTTGGGATGGATACAATTGCGAAAGACGGCGCCGGCGGGGCCAACTGGTGGTATATTGGCTCGTGGCCGGGCTGCATCGAATTGCGGGTTAGACGAATGGCTCACACAGTATTCATCTGCCACTCATCGAAGGATAAGAAGATTGCGGATGCCGCCTGCGCGGCGCTGGAGGCGCAGAATATCCGTTGCTGGATTGCGCCTCGGGATATTCTGGCCGGAGTGGAGTACGGCGCGGCCATCATCGACGCGCTTTCCGATGCCCGGATCGTGCTGCTGATCTTCTCCCTGCGCGCCAACGAATCACCGCAGGTGCGCCGCGAAATCGAGCGCGCGGTCAGCAAAGAGAAGATCATCGTTCCCTTTCGCATTGAAGACGTAATGCCCTCCCGGGCCATGGAATTCGCGCTCAGCAATACGCATTGGCTGGATGCGTTCACGCCGCCGGTGGAGAGCCATCTGGAGGAGTTGTGCGCAACCATTTCGCGCCTGCTTGGGACGCAGACGGCTACGGGAGAAGCCGGGGCGCGGCCGGCGGCCCTGAAGCCGGGAATCAAGGCCAGGCGGTTCTCCTTCAAGCTTCTGGCATGGATGGCGCTGGCGGCCGTTGCCGTGGTTGCCGCCGGTTACTACGTCTACTCACGAACGCCCCAGATCAGGGCGCGGCAAACCATCAAGGATCTTCGCGATCAGTTTCCCATAGCCCGCGATGCGCTTCCGGTTTCAGGGGCCGGCGCATTCGCAAAAGTAGACAAGGATATTGACGCGCTGCTTGCATTTGACCCCAGGAACGGTCACGGCTTGTACTATGCGGGCGAAGTGAAGCGCATCAAGAATCCATCTTTGTTCACGTCCAAGGGCTGCGTGATTGCCCAGGGACTGGCCAACAGCCACGAATCGCTCGACGCTTACGAAAACGATTTCATGCGCTATCTCGATATCGAAAGGTCACTCACGCCCAGCGAGGCGGGGGGTGACGATTTTGCTGAGACCTGTTACGCGCGCCTAACCGGTTATTGCCCGCAGCGCACGGCCTGGATCAATCATTTGCTCGCCAACGACTTATATGAGGAAGCAGCGTTGTCCACCGACCCTGATATCAAGGCCGAGCAGCTTCGCCGCGCGCTGGCATTTGCCCAGGCCGCCGCACGGCTCTATCAAGACGGCCAGAACCAGGGATTTTCACAATGCACGCCGACCATGGCTATTATCAGCGCCGCCAAGGAAAAGCTTAAATCGCTTCCGCAGCCGTAAGCGGCTATTTGCTTGAGAACCTTGTTTAATGAACCTTTCTCAGACCGGCATCCTGCATCCCAGGTCTCAAAAGCGAGACCTGGGGCACCCGGCTTCTATGTTTTGTGCAGAACTAACTGGTCGCGCGGCACCCAACCTTCCGCGCGCGCTATCACCGCCTGCATGCCGATGGTGGAATCCCGCGCTTGCCTCTCAAAGAACTCCCGCGGTTCCTCGCGGGAGAAGAGCCAGAAGCCGGCGGAATGGAGGCTCAAGGCGCGTTCCGCGATGCCGCGCGCCTGCGGCTCGTCGAGGTCGACGATCAGGATATAGTGTTCCGATTGCGGGCCGGCTAGAATGCTCTCCAGTTCCACCGCCGCCGTGGCCAGCGCGGCCCCATAGGCGCGGATCTTCCGTTCCCGGCGCAACTCCACTCCCAGGCCGGCTAGTAGCGCGGGCAGCCTGGCCACTTCCTTGCGGTTCCAGTTCGCGCTGGTCTTCGGCCAGCATGGACCAACCAGCCAGATGCGGATGCCTGCGCTGCAGATGCCGACGCGTCTCGCCCGACAGCCAATCGACCAGCCGCCGCTCGATGGTAAAGCGGCGGTGCTCGAGTTGGGCCAGGACCTCGATCTCGTCCGCGGTGAGTTCCAGCACTAGGGGCGAGTTCACGTCCTCTTCCACGTGGAAACCTGCCAGGGCGAGCAGGAGGGGCGTGTGGTCGGCGCGCCAGCGGTTGGACATTTTCATGAACTCCGGAAGCTCATGCCAGGGCACATTGGCCTGCTGGTTGATCTGCTCCTGGCTTCGCCGGCGGTAGTCTTCGTGCAAGGCCTGCGCCAGCGCATCGAGACGGGAACCGAAGAGCACGCCGGGACTGAGAATCTCTTCCAGGGTGCCGAAGACCTGCAGGCGGTCGTTGAAGCGGCAAATGCTTTCCACATTGCTGACCAGCTCGCCTAACTGCCTGTAGTGCTCTAGACGCACATAGACGGGCACGCGGAGGCGCTCCATCCTGTCCAGCAGGCTGCGTATTTCCAGCGCGGCGCAGAGGCTGACCTGGTCATCTCCAAGGGCAATCGCGACTCCCAGCAGCGGGCCAGCGGAGCGCAGCTTTTCTTCAATGATGTTCTTGATATCAGGCGAACCGGGCGCCACTGACGCCGAGATAAAGTGGAGAGAAGCCATCTCCGCGGCGGCAGGATTGCCGACCAGGAATCTTTCTTTGAGCACCTCCGCGTTCTGATCGATTACAAGAACATTCAAAGTTGAGTTGAGACCCACCAGCGCGGCGCGAATGAGATGCAGCGTAGCTTCCCGGCCATAAGCTCCAAAGCCGATAACAACGAAGGTCCCGGCATCGTACTCGGGGCTGGGCGGCAGGCGCAGACGCTTAATCAGCATGCGGACCGCATTGGTGAAGGGATTGAACAAGCGCAAATCGACATGGGCCGATCCCAGCGATTTTTTATCGGTGTTGATCAATCTTTTATGCAGCCATTCATTGCGCAGTTGGGCCAGGACCCGGACCTTGCGCGGCATGCGATAGGAATGTTGGGAAAGAAGATTTTTAACCTGCAGGGCGACGTCCATGTTCTCCGCATCGGATCCCGTGCAGACAACCACCGTGTCCGCGCGGCGGACTCCGGAAGCGAGCAGGACCTGAGGATTCTTGGCGTCTCCTTGCAGGACGGGAACCCTGCTTTTCTCGCAGGTGGCGGCATTGGGCGAATCGTTGACGAGGTCAATGGCCACCACGTGATGCCCGGCGCCGCGCAGATTTTGTATAACCTGCATGCCCACATCGCCGACGCCGCATACGATGGTGTGGTTGATCGAGTGACGGGCGAGAGCCGTGCGGATATCCTTGCGCAGGCTGACGAGAAAGATCTGCGCGGCCGTGAGAAGGGCAACGCCCGGCACGGCGAATTGCGCGACGACGAGTTGCCAGGGATCCCTGAACGGTTGAAACAGGTCGACACACCGTATCAGTCCAATGGCGCTGAAAAGGCACTGAATGCACTCTGACCACAAAAATGGGCGAATGGGATTGAATACTGGAGAGTCGTAATCGGACGGCGGGCTGTAATTGTGGCCGGCAATCGCATATCCCCAGAAACCGAGTCCGACGGCCAGCACCGCGAAGCATACCAGAATGACATTTTCGAGACGTTTGTACATAAGCCTCCAGAGTGAGGAGCTTTATCCGGGAAGATCCAGGGAGCGGAAGCGAAAAACAAAGTTCCAGTCGATGGTTTCCGCGATCATGCAGCCAGCCACGCGCTCCGCCACCTTGCGCAACTCCGCCAGGCTCTCCTCTCCCGTCGATAGCGCCAAGCTCAAATCTTTACTCTGCACGGCTTCCAGTTCGCGCGACATGGCCTGCGAGCGATCGGCGATGCGCGCAAACTCGCCCTGATTGCTGATGGCGTAGAAAGCCGCGCCGAAAGCCGGAAACACAGTAGCCCCCAGGAGCAGCCACACCGATTCGCCCAGAGCCAGATGGGTGATGCAGGCCAGCAGGGTGGCGATGAACAGCCCGGTGCCCACGCGGTGCAAATGATGATTCAGCTTGCGCATGAGCATGGCATTGTCATGATGGTACCTGATCTGCTCCGTGAGGATGCTGTTCACCCACGCGCCCAGGGCGGCCCGATAGCGCCGGTTGGTTTTCCCCGGCGCCAGGCCCAGATCGCGCGCGATCATGCGGAACATGCCATCCACCCAGGGCCGGTGCGGATCGGCGCCGAAGTGGGCAGGGGGCTGAGGAGAGGGCAGCGGGCAGGCCAGCGGTCCCAGAAAGCTGAGTTGCCGCAGGAACTCCGCCAACTGCCGGTAATTGAGCCAGCGCTCGTGCCACCTTCGCCGCCGGCCATAAAAGGCGAGGAGCAAAATGGCCGCAATCATGGTCAGCTCGATCAGGGCGGCGGCGCGGTCGATTTCAAAGCCGTGATTGCCGCCCACCGGACCAACCAGCGCAAACAGCACCGCGCAGGCGCTGAGCAGATTGATGGCCACGGAACAACTGCGAAACTTGCCCGCATAATAAGTCGATAACCCGTCAGCCCAGGCGTAATGAGGACATAGCTTGTCCAGCAGGTAATGCCGGGTGCCTTCGGGGAAGCCGGGAATGCGCGCGATGGTTGCCTGCCAGGCGGAACGCGCGGAGGGTTCGAAATTGGCCACCCGCCAGGAGCCCCAGCGCCAGCGCCCGGCGGCGACAAAGTCGCGGAAGATTCTGAAGAAACGGCCGCCATCGAACCATGGCTGCTTTTCAGCGTAATACGCGTGCGCGAGATTGAAAGAGGACTCCTGCGGGGCGTGCGCCAGAAAATGCCGCGATGCGAGCAGCGACGGCAGGTCCGCAAAGGACTCCTCGGTCCGGTTGCCGAGGTCATCGGTCAGGAGCAGGCAGGGCTCCATCTCCCGGCAGGCATGCAGCCAGATGACCGGCACCTTCAACGCCCTCGCTTCCTCAACCATCTGCGCGGTGCCGCCGCGGCCGGCCGCGGCCTCTCCATCCCAAATGGCAATGACGATGTCGGATTGGTAAATCACGGTGCGCCCCACGCGCTCGTAGGCGGCATCAGCGGAGCTGCGATGGCCTTCCAGCTCCAGCACGGCGGATGCCCTGGCCAGCAGAGAATGGAATTCCGCGCGGGACGAAGCGGATTCAAAATCGTGCTCATATTCGGCGGGGGAAAATGGCAGCGGGCATTGCAGATCCGCGCCCAGGGCCAGGCCGGCCTCGGCCACCATGCGATCAGAGCCTTCGGCCAGCGGTGAAACGATGCGAATGAGCGGAGGCCCCGGCGCATGCAGCAGCGGGTCTTGCGCGGCGGCGGCGCTATCGAGGATCGCGCTCAGGATGCGATGACACTGGTCCTTCAGAAATCCTGTCATGCCCGCGGCCAAGCGGTTGGGACGGTGGCCGATCACGCCGATTTGCACAACCAGGCGTGGCCGCGGCGGCGATGATTGGTTTCTGGATTTCATAGTCACAGGTTCATACTATAACTTCAGCGGCCGGGGTGACGAGTATTATGCCAGCAAGGATCGATGAAACGCAAGACGCTGCCTTTTGCATTCCTGAAGGCATTGCCGGGAAGATGGAATCAGCCGACGCAGATAAGTCATCAAGCTCAACCGCCTTGCTTGGCCTATTGGAGTTTCCGGGAGAAATCATCTTGACTAAATCCAGTTTAGTGCGGATAATGATTTCACCATTTACAGGGAACCTATCAGGTTACTCCCTCTTAAGGAGGTAGGAGTCATGCCAACTGCATCTCTCATGCCAAGTTCCTTCAAGTCTATCTTTCTCGCGCTGTGTGTTACCTTTCTCGCCGCCGGCATTGCCCGCGCACAGGAAACGGAGACAGAGATCGATTACACGGGCAGCCTGTTTGGATACTACAGGATTGAGCCGGTGTCCGGGCCGCCCCGGTTGGCGCCTGTAAGTGAATTTATCAAGGCGCGCAATCAGCAGCAAGGGCATCTGCTGCTAGGCATGGGCGATAACTTTGGCCCGGAGTTCGGCGCCTCGCTGCAACTGGAGAACAAGCGCGTGCACGACCAGGATTTCGACTGTCATCAAATCCCAACCGTACGGCAGGACAAGGAAACCATCCCGGAGAGCCTTTATAAGGACGATGACCGGATAGCCAGGCATGCGCAATGCGACAATGTTCTCAACTTTATGATGCAGGCTGGATTCAGGGCCGTGGTTCCGGGACGCCAGGACTTTATGTACACGGCGCGATGGCTGCGCGGCGCCGCGCGCCTGATCGCGGATGCAAGCTCGCAACCCAACGGATCACCTTTGATAAGTAATGCCGACAAGCAGTTATATATCCTGGGCGCGAATTTGCGGCTCTCCATCAAGAATGACATGGCTCTAATACAGGCAGGGGGCGATGGCGGCACTTATAAGGTGAGTAAAAGGTGCCCCTTGCTTTTTAGTAAATCTCCGTTCGGCGCCGACACGCCCCAGTGCGGCTTAGACGGAAAGCAATCGGCGGCATTCGATTGGCTTGACCGGCTTGACCGGCTGGGAAGACTTGAAGGCAACAGCAACGACGCCGACTATCGGACGGTAACCGCCATTCAGCAGTTGGCGGCGGCCAGCGTAGGCACAGCGCCGGGAAAACCATCGGCTCTGGCGACCCTGGTGCGCGATGAGGTTGAAATCATGCTCGCCGCGTGGGGCAAGCGGGCTGATCTCTCCGCGCTCAGCGGCCTGCCGGCTTTGATTGAATCCGGCAAGAACAAGGTAACTCTGGATACTCTGTCAGAGGCTCTCGACAATGGCAAGTCGGCGCTCAAAAAGATGGAAGGCTGCCCAGCTACATATCCATCCGGGTTACTATCAACCCAAGCGCCCACCGATTATGAAGACTTATGCCGCTACAAAGACGATTTGGAAAAAGTGCTGGATAACTTTAAGACAAGCATGGGACGCGAGCCCGATCGCAATGCTAATTTCATGGTTTCAGACGACGCTAGAAAGGCTGCGATTCGCGGCTTGCTACGCACTATTGCCATTGAGCAGAAGGATGTTGGCTACACCATTGTCAATCCCGACACCAATCGCAAGATACTTGTGATTGGAGTGGTTGGCCAGGAAACGATGAAAGCTGTCTCCGCGACGAATCTGCACCTGTGCGGCGCGGTTCAAGCAGACAGTACATGGCCGGCGGACTTTGCGGATTGCCATGAAGCAAGGAAAGGGGAAGCGCCCCGGAACAGAATTACGGCCAGTGTGGAGGTTGTGGACCCTGTTCTAGCTACGGAAGCGCTGATTCGCGCGGCCAGATTGCAATTTGGCAAGTTCGAAAGAATAGTCGTAATGGCGCAGATGCCCCATACAGACGCAGAGGTTCTGTCTACCCGCGTCTGGGCAAAGCTCAGAGCGGTCCATGAGAGCGCGCAAGTGGATATTGTTTTAAGCGAGGCTCAGGCAGGATATGATTCGTCGAATATCACTTTGTCCTATGCACCGGGCAGGATACCAGCGGCTAAGCGGGCCATGGTGCTGACGCCCGTGACGAGTTACTCGCCCAGAGACGGAGTATTCCCCGGCGCAGTATCGCGCGCAACCATAAAGTCGGACGCTGCGCAAACATACTCCATCGCCAATCAGCCGGGGATATATGTTCCGACTGCACTTACCGGCAATATAACGACGGTCTCGCTCCTTCTGGACCTGATGACGCAGTTGCAGGGTTCTTCGTCAACGCCTCTTTGCGCCAATTCCAATGTTGAAGACTGCAGGGTAAGGACGGTCATGATGCTGATGGAATCGCTGCAGAAGGCGGCCAAGCCCAGGGCGGATGTGGTCTTGCTGCAGAGCAGGGATTATCTTCTGGATAAGATAGAGGAGGACTATACAGACTATACGATGTGCGGGGAAGGCGATCACAAAGACATACACTTCAATTTATGCAAGCTGCGCGTGGCCCTCGACCGCATTCTCTGGAAGGGCGACTATATCGAATTCGTAGCGGTGACGGGCAAAGATCTAAAGAGCATTCTGGACTTATCCAAGAGCAAGAGCGAGGAACAGACCAGCCTGCTGGCCAGGGATATTACCGGAGAATGGTTGATATCCTACGGCATCGTCCAATCGCCATTGAGCAATCTGACGCAAATCAACCAGAATAACGAGCCCTTATGGATTCCGGTCGATCCCGCATGCAAAGGGGAACCCGGCGTCCAGGGCGAAGCGTCAAGCACGCAAAGCGTCTATTGCATCGGCGGGACGCCCATTGCGGATGACTCCTACTACTGGGTTTTAACTACGGACCAGTTAGCCGAGGACAAGGCGGTATATGGAACCTTCGAGGCTCTCCCCCCGGTCAATCACAAGGCCAGTAAGAGCTTTGTCACTTTTGAACTGGCACATTATCTTCATGACCACTTGAATGATCCCGACATTCGATCCACACTGGCGGGCAACACGCCCAAGCTCGAGAATCCATCGGAGTATCCGGTAATCAGCGCCAATGGGACCTTTCAGCAGCAGCCGCTTTGGCAGGTTGATTTTGCCAAGACGATTGCGAGCTTTACCGCCCGCGAGCCGGTGGGCGGAAATAATTTTGTCGCCAATACGTTTCAGGGGGCATCGGACGCGCGCGCGTCCGCGCCCAGCCAGCAGGAGCTTGACCTGGAATTGGCAAGCCGGGTCACGGGCAACCTTTCAAAGACAGCCGGCGCCAGAAATCTGCCGCCAGGGTCAGTCGGCATCCAGTCCGGATTCGCATATGACCGGGCGCTTCTGGGCAATCTATCGCCCAAGTCGAAGATCGTGAACCCTTCCTATACCTTGAACAACCTGACGGTGGGCGGCTTCTTCCAACTGCGGTTAAATGGAAATGGCGGGCCCTATGGCGTGCGTCCGGTGCGGTCGCTGCCGCGAAACCTGCTGGTGTTTACACCGCATCAGTACCAGATACAGGCGAACAATACTTACTTGTTTTTTTCCTATACAGCCCCTTCCGGCATTACCCCGCCGGCCGAACAGCTAACAGTGACGCTGCCGCGCAATTCGAGCTGGACCGATCGGGTAGGTTACAGGCGCGAGTTCGGACAAAATCGCGCCAACAGTTTCTTTCAAAACGGAAGTTATGTTGAAGGAGGAATGGAGTTCAGCGTTCAGAACAATGTATTGTCGTCGATAACTCTCCAGAACGGCAGTACGCCAAAGACCTGCCAGGTTAGCTCGACGGTCACTCTACAGTCCTGCTTTTATTCCAGCTCTGCGCCCGGGCAATTTCTAATATCCAGCAGCACCACCATTGTGGGGGCTCCGGCCATGAAGGTGCTGCACACGCCGGGCGTGTATTGGAACCTGCACGTTCAGAACCTCCTGTACAGGGGAGAAAAGAGGAAGGTGAGCCTGGTAACGGAAAGCCAGGGCGATTATTTCTTTGGACGCCCCGGCTCCGCCGAGTTATCCACGCAAACGGAATACGCGATTCCATTGACGGTTGCCCTGGTATTTCCGTCCTTTGCCAACCTGTCCTTTGCACCGACCTATTCCGGGTTCTATTACAAATCGCAACTGAGCAACCAGAGCCTGCAGGTTAACTCCATCTCCATAGCGGCGCGCTGGTATTTCGCCAGGGACGCCCGGGTTCCCATTCTTATGCAGACTCAGCTTCCCGGACCGGTATCCGCGGACCAGAACAGGACGGGGAAGGCGCACTAGGGCGGATGTGCCGGGCCGCGATGCACTACGATGGCTTCATGGGCGCACTGCTCGAAGTTCGCGGCTTGCAGATTCGCTTTGGGGCGGTGGAGGCGGTGCGCGGCATCAGCCTGCAACTCGATGAGGGCGAGGTGCTGGGGCTGGTGGGCGAGTCGGGGTCAGGCAAAAGCGTTACGGCGTTGGCGATTATGGGGCTGCTGGGGCCGGCGGCGCAGGTGGCGGGGCAGATTCTGTGGCGGCGCGCCGGAGCCGGCGGCTCGGATAAAAAGTTCAAGGATAAAGGGGATGAAAGCGCACAAGGCGCCGGCGCCATTGACCTGCTGCGGCAGCCGGCGACGGCCCTGCGGCGGTTGCGCGGCCGGGAGATCGCTATGATCTTTCAGGAGCCGATGACGGCGCTGAACCCGGTAATGACGATTGGCCGCCAGGTGGCCGAAGGGGCTGAAGCGCACGCGCCCTCCTGGACGGGCAGAGAGGCAAAGCGAAGAGCCATCGCCGCGCTGGAAGCGGTTGATCTGCCCGAGGCGGCGCGCCGCTACGGGGACTATCCGCACCAGTTTTCCGGCGGGCAGCGACAGCGCATTCTTATTGCCATGGCGCTGATCAACCGGCCGCGGCTGCTGATTGCCGACGAACCCACCACTGCTCTGGATGTGACCGTGCAGGCGCAGGTGCTGGAGCTACTGCGCGATCTGCAACGGCAGCATGGGCTGGCTATGCTCTTCATCTCCCACGATCTGGCCGTGGTGGGCCAGGTGGCCAGCCGCGTAGCAGTGATGCGCGCCGGAGAGATTGTGGAGACCGGCCCCTGCGCGCGCCTGCTCACAGCGCCGGAGCACGTCTATACGCGCAGTCTGCTGGCGGCCGTGCCTACGATGCGCACGGACCGCAGCCGGCCGCTGGCGATGGTGGGTGGTTCGCCAACGGAAACGGGGCTATACTCTCCATATGCGGAATGAGTTCACGGCTGTGATCGAGCAGGATGGCGAGTGGTTTGTGGGTTGGTCGCCCGAGATTCCCGGCGCCAATGGGCAGGGTCACACCATGGAAGAATGCCGCGCCAATCTGAGCGCTGCAATTCGGCTGATTCTGGAGGATCGGCGTGAGGATGGTTTGCGCGGAATCCCTCCAGAGGCAATTCAGGAGACAGTGACCGTGCAATGAAGCGCGAATAGCTGCTTCGCCATCTGCGCCTGCACGGCTGCTATCTTAAGCGCGAGGGCGGTGCGCATTCGCTCTGGTGCAACCCCAATACCGGAGAGGTTGAAGCCGTTCCCAGGCACACCGAAATTGCGGACATTCTTGCACGGAAGATATGTCGTGGTCTCTCCGTGCCCGAGCTCGGCAGATAGGCAATTATCGTACCCTATTGATAATAATTCCTACAAGCTGTTTCATAGCCGATTTGATAAGTTGCAGGAGCTTCCCTCAGGGGCTAAAGTCCGCGATTTAACTCGCTCCGCGGCGGCACGGCTGAAGCCGTGCCCTTTCAAAACGGGGTTATGAAACCAGTTCTACTGAAACTCAGCTTTGGCATAGACACGCCCGCCCCTCGGCGAGCCGAGAGGCGGTGAGTGCGGGTGAGGCGAAGCTACTCGGCCACGGGTGCGGACTCGGCGGCCGGGACTTCCTTGCCAACTTCGTCGAGTACCTGAACCTTCACGTGCGCGGTCACTTCGCGGTGCAGCTTGATGGCCACCGTGAATTCGCCCAGGCTCTTGAGAGGCTCGTCGAGGTGAATCTTGCGGCGGTCGACCTCGAAGCCCTTGGCTTCCAGGGCGGCGGCGATATCGGCCGAGGTGACGGAGCCGAAGAGATGGCCGGCCTCGCCCGACTTGCGGGTAAAGCTGAGCATAACCGGCTGCAGCTTGAATGACCAGTTGCTCGGCCTGCGCCTTCTCAGTGGCGTGGCGGCGGGCAGCGGCAACCTTCATCTGCTCGACAACGGCCTTGTTGGCCTGGGTGGCCTGCAGCGCCAGCTTGCGGGGCAGCAGAAAGTTGCGGCCGTAGCCGTCTGCCACTTTGACTAAATCGCCGCGGTGGCCCAGATTGGCTACGTCTTCCTTCAGAATGACTTCCATGACTAACTCTCCCTTGGTGCGGGCGGCGATGCAGATGCGCCGCGCAGAATTCTAAAACAGCATCCGGAAAATTGCCGCCTGCCAAATTCCGTTTGATCGAGGTTACTCCCACTCAGCAGAGAGTGAACCGGCGCGGACAGGCGGCAGCCGGAGACCATGCGTCAATGCCGCGTGGCAAAGGGCAGCAGGGCGATATTGCGGGCCTGCTTGATGGCGCGGGTAAGGCGGCGCTGGTGAGTGGTGCAGACGCCGGTGAGCCGCCGGGGCACGATCTTGCCGCGCTCGGCCACAAACCCCTGCAGCAGCCGTACGTCGCGGTAAGGGATGGCGTCAATCTTCTCGGTGCAGAACTTGCAGACCTTCTTGCGGCGGAAGAACTTGCCCCGGCCGCCGGGTCCACCGGAGGGCCGGCCGCCTGGTCCACCGGGCCGTCCGCCGGAACGGGCCGGACCTGAACCCGAAGCTGGGACGGAGTCCGGTGCAGGCGCCGCCTGGGGTGATTCTGCCGCGCCCTCTTGCGGCGCGTTTACTTCAGTCTCTTCAGACATGATGTTTCCTCTTCACTCTCTTCGGTTCCGGCGGCTCCGTTGGGAGCCTCGCAACGCTGGATCGGGCCGGAGCCGGCGCCCTGACAGAAAAGGGCCGGCAACGGCGATTGGTAACAAGCTTGCTAAGCGCCGGCCTGAACCGGCTCGGCAACGTCCGCCGCGGCGGGAGCTTCGACGGGCGCTGTGGCGGCGGCCGGGGCCGCACTACGGCGCACGCCGCGCAGGGCCTTCACCTTGGCCAGGCGCTTCTCTTCCTCGTCGATGCGCACGGTGATGAACTTGATCACCGGCTCGGTGACGCGCAGGCGGCGCTCCAGCTCCAGCACCACCGCGCCGTTGGCCTCGATGGTGAGCAGAACGTAGTTGCCGTCGTTGAACTTGCGCACCATGTAGGCGAGCTTGCGCCGGCCCATCTTCTCCACGGTCTTGACCACCCCGCCGCCGCCGGTGACGGTGGCGGAAAATCCGGCAATCAGCTTGTCGGCATCCTCTTCTTCCACATCGGGCCGAACAATGAACATAACCTCATACACACGGGACATCAGTATTCCTTTTCCGCTGAAGCCTCATTGACCTCAGCCGTTGCCGCCGGTGAAATCACCATAGCGGCGGTTTCTTTGTCGCAGACCTGGTTCCCAGTCCTACAGTTGTATTTCCTTCAAATCCGAGAAAAGCGGCAAGGACCCGGGCCTGAAGGCCCCGAAATTCGCTCTCTTTCAGGGGGCTGAAGCCCCCTGCTCCCTCCGGAATCTTCGCTTCACAACTGTAGTACCAGTCCCTGTTCCCTACTCCCTGTTCCCTATTCCCTGCTTTTCCTACTCCTCCGCCGGATCGTTTTTCTCGCGGCGGTTGAACTCGTTCATCGCGGCCGCCGGACCCAATTCGAGGATGCGCCGCGTGGCCATCGCCACCCGGTCCAGCACCTCGTCCAGAACCGTCAGATCCGCCTTGCGCATGGGCGACAGAAGATATTCCCTGCCGGGCCGCGTGCCGCCGGCCGCAATGGCCTCCGGTGGAAGTTCCGGTCCCACGCCGATGCGGAGGCGCAGCCACTCCTGACTGTTCAGAGCGTCGATGATGCTTTGGGCACCGTTGTGGCCCGCCGCGGAACCGCGCTCCCTGATCTTGAAGGTTCCCAGCGTGAGGTCCAGCTCATCGTGGATGACGAGCAGGTCCCTGGTTGGGTCCGCCTCAAACTCCTGAACCAGCGCGGCCACAGCCAGCCCGCTCAGGTTCATAAAGGTCTCCGGCTTGGCCAGAACCACTTTGCGCCCCGCTATGCGGCAGGTTGCGGTTGTGGCCCGGCAGCGCCGATTGTGAACCACAACGCCTTCTTGCTGGGCGATGCGGTCGATGGCCATGAATCCCGCGTTATGCGGCGTCCACAGATACTCCAGGCCGGGATTGCCCAGCCCCACCACCAGAAAGGGGCTGCGCCGGCCGACGAACTCACTTGCATCGCCCAAGGGCTACTTCTTCGCTCCCGCTTCGGGCTTCTTGGCGGCGGCCGCTTCGGCCTCCGGCTTGCCCTTCCTGGCCACTTCGGGCTCGACTGCCGGAGCCGCAGCAGCGGCGGCCGCTGCGGCTTCTGCGGCTGCTGCCGCCTCGACTTCGGCGGCGGTGGGCGCTTCTTCGCGGATGGCCACCACATGGGCCACGGTGGCATCCCCGGGACTGAGGTATCTTGATGGAATCCGTGCGGGGCAGGTCGCTGACGCGCAAGGTTTGAAAGAGTTCCAGGTTGCTCACGTCCAGGTCGATGTGGGTGGGAATATCCACGGGCAGGCACTCCACCTCCACCTCGCGCAACACATGGTCCAGGATGCCGCCGGCGGTTTTGACGCCCACCGGGATGCCCAACAGCCTGACGCGCACTTTGACGCGGAGAGCCTTGTTCAGGGCAATGCGCTTCATGTCGATGTGGATTAGCCGGTCCATGATGGGGTCGCGCTGCCAGTCGACGATCATGGCCTTGGCGGCGGGCTGGCCGGCGACCTGCACGTCAAAAATGGTGTTGTGGCCGGTCTCTGAGAAGAGGATCCGGGAAATCTGCTTGGGTTCCACCTCGATGGCCACGGGCTGGTGCCCGGAACCATACAGCACGGCGGGAATCTTGCCCGCGGCGCGCACACGGCGCGCGGCGTTCTTGTTGAACTTGCCCTCACGGGGCCTGGCTACGACTACTTCCGGCATTCGGTCTCTCGTTTCCTGGTTTCGGGCACGACCTGTTTAGGGCCGCTCCCTTTGTTGGCGCCAGAGATCAGGGGTCAGAGATCAGAGATCAGAAAAACCGCTTACTGACTCTGATAAGGTCCATGACTGCCGGCTGTGTGTGATTGTTCAGGTCAAAGCTCGGTGCCCTGATCTCTGACCCCTGATCTCTGATCTCTCAGTTAAACAGCGAACTGACGCTGGTCTCCATGTGGATGCTCTCGATGGCCGCGCCCAGCAGGCCGGCGATGGAGAGCACCTTGATCTTGGGCAACTTCTGCGCCGCCTCGCGCAGGGGAATGGTGTTGGTGACCACCACCTGTTCCAGGCGCGAGTTGGCGATGCGGTCGATGGCCGGGCCCGAGAGCACGGCGTGGCTGGCGGAGGCGTACACGGTGGCCGCCCCGGCGTCGTAGAGGGCGTCCACGGTTTTTACCAGCGTGCCGGCGGTGTCGATGATGTCGTCGATGATGAGGCAGGTCTGGCCTTCCACATCGCCGACCACGTGCATCACCTCGGCGACGTTGATGTCGGTGCGGCGCTTATCCACGATGGCCAGGGGGGCTTCCATTTTCTGCGCGAAGAAGCGGGCGCGCTCCACGCCGCCGGCGTCCGGCGAGACCACGGTCAGGTTGGGCAGCGCAAGCTCGCGGAAGTAGCTCACCAGGACGGGGCTGGCGAAGAGGTGATCGACGGGAATGTTGAAGAAGCCTTGAATCTGGGCGGCGTGCAGGTCGACGAAAAGGGCGCGATTGGCGCCCGCCGTGGTGAGCAAATCGGCGATGAGCTTGGCGCTGATGGCCACGCGGGGACGGTCCTTGCGATCCTGGCGGGCGTAGCCGTAGTAGGGCACCACCACCGTGATCCTGGCCGCCGAGGCCCGCTTGAGCGCGTCAATCATCACCAAAAGCTCCACCAGGTGCTGGTCCACGGGATAACAGGTGGGCTGCACCGCAAACACATCCACGCCGCGCACGTTTTCCAGCAGTTGGATGTAGACCTCGCCGTCGGCAAAGCGCTGAATCTTGGCCTCGCCCACGGGAACGCCGATGTGGCGGGCAATCTCCTCGGTCAGGGGCCGGTTGGCGGTGCCCGAGAAGAGCTTGAAGCGCTTGTCCTCGCTGAGGTTGCGGGCGCGCTTGCGCTCGGCGGCCGGTTTGGCCTCCCTGGCCTTGGCAGCGGCCTCCGCGGTGGCTAGCTGCGCCGCCTCTTTGGCCGCGGCCTGCCCGCCGTCCTTCTGCTTGTCTAGCGCTGTCGCCGTCAATGTTTCCGCTTCCATTTTGAAGAGCCCCTCCAAGCTGGTTGGCTTTGGCTGCTTTCCGGGTTCCGCATGTTAAAGAACTTGGCTGGGCGACCAGGATTCGAACCTGGACAAGTGCCTCCAAAGGGCACTGTCCTACCATTAGACGATCGCCCAGCAACCGGCATTTTCCGCATCGGAAAACGCTATGGCAGCCGAGACCACGAGTCTCATTCCCTCGAGGGTGGGCTGTCAACCTGCTTCTTACAAAAACATCTCGCGCCAGTAGGCGGCGCGCGGCAGGGTGCGGGTGCTTCGCACTTCCAGGTTTTGGAACTGCTCTTTCAACCGTCCCTGTGCCGCTTGCGCATCTCCGCGAGTTCTGTACAACCCGAAGAGCGCCGAACCGGAGCCGGCCAGCAAGGCAAGCAGGAGCCTGCCTCCGGAGTGCCGAATCCCAAAAGAATGCGCTTGATCTCGCCAAGGAGGGGGTGCTGGGGGAAGACGACGCGTTCAAAGTCGTTCTCGATCCAGCTCGTGATCCCGGTGCGGACAAGCGCGGACTCTGGGGGTCCGGCCAGGTCCTCGCCGTCCAATTCTTTGGCGAGGACACCGGAGGAGCCTGCTCCCTGCCCACCTTCCGTGATCACTTCCCCAAAGGCGCCGGCATAGGCACGGCTCATCTCCTTCAGTTTATCCATGCCGGCCTCGGGGGTCAAACCCCCGGCGGCGCAGAGCGCATCCCAGTCGCGATAGGCCTGCGGGGTGGAGACGCCGACGTCGGGCACGGCCACCACGCACCAGAGGGGTTCAAGATCGGGCAGAGGATAGACCTGCTGGCCGCGGTCGAGGCCGAGTATGGTGCCGCCGATCAGGAACAGCGGCACGTCGGAGCCCACCTGGGCGGCGATTTCCATGCGTTGAGCCTGCGAGAGCGCGGCGCCTTTCAAGCCGCTGCGGGGAAGGTTCTTACTTTCCCACCCTTTTCTCAAAGAGCGCGAAAAGGATGGGGCACCCGGCTTTTGTGGCTGATCCGGCTCGGAGTCGGTCGATTTCGCAATGGGCTGGGCGCCCCATCCTTCGAGCGTCATTTGCTCGAAGGGTGGGAGACCACGAAGCTGGTTCCCGATCCCCAACTCCGCTTCCAGGCCCAGCAGCGCGGCCACGGCGTTGCCCGAACCCGCGCCCAGCCCGCCCTGCACAGGCAGGCGCTTGTCGATGGCTATTTCCACCTCGGCGGTGAGGCCCAGGGCCTCCAGGGCCAGCGATACCATCTTCCAGGCCGTATTGCGCTCGTCGGTGGGGACGCGCTGGTCGTTCGAGGTAAGCCGCAGCCGGGTGGCTGAGGCCTTACGGGCCGAGACCGTGACCACGTCGTGCAGTTCCAGGGTCTGATAGACGGTTGCCAGTGGATGGAAGCCGTCCGGGCGCGGCGCGCCAATGGCCAGGCCGAGGTTGACTTTGGCGCGCGAACGGACTGCGGTGGGCATACCGGTTCATTGTAGAGCGGGGCCGGCCACAAAGCTTCTCAGACCGTCCCTGCCTCCCACGTCAGCTTTTTTGCGGCGCGCAGCGTGGCTACCGGGTCGCCGGTGGGGATGAACTCCATGGCTACGTTGTGGTGGTAGTTGAGCTGGGCCAGCTTGCGGTAGATGTTCGAGTAGTTGATCTCGCCGGTGCCGGGCTCGTGACGGCCGGGGACGTCGGCGATGTGGATGAGGCCGATCACGTCAATGTGCTTGTCGAGCTTGTCGATCAGATTTCCGTAGCTCATCTGCTCGTGGTAGATGTCGTAGAGAAACTGCACCTGGGGATGGTTGACGGCGCGCACCACTTCAATGGCTTCGTTGGCCGAGGTCATATAGAAGAGCGGATTTTCTTCGAGATGAATACATTCGAGCAACAGGCGGACGGGCTGGCCGTCGATCTGCCGGCCTTCGACGATTTTAGTGGCCTGCTTCAGGGTTTCGATGCAGCATTCGTGCTGCTGCTCACGGGTGAGGCCGGGAACCACGTTGCCGGCGAGCACGATCATGGCCGGGATGGAGAGGGTTTCCATGGGCTTGAGGGCGCGGGTGAGTTCGGCGAGGAAGGCATCGCGGAGGGATGGGTTGGCGAGGCCTTGAATCAGACCAGCGGTGGCGTCGAAACGGATGCCGAGGCGCTTGCGGGCGGCGTTGGCGGCGGCAAAATCGGCGCCGGACCAGTCGCGGTACTCGCCCACCAGCTCGACCTGGTTGTAGCCTGCCTCGGCCACCTTGGCCAGACGCTGCTCAAAGGGGAGATCGTTGAATACGGTCCAGAGCATGACCGAGAGAGGGAAGGGCGGGGCTTGGGGCGAGGATGCGGCGTTCCGGGCCGTGGCCGGGAGCGGAGGCGCGGCAGCGTTGAGGGCGGCCGCGGCGAGGACTTGCGTAAAGGTGCGGCGGTTCATTCGTGTCTCCTCCTGAATAGAACTTTTGGGTTTTGTGGCATCCCACCCTAGCCGCAAAAACAAAAACGCGGCGAGAGTGGGGCACCCGGCTGTTGCGATCCCTCAGGGGCTAAAGCCCAGATTTATTTTGTTGCGTTTGTGGCCCGACTGAAGTCGTGCCCTTGTTACAAAACATGGCTACGGCATTTTTTCAGCAACCTGTGAAGTACTGCCCTGATACAAAGCTGTCTGAAGTACTGCCTTGATCCAAAGCTGTCTGAAGTAGTGCCCTGATGCAAAGCTGTCTGAATTCCTGCCCTGATACAAAGCTGGTTTTGGAATACAACACAAAGTTGGTTTTGAAACACGTATTACGACTTGGCCTTGGTTCTGGACGTTGTTCCGGCTGTGCGGGAACGGC
Source organism: uncultured Acidobacteriaceae bacterium (assembly GCA_963796085.1). Lineage (GTDB taxonomy): Bacteria > Acidobacteriota > Terriglobia > Terriglobales > Acidobacteriaceae > Telmatobacter. The sequence continues at coordinate 155,545 of CAWCKF010000020.1, read as the reverse complement.
GCAGTTCTTCCCAGTCCTTCTCGGTCTGGTCGGCGTAGAGGGCTCCGAATTTGCTCAGCGCCTCGGCAAAGCCTTCGCCGGAGCCCAGGTAGCCGGCGATGACCAGCGGGTCGCCGGAGCGGGCGTGGCCGCGGGCCAGCAGTTCGCCGCAGACCTCGGCGTAGGCCTCCAGGCCGCCGCCGGCCAGGTCCTCAAGGTCGATGGAGCCTTTGTGGTCGTTGAGCTGGCGCACCAGATACTGGCGCGCGCCGATATGCGTCCAGCCGAGGAACGGATCGGACTGCAACTGCATGGCGCGCTGCCCCTCGGCCGCGCGCTGGCCGTTGTGGGGCGCGGGGTGGGCATCGGGCAGATAGGGCGCGTAGGCCGAGGCCGGCTCTTCCTTGATCTGCAGAAAGAGCGGGTCCTCCGATCCATTGCCCTCGAAGTAGACGCAATAGTCGCGCAGACCGACGGAGCCCGTGCCCACCACCTTGAAGGCTACGTCCACGGGGCGGTAGAAGGACAAGAGGTGCCGCCGCTCGGGCTGAAGCATCTCCTGGTAGGCGGCGAGCGAAGCCAGAACGGCCTGGCTCTGCCTGCCGGTTACGCGGGTGAGCAAAGGTTTGGCTTCCCTGAAGCGGCGCGGCGCGCCGGGCCTGCTGGAGACAGGCCTGGTCAGTTGTTGCAACGTGTGCTGGGGCGTGGATCGCTCGGCCTTCATCAGCGCCTTGTGTACCGGAGCAACCTGGCCCAGGCGATGCACCTGGCAGCGGTTCACTTCAATGCCGGGCATGCGGGCAAAGGCATGCATCTGGTCGGCATAGCGCTCCATGCATATTTCCACGGCCTGGCGGGCGGAGGATTCCTTGTGGCCGGAGGCGCGGCCGGCCAGCATGACCGAAGCGGCCATGCGCTTCAGGTCCCACTCGAAGGGACCGCGGATGGTTTCGTCAAAGTCGTTGATGTCGAAGGTGAGGCGGCCGTCGGGCGCGGCATAGGCGCCCAGGTTGCGCACGTGGGCGTCGCCGCAGAGCTGGCTGACGATGCCGGTGGAGGGCAGCACGGACAAATCCGCGGCCATCACCGGCACGGCGCCGCGAAAATAGGCGAAGGGCGACTCGGCCATCAGTTCGTACTTGAGCCTGACCAGCGCGGGCAGGCGGCCGCGCATGGAGCGGGCCACCAGCTCCAGCGGGGAGGTCTTGCGCGCCCTGGGGTTGAATACGTTGTGTTCCTGGCGGCCCACCTGCTTGCGCCGCGCCTGGCCAAGATCGCTGCGCTCTTCCGGAGTTGCCCAGTGCATATAGCATTTCTCCTTTTGCAGTCTATCGAAAACGAAAGATTTCAGCGGCGATTTCCCCAAAGACCGGGGTCCCCAGCGGCAGGTATTTGTTGCTGGGGTGGAAGTAATAGCCACTCTGCACAAGATTGCAAGGGCTATTTCTGATGGAGAAATGCCGTGAGCCGCACCATACTCGCTCTGGCTATGAGATGCAACCCGGTAATTTACACTTTTCACTGGAAGCCCGGCACGCAGTTTGCCCATGCTGGAAAGCGAGGTCGTGCTCCGTTCCCGGAGGAATGCCTCTTGAACCGTGCAGCCGCCCGCTTGCTCTCGGCCTTTGCCGCTCTTTCCCTTGCCACCCTTCCCCTTGACGCACAGACTCCTCCGCAGCCTCTGACCGTAGAGGCGATCTTCGCGCATGGGCCGCTGATCGGGCATCCGCCGGAAGAGCTTGCCTGGCCGCCGGACGGCAGGCTCCTGACCTATCTGGAGGACGGCGAACTGATGAGCCTGGACCCCGGCACGGGCAAGCAGAGTGTGCTGGTGAGCCAGGCCAAGCTGGCTTCGCTGTTGGGGAACGCTTCAGAGACCGACCGCGATCATCGCGAGCGCTACAAAATGGCCAGCTACCTGTGGGCGCCGGACTCGGCGCACCTGCTCTTTGACCTGAACGGGCGGCTCTGGCTCTACGATCTGAATAAGGGTACGGGGGTGGTGATCGTCAATACCGGCGCGGCCTCCGGCGACGATCCCAAGTTCTCGCCCGACGGCGAATTCCTCTCCTTTATGCGCGAGCACGGGCTTTCAGTGGCGCAGGCTGAAGGAGCCAGGCACGCCTGCCATCGCGGCAGCTCCCGCGCCCAACCCGGCTACCCTCAACGGCGAGGTGGACTGGGTTTACGAAGAAGAGCTGGATACACGAAGCAACTACTTCTGGTCGCCGGACTCCAGCCGCCTGGCCTATCTGCAGATGGATGAGACGGCGGTGCCGGAGTATCCCATCACGGATTGGATTCCCACCCATGCGACGGTGGAGTTGCAGCGCTATCCGCAAGCCGGTGACGCTAACCCCCGGGTGCGCGTGGGCGTGGTGAGCGCCGGCGGCGGCAAGACGGTATGGATGGATCTTCCCATTCAGGCGGGCCAGGATTATATTCCGCGCTTCGGCTGGGTGGACGCGAAGACACTGTGGATGGAGACTCTCAGCCGCGATCACAAGCACCGCGATCTCTACTTTGCCGACGCCGCCACCGGCCAGGCGCATGCGGTAATTGAACTCAGCGACGATAAGTTCATCGACGATAAGTATGACGTTTTTGTGGGTGAAGGCAGCATCGTGCTGACTAATTGGAGAGACGGGCACACCCATCTCTATCTCTACAGCTATGACCAGGCCAATCCCGCCGCGACGACGGCCAGGCTGGAGCGGCAACTGACCAAGGGCGACTTCGAGGTGGGCGAGGTTCTTCGCGTCGATTTCAAGAACAAGCTGATCGACTACGCCTCCAACGAAGGCAACCTTTTGGAACAGCAGTTATGGCAGGTGAGCTTTGCGGGCGAGCGCAGGCAGTTGAGCGCCGGCGCCGGGTTCCATAGCGGCAACTTTGCTCCCGCGGGCGGCGGGTTTGTCGACAGGCAATCCACGCGCCTGGATGCGCCGGTCCTGCGCCTCTGCCCGGCAGCGGGCGCGTGTACTGTTTTTTGGAAGACGAAAGCGCTGGAACCCTACCACCTGCGGGCTCCTGAGCAGCTTGAGATCAAGGCCCACGACGGCAGCACGCTCTACGCCACTCTGCTGCTGCCGGAGGGAAGCGCAACTCCGGCCAGCGTGCCGCGGCGGGCCAGCGTGCCGCTGATTGTAAATCCCTACGGCGGGCCCGGCGCGCAGACAGTGGCCAACCGCTGGAGCGACGGCCTGCTCTTCGACGAGCTGCTGGCCCAGCATGGCTTTGCCGTGCTGCACGCCGACAATCGCGGCATGGGCAATCGCGGCCGCGCCTTTGCCCAGGCGGCTTATCACAACTTCGGCCCCGTGCAGTTAGAGGATCAGTTGACCGTAGTGGATGCGGTGCTGGACCACTATCCGCAACTGGACAGCAAGCGCCTGGGCTGGTGGGGATGGAGCTGGGGCGGCACCTTCACGCTCTATGCGCTCTCGCACTCCGACCGCTTCCGCGCCGGGGTTGCGGTGGCGCCGGTGACCGACTGGCGCAACTACGACTCCATCTATACCGAGCGCTATATGGGCCTGCCCGCGGAGTTTGCCTCGGGTTACAACGATTTCTCCGTGGTCAACTCGGCCGCCAATCTGAAGGGACGCCTGCTGCTGGCGCATGGCACCGGCGACGACAACGTGCACATGGAGAACACCGTGCAGTTTGTGCAGAAGCTGATCGAGGCGGGCATTCCCTACGACCTGCAGATCTACCCGCGCAAGACGCACTCCATCGAGGGTCCCGATGTGCGGACGCACCTATTCAACCGCATATTGGCGCATTTTGAAGAGTATCTGAAGCCGCCGGATCAATGAGCGCAACCAGGACATCTCGATAACCCGCGCTGTTGCCACTTCCGGCGAACTGATCGGCTGGCGGTGTTGAGCAGAATACCGATGACAGGAAGAGAGAGGAGGGAGAAGTGTCGAAGAAAATGGCAACGAGATGTTACTACGAGGCGGGCTGAACAAGGAGGGCAGCACATCTCCCGGTTTTTCCGACTCAAACGCTGGCTCTTTCGGGGCAAACGTTCTTTGGGCCTCGCAATCTGCCTCAGGAGGTATATAATTCCATGGAACCCGTCCTGAAAGAAAAGATTCCGGTTAAAGAGATTCACAGCGAAAGGCCCAGTGACGATGCGAACTGTGCATAGACCCCTCGACCTTGCAGATCTTGTCCGCGATTTTGACGACGGTAAGATTACTCTGCCACTCATGCAGCGGGACTTTGTTTGGAGACCCAAAAAGGCCCGAGCTCTTTTCGAGTCGCTTGCGTGGGGCTACCCGATTGGCTCCTTCTATCTTTGGGTATCCGAAAAGCCTCAGTTGACGAAACGTGAGGACCAATCAACCGGCCGTACATTGCTGCTGGATGGTCAACAGCGTCTGACAAGTCTAATGAAGGGTATCGCCCCAGAGGGGACTTCTGACCAAGCATACCGCGCCTATTTAGACATTGTTAATGACACATTTGTAATGGGCGACGAAAGCCGAACAGCCACGAAGCGGATCTCCGCGAATGACCCTACGCTGATACCCCTCTCAGAGCTAATTTCTGTTAAGACTCAACGTGAAGTAGATCGACTGAAAAACGTCGAAGTTATCCTCCGAGGACTGCACGATGCAGGAATCATTCGCAAAGAAAATTCGGAAACCGCAATCAAATATAAAGCACGGCTGGGAGAAATCTCTAAACTGTTTGCCAGACCCGCGCCCTGCGAAGACGTCTGTTTCGACGGATCAGACAGCGACGAGATATCTGTCGCAATCGAAATTTTCAGTAGGCTGAACAAGGGGGGCAAGGGCTTGGACGTTGGAGACGTCCGCGCAGCCAATCTCGCGCAAGAGAAGACAGCCAGCATCCTTCCTAAAATGCGTGAGTTTATGAAGAAGGACCAGATTAGGGATTTAAATCTTAATTTCGTCTTTGTGACGCGTACGCTCGCAACCTTACACAGAGGAGACGCGAGCTTCACGACGGAGAGTAAGAAGCGTGGCGAAAACACATTCTGGGACCCCAACCGCAACGAAGATATGAAAGACATCGCCTGGACCTGGGGCAAAACGCAAAAATCGCTGTCGGCTGTAACCGACTTTGTAATTCAAGATTTAGGCTGGGCTAGTCGCCGATGGCTGCCATCCGCCAACGCTTTAATTCCGATCGCATATCTCTTGAAGAAACGAGCAGAACCACGAATTAATAAGAAAGACCACACCGCTCTAACACGTTATCTTTGCAGGGCGGCTGTCGGGAGGTTGTTCAGTAGTTCTGTAGAAACTTCGATAAATCAATTCTTAGTCAGCATTAAGAAGGCCCACCGAGAGAAAGCCGCGATCTCCGCTGAACTCCTTCTAAAGGGCATTCGACGAGACGACGTTGAACCGCTTACCGCAGACACCATACTTGCCGAAACACCGATATATTCGCCGCTTTTGAGCGTTTATCTAGCATATCTGATTTCAATAAATGCGCAGAGTTGGTGGAGCGGCAAGAGACTCCTTAACGTGGCCCGCGACAAGGGAGACCCCTTGGCTGTTCACCACATCTTTCCTCGCAACTATCTCAAAAGCGTTGGAGTACCGGAAATCAAGGCCAATACAATGGCAAACTATGCGTTCTTAAGCCAATCGGACAACGCCCAATTGACTGACGAGGATCCACAGTCCGCTTACCGACGACTGAGCATACAGCAGAAACAGTGGGCCCAGCCCCAATTGTTCTTGATCGCAGACCCAGAGCTCTTCAATGATTTCACCGAATTCATGCAAAGACGCGCAAGAAAACTCGCGGAGTGTTTAAATGAGTTTCTCGGGTTTTCCTACTAAACTAATCCGGCAACGAACGGGATACCGGCGTGTAGCCCACATCTCAATCTATCACTGAAGATGGGTGCCCCAGGTCCCGGAACCTGACAAATCAAGACCTGGAGTACCCACTTTCACGAAGGATATCTGAGACCTGGGCCACCTGCCCGGTTTTTGTATTACTCGTAAGTCGTTGAAGTCCGCCGCATGATCGCGGAGATAACGATCAGACGCTCCTCGAAATAAAGGTCATAGATGATCCGGTAGTTCCCCACTCGACGCCGCCATGCAGTCGACTTTCCCTTGAGGCGCTTGAGATCACCCTGAAAGGGATCATCCTGCATCTCGATGAGGACCGCTTTAACGCGCTCTTGATCTCTTTGCGGGAGCTTTTTGAAGTCCTTTTGCGCCGGACCGGTGATGATGAGGTTCCACGTCATGGAGGAATGCCTTTAATGAAACTGCATCGCCGCGACGAAAGGCGGCCCGGCCGCGACGTAGCGCGGAAAGTTCCTCCTGGTCGGCGAGTCCGCGGGATAACGACTCTCGAAATATGCCCGCAACGCCTCGCGGACAAGTTCGGAGCGGGTGCGAGATTCTATTTTCCGCACCTCTTCGAACTGATAGACCAGTGCGGGGGGTAGGGAAACAGTCATGGTTTCTGTGGTTCTCATGATTGAATGAGTCTTACTCAGTAAGACTTGTTCTTATCATACTCCCGGCAGAACATCTGTCAAGATCATGCGCGTTATCGGATGGCGGGTTCACCCCAACCCATTTTTCAACTTGTCTGACCTGGGTTACTCGCCGTTCGCTGAGGAACGCGCCGAAGCTATACCGCGTGGCGGCGGAAGAGGTCGTCTTTATCGCGGTGGGAGCAGTCCGTGCATTCCAGGCAACAAACGAGGAACACGGCCACGCCCACCGTGATCAGGACGGCGAAGGCGTTTTCGGGGGTCGTGAACCATTGAACCAGACTCTGCATAGCAGTGACCCTGTTCCAGAAGGAATTCAACTCTGCCGGAGGCGGCCATCCGGGCAAAGTTCCTGAACGACGATTGGACGGAATTCTGTCGCTCTGGGTTGATCATCGTCTAATTTTAGCCTTGCTTTAGAGGGAAGAAAAGGCGAATATAGTACCAAGTATGGCAACCAGTCCCAATCCGGCGCCCGACCCGCAGGAAGCGGAGAGGGGCTCTGCGCCAGGCCCGCTGCTGAACTGGCTGTTCGTCGATCTGAACTCCTATTTTGCCTCGGTGGAGCAGGAGATTCGTCCCGAGCTGCGCGGGCGCCCGGTGGGCATTGTGCCTATGATGGCCGACACAACCGTATGCATTGCAGCAAGTTACGAGGCCAAGGCCTGCGGCGTGAAGACCGGAACCGTGGTTGCCGACGCCAAGCGGATGTGCCCCGGCCTGGTGCTGGTGGAGGCGCGCCACGAAATCTACGTCGACTACCATCACCGCATCGTCGAAGCCGTGGAAAGCTGCCTGCCGGTGACGGCGGTGCTCTCCATCGACGAGATGGCCTGCCGGCTGATGGGCCGCGAGCGGCCGCTGCTGGCGGCCATGGAGCTGGGCCGCAAGGTGAAGGCGCGCATCCGGGAGCGCGTGGGCCCCATGCTGCGCAGTTCGGTGGGGCTGGCCACCAACCGCTATCTGGCCAAGGTGGCCAGCGACATGGAAAAGCCCGACGGCCTGGTGGCGCTGCCCGCTGGACATTCTGCCCGAAGCCCTGCGCCAGCTCACGCTGCGCGACCTGCCCGGCATCGGCGCGCGCATGGAGAAGCGGCTGAACGAGAAGGGCATCCGCACCATGGATGACCTGCTGGCGCTCGACTGCGAGCAGGCCGGCCAGGTTTGGGGTTCGGTGTGGGGCGAGCGGCTGTGGCACTGGCTGCAGGGCGAAGACTTCGACATGGCTGAGACCGAGCATCTGAAGTCGATGAGCCACCAGCACGTGCTGGCGCCGGAGATGCGCACCCCGGAGAAGGCCTGGGCGGTGGCGCACAAGCTGCTGCACAAGGCCGCCATGCGGCTGCGCGCGGACGGCCTGTGGGCCAGCAGCATCGGGCTGGCCATCGGCTTTGCGGTTCCGCGCGGCGAGAACATGCCCAGTCAGCAGCTTCGGCGTGCCCACGCGGGGATGGAAAGCCGAGCTGCGGCTGAGCGAGTGCCAGGACAACCAGACGCTCATCGCGGCGCTACGCCGTCTATGGGAATCCCGCCCGTCCGGCCAGGACTTCGAGCACCCCTACTTCATCGGCGTGCATCTGAACGGGCTGGTGCCCGACCGCCTGCACACGCTCAACCTCTTCGACGGCCCGGAAGACGAGCAGAGCCGCAAGCGCGCCTGCTGGCCGCCATGGACGCGCTGAACAACAAGTACGGCCTGAGCACGCTGGCCCCGGCCACCATGCTGACCGCCTTCAAGGCCGCGCCCACGCGCATCGCCTTCCACACCATTCCGGAACTCTTCTAAACCCGGGAACCAAACTCAACGCAGGAATCAAACTGTCCATATGCGGCGCGGCTTTGGCTGCCTAGACTTATCGGTAGGATGGCCAGCCTGTCTCCAGCGCCGGCATCGAATTATCGCGGGCGTCTTGCGCCCTCGCCCACCGGCTATCTGCACGTGGGCCACGCGCGCACCTTCTGGACGGCCTGCGCAGCGGGCACGCGACGCCGGCGGCGCGCTGGTGATGCGCATGGAAGACCTGGACCCCGAGCGCAGCCGCGCAGATGTATGCCGAGGCCGCCATCGAAGACCTGCGCTGGCTGGGCATTCGCTGGCAGGAGGGCCCGGACAAGGGCGGGCCCTTTGCGCCCTACGTGCAGAGCAAGCGGCGCTCCATCTATCTGGCCGCATGGCGCAAGCTGCTGCGGCGCGGATTCCTCTTCCCCTGCCGCTGCTCGCGCAAGGACCTGGAAACCGCGCTGGGCGCGCCGCATGAAAGAGTCACGGCGGCGATGCAGGGCGGTTCGCTTTCCCTGGGGAAGCTGGAGCCGCTGGACGACGAGCCCATCTATCCCGGCACTTGCCGGCCGCTTGCAGGGCAACATTCCGCAGTTGCCCGGCCCCACCGCGCAGCGAGATCGAGGAGCCGGAGGGCATCAACTGGCGCTTCCGCGTTCCCGACGGCGAAGCGATTGAGTTTGAGGACCGCAATCTGGGCACGCAGCGCTTTGTGGCCGGCGTGGACTTTGGCGACTTTGTGGTGTGGCGGCGCGACGGCGTTCCGAGTTACCAGCTGGCCTGCGTGGCCGATGACGCGGCCATGAAAATCACTGAAGTGGTGCGCGGCGACGGACCTGCTCAAGTCCACGGCGCGGCAGATCCTGCTCTACCGCGCGCTGGGACTCGAAACTCCCGCCTGGTTCCATTGCCGCCTGGTGGTGGACCAGCAACGGCCGCCGCCTGGCCAAGCGCCACGACGCGCTGAGCCTGCGCGCCCTGCGCCAGCGCGGGCTTACGCCCATGAACATCCTGGCGGCGGAGTTGCCGGTGGAAGCGTGAAGGCCGCGAAAATGCAAAGCGGACAATAAAGCAGTGGGCAAAGACTTTGGACTTATATACTTGAATAAATGTTAGAATCGAAGCGAGGGTAAGACCATGGCAAGCCCAAACCAACAACCCCAACCTCGGCCTGAACCATTGCGCGAGGATAGAGGACGACCGGGACGTACAACTGACAGTGCACCGCCCCCACCTGCCCCACCGTCGCCAGAGCAGGTCAAAAAAGGCGCGTAGCAAGCGTAATAATGTTTGCCGTAAATGCCAGTATCGTGCATACAAAAGCGGCAATCATGAACGATGTCTTCGATTTGTTAATTGCCTGATTTGTTTGAATGTTCTGAATCGCTGATTTGACTCGTGCTGCCGTAAAGATTTCCGCCGTGAATGGCGGCGTTTCTGGATATTTCTTTTTGTACTGTTTCATCTCGATGATCCATGCTTGATATTTGGCCGGGTTTGCGTCTCTGTCATAATCTCTTGGATAAAGCTCAACAACAGTGAAGATGCCACCGAATATAAGTGAAACCACGGAGACGTATTGCAAGATTTTCAAATATGGAGACAGGCCAGCGTGAATAAAATCGCCGGACTGAATAGCCAGAAATGTCAGTGCAGCCAAGATCAATCCAGTTTTGATGTCGAGTGTATCTCCTAACGCAAACTCTTGACGATCACGCTCATACACAACAGACTCCATTAGGTTCAAAATCTCTCTCGTTTTCACGATCCGTCCTCCTTTCAGCCAGGAAGTCAAGTATACAATTTATAAAATATTCGTACCCTAGACGAATTAGCCTGCCGTAGGATCAGGCATGACTTCCTCAGATTGACTGCGTTGTGATCCTCGCTGAGCCTGCGCGCCCTACGCCAGCGCGGGCTTACGCCCATGAACATCCTGGCGGCGGAGTTGCCGGTGGAAGCGTGAAGGCTAGAGCGGTTCGCGTATTGGTGTAGAGGGGTGCAATTCGAACGGAGGGAGCAAGGGCCTTCAGGCCCCTCAAGCGGGCGGGGAAATAACGCGGGCTTTAGCCCCGGGCCTGAAGGCTCCATGATTTTGCGCCCAAATTTCGTGGGGCTAAAGCCTCACGCTCCCTCCGTTCAACAGCTTGCCAAGCTCCTCTACACCATATTGGGAGAACTGCTCTATCGGCTGCTCGCTGTTTGCGCCTGATTCTGAGCTTTAAGAAAGCATTCTTTGGCCAGTTTGACCAGAACCAGAGCCTGCTCCCAGCGGTTGCTTTCTTCTTTTCCGTCGAAGACGCGCGCGTAATAGATCTCCGGCCCCAGCAGCTCGGTGGCGAAGCAGAACCTGTGCGTCGCCGGTTTACGCAGATAAGCGGCAAAGACCTGCGTCCATAGGTAGCAGAAATGGCCGACGTAGGGATGATTGGCGGAATCTCCATCGCCTATATCGACCTGAATGCACCCCGGATTTCCGATGCGGGCATGAATGAAGCCCATGCGATCGATTACCGGGCGGATGAATTCTACCTTCTTCTCAAATCCTCCATAGACCATCTCCAGGCCCGTATACCAGTGGGAGAAATCGCAATTGATTTCCAACTCGGGGAGGCGTTTGACTAACTGAACCGCGCGCCAGATGTCCTGAAGGATGGTGGCGCGGTGGGTTTCAACATAGAGCGGGATGCGATGCTTGCGAGAAGCTTCAATGACGGATGAGACCAGTTGATCGGCTTGGGGATCGTCCTCCATGCCCCAGCCCACATGCACGGTCAGGCACTCGAAGCCGCTTTCCACGGCCTTCTGCGCGAGAAGGGATGCTTCCGCGGGCGCGTTCACTCTTCCACTGCCACAGACGCCAAGGCCGAGGGCCTGCGCGGCATGCACGCGGTCAGGATGAGGAAAATCACCGAACTGGACGCCGTCGTAACCGGCTTCGCGGATGGCATGGAAAGAGGCGTCCGAGGCGCGATCGGACGCAGGAAGCGAACCCAGATTCATGTAACAGCCGAGGCTGTGCGTGGCGGGATGAGTCATGGTTTTCTCAGGCTGACAACGTTCGTAGGCAGAGTCTACTGTTGGGTTCTTGGGGAAGTCAAATAGTGGTGTTCCCTATTCCGGACGATTAATCCTGGAGTATGCCAAGCCGGTTCGCGCAATTCTGTATTCAGGCATTCAGCTTGCCGCTACGGATGAGATTCGCCTCGACCTGCTCCAGCGGAATGCTCTCCTCGTTCCGGCGCAACTGGGAGACCAGAACGTCTTCGATTTCCTCCCATAGTTCCGCATGCTCGCGAATGCCGATCTGGACTGCTCCCTGGCGGCCTCCTCTTCGGGCATATCATGTACATTTCATTTTCAACATCGACAGGCCTCATCCCCGGCAATGCAGACGCTGGATAACATCAATCCCCTGCCCTGCTGAGCATCACAATGGCGATTAGCAGAACAACGATCCCTGAATACATCCACATTTGCGCACTGCGCGGGGACCGCTTCCATTCGCCCAGGCAGAACCCTATAGCATTTGCAAGCACCAAACCGGTGGCGAGCGAAAGCGGCCAGCCGATCGATGCGCCGAGCAATCCCAAGCGCGGCGCCGCGGCGCCATAGACGAAGATGCTTCCACCCCACAGCAGCGCCATCAGAGTGGACAACAGGTAGAGGCGCATGCAACCGGGAGCCAGGAATTCCCGAACGTTGCCGTTTTTTAGAAGGAGATAAAGACAAAATCCCAGATTGGAGAGAGAGCCCGCGGCCAGCATGACGCACCAGATCAGATTAGTGCCGGCGAAAGCGCTCAACCCGGCTGACCGTCCATAGGCGGCGATGGGCTGCGATAAGGCAAATCCAATATTGAATACAGCCGAGAGCACGCCGGAGCCCACGGCAAGCAGAAGAGCGATGCCGAGCGGACGGGCTTTCCCGACCAGATTGCCCCGCTCACTTTTGCCGCCCGCCGCTCTTTCCCGCATTTGTCCGGCATTGCCGCAAAGGGCGATGCCTACCACCGCAATGGCCACGCCTGCAAGGGTTTTCCGGCCCGCGGGCTCAAAAAGCTGCTGGCGTGCAAGCAGCAACATCGGCAACAAAGAGCCAAGCGCCGAACTGATCGCCAGCACCAGCGTATTGGCCAAAGAGATTCCGATGGCGCTCACGCTCTGCCCGAACATCAGCGCACCGAATCCCCAGGCAAAACCGGCCAGTGCAGCAATCATGACGGCGTGCGCGGGTGCGCGTGCGAGGATCGCCCAGCTTTGCGGCGCCTCAATGCCGATGACGGCCGCGGGCATCAAAAGGCAGGAAACGGCAATGAACAGGCTCCAGACATGCTCCCAATCCCATCGTCCGAGAAAGCGCATGGGGAGGGTAAAGCTGCCGTTCATCATGCCGGAGACAACGGCCAGCAGGGCTCCTGCAGCCAGTGTGCTCTTCACTGATTCCTCCATTTGGAATAAGGAGTGGTTGCCATGGGTTTTCCCCTATATTGCATTCCATGGAGTTAAAGAGCAATTGCGAGCTCATCTCACCATATGTCCAGCAGACTATACAATAAAACATGAACCGATAGCGAGCTACAGTACTCAACCTGACTAAGCCGCGAAAAACACGAAGCAATGCGGAGAATGCATACGATTCAGGAAGAATTGAAGGGCAACCTTATTGTCTCCTGCCAGGCGGCGCCCGGCGACCCGCTCGAAGACACGGAGACCATCAGAAGGATCGCTCGAGCAGTAATCGGCGGAGGAGCCAGGGGTCTCCGCATCAACAGCGCGGAACACATTGCGGCCATCCGGCGGGATACGGATGTACCCATCATTGGAATCGAAAAGCGCTATGGTGACGGGACTCTGCGCATTACACCGGATTTTGCCGCGGCCGCAGCCCTGGCCAAGGCAGGAGCGAGCATCATCGCCCTGGATTGTACCCATCGGACCTGGACGTTTGGCGAACCCTGGCGGCAGTTGATGGAGCGCATCCATGACGGGCTGAATCTTCCTGTCATGGCGGATGTGGCCACGCTCGACGAGGCGCTGGCCGCGGAGGAAGCAGGCGCGGACTTTGTCGGAGCGACCCTGAACGGGTACACCGAAGAGACGCGGAATATCCACTCATTCAACTGGTCCCTGCTGGCGGATATGGTCCGGCAAATCCGCATTCCCATCATTGCCGAGGGACATATTTCCACGCCTGCCGAAGCCAGGCGTGCAATTTCGGAAGGAGCCTGGTGCGTCGTTGTCGGATCCGCAATCACGCGCCCCGGCACGATTGCCGCACAATTCGCCCGCGCGCTGCAAACTCCCGCGCAGAGCGAGTCCGCGGTTGGCGTCGATATCGGGGGAACTTCCATCAAGGCGGGGATCGTCAACCGGAAGGGTTCGGTCAGCCATGCCACAGAGGTTCCTACCGAGGCCGTTCACGGCAGAGATGCGATTGCCGCCGGTCTCGCCGCGGTGATGGACCAGGTATTCAATGCGGCGCGTAACCAGGGTATCGAACTCCGCGGACTGGGCATCGCCAGCGCCGGGGCGATCAATGCCCAGGATGGCTCGGTATTTGCGGCAACCGACAATCTTCCCGGCTGGGCGGGATTCAAGCTGCGCGAGTTTGCGGAGCAACGCTGCAATCTGCCGGTCTATGTCGTCAACGACGCTCATGCAGCGGCCCTTGCCGAGTTGCACTTCGGGCCAGGCCGTAGTTTGAGCGATTTTGTATGCATCACCATCGGGACGGGGATCGGGAGCGGCATCGTATCCAACGGCAAGCTTGTGCAGGGCCAGCACGGCTTTGCGGGGACCATCGGCCATCATACGATTCGCAGCGATGGGCGCCCTTGCAACTGCGGCCGCCGGGGATGTCTGGAAGCTTACGTGTCAACGGCATCGTTATTGAGGGAATACTCGGAGCGGTCGGGGAAGATTCCCGATCCGGCGTTGCCCGATTCGTCTCTGGCGCGACAGATCAGCCAGCTTGCGCTTGACGGCGACCCAGCCGCGCAGAGCGCTTATGCCGCCATAGCCGGCTATCTTGCGGAAGGACTGGCGAACATCTTCAACATCCTCGATCCTCAGGCCGTGTTTATTTCCGGTGGCCTTGTGGAGGGACACCAGGAGTTCGTTGCCGATGTGGAAGAGCGCGTGATGAAGTTACTGCATTTCGGCCGCAAACGCATGCCGCGAGTCGAACTGGCCGCGCAAGGTCATTATGCCGGGGTCCAGGGAGCAGGAGCCATGGTGTTCGGAGAGCACGCAGTGTTTCGAGATTGGCAGTAATTATTTGTAAACATATTTATACTTTATTGCCTCTCCACGCCCGGGCTTATCCTCAATACAGAACGTCCCATGTCCGACTTTGCCCAAACCGTGAAGCAGCAGGCCGACATCGTCAAGGTGATCGAGGGGTACATACGGCTGCGCAAGGCGGGGGCGCAGAACTACCAGGGGCTGTGCCCGTTTCATAAAGAGAAGTCGCCGTCGTTTTCCGTGCACGCGGTGCGGCAGTTCTACCACTGCTTCGGCTGCCAGGCTTCAGGGGACGTGTTCAGCTTTGTGGGCAAGATCGAGAACGTCACCTTTCCCGAGGCGGTGCGGATTGTGGCGCAGAAGTGCGGCATCCCGCTGCCCAAGCGGGAGTTTTCCTCGCCGGAACAGGCTGCCGAAGCACGCCTGAGAGTGAAACTCCTGGAGCTGCACGAGACCGCAACCGCGTGGTTCGAGGAGCAGTTGCGCGGGCCGGAGGGCGCCCTGGCCCGCGAGTACCTGGCAGGTCGCGGACTCTCGGTTGAGGGTATCGCAAAGTTCAGAATCGGCTACGCACCCGACAGCTTCAATGCCCTGCGCGACCGGCTTAGCGGCATGGCCGATAACGAGACGCTCCGGGCCAGCGGCCTGTTCGCATCGAAGGAGCAGGGAGACGGCAGCCAGGGACCGATCTACGACCGCTTCCGCAAGCGCATCATGTTTCCCATCGCCAACGAGAGCGGGCGGGTGATCGCCTTTACGGCGCGGACCCTGGAGACGGGCGAGAAGGCGGGCGCGAAGTACATCAACTCGCCGGAGACGCCGCTCTACTCCAAGAGCCTGGTTCTGTTCAACCTGGACAAGGCGCGCGCCGCCATTCGCCAGATGGAGTTTGCCCTCCTCGTCGAAGGGCAGATGGACTGCATCTCGGTCTATCTGCGCGGCATTCAGAACGTGATCGCCACCAGCGGCACGGCTTTTACCGAGCAGCAGGTGGCCCTGTTGCGCCGCCACACCTCGCAGGTGGTGGTCAACTTCGATCCCGACGCCGCCGGGTCCAGCGCGGCGGAAAAGTCCATCGCCCTGCTCACCGAGGAGGGTTTCACCATCAAAATCGTTACCCTCGAGGGCGGCCTGGACCCGGACCGATTCATACGCGAGCGGGGCGTGGAGGCCTACAAGGCGGCGCTGCGCGGGGCGCGCAGGCAGTCCGATTACCTGATCGAGCGCGCGCGGCAACTCTTCCCCGGCGCCAGCGCGGAGCAGAAGGTAAAGGCCATGAATTACCTGCTGCCGCATATTCGCCGCATGCCGGAAAAGCTGGCGCGGGACCAGTTTGCCGCCGACGCCGCGCAAAAGCTGGGCATCGACTCGGCGGTGCTGCGCGAGGAGCTGCGCCAGGCCGCGCTCAAGCGGCGGGACCGCATCGAGGCGCGGGCCGCGGCGCTCAGCGAGGTGGAGCGGGTGCTGCTGCGGGCGCTGGCTGTTACCCATCCTGAAAACGAGCCGGCGCGGCGGCTGGCGGCTGAGGCTCTGGTTCAGCAACCCGCGTGGTTTGAGCATCTTGGCACATTTTCCGCGCTGCAGGCATTGGCCGGCCGCCAGGCCCGCGATCCCATGGACGTGGTGGAGGACGCGGCGCAGCGGGCCTTGCTGGCCGAGGCGCTGATGGCTGAAGTCAAGCCGCCGGAGGAGAGCGAGGTCCTGAGCGCGTTGCAGGAGATCCAGGAGCGGGCTGTTGAGGCCCGCCAGCGCGATCTGCGCGCCCTGATCGCCGAAGCCGAACGCCGCGGCGACTAAGCCGAACTGGCCCTGCTGACGCAGCAGAAGCTGGAGCTGGACCGGACGCTGCGGCAGTTGCACAACCAAAAACCACCGCAGAGTTAGCATTTCCGGGGCGGGCCAAGAGTACCGGCCGGGGCGCGGGAAATTTGCGTCCATGTGGCTTCGGCTGCGTCTAAATTTATAGGCGATAAACCGGGCGGGAAGAAAACCGCCCGGCCCGGTTGCGAGGCAGCCCGAGAGGGCTGTGAGCCGGCCCGGATGGAGCCTTGGCAAAACCAGGGCAAACTGTGGTAATCTATTGATCTCTGTGAGGATGCGCGCCCCTTTGCCCCACACATGAGCTGCGGCTCGCGGGCGAACCAGGCCAAACCTGAAGCGCTTGTCATCCTGTTCCGAGCAAACCCTGAAACCGCATCTTTTTGCGGGGACCATTGGTTCGTGTCCGCATGTGCGAATTTCCCGGATTTCCACCAGGAAATCGCCAATTCGCGCGCCCACGAACGGACTCCGCGCCGGCGCATTAGAGAGCGCCCAATCCGCATTGCGTAAGAGAGTAGGAACATTTTGGCTATTGACGAAAAATTCGAACACGAAATTGAAGGCCTGGTCGAAGTGGGCAAGGAGAAGGGCTATCTGACTTACGGCGACGTGAATGAAATCCTGCCGGAAGAGATCGCAGCTTCGCCCGACGATCTGGACGACCTGATCACCACCATCGGCACCCAGGGCATCGACCTGCTGGACAGCCCCAAGTTCACCGGCGAGAAGGAATTCGAGCCGGAAGAGGGCGAGGACGTGGAGCTGGACCTGACGCCGGGGACGCTGGAAAAGACCAACGACCCGGTGCGCATGTACCTGCGCGAGATGGGCACCGTGCCGCTGCTGACGCGCGAGGGCGAAGTGGAGATCGCCAAGCGCATCGAGCGCGGCCAGATGCGCGTGCTCAAGGCCATTTCGCGCTCGCCCATTGTGATCCGCGAGATTGCGGCGCTGGGCGAGGACCTGAAGCGCGGCGTGCGCAACATCAAAGAAGTGGTGATCTTCGACGAGGAGGAGCTCACCGAGGAGGTGGTGCTGGCCCGCGTCAAGGCCACGGTGGCGCGCATCGACGCGCTGGTCAAGCACCAGAAGAGGGTGACGCAGCTGGAAGAAAAGCTGGCCGCGCCGTCCTTCGCCACCAAGGCCAGGATGCGCGACGCGCGCCGCACCCGCTGGCTGATCGCCCGCGAAAAGGTGCTCATCTCGCGCATCGTGCGCGAGCTCAAATACACCCCCCTGGAGCGCAAGCGCCTGCTGGACAAGGTCAACAAGACCGTGGACACCATGCGCACGCTGGAGCGGCAGATCCGCTCGCTGGAGCAGAAGCACGAAGCCAGCAAGAGCGAGGAGCTGAAGAAGGAGTACCGCCGGCAGCAGAAGAACTGCCGGGCCGATCTGGAAAAGATCGAGGGCGACGCGGGCGTGTTGATCGCCGAGCTCAAGCGCACCCAGCGCGAGATGATCCAGGGCGACATGGACGCCGAGCAGGCCAAGCGGGAACTGATCGAAGCCAACCTGCGCCTGGTGGTGTCCATCGCCAAGAAGTACACCAACCGCGGATTGCAGTTCCTGGACCTGATTCAGGAGGGCAACATCGGCCTGATGAAGGCGGTGGACAAATTCGAATACCGCCGCGGCTACAAGTTTTCGACCTACGCCACGTGGTGGATTCGCCAGGCCATCACCCGCGCCATCGCGGACCAGGCGCGCACCATCCGCATTCCCGTGCACATGATCGAGACCATCAACAAGCTGATCCGCACCAGCCGCCAGTTGGTGCAGGAGCTGGGCCGCGAGCCGTCGAGCGAAGAGATTGCGCGGCGCATGGACATTCCCGTGGCCAAGGTGCGCAAGGTGCTCAAGATCGCGCAGGAGCCGATCTCGCTGGAGACCCCCATCGGCGAAGAGGAAGACTCGCACCTGGGCGACTTCATCGAGGACCGGCAGGCGGTTTCGCCCTCCGAGGCGGTCATCAGCGTGAACCTCAAGGAGTACACCTCGCAGGTCCTCCGCACCCTCACGCCGCGCGAGGAGCGCGTCATCAAAATGCGCTTCGGCCTGGAAGACGGCTCCGAGCACACCCTGGAAGAGGTCGGCCAGAGCTTCCAGGTCACCCGCGAGCGCATCCGCCAGATAGAAGCCAAGGCCCTGCGCAAGCTGCGGCACCCCTCCCGCTCGCGCAAGCTCAAAGCCTTCGTCGAAGGCGTGAAGGAAATGTAATTCGCCCGTAGGTCAGCCGATAAGAGCCACAATCCACGAGGGTTGTGGCTCTTTTCTTGATTTTCAACATCAGGTATGCGCGTTTGCATATATTAATATATATGTTATTATTTGACATAAGGTATAACTACTAGTCTATAATATTACTCACTGATACAACAGCCCAACAGGAGGAATTTCCATGTCCGCCACTGCTGCCCCGAAGCCTCTGGTTGTTCGCGCACGGAAAGAGCGCGTTCTGGTTGAATTCCCAGAGAGCCTGCTGAAGCGCGCAGATGAAGCAGCCCGTAGAATGGGCAAGAATCGGAGCGAACTGATTCGAACAGCCGTCGAGCAAATGCTTGAGGAGATAGAGACGAAGCAGTTTGAACTGGAACTGGCAGCCGCTTATACGGCCAATGCTCCGATGAGCCGGGAAATCATGGAAGAATTCGTCCACGTGGATAGCGAGGGATTTTGATGGCGGGCAAGCCCTTTCGAGGAATGGTTGTCGAGGTTTCGCTGGATCCCGTCGTGGGCCATGAACAAGGCAAGTCGCGCCCTTGCGTGGTGGTCCAGAACGACGTGGGCAACCGGTTTGCATCGACCACAATCATCGTGCCGCTCACCGATGCGGCGCGCGTCAAAGCGCCTTCACCGATTTACGTACCGGTAAAAATGGGCGATGGAGGCACGACCAAAGATAGCTGTATCCTCTGCGATCAGATTCGCGTAGTAGATCAGAGCCGCTTTGGCAGAGTGTATGGCGCACTCTCTCCTGAAACCATGGCCAGCCTCGATGCGGCTCTGCTGGTGAGCCTGAGCCTGCCGGGAGCCTCATCCAAGCGGTCCTCGTGAAATCGAATCGAAGCCAAGGCCCTGCGCAAGCTGCGGCATCCGTCGCGGAGCCGCAAGCTGAAGGCGTTTGTGGAAGGCGTGAAGGAGATGTAGTTCGGCTGCAAGTCAGACGGAAAGAGCCGCAGCCTTCTAAAGGGGCTGCGGCTTTTTGTTGCGTGCCGAGCAATTATGCCACTGCATCGGCTTTGACAATCGCCCACTCTTCAGCGCTTAGCTTCAAACCGGCGGCGGCGACGTTCTCCTCCAGGTGCGCGACCTTCGACGTTCCGGGAATGGGCAGCATCACCGGGGAGCGTTGCAGCAGCCAGGCCAGCGAAAGCTGCGCCACTGTGGCCGAGTGGTGAGCAGCAATCTTTGCCAGCGTTTGCGCCGAGGGGTGGTCGGGCTTGAGCAGTTTGCCGGCATTGATGGGGTACCAGGGCAGGAAGCCGATGCCCTCCTGCTCGCAGTATTTGAGCGTCTCCTCATGACGGCGGTCGGCCAGACTGTATCGATTCTGGACAGTAACGACTTTAACGATCTTACGGGCCGCTTCAATCTCCGCGGGAGTAACTTCGCTGAGACCGATGTGGCGGATTTTTCCCTCGTCTTGGAGTCGCTTCAGTGCTCCAAGGGATTCTTCGAGCGGGGTGCGGGGGTCGATGCGGTGGAGCTGGTAGAGGTCGATGCGGTCGAGCCGGAGCCGGCGCAGGCTCATTTCGACACATTGAATAAGATAGCCGGCGCGGCCAACGAACTCGGTTTTGGCCGGGCCCTGGCGGGTGATGCCGCCCTTGGTGGCGATGACCACGCCCGGCGCGTAGGGATGGAGGGCTTCGGCGATCAGGCGCTCGGCAATCTCCGGGCCGTAGGCGTCGGCGGTGTCGATGAGCGTGATGCCCAGCTCTACGGCGCGGCGCAGGATACGGCGGGCTTCGGCGGGGTCGGCGGGCTCTCCCCAGGCGCCTTCGCCCACCAGACGCATGGTTCCGTAGCCGAGGCGATGAACGGGCAGATCGCCGCCGATGAGAAATGTGCCGCCGGCGGTTGCGGAAGGGGTTTGTGTGTCCATAATTGGTTGGATGTTACGGCCTGACAGGGCGGTGCGAGAATTGAGCTTCGTGGTATCCCACATCTGGCGCGATAAGACTGCGCCAGATATGGGGCACCCAGCTCCCGGTTTCCCACCTTTGCGAAAAAAAGAAATCGCAAAGATGGGGCACGGGGCGAGAGTTGAGCTTCGTGGTATCCCACATCTGGCGCGATAAGACTGCGCCAGATATGGGGCACCCGGCTCCCGGTTTCCCACCTTTGCGATAAGAAGAAATCGCAAAGATGGGGCACGGGGCATTTATGAGGCACGGGTAGTTACGGTACCGGGAACCACGCGGCCGCCGGGTGCGTATCCTGAAGCCAAGAGCAAGGAGAACCGGCCATGAGCAGCCAACCGTATCCCAATCCGCAAGCCATCTTCTATATGCAGTATGAGGCGGTGCGCCGCGACGAGGTGGTGGGCATTCTGCTGGCGCTGTTTCTGGGAGGCTTCGGCATTCACCACTTCTATCTGCGGCACATCGGCCTGGGGATTCTTTACCTCTGCTTCAGTTGGACGCCGATTCCGTGGGTGCTGGGCTTTATCGAGTGCTTTTTCATGCCCGGGCGGGTGCGGGAGTTCAATGCCATTCAGGCGGCGGGGATTGCGGCGGCGCTGGGCATCACGATGCCGGGATGGGGCCAGCCGCTGAACGTGACGGTGAACGTGCCTCCCACGGGGCAAACCGGACAAGCAAGCACGCTGATTGCCTGCGGACGCTGCCGCCAGACCAACCCTCCGGGCGCGCGCTTCTGCTCGGCGTGCGGCGGGGTTTTGTAGGAACAGAATCCAGGTGCTTTGAATGGGCGCGGTTTCAGCCCGGCGTGGATATCTTCTTTACAAAATGATTTGCGCGGAGATTGCTCAGCGCCCCAGGTACACGCGGTACTGCTGCTCGAGCACCCCGGCGGCGCGGGCCAGGGCCAGCTTGGCCAGGTTGTATTGGTAGAGGCTTTCGACCAGGTTGCTCTGGGCCGAGGCCAGCGTGGCCTGCGCGGTCACCAGGGGCAGGTTGTCGTCCACGCCGGCGTTTACGCGATCGGTTTCGTCGCTGAGGGCGCGGGTGGCCAGCTCCACGTTGGAGCGGGCAACCTGAACCAGTTTGGCCGTGGCGTCCACGTCCAGCAGCGCCGAGCGCACCTGCTGGTCGATCTTGCCGCGCAGGTCGGCGAGTTGGGCATCCGCGGCGGATTGCTGGGCCTGGGCGGCTTGCGCATCGCCGCGCAACCTGGCTTCGCGGAAGAGCGGCACGCTCAGGGTGCCCTGGGCCACAAAGTTTCCGTGCGAGCCGACCTCGTTGACCTTGCTGACGGCGTAGTAGCCGCCGAAGCTCAAGCTGGGCAGCCGCTGGCTGCGATAGGCGGTGTGGATGGCCTTGAACTCCAGCGCCTGATTCTGCAGAGACTGGTAATCCTGGCGGTTCTGATAGGCGATGGCGCGCACCTCTTCAGGGGTTTGCGCGGCCAGTTCGCTGTAGGGGGCGGGGTCGGTGAGTACGATCTTCTGGCCGGGGTCGATGCCGATCTCGCGCTTGAGCAGGATGAGGTCTTTCTCCAGGCTGTTTTCAGCCTCGATCAGGGCCTGTTGCTGGGCCTGAAGCTGCACCCGCGCCCGCAATTCGTCGAGATTGGAGACGGTTCCGGCCTGGTGCGCGGCATGGGCATGGTCGAGCAGCACCTCGGCGGTCGCCATCAGAGCCCTGGCGTTGTCCACCTCGCTGGCGGCGGCAATGGCGCGCAGATAGGCCGCGGCCACCTGCTGCACCACCTCGCTGCGCGCGATTCATTTTGTCGAAGTAGGCCGCTTTCTGCGCCGCGCCGGCCGCCTTCCAGGCGGCGATTACCGGGCCGGAGAAGAGCATCTGGCTGTAATGAATTTGCCCCTCGGTCAGGTCGTCGCGGGTGATTTCAGAGAGCCCGGGAGGCACCACTCCGCCGGGAAAGAGCGGCGCGAACTCCTTGATGACGCCGGGGCTGAAGCCCAGCGCGACCAGATTGTGCTGATAGACTCCGAGGTCTCCGCCGGCCGTGATGGTGGGCAAAAACTCCTGCAGGGCCTCGTTCTTTTCTCCCTGAATCGTCTTTTCGCCGTTTTCGGCTTCCTTCAGGCCAAGATTGTTCTCAAGGCCGCGCCGCACGGCTTCGTCCAGGGAGAGCTTGAGGGCCTCATCGCTGACCCCGCGGACGGTTACGCTGCCGAAAAATGGGTTGCCGGCGGAGGTGGGATTGGGCGCCTGCGCGTGAATGAGCGCTCCCGCGCCGGATAGAAACAGGAGGGCGAAAAATGCAGGATTTACCCTCTGCCGGAAGACAGAATGTTGCGCTCGATTCACTTTTCTTATTCTCTCAGATGAAGCAAGCGGCGCGCGGGTTCCGTTTGAGAGTTGGGAACGTCACGCCGCCTGGGAAAACTTCTTCACCTTGGGCCGCTTGCGCTGCGCCGCGCGCCACAAGTCGTACTGCTGCTGCAAATCCAGCCACATACCCGGCTCAGTTCCCAATGCATCGGCCAACCTAAGCGCCATCGCCGCCGTAAACGATGCCCTTCCATTCAGCAGCCGCGAAAGAGTTGACCGCGCCACGCGCAGCTGTTTTGCCGCTTCGCCTACCTGGTACAGTACCGAGGTATTCGCGGAGAATCTCGCCCGGATGGGCCGGATTGTACATCGTCATCGCCATAATCATTCTCCTCACCCGTCAGTGGTAATCCTGGTAGTCCACGAGGATCGCATTCTCATTCTCAAACGTGAACGTCATGCGCCAGTTCCCGTTGACCTTGATCGACCAATGATCTGCAAGAGTCCCCTTGAGCGGGTGCAAATCCCAGCCGGGAACATTCATTCGATTCGCGTTCTTGGCCGTATTCAGCAGCGTAAGCTGTCTGCGCAGTTTGGTGGCATGCGCAGGTTGGATGCCAGCCTTGCTTCCCGTCAGGTAAAACTTCTCCAGACCTGCGTGCCGGAACGACTGAATCATGTTTACACTGTAGCGCGTAGCGCCTCGCGCGTCAAGAGTTCACGTTCATGCGCCCAACCTTTTGAGAACCCTTCCACTACACCATCGCCCGCTCCTTCACCGTCAGATACTGATTCAGCACCGACGAGGTGAGCGCCTCGGGGTTCAGGTCGAGGGTGAGCGCGCCCTGCTCGTGGAGGCGGGCCAGAAGCAGCTCGCGGCGGCCGGCCATCTCCTGGGCGGCGGCGGCGCGGAACATCTGCTCGATATTTTTGGGCCGGGCCTGGGCGATGGCTTCCACCTCCGGCTGGGCCATGGCGACAAACAAGAGCACGTGGCGGCGCAGCAGTTGCACCGCGCCGTCGATCACCTCGGGGCGCATGGCGGTTTCGGCCAGGTCGGTGACCCACAAGATCAAGGAGCGGCGGGGCTGCAGGCGGTTGAGCATGGCCGTGGCTCTGCAGGTGGTCGGCCTCGCCGGATTCGGCATGCACCTGGGCCAGCGACTCGATCAACTGGCGCAGGTGCGCCGCGCCGCGGCCGGGCAACAGCCGCTGCTGGATGCCCTGGCCGTAGGCCAGCAGGCCCACACGGTCGCCGGAGTAAGAGCGCCAGTTGCGCCAGCGCCACGGCCGTGGTGCAGGCGTGGTCGAGCTTGGAGTGGACGGCTGCGCTCGGCATTGGCTGAGTTCAAGGCTCCCGAAACCGACCTCGGGCAGCGCTGAATTTGCGCTGTACGGCAAGCCGTATTCAGCCGGAGTCCGCGATGGCGCCACCCGCGAGCGCATCAGCCGCCCGCAGTCGAGCACGATCCAGACCGGCTGGCTGCGCTCGGTCTGGTACTGGCGGGTGATGAGGCTGCCGCGCCGCGCCGTGGCCGTCCAGCAGATGTCGCGCAGGTCGTCGCCCTCGCGGTACTCGCGCAGGCTCTCGAAGTCGCGGCCCAGGCCGCGCTGCTGCGCCCGGCGCAGTTGCAGGTCGATCTGGCGGCTGCGGGCCAGGAAAATCTGCTGCTCCTCGCCGGTGCGCAGGGCGGGGTAAACGCGCACCGTCTGGGTGAGCGGCGCGCGGGCCCAGCGCTCGGCCAGTCCCAGCCCCGAGCGATAGCGCACATAGAGCCAGCCCGTCTCCCAGTCGCCGCGCTCCGTGGGTTGCACGCGGTAGCGGAGCGCAGGCCGGCACGCGCGGAAACGCGGTCAGCCGAAGCGTGGGCGGCTCGGCAACCAGCGCCGGCGGCAGATCGTCCACCAGCCGGCACTCGACGATCATTTGCCCGTGGTTCTCAATGGTCAGTTCGATCTCGGTTTCGCTGTCGAGGGCCGGAGCGTTGGACCAGGTGCGGCTGGCAGTGAGTTGGGCGGCGTGGGGCAGGCGCAGGCCGTCCAGCAACGCGGCAAGAAGCACCAGCACGTCCCAGGCCGGCATGGCGTAGGCCAGCCGCCCATCCCAGAAGCCGGGAATGAGCCACAGAAAGCCCACAATAAGCAGGCCGATGGTGCGCGGCGTGAGGCCGAAGCCCCAGCGGCGGCGCCGTTCGCAGACAGCGCGCACCGGATCGGGATGGAGCGAAGGGGAGATCATTGGGGAGAGTCCAGATCTGCAAATATGTCGGCCTGATATCGCAGCACATCTTCCATCTCGCGGTTCAGATAATCGGCATTGGCGTTGATGAGTTCCAAATCCCGTTGCTGAATTGCTTGCCGCTCCAGCTTTTGGAGATGGCTTTTCAAAACCTTCTCAATGAAGGCCGAGCGAGAGCCGTCAGAGCCGATCAGACGATCAATCTTATCCAGAACGTCGGTCGAAAGCGTGATGGAAATCTTCTTTTTCAAGCAACCTCGTTCATATTTTTCGTGCAAGTTCATTGGCTAAATCAGTATTCCCTCAGGGGCTAAAGCCCGCGTTATTTTACTCTGCCTAACGTACGGGCTGAAGCCCGTACCCTTCAAAAGAACAATCAGTTCAGCGGTTCTGCATACCAACTTCATCTGGATGCGATTCAACAGAGCATTCGTCATTGCCGCGGCACCGGCACGGCGGCGATCACGTCGGCCAGCACGCGGTCGGCGTCGAAGCCCTCCAGCTCGGCCTCGGGCTTGAGCATCACGCGATGGCGCAGCACCGGCTGCACGGCGCGCTTCACGTCGTCGGGAACCAGGTAATCGCGGCCGTCGAAGGCGGCCGCGGCCTGGGCCACGCGCATCAGGCTCAGCGCCGCGCGGGGGCTTGCGCCCAGCAGCAGCGTGGGCCACTCGCGGGTGCGCCGCGCCAGCGCCAGAATGTAGCTGTACAGCTCCGGCTCGATGCGGATGGCGCGCACCTCGGCGCGGGCCGCGGCCAGCAACCCCTCGGGAATAGGCGCAATCGTTGCGTCTTCCAGCAGCCCCGCGCCGGAGCCGGCGTGGTGCCGCTCCAGAATCTGCAGCTCCTCCGCGTCTGAGGGGTAGGCCACGCGAATCTTCAGCAGAAACCGGTCCAGCTGCGCCTCGGGCAGCGGATACGTGCCCTCGAAATCCACCGGATTCTGCGTGGCGAAGACGGTGAACCAGGCCGGCAGCGGGCGGCGCACGCCGTCGCGTGGTCACCTGCCGCTCTTCCATGCATTCGAGCAGCGCGGCCTGGGTGCGCGGCGGCATGCGGTTGATCTCGTCCACCAGCAGCAGATCGGTGAAGACCGGGCCGGCGTGGAAGGTGAAGTCTCCGATCCGGCTTTGGAGCCGGCGCGCAGAATGGTGGTGCCCAGAATGTCGGCCGGCATCAGGTCAGGCGTGGCCTGCACGCGCTGGAAGCCGAGGCCGAGCAGCCGGCCCAGCGCCTTGACGATCAGCGTCTTGGCAATGCCCGGCACGCCTTCCAGCAGCGCATGGCCCTGGCAGAGAACGGCGATCAGCACCTCTTCGATCACCCTTCCCTGGCCGGCGATCACCCGGCCCAGCTCCGCGCGGGAGTGGGCGATGAGTTGGCTGGTCGCGCGCAAGTGCTCCGCACCTTTTGCGTTTTGGTTTAGTTCGTTGGTTCTGTTTTCCTGGCTCATGAAGCCCTTTCCTGCTGTTTGGAATCAATGTCTTCAGTATTTCGTGCCTGGTCCGCCGGGTTTTGTCAGCGGTCATGCAGCTTCTTCCTGGTGGCATGCAGCGTGCGGATCAGCTTGAGCGCCTGGCGCGGGATTGATGGTCTCGCCCCACGCGGCCTCTTCGCAGGCGGCCAGATCGGTTTCCAGGCTGGCGTCGGCCTGGGGAAAGCGGCGGCGAATCAGCGCCGGCCAGCTCGGCCGCGCCCATCGCCTTTGCTGGCGCGCTGCCCGCAGAGCCGCAAGGTGTGCCGCCGGAAGCGCTCCCAGGCAATCGAGACGGCCGTCGACGCGGCTCCGGCGTTGCGGTAGAGCGAGCCCAGCGCCTCAAGAAACTCGATGGGCGTGGCGCGCGCCGGCGGAGGGCAGATCGCGCACCGGCCCGCTGCGGCGGCTGAAGCTGAACACCACCAGCAGCGCCAAGCACCGCCAGGCCAATCCACAGCATATTCAGCGCCGGCCCGGCGGCGTAGCTCCAAACGGAGCGAATCTCCCCGTGCAGCGACTCGTCCCAGTAGAAGTGATGGCCCTCGCGCGGCCCCAGCGAGTTCAGCAGCAGGTCGAGATTGTGGGCGCGCGCCAGCGAGCCGTTTTCCAGCGGCGTCGAGCTGGCCCACCACACCACGTGCCCCTTGCCCCAGTCGTACTCCACCACCGCCGGCTGCCCGGCGCAACTGTACTCGACGCGCTGCGCCGGGTTGCCCACCTGCCAGGCGGCTTCCGGAACCATCCACACCTCGCCTGAACCGGAGAGCGGATCGAGCCCCTCCGGCTCCAGCTTGCAGGCGGCAAAGTTGAAGGTCTTGGGCGTGTCGCTGGCCTCGCCGGGCAGAATGAATCCGCCCCAGTAGCCGGTGGAGAGCACGCGGCCCCCGCGCTCCAGAATCGTGCGCACCGCCTTGATGTCGGCGCTTTCGCGGGTGAAGGGCTCGGCAAAGATCACCACCGTCTCCGGTCCCGCCGTGGCGGCCAGCTCGCTCAGCGGCCGCTCCCAGCGTTCAATCGGATAGTCGGAGCGGAGCAGCGTTTCATAGGCCGCGCGGGCGCCGTGCTGGCCGGAAAGATAAGTCGAGGGCAGAGGATTGTCGTTGTTGTTGCCGCTGGGCAGCAGAAAGCCGGTGAGCACGGCCAGCGCGAATCCGATGCCCACGCACCACAGCAGCAGGCGGCGGTCCTTGGCGTCGAGCGAGGAGAGGAACTTCATCGCGCCCCGCCTCCCTCAACCGGAAGAGCTGAAGCCGCGCTTCCCGAGATCAGCGCCGCCGCCAGTTGCTCGGCCTTGCGGTAGTCGCTCTCGGCCGCCGCGCGCCCGCCGTACCAGGTGCGCTCAAAGCTGCCGGTCAGCGTGGCCAGTCCCGGCCGGCGCGGGTCTTCCGGGGCCACCAGCGCCAGGTACTCGCGCGGAGTGCGCGCGCGGTCGGCCGGCCACAGGCGCCTCGATTCGAGCCGCGAAATCGCCGCCCAGTAGACAAAATGAATCGCCTCGCGCCACTGGCCGGCGGCGGCGGCGCGGCGCGCGTCCTCAAGCCAAAGCTGCCAGTCGCGGGCCGAGGCGGCTCCGGCGGCCGGCCCGCTGCTCTCCGGCACCAGCCGGATGCGCCAGCGGCGTTCCAGTTGCATCAGCCCCCACGCCAGCCCCACGCAGACGGCCAGAATGAATCCCCAAACGATCACGCGGCCCACCCACGCCGAGCGAGCGCGCAGTTGCGCGGCGCTCTCGAAGAGCCTGTTGAGCCAGTCGCCCAGCTTTTCCAGAACCGTATCGCGCGCCGTAGGCTCTTCCAGGTTGCGGAAGTCGCGCTCGGCCAGCACCTGCTTCATGGCCTTGCGCTCCTGCGCATGGGCCGGTGCGGCTGGCGTTGCGGCGTTGATCTGGGCCAGGTCCTGAGCCAGGCGTGCTTCGGCAGACAGCAACAGCTCTGTCGTGGTGGGCGGGACCGGCAGTGCGCTTTCCTCGGATGGTGCGCCGTTCGCGCCGGCGGCAGCCTTGGGCTCGGGTTTGGCGGAGTCCTTGTCTTTCTCCTGGGCCTTTGCCAGCAGCACCCGCAGCCATCCGTAGCGCACCGGCCGCCGCTCCGCATTGGCGTCGGCGATGAGCGGAACCCGGTCGTCCGGCCCTACCAGTGCGGGGTCGCAGGTCTTGCTGTCGCGCGCTTTGGCGCAGGCCTCTACCAGGGTGGTCAAGTCCTGCAGGTGCTGGCGGTACTCATCCAGCGAGACATCATGCCAGTGGCCCGTTGCGGGAGCGGGTTCGGCTGGAATTGGGACGGTGGCGCGCGAAGGCGCGGCAGCCAGAAATGCGGCCAATGCAGCGCCCGCGTATAGAGACCGGGCCGTCACGCTCTGACCTCCTGCGCGTTTATTTGAGCGGCATTCATTTACCCGCTGCACTGGCGGAACACGGCGAACCGGGCACCGCGCCGTTAACGTACTCCGCCCTCGTCGTCACCACTCTTCGTAGTAGATGTACCAATGATCCTCAATCAGCTTGTACACGAGCACGTGGTTGTGATCCGGGCCTTCATAAAGTTCGTCCGGTGGAGCTTTGTCTAACGATTTCAAGACTGGACTCAAGGGCGCCTGGCTATATACGAAACCTTTTGTGGCACCTGTCGGAACTATGCCTCGTGAAACGATTGGAAAGAATATCCGACTAGGATTGATACCCTTATCAATTCCTATAGAAGCTCCGGTCGTATGAAATAGTTGCCGGTATTCGTTCCAGCGCTCCTTCGTAATCCCAATATCCTTTCTTGGCCACGCGACATTATCGTCCAGCCATGTAAAATCGGGTGCAATCCTAGTTAAGCGGCTATCCTCGTTCGCCATGATTGTGAGTTTTTCGAAATCGGCGCGGTGTGCGAGGAAGCGAGCGCGGAGCGACTTGTCTGATGGAAAAGACAACCAAACCGCAATTGAGGCAAAAACCGCCACGACACACAACCCCAAGACAAGAACCACGATCTTCAGTCGAATATGTTTCATAATAACCTCAGAAATTCAATGCCAGCAATCATTCTGGTAATACTGCCATCCCGTCGATTTGGCACTCCTGCAGGCGCATGCGCTGATGATAGTAGAGCATTCGGCGGGCCTGCCGTGAAGACGGAGTTGCCGGTGCTTCTCCTTCCTCAATGAACGTCTGCCGGGTGAATCCAGATTGCATTTCCGCCGCCGGAGACCATATGTACGTCGAGCACCGTTGTGCGGTCGACTGGCTTCTTTGTGAAGGTGGTGTGCGTGGCTTCCGTGGCGGCGTCGGGGGCGTCGGCGTAGATCTCGGCTACGTACTCGCCATCACCGAGAAAGCTCAGCAACGCGAAGGCGAGCAGGTAGAGCAGAGTTGCGCGTAGAGAGGTCATCGGTCCTCCAGGCGAACCGGATTGAATCCAGAATAGAGCGTGTTTCATAAATGGCTACTGTATCCCTGTTTGATCCCCCAGGGGTTAAAACCCCTTATATTTCGGCCCTTTTCGGCACGACTGAAGTCGTGCCCTGATACAAAGCGGGTTTATGAAACACGCTCTAGTTATGATGCTTTCCCGGCCACGCGCCAGTATACGCTCGACTGTCTTCACACAAGCACTCCGGCTGGCGCAGGCGGAGGCAAGGGGCCGTCGTTGCGCAGGCGCTGGTCATGGTAGAGCACCGCTTGAGTGGTAGTCATAGCCGCATAGATAAACGATATGCCGGCCACAAGCACCAGCAGATAGATGAGGACGGCCAGGCCGACAAGCACATAGAATGCCGGCGAGCCTACGCTCACCTGGGCCAGCACGGCCACCAAGGCGCCGATTCCTCCCAGCACACAAAAGACGCACACGCAGACCATGGTCACGGCGTAGGAGATGGCGTAAATGAGCAGCAGCATCAGGAAGATGCGGCCCTTTGCCCCTTGCGTGAGTCGGGCGCTGCGCTGGAGCGAGGCCCATGCGGTAAGCCCCTCCGCCACGCAGGCCGGGTAAGCCAGCGCAAAGCGCAGCAAAATGTAGATGGAATAAACCATGGTTCCCAGATAGAGCAGCACAATAAGAAAAAGCAGGATGAAGATGCTGACGGGGTTTGCGCCCACCCCCGCCACGTAGTGCAGCAGCAGGGCTCCCACGGCGATCAGCAACGCCGCCGCGACCACCGGCACATACACGTACAGGTAGACCAGAATCATCAGCCAGAGGTAGCGGCCAAAGCGGCGCCAGGCCACGCCGTATGCCTGGCCAAAGGTGACTTTGAGGCCCAGATCGGCCTGCGTGGCGGCGTAACATGCAGCCGGCATATAGAGCACATACACCAGGGGAAGGATGAGGTAGATGCAGGCGGCGATCACCCAAAAATATGCAGGGAGCATCTGCGGCGCGGCGGTATTGCCGGCCATTTGCGGACCCATGGCGATGAACATGATTCCGACCAGCGCGGCGACAATCAGGAAGATCACAGCGGTGGGAACCATGGCGATGCCCACTAACAGCCAAAAGCGAGCCCGCATGAGCCGGTAAGTGCGGTCAAAGATCTGGCCGAAGGTCATGGGGACGTTGGGCGCCGGCCCAAAGGGAGTGGGAGATGCGGATTGGCTCATAGAGACTCCTCTGATTTTGCTTGCGGTGGTGCTGCGGGTTGCAGAAAGTCACGCGGTTGCGGCAGTTCAATTTCAGACGCCTGCATGGGAACCGCCGGCAGCCTCGGCGCGGCTTCAGGCTGCGGCGGAGGCGGAACCACCAGGCCGGCCCGCTGCATCATCCATTCGATATCGTAGCCTTCCAGGCGGATGCGCTGGTCGTAGTAGAACAGCATGAGCGCGATGCCGTAAACCGGCCTGGTGAGCGCCTGTACGACAAAGCCGGCACCGTACAGGACGAACAGCGTCACCATGCCTTGGGTTTGCGCATGTTCCGGGTTGTTGGCGCCGGGCAGCAGGGCTATCAAGATGAGCAACGGCAGGGTGATGGCCAGTGAAAGCAGGTAGTTGAGCGCCGCGCCCAGCAGATAAAGCAGAAAGATGCGGCCTTTGCTCCCGTGGCTGAGCGAGAAACTGCGTTTGAGCGCGGCCGTGGCGCCAATCCGCTCCACCACGCAGGCGGGAAAGGCCAGGGAGAGCCGCAGCAGCATCCAGATGCAGTAGCCAAACAGTGCGACCACGACGAGGATGGTAAGCAGGCCGAAGAGCGCGCCGCCGGCGACGCCGCCCAGACCGGCCGCCTGCGCCAGGGCAGAGGCCCCGGCGGCGACAAACAGCAGCACAAACCACAGGCTAAACGGAGCTATCCAGACGATGAGGGTCTGAAGAAGAAAGAGCCCGATGTAGTTCCATCCGCGCCGCCATGCGCCCTTGTAAGCGTCGCGGATGGTGATTTTTTCGTCCAGCCAGGCGCGGGCTACGGCGTGGTTCATGGCCGCCGTGCCCAGCGCGGTGGCCGCGATCAGCACCGGCAGGGCCACCAGCACCACGGCGGCAATCACCGCCACGACCAGGATGCCAAACATCGCCGGGTCATCGGGAGTTCCCTTGCCGGAACCCGCCCACGCAATAAAGAGAAAGAAGATGGCTGCGAAGACCAGCACCACCGCGGTGGGAATGACCGCAATGCCGAACAAGACCAGGAAGCGCGAGCGGTAGATCTGAACCGTGCGGTCCAGTATCTCGCCCAGGCTCATCGGGCGCGGGGTTTCATTCATGTCCGCTCCCCGGCTGCCGCGGCGCAGGCGGCGGTTCAAGGGCAGACGGCGGCGCGGGCACGGTCAACCCCGCGGCCTGCATCATCCACTCGATGTCGAAGCCTTCCTTGCGCACCCGCTGGTCATAGTAGAAGAGCGTGATTCCGGCAGCGCCGATAGGTCCCAGAAAAGTGCCGGTAAAGAACGAGATGATCTGCGAAATCGCCGACATGCCCGGTCCCAGTTGGCCGTGGTTCCGGACAGCCGAGATAAGAACGAAGATACTGCGTCACCATGACCAGCCCGATCTTGATGGCGCCGATCAGCAGCAGCAGAACGAAGATGCGCCCGCGCGCTCCTTTGCTCAGGTCGATACTGCGGCGAATGGCTTTGCGGGCCGGCAGGTTTTCCAGCACGCAGGCCGGTAGAGCCAGGGAATAGCGCAGCGTCATCAGGATGGTGTAAGCGAGGACGGGAATGATCAGCAGAATGAAGGCCACCGAGGCTATGCCCACCACGGCCAGGGAATGGGGGTTTGAGGCGGCATGCGCCACCGCCTGGTTTCCCAGGCCCTTGCCGTAAAAAGCTAAGGTCCCGAAAAAGGCGGCGTAGAGCAGCACAAACGGAGTCCAAATCACAAAGGCGGTGACGGTCATCAGCCACAGGTAAGCGCCAAACCGGGGCAGGATGCTCGCGCAGGCGCCGCGGATGGTGGCCGGCTCGCCCAGATGCACCCAGGCCACGGCGCGGCTGATGGCGGCTACCACCGGTCCAATCAGCAGGAAGAGAATCAGCAGTTCAATGCCGGCGGCAGCCAGGGTGATCCCAGCCAGGGCCGCGGTGCGCATCGTTTTCAGCAACTCTTGCAGTCCGATCAGCAGCAGGTTCATCACCAGCGCCACGCCGCAATACCCGGCAAAAATTCCCGCAAAGAGGACAAAGTTCGTCCGGTAAAGCTGCGCGGTGCGATCCAGAATTTCGCTGAGCGAGAGGGGACGGAGGCTGGTTTCCATGCCGGGTTCCTCGAAAATAAGCTGTATGCGCTTGCCGGGATACTAGCACAGACTGAATTCGCTTTGCCGTGCGTAGATTGTTACATTTGTCAACAAACACTTACCCGGGCAATAACCTAATTACCATGTGAGCATTCCCTCAGCGGCTAAAGCCGCTCTTTAAAGGCACTATCTACGGCACGGCACCCAGAGGGTCCCCGGCCGTGCCCTTTCAAAACAACGCCAAATTAGGACACAACCTGATCCGGCCTATAAGGATCGACACAAGGCGGGGCAGGATTTCAATGCTGCCCCACTCCCCGCCGGAATGATGTACGCTTCTCCTGCTATGAAAAATCTCCCTGAGTTCCTCATTCCACCGGCCGTCCTGGCCCTCCTGATCGTCTCCGCCGCCGGCCTCCAGGCACAAATGGTCTCTCCCTCCATCGACCGCCCGGACCAGCCGTTTTCTTACTTCTCCAAACCCACGGACGAGATCGGCATGATGGATGCCGAGGCGGCTACCGAGATCACTCCCGAGGGCTACCTGAGGACCGGCTTCGGCGAACTCATGTTCTTCGCCGGCCCGGAGCTGGAACCCACCAGCGTCCGCATCCGCACCCTCGAAGAAGGCCACCTGCCCATCGTGCACTACGAGTTCGAGCGCGACGGCGTAGCTTACCGCTTCACACTTTTCGCGGCGACTCTGGACGGCAAGCCGGAGGGCGCCCTGGTGAACTTCATAAGGATTGCGTTGAAAAATGAATCTTCCCAACCCACGCGCGCCATTCTGGCCACCGGCATCCGCTACGACGCCCCCAACAATACCGGCCGGCGCCACGGCGACAACCGCTTCGACCGCCCCGCGCAGGGCAAGTTTCCGGGCGCTTACCGCCAGCTCGGCGAGCGATTCAGCCCGGATTGGGTCTACGGCTTCTCGCCCACCGGCTTCGAACGCGACGGCCGCCTGCTCTACACCTTCCCCGCCGGCTACACCGAACGCGGCTTCACTCTGCACGGCGACTACAACTACCCCCAGGACGTGAGCAAACCCTCCAAACTCGAAGCCGGCCCCACCGTCCCCGTGGGCATCGTGACTTACTCACGCCTGCTCCAGCCCGGCGAAGAGCCGGTTCTCGACTTCAAAATGCCGGTCGTTCCCAGCGCCGATCCGGCAGTTATCACTGCCGTCGAGCAGGCCGGCTTCGAGCAGGCCAAAGCGCAGGTCATCGGCTTCTGGAAGAAAATCCTCGCCCAGGGCATGCAAATCCAGCTCCCCGAGCAGAAGCCCGCCGATACCTTCTACACCAACCTCATCTACGACCTCATAGCCCGCGACCACATCGGCCCGGATTACATCCAGACCGTCAACAAGCTCCACTATCACACCTTCTTTCTCCGCGACGGCGCCGACATCGCGCACAGTTACGACGTCACCGGCTACCCGGAGATCGCCAAGCAGGACCTGGAATTTTTTGCCAAGTCGCAGCAGCCCGACGGCAACTTTCTCTCCCAGAGCCAGCAATACGACGGCTGGGGCGAAGCTGTCTGGGGCTACTGCGCAGCACTACCGCATCACTCACGACAAAGCCTTTGCCGAGTGGGCGCTGCCCCAGATTGCGCGCGCCGTGGACTGGCTCAGGCAGGCGCGCGCCGCCGACCCGCTGCACATCATGCCCTGGCAGCGACGTGCGCGACAACGAGTTCGTCCCCGGCCACCTCACCGGCTATAACTTTCTCGCTCTCTCCGGCCTCAGGCTGGCCATCCAAATGGCCAGTGAAACCGGCCACTCCGATCTAGCCGCCAACTGGCAAACAGAGTACGACGATTACCGCGCCGCATTTTTCAAGGTGCTGGACGCGCAGGCCGCCGCTCACGACGGCTACATTCCTCCCGCCCTGGACGGCCAGAAAAGCGGCTACGACTGGGGCAACCTGCTGGCCGTGGTCCCCGAGCCTATCCTCGACCCCCACGATCCCCGCGTGACCGCGACCCTGAAAGCCACGCAGGCCAAATACGCCGAGGGCATCATGACCTATGCCAATGGCGAGTTTCTGCACCACTACCTCACCATCAAGAACAGCATGACCGAAGTGATACGCGGAGATCAGGAGCAGGCGATGCGCGAGTTCTACGCGCTGCTGCTGCACACCAGCTCCACGCACGCCGGCTTCGAGTTCGCCATCCTGCCCTGGGGCGACCGCAACTTTGAGGACAATCTCGCCCCCCACGGCTGGTTCGCCGCCGAGTACCGCACCCTGCTGCGCACCATGCTGGCGCGCGAAGAGGGCGACCAGCTTCACCTGCTTAGCGTCGTCTCACCGCAGTGGATCGGCAAAGGCAAGACCATCGCCGTCAGCCAGGCCCCCACCAACTTCGGCCCCATCGCCTTCACCCTCACGCAGCCGGCTGACGGCGAAGCCGTGCTGCATCTCTACCCCGGCTTCATAGCGCCGCCCCGCCAGATCGTCGTCCATCTGCCCTGGTTTGTCGAGTTGCAGAGCGCAACTGTTGACGGCGCGCTGGTGAAGGCTAGCGGCGGGACGTTGGCGGTCTCTGCCGCCGCAAAAGAGATTCGCCTGCGCTGGAACCTCAAGCCCAACACGCCCTACCTGAGTTACGACCGCGCTGTGCGGGAGTACAAAGCCGAGTACGCGCGCCGCTACCGGGTGCTCATGCACGGCCCACCCGCCGCAAAGCAATAGACCCTGCTGCCCGCGCAGAGATGAAAAAAACGAGCGCCCCAGTTCTCTCTGCCGCGGCGGATCAGAGCTGGGTCGCCCATTTTGTAGCCGTATTCAAAGCCAAGGTTTACTGTTCAGGAACCGGCAATCCCTGACCCTGTTCCCCTATTCCAGTTTCTGCGTCTCCGTTCCCTCGGGAATCTTCACCGCGAACTGGTCATCGGTAAGCGGCTGATTCTCCTTCACGCTCTCCACCGTGAGAACGATCTGGTACTCCTCCAGGGGGCGCTTGATGGTGATCGTGGAAGGGTACAGGCCGGGCTCGAATTCCCGGTAGTCCACATAAGAGACCTGGGTCTCCAGATTGCCATCTTTGTCGTAGATGTCCTGTTGATAAGGAAGGAGATTGTCGCGACTAAAGGTCACCACGCGCACCGGTGTCTCCTTCTGGCTCCCCGGTTCGCGGCGCGTGATGCTCAGTACGTATTCCGGGATCAAGAACAGGTGCTTCTTGGCCGCATCCTCCACCGTTTCGGTATCCGCGGTCACCGAGTAATAATCGTCCGGCTCCAGCCCCCGCACCACCATGGCGTCGAAGAAGAAACCCGGCCGCATGTTCTCCAACTGGTTCCGCGACTTCTTCTCCAGCGAATTGGAACCCATTATGGCCTTGTTTTTGGAGGGAATGTAGAGGGTGAAGTTCTTTCCGTCGCTGACCATATCGAAGGCCCGCGTGCCAATCACCGGAACCCGCCCATAGACGCGCAGCATCTCCGGCTTGCGCATCAGGATGATGCCGCGCACGGTGGTGTAGTCCTTGGCCAGGCCTTCCTTTCTCTTGAGCACGCTGGCCTGGATATCCACGGTGGCGTTCAGGCTCTGGAGCGCCTCCCAGCGCTGGTTGAGCCGCGCCACCAGCTCGTCCGGCGCGGCGGTCTTCACGACCAACGGGGCCTTGGGCACAGGCAGCCGGCGCGTGGTAGAGATAAGCGAACAACCCGAAAGCAGGAGGGGAAGAAACAGGGCTGCGAAGGATGCCAGACGAGGGCTTGCTTTCACCGGCCACCTGCCTTCTTCACGGCGTGACGGTAACCGGCTACGTTGCGGTTTTGCTCGCCCAGGGTGCGGGAAAACAGCGACCGTCCCTGGGGATTGGCTCCGGCGGCGACAAAATACAGGTAATCCGTTTTGGCAGGCTCCATGGCCGCGCGCAGCGACTTCACGCCCGGATTGGCCACCGGACCCGGCGGCAGGCCGGCATGCAGATAGGTGTTGTAGGGAGTGTTGCGGCTCAGGTCGCACTGGTAGATCACGCCGCGCCAGCGTCCCTCCAGCTCCAGTCCGTAGATCAGGGCGGGGTCGGTCATCAGCGGCATGTGTTTGGCCAGGCGGTTCTGAAAGACGCTGGCCACCAGCGGCCGCTCCGCGTCCACCGCCGTCTCCCGCTCAATCAATGAAGCCATGGTCACCACTGCGTGCATGTTTCCTTTCAATCCTAATTGCCCGGCCACCGCCCGGAAACGCCTGACCATGGCCGCGCATATCTGGTCCGAGTTGAATTTGCGGGGAAAATAGTAGGTGTCCGGAAACAGATAACCCTCCAGGCTCCTGGCCCCAGGGTCCAGATCGGCCACCAGTCCCGCCTGCTTCACTGCCGCATCCAGGAAATCCTGTTGTGCGGTAAAGCCCGCCTGCTCCAGCCGGGCGGCAATATCAAAGACGCTGGAGCCCTCCGGAATGGTCACGGCAATGGTAAAGACATCGCCGCGCACCATGCGCTCATAGATCTCGGCCGCCGGGGCGGGATGATCGAAGCGGTACTCGCCGGCCCGGAGCGTACCCAGCTTCCAGAAGCGCATCAGGTCGAAGGCATAGCGGCTGCGCACCACGCCCGCCGCCTCCAGTTGCTGGCCGATGCGCGCCGCGGAAGAGCCCGGCGCCACCTCGATAAAGGTCTCCGTCTCCGGCCCGAAGGGCGTCATCACCATCCAGGCGGCGCCGGCCGCCAAAAGCAAGAAAAGAAAAGCCGCCAGGAAGACTCCCGCCGCGCCAGAACGCTTCTTTTTCCTGCTCTTCCGTCTGCGGGGCGCCATTCCAGTGCTATCGATTCCTTTACTCGTTAAAACGCGAAAATTCCCCTTAGGGAGTCCCTACCTATGATTGTAACGGGCATGTAGCCCCGGGCAGGGCATTTCTTCTTGGAAACAAGGACAGACGCGTTTAAGTGAAGAGTAAATTCACACTTAAAAGCAACATAATTATCTTTATGAATGCCCGATGTACTCCTGAAGAGCCGTTTTTGTGTCTAACCATGCAGCGGCATTGGTGACCAGTGGCGCTATTGGTGTCCAATGCCGCAGAAAGAGGATTCTGATGGGCACCAGAATGTGGTTTTTCGTACTCATGTTAACTGGATTTGCAGGGATTGCCTTTTCAGGATGCACCGGGACTTTAAACCTCACTCAGGCGGTTCCTAAGCAGAATGATCCTATACAGACTGTTCCTAACGAATGGATATGGGTTAGCGGCTCGGACGTTACCAATCAGGTGGGGAGCTACGGAACGCTGGGGACGGCCGCTCCCAGTAATGTCCCGGGAGCGCGAAGCAATGCAGCTACATGGACCGATTCAGCAGGCAATCTCTGGCTCTTCGGCGGGCTAGGCAATGATTTTCCAAGTGCATCACTGGACCACAACGACCTGTGGGAGTATAGTGGCGGCGAATGGACCTGGATGGGCGGGTCCGACCTTTTGGTCCCGTTTGGCCAGGGAGGGTCGTACGGAGTCCAGGGGGTCGCTGCCCCCGGCAATCTTCCAGGGGCACGAGACTCTGCCGTTACCTGGACCGATGCCGCCGGAAATCTCTGGCTCTTCGGCGGGGAAAACGTCTACTGGGGCATTGACCATGCTCTAGTAGGCTGGCAAGCTTACAACGACCTGTGGAAGTACAGTGGCGGCGAATGGACGTGGATGGGCGGGTCGAACGTGTCCGACCAGCCGGGAGTATACGGGACTCAGGGTACGGCTGCGCCGGGCAATGTTCCAGGGGCCCGATACGGCGCTGTTAGCTGGACTGACGCTTCTGGTAATTTCTGGCTCTTCGGCGGGAATGGATTCGATTCGACCGGAACAGATGGAACTCTCAACGACCTGTGGAAGTTCAATGGCGGCGAATGGACGTGGATGGGCGGGTCGAATCTTACCAACCAGCCGGGAGTGTATGGGACACAAGGTACGGCTGCGCCGGGCAATGTTCCCGGGGCGCGCAGCGGCGCAGTGGGATGGATCGATAAGAGCGGAAACCTCTGGCTCTTCGGTGGGTTCAGCTATTTAGCCGGCGACCTCAACGACCTGTGGAAGTACAGCGGAGGCCAATGGACGTGGGTGAGTGGGTCGAACCAGGCCGTCCAGCCGGGAGTGTATGGGACGCAAGGTACGGCTGAGCCGGGCAATGTTCCCGGGGCGCGCGGCAACGCAGTGGGCTGGACCGATGCCTCTGGAAATTTCTGGCTCTTCGGCGGGGAAGGCTTAGATTCGAGCGGAACATACGGCTTCCTCAACGATCTGTGGAGGTATAGCGCGGGCCAGTGGACCTGGGAGGACGGATCGAATCTTGCCAACCAGCCGGGAGTGTATGGGACGCAGGGTATGGCTGCACCCGGCAACACGCCTGGAGCGCGACCCGGTGCTGTTGGCTGGACCGATGCGTCTGGAAATCTCTGGCTCTTCGGGGGTGGGCAGATTTATATGTATAACGACCTTTGGGTATACCAGCCATAAATGCATTCAGTAAGGATTCCCGACGGGCAGGCCGCTCATTCGCTTATCTTGCGAGTGTGTGGGCTGCGCACGCCTTGTAGCCTGGGGCAAAACCTCGGCCTGCCAGCAAATTCGCAGGTGAGAGCCGGTAGGGCAGGGCTTTAAGCTGAAAGCAGTTCTCTCCATGGTGTAGAAGAGCTTGACAAGCTGTTAAACGGAGGGAGCGTGGGGCTTTAGCCCCACGAAATTCGGTCGCAAAATCATGGGGCCTTCAGGCCCGGGGCTAAAGCCCGCGTGATTTCCCCGCCCGGTTGAGGGGCCTGAAGGCCCCTGCTCCCTCCGTTCGATTTGCACTCTTCTACACCAATACACGAACCGCTCTAGGAGCTAAAAGCTGGACGCCGCCCCTCATCCCCGCTATCTCGGTCTCGACGTCGGCAATCGCCGCATCGGGGTGGCGGTGTCGGATGAGCTGGGGCTGACGGCGCAGCCGGTGCTGACGCATGGAGCGGCGGCGCAACCAGCGGGATGACCTGCGCTCGCTGGCGCGACTGGCGCGGCGATTCAGCGTGGCGGGCATTGTGGTGGGGAATCCCGCGCACCTGTCTGGAGAGCCAAGCCCGCAGGCGTCAAAAGACCCGGAATTTGCCGCCGCATTGGGCGAGCTGACCGGCCTGCCCATCCACTTGTGGGATGAGCGGCTGACTACCCATGAGGCCCACCAGATTCTCTATGAGGCCGGCCACGCCCGCCAGAAGCACCGCCGCGTTGTCGATCAGGTGGCGGCTACGATCATCCTGAAGTCGTTCATGGAACAGAGATCAGAGAACAGAGATCAGAGATCAGTCCGTTCGTGCTCGAAGGAGGACTGAGACTTCCCACCCTTGCCGCAAAAACAAAGACGCGGGGCCCAGGAGGCACCCCAATGGGGCACCCTCCATTTGTGGATGGATTGAATACCTCCTTCAGAGGTTGTTCCCTGTTCCCGCCCCCGTTCCCTGACCCCTGATCTCTGATCTCTGATCCCTGACCCCTGTCTCCCGGCCCCGCGTATAATGAGAAGTCAAGTTCTTTCATCTCTCGCGGATGGAGCCAGCCCGCTCCCCGCCACGGACCATGGATGCCCGAACACATCAAAAAGCAGCTTCTCGACGAGATCGCAGCTCCTGGAGCACGAGCTCGCCCACGAGCTTCCCGCCGAGATCAAGAAGGCCGTGGCCATGGGCGATCTGTCGGAGAACGCCGAATATCACATGGCCAAGCAGCGGCAGGACTTTGTGAATGCGCGCCTGGGCCAGCTGAAGCGGCGCATGGCCGAGCTTTCGCTGGTGAACCTGGCCAACATTCCCAGGGACAAGGCCGGCTTCGGCTCGACGGTGGTGGTGTACGACTCGACCAAGGACGAGGAGATTGTCTACCGCCTGGTGACCAGCGAGGAGTCCGATGTTTCCAAGGGGCTGATCTCGACCACCTCGCCGATCGGCCGCGGCCTGGTGGGCAAGCGGGTGGGCGACATGGCCACCATCGTCACCCCCAACGGCAAGCGCGAGCTGGAAATCCTGAAACTGACCACCATTCACGATGAAGCGGGCGAAGGCGGCACGGATAACGGAAGCCGCCGCCGGCGCAGAGCAGTAACGAGGAAGATTGGCATGACCTGGACCAGCGCTTTCGGCCGCGCCTGCGGATGGCTTCTCGACCGCATCGTGCATGGCCTGGCGCTGACCCGCATCTCTCCCAACGTGCTTACCGTTCATCGGCCTGGTGATCAACATCGTGGCCGCGTTTCTGTTTGGCCACGCCAACGCCACCAACGCCGGGCGGATGTTCTTCTATGCCGGCCTGGTGATCTTCGGCGCCGGCATCTTCGACATGGTGGACGGCCGCGTGGCGCGGCGCAACAACCAGGTCACCGTCTTCGGCTCGTTTTTCGATTCGGTGATCGACCGCTACTCCGACGTGGTGCTGTTCTTCGGCCTGCTGGTCTACTACGGCCGTATCAACCGCTTCCGCTACGTGGTGCTGGTGGCCTTTGTCATGGTCACCTCGCTGATGGTCAGCTACACGCGCGCCCGCGCCGAGGCGCTCATCGGCCAGTGCAAGGTGGGCTTCATGGAGCGGCCGGAGCGGATCGTGCTGATCCTTCTCGGCGCGCTTTTCAACCACTGGGGGGTGATGGCCCCGGTGCTGTGGGTGCTGGCCGTGCTCTCCACCATCACCGTGGCCCACCGCATCGTCTATACCTACCAGAACACCAAGCACCTGGCGCCGCTGAGCCTGAGCCGGTTGCCGGTCTCACTGCCTTCAGCAGTTCACCATCACGGTGGAGCAGCCGGGCTGGAGGGGCTTCCATTGCACCAGGAAGGTGGTCAGGCCGAGGATTCCAGCCTGCGCATGGCCTCAAACTCGCCGCCCTTCTGGCTGTAGAGCAGCTTGCCGTTTTCGCTGAGGACGGCCAGGGCGGGCACGCCTTTGTTCAGGGGAATCTGGTAGCGCCGGGCGAGGTCCAGATTGGCGTCCATGTGGCCGATGTTCACGTGGACGAGGACGAAGTTGGCTTCCAGGATGGGACGGTTCCTGGCGTCGTGGAAATAGAGGTCCAGCACCTGGCAGTCGCCGCACCAGTTGCCGCCGAAGTCGAGCAGAATGCGCTTGTGGGTTGCGGCGGCGGTCTTGAAGGCGGCGGCGATGTCGGCTTTGGCCTGCGCCGGATCGGGATAGATGCTCGCGGCCGGCGGAGTTGGCGGCGCCGGCGGCCAGAAGCAGTGCGATGGAAAGGGCGAGAAACCTGATGGCCTTCAACGGGGAAACCTCCACAACTGCTCTCAGTCTGCCACAAACCGGCGGCGCGGTTCCATCTTGATGCCCCGCCATAACGAATGCATCGTGGTTTCCCACCCTTTTCGTCCGCCGCGGCGGAAACGCGAAAAGGATGGGGCACGGTGCTTTATTGCATTTGGCCGGACCAGTAATGCCCCGAATCCGGCGCCGGTGCATATACTTTGGAGTGGCATGAGCGAACTGCGCAAACGTCTGGAAGCGGCGATCTTCCCTGACCTGGGAGCGATGATGGAAGGCTACGCGCAATCGGCGGCGGAGTTGGGCCAGAACGAGTTCGGGCAGAAACTGGACTTTACCTCGGAATCGATCGACGGGCTGGACGAGATTCTGGTGCGGGTGGGCGAAAGTCCGGAGCTTGACCTGGACTTCGAGGTGCGGCTCTGGGGCAGCTACCTGGGCGAGGTGCTGCGGCGGCGCTATGCCGGCAGCTGGGAGATGACTCAGTATCCGGGCGGCGTGGCGGCGGTTCCGGCCGTCGAGGTGCGCGGCTCGCGGCTGTTTCCGCTGATGAAGGTCTACCGCCGGCTGACGGTGGGCGAAGAGGAGGATCTGCGCGCCTTCTACGCCATGGTGACGGAGCGGCTGGGCAAGCCGGCGCAGGTGAATTGAGACAGGGAATAGGTAATAGGGAATAGGGAATAGAAAAGCGGACTGAGCGATTACGCTCCGTGCCCTATCCTTTCGCTTTTTCCGGCGAAAAGGGTGGGAAACAAGAGTCTCGGCCTGACCCATTCCTGCATGAGCGGTAAAGCGTGAAAAATCAGCCGCCGCCTGCCGGCTGTGCGCGGGCATACGGCTTTGTGCGACAATAATCAGTGAACGTGCGCGCCGGGTCAGCGCGGCGCGCGGAGGATGAAACAATGGGCGATCTACTTCAGCCATGGCACCTGGTCGTGCTGGGCGTGGTGGCATTTCTGCTGTTCGGCGCCAAGCGGCTCCCGGAGTTGGGCAAGGGTCTGGGCGAGGGATTGAAGGGCTTCAGGGAAGGCATCAAGGGCATTTCCGAACCCCCTGCTCCCACGCCGACCGTGCAGCAGAATGCGGCTCCACAGCCCCCGGCTTCAGCGCCGGTCGAGCCTAAGTAAGGCACTGCGCCGCAAGGGTCCGGACCGGGTTTGCGGCCTGGGCGGGCGCCGTTGCCGGAGCCGTGCGAATTTATTGAAGAGAATCCAAAGGCCTGTGCGGGTGCGCAGGCCTTTTTGTGCGTTCAAGATCTGCAAAACAGTAAGAAAGTGAGACTTGTGGTTTCCCACCCTTTCGCCAGAAAAAAGGCGAAAGGATGGGGCACGGCGCCTTACAGGAACATTAGAAATGCCTCACACGCTGAGCAGCGCCACGGCAGCCAGGGCCAGCGTTATGCCGGCGAACTGGCGGCGGGTGGGCCACTCGCGCAACACCAGCGCGGCCAGCAGGATGGTGCCGGCGGGATAGAGCGAGCAGACCAGCGCGGAGACATCCAGACGGCCCACCTGCGTGGCGCGGAGATAAAAAAGATTGCCGATGGTATCCAGCGCTCCGGCCAGGATGCCGGTGAGCCAGAAACCTTTCCATGGTCCCTTGGGCGGCATGGCCAGGAGAACCAGGAGCAAGGCCACACTGCCCGCGGCGCGGGCCGAGGTGATGGTCCACAGGATGCCGCCGGGGCTGGCCATTTTGAAGAGAATCAACTGCGTGCCAAATCCGATTCCGGCGAGTGCGCCCAGCAGGAGCGCGGCCGCGGGCGTGGTGATCGCTTTGGCTTCAGGGGCCGTCCTTCCGTCAAGAACCGGGCCTGTCGAGTGTTGTGGCTTCCCACCCTTTTCGCAAAAAGCGCGAAAAGGATGGGGCACCCGGCGAAAAGGATGGGGCACGCGGAATCCTGCCGTTTTCATTTCAGGGTGTTTGTCGGCGGGTGCGTGGGTAATCAGCCAGATGGCGGCTAAGCCCATGGCCAATCCCACGGCGGTCAAGGGGGT
Organism: uncultured Acidobacteriaceae bacterium; assembly: GCA_963796085.1. Classification (GTDB taxonomy): domain Bacteria; phylum Acidobacteriota; class Terriglobia; order Terriglobales; family Acidobacteriaceae; genus Telmatobacter. The sequence continues at coordinate 111,184 of CAWCKF010000020.1, read as the reverse complement.
GGGCAGGCCGTAATGAAGGAGAGAAAAGAGGACGGGAACCAGGGCGGTGAGCAGGCCGGTGAGGGCCGCGGTGAGCCCCATGGCGCCCATGGCCAGGGCGCGATAAAAGACGGCCAGCGCCAGCGAGCCCTCAAAGCCGCCCACAGCGGCATAGACGAGATAGGGCGAGCCGGGAACGGCAGGCCGGATTCCCAGGCAGAGCGAGAGCAGCAGGAGAAGGGAAAAGATCTGGCCGGAGGCGACCACCAGCAGGGCGGGAGCGCGGCGCGCGCCCAGGCCGCCGACGAAGTCCGAGCCGCCCCAGACTGGCGGCCGACAGCAGGCCCAAGCCGGCCGGGCCTAAGCCGGCCGCGGCTCCTGAAGCGTTCACGGGTTAGCGGGAATCCTGCGCGGAGGGGTAATAGCCGTTCTTGGCGATCACGTCGAGGCCGGGCCGGTCGACGCGCACGTCGATCTTGCGGAACTTGCCGTCGATGATGGGCTCGTGGCTGAGGTAGCCCAGCGTGTACTGGTTGCGCGCCTCCTCGGCGATCTTGGCGTAGCTCTTCTCGATGCCGTTCACGCCGCGCTCGGAGTCCAGCGTCGCCGCCGGTGGCCGCGATGTACCTGTAGAGGATGTTGTCGTACATGGTGAAGGGCAGGTGGAAGCGGCTCAGATAGCCCTCGCCCCAGCGCGGCGGAGTCGCCCACCAGCGTGCCGTAGACGGCGATCTTGTTGGTCTCCAGGTAGCGCAGCACCTCCTTGTAGGTAGCCTTGCTGCCGTACTCCTTGCCGTCGGAGATGACGTAGATAATGCGGCGGCGGCCCTTGGGACGGGTGGACAGCTCCTTGGCGGCGGCCAGGATGGCGTCGTTGAGGGTGTGAATTTCCTTGGGGATGGTCATGACGCCGATGCCGCTGCCGGCCGAGCGGCCGGGCTGCAGGTTGGGGTCGACGCAATTGCCGTTCTCGCGGATGTTGCAGCCGGCCAGCGGACCGCTGTTGACCGGCACCAGCTCTTCGCTGCCGGTCGCCTTGGTCAGGGCCAGCACCGCGGGCAGGCGGTTGCTCTGGGCGCCGGTAAAGCCGGTCCGCTCCTGAGCCCCGTTGGTGTAAGAAAAGACGGCGACTTCGTCGTAGGGAGTGAGCGCGCCCTGGATGGCGCCCAGGGAGTCGTTCACCTTGGCCATCACGTCGGAGGTCAGGCTCTGATCGATGACGAAGGCGATGGAGAGCGGGAAGGGATCCACGGTGAACAGGCGCCAGGGGCACGCGCGTGTCGTTCTCATAGACCTTGAAATCGCGGAAGGTGAGGCCGGCGACCAGATGTCCCTTGGAGTCCTTGACGGTGACCGGAACTTCAACGAAGTTGACGTTGAGGTGGATCAAAGTGGTCAATTTATCAACGCCTTCACCCGCCGGGGGCATCTCGGGAGGGGTGGCCTGGATCGTGTCCTTGCCCTGGGCGGAGGGTGGCTGGCTGCTGGGCGCGGGCTGCTGCTGGGCCGGAGCGTTCGAAGTTGAAGACGAAGTGGGTCCCGGCTGCGCTTCCCCGGCGCCCTTGCCGGGCGTGATGGGGCCCTCCACGCCAGATAAGGGAGGAGGGGCCTGTGGCGTAGGGGCATCCGGCACTGCGGGTTGCTGCTGTTGGCCCAGAGCGGCCGGTCTCAACATTGGGCTCAGGTTCAGAAGCGCTGCCAGCGCGATTGCCGTTATACCAAGCTTCACAGGTATTTCTCCACTGTACTTGTCAGATTAACAGACGCGCCAGCGCCTTGCAGGTTGCAGGCCAGCCGGGAAAGTCCTAAATTCCATGTGAGCATTCCCTCAGCGGCTAAAGCCGATCTTTAAAGGCGCTATCTGCGGCACGGCTAAAGCCGTGCCCTTTCAAAACAACACCGTACTAGGACACTACCGCCAGCCGGGAATGAGTTCAGGTATGCTGTCTTCGCAGTCCTATTTTCGTCTAATTGACCAGATATGCGCGTGCGCGTGGGAGTTGCCGCTTTGCTGTTCAGCCTGCCTGCCTGGTCCATGGCGGGATGGGCTCAGCTTGCCCCTTCGCCGGACGCGCCCCCGGTGAGCACTGCGCCGGCGCCGCCGCCCGAGGATGAATCGGTGGCCACTTTCAAGGTCAATGCCAACCTGGTGGACGTGTTCTTTACCGTCAAGGACAAGCAGCGGCAACCTGGTTCCCCACCTGACCAAGGACGACTGCACCGTGACGGAAGACAAGGCGCCGCAGAAGCTGAAGAGCTTTGTGGCTGAAACCAACCAGCCGCTGACCCTGGGCATTCTGCTGGACACTTCAGGCAGCCAGTACCGCGTGCTGCCGCTGGAGCAGCAGGTGGGCAGCCAGTTTCTGGACCGCGTGCTGCGGCAAAAGGACGAAGCCTTCCTGCTCTCCTTCGACGTGAACGTGGACCTGCTGCAGGACTACACCAACAGCGCCCGGCTGCTGACGCGGGCCATGAACAAGGCGGAGATCAACACCGCGGGCGGCAATGGAGCGGCGGGCATTCCGGGAGCCGGCGGCGGCACCGTTCCCACCATCGGGACGCCCAAGGGAACGCTGCTCTACGATGCGGTGTACCTGGCCTGCAACGAGAAGCTGAACCAGGAGACGGGCCGCAAGGCGATGATCCTGCTGACCGACGGCGAGGACGAGGGCAGCCGCACCAAGATCGGCGAGGCCATTGCCGCGGCGCAAAAGTCCAACGTCATGGTCTACGTGATTCTGATCGCCGACCGGGGCTTCTACGGCGGTTCTTCGGCTACAGCGGCTACTCGGCCATGAAGAAGATGACCGAGGAGACCGGCGGGCGGCTGATCGACGTGGGCAACAACGGCAAGAAGCTGGAAGCAGCCTTTCAGCAGATCGAAGACGAACTGCGCACCCAGTATGTGGCCAGCTATACGCCCAGCAACACCAAGCTGGACGGCAGCTTCCGGCAGCTCGCGGTGCAATGCCGCGGGGATGGAATGAAGGTGCAGGTGCGCAAGGGCTATTACGCGTCGGCGCCACAGAATTAGAGCATTTTCATAGTTGGTGTAAGGCAGTAAGAAAGCGAGAATTGCGGTTTCCCACCCTTTCGCCAGAAAAAAGGCGGGCCCAGAGGGCACCCCGATGGGGCACGGCGCCTTATAGGAACAAGTGGAAAGGCTCTAGCAGGTAAAAACCGGCAAGTTGTGCAAGAGGTGTGGAGAAAAACCACCTGGCTGTCCTGTTTTCGGACAGTCAAACGCCTTCGTATGGTTACACGGTAACCTGGCGCCGTTAGACAGTAATCTGGCGTTCGCAATGAGTATTTACTAATATCGGCACAAGCGGGAAATACTTGAGGCGCCTATGAAAATATCTTCAGCTTCAGGGATTTCCTTCCGAGGTGCTTGCCATGATCGCCGACTGCGACAGCAACGATGGATTTGAGATCAGCCCCCGGTTTCGCCGCACCATCGAAGAGAGAATCGAGCGGCTGGAGAGGGATGCCGAACGCGACGAGGCCCAGGTGGCCATGCTGGTGGACGGCGACCATATCCGCAGGCAGATGCGGCTGGTGGCCTTGCAGCGCTCCGAGGCTCTGCGCATGAGGCTCTTTCTTGACCGTTCGCAGGCGCGGCTGCCGCGGCCGCTGATTACGATGTGAAAAAGGCAGGGAACAGGGAACAGGGAACAGGGAACAGGGAACAGGGAACAGGGAATAGGGAATAGGGAATAGAAAACTACTCTGTTCTTAGACTCTGCTTTTTGTTTGTGCAAAAAATCAACCTCGCGCTGAAATTAAATTCTGGAGCACCGGGCGGGAATTGAACCCGCGTATACAGGTTTTGCAGACCTGCGCGTTAACCGCTTCGCCACCGGTGCCTGAAAGACAGGGACTAGGGAATAGGGACTAGTGACTAGAGAGCATTTGTCCAAAAGACGCATCTCGACTTTCCTGTTGAGGGCCTGACTCCTATCCCGATCCGTCAATCGCTGAATGCTGTTAACTAGTCCCTTAGTCCCTAGTCCCTATTCCCTGCAACGAAAAACCCACCGCGCTTTGCAGCGGGTGGGTGGTCTGGAGACTCTTTGCTTGCGGAATCTAGCCCAGAGAACACGCCCGCGTGGCGCAGCAGCCTGGACAGCAGCAGCACGGAGACATTGCGGGAGTGAAGAACCGGGTCACAAAAAATTCCTTTGCCGGTGAGCAGAATCAAGAAGCCGCTGCTGACCGGGTACTCGTAGACTAGAGGCTTGGCGGAAGCGTGTCAAGCGATGCCTGGACAGGAGCAGAGGAAGCAGGATCGTATTGTGACGGATGTTTTTTGCCGTACGCCGCCGGCCGGCAGCCCGTTTACAGGCGATGTGCTCCTTTGCGCGCAGATCGAATCGCCGCGGGCCGGCGATATGCGCGCCACGGGCGCACCGTTGTTGTGGCAATGGGACGGCTTTTCCTGCCTTGATGCACATGCTTTCAACAGGTTTTCATCTTCGCAAGTGGCGATTTGTGTTAGCACTAGCCAATTCTCAGGTTTTTCATACAACTTTTTCAGTCGCGATTTCGCCTACATTTCTCTCTTCCCACGATTCTCCAACCCTCGTAGGCTTGCGTTTCATTGAAGGTACTTAACCGGCTCCCTTGCCGGTCTTGCCCCAGGCATCAAACACAGTTTGATTGCGACCGAAGGCTGGCCTCCTGTGGATCGGATGCCGGTTGCCTATGTGCGTGACCGCGGCGCCCGACAGGGCTGCGCGCATCGCACGCATAGGCAATGCGGCATGCAGGATCAAGCAGGAGATAACTGTTTCGTAACCGGTTGCCGGGCCCTGAAATACCATACGCCAACCCGCCACTAGAGCGGAGCAGGGTAAAGTGTTCCCGGGCGCACGGCCAGAACGAATTTTGAAAGTAAGGAGCAACCCAGACATGCGGCCAAAGAAAGTGATTCTCTGTGTCGGCGTCAATGAACATGAGCTTTCCGTGCTCAAGTTCACGCTGTCAACCAACGGATACCGGGTGGTTACGACCTGCTCCGCTCAGGAGGCCATCGGCATTTTTGCCCAGAACCAGGTGGATCTGGTGCTGGCCGAGTTAGTCATGCCCAAGATGAACGGAATTCAGCTAGTAGACCGGCTGAAACAGATCGCGTCGCACATCCCCATGATTCTACTGGGGGATCCTCAAAAGATGGGCGGCGAGATGCATACCGCCGACACCCTGCTGTCCAAGAAGAGCTGCTCAGTCCCAGGAGCTTTTGGAACGCATCAAAGTGATGAGCGTGCGCAAGCGCGGACCTCGCAAGGGTTCGCTGCGGCTGGCGCCGGTGGCGGAACTGGCGGCGGCATCGTAAAAAAACAGGGGTCAGAGATCAGAGATCAGGGGTCAGAATGACGATTCGTGGCCATATAGGGTGGATTGCAAGAACCGGCCACTGAAAGCTGCCCGCTTAGGATTCTTCTTCCAGCGACCCTGTCTGCATGACGCCGATTGCTGTTCCCTGACCCCTGATCTCTGATCTCTGATCCCTGATACCTGTTCTCTCCCCTTGACGAATGCCCGCGGCAGTGCGCATACTCGCCAATTATGCCCATGCTGGAACGATTTTCTTCTCCGTGCCGGCGGGAGTTGGCTTTTTATGGATCTGATTGTGCTTCGTCTTCTTTTTGTGGCCCTTCTTGGCGGGGTCTGCTATTTCCTTCATCCCTTCGGCCTGACAGGATGGATGAGTGCGGGCGTGGGCGCGGCGGCGGCCGGCGCGGTCATTGTCTTCGAGTTGCGGGTGCGGGCGCTGAGCCTGCGGCGGCTGATCGGCGCGGTGGCCGGCAGCGTGCTGGGCATCTTTGGCGCGGCGCTGTTCTGCCTGGTGCTGCGCTCGGCGCCGCTGGCCCCCGCGACCTCGGCGGTGCTGCAGATCTTTGTGCTGCTGCTGATGACCTATGTGGGCCTGCTGGTGGGGGCCAGCAAGGGCGACCTGCTGAACCCGGCGGCGCTGGGCACGGTGTTTGCCAGCGGACCGGCCCACGCGGCGCAGCGCCAAGGTGCTGGACACCAGCGTGATCATCGACGGGCGCATCGCCGATATCGCCGAGGCCGGCTTCATCGACGGCATGATGGTGGTGCCGGAGTTTGTGCTGCGCGAGTTGCAGATGGTGGCCGACTCCACCGACGGGTCCAAGCGGCAAAGCGGCCGCCGCGGCCTGGACATGCTGCAGCGCATGCAGTCGAACGCCAACATCCAGGTGCAGATTGTTCCCGACGATTTCCCCTCGATCCGCGAGGTGGACCTGAAGCTGCTGGAGCTGGCCAAGAAGTGGGAGGCCAAGGTGGTGACCAACGACTTCAACCTGAACAAGGTGGCCCACCTGCACCACGTGGAGGTGCTGAACATCAACGACCTGGCCAACGCGCTGAAGCCGGTGGTGCTGCCCGGCGAAAAGATGAACGTGCTCATCCTGAAGGAAGGCAAGGAGTTCAACCAGGGGGTGGGCTACCTGGACGACGGCACCATGGTGGTGGTGGATCATGCGCGCAGGCTGATCGGCAAGCCGGTGGACATCTCCGTGACCAGCGTGCTGCAGACCGCCAGCGGCAAGATGATCTTCGGCAAGCTGGAAGAGAACGGCAGGAGCGGCGAGGCGGCCTGAGCGGCGCCCGTCTGAGAGAAGCGCTGCTTCTGCAGGTCTAGATGGTGATCCTGGTGGCACCGGTGGAGATTCCGCCGTCCACCAGAAGAGTCTGCCCGGTGATGTAGCGGCTTGACTCCGAGGCCAGAAAGACAATAGCCCCGTCGAGATCGTTGGGCATGCCGGGCCGCTTTACGGGAATGCGATCGCAGATATATTCGACCCAGGCGGGATTTTCATAGAGAGCGCTGTTCTGCCTGGTCTTGAACCAGCCCGGCGCAAGGCAATTCACAGTGATGCCATAGGCGCCCCAGTCATCGGCAAGGCTCATGGTAAGCTGCCGTATGCCGCCGCGGCTCGCGCCGTAGGGCCCGAGGCCCGCATATCCCGCCACGCTGGTTACCGACCCGATGTTCACGATGCGGCCATAACCGCGGCGGATCATGCCCCTGGCCACCGCCTGGGCCACAAAGAATGAGCCGCGCAGGTTGGTGTCCAGGATGGTGTTCCAGTCCTCCCAACTGACCTCCAGCGCCGGCTTGCGAATGTTGCATCCGGCATTGTTGACCAGAATATCGATTTTTCCGAAGTGGTCTTCAATGGCGGCGATGGCGCGCTGGATGCTGGAGTAGTCGCGCACATCGAGCTCCGCCGCGAAGGCTTTGCGGCCCAGGGCCTGGATTTCGCCGGCAAATGCGGAGAGCGAGTCCAGGGTTCGGCTGGTGATGGCCAGGTCAGCGCCGGCCCTGGCCAGCGCGCGGGCAAAATACTGGCCCAGGCCCCGGCTGGCGCCGGTTACCAGCGCCACCTTGCCCGACAAATCAAATAAGGAGTCATTCATAGGTGGTGTCCTCAGGGCGCAAGAACAACCTTGAGAAGGCCGGGCTCGCGCTCGTATAAACGACGAAACCAGGAGGCGCCGCTCTGCAGCGGGACCACGGCGGAGAGCAGCGGGTCCACAACAATGGCGCCGCGAGCCATCATGGAGATGCAGGCGGGATACTCGCCCGACGATGCACAGGAGCCTTGCAGGCGAATCTGGCGCGTGACCGTGGATTGCAGGCCGAGTTCAATCGCCGGCGATAGATTGCCCACCAGGGTTACCGTGCCGCCCTTTCTTACGCTGTCCAGGGCCAGCTTGACGGGAACAGTGGCGCCGACGCACTCCAGGGCAATATCGGCTCCGCGTCCCCCGGTCTGCGCGATGATTTGAGGGGCAACATCGGCAGCGGCGGAGTTGAAGGTGCGCGTGGCGCCCAGGCTGCGCGCGATTTCCAAACGCGCGTCATCCACATCTACGGCGAAGCATTGGCCCGCGCCGGCCAGGCGCGCAGCCTGCAAAACCAGCAGGCCGATCATGCCCGCGCCCACCACCACGACGGTATCGTCCAGGGCAATGGGCGTGAGCGACACGGCATGAACGGCGACGGAAACGGCTTCAATCAGCGCCGCGTGGGGGAAGGGCATGCTTTCCGGCAAAGGATATGCGATGCGCGCGGGCACGGCGGCAAACTCCGCAAATGCGCCCATGCGCCGGTAAGCCGGCGTGGATACGCCAATCACCTCGCGGTTGTCGCAGAGATTGATCTGTCCGCGCAGGCAGTAGAAGCACTGGCCGCAGGATACGGTGGAATCGAAGGTCACGCGGTCGCCGGCGCGAAAGTTCCTGACTGCGCCGCCCACGGATTCAACTACTCCGGCGGCCTCGTGGCCCATGACCACAGGAGGAATGCGCCGGCCGGTGCTGCCATCGTATCCATGCACGTCGCTTCCGCAGATGCCGCAGGCCTTGATGCGGATCAGCAACTCGTCTTCAGCGGGCTGGGGCGCGGGCAGATTCACCAGCTCCAGTTGCTTATATGCGGAGAGTTGCAGGGCCTTCATTCAATCTCCATATGGTCTGGCGTGGAGATACGTTACGCCAGAACCGGATCGCCGCAAAGCTCATTCTATGCCGGGCGGGCTTCTGAAACAGATACAAGGAGACCCCTTAGTACTTCTTGACCGAGGGGTCGATCTCCTCGCTCCAGGCGAGGATGCCGCCAGCGAGGTTGGCGACGCGGGGGTAGCCGGCCTGCTTGAGGAACTCGGCGATCTTCTGGCTGCGGACGCCGGAGCGGCAGTGGACAATGATCTCGCGGTCGCGGTCGATCTCGGCCAGGCGGTTGGGCACTTCGTTCTGCGGAATCAGCTTTCCGCCCATCTGGGCGATCTGGTGCTCCCAGGGCTCGCGGACGTCGAGAATGAAGAGGTCATCGCCGGCATCGATGCGCCGCTTGAGCTCCTTCACGGTGATCTGGGGAATTCCGTTCTTCACTGCTTTCTCCTCCGTGGTTTGGGGCACGAGGCTATCCGGGGCTAAAGCCCGCATTAATTATGTTGACTCTATGCGGGGGTTGAAACCCCCGCCTCCCTCCGTGTGATGATTGCGACGGGATGGAGGCCGCGGGGCGGAGACGGCCAACGGCCCCGGCGATGCCGGAGCCGTTGGCGCCATACCCAGGGTTGAGCGCGGAGGGGTAGCTATGGTTTGGCTTTCTTTTCTTCGGTGGCGGGCTTGGCGGCAGGCTCCGCGGCGGGCTTGGGCTTCCAGAACTCCGGGTCGGCCTTGATCCACTCCTCGGGAACGTAGCTCTGGCGCGGGTTGATGGCGAACAACTCCCGGTGCATGGAATCCACCGCCTCGCCGAAGAGCTTCTGGGTCTTCCTCCAGCTCTCCTCGCCCATGGAGTCGTGCGCGCGCATGTCCAGATTGGCGGCGCCATCGAGTTCGGCCAATGACTTGTAGGCGGTGAACATCACGTAGGTGCCGCCCTCGCCGCCGTAATCGATATGGAAGGTGGCCCAATGCGCGCTGCTCCCGGCCTCCTTGTGCGCATCGATAATGCGCTTCACCGCCTCGCGCCATTCCTCCCCGTGGCCGATGCGAACGTGGTAGACCGAGGCTTCCATGTAACGCGCGTGCGAGAGGTCTCCATTGGGTCTGTAGCTCATATTCTGGTTGTAGGTGAGGACCAAAGAGTCCACGGATTCCAGCAGCTCGCCATCGGCTATGCTGGCGCGCTCCAGCTCGGCGGCGAGGGGTTTGTTCGCTTGCATGGCTTCGTTGTCCCTGCCCCAGGCCTCGAAGGAGTCATAGGAGGTCAGGTACAGGGCGCGCGCCTTGCCGGACAGCGAGTTCAAGGCCAGATAGTGGGTGGGGAATTTGGCGCGCGTCATGGCGCGGACAAAGGCGCTCTCCGTCCTGTCGTGCGCCGCGCCGCCCTTGTAGGGCTTCACGTACTCGCGCGTGATCTGCAAAACTTTGGGTATGGAAGCGGGTGGCGATGAAGATTCCTGCGCCGCGGCCATGGCGCCGCCGGCCAACGCAAGAGATAATCCCAACATAATGGGGCTGAGCTTATTCATATGCACGATCCTCCTTGATTGACCCGGAGATCACTCGCCTGGTGAAGGGAAAAGCGGCGGAATGCGGCGCTCCAGGTCAGAGTGATTGTTCTACACGGACGGCAAGGGTGTAAAGATGTTTCTGAGTGATGCGGAGATATTGACATAAACGCGCGGCTGGGGCGCGGAACGCTCATGCCTGCCGCTCGATGCTGCCGCCAGGATGGGCCGGTGTGTTACCGATTTCCATGGGAAATTGCAGCGGCGCTCCGGTTATGCGAGATTGGGTATGCGAGCCTGGAGTGGGGCGCAGGATGGCGCCCATTCCTGTTTCAATGCTCTCGCAGACTGGAAAGCGGCCATGGCCCGAAAATCCCACGATCCCAACTTCGATCAGACGCTGGAGATCCTGCGCGCTCATGCGTTTGAGGTTGCGCCGTATGCGGCCATTGCCGGCGGGGTGCTGGTGAGCAAGCATGGCGCCGGTGCGGTGCTGGTGGCGGCCCAATCCGAGCACGCGCCGGCGGCCTTTGCGGAGCGTCCGGGAGCGCTGCTCGGGGGGGAAGTGGCGCGGCTTGTGGACCGCGGCTACCAGAAGTTCATTAAGACCTCCCAATGTGAAATTCCCGCATCGGCCAGCCAATTGCAGGGAATTCATTTATTCAGCGAGGAGCTGAAGCAACTGACCGGCGGCATCAGCCTGTACAATGAGTCGCTGGGCACCACCAGCGACGTGTATGATTACGATCGCTTGCAGGGCCGGGAGGCGGTGGAAGCCGCGGCAGCGCGCCAAAAGCTGACCGCGAGAGGCTGATTTCCCCACCAATCTTGCGGAGCAGGCCATGGAAGCGGAAGAAAGGGCAGAAGGCCTGACGGAGCAGTATGCGGATCGCCGCATCATGCCGCGGTGCGTGGTGGACGAGGAAGCCATGCTGCTGCTGGTGGATCATGGCTCCTGCGTGGGTTGCCGCATCGTAGAACTGAGCATGGATGGGTGCCGCATCAGCACCAGGGCACGATTCCCGGCCGGCATGGATGTGCGCATCGAGGCTACCTTCAGGATGCGCGGAGTGGGCTTCCAGATCAGCGGGGTGGCGGAATGGAACAGTGCCGCGGGTTTGGTTGGTATCCGCTTTGCGGACCTGCCGGTGCACACCAGGGACGAACTGGTCAGGGTGCTCTGTGAGTTGGAAATAGACCATGCGGGCCAGGCCACAGGGCAGGCCGCGGAAAAACCTGCCGCGGAACGGGAAGCGCAACAGAGATGGAAGCGGGAAGAGGCCGCCAAGAGGCTAGCCGCGGAGAGCAAGGCTCCGGAAGAACCAGCCGCTGCGCAGCCTGCACAGGTTCAGGCCCAAGGGCGGGAGGGGAAGCAGGCCGAAGCCCATGCCGTCGCGAAAGAGGCCGTGGGCACGGCGCAGGCCGCGCGGCAACCAGCCGGCAAGCCGCCCGCATTGCGCGAACGCCGCGCGCAGTCCCGGCACGAGGTGGATACGTCGGCGGTGGTTTATCTGGTCAACATTGGGTCCAGGCTGCACGGGCGCATCCAGGACCTGAGCGCGAGCGGCTGCCGCATTCGCACCGATGAGCGTTTTCCGGTGGGCATCTACACGCGGGTGGAGACGGAGTTTCGGCTTGAAGGGCTGCCCTTCCGGCTGGGTGGAGTTATCCAGGCCATCCATGACCGGGAGCGGCGCCTTGTGGGCATCCGCTTCCTCGACGTGAGCGACCGCAAGCGTAGACAGGTGGAGCACTTGATCGAGGAGATCAAGGAGATTCACGCGCGGCGGGAGTTCGCCAGGCTGGTGGATTCAGGCTGAAGCGGCCTTTGCCGCCAATGGAAGCCAACCGGGGCTCCGGCCCGTCGCAGTAGGATGGAGGCCTTGCATGCGCCACCTCCTTGAAAACAGAGGATTACTCGCTCAGAGGAATTTTTCGGCAGCCTGTAAAGTCCTCAGTTATAAGCTCTTACGCTTCAATGGATGGATTTTTCCCCCGGAGTGAGCAGAAAGACTTGATATTTTTATGTAAAAGTGAGCAAAATTGAACAGGCACCCCCCTTTCCCCCGGTGCGATTCAGTGGGAAAATCGGGTGCTAGTGTGCGCCGGCAGTTGCGCTGCGGATGCTCGTTAGAATGAGCAACTCCCGGCGTCTTGATCACTGTCGATGACTTCTTGTTCATCGCCGAAACTCCACTTTTTACCAGACGGCAATGCGGTCGCGTCCTACCCGTTATCTTCCCTGAGGGGCCGCATCCGGAGGGAGAGCTTTCGATGGTTGAACTTGATAAGCTGCCATTCGATGCCGCAGCCTTTCTGGCCAGCGCCGGGCTGGGGCGAAAAATCGTCCAATTTGCGCCCAAGCAGGTCTTTTTTGCACAGGGAGACCCGGCCGATTCCGTCTTCTATCTGCAAAAGGGCCGCGCCAAAGTCACGGTGGTTTCGCAAGCCGGCAAGGAAGCCACCATCGCGCTTCTCAGCGAAGGCGACTTTGTGGGAGAGGAGTCGCTGGCGGCCGTAGAGGGGATACGTCTGTCGACGGCCACGGCCATCACCGCCTGCACCGCGCTCAAAATCTGGCGGGAAGAGATGATCCGCGTGATGCACGAGGAGCATAGCTTCTCCGACCTGTTCCTGAAGTTTCTGCTGGAGCGCAGCATGCGCATCCAGGCCGACCTGGTGGATCAGCTCTTCAACTCCAGCGAAAAGCGGCTGGCGCGGATTCTGCTGCTGATGGCCGAGTTTGGCAAGCCGGGCGAGCCGGAACAGTACATTCCCAAGATCTCGCAGGAGACGCTGGCGGAGATGATCGGGACCACGCGCTCGCGGGTGAGCTTCTTCATGAATCGCTTTCGCAAGCTCGGCTTTATCGACTACAACGGCCGCATCAAGGTGCACAAGTCGCTGCTGAACGTGGTTCTGCACGATCAGTTACCGGAAGACAACGCCGTGGGGCCGGCTCTCTCCGACATTCCGGGGGAATGACTCGAAGCGGCGGGGAATCCAGTTCCCTTATTTCAGAGTCTTGAGCCGCGCCCGCTCCCGCTGCAACTCACGATAGAGTTCGCTCTTTGACTGGCCCAGTTGGCGCGCCAGGCGCTTGAGGGCTTCCTTCTCGTCTATATGCGCTTGGGGGCCGCTTTCGGCCTGGATACGCGCCACCCGGTCCGCGATCTTTACGGGAGCGGCGGTTGTGGACGATGCGCCGGTCTGGAATCGGGACTGGGCGGCGCCTGGACCAGCAGGGTGATTTCGCCGCGGATGCGATCGCGGGCGGCCATTTCCCTGCGCGCGCTCGGCGACCGTGCCGCGCAGAAACTCCTCGTGAATCTTGGTCAGCTCGCGGGCCATGACTACGCGAAGCTCCGGCCCCCAGACGGCCTCCAGATCGGCCAGCGTCGTCCAGAATGCGGTGCGGGGCCTCGTAAAAGATCAGGGTGCGCGGGCGCAGGTAACGATTTCCGCCTCGGCGGCCAGCGCCTCCAGCCGGGTGCGGCGGGCTCCGGCCTTCTCCGGCAGGAAGCCGAGGAACAGAAACTCGCCGCTGGGCAGGCCGGAGGCCACCAGCGCGCTGAGGGCCGCATTGGCGCCGGGAATGGGAATGACCGGCGACGCCGGCGGCGATGGCTGCGGCAGCCAGCCAGCCTCCGGGGTCGCTGATGCCGGGCATTCCGGCGTCGGAGACCAGGGCGATGCGGCCGCCCGCCCGGAGCGCTTGAAGGAGTTCGCTGCGCGCGCTGGCGCTCGTTGTGCTGGTGGCAGCTTACGGTGGGGGTTGCGATCTGGAAGTGGTTGAGCAGCTTTTGCGTCTGGCGGGTGTCTTCGCAGGCGATGCGGTCCACGCGGCGGAGGACTTCGAGGGCGCGGAGGGTGATGTCGCCCAGATTGCCGATGGGCGTGGCCACCAGGTAGAGGCCGGGCTGGAGGGGAGCATCGTGCGATTCCATTGCAACAATCGAGTTTGGGTGGCGTAGATTCCCAGGTCTCAAAATCGAGACCTGGGGCACCCGGATTCTGGTAATTTGAGTTTTGTGGTATCCCACCCTTGCGACAAAAACAAAAACGTCGTAAGGATGGGGCACCCAGCTTTCATGGGTGGTGCTATTCTCCGGATTCCTGGCGCTCGATGCGGCGCTGCTCGGCGAGCAGGGCCATGGAGCTCATCAGGTTCTGCACGCTGACGATGCCCACCACGCGTCCGCTCTCGGTGATGGGAATCAGCGCCAGGCCGTGGCCGGCGGTGAGGCGGCGGATGGTGGTGCCGAGCGTGTCCTCAGGCCGCGCCACCTGGAAGGCGCGCGACATGACCGACTGCACGTAGCCGTTGCCGTCGTTGCGCAGGGCGTCCACGATGCGCTGGCGGCGAGACGATGCCCACCAGTTGCGGGCCGCGGACGACGGGGAAGTCCTCCTGCAGGGAGTGAACGCAGCGGACGAGGGCGTCGGCCAGCGTGTCAGAGGGCGAGAGGGTGGCGAAGTCGGTGAGCATGACCTCGCGCATGCGCACGGTGTCGACGACGGACTGGAAGAAGACGCCCTGGTCCTCGATCTGCGCGCCGATCATGATGAAGAAGCCGGCGATGATCAGCCAGTAATTGTGCAGCAGCATGCCGCCCACCATGGCCGTGAGCGCCAGCACCTGGCCCAGGCCGGCGGCGGCGCGGCCGGCGGGAGCGAAGCCGTGACTGCGGGCAAAGCTGCCGCGGATCAGGCGGCCGCAGTCCAGCGGATAAGCGGGCAGCAGGTGCAGCAGGCCGAGGCCGGCCTGCATCCACACCATGCTGCGCAGCAGATAGGCGGAGGTGATGAAGGGCTGGTCGAAAAGCCGTATATCGCCGCTGGCGCCCAGAAAGATGGCGGCCAGCACCAGCGCCGTGGCCAGGTTGGCCAGCGGACCGGCCAGCGCCATGGCAAACTGCCCGCCGCCGCTGGTTGGCGCTCTCCTGGCTTTCCGGATTGGCGTAGGCGAAGAGTCCGCCGATGGGCAGCAGCAGAATGGCGCGCAGGCGCAGACCCAGCCAGGCGGCCACCAGCAGGCGCGCGGTCTCGCGCACCAGCGACCGCGGCCACCAGCACCAGGAACAGGCCCAGGCCGCGCGCCACCGCCGTCAGCAGCGCTGAGCACCAGGCAAACCACCGCCAGCAAGGGGAAGAAGACGTGGACGCGCATCTCCACGCCCATCCAACGGCCCAGCGGAATTGACCAGCCTCGCATAGTCCGATTGTAGTGGGTCGGGCCGGTGCGCGGTATGCTGATGGGCGATGCGCATCATTGCCGGCACAGTTCCGTTCCCGCACGCTGCAGGCTCCGCCGGGGCTGGCCACGCGGCCCACCAGCGACCGGCTGCGGGAGACGCTTTTCAACGTGCTGGCGCCGCGCATCGAGGGCGCGGCATTTCTGGATTTGTATGCCGGCTCGGGCGCGGTGGGGATGGAGGCGCTGAGCCGGGGAGCGGCGAGCGTGGACTTTGTGGAGCGCGCCCCGGCGGCGCTTCGAGTGCTGTGCGCCAACCTGGCCAAACTGGGGGTGACGGCGGGATTCCGGGTACATACCGGCAGCGTGGGCGCCTGGCTGCGGAGGTTCGCAACCAGCCCGAGCCGGAAGCCGGGATTGCCGCCGGCCTTCGACCTGGTCTTTCTCGATCCGCCGTATGAGGCAGCGGAAGAGTACGCGGAGGACGCTGGGCCTGCTGGGCGGCGTTTTGGTGGAGCCTGCTCGCACCCGGCGCGCTGGTCATCGCCGAGCATCGCCGCAAGGAGCGGCTTGAAGAGCGATATGGCGCACTCGAACGGACGCGGCTGCTGGAACAGGGCGACGCGGCTTTGAGCTTCTATGTGGCCAGCGCGGTTGGCGGGTGGTCCACATCTGACCCACCATAAAACTGGGTGACCCACATCTCGATTCTGAGATGTGGGAGACCGCGAACCTCAACTGTCTGATTCTTGTTTCACGAAGAATATCCCGGGCAGAAGGCTATAGTTCCCAGGTCTCAGAATCGAGACCTGGGGCACCCGAGCTGTATATGCCAAGCGTAAAATCGCTTTGCATGAAAAACGGCCGGTTTGACGGCCAGAAAAATCACGAGGATTGGCATCTATGCGCAGGAAGAGTCTTCTTTGCAGTCTGACGATCGTTTTTTGTTGCTTTGCTCCGCATCTGCCGTGCGCGGGCGCGCAGGATGCCGAAGTGACCGGCAACGCCCGCGTGGATCATCTGCTGGGGCAGATGACGCTGGATGAAAAGATCGCCATGATTCACGGGACGGGCGAAGATGCTTCGACGTATCAGGGACAGGCTGGGTACCTGCCGGGGATCAAGCGGCTGGGGATTCCGCCCATGCGTTTTGCCGATGGGCCGCCAGGAGTGCTGACGCGGGTGCCAGCTCTTGCGCCCACCTCGACGATGGGAGTGGCGGCCACCTTCAGCCGGGAGGATGCGCGGCTGAATGGCGCGGTGATCGGCCGCGAGGCCCGGTCGCGCGGGATCAGCGTGGCGCTGCAGCCGTTTATCAATATTGACCGGGATCTGAATTATGGGCGCGGCTACAACACCTTCGGCGAGGACCCGTTTCTGACCGGCGAGATGGGCGCGGCGGAGATCGAGGGGATTCAGGGGCAGGGCGTGATGTCGCAGGCCAAACATTACGTGGCTTACGACACGGATGCCAGCAACGTGTTTGTGGACGACCAGACTTTGCACGAGGTCTATGTGGCTCCCTTCGCGGCGGCCAGCAAGGCGGGCGTGTCGTCGATCATGTGCTCGTATAACAAGGTCAACGGACCTTACTCCTGCGGCAATGCGGATACGCTGAAAAGGATTTTGAGGGACGAGGTGGGGTTCGAGGGGTTTGTGACCTCCGACTGGGGCGCTACGCATGCGACGGACTTTATCAATGCCGGGCTGGATATGGAGATGTCGGGGCCGCTGCCGGTGAGCTTTGCGGGAGTCTCGTATTTCGTGAATGGGGCGAAGCGGGAAGTGCAGGATTGCAATTGCGGAAAGCGAGAGGGACGGGCGCTGAACGAGGACGGCCTGCCGGAGGAGTTGACCGAAAAAAGGCATGGGGATGATTCGCCTTTTGAAGAAGCCTGGCCGGCGACCGACCTGAAGAAGCTGGTGGCCAGCGGCGTGGTTTCAGAAGATACGATTACCCGCGCCGCGGGAAGAGTGCTGCTACAGATGGATAAGTTCGGCTATCTTGATGGGAAGGAAAAGCTGGAAGTGACGCCATCGGACAATACGGAGGACGCGAAGATCATCGAGAAGGCGGCCATCGATGCGGCGGTGCTGCTGAAGAACGAGGGCGGCGCGCTGCCGCTGAAGGCGGACGATCTGAAGAGCCTGGCGATGATCGGGCCGGGCGCGGGGCAGATTGTGGCCGTGGGCCTGACGGGCGAGAAAGCCGTGGGGTTGCCGGAGCTGGAGGTGGGACCGCTGGCGGCCTTGAAGAAGCTGGCGGGAGAGAACGCGCATGTGAGCTACGCCGTGGCCGACGATATGGATGGGACGGCGATTCCGGCTGAGTATTTGTCGCACTTTGGCGAGCCGGGGCTGGAGCGGCGGGTTTGGAACGGGAATTTTGTTTCCATCGATCCGGCCATCAACTTTACGCTGGCCGCCGGGACCGCGCTGCCCGCCAACCAGCATATTGTTTGGACGGGGACGCTGACGGCGCCCGAGAGCGGCAAGTACCGGATTCATCTGCAACTGCTGGGCTGCCTGGGAAAGCTGAAGATCGACGACCAGGTGGTGGACAGGACGGGGTTCAAATTCATTCACGGGGAATTGACCCAGGCGGGGCAGGATAATATCTTCCCCACCACGGACGGGCTGGACAATCTTCGCGCGGCGATGGAGCTGAGCGCGGGGCCGCACAAAATTTATGTCGAGGTGAATCCCGACAGCTCGAACAGCCCGACGCAGGTGAGGGTGAGCTGGGTAACTCCGAGCCAGCAGGCGGAGAACTACCGCGCGGCCATCGAGGCGGCCAGGCAAGCCAGGACCGCGATCGTTTTTGCGTGGAGCCGGACGTGGCCGGTCTTTGAGTTGCCGGGCGACCAGGAGAAGCTGATTCGCGAGGTTGCCCTGGTGAACCCCAACACCATTGTGGTGCTCAACGTGAGCCAGGCGGTTTGCATGTCATGGCTGGGGCAGGTGAAGGCCGTGCTGGATATGGGCTGGACGGGCGACCTGGGCGGCTGGGCTACGGCCAAAGTGCTGCTGGGCCAGGCCAACGCCGGCGGGCGGCTGCCTTTCACATGGCCTAAGCGGGTGGAAGATACGCCGGCCAACGATCCGGCGTTTGCAGAGCGCTCCTTCCAGGGCGTGGATGGAAAGACTACGTTCAGCGAAGGGGTTCTGGTGGGCTACCGGTGGTTCGACCGCAAGAAGATTGAGCCGCTGTTTCCCTTTGGGTTCGGGCTGTCGTATACGAGCTTCGCTTACTCCGGGATCAAGACCTCTCCCGCGGCGGATGGCGGAGTGGACGTGAGCGTGCAGATCAGGAACACGGGCCCGGTTGCCGGCGACGAGGTGGCGCAGGTTTACGTGGACAAGCCGGCGCACCCTCCGGCGGGGGTGCAGTTTGCCGACGATATTCTGGCCGGATTCGAGCGCGTTTCGCTGGGGCCGGGTGAGTCCAGACAGGTGGTGATTCACGTGCCGCTGCGGCAGTTTCAGTATTGGTCGACGGCAGAGAGAAAATGGATGACTGCGGCGGGGACGCGGACGATCTGGGTGGGGGGATCATCGCGCGACCGCAGGATGGAAAGCCGGATTACCGTGAAATAAACCGGCCGCAGGAATAATGGGTCAGTTTGAAAAAGCTAGCCTCAGGGGCTAAAGCCCACTTCAATTTTGCGGCATATACGGCACGACTAAAGTCGTGCCCTTTCAAAGAAACGACTTTATCGAATCTTCCTTGGAGTGTTGTGCATGAAAGATCTTGCTATTCTCGATGGCATTTGCGGCGCTGGGCATGATGGTTGCCGGAGCAGGCGGGCAAACGGCTCCCGCTACCGGACAGCCTGCGGCTGAGCCGCAACTGGCCATTCTGGATACCGATATCGGCGACGACATCGACGACGCCTTTGCGCTGGCGCTGGCTTTGCGCAGCCCGGAGTTGCGCCTTCTGGGCATCACCACCACCTACGGCGATACGGAACTGCGGGCGCGGCTGGTGGACCGCTATCTGGGGGCGGTGGGCCGCAGCGACATTCCGGTGGCGGCGGGGATTCACACGCCGCACACCAACGTATTCACCCAGGCCGCCTATGCCCGGCAGGGGCCGGACCGGAGGCATGTGGACGCGGCCGGTTTTATGCTGGTCCAGATTCACGCCCATCCCGGCCAGATCACGCTCATCGGCATCGGCCCGCTGATCAATGTGCAGGCGGCCATCGAGCGCGACCCGGCGACCTTTCGCCAGCTCAAGCGGGTGGTGATGATGGGCGGCAGCATCTACCGGGGATTTGACGGGCGGAACGGGGAGCACCGGCCAACGGAAGCGGAGTGGAATATCCACTGCGACCCGGCAGGAGCCAAGGCGCTGCTGGCATCGGGCGTGCCGGTCTTCATGATGCCGCTGGATTCGACCCAGATCCGCCTGGAGACAAAGGAGCGGGAGGCGATTTTCTCGCACGGATCGCCGCTCACCGACCAGTTGACCCTGCTCTATCACCAATGGCTGGGCGGCAACCCGGAGCATCCGGTGGCGCCCACGCTCTTTGACCCGGTGGCCGTGACCTATACCGTTCGGCCCGAACTGTGCCCGGTGACGCCGATGCGCCTGGAGGTGGACGACAAGGGGTTTACCCGGCCGGTGGAAGGCGCTCCCAATGCCCAGGTCTGCCTGCGGTCGGACGAGAAGGGATTTCTGGAGTTGCTGGTGAGCAGGATCACAACGGATGCGGGGCGCTGACCAGGGGCGGAATGACCCTCAGGGCGAAAGCCCACCTTCATTGCCGACGTTTTCCGCAACCAGTGAGGCTCCTTCACTTCAAACTGACTTACTACCCCATTTGCAACTCCATTGACAAAGGGGAGAAGCAGGTGAAAAATGGCGGGTCGAGTAATTTGCGCCGTTTTCTGCGGTGTACGGAGCGAATATGAAAAACACGGAGTGGAAGCTTGCAATTGGGATGCCAGTGGCGTTGGTTGCCGGTTTGTTGCTGAGCGGCTGCAATCTGGAGCCGGATCTGACGCTGGCCGGGGCGCAGGCCTTGATCCAGGCAAAGTACGATCAAACCCCGCCGGTGGGAGTCAACGTTGTGGTGGACGAACTGGGCATGAGGGAGGGCTACACGGCCAAGTATTGGGAGCGGATCAAGCTCTATCCCAACTTGTACTGGGCCGACTTCAAGCTGACCCCTGAAGGCAAGAAGGCGTTCAAGCTGCCGGATGGGAGCGATGTAATCCAGTGGCGCCCGGAGAACGCCGGCGATCAGCACTATACGATCATTCTGGTCACGGTGGCCGCCAATCGCCTCAAAGCACAGGACGTCGGGGCGCCCCAGGACGAAGTGCTTATGGGCGCGTCTTCGGCAAAGATTGTTTATTTCACCGAGGCGCAAAGCCTGGACGGCGCCCCGGACATCGTGAAGAAGATTGCCCTCAACCCCGGCAACAAGCTGACTACCGCGCGCCATGCCGACTTTGTCCTCGATGGCGGGGCCTGGAAGGTGAAATCCATCGAATAAAGAGGGAAAAATCCTAGCGGGCGGGGAGAATTCGTTGACCCCGCCCCTGTTTCCTGATATGTTTAAAAGGTTCCGCAAGAACGCCTCTGCTCGTGTGTCTTAACAGGATGGGGGCGAAGGGGTAGCCCGGCCAGGCGGAATTGGCGCGGGTTGAACCCCGGGCCAGGTGCAGTCAACCGGCCAGACAGATCCCCGCAATCGCTCTCTTCTTGCGAAGGGCAGGGGTAAATCGCTACGGCGCCCGCGCGTTCTCCACCTTGGAGGGCTATGCGGGCCGGAACCGCGAAACGGAGTTGGCCTTCGCCGCAGGCGAGCGCCCGGCCACCGTCCCGGTTCTCGTCTGAAGTGGGAACGAAGGCAGACGCGAAGCAGCAACGATAGGGCTTCTCTGCGCTTAAACGGCTGAATTGCCGTGCCAAGCCAGAACGGCCCCAAGGGCCTGCGCGCGGCTGAAGAAGTTGAAGGGCCACGGTTTTTTGAGGTAAGGAGTTTCAGTTTGCCGACATTCAATCAGTTGGTTCGCAAGGGGCGCACGGCCCCGCGGTACAAGACGGCGTCGCCGGCCCTGCAGGCCTCGCCGCAGCGGCGCGGAGTTTGCACCCGCGTGTATACACAGACGCCCAAGAAGCCGAACTCGGCTCTGCGCAAGGTTGCCCGCGTGCGGCTGACGAACGGGATTGAGGTCACCACCTATATTCCGGGCATCGGCCACAACCTGCAGGAGCACTCCATTGTGCTGATACGCGGAGGCCGCGTGAAGGATCTGCCCGGCGTTCGCTATCACGTGGTGCGCGGCACGCTGGATTCGGTGGGCGTGGCGGAGCGCAAGCAGAGCCGGTCGAAGTACGGAGCCAAGCGCGCCAAGGGCGGGGCGGCGAAAAAGTAGCTGTTAGCTACTAGCTCCTAGCTTCTAGCTTTTCGGTGGCAGAACCGGCCGCCGTGGCTGAAGCCGAACGGGATGGAGCTAAAAGCTAATGGCTAAAAGCTGAAAGCTGTTTTTTGAGGATTTATGCCGAGAAAAGGGCACATTGCGAAGCGGGAAGTGGCGCCGGACCCGGTTTATGGGTCCACGCTGGTGACCAAGTTTGTGAACTCCATGATGTGGGGCGGCAAGAAGTCGACGGCCCAGGCCATCTTCTACCAGGCGATGAAGAACCTGGAGGAGAAGGGCGGCGGCGACGATGCCCTGAAGCTTTTCAAAAAAGCTGTCGAGAACTGCAAGCCGCTGCTGGAGGTGAAGACGCGCCGCGTGGGCGGCGCCAACTACCAGGTACCCATCGAGGTGAATCCCGACCGGCGCACCTCGCTGGCCATCCGCTGGCTGATTACCTACGGCCGCGGCCGCGGCGAGAAGGGCATGACCGACAAGCTGTCGAACGAGTTGCTGGACGCGGCCAACGGGCGCGGCGCGGCGATGAAGAAGAAGGAAGACGTGCACCGCATGGCCGAGGCCAACAAGGCCTTTGCCCACTACCGCTGGTAGGTTGCGCTGAAAGAGTCGAGTGTTTGCCCAGGTCTCAAAGTCAGATCGGGACGCTGGGGCACCACAGATTTGTTTGATTGTTGAAGTGCATCAGAAACCGCGGGCTGGAAACGCCCGCAAGGAAGTAATTGCCGTGGCTCGCACCGTACCTCTGAATCGTTGCCGGAACATCGGAATCATGGCGCACATCGACGCCGGAAAGACGACAGCGACAGAGCGCATCCTGTTTTATACGGGCATCACGCACCGCATCGGCGAAGTGCATGAGGGCACGGCGACCATGGACTACATGGAGCAGGAGCAGGAGCGCGGCATTACCATCACCTCGGCCGCCACCACCTGCATCTGGAACGACTTCCGCATCAACATCATCGATACCCCCGGCCACGTGGACTTTACCGCCGAGGTGGAGCGCTCCCTGCGCGTGCTGGACGGCGCGGTGGCGCTGTTCGACTCGGTCGCCGGCGTGCAGCCGCAGACCGAGACCGTGTGGCGGCAGGGCGACAAGTACAAGGTGCCGCGCATCTGCTTCGTGAACAAGATGGACAAGAACGGCGCCGACTTCGAGCACGTTCTGGAGACCATTCGCAAGCGCCTGGGCGCGCGGCCCGTGGCGCTGCAGATTCCCATCGGCGCCGAGGCCGGCTTCAAGGGCGTCGTCGACCTGGTCGAGATGAAGGCCATCGTCTGGCACGACGAGACCATGGGCTCGCAGTACGACATCGAGCCGATTCCCGCCGCGCTGCAGAAGAAGGCCGAGGCCTTCCGCCTGCAGTTGATCGAGGTGATCGCCGAGACCGACGACGTGCTGCTGGAGAAGTTTCTCGAAGGCGAAACGCCGACCATCGAGGAGCTGAAGGCCGGCATTCGCCAGGCCACCATCGACCTGAAGGTCTTTCCGGTGATCTGCGGCAGCGCTTTCAAGAACAAGGGCATCCAGACGCTGCTGGACGCGGTGGTCGATTACCTGCCCAGCCCGCTGGACAAGCCTCCGGTGGAGGGCATCGACCCCTCGCGCACCTCCAAAATCGAGATCCGCAAGCCGGACGACAACGAGCCGCTGGCGGCCCTGGCCTTCAAGATCATCAACGATCCCTTCGGCAAGCTGTGCTTCGTCCGCGTCTACTCGGGCTCGCTCAAGACCGGCGACACCATTCTCAATCCCCGCACCGGCAAGACCGACCGCATCGGCCGCCTGGTGAAGATGCACGCCAACAAGCGCGAAGACGTGACCGAGATTCTGGCCGGCGACATCTGCGCCTGCGTGGGCCTGAAGGAACTGAAGACCGGCGACACGCTGTGCGATCCGCATCACCCCATCGCGCTGGGCGCCATCACCTTCCCGGAGACGGTGATCTCGGTGGCCATCGAGCCCAAGACCAAGGCCGACCAGGAAAAGATGGGCGTGGCCCTGGCGCGGCTGGCCGACGAGGACCCCACCTTCAAGGTGCGCACCGACGAGGAATCCGGCCAGACCATTATCAGCGGCATGGGCGAGCTGCACCTGGAGATCCTGGTGGACCGCATGAAGCGCGAGCACAAGGTGGAGGCCAATGTAGGCGAGCCCAAAGTGGCCTTCCGCGAGACCATCCGCAAGTCGGCCGAGGCCGAGGGCAGTTACGTCCGCCAGACCGGCGGCTCGGGCAACTACGGCGTTTGCAAGCTGCGCATCGAGCCCAATGCGCCGGGCGCGGGCTACGAGTTCATCAGCGAAATCAAGAGCGGCGCGGTGCCCAAGGAGTACATCAAGCCCATCGACCAGGGCGTGCAGGGCGCGATCGAGATGGGCATTCTGGCCGGCTATCCGATTGTGGACGTGAAGGTAACCCTGTACGACGGCAAGTATCACGAAGTGGACTCCAACGAGATGGCCTTCAAGATTGCCGGCTCCCTCGCTTTCAAGGAAGCCGCGCGCAAGGCCAACCCGGTGCTACTGGAGCCGGTGATGGCGGTCGAAGTCACCGTTCCCGAGGAGCACATGGGGGTGATCATCGGCGACATCAACGGCCGCCGCGGGCGCATCGAGGGCATGGAGCATGTGGGCGGCTCGCAGTTGATCAAGGCCATGGTTCCGCTCAAGGAGATGTTCGGCTACGTGAACGACATTCGCTCGTCCACGCAAGGGCGCGCCTCGTATTCAATGCAGTTCGCGCGCTATGAAGAGGCTCCGCGCATGATTGCCGATGAAATCATCGGCCGGGCGCTGGGTAAGTAAGGATTTCGAACTTGCGAGCCCGGTAGCAAGGGGGCCGGCTCGAAGACATGGACAGGCAGCAAAGGAATTGGAGAACGAAGGGAAGCGAAAATGGCGAAGGAAAAGTTTGACCGCTCGAAGCCTCACGTGAACGTGGGGACCATCGGGCACATCGATCACGGCAAGACCACCTTGACGGCGGCCATCACCAAGGTGCTGCAGAAGCATAATCCCAAGATTGTCTTCCGCTCGTTCGACTCCATCGACAACGCGCCGGAAGAGCGGGAGCGGGGCATCACCATCGCCACGGCGCACGTGGAGTACGAGACCGCCAACCGGCACTACGCGCACGTGGACTGTCCCGGCCACGCCGACTACATCAAGAACATGATCACCGGCGCGGCGCAGATGGACGGAGCCATCCTGGTGGTGGCCGCCACCGACGGCCCCATGCCGCAGACCAAGGAGCACGTGCTGCTGGCGCGCCAGGTGGGCGTGCCCTGCATCGTGGTCTTCCTGAACAAGTGCGACGCGGTGGAGGACCCGGAGCTGATCGACCTGGTGGAGATGGAGGTGCGCGACCTGCTCACCAAGTACCAGTTCCCCGGCGACGACGTGCCGGTGATTCGCGGCTCGGCTTTGGGCGCGCTGAACGGCGAGCCGCAGTGGGAAGCCAAGGTGGAGGAGCTGATGGAGGCGGTGGACAAGTACGTGCCGCGTCCGGACCGCGCGGTGGACCTGCCCTTCCTGATGCCCATCGAGGATATTTTCTCCATCTCCGGACGCGGCACGGTGGTCACCGGCCGCATCGAGCGCGGCAAGGTGAAGGTGGGCGAGGACGTGGAGATCGTGGGCTTCCGCGAGACGCGCAAGACGGTGTGCACGGGCGTGGAGATGTTCAAGAAGCAGTTGGACGAGGGCCTGGCGGGGGACAACGCCGGGCTGCTGCTGCGCGGCATTCCGAAGGAGGACGTGGAGCGGGGGATGGTGTTGGCCAAGCCGGGCTCGATCACGCCGCACACGGTCTTCAAGGGCGAAGTGTACGTGCTGAGCAAGGAAGAGGGCGGGCGTCATACGCCGTTCTTCAAGGGCTACCGGCCGCAGTTCTACTTCCGCACCACGGACGTGACGGGGGTGGCGCAGTTGCCGGCGGGCGTGGAGATGGTGATGCCGGGCGACAACGTGCAGCTGGAAGTGGAGCTGATTACGCCGGTGGCTCTGGAAAAAGGGCTGCGGTTCGCCATCCGCGAAGGCGGACGCACGGTGGGCGCGGGAACGCTGTCGGAGATTATTAAGTAACAGGTGTCAGGTTTCAGGTGTCAGGTTTCAGAAAGAGCGGCCGCAGCGCCGCGGTGATTGGGTGAAGCGGGAAACGTGCTGAACCCTGACCCCTGAAACCTGAAACCTGGAGCGACCCGAAGGGGAGCAAATGGTAGGACAAAGGATTCGCATCCGGTTGAAGGCATACGACTATCGCGTGCTGGATAACTCAACCGGCGAGATCGTGGAGACGGCCAAGCGCACCGGGGCAACGGTGGCCGGGCCCATTCCCTTGCCGACGATGAAGAACAAGTATTGCGTGCTGCGTTCGCCGCACGTGGACAAGAAATCGCGCGAGGCGTTTGAGATTCGCACGCACAAGCGGTTGATCGACATTCTCGAACCGACCCAGCAGACGGTGGACGCGCTGATGAAGCTCGACCTGCCGGCCGGAGTCGATGTGGAGATCAAGGCGTTTGAGAAATAGGGACTGGCCGTCCAGGCGGACGCGCCCTTCGGGCGCAAATGCCAGCGGCCATCTGACAGGAAAGGTTCGAAGCCCGCGAAGGGCTCCGGCAGTGCGATGAGTTCAACGTCGCATGATGAGGCGAGGAAGACATGGCAGTTACGGGAATTCTGGGTAAAAAGATCGGCATGACGCAGGTCTTCGACGAAAACGGCGACGTGCACCCCATCACGGTGCTGCAGGCGGGCCCCTGCGTGATTACGCAGTTGAAGACGCTGGCCAATGACGGCTACGAGGCCGCGCAGATCGGCCTGGTGGAGTTTGTCAAGGACAAGAATGTGACCAAGGCGCAGGCCGGCCACTTCGCCAAGACCGAAGCGCCGCCGGTAAAGGTCATCAAGGAAGTGGGTCTGGAGATCGCCGAGGAAGGCGAAGTGGGCGCCAAGGCCGGCGACCGGGTGCTGGTGGACATTTTCTACCGACGCCAAGTTTGTGGACGTGAGCGGCACCTCCAAGGGCCGGGGTTTTTCCGGCGTAGTGCGCCGCCACCATTTCGCCGGCGGACCCAAGTCGCACGGGCACATGTTCCAGGTGCAGGGCTCGATCGGCGCCAGCAGCTACCCTTCCCGCGTCTTTCCCGGCCAGCGCATGCCCGGCCACATGGGCGCGGAACAGGTTACCGTGCGCAATCTGCGCATCCGCGGCATCGACCTGGACGAAAATCTCCTCATGGTGGAGGGCGCGGTGCCGGGAGCGCGGCAAGGTTATGTGCTGATCTCCAAGGCCAAGAATCCGCCGCGTGAGCGGCGTGGCTTTGCTGAAGCCGGCAAGTTCGATCCGTTGAAGGCGGCGAAGAAGGCCCGGGCCGCGCGTACCTAGGCACCTGCGGTGCGGCAGACGCGCCTTGCGGCGCATGAGATTGAGGCCGGGGAAGAGACCGGCGGAAGAAGAAGAAGAAGACGATGGCAAACGTGGATGTACTGAATTTGAGCGGCAAAAAGGTGGGCTCGATGGAGCTGGCCGACGCGCTCTTTGCGCCCGACCAGGTGAACGAGGCCCTGCTGTGGGAGGCGGTGAAGCACTACCGCGCCTCGCTGCGCCAGGGCACGGCCGCCACCAAGAGCCGCACCGAGGTGGCCGGTTCGGGCAAGAAGCTGTGGAAGCAGAAGGGCACGGGGCGGGCGCGCATCGGCTCGGTGCGTTCCTCGCTGTGGCGCCATGGCTACACGGTGCACGGACCCCAGCCGCGCAGCTACGAGTACGCCTTCCCGCGCAAGAAGCTGCTGGGGGCGCTGCGCTCGGCCCTGGCCGCCAAGCTGGCGGACGGCAAGCTGACGGTGGTGGATTCGCTGGAACTCAAGGAGCCCAAAACCAAGCTCTACCGGGCCGCGCTGGACAAGCTGGACGTCACGCGCACGGTTCTGCTGGTGGAGAACGTCAAGACGCTCAGCCAGGCGCTGCTGCTGGGCGCGCGCAACCTGCCGGGCGTGGAACTGGTGCTCAACAATGAAGTGCATCCTTACGATCTGCTGCGCTATGAGCGGGCCATCTTTTCCCCGGCCGCCATGGAGCAGTTGGCCGGGATGCTGGAGAAAAACGCGTCGAAACGCCATGCGGGGCGCAAGGCCGCCGCGGCGACCAAGGCCGCCAGGGCGACCAAGGCCGCTTCTGCGGCCAGGCCTGCCGCGCACACGGAGGCTGCGTAATGCCCACTCTTTATACCGTGATTCGCCGCCCGCTGATTACCGAAAAGGGGCTGGGCGTGAAGGAGACCGAGAGGACGCTGGTCTTTGACGTCGCCCCCGAGGCCACTAAAACCGAAGTCAAGCAGGCCGTGGAAGCTCTCTTCAAGGTGAAGGTAGCCGCGGTCCGCACCGCCAATGTGATTGGCAAGGAACGCCGCCGCGGCAAGTACGCGGGCTTCCGCCCGGACTGGAAGAAGGCGTACGTCCGGCTGAAGGCAGGCGAAAAGCTGCCCGAGTACGTGAGCAATCTGTAACAGAGATCAGAGATCAGGAAAGCGCAACATTGAGCAAGGAAAACTGATCTCCGATCTCTGAAACCTGACAACTGTTTTTAGGACAAAGACGATGGCAATCAAAACATACAGACCGGTAACGTCGACGCTGCGCTTCCAGACCACGCTGGTCAACGACGACCTGACGACGGACACGCCGCACAAGCCGCTCTTGACGGTCCGCAGCGCACCGGCGGACGCCGCAACACGGGCGACCTGACCATCCGCCACCACGGCGGCGGGCATAAGCAGAAATTGCGCCTGATCGACTTCAAGCGCGAGAAGTACGGAGTTCCGGGGCGGGTGGCGACCATCGAGTACGACCCCAACCGCTCGGCACGCATCGCGCTGGTGCATTACGCCGACGGCGAGAAGCGCTACATCCTGCAGCCGGTGGGCCTGAAGGTGGGCGCGACGGTGACCTCGGGTCCGGAAGCGGACATCCTGGTGGGCAACGCGCTGCCGCTCAAGAACATTCCCTCCGGCACCACGGTGCACGCCATCGAGCTGAGGCCGGGCAAGGGCGCGCAGATGGCGCGTTCGGCCGGAACGCAGGCTCAGCTGGTGGCCAAAGAGGGCGAATACGCGCTGCTCAAGCTGCCCTCGGGCGAGACCCGCAAGGTGCTGGCCGAGTGCATGGCGACCATTGGCCAGGTGGGCAACACGGACCATGAGAATGTGTCCATCGGCAAGGCGGGACGCAACCGCTGGATGGGCATTCGCCCCACCAACCGCGGCGTGAGCATGAACCCGGTGGACCACCCGCACGGCGGCGGCGAAGGCAAGACCTCGGGCGGCCGTCATCCGGTGACCCCGTGGGGCCAGCCGACGCGCGGTTACAAGACACGCAACAACAAGCGGACCGACGCTTCATCGTCAGCCGCCGGGCGAAGTAGGAAGGCAGCTTTTAGCTATTAGCTTTTAGCTTTTAGCTAAAACGCGGCGAACGAAGATTTTAAGGCAATGGCTGGGCGGTTAGTTTGGGCAAGAAAAAGCTAGAAGCTAAGAGCTAGAAGCTAGGAGCTGATTTTATGGCACGTTCGACAAAGAAGGGCCCGTTCGTGGATGCGCACCTGACCGTGAAGATCGAGGTGCTCAACCAGGCCAACGACAAGAAAGTGGTCAAGACCTGGTCGCGGCGCTCGACGATCTTTCCCGAGTTTGTGGGCCACACCATCGCCGTGCACAACGGCAAGAAGTTCGTTCCGGTGTACGTGACCGAGAACATGGTGGGACACAAGCTGGGCGAGTTTGCGCCCACGCGCATCTTCAAGGGACACACGGGCGGCAGCAAGGCCGCCCATCGAGACGGCGGCCAAGCCGCGGTAGGAGAACAGCCTCCAGCTGCTAGCTAGAGATCAGCTGGAGCTAAGGCTTATTGGGAAGCGGGACAGAGCTAGAAGCTAGTAGCTGATTTGAGGAAGAGACAATGGCAGTCGAGACAAGAGAATACCGGGCCGAGGCCAGGTTCCAGCGCGTGTCGCCGCAAAAGGCGCGGCTGGTGCTCGACCTGATCAAGGGCCGGGGGGTTGAGGAGGCGCTGACCACGGCGGCCTTCACCAAGAAGCGCATCGCCCCGGTGATCCACAAGCTGTTGACCTCGGCGGTGGACAACGCGAAGTATGTGGCCGGCGAGCAGGGCCTGGATCTGGACGTGGACAATCTCTACGTCAAGCAGGCTCTGGCCAACGACGGACCGCGCATGAAGCGCATCCGCCCCGCGCCGATGGGCCGCGCCTTCCGCTACCAGCGCAGGCTGACGCACATTGTGCTTTCGGTGGCCGAGCGCGAGGCAGCCGACGGGTCTGGTGACCAAGGTGAGGAAGCGCCGGCGGCGGCAAAAGCGGCCGCGGCAACCAAGGCCAAGGCTGAAGAGCCGAAGGCGGCCAAGGCAACCGAGAAGAAGGCCGAGGAACCGAAGGCGGCGCCCAAGGCGGCCGCGAAGAAAGCCGAGGAAGCGAAGGCTGCGGCCAAGGCGGCCGCAAAGAAGGCCGAGGAGCCGAAGGCAGCGGCCAAGGCAACCAAGAAGAAGGCCGGCAAGAAGGCCTAGAGGGTTTTGAGGGGAAGAATATGGGACAGAAAGTCCATCCTTACGGATTCCGGCTGGGAGTGAACAAGCCGTGGCGTTCGCGCTGGTTCTCAGAGCGCGACTATGACAAGCTCCTGGTCGAGGACGTGAAGCTCAAGGCTGAGCTGCGCGAGAAGCTGAAGGCCGCGGGCGTCAGCTCGGTGGAGATCGAGCGGCCGGGCAACAAGCTGCGCTTTTTGATCCGCACCGCCCGGCCGGGCATCGTGATCGGCCGCAAGGGCGCGGAGATCGAGAAGCTCAAGACGGAGCTCGGCAAGCGCACCAGCCGCGACGTGTTCATCGACATCATCGAGGTGAACAAGCCGGAGCTGGACGCGCAACTGGTCTCGGAGAACATCGCGCTGCAACTGGAGAAGCGCGTCAGCTTCCGCCGCGCCATGCGAAAGAGCGTGGACTCGGCGCTGCGCTTCGGCTGCAAGGGAATCAAGGTGCGCGTCTCGGGCCGGTTGAACGGCAACGAGATCGCCCGCTCGGAGTGGTACCTGCAGGGGCGTTTGCCGCTGCACACGCTGCGCGCCGACATCGACTACGGTTTCACCGAGGCGCAAACGACCTACGGCGTGATCGGCGTGAAGACCTGGATCTATCGCGGCGACATCTACGAGCAGAAGCGCCGTCAGGCGCCCGCGGTGGGAACGAGCGTGTTTTAAAGAACAGGGAACAGGGAACAGGGATCAGGGAACAGTAAACCCCGATCGTTGACCTTGAGAATTCTGGTGGGAGAGATTTGCTGCAAGCAGCCCGGAATGGGAGTTGGGATGTGGATCAAACTGATCCCTGATCCCTGTTCCCTGTTCCCTGCTTTTGAGAGGTTTTCGTTATGTTGATGCCAAAGAAGGTGAAGTTCCGCAAGCAGCAGAAGGGCAAACGCCGCGGCAAGGCGTGGCGCGGGTCGTCGTTGTCGTTCGGTGAATACGGGTTGAAGGTGCTGGAGTGCGGTTACATCACCGACCGGCAGATCGAGGCCAGCCGTATCGCCATGACCCGCTTCATCAAGCGCGGCGGCAAGATCTGGCTGCGCCTGTTTCCGGACAAGCCGATCACCAAGAAGCCGGCCGAAGTCCGCATGGGCTCGGGCAAGGGCGCGCTGGATCACTGGGTGGCGGTGGTGCGGCCGGGCAAGATCCTCTTCGAGATGGAAGGCGTGGACACGGCGACCGCGCAGGAGGCCATGCGCCTGGCCTCGAACAAGCTGCCGCTGAGGACCAAGTTTGTGATGCGGCCGGGCGCGGAAAAGGTTGTGGCCGCGGCCAAGTAATGTGGTTTCCTACCCTTTCTCCGCTGCGGCGGACGGAAAGGATGGGGCACCCAGCAAGGGCTGACGGATAGGAAGCACGGGAAACGAGCTAGAAGCTAGCAGCTGGTTGGAGAAAAGCAGAGATGGAACTCGAAAAGATTCGCAATTTGAGCGACGAAGAACTGGCGCACCAGGAGAAGACGACCGCCGAGCAGCTTTTCCGGCTTCGCTTTCAGGTCTCGCTGGGGCAGAACGACGGAGTGAAGAAGCTCCGCCAGTTGCGCAAGGAGATCGCACAAATCAAGACCGTGGCCAGGGAGCGCGAGCTGGGCATCCGCGGCGCGGCCACAGATGCGGACGCGGACGCTTCAGCGGCCGCGGAGAGCAAGAAGGGAGCCCGCTAAATGACGGCGACTTCAAGATGCAGTGCAGGCGCCGGCGGCAACCGGCGCGCGGCGTAACGAGAAGGTTGGCCAGGTGGTTTCGACCAAGATGCAGAAGACCATTGTGGTCGAGGTCGAGATGCGCAAGGCGCATCGCCAAGTACAAGCGGATCGTGCGCATCACCAAGAAGTTCTATGCCCACGACGAGCAGAGTTCGGCGCGGCTGGGCGATGTGGTGCGCATCCGCGAGACCCGGCCGCTGAGCAAGCTGAAGCGGTGGTCTCTGGAAGAGATCGTGCGGCGCTCGTCGCTGGGCCAGATTGAGGACGCGGCGCTGCCGGACGAAATCGAAATTGCGAAGTAACGCGAGCGAGTTAAGGAGAAGAACCCATGGCTGTGCAAATGAGAACCATGCTCGCGGTGGCCGACAACTCCGGCGCGCGCAAGCTGCAAGTGATTCTGCCGCTGGGCGGCGGACTGGGCAAGAAGGCCGGCCTGGGCGACATCGTGACCGCGGCGGTGAAGGAAGCCTCGCCCGACGGCACGGTGAAGAAGGGCAAGGTGGTGAAGGCGGTCATCGTCCGCACCCGCAAGGAGCATCGCCGGCGCGACGGAACCTATATCCGCTTCGACGAGAACGCGGCGGTGGTGATCGACGACGCGCACGAGCCGGTGGGCACGCGCGTCTTCGGGCCGGTGGCCCGCGAGCTGCGCGAGAAGAAGTTTTTGAAGATTGTTTCGCTGGCCCCGGAAGTGGTTTAGAACAGGGATCAGGTTTCAGGGTTCAGGTTTCAGGGTTCGAGTTAGGGCAGCGGTAAAAACGCGAGTTTGTCTGACACCTGAAAACTGACACCTGAAACCTCTGGAGAGAAGAGATGCCGAGTTTGAATATTCATCGCAACGATACGGTCAAGGTCCTCACGGGCTCGGACCGCGGCAAGACGGGCCGCGTGCTGCGCGTCTTTCCCGACAAGGGCACGGTGCTGGTGGAGCATGTGCGGGTGGTCAAGAAGACGGTTTCGAGCAAGCAGGGACAGCGGACCAAGGGCGGCATCGCCGAGCAGGAATCGCCCATCAACGTCTCCAACGTGGTGCTGGTCTGCCCCAACTGCGGCCGGCGCGCGTGGGCTACAAGATGGAGGGCGACAGCAAGCTGCGGATCTGCAAGAAGTGCGGGCAGACGCTGCCCACGAAGAAGTAACGACAGTGAACAGTGGTCAATGGTCAGTGAACAGGCCGGAAATCACAGTACACGCGAGAGAGAAACGGTTCAAAGTCAGCACGGAACGAGTGAAACTCCGCCCGTGCGGCAAGCACCTTCCGCAACGGTAAACGGGTCGCCGCGGCGATCCACTCCGGGCGCCGGAAGAAAGAGAGCAAAGCAAAATGGCAGCAAGGCTGAAAGAGAAGTATCACAAGGAGATCAAGCAGGCTCTGCAAAAGGAGCTGGGTCTTGAGAATCCGATGGCGGTGCCGGAGCTGAAAAAGATCGTGGTCAACATGGGCCTGGGCGAGGCCACGCAGAACACCAAGCTGCTGGACCCGCTGGTGGCCGACCTGGCGCAGATCGCCGGGCAGAAGCCGGTGACCACCAAGGCGAAGAAGTCGATTGCGGCCTTCAAGGTGCGCGCCGGCATGTCGATCGGCGCCATGGTGACGCTGCGCTCCGACAAGGCCTACGAGTTTCTTGACCGGCTGATTTCGACGGCGCTGCCGCGGGTGCGCGACTTCCGCGGCGTTTCGACCAAGAGTTTTGACGGGCGCGGCAATTACACGCTCGGCCTGCGCGACCAGCTGATCTTTCCGGAGATTGATTACTCCAAGGTGGAGAAGCTGAAGGGCATGAACATCACCATCGTGACCACGGCCAAGGACGACAACCAGGCGCGGGCGCTGCTGCAGCACTTCGGGATGCCGTTCCGGCAGGGCGCGTAAAGGGGATTTGAGGATTTATGGCAACCACTGCAAAAAGGGTGAAAGACGCGCGGAAGCCGAAGTTCAGCTGCCGCAAGCACAACCGGTGCCAACTCTGCGGGCGGCCGCGAGGTTTTCTGCGCAAGTTCGGCGTCTGCCGCTTGTGTTTCCGCGCGCTGGCGCTCAAGGGAGAGATTCCCGGCGTGGTCAAGTCGAGCTGGTAGCAAAACAGGGGTCAGGTTTCAGGTTTCAGGGATCAGTTGAAGCAGCGACATGCAGCACGATCAAGTGACACCTAAAACCTGACACCTGAAACCTGGAACAACATTCCCGCTGGTTTCCGGCAGCAGGCGGACGAACGGGGAATGAAGGAGAAGGAATGAGTCTGACCGACCCAGTAGCGGATTTTCTGGCGCGCATCCGGAATGCGATCCGGGCGCGTCATCAGAAGCTGGATGTTCCGGCTTCCAAGCTGAAGACGGAGATTGCCCGCATCCTCAAGGAGGAGGGGTATATCTCGAACTACAAGACGCAGGAAGAGGAAGGCAAGCTGGTGCTGCGCGTGTACCTGAAGTACGGCGGCCAAGAAGCGGCCATTCGGGACCTGGCGCGCATCTCGCGTCCCGGCTGCCGCGTCTACATTGGCCACGACGAGATCAAGCGCGTGCAGGGCGGGCTGGGCATCTCCATTTTGACCACGCCCAAGGGCGTGATGACCGGCCGCCAGGCGCGCCGCGAAGGCGTGGGCGGCGAGTTGCTGTGCGAAGTGTGGTAAAGGCAGGGATTAGGGATCAGGGAACAGGGATCAGTTAAAGCCTGGGCCTGAGAAAGTTCTCGGAGTATGCCGACCGATTGGGTCGGTGCGGTGAAGGCGGGATTGGATTCAAAGGAATTATGGGATCGCGTTTTTTCTGTTCCCTGTTCCCTATTCCCTGTTTTTAAGGCTGCAGTGGAACGCGGGAGCGCAGGCTCTCTGGCGGGACTCGCAAGCCGCAAGAAGGATTGAAACTATGTCACGCATTGGAAAAAAGCCGATCCCGCTGCCCGCGGGCGTGAAGTACAAGGTGGAGGGCAACACCGTTCTGGTGGAAGGGCCCAGGGGCAAGGTATCGGCGCTGATCGCCGAGGGCATTTCTCTGGAAACCAAGGATGGGCAGTTACTTGTGAATCGCTCCAGCGACGAGCACGCCGCGGTGCATGGGCTGACGCGGGCGCTGGTTTCCAACGCCGTTCACGGCGTGACCAAGGGCTGGACGCGCGAGCTGGACATTGTAGGCATCGGCTATCGCGCCGAGATGAAGGGCAAGGGCATGGTGGTCTTCACGTTGGGCTACTCGCATCCCATTGAGGTTCCGCTGCCCACGGGCATTGAAGTGGCCATCGATCCCAAGCAGACCCATTTGACCGTTACCGGCATTGACCGGCAGAAGGTGGGCCAGGTGGCGGCCGACATGCGTTCACTGCGCAAGCCCGATCCGTACAAGAACAAGGGCGTGCGCTACTCCGACGAGAGGCTGAAGAAGAAGGCCGGCAAGACGGGGGCGAAGTAAAACAGGTGTCAGGGGTCAGGTTTCAGGTGTCAGTAGGCCGTGCTGGTAATCGCTGCTTCAACTGATCCCTGAAACCTGACACCTGAAACCTGGCAGAATCCAAACGGGGCCGCAGGGCGGCTCCGCTGATAGGAACGAGAGACCATGATTACCCAGACCAAGAGGAACGCAATCCGCCAGCGCATTCACGCAGCGCATCCGCCGCAAGCTGGCCGGCACCGGGGAGCGGCCGCGGCTGAACGTTTACCGCTCGCTGAACCACATCTACGCGCAGGTGATCGACGACCAGAAGGGCGAGACGCTGGTCTCGGCCTCCACGCTGAGCCTGAAACTCAAGACCGGCGGCAATGTGGCGGCGGCCAAAGAGATCGGCAAGGCGGTGGCCGAGCTGGCAGTGAAACAGGGCATCAAGAAGGTGGTCTTCGATCGCGGCGGCTACCTCTATCACGGGCGCGTCAAGGCGCTGGCCGACGCGGCGCGCGAGGCGGGACTGGAGTTTTAAAAGCAGGGAACAGGGAATAGGGAACAGGGAACAGCACGTTGTGCAATTGGGTAGGAAAAATCTGACCACTGTTCACTGACCACTGTCCACTGGAGAGACGAGAGAGCAATGACGATTTTGAAGAAGAAACTCGATGCCAACCAGTACAACCTGAAGGATCAGGTGGTGTCCATCAATCGCGTGACCAAGGTGGTGAAGGGCGGCAAGAACATGTCGTTTGCCGCGCTGGTGGTGGTGGGCGACGCCGCCGCGGGCGTGGTGGGCCACGGTTCGGGCAAGGCCAAGGAGGTTCCCCAGGCCATTCGCAAGGGGATCGAGGCGGCCAAGAAGAACCTGGTCCGGGTGAACCTGACCGAGACCACGATTCCGCACCTGGTTCTGGGCCGTTACGGCGCCGGGCAGGTGCTGCTGAAGCCGGCCCCCGAAGGCACCGGGCGTGATTGCCGGCGGCGCGGTGCGCGCGGTGATGACCTCGGCCGGGGTGCAGAACGTGCTGACCAAGAGCCTGGGTTCGCCCAACCCGCACAATGTGGTCAAGGCCACCTTCGACGCCCTGGCGCAGTTGCGCGACCGGGCCGACGTGGCCACCATGCGCGGCAAGACCGTGGAGGAGATGTAAGCCATGGCGAAGACCAAGACCAAAAAGATTCGCATTCAGTACTACCGCTCGAAAAACTCCACGCCCTTCAAGCACAAGGCGGTGGTGAAGGGTCTGGGCTTTACGCGGCTCAACCAGATCGTGGAGCGCGTGGATACAGAATCCATCCGCGGCATGGTCAAGGCCGTTCCGCACCTGGTGAGGATACTCGAGAACTAGAGATCAGGGGTCAGAGAACAGAGATCAGCCAAAGCGACCTATTGCCACCGGTACTGATCTCTGATCTCTGACCCCTGATCTCTGTAAACAACGCGAGTCGGCGGGGCGCTTGAAAACCTGGCCGGCGCTACAGCGAGGAAATTATGGCAAAGAATCTATCCAATTTGCGCGCGCCCAGAAAAGCCAACACGGGGCGCAAGCGCGTGGGCCGGGGTATGGGATCCGGCATGGGCAAGACCTCGACCCGCGGCCACAAGGGCCAGGGTTCGCGCTCCGGCTTCAGCCTGATGCGCGGCTTTGAGGGCGGCCAGATGCCGCTGCACCGCCGCCTGCCCAAGCGCGGCTTTACCAACATCTTCCGCACCGAGTACACGGTGGTGAATCTGGAGCGGATCGCGGCGCTTAAAGTGGCCGAGATCGGCCTGGACGACTACAAGAAGCTGGGCCTGGCCTCGAGCAAGAAAGCCCTGATCAAGATTCTCGGTTCCGGCAATCTGAGCAAGGCCATCACCATTCACGCGCACAAGTTTTCCAAGTCGGCTGTGGAGAAGATCGAAAAGGCGGGCGGCAAGGCGGTGGTGGCGGGCGGCGAAGTGGCTCCGGCAGCGGCTTAGGCGAGTATGGTCTCCCAGGTCTCAAAATCGAGACCTGGGGCACCCGGGGTTCATGGTCTCTCCAGGTTTCCAAATCGCGACCTGGGGCACCCGCAGGGTGTGAGTCAGGACACGGCGGGCCAATCACGGGTAAGATAATCTGTGGCAGAGATGGAGCGGCGGCAAACGCCCTGAAGCGGATAACCAATCATGCTTGAGAAGTTTCTCAATATCTTCCGGATTCCCGACCTGCGCAAGCGGGTGCTTTTCACGCCGGCAATTCTGGCCGTCTACCGGCTGGGCTCGCATATTCCCACGCCGGGCGTGAACGCCCCCAGTTGGAACTGCTGTTCAGCCAGCAGAGCGGATCGGCCCTGGGTTTGATGGATCTGTTCGGCGGCGGCAACCTGCGCCGCATGACCGTGTTTGCCCTAGGCATTATGCCCTACATCACGGCCTCGATCATCTTTCAGCTTCTCACCGTGGTTTATGAGCCGCTGGCGCGCATCCAGAAGGAAGGCGAGCTGGGGCGGCGCAAGATCACGCAGTGGACCCGCTACCTGACGGTGATTCTGGGTGTTTCTGCAGTCCATCGGCATCGCGGCCATTCTCACCAAGCAGGACCTGGTGCTGAATCCGGGCATCGGCTTCAGCCTGATGACGGTGCTCACTCTGACCACCGGAACGGCTTTCATCATGTGGCTGGGCGAGCAGATCACCGACCGCGGCATCGGCAACGGCATGAGCCTGCTGATCTTTGCCGGCATTGTGGCCGGCCTGCCGCGCGGCGTGGGCGACCTGGTGCAGAAGGTCCAGACCAATGCCTGGGGCACCTTCACCATCGTGGCGGTGATTCTGCTGGTGGTGGGCATGGCGGCCGTGGTGGCGTTCATCGTCTTTGTGGAGCGCAGCGAGCGGCGCATTCCCATCCAGAGCGCGCGGCGCATCGTGGGCCGCCGCATGATGGGCGGGCAGTCCAGCCACTTGCCCCTCAAGGTGAACTCCGGCGGCGTGATGCCGGTCATCTTCGCCGGCTCCATCCTCTCCGCTCCCATGCTCTTCGCGCAGTCGGAGTTTGTGCAGAACAGCCGCTTCCTGCAGCCCATTGTGCAGGCGCTCGCGCCCGGCTACCCGTGGTATGAAGTTCTGTACATGCTGGGCATCATCTTTTTCGCCTACTTCTATATCTCCATCGTCATGAAGCCGGACGACATTGCCGACAACTTCCGCAAGTCGGGCTCGTTCATTCCCGGCATCCGGCCCGGCAAGCGCACCTCGGACTTCATCAACGACATTCTCACCCGCCTTACGCTGGTGGGCGCGGCTGTACCTGATTGTGATCTCGCTGGTGCCCACCTTCCTGATCTCGGGCATCCGGTTGGACAAGTTATGGCTGATCGGCCAGCTTCTTCGAGACTCTGCCGACCTGGACTACGCACGGCATGGGGGTCAACTTCTACTTTGGCGGCACCTCGCTTCTGATTGTGGTGGGTGTGGCCATGGATACTGTCAACCAGATCGAATCGCAGCTGATCATGCGGCATTATGACGGCTTTTCCCCTCGCTCCGGTCGCATACGCGGAAGGAAAACCTGGTAATGTCTTCATCTAGTACCGCAGTTGCACAGGGCCGGGAAGCGGGTCGCAAGACCCTTCCCGGCCCGATTCTTTTATTGGGCGCGCCGGGCGTGGGCAAGGGAACCCAGGCCAAGGAACTGGTAAAGCTGTGGGGGATTCCGCAGATCTCCACCGGTGACCTGTTGCGGGCCAATGTGTGCCAAAGCACCCCGCTGGGCATGGTGGCCAAAGAGATCATGGGGCGCGGCGAACTGGTTCCCGATTCCCTGGTGAACGAGATGGTGGCGGTGCGGCTCAAGGAGCCGGATACCGCCAAGGGCTACATTCTGGACGGGTTTCCGCGCACCCTGGGCCAGGCAGGCTGGCTGGATGGCCGACTGGCGGCGCAGGCCAATACGCAGGCCGGGGGCCTGCCGGTGATTGCCGTCAGCATCCAAGTGGACTATAATCAGTTACTGCGCCGCATTACGGGGCGCAGGAATTGTCCTGTCTGCCAGACCATCTACAACGTCTACGTGCATCCCCCCAAACGGGATGGGATTTGCGATGTAGAGGGTGCGGCGCTGGTCCAGCGAGCCGACGATACGGAAGAGGTCTTCAAGGAGCGCATGCGCGCCTACCAGGCCCTAACCGCGCCCGTTGTCGAGCATTACCGGGCCCAGGGACGTTTTGCGGAAGTGGATGGAGACGGGCCGATTGATGCCATTGCGGCCGGAATTGTTGCCGCCGTCGAGCGGTTGCGCAAGTAGCGCAGCCGGACGGCGGGTTTTGCGTGTGGAAAGCCGAGCTGACAGCAGACAGCTAACAGTTGTCAGTCCATGGGGGCGGCACGGGAAGCTGTTAGCTGTCAACTGTTAGCTGAGAGCTGGTTGAGTGGCGGTAGTACTGAAGTCGTCTCAGGAGATTGAGAAGATGCGCCGCGCGGGCCGGGTGGTCCGCGAGGTTCTGGAGTTGGTGCGCAGCCGGGTAAAGCCGGGCGCCACGACTCTGGATCTGGAGAGGGCGGCGGCAGCGCGGGTAGCCGAGTTGGGCGTGAAAGCCGCTTTCAAGGGGTATCACGGTTTTCCCTGCGTGCTGTGCGCTTCAGTCAACAGCGAGGTGGTGCACGGCATTCCGTCGCCCAAGCGGGTCCTCAGGGAAGGGGACATTGTTTCGCTGGACTTTGGAGCGGTGGTGGACGGCTACTACGGGGACGCAGCCATCACCGTGCCGGTGGGCGAGAAGATCGATCCCGACACGGCGCGGCTGTTGACGGTAACGGAAGCATCGCTGCAGGCGGGAATTGCGGCGGTGCGGCCGGGGGCGACCCTGGGCGATGTGGGCGCGGCCGTGCAAGGAGTGGTGGAGGCCGAGGGGTTCTCGGTGGTGAGGGATTTTGTGGGCCACGGCATCGGCGTCCACATGCACGAGGATCCGCAAGTGCCGAACTTCGGCCAGCGGGGCCAGGGCATGAAACTACGCAAGGGGATGGTCATCGCCATCGAGCCCATGGTGAATGCCGGCAAGCCGGATGTAGTGGTGTTGAAGGACGGCTGGACGGCGGTGGCCGCGGACGGAAGCATGAGCGCTCATTTTGAGCACACGGTGGCGGTGACCGCTACCGGAGCCAGAGTTTTAACCGAGTAGCACGCTCGGATAACAGGCCGGAGGCACCCCAGGCGAACCGGCGGAAGTTGGACAAAGTTTGTCGAAAGAAGATGCGATTGAGGTAATGGCGGTGGTCATCGAGACGCTGCCCAATGCCATGTTCAAGGTCAAGCTCGAGAACGATCATGAGGTGTTGACCCACGTCTCGGGAAGAATGCGCAAGAACTTCATCCGCATTCTGCCCGGCGACCGCGTGGCCGTGGAGCTGAGTCCCTACGACCTGAATCGCGGGCGGATCGTTTACCGGTATAAATAGCTATTAGCTCTTAGCTTCCAGCTACTAGCTTGTTCGTAGGAAGTTGAAAGACTGAGTAATTGCAAGAATGAAGCTAGAGGCTAGAAGCTAGCAGCTTGCAGGAAGGGCAGCAGCAATGAAAGTCCGGGCATCGGTAAAGAAGATTTGCGTCAAGTGCAAGGTCATCACCCGCCAAGGGGTGGTCAGGGTGATCTGCGAGAACGCAAAGCACAAGCAGCGCCAGGGCTAGTTTGCAGCCTGGCAAAACGCGGAACTCCACAGGGGTCAGAGATCAGAGATCAGAGATCAGTTAAAAGCACGCAAGCGTCAACGTCGTGAACTGATCTCTGATCTCTGACCCCTGATCTCTGAAACGGGGCTAGTTAGCTGGAGTCAAGGCTTGCGAGGAACCCCTGGAGGCAATGCCGCACCACCCGTGCGAACCGGCGGTTGCGTTTTTAGGGAAGAAGTAACTCGAAGCAGATACACTCAAGTCGACGCGACCCCCAGGGAGCGGCGACCTTGCAGGAAGCCGAGAGGGCAAAGCATCCCTGAAAACGCCGTGAGGCCGGGGGCACACAACCTGAACCAGCAAAGGAATTCGCATGGCACGTATTTCCGGCGTCGATCTGCCCCGCAACAAGCAGGCGCGGATCGCGCTCACATATATCTTTGGCATCGGGCACCCCCGCGCGCTCAAGATTCTGGAGAAGGCGAATGTCGATGCCTTCAAGAAGGTCCAGGACCTGGGCGAGGACGAGGTCAACCGCATCCGCCAGGTGATCGAGGACGAAGGCGACGTCGAGGGCGACCTGCGCAAGGACGTCCAGATGCACATCAAGCGCCTCATCGATATTCAAAGTTATCGCGGCAGGCGTCACCGGCGGTCGCTGCCGGTGCGCGGCCAGCGCACCCACACCAACGCCCGCACCCGCAAGGGCCCGCGCAAGGGCACCATTGCCGGCAAGAAGAAAGCGACGGCTAAAACCTAATGGCGAAACCAGAGCAGAAGGCCGCCACCGGCAAAGCGCAACCGGCAAGGCGGGCAAGAACAAGAAGTTCAAGAAGCGCGAGCGCAAGAATGTGCCGTTCGGCATTGCGTACATTCAGGCCACGTTCAACAACACCATCGTCACCATCACCGACCAGGTGGGCAACACGCTGAGCTGGAAGAGCTCGGGTTCGCTGGGCTTCCGCGGCTCGCGCAAGGGCACGCCCTTCGCGGCGCAGCAGGCAGCCTCGAACGCCGCCAGCATGGCCCGCGATCACGGCCTGCGCGCGGTGGATGTGCGGGTCTCCGGTCCGGGTTCGGGCCGCGAGTCGGCCATCCGCGCCCTGGCCGCGGCGGGCGTGGAAGTGCGCTCCATCCGCGACGTGACGCCGGTGCCGCACAACGGCTGCCGTCCGCCGAAACGTAGGCGCGTCTAAGACGCGCCAGGGATCAGGTGTCAGGTGTCAGGTTTCAGTTCGCCGACACCTGACACCTGAAACCTGAAACCTAACAAGGGCCGGGACGAAATCCGCCGCGGCGGACGTAAACCGGCCGTCATCCGAAGTCAGGAGAAAAAATGGCACGTTATACCGGAGCAGTCTGCCGCCTTTGCCGTCGCGAAGGCGCCAAGCTTTTTTTGAAGGGCACCAAGTGCACCTCCGACCGTTGCCCGCTGGAGAAGCGCAACTTTCCTCCCGGCCAGCACGGCAAGGACCGCAAGGCCAAGATCGTGGGCTACGGCCTGCAACTGCATGAAAAGCAGAAGGCCAAGCGCATGTACTTCACGCTGGAAGGCCAGTTCCGCGAGTACTACGAGAAGGCCAACCGCGCTCCCGGCGTCACCGGCGAGCTGCTCATCCAGCAGCTGGAGCGCCGCCTGGACAACGTGGCTTTCCGGCTGGGCTTTGCCATCTCGCGCCGCCAGGCCCGGCAGGTGGTTCGCCACGGCCACGTCACGGTCAACGGCCGCAAGGTCAACATTCCCTCCTACCAGGTGAACGCGGGCGACGAAATCGCCATCCGCGAAAGCGCCAAGAAGCTGTTGATCGTGGAGCAGGGCGCGCAGTACGCCGCGCAAAACCCCGTGCCCGCGTGGCTGGAGACGAACTTTGAGACCCTCACCGGCCGCGTGCTCGCCCTGCCCAAGCGCAAGGACGTGATCCTGCCGATCAATGAGCAGCTGATCGTCGAACTGTACAGCAAGTAAGAGATCAGGGGTCAGAGATCAGAGATCAGTTTTGTTCGTGCAAGTACCAACCGCAACTGGATTTGAGATACGAAGCAGGAATCGGAGCGCAGAGATCAGTCGTCAAGCCTTTGAATTGACAGGACGAAGCTGATCTCTGACACCTAACCAGAAGGAGAACTTGCGCGGCCGCCGCAAAATGCATCGCGACGCACATGCCGCGCGGGAAACGAGAGACAGATATGCTTTGGAGAGGATTTCAGAAACCGAAGCGCCTGGCAGTGGATGCCGAGACGCTCACCGACACATACGGCAAGTTCAGCGCCCAGCCCTTTGAGCGCGGCTTTGGCACCACCATCGGCAACGCCCTGCGCCGCACCCTGCTCAGCTCCATCGAGGGCGCCGCGGTCACCGCGATTCGCATCGAGGGCGTGCTGCACGAGTTCCAGTCCATCACCGGCGTGGTCGAAGACGCCACCGACATCATCCTGAACCTGAAGCAGGTTCCCTTCAAGCTCGCGGGCGAAGGTCCCAAGGCGCTGTATCTGCGCGCCGACCAGCCCGGCGTGGTCACCTCGGGCATGATTGAAGCCGACGGCGACGTGGAGATTCTGGACAAGAACATCTACCTGGCCACGCTTTCTGAAGGCGGCAAGCTGGATATGGAGATGCGCCTCAAGCGCGGGCGCGGCTATATCTCCGCCGACAAGAACTTCGACGCCGACCTGGGCCTGGGCTTCATTCCCGTGGACTCGGTCCACTCGCCGGTGCGCCGCGTCAACTACGTGGTGGAAGCCGCCCGCCTGGGCCAGATCACCGACTATGACAAGCTCACGCTGGAAGTGTGGACCAACGGGGCCGTGCTGCCCGCCGACGCCGTCGGCCTGGCCGCCAAGCTGCTCAAGGACCACATGAACATCTTCATCAACTTCGAGGAGGAGATCGAGGCCGAGGCGCGCGGCGAGGAAGGCCGCATCCTGCTGCGCAACGACAACCTCAACCGCTCGGTGGAAGAGCTGGAGCTGTCGGTGCGCAGCTACAACTGCCTGAAGAACGCCAACATCCAGTCCATCGGCGAGCTGGTGCAGAAGACCGAAGCCGAGATGCTGAAGACCAAGAACTTCGGCCGCAAGAGCCTGAACGAGATCAAGGAAATTCTGGCGCAGATGGGCCTTTCGCTGGGCATGAAGATCGACGAAAACGGCAACGCGGTTCCCGGACCCACCAGCATCCCGCCCGCCGCCGCCCTGGCCGCCAGCTATGGCCACTACGACGACGAGGACGAGCCGCTGGATTCGGTGGATCTGCAGTTGCCCACCGAGACCGAGAACTTTTAAGACAGAGATCAGGGTTCAGAGATCAGAGATCAGTTTTCGACGAATCCGTAGGCACGGCTTTTCATTGCTGACTGAGTGCTGATCTCTGACATCTGTTATCGAAAGAGAGTTTTACCATGCGCCATCGCAATGCAGGATTCAAGCTCGGACGCAACACCAGCCACCGCCGCGCGCTGTTGCGCAACCTGGTTACGTCCGTCATCATGGAAGACCGCGTGGAGACCACCGTGGCCAAGGCCAAGGCGGTCCGTCCGCTGGTGGAAAAGATGATCACCCTGGGCAAGAAGGGCGATCTGCACTCGCGCCGCCAGGCGCTCAGCTTTCTCATGACCGACGAGGCCGTCACGCGGCTCTTTGAGACCGTGGCGCCGCGCTACGGCGACCGCCAGGGCGGCTATCTGCGCATCGTCCGCACCGGCTTCCAGCAGGGCGACGGGGCCGAGAAGGCCTTCATCGAACTGCTGGGCGCGGAGAAGCAGCTTGACGTCAAGCGCCAGAAGCGCGACGACATCAAGGCCAAAAAGCGGGCGGAGCTGGAAAAGCAACTGGAAGAGGAGAAGAAGGAAGAAGCCGGCGAAGAGGCCGCGTAAGGCGGCTATCTCTGCGGCGATTTTATCCTTCAATCAACAGACAAGCACGGGCGTCCGCCGCGGCGGACGCCCGTGCTTGTCTTGGGGCCAGTCACGATGGAAGTTTTCAGTGTCCTGAGTCTGAGGTTCGCCATTTA
Organism: uncultured Acidobacteriaceae bacterium; assembly: GCA_963796085.1. Classification (GTDB taxonomy): domain Bacteria; phylum Acidobacteriota; class Terriglobia; order Terriglobales; family Acidobacteriaceae; genus Telmatobacter. The sequence continues at coordinate 66,306 of CAWCKF010000020.1, read as the reverse complement.
AGCGAGACAAATAAAACACGCAGGTCCTTCGACTACGGCCGCCTAGCCACCCCAGCGACGAAGTGGGTGCCCCCTGGACATCGCTGGGGACCCCGGACACGCGGCGACCTCCACTCAGGATAACAGCAACTGTGTAACGAACTTTTGAGACACCACGCTGGAGCACGAATGGTCACGCAGCTCTCGCCAGCCGCCTGGGCCTGAATAATCGCATGAAGATGTAGACCACCAATTCCAGCATGAGGGCGCCGCAGCAATCCAGCAGCACGTCCCACGCGGAACCGGTGCGGTTGGGCAGAAAGAACTGGTGCCACTCATCGGCGCTGGCCACCAGGGCAGTTCCCAGGAGCGCGAGAAGAGCGTCCTCAAGAAAGCGGGAGCGGGGCAGAGTCATCCACCAGGCGCGCAGCCATACCAGCCCGATAGCCCCATAGCCGAGAAAGTGCCCGCTCTTGCGAATCATGCGATGCAGGAGTTCCCATCGGGCGTTGGAGACGGGTCCGAAGATGGCTTGAAAGAGCCACCGCAACGGTCTGCTGGTACGGTCGGAGCCGAAGAGTTCCGTCGATTCCATGGCGATGGCGACGATCCCCAGAATCACCGGCAGCCAGGCGCTTACCCAGAACCACAGGCCGCGTTTTCTATTCGACATGATAGTTGGGGGCCTCCCGGGTGATGATCACGTCGTGGACGTGACTCTCGCGCAGGCCGGCGCCGGAGATGCGCACGAACTGCGCCTTCTCCTGCAATTCCGCGAATCGTCCCGCAGCCCACGTACCCCATGCCGGAGCGCAGGCCGCCGACCAGCTGGAAGACCATCGACTCCAGCGGCCCGCGGTAGGGGACGCGGCCTTCGATGCCCTCGGGAACGAATTTGGCCAGGCGGTTCTGGCTGGCGCGCTCGCGCTGCACCACGCCCTCGGCTCCCGTCTCCGCGCTGGCCAGGTCGTCGCTGCTCTGGAAGTAGCGCTCGCCGGAGCCCTGGCTCATGGCGGTCAGCGAGCCCATGCCGCGATAGCTCTTGAAGCTGCGGCCCTGGTAGAGGATGGTTTCGCCGGGGCTCTCGTCCACGCCGGCAAAGAGCGAGCCGATCATGACCGAGCTGGCGCCGGCGGCGATGGCCTTGGTGATTTCGCCGGAGTACTTGATGCCGCCGTCGGCGATGACCGGAATGCCGTGCTCGCGGGCGGCGCGGGCGGCCTCGGAGATGGCCGTGATCTGCGGCATGCCCGCGCCGGTGACCATGCGCGTGGTGCAGATGGAGCCCGGTCCGATGCCCACCTTGATGGCGTCGGCGCCGGCGTCGATCAGCGCCAGCGCGCCCTCGTAGGTGGCCACGTTGCCGGCCAGCAGGCCCACGTTGGGAAAGCGCTTCTTGACCTCGCGCACCGCCTCCAGCACCCGCGAGGAGTGGCCGTGCGCCGAGTCGATGGCCAGCACATCCACGCGCGCGCGCACCAGTTCCGCCGCGCGCTCCAGATAGTCGCCCGTGGCGCCGATGGCTCCGCCCACGCGCAGACGGCCCTGATCGTCCTTGCTGGCGTTGGGATACTTCAGCTTCTTCTGGATGTCCTTGACCGTGATCAGCCCCTTCAGGTTGTACTGATCGTCGACCACCAGCAGCTTCTCGACGCGGTGCTTGTGCAGGATCAGCTCGGCCTCTTCCAGCGTGGTGCCCACCGGAACGGTGATCAGGTTTTCCTTGGTCATCACGTCGCCGATGGGAATGTCGGTGCGGGTTTCAAAGCGCAGATCGCGGTTGGTGAGGATGCCCACCAGCTTTTTGCCGCTGCGTGACCGGCACGCCGGAGATCTTGTAGCGCCGCATCACTTCGAGCGCGTCGCCGATCATCTGGTCCGGGCCGATGGTCACCGGGTCCACGATCATGCCGCTCTCAGAGCGCTTCACCTTGTCGATTTCGCCGGCCTGGTCGGCGATGGAAAGATTGCGATGCACAATGCCGATGCCGCCCTGCTGCGCCATGGCGATGGCCATGCGCGACTCGGTCACCGTGTCCATGGCGGCCGAGAGCAGCGGGGTGTTCAGCGTGATGTCGCGGGTCAACTGGGTCTGGGTACTGACCTGCACGGGCACCACATCGCTGAAGGCGGGCACCAGCAACACATCATCGAAGGTGAGGGCTTCAGGTAAATTTTTGGTAAGCATATGCTCTGATGCGCCTGGCGGGCTGGGAACTCGGGTCCCCGGCGCGGCAGGCGCTTCACACTATTGTAACGGAGGTGGCCTGGGGGCATCGGAAAGGCGCTGTTTTCCGGCTGAAATTGCGGCAATGCCAGGTATATAATCTTGGCCGACGCATTTTATGTTCGCAATTCGCTGTCTCCCATAAGATGCAGCTTTTGATTTATGAAAGGACGTGGCCTTTATGTACACATGGGGACGAATTTCCGCAATTCTTACCTTGTCCATGATTTGCCTTTGCGCCTGCAAGGCGGGAACGCAAACACCAGCCCCGCTGAACACCGTCAATGGCGCCCAGGGGGGCAAGATCGTCTACGGCACTGTGGCCGGGGCCACCACCCAGGGGGCAGCCATGAGCGGCATGCTGAAAACAGTGCATAACAACTGCGGCGAGAAGCCGCAAATCGGGAAGGTCTTCCAGTTTACCGGAAGCAATTCAGTGGGGGTCTTCTTTACGGTGACCGACCACCCGGAAGGAAACATTCCGTTGGCGGGCATGGTGATTGCCGCCGCCACCGGGCCCAACCAGGTACAAGCGGCCATGATCTACGACTACGCGTCGCGCTTCGGACAGACGGCGAACCCGCTGCTGCAGCAACTTTCCAGCGTATGGAATCCGGGCGCGGCGGGGACGGCGGCTGCGGGGTCCCAGGGCGGTGCAAGCACTGCTCCGGCAGGCGGTTCGGCTGCAGGTGTGCCTGCCGGGATGCAAAAGTTCACGCTGCCCGACAGCACTGCCAGCGTCAGCATTCCCGCCGGGTGGACGGTGGACCCCAAAAGCGGCGGCGGAGGCATACTCCTCCATGGCCCGCAAGGCGAGGTAGTAATTCTCGGCAGTATGTTTCTTGCGCAGGATCCCAATGGGCAGGCCTACCGCAATACGCAGCGGATGGGCATGAAGCCGCTGAAGGGAATGGTTACTTATCCGGCCAATGCCGATCTGGCGAAGAACTTTGCACAGATCGTTCAGCAGTTAAGCCAGTCGAACGGCTTCACTCCAGTCTCCCTTAACATCGATAACTCCGAGCAGGTCTCACCGCCAGCAGGTTCGTCGTTCCAGGGCGAGCGATGCGCTCAGGCCTCGGGGCAGATCAATCCCGATGGGAAGGGCCTGCAGGCTATGTTCAGGGTGATTTGCGCAACCACTCCTGACCAATACGGCGATTACAGTTTCTTTGACTATGTAGGATACTTCCCCAATACCGGCGCCAGCCAGGCAAACGCGATCGCGGCCGCTATCTTCACCAGTTTTAATGTGAACGAAGCTCTTGTTGCCCAGCGGGCAAGTGCGGAGGCGGCTCCGCACATTGCACAGTTGAAGCAGGTGGATGCCCAGCAACGGGCGGCCGTCCAGGCCAACACCGCGCGAATCGTGGGCAACATCCAGCAGATCGGCGCCAACGCGACCGCCCGGATGAACGCCACCGAGGCCGCCAACAGCGCCGAACAGTCCTCCTGGAACGCCGGTCAGAACGCCAATGCCCAGAACAACCAGGGGTTCAACAACTACCTGCTCGATCAGTCGGTGGTGCAGAATAACACCACGGGCGCCCACACTACGAACTGGAACTCCGCCGCGGACGCGATGGTGAAATCCGGCAAATACTCATACGTGAGCAACTCTAATTACATTCCGGGGACGGATTACTGATCTTCAAGCCGCTGCCGGCCGCATGGAGCTGAGCTTCATGCGGCCGGGCGAGGGGAGCATCCATGCAGGAAGAAATGACTTCGCTGGAAAGGTGTCTGGCGACCATCCGGCTGGAGCCGCATGACCGCGTCCCGGTTGATCTGCACAACTTCATGATGACGGTTGCGGGATCGAAACTGCCGCCCGCAAAGATCTTTCAGGATGGGCAATTGCTGGGAGAGGCGCAGGTGGCCGCGTGGAAAAGGTTCGGGCACGATCTGCTGCTGATTGAGAATGGGACTGCGGCGCTGGCAGAGGCTTGCGGCTGCGAGGTAACCTACCTGGCGGGCAGCGCGCCGATCATCGAAAAGCCCCTGCTGGAGAGTCTTTCCAGGGTTTCGAGCCTTAAAAAGCCCGATCCCTGGAATTCTCCACTGTCCAGGGCCGTGCTTGACGCAACTCGCTACGTGCTTGACCAGATCGGCGACCGGGTCTTCGTCCTGGGCCGGGCCGATCAGGGGCCCTTCGACCTGGCTTGCCTGATCGCCGGGCCGATTACGTTGATGACGGAGATGGCGGCGGGCGAATGCGATGAGCAGATCTTCGAACTGCTGGAGTACTCGAGCGACTGTTTCATCCTTTACGCCCGCATCTTTAAGGAAATGGGATGTCCCGGTACTTCGCTTGGAGAGGCGCAGGCATCTCCGGATGTGATTTCGCCCAGGATGTTTGAGAAGTATTGCCTTCCCTATGGCCGGAAGGTGGTGAGCGCGCTGCAGAGCGACGACTTTGCCGTGGCCTACCATGTCTGCGGCAACACCACCAGAATCATCGAGGGGATGGTGCGGACGGGGGCAAAAATACTGGAGTTCGATTACAAGTGCGACAAGGCCGCGGCCAAGCGGGCGACGGCGGGAAAGACGACGCTTCTGGGTCCCATCGATCCCAGCGGCGTATTGCATGAAGGTTCCGTCGAGGACGTGGAGAGAGCCTGCCGCGAGGCCATTGAAGTGCTCGCGCCCGGCGGCGGATTCATCCTGGGGCCGGGATGCGCTCTGCCCGCAACCACGCCCGCGGCAAACATCGACAAGCTGGTGGAGTGCGCCAAGGTCTACGGTAAATACTGATCCAGGGTTGCAGAAGGATCGCAGTGTTGAGGCTGTGCGGCGCCCATCTTACGACAGGTCTCTCCCTCACACCCCCACCGGGAACGGCTTGGGGCTGGACTCGTCGGTGTTGGCGCCGCCGGTGCGCCAGCGCTCGAAGCGGCCTTGCAGCAGGCTCATCAGGCCGGTGTACCAGTAGCCGATGACAAACAGGATCAGGAACGGCGCGGTGAAGTAGTTGTGGTTGGTGAAGGTGTAGAGAATGGCCAGGAAGAAATAGCAGCCGAGCAGCAGCTCGATCCACGGCGCCAGCATCAGCCGCTTGCGGTACTTGGCGGCCTGCGACTTTTCGCCCTTCTTGGCCACGCGATATTTGGGGGTGCGCACAAAGGCGCTCTTGATGCCGAACAGCGCCTCCATCACCGCCTTGGTGTTGGTGACGGTGAGGCCGATGCCCAGGGCCATCAGAAAGGGCAGATAGAGGAAGGTCTTCATCCAGGTCTTGGGAAAGAGTTCGCGCTCGCTCACCAGGTAAAACACGGCGATGGAGAAGCTGGAGGCGGTGAACAGCGGCACGTCGATCAGCAGCATCTGGAACCAGCCCTGGTAGAAGCGGCAGATCATGGCCGGAAGCAGCGCCGCGGACATGATGACCATCAGCGGATAGCTGAGGTTGGCCGTGAGGTGGTAGACGGCCTCGACCTTGATGCGCCGCGGCACGTTGGACCTGAACATCATGGGCAGCACTTTGATGCTGGTCTGGATGAGCCCCTTGGCCCAGCGCGCCTGCTGCGTCTTGAAGGCGGTCATCTCGATGGGCAGCTCCGAAGGGCACTCCACCTCGGGCAGGTATTTGAACTTCCAGCCGGCCATCTGCGAGCGGTAGCTCAGGTCGGTGTCTTCGGTGAGCGTGTCGTGCTGCCAGCCGCCGCCGTCGGCAATGGCCTGGATGCGCCACATGCCGGCCGTGCCGTTGAAGTTGAAGTAGTCGCCGGTGCGGACGCGCGCGCCGTGCTCCATCACAAAGTGGCCGTCCAGCAGGATGGCCTCAATCTGGGTCAGCATGCTGTAGTCGCGGTTCAGGTGGGTCCAGCGGGTCTGCACCATGCCGATCTCCGGCTCGGCAAAGTGGTGGATCACCTTCATCAGCCAGTCGGGCGGCGGCACAAAGTCGGCGTCGAAGATGGCCACGAACTCGCCCTTGGCCACCTTCAGCCCGGCATCGAGCGCCCCGGCCTTGTAGCCATGGCGGTTGGTGCGGTGAATGTAGACGATGGGATGGCCCAGCGCCGCGTAGCGCTCCACGATGCCGGAGGCCACCTGCCGGGTTTCGTCGGTCGAGTCGTCCAGCACCTGAATTTCAAGCTTCTCGCGCGGATACTCCATGGCGCACACCGCCTCAATCAGCCGGTCGATGACGAACTGCTCGTTGAAGATGGGCAATTGCATGGTGACGCGGGGCAGCTCGTCGAAGCGCCGGGGCGGGTGGGGATGGTAGTTCTTGCGGTACTTGAAATAGAGGTAGCACAGCGTGTAGCGGTGAACGCCGTAGATCGAGAGGATGATCATCACCGCGAAGTAGGGCAACAGCACCGCGGCGTCAAACCAGTTCCAGGGGTGGGGCAGCCTGGCGAAGGGGTCGTTAAACATCTGATTCACGTAGTGGCGCAGGCTGTTGGGCGCAAAGGCCAGACACGCGGCCACCCGCAAGGGCAGACTCCCAAGCTGGATGTGGAGCAGGCCGGAAATAGAGTTCAGATTGGTCACAAGCGCGGCGAACAGGGCGAGCCTCCACGGCCGGGATACCGCTCATTGTAGTCGATGCGGGTTTAGGGAAGATGGGGCCGAAGGATCGCAAGTAATTGGGTTGGCGCCGTGATCCGCACGCCGCGAATACTCTTTCCGTACCAGGAGCCAAAGTGCCTCTTATCCCCTGAAACCAGATGATCCGCTTGCGCATGGACCGCTGCAGCGAGGATGGGACGATCCTTTTCCGGCAGCGCGATTGCTTCGGGGATATCAGGCAGTTTTTCGATGGAAATGATTTGAACGGATCGCATCAAGACTCGTAACCGCTCGATCTGACGCACTTGATGCAAGTTGCGCTGGACCTCGCCCATCACATAATTCGATGTGATAAGCCGGACGCCTTCCATCTGCCAGATTTGTGCGATCTCGCCGCCTTCCTTCCATGCGGCGGAGATCAGCACGTTGGCATCCAGAAACAAAGTTGTGGCTGGGCCGGAAGCAGAGGTCATTCAGGCCACCGGATATGATCGATCGAATCCGGATTGATGCCCATCCGCTCCACATCCCTGCGGGCTTCCAGATAGCCCTCTTTCGTCAGTACGTTGTTCAGAAAGAATTCGGCCAGGCGCTCGGGGGTGTAAATTTCTACATCGACAGGAGTTGTTGCCGCCGGACGCATCAGAATGCCGTCCTCGCGCTCTTCAATGAGCATGGGGCTGCCCTCGTCGAGCCGGTAGCGTTTGCGCATTTTGGCGGGAATCACCACTGTACCCCGTTTGCCGATCAAAACCGTCTGCATATCAGAATCTCCGATATTCAGAATATCAGACTCTGGTTTAAATGACTACCTCCGACAAATATGAACTCCCAACCTCCTAGCGTTCTGTATTCAACAGTTGCGCTATTCGGTGTCACTCTACAGATTTGCCCTTTACCGCCCAGGTGGCGTACTGTGTTCTGGCAGTTGGAGATCGCTACCATGTCCACGCTTTCCGCTTCCCCCATCGTCGCCGCCGCGGGCGGCAGTTTTCTGCTTGAAACCCGCACCCCCGCCGAAGTTTTTACCCCCGAAGACCTGAACGAGGAGCAGCGGCAGATTGCCGCGACCGCGGCGCAGTTTGCCCGCGAAGAGATTCTGCCCAACGCGGCGGCCATCGAGGCCAAAGGAGCCGGGCGTGCTGGCGGCGACTGATGCGCAAGGCCGGCGAGCTGGGCTTTACCTCGGTCGATATTCCCGAGGAGTACGGCGGCATGGGGATGGACAAGATCACCTCCACGCTGATTACCGACCACCTGTCGGTGCTGGCCAGCTTTTCGACGGCCTTTGGCGCCCACGTCGGCATCGCCACGCTGCCGCTGGTCTGGTACGGCACCGAGGAGCAGAAGCGGCGCTACCTGCCCAAGCTGGCCACGGCGGAGTGGATCGGCGGCTACGGGCTCTCGGAGGCCAGCTCCGGCTCCGACGCCATGAATATCCGCACCCGCGCAACGCTCTCGGCCGACGGCGGCACCTACACGCTCAACGGCGAGAAGATGTGGATCACCAACTGCGGCATCGCCAGCCTGTACACGGTCTTTGCCAAGATCGATCGGCGGAGAAAGTTTTCCGCGTTTCTGGTGGAGCGGGAGACGCCGGGGCTGACGGTGGGCGCCGAGGAGCACAAGCTGGGCATTCGCGGCTCCTCCACCTGCCCGCTGGTGCTGGACGACTGCAAGATTCCTGCCGGCAACCTGCTGGGCGAGGCCGGCAAGGGCCACCACATTGCCTTCAACGTGCTGAATGTGGGCCGCTTCAAGCTGGGCGTGGCCTGCATCGGCGGAGCGCGCCACGCGCTGGGCCACATGATCCGCTACGCCAAGGAGCGGCATGCCTTCGGCAAAGCGATTGCGGAGTTCGGGCTGATCCAGCGCAAGATTTCAGCTTCGCGCCACGCGGCTGTATGCGGCCGAAAGCATGGCCTACCGGACAGCGGGCCTGATTGATGCAAAACGGCCCGACGCGGGCCTGGCGCAACTCGGTCCGGAGCAGGCACACGCGCTGCGCGAGACCCAGCGCCGCATCGAGGAGTACGCCGTCGAGTGCTCCATCCTGAAAGTTTACGGCTCGGAGATGCTCACCCTGGTGGCCGATGAGCTGATCGCCACCATGGGCGGCTACGGATATGTGGAGGAGTATCCGGCGGAGCGCTACTACCGGGATGCGCGCATCAACCGCATCTTTGAGGGGACCAATGAAATCAACCCGCTGATTATTACCGGCTGGCTGATGAAGCGGGCCATGAGCGGGCAACTGCCGCTGCTGGCGGCGATCAAGAAGGTCATGGACGAAGTGATGCAGCCGCCGTCTTTCGAGACGGGGGCGGATGGGGGCGAGGCGCTGGCGCGGGAGGCCGAAGCGCTGGCGGCGGCGAAAAAGATTGCGCTGTTTGCCGCCGGCGTGGCCAGCCAGCGGTTCATGACGGCGCTTGCAGGAACAGCAGGAGGTAATGGCCGACCTGGCCGCGATCATCATGCAGGTCTATGCGCTGGAGTCGGCGCTGCTGCGGGCGCGGAAACTTGCCGTTACGGGCAGAGGCTCTGCTGAGGCTGCCGCAGCCATGACGGGCCTGCTGGCGGACGAGACCATGGCGCTGGCCGAGCAGGCGGCGCGGCGCGTGCTGGCGGCCTGCGGCGAGGGCGACCTGCTGCGGACGCAGTTGGCCATCCTGCGGCGGCTGGCGCGATTCACGCCGGGCGATGCGGTGGGTTTGAGCCGGGCCGTGGCGCGGCACTGCGATCGAACTGGAACGGTATCCGCTGTGAAGAACAGGGAATAGGGAGCAAAAAAGCTCCTCGGTCGAGCTTCGTGGTTACCCACCCTTCGCCAGAAAAAAGCGAAGGATGGGGCACCCGCACTTTTGTGGTAACTCAATGGGTGGGCCACCCGCCTGTAGGGTTAGCGGTCCGGGATCATGGACGATTCCCAGGTCTCAAAAGCGAGACCTGGGGCACCCGCGCCCAGCACCCAGCGTGCGTAGAGATCATGCTTTCCAGAATGCCGTCCACCGCGAGGCTGCGCTTTCGACAAGCACCAGGCCGCCCTCGATGCGGGAGTGGGCGCCCTCGGTTTGCGTGAATTGGAAATGGCTGCCCAAACTGGCGGGCAGGGAAACCTGCTCCGGCACGGGGCCGGATTCGCGCTCGAACTTCAGACGCCAACCCTGGCTGCGATCCTGGGGCTCGAAGCGCAGGTTAAGACGGCCAAAGCGCGTGGGCGTTGCGGTGAGGACATACTCCTTCTCCGGCGCGAGTTCGCCGCCGGTTATGCCCGCCAGCAAACGCAATTGCGCGGCGTCCTCCAGCGCCAGCATGTGGCGAACGTAGCGGATGCACTCCGCGCTGGCCCAGTTGTGGGGCATATCTCCCACATAGGAACCCACCAGCGCATTTTTGAGCGGCTGCTCCTCGCGCCAGCAGTACTGGGGACTGGCATGGTTGAGAAATCCGATGAAGGTATCGTGCGCGGCCTGCTTCATGCCCAGCCACAGATAAACCTCGGCAACAAAGGCGGAGTTATAGGCCCACACAGCTTCGTGCTGACTCCAGCCGGTCTCGGCGGGTATGTCTTCCTTCCTTACTGCCTGCATCAGTTGCACATGGCCGCGCACGATGGGATGCTGCGGTGGGAAGAGGAGGCCGGGGAAGATGGCATGGGAAAACGCCCACTGCGCCGATTGCGGACGCGGCCTGTCCCAGGGATCGGGTAACTCCCAATCCGGGTCGCCCTTCAATAAGGTGGGAAGGTAATCGAATCTATCTTCGTAGCGGCGCATCTCGCGCGGCGCGGCTTTGAAGAATGCGGCCTGCAACTGGTCAAAAAGCGCGCGGGCGTCTTTGAGGCTGTCCATCTTCTCATTCTCGCCCGCACGGGCGATGGCTTTGAGACCGGACATGACCCAGAGCGTATTGGCTAACTCGTCCCGTTCGCCGCCGATACCTCCATCGGGGTCGCCCTTGGGCAGCAAACCGTAGCGTCCCAGGGCGGAGTCCTGCTGCTTTGCACGGGCCTGCAGGGAGCGCAAAAAGGCGATGGCGTGCACCACCTGCGCTTCCAGTTCGCGCAGCAGCGACCAGTCCTGGCTCAACTCGCACTGCCGGACCAGCGTGAACAGGGGAATGCCGGTATCTTTCCAGTGCTGCTTGCCGGCGGCGCCAATGACCTGGCCGGTGCTCTGCTGTCGGGACCAGGTGGTGCGCAGTCCCTCCTCCGCATCCTTGTCGTAGCCCAGATAGCGCGCGGCTTCCAGGATGAAATTTCCGTCCACCACCCACAAGCCGCGGTAGCAGGTGGGTCCCACTTGAAAGGTGATTTTGCCATCGTGCACTTCGCGGGCCTGCAGGATGTTGCGCGCGCAGGCGTGAACGAACTCGCCCTGGCGGCCGGGCACTACCCAGGCGACGGGCCTGTGAATGGCGGACCAGGAGTTCCAGAAGGCGCGGCAGCTTTCGAGACGGCGCTCGGGATCGGAGAGGCCGGCGACTACCGGGGCGATCTCCTGTTTGGCCTGGGGAAAGCGGAAGAAGGCGCGGTAGGGACTGGCCTTGGAGGCTTGTCCGCGGTGAAGCGTCAACTGCTGCTTGTGATCGGTGATGTCGTCGAACGTGGCGCTCTGCGCAGTGGCCGGCGGCTCATTCCCCAGGACCTTGCCCACCAGCAGCACCTCCCGCGATTTGCGGCGCAGCACGGTGAAGACTCCGTTTTTCTCTTCGAAGTCGAATTTTTCCAGAGAGTCGATTTCCACCAGCGGTTCAATGTTCACCGCGCCGTTGGAGTGCGGTGTAACTTCGACGATCACATTGTCGACCCGGCCTTCGGTGCTCAAGTTGGTGGCAAATGTGGTGAGCAGCACAAAAACGCCGGAATACTCGAGCGCGGTGCGGACGATGGGGACGGCGGGGCTCTCGATCTGCTGGCTCAGCACCTTCGGGGCCTGCATGCCATGGAGCGCGAATCCCACCCGCAAGGGGAAGAAAGTCACCGCGGCGGATTTGTCGAATCCATAGAGCAGGTCTCCGGCCTGGCCAACCAGGCTCTTGTGCGGATCGTCGGGAAAGCAGAAGGCGGTTTGCCGCAGAGCCGGAGCATAGCGGAAATCGATGACGGAGGCGGCGTTGCCGGGCTCGGTTTTCACATGCGCCGGCGGCGGAGTTGCGGCGGGTTGCTGGGCTTCTGCTACGGGGAGGGCCGATGCGGCCAGAGTCGTGCCTGTGGCCAGAACGCCGCCGAGAAAATCTCTGCGATTGATGGGGGGCATGGGAAGGTTTATATGCTTGCCCGGCAGGGCGTGTCAATCGAACGAGGGGCGGGTCATCCGCCGAGTTTTCTCACGAACCCTTTACGCGCAGCAACAGCCCAGTTCCTCCTTCCAAGTGGAGCTTGCCCTTGTCACTTGCAAGTATGATGTTCCCTGCCGGGTCGGTTCGCCCGGCCTGTTTAATTTGGATGTTGCTGAGGCCGTAGACGCCGCATGCATCTGTGGAGAATAACCACAACGCCTGAGGCTGGCGGTTGTCTCCGATGACACCTCTGCAACCTTGCCCAGGTTGGACGCGGGGCAGAGCCAGAATGCCGTACGGGGTTGGCTGGCCGACGATCCTATTTCCCACCGCCACCGGGCCGCCTCCCCGATAGACCTGGTCACCGCCGATCTGCTGGGTGGTAGCGACCTCCGGCGTAATGCCCCTAGAGGACATTTCCTCAGGATCCTGCGCATCTGCGACCTCCATGAAAGAGGCCAATGCGCGGAGATTTGTTTTCAATGGAATTCGCCGGCCGTGAACTTCCACGGCATCAAAACAGATTTCGATGGTCGACTGTCCATTTTTTGAAAATGTCGCTCTCACGACATGTCCCAATACATGATCTCGCCGGCGAATGAGCGTGCCAGGAATGTTTTGCATGACCTCGGCGCGGATTTCCTGGCCGGCATGGGCCTTGTTGACGTTGAGACTCTTGTCGAGGGTGACGGGAAGAATCGTTCCCACCGGCGGCGCGTTTTGCGCCGTGATTGCAAGCGGCAGCGAGATGATTGCCGCCCATATCCATGTGCATTTCATGCTGTACACCTCTCTCGCCGCCGCACTTATTTTCCGCATCCTCGTGGAAACCGGCCTTCTTCGCATGGCTTGCAGGCCATTGTCAGCAGGAATAGGCAGAGAGCGCGGCAGCAATGAACGATCCGCACAGACGCTTCAGAGCATCTGTATTTCAATTTGACTCGGCCAACTTCGAAAAGTTGTCCGGCGCGGGCAAAGCAGTTTTGACGTGCGAGTGGATTGCAAGGATGGCTGAAGGCACTGGGATCGGGCAGATGCAGATTTTGCAGCTGGAGCGGGGCAAGGACCCTCGGCTGCCGACGATGCAGGGATAGGAGCGGCGCTGAGCGGGCAGTTGACGAGAGCACGCCGGATGCAGGTTGAGATTTGTGGTCTCCCACCCTTCCGCGATGAGGCTGCGGAAGGATGGGGCACCCGGCTATGCTTTGGCGGTGGTGAGGGCGCCGAGGTCGGCGGCCAGTTTTTCGGTGGAGAAGGCTTCGATCAGGTCACCTTCCTTGAGGTCGCTGAAGCCGGAGAGGCCGATGCCGCACTCCATGCCGTTGGCGACTTCTTTGGCGTCGTCCTTGAAGCGCTTGAGGGAGCTGATCTTGCCCTTGAAGAGCTGCTCGTCGCCGCGCATGACCTTGACTTCGGCGTCGCGGCGGATGACGCCGTCCTGCACGCGGCAGCCGGCGATGGTGCCCACCTTGGGAATCTTGAAGACGTTGAGAACTTCGGCGCGGCCCAGGTAGTTTTCCTTGAAGGCGGGTTCGAGCAGGCCCATCATGGCCAGGCGGATTTCGTCCTGCAACTCGTAGATGATGGAGTGGAGGCGAATCTCGATGCCTTCCTGCTGCGCCAGCTCGGCGGCTTTGCGCTCCGGGCGGACGTTGAAGCCGATGATGATGGCGTTGGAGGCCGTGGCCAGCAGGACGTCGCTCTCGGTGATGGAGCCGACGCCGGAGTGGATGACCTTGATGCGCACCTTCTCAGTGGACATGCGGACCAGCGAGTCGGCCAGCACTTCAACGGATCCGGTCACGTCGCCCTTGATGATCAGGGGCAGGTCCTTGACGCCGGCGGTGCGAATCTGCTCGGCCAGGCCTTCCAGCGAGACGCGGGAGCTCTTGGCGAGCTGGGCGTCGCGCTCCTTCATCTTGCGGAACTGGGCGATGCCCTTGGCCTTGTCGCGGTCGGCGACCACGAGGAAGGTGTCGCCGGAGTCGGGCATGGATTCGAGGCCGAGGACTTCAACGGGGGTGGATGGGCCGGCTACTTCGAGGGTGCGGCCGCGGTCGTCGAACATGGCGCGGACCTTGCCGAAGGTGTTGCCGACAATGTAGCTATCGTTGAGCCGGAGAGTTCCATCCTGGACCAGGACGGTGGCGACGGCGCCGCGGCCGCGGTCGAGCTTGGCCTCGATGACCGAGCCGACGGCCTTGCGGCCAGGGGTGGCCTTGGGGGCGCGGATGTCGGAGACCAGGCAGATCATTTCCAGCAGCAGGTCGAGGTTGATGCGCTTTTTGGCGGAGACTTCTACAAAGACCGTGCCTTCCTGGCCGGCGCCGGCCCACTCTTCAGGGATGAGGCCGCGGTCGGCGAGCTGTTTTTTGACTCGTTCTGGATTGGATTCCGGCTTGTCGATCTTATTGACGGCGACGATGATGGGGACTCCGGCGGCCTTGGCGTGGTCGATGGCCTCCAGGGTCTGAGGCATGACGCCGTCGTCAGCGGCCACCACGATGACCACGATGTCAGTGACCTTGGCGCCGCGGGCTCTCATGCGGGTGAAGGCCTCGTGGCCCGGCGTATCGAGGAAGACGATCTCGCGGCCGGAAGCCGGAGAGCCTTCCTTGGAGAAGCGAACCTTGTAAGCGCCGATGTGCTGGGTGATGCCGCCGGCTTCGCCTTCCGCCACGTGGGTTTCGCGAATGGCGTCGAGCAGCGAGGTCTTGCCGTGATCGACGTGGCCCATGACGGTGACCACGGGAGAACGGGGAACCTCGAGCTCGCCGGTGTTTTCGGCTTCGAGGACCTCTTCGATGGCCTGGTTGGCGATCTCTTCCTCGTAGCTGATGACGGTGGCGGCGGCGCCGAATTTGGCGGAGACATCCTTGACCATCTCAGCGTCGAGAGACTGGTTGACGGTGACGAAGATGCCGCTCATGAGAAGGGTGGCGATCAGGTCCTTGGCGCGGATGTCGAGTTTTTCGGCCAGGTCCTTGACGCTGATGCCCTCGGTGACGGTGATTTCGCGGCTGATGGGAAGAGGCTCGCCGCCGATCTGGACTCCGCTATAGCGGGGCGGCGGTACAAAGCCCTTCATCGGGCCTTCCTTGGTTTTGGGGTACTGCTGGCGGCCGCCGCGTCCGCGGGAAGAGGCACGCTGCGGGCGGGGCGCTTCGCCTGTGGGCGAAGCGCCGCCCGGGACGCGGGCCGAAACCGCCCGGGCGGGGCAGTCCAACGCCGGAGCGTGCGCCTAAACCGGGACGGGCGCCGGGAGCAGACGGAACGCCGGGTCCGGTGTAGCCGGCTGGGGTGGAGCGGGTGGGATGCTTGGGCCGCGGTCCGCCGGGGAATTGGCCAGGCGCGGCAGTGCTTCCGGGAGCGCGCTGAGAAGCGCCGCCCGAGGGTCTGCGGTCGAAGATGGGCTTGCCGCGTTGCAGGCCGCCGGCGGCTACAACGGGCGCGTTGGGATCCACAGGGGGCGCCTTGTAGACCGGGCGGGGCCCGGTTTGAGGCACGATCATGCGGCGGGAAGGTTGCGCATGGGTGGAGGGCGCGGCGTGCCCTGGTGTGCGGCGCGCCGGAGCGGCCGTGGACTCGGCGGCCAGCGTGGGGATGGAAAGATCAGCTTCTGCTGCGGGCGCGGGGGCTTCGAGACCGGGCAGAGCGGCAAGGGCGGCGGACTCAGCCGCAGCGGCAACGCGCTCCGCGGTGGCTGGACGCTCGCTGGGGCAAGGTTTTTCTTCACGCGGGCGCGCGGCCGGCGGTTTGACTACCACGGCGATAGGAGGCGGCGCGACCACCACTGCCGGACGCGCGGCAGCGCCTGCCGGAGCCTTGGCCACCACCGGACCCGCGGGTGGGCGGGAGGCGATAGCCGGCGGAGCTTTCGGCACGGCGATGGTGGGCGGCGCGGAACGCGGCTGGGGAACGATTTTGCGCGGCGCGGGGCGGGCCGGCGCGGCGGCTGGCGGTGCAACGGCTGGGGCTTTGGGAGGCTCTGGACGAGCCGGCGCGGCGGGCGCTGCCTTGAGCTTGGACGGGGCGCTCACCGCCGCGCGCGGCGCATGGCTCAGGCGCGCCTCTTGTTCCGCCTTCTGCTTGGCGGCCAAAACGGCCTTGGCCGCGTCGCCGACTTTGGAGATATGCGAGAGATCGACTTTGGGCGTAATAGCCTGGGCGGCGCGTGACGCAGCGGCGCTGCCCTGGCTGGCAGGCCGGGTTGCGGCCGCACGCTTAAAATGCGCGCGAACCTTATCGGCCTCATCCTCCTCGAGCGAGCTGGAGTGGGTCTTGCCGCCAGCCAGGCCGAGTTCCGCCAATAGGTCAAGAACCTGCCTGCTCTTGACTTCCATCTCGCGCGCGAGATCGTTGATACGAACCTTACTCATCCGCCTCTTTTCGAATTGTGCTACCCACGGCCCTTAGTTGCTCATAGCTACCTCATGGCAATGGTTGCATTTGAAACTTCCCTTGTTGCCCGATTGACCTTGAAGAGCGCGGCGCAAGTTACGCGCCATTCTCTTTGGCCGCCTGCATTTACTCATTGTCTCTTGCCGTTTCGTCTGTTTCGGTTTCCGTGCCGTTATCGTCTGCCACAGGAACGTCTTCGATGGCCAGTTCCGCCGCGGTGAGTCCCTCGGCTTCCGCGTCGGCCTCAGCCTCCGATGCAGCGCCGGAAAGGTTTTGGTCTTCCGCCCCGGCGGCCTGCACGCTTTCCGCTTCTTCCAGGACTTCGGCGGCGTTCTCGGCCTCCGCTTCCGCATCGGCCACCACCGCAGGCGCGTTTTTAATTTCCGCTTGGCCGCCTTTTTTAACGGCCGTCTGCACGGAAACGGCTTCGGCGGTCTCCGCGTCTTCGGCTTGCTGGTGTTGGGCGTCGATAGTTTCGCCTCCGAGGGATTCGGCTTCCGCGGTTTCAGGCCCGGGGCCTTGCTCGCCCTCTTCAAAGTGGCCGAAGTAGTGGCGCACGGCCACGCTGATTTTTTCCAGGGTTTTTTCGCCGATGCCGGGAATCTCCTCGAGTTGCTCGGGGGTCATGTCGGCCAGGGCCTCGACGGTGGTGATGCCGGCAGTGACCAGTTTCTGGATAACGCCGGCGGCCAGCTCGGTGACCTGCTCGATGGGCGTGGTGGGTCCGCCGGAGAGAGCCTGCATCTGCTGCTCGACCTCCTGGCGCTTCTCCTCTTCGCTCTTGATGTCGATCTTCCAGCCCAGCAGCTTGGCCGCCAGGCGCACGTTCTGGCCCTTCTTGCCGATGGCCAGGGAGAGTTGCGTATCGTCGACGATGACTTCGAGCTGCTTGTCGGTCAGTTCGGTGATGGAGACGCGCGTGACCTTGGCCGGCTGCAGGGCCTTCTCGGCGAAGGTGGTGATCTCGTCGGAGTACTCGATGATGTCGATTTTTTCGCCGCGCAGTTCGCGGATGATGGACTGCACGCGCATGCCCTTCATGCCCACGCATGCGCCCACGGGGTCAACGTCCTTGTCGCGGCTCTGCACGGCGATCTTGGTGCGCTCGCCGGCCTCGCGGGCAATGGCGCGGATGACCACGGTACTGTCGTAGATCTCCGGGACTTCCGACTGAAAGAGGTTCTGCACCAGCTCCGGCGCGGCGCGGGAGACGATGACCTGCGGGCCCTTGGCGGCGCGGTCCACCTTGAGCAGGACCACGCGCACGCGCTCGCCGATGGAGAACTGTTCCAGGCGGGACTGCTCGCGCCTGGGGCAGTGGGCCTCGGCCTTGCCCAGGTCGAAGATGATGTCCTGGCCCTCGAGGCGCTTGACGGTGGCGTTGAGGACTTCTTTTTCGCGGTGGGCGTATTCGTTGAAGACGGTATCGCGCTCGGCTTCGCGGACCTTCTGGAAGATGACCTGCTTGGCCAGTTGCGCGGCGATGCGGCCCAAGGGGCTGGTGTCGCGATAGAGGCGGATTTCGCTGCCTACCTCCACGCCGGGAGCCAGTGCGCTGGCCTCCGAGAGCGTGATCTGGTTGAGCGGGTCTTCGATCTCGGCGTCGTCCGGCACCACCGTTTTGTAGATGTAGGCCGTGATCTCGCCGGTTTCCTTGTTCAGCTCGCCGCGCATGTTTTCCTGGGTCTTGTAAAACTTGCGCGTGGCCAGGGCGATGGCCTCCTCGACGGCGCCCACGACGATGGCGGGTTCGATGCCTTTTTCCTGGCTCAGGAGCTCGATAGTCTGGTACAAAACACTGGACATACTCTGGTTGCTCTCTCGGTTCTTCGCTGGCGGCGGGTCCTGCTTGCGGTTCCCGCCGGTTAAGGTTTGATGGTGCCATCCCGGCTAAAATGGCTCCTTGCTGCCTCCGCCGCAGAGTTCGACCGCGTAGGTCATGGCTTTGGCGACGCGGCTGGCCGTGTCTTCATCGGTGAAGAAGAGCGGAGTCTCCACAGTTTTTCCCGCATCATCCAGGCTTTGCGCTGTAACCACAAAGTAAGGCGGGTCCTGTCTTTTGTCGAATTCAGGATGTCCATTGGCGGTGTCCTCCGCCTTCGCTTCCTGCATACTGGACCGCAATTCCAGCTTTAGAACATGGTGAAGGCTGAGGGAAAAGTCCCGATCGATTCCCACCTTCCCGTCAGACGTGGTCTTCTTGTGCCAACGGATGAGACATGTGGCGGGGTCGGCGATTACATTGGTGGCTTCTATGCTGATCAGATAAACCGGCCAATCGCTCCCCGCTTTGTTGTCGTGCGTATAGAGCGCAAAGTTGATCTTGCCCTGTTCGTTCATCTTATCCTGGATAAACTTCATGGCTGTGGCCAGTGACCGGCCGTTTTCAGCCGGTTTGGGCGGAGGCTGGCCGGTAGTTTGACAGACGCCAGCCGCTGCAGAGAACACCAGCGTGAGCGCGGCGATCTGGATTGCTTTTGTCGTCATTTTCTTATCTCCCGATTGCTTTTCGTCCGCACGTCCCCAAGAGGCTCTCATCCAGAACGAAAAATCTTCGTTTACGTCGGTCCCTACACGCGAATGCCGGATGGAAAACCCTCAAATCTCCGGCACCAGTTGCGCTTTCTCGATGTTGGCGAGCGCAATCTCCACCGTATTCACGCCGGTCTTCCGGCTCTTGCTGTTCTGCCTCACGGCGGCGAGATCGAGGGTGACGATTGCGCTGCTTCCATCCGGCTGGGCCGCTACCAGCCGTCCCTGCCAGTGCCGGTTGTTGCGGATGGGCTCAAAGGTCTGCACCTTGACCAGGTTGCCCACGAAGCGTTGAAAATCTTCAGGCCGGCTCAGCTTGCGGTCCAGCCCCGGAGAACTTGCTTCGAGCGTGTACTGCGCGCCGGGAACCAGGTCCTCCACGTCCAGCAAAACGCCGAAATCGCGGCTGAAGGCGGCGCAATCCTCGTGGGTGATGCCGGTCAACTGCTCGACGCTCAGCCGGCCCTCCACCAGGCGCTCCGGAAGGCGCTCCGCGCTTTTTCCCGCGGCGGCGGCACGATGGCGGCTTTCAGTTGCACCCGGCCCTCGGCGTTCTTTTCCAGGTAAACGCGAAGGATGCGCTCCCGGGCCGGGCCGATGAACTCGATCTCCACCAGGTCCAGCCCATGCGAGGCGGCCACCCGCGCCGCCGCCGCCCGGATTTCTTCCAGCTTGACTGCCATCGTTCGTACATCGCTCATTCCACGGCGTTTCCAGTGGTTCAACCCTGGGGATTTGCCGCAAATAAAAAGTGGGCTATGAGCCCACTCCTCTCTCCGCCAGCCGGTAAACCCACGGCAACCATGGCGGACAAATTCGTCTGCATCTTTAGCATACGGCTAAATGGGCCAAAATTCAATGGGCAAACAAGTCATTCCGCTGGAATTCAGCGCTTGCAAAGCAAGAAATGTAATGTACAAATTTTTTCCATTCTTCATGAATGATTCACAAATGAATATACAATGTATATACGTTACTATCGGCTGAACAAGAAGGCTATATGAAGACCACGAGCGAACGCATGAGGGAAAGATTACGCAAGGATCGCCCGATGACTGTTATCAGCCTGCGCATCCCTGACGACGTTATTGAGGAGTTGAAAGAGATCGCTCCGTCGCTTGGCTTTTCCGGCTATCAGCCGCTCATCCGCGCCTACATCGGCCAGGGCCTGCGCAAAGATCAGGCACGGATGAAAAATTCGCAGGTTCAGATGCTCACCGAGAGCTTGCGCAAGCATGGGATTGCCGATGGGGTCATCTCTGCGGCCATCGCGGAAGCGCAACTGAAGACCGCATAGACGTGCTATTCGAGAGAAGTATAGCGAATTCCAAAGATGCAGGCGGCTGGGTTCGGCGTATCCCACCCTTTCCGCAGAAAGAAGCGGAAAGGATGGGGCACGGAGCTTTTGTGGGCCATGAGAGAGAAGATGCAGCCCCGGTGCTAAACTCAGCATTATCTATGGCTGCCTCTCATCCTCCCCATCCGCCCCATTCGTCTTTGCCTGCCGCTTCTTTAGCTGAATCCCGCACCGCCCTGCTGAAGCGCGCTGCCCGCGACGCCATGGACTACCTGGAAGGCGAAGATGCGCGCCCGGTTGCGCCCAGCCCCAAGGCGGTTGCCGCGCTGAACGCGTTGCGCGGGCCGTTGCCGCCGGGGCCGACCAGCGCGGAGACGGTGCTGCATCTGCTGCATGAGTATGGATCGCCGGCCACGGTGGCCAAGACCGGCGGGCGCAACTTCGGCTTTGTCAATGGCGGCTGTTTGCCGGCGGCGCTGGCCGCCTCCTGGCTGGTGAGCACGTGGGACCAGAATGCGGCCTTCTTTGTGCAGTCGCCCACGGCTATCGTGCTGGAAGAGGTGGCGCTGGAATGGGTGCGGGAGCTGCTGGGGCTGCCGGAGGGAACCGGCGGCGCGGTGGTGACCGGGGCCACCATGGCCAACTTTACCGCACTGGCCGCGGCGCGGCACGCCCTGCTGGCCCGCGCGGGGTGGGATGTGGAGGCCGACGGCCTCTTCGGCGCGCCGCCGATTACGGTGGTGGTGGGCGAAGAGGCTCATGCCTCCGTGCTGAAGGCTCTGGGCATGCTGGGTCTGGGGCGCAAGCGCGTGGTGCGTGTGCCGGTGGATGGGCAGGGACGGATGAGGGCCGATGCAGCTGCCCCATCTGGACGCGCAGACCATCCTCTGTTTGCAGGCGGGGAATGTGAATACCGGCGCCTTCGATGC
Organism: uncultured Acidobacteriaceae bacterium; assembly: GCA_963796085.1. Taxonomy (GTDB): domain Bacteria; phylum Acidobacteriota; class Terriglobia; order Terriglobales; family Acidobacteriaceae; genus Telmatobacter. Next base: position 45,143 of record CAWCKF010000020.1, on the reverse strand, counting down.
GGCGGCGGCGATTTGCCCGGCGGCGCGGGCGGCTGGGGCGTGGATTCACGTGGATGGAGCCTTTGGGCTGTGGGCGGCGGCTTCGCCCGAATACCGCAAGCTGACCAAGGGCTTCGAGCAGGCCGACTCCTGGGCTACCGACGCGCACAAGTGGCCCAATATAGGCTACGACTGCGGCATTGCGCTGGTGCGCGATCCCGAGGCGCTGCGGGCGGCCATGCAAATTCAGGCCTCGTATCTGGATTTGAGAGAACACCGCGAGCCGTCGGACTACAACCCGGAGCTCTCGCGGCGGGCGCGCGGGGTGGAGTTGTGGGCCGGATTGCGCTCGCTGGGCCGCTCGGGAATGGCGGAGATTGTGGAGCGGACCTCAAGCCACGCGCGGCGCTTTGCCGCCGGCCTCAAGGCGGCCGGCTACCAGGTGCTGAACGAGGTGGTCATCAACCAGGTGCTGGTCTCGTTCGGCTCGCCGGAGAAGACGCTGCGCACCATTGCGCGGCTGCAGGCGGAGGGAACCTGCTGGTGCGGCTCGACCGTCTGGCAAGGGCATACCGCCATGCGCATCAGTGTGTCGTCCTGGGCCACGACAAAGGAAGATGTGGAGCGCAGCCTGGCGGCTATGCTGAAGGCGGCGGAAGAATAAAGACGCCGCAGCGCTATGCAGGCTTGACATCTGCCGCCCGCTCGCTGAGGCTGAAAGCCATGTGCAGATTCCTTCGTTTCGGTTGCATCGCGGCCATTCTGGCCTTTTTGCTTGTTCCCTTCGCTCATTCCCTTGAAAAACAGCCTTCCCCGGTCTACCGCGCACGGCGCGTGGCGCTGGCCGCCAAACTCCATGGCGGCGTAGCGGTATTATTTGCCGCCGAGGAAGCGCAACTGGACTTCATGCCCTACCGGCAGGATGAGGATTTCTACTACCTGACCGGCTGGAACGAGCCGGGGGCGGCGTTGCTGATTGTGAGCGACGCGGACCAGTCTCAAACTGCGGGGGCGCAAACTCCGCGCGGCTACAAAGAGATCCTGTATTTGCCCACGCGCGACCTGCGCATGGAAAAGTACACCGGGGCCAAGTTGGACGCGGCCTCGCCGGGCGCGGCGCAGGCCACGGGCGTGGATGCGGTGCAAGCGATGACCGAAATGCCCGCGGTGCTGAATGGGCTGATGGCCGCCGACCGCAAGCTGGCGCGGAACGTGTGGGCGCAGCCGCAGGCCGCGCAGGCCAAGGCGCTGCTGGGTTTTACAGCGGCCACGCTGGGCATGGATGCGAACGCCGTAACCATCCAGGACGTGACGGGGCTGACGGCGCAGTTGCGGGTGGTGAAAGACGCCGGGGAGGTCGAGCTGATCAGGAAAGCTACGGCTGTTTCCATTCAGGCGCAGCGGGTGATGATGAAGGCGGCGAAGCCGGGGGTGACGGAGCGGGCGCTGGCCGGGAAGATGACGGCCGTGTGGATGGAGGACGGCTGCGAGCGGCCCGCTTATGCGCCGATTGTGGGCTCGGGAATCAACTCGACCACGCTGCACTACTCTGAAAACACGCGCACGCTGGAGGACGGGGACATTCTGCTGGTGGATGCGGCCTGCGAGTATTCGATGTACGCCAGCGACATTACGCGCACCGTGCCGGTGAACGGGCACTTCACCCCGCGGCAGCGGGAGATCTACAACATCGTGCTGGGGGCGCAGCAGGCGGCCATCGATGCCTTTGTGGCCGGCAAATCGAAGATCAACGACCGCGACCGCAAGGATCCGGATTCGCTCGACAATGCGGCCTACAACTACATCAACACCCACGGCAAAGACCTGCATGGGCAGCCGCTGGGGCAGTACTGGCTGCATGGGCTGGGGCACATGATGGGCATCGACGTGCACGACCCGGCGGATTACCCGGCGCTGCTGAAGCCGGGAATGGTGTTTACCGTCGAGCCGGGCATTTACATTCCCGAGGAAAAGCTGGGCGTGCGCATCGAGTGCGACTTTCTGGTGGGCGAGGACGGTAAGTTGATTGATTTGGATGCCGCGCTGCCGCATACCGCGGAGGACGTGGAAGCGGCGATGCGGGGCAAGTAGGGGAATGATGGACCCGCGCGACGAAGTGGACCCCGCGCAGTTGGAGTTGCTGGCGAGCGCGTTTCGGGAGCAACTGCTGGCCTGCCTGGAAGAGTGCGCTCAAGGGCGCAGGGGACTGTTTTCTCATTACGTGGGCGACGATGGAGAAGAGCAAGGCTGGCCTGAGGCGGACCGGCTGCGGGAGCTGGCGCTGGCCTTGCAGGGAGTATTTGTGCAGCAGGAAAAGCGCAATGCGCTGTGCGACGAGTTCCTCGACTTGTGCTCCATCCACGGCGAATACAATCCCGGAGAACGCAAGCTGGCGCGGACGTTTCTGGAGCGGATCGAGAAGGGCGAGGTGGGCGTGAAGCCGGGTGAGGAGAAAAAGCCATGATCATTCTGCGCACATTTCTGGCCCTGGCGGCCGGCTTCGCCACCATGGGCGTGCTGGTGATGGGGATGACGGCGCTGCTGACAAAATTAACGCCGAGCTGGGTGGGAGAGCAGAACAAACCGCGGCCAGGCTATGTTTTTGTGAATCTGGGTTACTCGTTTCTGGCCGCCGCGGCCGGCGGCTATGTGACGGCATGGGCCGCAGCCGCCAATCCGCTGATTCACGTGCTGGCGCTGGGAATTGTAGTGCTGGCGCTGGCCGCGCTGAGCGCGCTGCAGTCGAAGGGCAGGCAGCCTATCTGGTATGCGCTGGCGCTGGTGGCCATCGCGCCGCTGGGCGTGCTGGCCGGCGGGCTGGTGCGGCTGAGAGTGCTGGGGATTCTGTAAAGCAGCCACCTGCGGTGGGGCAGACGCCGCTTCGCGGCCTGGTGGGTTCGTTGCCGTTGCTTATGTTATGGGCAAAAAGAGGCCAGGATCGTCCGCTGGGGCGTAGGGTATTGGAATTGCTTGTCAGGGAGGGAAGGGTGGCTGTAGACTTCCTTTGCTGGGTTCCCCAAAACACCAAAAAACTGATGGAGAAAACACATGAGATTGCGTGAAGCAGTATCTGTATTCGCCGGTGTAGCCATGGTGGCGCTGGCAACGGCAGCCATGAGCGCGCCTCGAGGAGGCGGCCCGGAGACGGTGAGCGCCGATGACAACGAGGTTCGCCACTATCAACTGACCATGGACAAGGCGCAGAGGACGGCCACGGCGTTGCAGGCCATCAATCAACTGGTGGCGGCCAATCCGAGCCTGAATGCGGCCATGGATGCATCCTCCGCTACCACGGGGAAGAAGCCGATCACGCAGCAGGCGCAGGACATCGATACGCAGTATGCGCAGGTGGCCGCCATCATTCATCAGAACGGGCTGGCTACGCGGGAGTTCATCGTCATCACCGGCGCGCTCATTAATGATCTGGGCTGGGTGACGATGAAGATGCAGGGCATGGTCAAGGCTTACCCGCCAGGCATGATTACGCCGGAAAATGCGGCGCTGATCGAGGGGAACTGGCCGGCGTTCCAGGCTATCGGGGCGAAGATGACGCCGCCGAACATCCGCTAGCCGGCGGGCCGGCAAATGGCTGCCTGGGTATCCGGGTTGACGCCGCGAAATTACCAGCGCAGGCCGAGGGTCACCGGGATCAGCCCGGTAGTGCCCGTGCCGTTGGTCGCGGTGATGGCCGGCGTATCCACAAAGAGATAGCGGGCTTCGGCGTAGAGCTTGGTCTTGCTGTCGCCATAGGTTCCACCCAGCCGGTACGTGTAGCCGATACCGCCGTTGAAACCGCCCTGGTTGGACGAGAAGTGGAACACGGTTTGATTTTCCGTGATGATTCCGCAGTAGTAGTAGCACACCTCGCCTTCAACGGGAATGGTGAAGTTGGTGAGCTTGCGATAGAAGCCTCCGCCGCCGGTAAGGTAAATGCTGTTTCTGCTCCTGGGAAAGAGATCGACGACGGGATCGAGGGTGAGGGACCAGATGTGGGCGTTGCCGCCCTGCGTGCCCACCTCGGCAATCAGGCTGCCGGGGAGTTTGTCGTCAATGAACTGGTACTCGGCCAGCAGAGAGAAGCGCCGGTTGAAGTGCAGCCCGCCGCCCGCGGTGAAGTTGCCGCCCCAGGTGATGAAGGGGCCGCCGCCGCCGGTCGAAGTGTCGTTGCCGATGGGGGCGTTGAAGCCGCCGCCGAATTCAAGCGCCAAGCCTCTGGAGGATCCGTACTTATTGCCTTGGTTCTCCTGGCCTGCCGCGGCGCTTCCGCCGGAGCCGGGAGCGGCAGCAGAGCGCAGGGCTCCGGCGCCGTCCACGCCGTCATCGGCCGCAATCTGAAATGCGCTGGAACTCGATTCGCCGGGCGCCAATACGCTGGGAGCAGTTTGGCTGGTGGAGGGTGAAGACTGGGCGCTTGCGGAGCAGACCGCAAAAATGATGGCGCCACAAAGGAGACAGACACGCCGCATAAGCGACATCCAACCGGGGAATGACATGCCGGTAACCTCAATGATCGAATTATTTTACGTGTGCCCGGAAGTCACGCAGCTCTCCGAGCAATGAGTTAGACACGAAATGGGGCGGAAGGTTGCGTGGCGGGCATTTGGGGGACAAGCGGTGCGAGTGCCACTTGATTGAATTGTGCCACTATGGTATATTAATGTCACCAATAGAAAAGGTGGGAAATATGGAAATTGTGGAACTTCAGGCTCGAACGCGCATGAGTGAAAAAGGCCGCGTTGTCATTCCGGCGGAGATCCGCGAGGCGCTGGGAATGGACGTCGGCGGCGTGCTGGATTTGCGCGTGGTGGACAACGAACTGCGCATTTCGACCATGCAAAGCCGTCTTCGGCGCGCCCAGGAGGACTTGCGGCGATATATTCCAAAGGGCGTCCTGCTTTCCGAAGAGTTGAGCGCGGAACGGCGTGAGGCTGCCAAGCATGAATGAGGTTGTCTTCGATGCCTCTGCTATTCTCGCTCTTCTACTACAGGAGCCGGGCGCAGAGAAGCTGACAGATGAAATTCGGATCAATGCCGTGGCCAGCACGGTGAATCTTGCCGAAGTCCAAAGCAAACTGGTGAAGAAAGGCGTCCCACTGGAGAGGGCCTGGGCGCACACCCTTTCTGCTGTCATTGCGGCAGAACCCTTCACCAGCGAACAAGCAAAGATCGCCGGCAGCCTGATTACCGAGACGGCGAGCAGGGGGCTGTCTTTGGGAGATCGAGCCTGCCTGGCGCTGGCGATTGCGCTCAAGGCTCCGGTCTATACCACCGAACAGACCTGGAAAAACCTGAAGGTGGGCATTCCCATTCATGTGCTTCGCTAATTGGCGTTGAACCCCGGCTGCCGCTTGGCCTCCTCGATGAACGCCAGCATGTTATCCAGCGGCACATCCTGTTCCACGGCGTGGGAGGGAGAGAAGATGTAACCGCCGCGGCTTCCCAGTTCCAGCAGCCGCCTGCTTTCCCTGCGCACGTCGTCCACGCTGCCGAAGGGGAGAGTCTTCTGGGTGGACAAGCCGCCGAAGAAACTCAAGCGGCCGCGGTATCGAGGCAGCAGTTCATACACATCCATCACTTCCGGCTGGAAGGGATTGAAACAACTGAGGCCGATATCGACCAGCGCATCGAAGAGTTCGTCGACGTCGCCGCAGGAGTGGATGGAGACGAACTTGCCGGCCTTGAGGACCACATCGAACATGCGCTTCAGCCGCGGCTGGATGAACTTCTTCCACAGGCGCGGCCCCATGATCAATCCGTGCTGGCTTCCCCAGTCGTCGCCGAAATGCACCGCGTCGATGTCGTATTCCAGGGCCCTGGAGATGTGGGCGATGTTGTAGTCGCAGATGCGGTCCAGCAGTTCATGCGCGAACTCCGGATTATCCACGAAGTCCATGAGCAGCGGCTCCATGCCGCGCAGCGTCCAGGCGCGTTCATAGAGCGAGAAGCCCAGCTCATAGATTCTGAAGCGGTGAGGATACTTTTCCAGCTTGGCGGGAATGTCGGAGAAATAGCGGGCGTCGGTGGGATCGGGGAAGTGGTATCCCGCCAGGGTTGGTTCAGGCAGCACCTGGCCCTCGATGTTGCCGATATCCTTATCGATGCGCCGGTCCCACACCGCGCCAAAAACATCCTGGAAATGATCGGGGCCGATCTCGCGGAAGAATCCAACCGGATCCTCCGAGGATGACGAAATGATTTCCGATCTCCTCGCCGACGTCGATGTCTCCGTAGTGCGCGGAGAGCTTATCGAATGCTTCCACGGTAAAGGGAAATTCCCAGGGCACGTAGGGCGGAATTTTGTGTTGCAGCACGGTCCGCACTACTTCACGTTTGGTCATATCTGCTCCTTGGGCATGGCCGGCGATCCGGCAAAGATGAATAACTGCTATTAATAAGCGAGTCGGCTTCGCCGGAGTGCGCCCAAATACAAAATCGAAAACGGCGGCCTTACCGTTTAGCCACCAGTTTGACGTCGAGTTCCATTCCCATCGCATCGGCATACCGCATCAAGGTCCGCATGGTTACGTTCTCCGGCCTGCGCTCGGTTCTGCTCAGTTGGGGCGTACTGGTTCCCATTGCGCTTGCCACTTGTGCTTGCGTCAGCCCCTTGCGCTTGCGTTGTTTAGCCAGTTCCATACCGACGGTCAGAACTCGAATCTCTTCCTCGTAGGGAACGCGCACCGCCGGGTCTTTCAACTGCTCTTCAACGAATTTATCCCACGCTGTCTTCATGGTTTATATCTCTCCCAATTGGTGGACTTTCCTTTACATGCGGTGTTTCAATTTCCCCATGCTCGACTCATGCACACCCATTCTTTTCAGGGCAATGCGGATTTCGGGCTGCGGCACTACTTCAGTGTTCTTGGTGAACCCGTGCAATAAGATGCATGTCCGGCGTTCATCAAAGAAATCAAGCACTCTATAGCGCGCTTTGCCCAACCGCAAGCGAAGCTCCCTCAACCTGCCCTCAATCTGCGACGTGTACGGAAAGTCGAGTGAAGGACCGTGCTCCCTGAGCAATTGAATCCTGGCAATAAGCTTTCCTTGCACTTCCTCAGGCAAACCCAACATCCAATTCCGCACGGGGAAAGCCCCGTCGTTTTCCTTGAAAAAATCGATGCTCCAGCCGACAGGGTCTTTCCGCATCATATCGGCATTTTATCAAATATGATAAGCGCGTTAATAAAAATTTGCAGGACCGGACGTACCTGGCGCTGGCGACTGCGCTGAAGGCGCCGGTCTATACAACCGAACAGATTTGGAAAAACTGGGGAAATAGCCATTGTGGACTCAATACGTCAGAGTTTTCCAATCAGAAACAGCATGGCCGGAGCAAGGCTCCGGCCTTTACGCTGACTCGCTGACCTGCTGCTTGGCTATCCCTGAATGTCGAACTGCTCGGGGTGCAGGGTAGGGTCGCTCTTGATGAGAATGTTTTTGCCGATTAACTCCTCGAATTCGGTGAGCCAGCTCCCGCCGTTGGATTTGAGCACCTTGACGGTTTCGGGGTTGACGCGCAGCAGAACGTCGGCGCTCTCGAAGTGCTTCTTCATTTTGCGCAGCTCGGTGTAGATCTCGTTGCAGACGGTGGTGGGGCTCTTGACCATGCCGGTGGCCTGGCAAGCTGGGCAGGGGACCGAGAGGGTCCGCTCCAGGGATTGCTTGACGCGTTTGCGGGTGATGGCGACCAGGCCGAAATCGTTGAACTGGAGAACCTTGGTGGGAGCGCGGTCGCTCTTGAGAGCTTCTTCGAGAGCGGCCATCACCTTGAAGCGGTTCTTGCGGTCGTCCATGTCGATGAAGTCGATGACGATGATGCCGCCCAGGTCGCGCAGGCGAATCTGGCGCACGATCTCCGGCACCGCGTCCAGGTTGGTCTTGACGATGGTGTCCTCAAGGCGCGCCGACTTGCCGACGTATTTTCCGGTATTGATGTCGATGGCCACCAGCGCCTCGGTCTGGTTGATGACGATGGAGCCGCCGCTCTTGAGCCAGACCTTGGAGCGCAGGGCCTTGGAGATTTCGTCCTGAATGCCGAAGTGCTCGAAGAGCGGAGTCTCCTTGGTGTAGAGCTTGACGCGGCGCACCAGGGAGGGCGAGAAGCGGTTGAGGAAGCGCACGATGCGCTCGTAGTCGTCCTCGGAATCGACCCAGATGGAGGAGAAGTTGGTGCTGACCTGGTCGCGCAGAATGCGCTCGATCAGCGACAGATCGTGATAGATCAGGGCCGGCGACTTGGAGCTTTCGGAGCGCTGCTTGATCTCGCTCCACAGGTGGATGAAGGAAGCGCAGGTCGGCGCGCAGCTCTTCTTCCGAGGCGCCTTCGGCGGCGGTGCGGACGATGAATCCGCCCGAGGCCTCGCCGCGCTCGTGAACCAGAATGCGCTTGAGGCGCTGGCGCTCCTCGTCAGAGGCGATTTTGCGGCTGACGCCGATGTGGGAGACGGTGGGCATGAAGACCAGGAAGCGGCCGGGGAGGGCGATATGCGAGGTGATGCGGGCGCCCTTCTTGGCGATGGGCTCCTTGGCGATCTGGACCAGAATCTCCTGGCCGGCCTTGAGCAGGTCGCTGATGATGGGCAGATCGGAGGTTTGCATGGAGCGGCGCGAGGGACCGCGGCGGCCCAGGGCAGCGGCACCGCCGGGAACACTGCGGCCACGGCGTCCGCGGCGCTGCAAAGCCTGCGCATCGGCGGCAGGCTGGCCTTTGGCTGAGGGCTCCGCCTCGTCCTCTTCTTCGTCGTATGTAACGTCGCCGTCCTTGCTGTCGAAGTTCATCTGGATGCGGTGATCGAGGTGAGCCTCCTGGAGCATCTCTCCCAGGTCGCCGGTGCGCAGGTGAGTAGGCAGCGTCTCCTCTTCAAAATCAAAATCATGGTCTTCGGCTTTGCCGTGATGAGGGTGTCGGGGCGCATCGAACTCCTCGCCTTCGATGATCTCTTCCTCGATGAGGCCTCTGCCGGGGGCGTAAGCCGAGACGGAGACAGTCTTGGCTTTCGCAGCGGTCTTTTCGTCCTTCTTCTTGCCGAAGCCGAAGAGGCGAAAGCCGGTGGGAGGGGCGCGGTGAACGCGGTGGGATGCGGAGGCGCCGGAGGAGGTCTCTTCGGACTCGGTTTCTTCATATTCCAGGGGTTCAGGAATGGAAGGATGGCCAGGCTCAAATGTGGCTGTGGCCTCGTCCTGATCATCGCCGGACTGTTCTTCGATGACCGTCTCCTCCGCATATTTCCCGCTTTGGGCAGAAGTCTGTTCTGCCGGAGCCGCATGCGCGTAGGGCGCGGCTTCGGCCGTCTCCTCGAACTCATCCTCATCGAGGGAATTTTCCTCGACCAGGTAGTCCTCCTCGGCTTCGGAGGCCAGCACTTCCGGCGTGGTTTCAACCTCTGGCTCTGAAGCAGGTTCCGGAGCCGGTTGCGCGCGCCCGGTGAGAAATTCTTCCTCTTCAATTTCATCCGGAGCAGCGGCGCTCTCCTCAGGTTCGGCTTTCGCGGCGGGCTCTGGCCGGCGGGCGCGATGCTTGGAGAGCGATTCGCCGGGCAGCAGGCCGCTGCCGTCCCATGCCAGGGGCGCTTCAATCAGCGTTGAAGGCTTGAAGGTGCTGGCGGGACGGACCGGCGCGGCAGGTTCCTGGGCGGATTTTGGAGCATCCTCTGGCGGCGTTCCGCCGTACTTGCGAAGCGACTCACCGGGAAGGACAACGGGGGCTGGGGAACGGCCGGAGCGTGGGGTTGGCCGTACCGGCGGTGAAGCAGGCGCACCGCCACCCGTGGCATGGATCACCGGCGCTACTTCGGATTCAGCAGGCGCCTGGGGGTAGCTCTCTGGGGCTTCTTCTGAGCTGCCGGTCTCAGCTTGTCCCATGGGCATGCCGGCAGCGCCACGGCTACCGCGACGGTGGCGGCGTCCACGCCAGCGTTTGGCGCCGGGGGCGCCGGAATCATCCTCAACGCCTCCGGTCTGCTCAGAGACGGCGGGGGATTCAGGGGCTGATGCTTCAGCGGCCTCGGGAACGGCCTCCACGGCCATACGGCGGCCCCTGGGCTGGCGTTCCGGCCGAGGCTCCTGTTTCTCGCCCGGCTTCGGACCGGGGCGCTGGCCGCGATCATCGCCACGACCGCCAGTGCGGGCCATCTGGCCATTAGTCTGCTCGGGGGTGTGCCGGACCTCGCGAGGAGGCTGGTTGCCGCCGGTAGCCGCGGCTTTTTCCAGCTCGTCGGTCTCTTCCGCGTCTTCCAGTTCCAGGAAGTCGGTTACATACAGGAAGGCGTCGCGCTCCAGGCCCACGTCCACAAAGGCGGACTGCATGCCGGGCAGGACGCGGGTGACGCGTCCGTTGTAAATGGACCCGGCCAGGGTGTACTCGTTTTCGCGTTCGTAATAGATTTCCGCGAGTTGATCGTCTTCAAGAATTGCCAGCCGCGTCTCATGCGGCGTGCTGGAAATACAAATCTCTTTTGCCATCGTACCTTTCCGTCCAGCGGCTTAAGCCTGCTGGGATCTGAGCGGTTCTCCAATTCATGCGCCCTCGCCAGGTCCGGGGAGGGTGGCTTTTTCCTGATAAAAAAGCCACTCAGCCTTTTTGGCTTCGGAGTAGATCAATTGGTGAACCGCTGTACGGCAAGGCGGGATGGAAACGCTCGAATGCGGCAGGAGAGGGGATGGGCGGAAGGGATGACCTGTACGTCGCCGGCGTGCCGATAACTGCGTGGTTGCCTGCCCCTGGGGGCGGCGAGCCGTGGCGGATATCCTGACCAGCCAACTGTACGGTGCGGTAATCCAATGGCAGAGAATTTGTGGCCAACCACTCCGGCGTTGCCGGCGGGGCCGTTCCAACCGTGGCGTATGTACGGCCTTGCCGCGCTATGGGAGCGGGGCTTGATTGCCCCAACACTGTCCACCCCGTCGACGAAGACCTGTCGCCGGGGGTCCCGGGTATTCTCGCGCGTTCCGTGCAATTTGTACGCCGCCAACGGTTTTCCCGTCTCTGCGTGCTCATGAACCCTTGTCCTGCCGGGCTCGAGATCCATCCGGACCTGGCCGGCTATGGCGTTATTCCATCGCTGTAGTCCCAAACCACAACTGTCGAGTGGTTTTTCAAATGAAAAAAACGCCGTAAATGCTTGAAACTTCTTCTCTTGCGGACCGGATAACTCCGGGGGGACACAAGAAGAAACTTGTGAAACTCCATCGGGGCGACTGGCCCCGAAACTCTCAGTTTACGAACCTGCGCATGCGGACGTTCATCGCCACGCCCAGCGCCAGGAACGTAAACAACACCGAAGATCCGCCGTAACTCATTAACGGCAAAGGGATTCCGGTGACGGGCATCAATCCGATGACCATGCCCACGTTGACCGCGATCTGGAAGGTCAACACAGCCACTACCCCCATGATAATCAAGGAACCGGACAGGTCTGCGGCTGTTTGTGCGTTCTGAATCAAACGCATCAATATGAAAAAGTATAGCAGCAACACCAAAATCGCGCCCACGAAGCCGTGCTCCTCCCCGAAGGCGGCAAAGATGAAGTCGGCGTGGGGAATGGGGAGAAAGTCGCCCTGGGTCTGGGTGCCTTTGGCCGCGCCTTTGCCCCACACTCCGCCGGAACCCACGGCGATGAGCGACTGGCGCAGTTGGTAACCGGTGCCTCTGGGGTCGCTATCGGGGTTCAGGAAGCTGGTGAGGCGGGCCTTTTGGTAGGGCTTGAGCAGCTTGCCGCTGGACCAGACGCCGCCTACCAGAAGGGCGGCGGCGGCCAGGAGAATCAGCCCCTGGCGAAGGTTGATGCCGCCCAGGAAGAGGCCGGCAGACCAGGATGGGCGTGTAGGTGAGCGTGGTTCCCAGGTCGGGCTGGCGAATGACCAGCAGCATGGGAAGGCCCACCAGCACAAAGGCCTTGAAGATGTCTTTCCAGGTAAGGCTGCGGCCGCCCAGATTGGCAAAGTAGCGGGCCACGGCCAGAATCAGGATGAGCTTGACCCACTCGGAGGGCTGAAAGTGCACAGGGCCGATTTTGATCCAACGGCGTGCGCGCAGCACTGTGACCCCCACCAGTTTCACCGCCACCAAAGCCAGCAGGCCGATGCCATAGGCCCAGGGAACCCAATCCAGCAGCCAGTGATAGTCGATCTTGGCGAAGATGAACATGGCGGCGAGGCCGGCGGCGACCCAGAAGAGCTGCCGGGTGTAGGAGCCGGATATACTTGGTGTGCAGCGTGGCGGAATAGATTTCAAAGACTGAAATGGCACACAGCACCAGCACCATGGCCAGCAGCGACCAGTCGAAGTCGCGGAAGCTGAGGAAGCGGCGCATCAGGGAGAGCCTTGCTTAGCGAGTGTTGCGGGGTTGATTGGACTTCCCACACTGGCAACAGAAGTACGAACCGCAGATCCTTCGACTCGTGCGCCGCGGCGGACTCGCTCAGGATGACAGAATGAGGGAATATCCAGCGTAGAAAGAGAAGAAAGTTGAGGTTCGTGGTCTCCCACCCTTGCGACATTTTTTTCTTCGAAAAACCGTCGTAAGGATGGGGCGCCCAGCCATGCAGGCAAGGGGAACAGGCCGCCGGCAAGCGACCTGGGTGCGGTCTGAGAGGCGGGATTGACGGTGAAATGGCCGACGTGGAGGACGGATGCCTGCTGCGGATCGACGGAGTGGCGGCTTTGGGGCGGCGCAGGCTCCGACCACACGGCGCCCACTTCAACCGGCTTGCCGGTCCCGGCCTGGTCCATCACGTTGTGCTCCTGCATGCGCTTCTTGTTCACGTAGGCGGCCACGACCTGGGCGGCGATGCGGGCCGAGTTCGCGCCCCAGTCGCCGTGCTCCTGCAGGACGGCTATCACGATTTCAGGATTGCGCCGGGGCACCATGCCCACAAACCAGGAGTTGGGAGTTTTGGCGCCGCCTTTGACGTGGGTATCGCCGCCGCCCACCACCTGGGCGGTGCCGGTTTTGCCGGCAAAGTCGATGCCTTGCATATGCGCGGATGCGGCCGTGCCGGTGGTGGTGGCGGCGGCCATGCCGTCGGTAATGATGGCCCAGGTATCGGGGTTCAGAGGAAAGTAAACATCGCCCGAGCCGGGGAAGCTGTCAAGCACGGCCTGATGGAACTCGGCCGGAATCTGGTCCGGCGCAACCACGTGGGGCCGGACAGAATGCCCTCCGGAAGCGATGCCGCCCAAAGCCCTGGCCAGTTGCAAAGGCGTAACCTGCGTTTCGCCCTGGCCGATGCCCACCGAAATGGTGTTGCCGGGGAAATACCTCTGGTGAAAGTTCTTCAACTCCCACTGCGTGGAAGGCATGACGCCGGCCATCTCGTTGGGCAGGTCGATGCCGGTCTTGGATCCCAGGCCCAGCGCGGTGGCGTATTTGGCAATGGTGTCGATGCCCAGCTTTTGCGCCAGCGTATAGAAGAAGGTGTCGCAGGAGAGGGGAATGGCCTGGGTGATATTGAGCACGCCGTGGTGATGATCGCAGTGGAAGAAGCGCCCGTAGAAGGTGCCTCCGCCGACGCAATTCACATGCATATCCTGGGCCACGCCTTCCTGCAGCCCGGCCGCGGCCATGATGATCTTGAAGGTGGAACCGGGAGCCAGCTGGTCCTGAATGGCCTTGTTCATCAGGGGGTGGCCGGGATCGTTGACGAGCTTGTTCCAGTCGGCGCGGTTGATGCGCACGGCGAAGGCATTGGGGTCGTAGCTGGGATGGGAAACCAGGGCCAGGATTTCGCCGTTGCGGGGGTCCATGGCCACCACCGCGCCGTTGGCGTCGCCCAGGGCCAGTTCCGCGGTGCGCTGCAGGTCGATGTCGATGGTCAGCTTGAGGTCCTGGCCGGGAGTGGCGTGCTGGGTGCGCAGGTAGCCCACTTCGCGGCCGTGGCTGTCCACGATCACATCGCGGGAGCCGTCCTGGCCGCGCAGCAACTGGTCGTAGGTCTCCTCGACGCCCGCCTTGCCCACCACGTCGCCGGGTTCGTAGGAGGCGTAGCGCGGGTCGTTGAGATCTTCTTCGCTTACCTCGCCCACATAGCCGATGATGTGAGCGGCAAAGCCGTCGCGGGGATAGAGCCGGCGCTCTTCGTCGATGGTTTCCAGCTCGGGCAACTCGTTGCGGTGGGCCTCGATGAAGGCCTGTTCGTCGGCGGTGATGTCCTGCTTGATGGGGATGGGCTGGTAGCCGGGCGCGGCGCGATAACGGCGCAGAGTGGCGCGCAACTGCTCCAGATCGAGGTTCAGCCCCCTGGCGATCAGGGGCAGATCGGCGTCCACGTTGCGGTTCTGCTCGCGGACCAGGAAGCAGGAGACGGAGGGATAGTTGTCCACCAGCAGGCGGCCCTCGCGGTCGAAGAGCTTGCCGCGGGCGGCCATCACGGGAACCTTGCGGATGCGGTTCTGCTCGGCCAGCTGGCGGAAGTTTTCCGCGCCCAGCACCTGCAGCCGCCATAAGCCCGGCGGCCAGGGCCAGCATCATGAGCAGAATGCCGTACTGCACCACCGTCAACTTGAGGGTGGAGAGCTTTTCGCCGCGATTGCTCCGGCCGGAATACATGTGCCTGCGCCTAGGATACAGCTACTTTGATTGTGTTTGCGTTCTAACCGCCGGTGAGCCGAAAAGTTTACCTCAGTGGTTAGACGGATTGCGGAAAAACTCCTCTGAATTGGTAATTCCCCTGTTTTGAAAGGGCACGTCTAAGACGTGCCTCTGGATGGGCAAATGGAGTTTTGGGCTTTAGCCCCTGAGGGAGTGTATTTTCAACAACCTGCATTCCCTCGGCGGCTAAAGCCGCATTCATTTTTTTGCGCTGCTGTGGCATGGCTAAAGCCATGCCCTTTCAAAGCAACGAGTATTTCTGCACATGCAACGAATTTTTCTGCACCCCCTCAGTCCCTAATTTGCAGACGATCCAGCAGGGGAAAGAGCACCAGGGCGATGAGCGAGTTTCCAACCGCTTTGAAAAGTTCGGTCAACCAGCTCCACTCCAGCTCCAGCCCCAGCAGAACGCGGTAGATGAAGACATAAATTGCGCTGCACAACAGGGAGAGCAGAAAGTTGAGCAGCAGGCGGATGGTGGCGTTCTCCACGTCGATGCGGATTCCCACCGAGGCGGCCAGAAAGCCGGCCACGGTTTTGGCGATGCCGTTGACGCCGATGGCGTGGTGGGAGAGCGCATCCTCAAAAAGGCCCATGACCGCGCCCATTATGGTGCCCTGGATGGGGCTGCGCCGGCCCAAGGCGAAGTAGATGGTGATCACCAGGGGCAGATCGAAGAAAACGTGGCTCCTGAGCACCCGCGGCAGCCAGGCCTGCAGCACCAGCGCCGCCAGCGGCGCCAGAGTGTAGACCAGCAGCGGAAAGCGGCGAATCTCCAGATCGCGGCGGAAATCTGCGCCCAGGACGGCCATAGCTATGGATTCCTCGGCTGCTGGGGTTGCTGGGGCTTGGTTTGCGGGCCGGACTTGGTTTCTGTGCCGTCCGGCGCCGTCTCCGGCGGCGAAGCCGGAGTGAAGCGGTCAGGATGCAGGGGGCGCAGCAGCCTGGGAGGCCCCTGTTCGGGAATAGGCGGCCGGCTTGGGCGGGTTCTGTCCGGGCTGCGTTGATGCCGGGTTGGCCTGCGGTAGGTTGGGATCGGTGAGGCCGGGAAGCCGCTCGGCCATGATCTGAGATGCCTTTTGCTGCTCCTTGATGGCCGCCGCCTCCGGGCCCTTCAGCGCCTCGCTGGCGGCCATGTCCTGCTGCTGCTCGGGCGAGAAGCGCGGCTGCGGTCGAGGTGATGACCAGCACCTCGTCCAGCCGGTCCAGATGGGCCGCCGGCTTCACGATGACGTCGATGAAGAGTTCGCGATCGGGGTCGCGGACGACTTTCTCCACCACCCCTACGGGCAGACCTCGCGGGAAGACCTGGTCGCCCCCGGCGGTGAGCACCTTTTCGCCCGGCTGGATGCGCTGGTCGGCCAGGATGCCCACAATTTGCGGCTGGCCGGCGGCATTGCCGCGCAGAATGCCGCGAATGCGCGTGGTTTCAAGAATCACGCCCGCGCCGCTGGTCTGGTCGTTGATGGCCAGCACCTGGGCCGAATGGGGAAAGACTTCGCGCACCTTGCCCACGATCCCATCCGGGGTAATCACCGCCATATCGCGGTCCAGGCCGTCGGCCGAACCCTTGTCGAGATAGAAGACGCGGGACTGATCGCTGCCGCTGGAGCCGATGGCCTGCGCGGCCACCGTCTTGTAGATGTACTTCTGCTGGAAGCCGAGCAGGCCTTGCAGGCGCTGGCCCTGGCGGGCATCTTCAAGCAGGGCAGCCTGCTCCAGGCGCAGCCGGTCGATGGTCCTCTGCAACTCCTTGTTCTGTTCGCGCACGTGACGCAGGGCGATATAGTTTTGCCACAGGCCTGAAACGTCCAGCTTGGAGGCCTGGATTAGACGCTCCGGAGGCGTGACCAGCGCATTGGCCCACAGCCGGATCAGCCGCACACTGGAGGCATCCTGCGGATCGAGGGTGTTGCTCCCGCTACTGGTACGTCGCACCTGCACGGCCAAGCCGATGATCTGCGCCAGCAGGATGGCCAGCAGCACCAGGAGATTCCGATAACGGATGAAGAACGATTCCATGGCCAAGGCTCGTGCGGGAAGAGAGCTGCGCGGATAACAAGAGCAATACCAGTATACTGACGGTCACATGGGGCGGGGCCAACTGCCTTTCTTCGATCAAAGTGGCGCCCATAAACTCCCAGTACACAACCTTGTTCCAGAGAGGCGCCCAAGTCACGGTTGCAGCATCCTGGTCGTAGACGGTATCCTGACAGTAACCACTTGCGATGAACAACCAGCCTCTCGATACACTCATCATCGGCGGCGGAATGATCACCAACGATCTGATTCTGCCTAGCATTTATCATCTCCAACGCCTTGGCGTGGCCGGTGAAATCACGGTCTGCGCCCTCAACAGCGGGCCGTTGCAGGCGCTGACCGACAGCGCGGAGCTCGGCGCGGCGTTTCCGGGACAAAAATTCACCGCACTGCCGGCGTTGACAACGCCGCCGGAGAAAACGTTTCCGGATTTGTACAAGGACGCGCTGGCTAAGCAGAGGCCCCGGCAGGCAGTCGTCGTAGCTGTGCCGGATTGGTTCCATTATCCGATCATCATGGAAGCGTTGCGGCACGATCAACATGTGCTCAGCGTCAAACCGCTGGTGCTCGAATACCGGCAGGACGTCGAAATCGAACGGTTGGCGCTGGAAAAAGGCTTGTTCGTCGGTGTTGAGTACCACAAGCGTTTCGACCGCCGCGCGCTCCTGGCCAAACGGCTTTACGCCGAGGGCAAGTTCGGCCAGTTCATCATGGGCGAAGCGAAATTGCATGAGCCGTACTACTACCGGCATTCCAATTTCCAAAACTGGTTCACGTGCGACAAGACCGATCCGTTCACCTATGTCGGCTGCCATTACGTGGACCTGGTTTATTTCATCACCGGCCTCAAGCCCGTCTCCGTATCACTGGACGGGGTGCGCGGCAAATTCCCGAACGGCAACGATGCGTTCCTATGGTCGAGCGGACGCGTGCGCTTCGAGAACGGCGCGTTACTGACGGTGACCAACGGCCTCGGTTATCCCGATGACGCTGCGGGCAGCAACGACCAGGGCTTGATCATGTACTGCGAAGGCCCGGACCGCACCGGCATGATTCATCACGACGACCACGAACGCGGTGTGCGGTACGCGTTTCTCGAACCGAGCGGCGCGTTGCGCTACCGGTATGTCAGCCCCGACTTCTACCGGCTGGTTCCGTGGGAAGGCGCCGGCGCCAAACCGGTTGGTTACGGGTATGAATCCGTCGCCGCAAGCCTGCAAACCATGCAACGCATGGAGGCGACCTGCGACAGCCTCGCCGCCCGGCAAAAATTCATCGGCGAAATCGACGCCGCCGGCATTGTTGCCACGCCGGCCAACAGTTTCATCAACGAACTTGTGGTTGAAGCCGCACGCCAATCCATCCTTGCCGATGGCGCGCTGTTGAAAATTCATTACGGCAACAATCCCCGCGTGGAGAGCAGCAATGGCTGAGTATAGTTTGACGCCCGTCAACGTCACGAAAATCAAAACCAAGTATCGCACCATCAAGACCGCGTTGCCGGTGCCGCAGTCGTTGCCGGTCTTCGAGGAACTGCGCCGCAGCGAGCCGCGTTCGATGGCCGGGCAACCGCCGGTGCTCTGGCACAAGGCCGAAGGTTCAACCGTCACCGACAAATGGGGCAACCGCTGGATCGATTGGTCAAGCGGCGTGCTGATCACCAACGCCGGCCACGGGCATCCGCAAATCGTAAGAGCTTTGCGCGCCATGATCGACCGTCCGCTGCTGGCCACGTACGTGTTTCCGCACGCCGACCGTGCCACACTCACGCGCATGTTGCGCGAAATCGCGCCCGATTCAAGCCGGCAACAGGTGTTTCTGCTGAGCACGGGCAGTGAAGCGACCGAGAACTGCATCAAACTCAGCAAAACCTACGCGCTCCAAAAACACGGTCCGGCGAAAAAGTACATCGTCAGTTTCCGCAACGCGTTTCACGGCCGGACCATGGGCGCACAGCTTGCCGGCGGCAACGAACGCCAGAAAACCTGGATGGTAGACCGCGACCGAACCTTCATCCAAGTCCCGTTCCCCGACGGCTTCAAAAACCCCGATACCTCGTTCGATCTCTTTCTCCGTTCACTGGCCGAGCAAAATATCCAGCCGGAAAACATCGCCGGCGTCATAAGCGAAAGCTACCAAGGTGTCGGTCCCGACTTTCTCCCCGTAGAATACGCACGGAAACTCGAAAAGTTCTGCCGCCAACACGACATCGTGTTGACGATGGACGAAGTCCAGGCCGGTTTTGGCCGAACCGGCAAAATGTTTTGCTTCGAGCACTACGGCATCAAGCCCGACCTCATTGCCTGCGGCAAAGGCATCTCCTCGTCGCTGCCATTATCTGCCGTAATTGGCCGGCGCGACATCATGGATTTGTATGCCCCCGGCTCGATGACTTCGACACATTCCGCCTCGCCGCTGGCTGTAGCCGCTGCCATCGCCAACCTGAAGGTCATCCATCAGAAAAAGCTCGCCGCACGCGCTGCTAAACTCGGCCAGTGGTTCATCCCCGAGCTCGAACGCATCCAGCGCAAGTACCCGCAACGCCTCGGGTGTTGCTGGGGCAAAGGTCTGGTTGCCGGTATCCAGGTTGTCAAGCCCGGTACTCGCGAACCAGACGCGGAGACAGCCACGAAAATCAACGTTGCGTGTTTCCACAAAGGTTTGCTTATGTTCGCTCCGGTGGGCGTGGCCGGCGAGTGTGTCAAGATCGCTCCTCCGCTGGTCATCAGCGAAGCGGCGCTACGCGAATCGGTCCATGTATTTGAGGAAGCCGTGGACGAAGTGATGGCCAGTGAGAATGAATGACGGCATGGACATCATTGGGTAATTTGGTATGTTATTAAACGCCTGCCGGGCGCCCCAGGCCTCGTTGTTGAGACCTGGGAAAGCAACTGATCTCTGGTTACTGATCTCTGACCCCTGATCTCTGTTAATCGATCTTGATCTTGCGCAGCAGCCGGAAGTCGGAGAGCATTTTGCCGGTGCCCAGCACCACCGAGGCCAGCGGATCGTCGGCCACCGAGACCGGCAGACCGGTTTCCTCGCGGATGCGCTTGTCGAGATTCTTGATCAGCGCGCCGCCGCCGGTGAGCACGATGCCGCGGTCGCTGATGTCGGCCGAAAGCTCGGGCGGCGTGCGCTCCAGGGCCACGCGAATGGCGTTCATGATCACGGCGATGCACTCGCCCAGCGCCTCGCGAATCTCGCTGTCGTCCACGGTGATGGTCTTGGGCACGCCTTCAATCAGGTTGCGGCCCTTGATCTCCATGGTCAGCGGCTTGTCCAGCGGGAAGGCCGAGCCGATCTCGATCTTGATCTGCTCGGCGGTGCGCTCGCCGATCAGCAGGTTGTACTTGCGCTTGAGGTAGTTGGTGATGGCCTCGTCCATCTGGTTGCCGGCCATGCGCACGGAGCGCGAGTAGACGATGCCGGAGAGCGAGATGACCGCGATATCCGTGGTGCCGCCGCCGATGTCCACCACCATGTTGCCGGAGGGCTCGGTAATGGGCAGGCCGGCGCCGATGGCCGCCACCATGGCCTGCTCCACCAGATAAACTTCGCTGGCCTTGGCGCGGTAGGCGGAGTCCTCGACCGCGCGCTTTTCAACCTGCGTAATCTCTGAAGGCACGCCGATGACGATGCGCGGATGCACCAGCATCTTGCGGTTGTGCGCCTTCTGGATGAAGTAGTTCAGCATCTTCTCGGTGACTTTGAAGTCGGCGATGACGCCGTCCTTCATGGGCTTGATGGCCACGATGTTGCCGGGCGTGCGGCCCAGCATCTCCTTGGCCTCCTTGCCCACGGCTTCCACTTCGCCGGTGTTCTTGTTGATGGCCACGATGGAGGGCTCGTTGACCACGATGCCCTTGCCGGCCGCGAAGACCAGGGTGTTGGCGGTGCCCAGATCGATGGCCAGATCGCTGGAAAACATGCTGAAGAGCGAGCGCAGGCCGTGCGACCGCGAGGAGCGCGAAGGATAACCGTTCAATGACATGGAGAGACTGGTATTACCTCAAGGCTTATTGTACGGCCAGCGAGCGGGGGCCGTTCAAAAGGCCCTAAACAGGCGCGAAAAGGCGTGCCGGCAAGGTAAGCGATGCGGTAAACTCAGGTGTTTGCCGTGCTGGCAGAATTGGCCCATTCTAATGCTGTCAGCCTGGGCCTGACCCCTGATCTCTGTTCTTCGAGGCTTCTATGACTTATCCCACGTTTCACAATCTGATTGGCGGCGCGTGGTTGCCGGCCGTCGGCGGCAAGACCATCCTGAACCTGAACCCCGCCGACCACACAGACGTTGTAGGCGCGTTTCCGTCTTCCCATGCCGATGATGTGGCCCTGGCCGTAGCCGCCGCGAAGAAGGCGTTTGCCGGGTGGCGGCTGGTTCCCGCGCCCAAGCGGGCTGAGATTCTCCTTCGCGCTCGCGACATCCTCGTCCAAAACAAGGAAAAATACGCCCGCGATATGACGCGGGAGATGGGCAAGGTGCTGACCGAGGCCCGCGGCGACGTACAGGAGGCCATCGATGAGGCCTTTTACGTGGCCGGCGAGGGACGGCGGCTGTTTGGCCAGACCACTCCCAGCGAGTTGCAGAACAAGTTCGCCATGAGCGTGCGCATGCCGGTGGGCGTGGTGGGGCTGATTACGCCGTGGAATTTTCCCATGGCCATTCCTTCGTGGAAGCTGTTTCCGGCGCTGGTTGCGGGCAATACCTGCATCATCAAGCCGGCCAGCGATACGCCGCTTTCCACCTACCATCTTGTCCAGACGTTGGTGGATGCCGGCCTGCCGTCGGGGGTGGTCAATATCGTCTGCGGCAGCGGCTCGGTGGCGGGCGCGGCGCTGGTGGAGCACCCGGAGGTGCGCGCCATCAGCTTTACGGGGTCCAGCGCGGTGGGGTCGCTGGTGGCGCAGCGCGCGGCGGCTACGTTCAAGCAGGTCTCGCTGGAGATGGGCGGCAAGAACGCGCAGATCGTCCTCGACGATGCCAACCTGGAGCTGGCCCTGGACGGCGCTCTGTGGGGTTCCTTCGGCACCACCGGCCAGCGCTGCACGGCCACCAGCCGCATCCTGCTGCAGAAGGGCATTGCGGCCCGATTTACCGCCGAGTTTGTGGCGCGGGCAAAGAAACTCAAAGTCGGCAATGGATTGGATGAGACGGTCGAGGTAGGTCCGCAGGTGAACCCCAGCCAGATTGAAACCTCAACCAAATATGTGGCCATTGCCCTGGCCGAGGGCGCGAAGCTGCTCACCGGCGGGCATGCGCTCACCGAGGGAGCTTATGCCCACGGCACGTTCTTTGAGCCGACCGTGCTGGGCAGAGTAACTCCCACCATGCGCATTGCCCGCGAAGAGGTCTTCGGCCCGGTGGTCAGCCTCATCGAGTTCGCGACCTTCGAGGAAGCTATCGAGATCGCCAACTCAATCGACTACGGGCTATCGACGGCGCTGTATACAAAGGACGTGAACCGCGCCTTTACGGCCATCCGCGACTTAGAGGCGGGGATTACTTATATCAATGCCCCTACCATTGGCGCGGAGGTGCATCTGCCCTTTGGCGGCGTGAAACATACCGGCAACGGACACCGCGAAGGTTTGGGAGCTATCGACTTCTTCACCACGTGGAAGGCGGTTTATGTCGATTACTCCGACAAGCTGCAAAGGGCGCAGATCGATAATGCGGAGTAATAATCTGGCGACCGGCTGCTCTACGGCTCTTCTCCACGCGGAAAGCCGGAATTGTGTATCATGGGGAACTTGCGCACGGATAAACGCGTATTGATTCTTGAACAAAACTATCACAGCATGAGGAAAAACTATGAAATGGATCGCAGTCACACTATTGGCCTTTTCAATTCCAGCCATGGCGGCCGGCGCAAAGCTCTCCGGCAATTGGAAGCTCGTCAGCGACATCAACGGCACAACCAGGGTGAGCGCTTGCACATTTACGCAGGATGGCGCGAATGTGAAGGGTGTTTGCAAGCGGGACGATGTTACGAGAGAGTTCTCGGGCACGGTCGATGATAAAGGTGTTCACCTGGCCGCCAAAGCGGAGTACGAGGGCACACCAATTAATGTGACCTACGAAGCGAAGTTCGTCGATGACAACACGATCAAAGGTTCGGTGGATGTTGAGCCAGCGGATGTGGAAGGGAGCTTTACCCTTACCAGACAGTAGAACATTGGAAGATGCGTACTGGCGGGATTTGCCTGTTCCGCCTTTTTTCAGGAGAAAGTTTCAGGAAAGCGGATGCCCCAGGTCTGGCCTTCGAGGCCTGGGAGTGGTTGCGCACCCGGTTTCGCGCTACAATCTCTCCATGAGCAGCAGTGCCGCCGAAATCCTCGAAGAAGCCCGCCAATTGCCTCCCGGCGAATTAGACTGGCTCATCCAAAACCTTCTGCACGAAGGGAATGGTGCGTCGGAAGAGGAGATTTATGCCGCTTGGCGGAAGGACATTGGCGAGCCGGAGCCCGGCTACGAGGAATGGTTCCGGGCAGGTGTGGAAGAGGCTTTGGCGGACACCTCGGGGGACATTCCGCATGAAGAAGCCATGAAGCAATTCCATAACGCGATTCGCAAGGCACGGAAGTTGAAAGCTACTGCATGAGGTTGATCTGGAGCAGGGCTGCCATGCGTGACCTGGAAGAGTTG
This sequence comes from uncultured Acidobacteriaceae bacterium, assembly GCA_963796085.1. Classification (GTDB taxonomy): domain Bacteria; phylum Acidobacteriota; class Terriglobia; order Terriglobales; family Acidobacteriaceae; genus Telmatobacter. The sequence goes on along the minus strand of CAWCKF010000020.1, from coordinate 21,887 downwards.
GCGGCTTACATCGCAGCAGACAGCGAACAAGCATCGGAATCCGTCGAAGCGCGGATTCATGAAGAAGCCAAATTGCTCTCCCGGTTCCCGCGTAGTGGCGCACCGGTCGCGTTACGGGAACCCGCGAACGAATAGTTCGTAGAACGCCTTACATCCTGGTTTACCGAGCCGTTTCAGGGCGCGTTCGCATTCTCAGGGTCTATCACGGAGCCCGGGAATGGCCCGCGAGTTTTTGATTTTCGCTGTATGGCGCTTAGCGTCATATGGCAGCTTACAGTCCCCCTCACAACCTCGTTATGACATACTTCTTTACGAGGATTTGGAATTCGTTTCGGGCATCCGGGCGAACGAAAAGGAGAATCTATGCAAACGAGCTATGTGGCCAATGCCAAGCGGTATGACGGGGCGCTGTTCCGGCGCTGCGGACAATCGGGGCTGATGTTGCCGCCGGTGTCGCTGGGGCTGTGGCAGAACTTCGGCGGCGCCGATGTTTTCGAGACCGGGCGGGCCATGATCCGGCGCGCCTTCGACCGGGGCGTGACGCACTTTGACCTGGCCAACAACTATGGGCCGCCGTACGGATCGGCGGAGGAGAACTTCGGGGAGATTCTGCGCCAGGATTTTCGCGGGCTGCGCAATGAGCTGGTGATCTCGACCAAGGCGGGATGGGATATGTGGCCGGGGCCCTATGGCATCGGCGGGTCGCGCAAGTATCTGCTGGCCTCGCTGGATGAAAGTTTGCGGCGCATGGGCCTGGAGTATGTGGATATCTTCTACTCCCACCGCCCGGCGATGGATGCGCCGCTGGAAGAAACCATGGGCGCGCTGGTGCAGGCGGTGCATCAGGGCAAGGCTCTGTATGTGGGCGTTTCCTCGTACAGTCCGGAACGGACCCGCGAAGCGGCGCGCATCCTGAAGAGCATGGGCGTGCCGCTGTTGATTCATCAGCCCTCCTACTCCATGCTGAACCGCTGGGTGGAGGAGGGGCTGCTGGCCACGCTGGAGGAACTGGGCGTGGGCTGCATTGCATTTTCCGTGCTGGGCCAGGGACTGCTGACCGGCAAATATCTGAAGGGCGTTCCCGAGATCTCGCGCGCCAAGATGGGAGATTCCTTTGAGATGGGGTTTTTGAGCGAGGAGAACTTGAAGCGCGTGCGGGCGCTGAACGAAATTGCGCGGGGGCGCGGGCAGACGCTGGCGCAAATGGCCATTGCCTGGGTGCTGCGCGACAAGCGGGTGACCACGGCGCTGATCGGGGCGCGCAACGTGGAGCAGCTCGACGACTCGCTGGATGCGGTGAAGAAACTAGGATTCACCGATGCGGAGCTGAAGGAGATCGATCGTTATGCGCAGGAGGGGGCGATCGATATTTGGAAAGACGCTCGCGAGGGCACGGCGTAGCGTGGATGGCTGAGACAAGCGTGTATGGGTGAAGTGCAGGGAGCAGGGAACAGTTTGTCAGATCCTGACTGCGGCCTTTGTGCTTTCCCACCCTTGCACAGAAAAAAGCGCAAGGATGGGGCACCCAGCACCCGGCTGATTCCTGATCACTGACCACTAACCACTGACCACTGATCACTGACCACTGATCACTGACAAATGATCACTGACAACTGACTGCGGACCACTGGCAGTTCTATAATCGCCGCATGAAGTTTCTCGCCGATCCCCGGCGCCGGTCGGTTGTCCTGCTTGCGGGCGGGGTACTGCTGTTTTTCGTTTTGCTGGGCGCGCTGCAGGCCTTCAACACCTCCGGCGTGGGGTTTCTCAATCCTGAAACTTCCGGGGAGACGCTGGTCTTTACCGGCCTCACCGTGGTGGTGTTCCTGCTGCTGATGGTGCTCCTGATGCTGCTGCTCAGGAACATCCTCAAGCTCTACGCCGACCAAAGCAGCAGCGCCCTGGGGGCGCGCTTGCGGACGCGGATGGTGCTGGGCGCGGCGTTGATTGCGCTCACCCCCGCGGTGTTCATGTTCCTGTTCAGTTTTCAGCTCATGAACCGTTCCATCGACCGCTGGTTCTCGCCCAACACATCGGAGTTGCGCGAGGACTCCACGCGCGTGGTGCTGGAGCTGGCGCAATACGTCACCAACAACGCGCGCGTGGAGGCGGAGTCGATTGCGGCCTCCGGCGCTCCGGACCTCGACCTGCCCGCGCTCCAGGATGCGTTGGCCTCCCATCGCATTACGCTGACCGGCGGTTTTGCCGTGGTCTATGGCAAGAATCTGCGCTTGCTGGCCGGGTTTCAGGCGCCGCCGGAGCAAAGCCAGGCCAGCCTGCTTCCCTGGCTGAACAATGGCGAACAGGGATCCGCTGTTCCGTTGCACGGGCCGCTCTCATACCATCCTGCTTTCCGCCGCGCAGCGCAGCGATGAGCCGGTGCTGAAGGTGGCGGGCCAGGAGTATGCGCTGGGCATGGCGGCCACCGCCTCAGGCAAGGTGGTGGTGGTGGCGCTGCCCATGCCCCAGGGGCTCAGCCAGACCGCGGCGCGCATCCGCTCCGGCGCGGATGAATACTGGCAACTCTTCCGCTCCCGCAACCGCATCCGCACCACCTTCTTCCTGATGCTGTTGCTGATCACGGTGTTTGTCTTCTTCTCCAGCGTCTGGCTGGCGCTGTTTCTGTCCAAGCAAATCACCCGGCCCGTGGAGGCGCTGGCCGACGCCATGGACGAGATTGCCGCGGGCAAGTACGACTATCGCGTAGCGCTGCGGGCCACCGGCGAGATGGGCGACCTGGTGCGCTCCTTCAACCACATGGCGGCGGACCTGGACGCCAGCCGGCAGTTGGCGGAGAGCTCGTCCACGCAACTGACCGCGGCCAACCTGGCCATCGAGGAGCGGCGCCGCGAGCTGGAGACGATCGTCGAGACGATTCCCTCCGGTGTGGTCACGCTGGATGGCGCGGGCGTGGTGCTGCAGTCCAATCGCGCCTTTGCCGCGCTGATGGGACGTGCGCGAGGAATCCGGTCTGGGCGGGGAGAGAATCGAAACCCTGCTGCCCGCCGAGTGCGCGGAGGATCTGGCCGGCGTGATCCGGCGCGGGCATCGCATGGGCGCGGCCTCCACCGAGATTGAATTTCATGCCCGCGGCCGCACCATTCATCTGGCCATTACCAGCGCGCGGCTCGAACTCGCCCACGGCCAGCAGGGAACGGTGCTGGTGGTGGAAGACACCACGGAGCTGCTGCGCGCGCAGCGGCAACTGGCGTGGAAGGAAGTGGCGCAGCGGGTGGCCCACGAGATCAAGAACCCGCTCACGCCCATCGCGCTCTCCGCCGAGCGCATCGGCAGGCATCTGGAGCGCGGCCAGCCGGACTCGCCCAACATGATCCGCAAGTGCAGCGAGGTGATTCTGGGCTGCGTGGGCACGTTGCGCACGCTGGTCGACCAGTTCTCGGCGCTGGCGCAGTTTCCCGCGCCGCAGCCGCGCGCCTGCGACATGAACCAGGTGGCCGAGGAGGCGCTGGCGCTGTTTGCCGGCCGGCTCGAAGGCATCACGGTGCAGCGCGATCTGGAGCCGGATCTGCCCACGGTGCTGGCCGATCCCGAGGCCATTCGCCGCGCGCTGGCCAACCTCATCGACAATGCCGCCGAGGCCATGCAGGGCAGCCTGCTGCGCGTGCTGGGCATTCAGCACCTCGCTCAGCGAAGATGGCGCGGCGTCGAGATCGTGCGTCTCCGACACCGGCCACGGGCTGACCGATGAGATTCGCGAGCGGCTGTTTCTGCCCTTCTACTCCACCAAGCATCGCGGCACCGGGCTGGGCCTTTCGATCGCGGCCAAGATCGTGCAGGAGCACGGCGGCTCGCTGCGCGCCGAGGCCAACAGCCCCAAGGGCGCGCGCTTCCTGCTGCGCTTGCCGCTGATGGATCCCGGCGGCGCGCAGCAGACTGCGGAGATGCTGGAGGGCAACGAAGCCGCGACGCTGAAGGGAATGCCCTCATGAATCACATTCTGGTGGTGGACGACGAAGCGGAGATTCGCAGCTCGCTCGAAGAGATTCTGCGCGAAGAAGGCTACGGCGTGGCCAGCGCGGCCACCGCGGCCGAGGCCATGGTGCTGCTCGAGGACGCGCCCTACGACGTGGTTCTGCTCGACATCTGGCTGCCCGACCGCGACGGACTCGACGTGCTGGCCGATATGCGCCAGTTGGCCGTGGAGACGCGGCCGGAAGTGGTGATCATCAGCGGCCACGGCACCATCGAAGCCGCGGTGAAGGCCACCAAGCTGGGCGCCTACGACTTTCTTGAGAAGCCGCTCTCGCTGGACCGCACGCTGATCGTGCTCAAGAACGCCGTGGAGGCGCGGCGGCTGCGCACGGAGAACCTCGAATTCAAGCGCCAGTTCAGCGTGGGCTCGGTGCTCACCGGCGAAAGCGTGCCGGTGAAGGCGCTGCGCCAGCAGATCCGCCTGATGGCGCCCACCAACGGCCGCGTGCTCATCTACGGCGAGTCGGGCACCGGCAAGGAGCTGATCGCGCGCGCCATTCACGCCGAGAGCCTGCGCCGCGACCGCGTCTTTGTCGAGCTGAACTGCGCGGCCATTCCCGAGGCGCACATCGAGGCCGAGCTCTTCGGCTACCGGCACGGCGCGCAGCCGGGCGGCCCGCCGGAGCAGCGCGGCACCCTGGAGCGCGCCGACGGCGGAACGCTCTTCCTCGACGAAGTGGGCGACATGAGCCTGAAGACGCAGGCCAAGGTGCTCAGCGCGCTCGACGACCAGCTGTTTACGCCGGTGGGCGGCACGCAGCCGCTGCGCGTGGACGTGCGCCTGATCGCCTCCACCAACAAGGACCTCGAAGAGGAGATCGCCAAGGGCAACTTCCGCGAGGACCTCTTCTACCGGCTCAACGTGGTTCCGTTCTTTGTGCCGCCGCTGCGCGAGCGCAAGCAGGACATTCCGCTGCTGGCGCGCGAGTTTCTGGCCGAGTTCGGCCGCCAGTACGGCCGCCCGCGCATGGAGATCGGCGAAGAGGCGCTGGAGGCGCTGGCCCACTACCACTGGCCGGGCAACGTGCGCGAGCTGAAGAACGTGATCGAGCGGGTGCTCATCCTCAATCCCCGCGTGCTGCGCATCGAGCGCAAGCACCTGCCGCCGCTCACCCACAAGGCCGGCACGCGCTCGACGGAGGAGTTTTCAACGCTGCAACAGGCGCGCGACGCCTACGAGCGCGAGTACATCCTGAAGAAGATCGAAGAAGCCCGCAACAACATCAGCCACGCCGCGGAGCTGCTGGGCCTGGAGCGCAGCCACCTCTACCGCAAGATGAAGGCGCTGGGGATCGGCGTGCGGGAATAGGGAATAGGGAACAGGGAATAGTTACAGCATATGGGTGCCCCAGGTCTCGATTTTGAGACCTGGGATTCGCCAACGACACGCTAACTCGCTAACTTGCTAACTCGCTAATTCGCTTTTGCGCTCGGATTCACCCTGACAAGAATCTCGATTGTCCGCATCTGCAGCGCATCCAACTCAGCTACTTTGCGCTCCTGATCCAGGAAGGTTTCGTTGGGCATATCGAGCGCTTCCTTCCATTCTGAGACTAACTGGCTGGCTTCCGCGCGCGTGGCATCGTCAACCGCCGAGGGGTCTGCATCGGCAATCAATCCGATTCGCTCGGCCAATTGAGAAGAAGAAAGGGACCAGAAATTTACGGTGGAATCCTCAGCCGCCATGCAGAATGCCTCCTGGCTGCCAGCGGGAAGGGTGCGGCGATAATTAAAGTGAAATTCTCCGCTGGCCTTGCCACGCAAATCATAGCGGAGGTTCACGGGTGTGTCGAGAAGCCGCGTGGAGCCGGTCGGGCCGGCCGGCTCGCTACTTCAAAATCGGTCCCAGTGAGCCGGGATTGTCCCCCGACTGCGGGTCCACGCGGAAGTCCCAGACCGACTGGTTGATCTCAGAGGCGGAGAGAATCTCCACCAGCGCATACTCGCCGAGTGGCAGCGGCTTTTGCGGGCGTGATCCTGAGCCAGTGCTTGCCGGGCAGCACCTCGACCTTGGCGGGAATCACGTCCTCGTCCTGGGTGACCGCGCCGGTGGGGCTCACGTGGACGGCGCCCACGATGCGCACGGCCTTGCGCTCGTCCACGCGGACGATGGCGAAGCCCGACGCAGCCGAATGCGCGCCGTGCTTGCGGTTGGCCACTTCCTTTGCGCCGCCGGTGTTCACCGTCATGGCGTGGGAGATGACCTGCTCGGCTTCGTCGCGCGCGGCCAGCGAAAGATAGATGGCCGGATCGTTCACGTGCAGGTGAACCTTGGCGTGCGCGCCCTCCAGTTCCAGGCTGGCCCTGGCGCCGGCCAGCGGGATTCAGCGTGCTCAGTCCGTGTTTGGTCTTGGCATTCATGTTCAGCTCGTTGGGCAGCAACTCCACCAGCTCCGGCGTGCCCTGAAAAGTGTCCAGCGCAAAGACGCCATCCTCGTCGGGCAGCTCCAGCCCCTTGGCCACCTCGGGCCTGCGCGCCTTCTCCTCATCGCGCTCGGCGGCTTCTTCCTTGTCGATCTCCTCGGCCTCTTTCATCGCCGGCGAAGGCTCTTCCACGGCAGCCGCGGCGTGATCCCGCTCCCACTTGCGCGTAGCGTCCCAGTCCACCAGGCCTGCGGGCAACTCCTCCCAGTCGCCGCCGCGCTCCACGGAGATGTAGCGCACCCGGTCGCCCACAATCTCGTACTTGCGCACGATTTGATAACTTCCGTCCTTGAGGATGAGGCGATGATTAGTGGTCGTGCCGGGCGCATCGGGCTTGAGCGGCAGGGGCGTCTGCGTTTGCGCCACGGCCTGCGCCGCCAGCAGCAGGATGGCCAGGGAACCAGCCAGCAAGAGACGGGAATGGAGGGGAATGAGCCATCGCCCCACAGTTTAGACGAAGCGGCGCAGCCGGGGTTGGCTGTCCCGCGGGGGCGAAAGCCAAGCCCGAATTGCATCCCACTCCGGCGCTTGCGCGTCAAATTTTGTGTATTCTTAAGGCAGGGGTAGTTGGTTGACAGGATGGCAGGCGCAAATCCGTGCACAAGGCCGTCGTAGGCCGGGCGCTTTGCCGGCAACGGTGGTGTGTCTTGTCCTGATGGCGCTGCTGGCCGTGGTGCAGGTGGCGCACATGCATCCCGCTGGAGAGGGATGCCAACCATTGCCCGCTGTGCATCGCGATGCACTCGGCGGCGCCCGTCGCGGTGGCGGCTGCCGTGGTGGTGCTGGTGCAGATGGAGAGTTCCACGCCGGTTTTTAAGGCGCGCGCGGCCGTCCGCCACTGGCATCCCAAGCTCTTTACGCGTCCCCCTCCCGTCGGCTGTTAAGGCGTCTTTCCGATTCTCCGATTTCAGCCTGAGCCCTGTTGATCCTTGCCATGTTTGGCGGCGATGCTCCGGCGCATGCGCACAGGCTGGCCCGCAGAAGCGGAACGATGCCTCCCCATGCACAGAGGATGCCGCGGTGGTTCCTGCCGCGGCCTGCTTCCCCGCATCATTCAGCCATTCTATGGAGACTACCTATGCCATTCCATCGCGGTACGACCTTTCGCATTCTCCCCATCCTCGTCCTGATTTTCGCGGCGCTTACCGCGTCTGCCCAGAGCGGCAACGCCGGCACAGTGCGCGGCACGGTCACTGACCCCTCCGGCGCCGTGATTCCCAACGCCACGGTTCACCTGGCCAACGAAGTCAGCGGATTCGACCGGACCACATCCTCCGACGCACTGGGCCAGTTTGTCATCTCCAACGTCCCCTTCAATCCCTACCTCATGACTGTTACGGCCAAAGGATTTGCAAGTTTGAGTCAGAATGTGGAGATTCGTTCGGTAGTGGGAATTAATCTCAAACTGGTTCTGCAGATCGCCACTGCCGCCACTACCGTTACGGTGGAGTCCAGCGGCGACCTGATCGAGACCGACCCCACCTTCCACACCGACGTGGATCGCGACCTGTTCATCAAGGTGCCGCTGGAGAGCGCGTCTTCCACTCTCAGCTCTCTGGTTACGCTCACCACCCCCGGCGTGGCGGCCGACTCCAACGGCCTCTTCCACGGCCTCGGCGACCACGCGTCCAACTCCTTCTCCGTGGACGGCCAATCGATCACCGACCAGCAGAGCAAGGTCTTTTCCAACCAGCTTCCCTCCGAGTCGATTCAATCCATCGAGGTGATCAGCGGCGCGCCGCCGGCCGAATACGGCGGCAAGACCAGCCTGGTGATCGTGGCCACCACGCGCTCCGGACAAGGAGTCACCAAGCCCACCGGCGAGCATCAGCACTTCGTATGGCTCCTTCGGCTCGGCGACAGCCGGCTTCGACCTGGCCTATGGCGGCAAGAAATGGGGCAATTTTATCGAGGCCGACGGACTGAACACGGGCCGCTTTCTCGATCCCCCGGAGTTCACGGTCTTTCACGACAAGGGCAACGAGCAAAATTTCTTCGATCGCGTGGACTATAATTTCACCCCGGCCGATTCCATCCACCTGGACCTGAACTACAGCCGTTCCTGGTTCCAGACGCCCAACTCCTACGACAACCTGAACGTGCAGAACGTGGTGAGCGGCGGCGCCAGCGCCAGCCCTACCTTTGGCAACGTGGGCAATACCGACCAGCACTCCAAGATCGAGACCATCAATGTCTCGCCGACTTATACGCGGGTTATCAGCAATTACGCGGTTTTTAACCTGGGCGCTTTTGTCCGCAGGGACGTTTATAACTACTATCCCAGTGGCAACCCCCTGGCCGACCTGGGACCGGTCAACCTGCAAACGTCATCCATCTCCCAGAACCGCACGCTCACCAATAGTGCGGTACACTCGGATTTCTCGTACGTCAAGGGAATCAATAACCTCAAGATAGGAGCGCAGTACGGGCAAACCTACCTGAGCGAGAATGACAGCCTGGGCATCGTCGATGCCACTTATAACTCGCCCTGCGTCGATGTGGATGGCAATCCTCTGCCAGGCTACTCCAGCACTGCGGATTGCGATGATATTGTGTCGTTCCCGAATGCCAATTACCTCCCGGTGCTAGCGCCTTACGACCTTACCCGTGGCGGCGTCTTATACAACTCCAACGGCCATACCGACGTCAAGGAACTGGCCCTCTACATTGAGGACCAGATCAAGGCCGGTAACTGGCTCTTCAACCTGGGCCTGCGCGAAGACGTTTACAACGGATTGACGGACACCAGCCAGGCGGAGCCGCGCATGGGCATCGCGTACAACATCAAGCCGTCGGCTACCTTGCTGCGCGTCTCCTATGCGCGCACCCTGGAGACGCCGTTCAACGAGAACCTGGTGCTGTCCAGCACGGGCTGCTCGAATGCGGTGCTGGCGCCGCTGCTGCTATGCACTCCCGGTGTTTCCGGAGTTCTGCACCCCGGCTACCGCAACGAGTTTCATGCCGGATTCCAGCAGGCCATCGCCAGGAGGGTCGTGGTCAGCGGCGAGTACATCTGGAAGTACACCCACAACGCCTTCGACTTCAGCGTGCTGGGCAATACCCCCATTTATTTTCCCATCGACTGGCATAACTCCAAGATCCCGGGCTATGCGTTGAATGTAGAGGTTCCCGAGTATCATCACTTCAGCGCCTATTTCGTTGCCTCCTCGGTGGCGGCCCGATTTTTCCCGCCGCAGGTTGCCGGAGCCGGGGCCACGGTCGGCGCCGACCGGCCTGCCCTTCCGCATCGACCACGACGAAAAATTCAACCAGACCACGCACCTGCAGTACACGCTCTCCCGCGGCAAGGTGCTGAACGGCATTTGGGGCGGCTTCAATTGGCGCTATGACTCCGGCCTGGTGGCAGGTGCGGTGCCATGCTACAACACGCTCTTGAACGATCCCAACAGCGCGTGCGACCCTACTTCGATCATGCTCGGCGGCCAGCCGGCGGTGGATTTGAGCGGACTGACCGCGGACGAGGAATTCCAGGCCGGACTGATGTGCAACGGCGTCATGGCAACCCCCGGCAATCCCCTGCCGGCAGCCTGCCTGGCTTCGCAGTATTCATCGAAACTGGTGAGTATTCCCGCTACCGGCATGGGTGACAACGACCACGACCCGCCGCGCATCGCGCCCCGCAATCTCTTTGACGCCACTGTCGGCAAAAATAACCTGTTTCACGCCGATCATTATAAGGTGAACCTGGACCTGACGGCGATCAACATTACCAACAAGTACGCGCTGTATAATTTCCTCTCCACCTTCAGCGGCACGCACTATGTAACTCCGCGGGCGCTGACGGCAAAGGTTACTTTTAATTTTTAGTCCATCAGGCACAGGGGCAGGCTAACGCAGACTCGCCCCTATGCTGTTTGGCAATCGCCATCGAGGGCCATTCTTGGTAGTGGTGCAGTTTGAACCTCCGAAGTTGGCGCCCCTCAGACCAGAACTCTTGCGCCTCTTCAAGGAGCCTGAGACTATGAGTGGTACAAGATGCCGGAACTCGCACAGATCGGTGCTCAGCCGTCGAAGCCTGTCATCGCTTGCGCTCCAAAGCCGCGCGCCACGGTAATTTGGTTGCAGGGCGTCACGCTTGCATGGATGCTGGCGGAGTTTGGCGTCTCTGCATATGCAGCTGTAACCGCACGCAGCCCGGCGATGCTGGCTTTCGGTTCCGACAGCCTCGTGGAACTACTGTCCGCTGCCGTTGTTCTTTTGCAGTGGGTCCCCAGCATGACTATCCCGGAACGGAGGGCAAGCCGCACAGCCGGAGTTCTGCTCTTTGTGCTCGCCTTTGCGGTTGCGGCGATTGCCATGGGGGCATTGGCTCTGCGGGCGCGTCCCGAACGAGTGGCGCCGGTATGGGAATCACCATCGCTGCGCTGATCGCAATGCCTGTCCTGGCTTCTTTGAAGCGACGTGAGGCTCGCCGCGGCAAGAATGCAGCCCTGGCCGCCGATGCAGTGCAATCCGCTGCTTGCGCCTACATTGCATTCATCACGTTGGCTGGTCTCGCGATAAATGCGGCGTTCCATATCGCATGGTTCGATTCGATTGCCGCCTTGGCGGTTGTGCCCATCCTCATAAAAGAGGGCAGATCGGCTTGGCAAGGCCGTGCGTGCGGATGCTGCTGAAACCCTGACTTTCGAGCTACAAGCTGCTCCAATCAACGTCTACAAAGTCTTTTGACCGGCGCGTTGATAGGCGGCAAATACCGATTCGTCAAAGCAGGCGAAGATTACTTTTTCAATTGCATCGTCTCGCCTCAGTTCCGCGAGCGTTTCGCGCATCGCGATCTCGACCGCAAGCTTGACCGGAAACCGGTAGACGCCGCAACTGATGGCCGGGAAGGCAAGACTGCGCAGGCCATGCTGGCGAGCAATCGCAAAACAGGAACGATAGCAACTGGCGAGCAGTTCCGGCTCGCCGTTTTCTCCGCCGTTCCAGACCGGACCAACGGTGTGAATGATATGCCTGGCGGGAAGACGATGGCCTTTGGTGAGTTTGGCCTGGCCGGTCGCGCAACCGCCCAGCAGACGGCACTCCGCAAGAAGTTCCGGGCCGGCGGCGCGATGGATGGCCCCGTCAACGCCTCCGCCGCCCAGCAGCGTGCTATTGGCGGCGTTGACGATGGCGTCGACGGCCAGAGTGGTGATGTCCGTCTTGAGAATGGTAATTTTATCCATCATCGGTGTTCATCCGTTCTGCTCGCTGTCCAGCGCCAGCATCTGTGGCCGCAGGGGGTCCATCGAGCATCGTAGGCCGGTTAGCTCTTCCCGGCAAGAGCGGCATGCGATGGGCGCGATTGCGTCAGCCTGGCCAACCCGGCGGCAGGGGAGATGCAGCCAGGGCGGGAAGCATGCGCCTACGCATAAAGCTATCAATTCAAGGGTTTTATCGCATCTTCCCGGCGCCGCATAGCTCTGCCCCCATTTTTCCACTTTATTCGCGTTCCCATCTCTGCCATACTTGATTGTGCCCACCAGGTACGGCCAATCCCAACAACTGCAAGAACGAGGTTGCATCGATGTCGGCAAAGTATGTCTTTGTGACGGGCGGAGTTGTGTCCAGTTTAGGCAAGGGTCTGGCGGCAGCCTCCATCGGCTGTCTGCTTGAAAGCCGCGGCCTGCGCGTGAACCTGATGAAGTTCGACCCCTACCTCAACGTCGATCCGGGCACCATGTCGCCCTTCCAGCACGGCGAGGTCTTTGTCACCGACGACGGCGCGGAGACCGACCTCGACCTGGGCCACTACGAGCGCTTTACCCACGCGCCGCTCTCGCGCGACAACAACCTACACCACCGGCCGCATCTACGAGCAGATCATTCTGAAGGAGCGGCGCGGCGACTACCTGGGCAAGACCGTCCAGGTGATTCCCCACGTGACCAACGAGATCAAGAACGCCATGCGCAAGGTCTCGGCCAACGGCGCGGACGTGACCATCGTGGAGATCGGCGGCACGGTGGGCGACATCGAGTCGCTGCCGTTTCTGGAGGCCATCCGCCAGATGCGCCAGGAGCTGGGCCGCGAAAACACGGTCTTTGTGCACCTGACGCTGGTGCCGTGGATCGCCGCGGCGCAGGAGCTGAAGACCAAGCCCACGCAGCACTCGGTGAAGGAACTGCTCTCCATCGGCATCCAGGCCGACGTGCTGCTGTGCCGCTCGGACCGCCCCCTGAGCCGCGAGATCAAGCAGAAGATCGCCGCCTTCTGCAACGTGGAAGAGCGCGCCGTGATCGGCGCCAGGACCGTGCCCTCCATCTACGAGGTGCCGCTCAGCTTTGCCGCAGGAGGGCGTGGACGCGCTCATCCTCAAGTACCTGCACAAGGAAGCGCCGGAGGCCGACCTGACCAAGTGGAAGGACCTGGTCGACCGCTGCTACCACCCCAAAGACGAGGTCTCCATCGCCATTGTGGGCAAGTATGTGGAGTACGAGGACAGCTACAAGTCGCTCAAGGAGGCGCTGACGCACGGAGCGGTCTCGCAAAACCTGAAACTCAACGTAACCTGGATCGAGGCCGAGGGGCTGGAGTCGAAGACTCCCGAGGACCGGAGTTATGAGTCGCAGTTAGAAGGATTCGACGGCATTCTGGTGCCCGGCGGCTTCGGCAAGCGCGGCATCGAGGGCATGTTGAACGCCATCCGCTACGCCCGCGAGAAGCAGGTGCCCTACTTTGGAATTTGCCTGGGCATGCAGACCGCGTGCATCGAGTTTGCGCGCAACGTCTGCGGATTGAAGGACGCCAACTCCAGCGAGTTCGACCCCGCCAGCCAGCACCGCATCATCTACAAGCTGCGCGAGCTGCTGGGCGTGGAAGAGATGGGCGGGACCATGCGCCTGGGCGCGTGGACCTGCATTCTGCAGGAGGATTCGCTGGCCGCCAGGGCCTACGGCGGAGCGACAGAGATCAGCGAGCGCCACCGCCATCGCTACGAGTTCAATCGCGAGTACGAAGCGCTGCTGACCGGCGCCGGCCTGCGCATCAGCGGCACCACCCCCGACTCGACTTACGTGGAGATCGTCGAGATTCCCGGCCATCCGTTCTTCCTGGGCTGCCAGTTCCATCCCGAGTTCAAGTCCAGGCCCCTGGAGCCGCATCCGATCTTCCGCGAGTTTATCGCGGCGAGTTACAGGAACCGGCAGAAACGCATGGCTACCGAAGCTGTTACCTCGGAGATCGTGGCTTAACAGGGACCAGGCTCAGTTGCGCCCAGCTAACTCAGCAGAACCGCACCCTTTGCCTTCCCTGCCAGCGCGTTGTCGAAAGTGACGAGAGGGATTCCCGCCGCAAGACTGAATGCGGACAGGTAAGCGTCGGCCCACTCTTTGGGGGATGTCTGCTGAGCGCCGGTGAAGGATCGGAAGATCGATTCCAACCCCGCAGGCTCTTCGGCGAACTTCGCGCCGGCAGTTTCAAGGAGTCGGTCGTATGCCTCCCAAGCCTGCGCTTGTGTCAGTGTTCCCGGCCCCATGACGCCTTGTGTTGTGAGAAGGCGAAGCAGTCCGAGCTGAGTGATGCGGCAGAAAAGCAAGACCGTCCGTGGCGGCAGCCTCTTGTACCAAGCCCATGCCGATTCGAAATGCGCGTGATCGCGTGAGCTGAGCGCCAACCAGATATTCACATCAAGGAAAACCGATGAGGTCATAGATTCGCTCGTTATCAATGTCAATGGACCCTGGAGCATAGGACTTCAGGATGGGCTCAGAAAGCCTAGGGAGCGGGGGAAGCGGCGTGTTTTTTTCACCAATCTCACTGAGTATGCCGCGCAGGGCGATTTCGCGAATGGTTTGACCCTCCACCGCAGCTTTGATCTTCAGGCGGCGATAGGCCTCATCCGGGATGTCAAGCGTGGTACGCATAAAAGCATATTAGCATATTTATGGATTTATGCAACATGTTATGGGAATCAGCTGGAAATTTGCACTGGATTGTATGCAATTACGGCGTAACGATCCGGTCCGCCAGATCCGGGGCAACCATGCGGAAATGGCGTACATTCCAGGTATAGATTTGCTCGGCTTTAACTTTGCGGGCGCAAGCAAGGTGTAACGCGTCGTAGATCATACCGCCGGAGTGGCCCAGGTTTGCCGTTCTACGCAGGGTTTCCAGATATTCGTCGGCGGAAAGAGTTACTGGAGTCAGGCGCTTCAAGAATGTTTCCACGGCAAGGACAGCATCGCGCGGCGCGAGACGCAACACTGGCGGCATGGCGGTGAGCGTGTTATAGACCTCGGCCATGGCATGGGTGCTTGCCGCGGCAAGATCCTGGCGCATTGATTCCAAAGCTCTCGGCTGGGAGTGTGACGCTCGTGGCTTACCTGAGCTGTTGCTATCAGTACAGAGGTATCGAGGAAGATCACTCGATCACCTCATCTCTATCCAATCCAAGGAACCGGCGTTCCCGTTCCAGACGGCCCTGCGCAATCAGTTCAGTCACCATTTCATTGGTGAGGACGGGTACGTTCTGCCGGTCAGCAGGAAAGATCAGCGGCACGCCGTTCTCGATGACAAGCTGTGCCTCGGATGCGCTAGGCATCAACATAAGCCAGTCGCCGGAGCGCTCGACTTTAAGCCGGGTGCCGGGGGTGAGGTGCAGGGCATCGCGGAGCTTCTTGGGGACGACGATGCGGCCTGATTTGTCGATCTCGACTGTGGTATTCATGGTGCCATTTTACCATAGATAATAGCATATTTGTTTCCTTTCCTCCCGATTTGGCTCGGTGTACCCCAGTTTTGGCCAGGTCCTGGCCCTTCCCGGCAGAGTAAAATCGCCTTCGTGAGCAACTCCTTTGAAATCGGGCCGGTGCAGGTGGGCGCGGGGCAGCTTTTCCTGATTGCCGGGCCGTGCGTGATCGAGTCGCGAAGCGCACGTGCGCACCATGGCCGAGGCGATTCAGCGGATTACGGCCGATCTGGGCATTCCCTACATCTTCAAGGCCAGCTACGACAAGGCCAACCGCACCAGCGTGAAGAGCTTTCGCGGGCCGGGGCTTGTGGAGGGCACGCGCATCCTGGGCCGGCTGGCCAGGGATACGGGGCTGCCGGTGCTGACCGACGTGCACGAGCCCGGCGCACTGCGAGGTTGCCGCCGAGGCCGTGGACGTGCTGCAGATTCCCGCGTTCCTCTGCCGCCAGACCGACCTGCTGGTGGCCGCGGGCAAGACCGGCCGCGCGGTCAACATCAAGAAGGGCCAGTTTGTGGCGCCGTGGGACATGGCGCACCCGGTGGAGAAGGTGCGCTCCACGGGCAATGAGCGGGTGTTTCTGACCGAGCGCGGGGCGAGCTTCGGCTACAACACGCTGGTGGTCGATTTCCGCTCGCTGCCGGTGATGCGGCGGCTGGCGCCGGTGGTCTTTGACGGCACGCACTCGGTGCAGCAGCCCTCGGCGGCGAACGGCGTGAGCGGCGGGCAGCCGGAGTTCATTCCGCTGCTGGCGCGGGCGGCGGTGGCGGCGGGCATCGACGGGCTGTTTCTGGAGGTGCACGACGACCCGGCGAACGCCAAGTCCGACGGCGCCAATGCGCTGGATTTGAAGCTGCTGAAGCCGCTGCTGGAGAAGCTGCTGGCGATTCATAAGGCGGCTCAGTAGCGAGTAAGCGAGTCAGCTTTCCGCCTGCCGGCGGTGATTCCGCCTGATAGCATTTCCGTATGTTCTTGAATCCGTTTCGCAAATCTCTTAGCGCCGGATTGGCCGCCTGCGCTGCGCTGGTGCTGGGCTTTGGGTTCATCCTATCCAGTGCGCCGGCGCAGGATTCCGCAGCGGCAAAGGCGCTGGAGCGCGCCCGCATCGATGCCGTCCTGAACGGGCTGAACCGCGGCCGACCGGTGGGGCAGGTGGCGGTTGCGCCGGACGGCAAGCGGCTGGCGTGGATTGAGGGCGCCGAGATTCGCGTGGCTCCGCTGGACGACCTGACCAAAAGCGAGCGGGTAACCGCTGCCGCCAGGCCGGAGCAGCATTGCCATGAGGGAGGGATGGTCTGGGCTCCGGACGGCAAGGCGCTGGCTTTCTTTTCCGATTGCGCCCAGCCGGACGAGCAAAGCGATTTGTATATTGCGCGGCTGGACGGCAAACCGGCGCGGC
Source organism: uncultured Acidobacteriaceae bacterium (assembly GCA_963796085.1). Classification (GTDB taxonomy): domain Bacteria; phylum Acidobacteriota; class Terriglobia; order Terriglobales; family Acidobacteriaceae; genus Telmatobacter. The sequence goes on along the minus strand of CAWCKF010000020.1, from coordinate 5,380 downwards.
GGCTCACCGCTCTGAAGGGGGACGCCGGCGCTGCGGTTTTTTCGCCCGACGGAAGGCGCGTGGCCTTCTTATATGTTGAGGGCGCGACGCGGCCGGCTGGAGCACTGGCGGCGATGAAGCCGCCCTCCGGGGTGATCGGCGAGGAGGGGGTGGAGATTCAGCGGGTGGCGATGGTCACCATCCCTACAAACTGGAACGGAGAGCAAGCGCCTACATCGAATCGCCCCATGGATTCGCGCGAGATGAAGAATCTCACACCGCTCTTCAGCTTCGCCACTGCGGCTGATTTGTATGTGTATGAATTCGACTGGAGGCCGGACTCCAAGGCTCTGGCGTACGTGGCCGCCGATCCGCCCGGAGAAAACAACTGGTGGGTGGCGAAGTTGTACACGCAGGAGCTGGAGAGAGCGAACCCGGCGCCGGCGAAGGTTGTTCTTGCTCCCTCTGAGGTTGCCGGTCCCCTGCATGGGTTGCAGATCGCGGTGCCGCGATGGTCGCCGGACGGCCAGGCCATCGCGTTTATCGGTGGCCTGATGAGCGACCAGGGCGTGACGGGCGGCGATGTGTGGATCGTTTCCGCGGCAGGAGGTCCGCCGCGGAACCTGACCCCGCATCGGCACAACTCGCCGGCCTGGATGGAGTGGGACGATAACGATCATATTTTTGTGAGCGAAATAGCCGGGGGGAACTGCCAACTGGTCCGCATGAAGCTGCAGGGCGACCGCACCAGCGAGAGCGTGGCCACCAGTTTCAGCACGCCCATCTTCAATATTCCCGGCAGTGCCGGCGACGGGCGGATGGAGGTGAGCCTTTCCTCCACAGCCGACCGTTCGCTCTTCGTCTTTCGAGCCAACACCTTCGACAGAGCGCCGGAGATCTACGCCGCCAGAACCGCCGCATCTCCCTCCAGCCGGCCCGCCGGTCTCGCCGCCCTCGCCCAGCTCTCCCACATCAACGACGGCGAGGAACCGGCGTGGGGCAAATCTGTTTCGCTCACCTGGAAGAGCGATGCGTTCCAGGTGCAGGGCTGGCTGCTGCTCCCCCTGCACTACGATCCCAGGAAGAAGTATCCGCTGATCGTGGAGGTCCACGGCGGACCGGTCTTGACCAGCGTGCCGCCGCTGATCTGGTCGGCGATGGTCGTGGGCGCGGTGACGCAAATCGTCGGCGAGCCGACGATGGTCACCGTGTTGGGCGTCGAGAGCCCCTGCGGGCCGAAGGTCAGGCCGCCCGCGCCGGCGCTGCCCAGGGTGACGTTGCCGCTGATGTTCACGGCGTTGGCCAGGGTGCGGCCGGCGCCGTCGTCCTGCAAGGTGCCGCCGCTGAGGGTCAGCGGTCCGGTGCCCAGGGGCCCGGCCACCAGCGCGCCGCCGGAGACCGTGCTGCTGGCGCCGATTTGCAGCACGCCGCCGGCCAGGCTGGTGCCGCCGCTGTAGGTGTTGTTCGCCATGTTCATGGCCAGCGTGCCGCTGCCCTGCTTGGTGAGCGTCACGCTGCCGGCGATGCTGCCGGTGCCGGAGAAGGTGTAGGCCAGCGAGTTGTTGTTGACCGTCACGACGCTCGGGGTGACCGTGCCGGCGAGGCTCACGCTGCCGGTGCTGGCGGTGTCGTCGAAGACAGACGGCGTCGCCGTCGCTATAGGTCGCCGTGCCGCCGCCGACGGTCCAGTTCGCCGTGCTGGTGTCCCAGGCCGAGCCGTGGCTGCCGGTCCAGACCTTCGTCGCATAGATGTTCAGATCGATCTGGTTCCCGCCGGGGTTGTTGACGACCAAGGCGGAAAAGCCGGCGGGCAGGCTGCCGACCAACAGCGAGCCGGCGTTGAAACCGCCGGCAGGGCTGCCGTAGCTCATGATCTCATAGGTGCCGGTGGTGCAGGCCGCCGGAGTTCTGCGACGTTGAGCGTGGCGCCGTTGAGCGTCAGGGTGCCGGTGACCGCCAACAGGTCGCTGCTGGTGCCGAGGTCGAAGTCGAGCACCGCGCCGCTGCTGAGCGTCAGCCCGCCGAGGGTCAAGGTGCCGACGCCGCCGAAGTTGCCGGAGGTATTATCGCCCGGGGCGATGTGCGCCAGCGCTTGACCGTGACCGTGCTGGCCAGGGTGCCGGTGCCGGCCAGGGTGCCGGCGTCGATGGTGGTGGGGCCGGTGAAGGTGTTGTTGCCGTCGAGTTGCAGCACGCCGCTGCCGATCTTGGTCAGGCTGCCGGATCCGGAAAGCGAGCCGGAATAGACGGTGTTGGCGTTGTTGTCGCCGACCTGAATGGCGACGGCGTCGCGGTTGGTGTCGGCCAGGGAAAAGCTGCCGCTGCCAGCCAGTCCGCCGAGGGTGAACGTGCCGATGCCCGTGCCGAAGCTCAGGCCGTTATTGGCGTTGACGTTGACGGTGCTATTTTGCACGGCCTGGCCGTTGTCCAGTTGCACGTCGCCGCCGCTGACGGTGGTGTCCCCGGTGTAGGTGTTGCTGGCATTGAGCACCAGCAGGCCGCTATTGGTTTTGATCAGGCCGCCGGGTCCGGACAGTGAGCCGGCGAGAGTTACGTTGTAGCCGGCGGTGTCGATGGTGGCGTTGCCGCCGCTGCCGGTCAGCGTCATGGGAATGGTGGTCGTCAGCGAGCCGCTGGCCTTGAGCGTTGCGCCGCCGAAGTTGAAGAAGGCGGTGCCGGCGGCGCCGCTCATGGCCGAGACGATGAGGACTCCGCCGTTAAGGTCGTAGGCCCGCTGTCGGCGGCGGTGCAGCCGAGATAGAGATCATTCGGCGAGGGCGTTGGTCCCGCCGGACTGCGCGAACACGCCAGTGCCGCCGCTCTGCCGACATACTGGCTGCCGATGGAAAGCGACCCGCCGCTCATGCCCGATTGCCGATCGTTCACCGTCAGGTTGCCGCTGCCCAGGTAGACGACGCCGGTGCCGGAGAGCACCAGTCCGTTGTTCAGGTTGAGGAATTCCATTGGTGGCGGTGATGGTTCCTTGGCAGTTGACCGGATCAGCGATCGAGCCCCTGGCCACCAAACCCCTGTCCCGCCGGCACGATGAGCGTGGTCCCAGCCGTATGGGTCAAACCCAAGGAACTGTAACTGCCGAAGCCTGTGGACGGATTGAATCCGGCGGGCACGATCAACAAGGAGTTGGCCCCCATGCTCACGGCCATGGATCCGAGGTTCTGCCACGTGCCGCTGGTAAGTCCAGGATGCCATTGGCCCCCCCAGCGTGCCAGCGCCGTTGCCGCCGTCGAAGACGCCAGCGTTGACGTAATGCCGCCGTCGATCTGGAGCATGCCGCCGCTGAATAGGTAGCGGCCGCCGCTGCCAATGGAAAGGAAGCCGGGCCGTGTTCGTGCCGCCGGTCTGCTGAAACAACCCGTGGCCGGGGCAAGGCCGACGTATTCGCTGGGCGGCGGACAACTGCCCGGTCCCGCTGAGGATGTAGGTGCCGCTGCCGCCGGTGCTGTAGCCGAGAAAGAGACCTTGAAATTCGGCGTTAGCGATGGCGTTGGTCCCGCCCGACTGCGTTAATGTTCCGGTGCCGGAGTAGCCCACGTATTCGCCTGCGGGGAAGTGTAGTAGAGCGTGCCCGTCGCCGATAACTGGCCGTCGTCGAGGCTGTAGGTCGCGTTGCTGCCGGCGTTGTAGCCGAGGTAGAGAACACTGGCGACGGTGTTGGTTCCGCCGGACTGGGTGAAGGCGCCGGGACCGGAGACGCCGATCTCCTCATACTGCGTCGAACAACTGTCCCGTGCTGCTGAGGGTGTAAGCAGCCGTGGGCACTGGACGTATCGGCGACGTTGAGTTGATACGTGCTATTCGTGCCGCCGGTTTGGGTGAAGGTGCCGGAGCCGGACTCGCCTACCACCTCGTTGGTCACGAATATATATCCGGAGCCGCTGAGGGTGTAGGTGCCGGTGCCGCTGGGATTCTGGCCCAACTGGATGCTATAGCCGACCGGTGTTGGTGCCGCCGGTTTGGATGAAGTTTCCCGTGCCGCCATAGCCCACGTAGATTTCCGCTGAATACAATCGGCCCGCGTTGAGGGTGTAGGTTCCGCTGGCGGCCGTGCCGTCGCCGAGTATGAACCAGGCGGAGCTGAGGTTATTCCAGCCGCCGTTTTGCGTAAAACTGCCGGTGCCGGAGTTGCCTATGTACTCCCCGGTCGCAAACAACCATCCCGTTCCGCTCAGCGTATAGCTACCGCTGCTGCCGGCGTTGTCGCCGATATACATCCAACTGGTGTCGTTGGTTCCGCCCGATTGGTTGAAGGTTCCCGTGCCGGACTCGCCTAGATACTCACAGACCGAAGAGGTCGAGGCCGACAGTCCCGCGTCGCTGAGGGTGTAGGTGCCGCTGGCCGTGGCGTTGTAGCCGAGGTAGAGGTAATGGGAAAGGTTGTTGGTCCCGCCCGATTGGCTGAAGTTTCCCGTGCCGGAATAGGCCACGTATTCATTCCCCCCCGACAACTGTCCCGCAACGAGGCTGTAGTCGCCGCTGGCGCCGGTGTTGTAGCCGACGTAGAGACCACCGGTGGTGGAGCTGACGGTGCTGCTCCCGGCGGATTGGGTGAAACTTCCCGCGCCCGAGAGGCCGACGAAGGCGGAGTTGCTCACGGTGAGGCCGCCGCCGTTCAACTCGATCATTCCGCTCCCCGCCGTGTTGCCAAGGGAAAGGCTGCTGCAACGTTTCTGCCCGTGGAAATGGTCGCGGTCCCGCCGTTGAAGATATCGGCGTTGCTGCCGGACGTTGGCACGCCCGCCAGTCCAGTTCGACCGCCACCGGACCAGTCGCCGGTCTTCGTAGCTTGTCCAGGTGACATCGGCCCGGGCCGGCGGCGAACAGAGCAACAGCGCCGCCGCGGCAAACCCCAACAGCCCCGCGACCGACGGTCGTACGGCGGAAGAATGACAATGACGGACCATGGTCATTCGCATCGAGTCTACTCCTTACTGAATATCAGCGGCCTCATCTCTTGCGGCCCGACGGACCGGTGGAGAATCTCCGCCACGCAGCAGTGGGGAGATCGGCTCCGGCAGCCGAGCCAAGGTCAAGATGAGAGCGCACCCAATAGCGTCACGGGCTTCGAACGCCCGCCGCGCTCATCGGGCACGAACCAAACGCTGCCTCCGGGCAACTTGCCCCGCGTTTTCCAATGGATCGAAGTTACCCCTAATGTAGCGGGTATCGACAAAGCTGTCAAGCAGGTTATGGACGGCGGTTATGGACGGCGGGATAGCAGCCGACACCGACGTGAATCGCCGGCCTCGAGCGAGCTGCTGACGAACCGGCAGAAGACAGACGTATCACGACTCGGAGGAAGTTTCTTCCGCAGAGTGTACGGCGTCCTTGGTCGGATCAGCTTCGCGGGCCGGCTGCGAGGCGGGATTCGGCGGGCCGCTGAA
>CAWCKF010000019.1:0-410458 GCA_963796085.1 uncultured Acidobacteriaceae bacterium | reverse complement strand
ATGGAGACGGGCTTGCAGTGCGCGGAGTTTGCCGGGCATGTGGGAGGCCTGGAGCTGGCGCGGCTGGTGACGGCACTGGCCGCCGAGTACAACCATGCCTGGTTGGTGGTGGAGCGGAACAACCAGGGCAGCGGGGTGCTGGCGCTGGTGGAGACGGTGTGCGGGTATGGGCGAATTTACCGGCAGGGGGGAGAGCCGGGATGGTTGACCACCTCCATGAGCCGGCCTGCGGTGCTGGGGCGACTGGGCGCGGGGCTGGTGGAGCAGCCGGAACGCTTCCAGAGCCGGCGGTTGCTGGGCGAATGCAGGAGCTTTGTAAGGCTGCCGAACGGCAGGACGGGGGCGCGTGCCGGGACGCATGACGACCGGGTGATGGCCATGGCCATCGGGCTGGCGGCGCGGGCCGAGTTGCAGGAGGGGAATCGAAGATGCTAGCTGCTTTTGCAGAGAATTCCGGTCCATGCGCTTAGAATTCGATTGAGAACCAGGAATAGGCGGGAGAACGGGCTTGGCGGTTCTGGCGGTGCAGCAGATCCGGCGGATGCGGGGCGGCGCGCAAGGCCAGCTGATGCTGGGCGCGGACGGCCACGTCTATGTGGTCAAGTTCCAGAACAACCCGCAGCATACCAGGGTGCTGGCCAACGAGTTTCTGGTCTCGCGGCTGGCGGCGGCGGCGGGGCTGGCGGCGCCAGAAGTTGAATTGATGGAGGTTTCCAGTTGGCTGGTGGAAAACACGCCGGAGCTGGAGATCGATCTGGGGCGGACGCGGGTGCGCTGCCAGGCGGGCCTGCAGTTCGGGTCGCGGTTTGTGGGCGGCCTGATGCCGGGCCAGGTGGTGGACTACCTGCCCGAGGAACAAATGGCCGAGGTGAAGAATCTGGGCGAGTTTGCCGGCATCCTGGCGCTGGACAAGTGGACCGGGAACGCCAACGGGCGGCAGGCGGTGTTTGCGCGCAGGCAGCGGGAGCGGCGCTACCGGGCGGTCTTCATCGACTACGGGTATTGTTTTCACGCCGGGGAATGGCGGTTTGAGGATGCGCCGCTGCGCGGGGTCTATTATCGCAATGACGTCTACCGGGAGATCGTGGGATGGGAATCCTTCGAGCCCTGGCTGACGCGCCTGGAGACCCTGCCGGCGGAGACGGTATGGGCGGCGGCCGGCGAAGTGCCGCCGGAATGGTATGGCGGCGATCTCAGTGAAATGGAGGCGCTGGTGGAGAAGCTGCTGGCGCGCCGGAGCCGGATTCGGGAACTCATTGAAGGCTTTGGGAAATCGGACAGGAAGCCGTTTCCGAAATGGGGCGGACCGGGAAATAGTGGAAAAGAAGGCTGGAAGGATACGCGCTGGGATACTAGCATTGCGGGGAGAGTGAATTGAAAGGCAGCTTTCAACTTATAGCTATCAGCTTTTGGATTTCGGCCGGATCTGTGCTGGGCAACTGGGCAAGCTGGCAACCACGAGCTAAGCGGCTGAAAGCTGAGGGCTGAGAGCTTGCAGAGCTTTGACGATCGATGAGTAGCGGAAGCGAGCGGCGGGCATGCGAGTTTCATCTGCTCCGGTATGTGCCGGATGCGGTGCGGAACGAGTATGTGCATATCGGGGTGATCCTGCGCGAGCAGGGCAGTCTGGCGGCGGAGGTGCGGTTTACCCGCGACTGGCGCCGTGTGCGCTGCCTGGATCCGGAGGCGGACACCGCCTTGCTGGAGGGCATGGAGAGCGAGCTGCGCAGGCGCTTCCAGGCCGAGCCGGATGGAAACCTGATGCGGCTGCTCGCCGAATCGCTCTCGCTGAGCGTGCAGATGACGGAGCCCAAGGCTTATCTGGCGGAGAGCCTTCCGGCGGGAATGGAAGAGCTGATGCGGCTTTATGTGGAGCCGCCGCCCAGAGAACGGGCGCCGCGGCTGAGCGGACGCGCGGCATCCAGGCCAGGATGCGGACGGAGTTTGAACGGGCCGGGGTGTGGGAGCTGCTGCGAAAGAGGATTGCGGCCTCGGAGTACACGCGGCCGGGGGATCCGCTGCGCATTGACGTGGGGTACCGGCCGAACGGGATGATCCGCATGTTTCATGCGGTGAGCCTGGAGCCGGGCGTGGAGATGGCCAAGGTGCTGGCCTTTTCGGCGGCGGGATTGCGGGCCGGCGTGGAGCGGGTGGAGAAGGCCAGCCTGGAGCTGACCGCAGTGATTGAGCCGGCGGCCAGGCTGGGAGCGACCGATGAGGAGCCGGAACGGCTGGAGATGTACCGCTTTGGCGTGGAGACGATGGAAGAGCACCAGATCCGGGTGCTGACCACATCGGACCTGGGCCGGGTGGCGGAGACGGCGCGGCGGGAGCTGCGGGTGTGAAGAAGTGCAGCTTTTAGCCTTTAGCGTTTAGCTTCCTGCTTTTTCTTGCGAAATTGGGCATGGGTTTTGCAGATAGTTTCCGGAGTTTGTTGTAGGATTGATTTTGTAAGTTGTCAGCTAATAGCTAACAGCTAAAAGCTACGCAGCTCAAAAACAAGAGGCGCAGCCCTTTCAGGGCTGTGCCTTTTTGTTTTTGGCGCGGGAAAAGGAAGGTGCGCGTGAGGGTAGGAGAACAGTTGCGGGAGATCTGGCGGCAGGCGACCCGCCACGGCGGGCAGGCCGGGGGCGAGCGGAGAACAGACTTGCGCGGCCGAGGCGGAGGCGGAGCGCAGGACGCTGGCGCTGCCCGCGATCCTGACTCCGGTGCAGTTTCCGGGACGCCTCCTGCCCAAGCCGACACCGGTGAACCTGCGCCGGTTTGCGGAGACGCCGGTGGTGCGCCGGGCGATCAACGTGATCAAGGACCGCATTGCGGCCATGGACTGGCAGGTGCGGGTGCGGCGCGGGGTGAAGCCGGGGGATGTGGCCTTTGCGGAGAGAAAGCTGCGGGCGCTGCGCAGGACGCTGGAAGAGCCGAACGCGGTGGACAGCTTTCGCACCTTGATCGAACAGGTGATCGAGGATGCGTTGACGGGAGGCTTCGGGGCCATCGAGATGGAGCCGACCGGCGACGGGGAGCGGCCGGCGATGCTGTGGGCGGTGGACGGGGCCTCGATCCGCATCAACGCCCGCTGGGACGGGCAGGAGGAATCGCCGCGCTATGCGCAGGCGCTGCCGGGACAACTGGAGTCGAGCGCGGTGGAGTTGCGCGACGACCAGTTGATGTATATGCGGATGAATCCGCGCAGCTTTACGCCCTTCGGGCTGGGACCGCTGGAGGTGGCCTTCGAGACGGTGAACCAGTTTCTGAGCGCGCACCGCTTCGCGGGCAAGCTGGCGTCGAACGCGGTGGCGCAGTATGCGCTGTGGCTGAACGAGGCCACGCCGGCGCAGCACGACCGGCTGATCCGCTGGTGGCAGGACGAGATCGAAGGAACGGGACGGGTGCCGCTGATCTCGACCGAGCAGAAGCCGGAGGTATTGCGCTTTGCCCAGGGCACGGATGCGGATATGCGGCTGGCCTGGCAGGAGTTTCTGATCCGCATGGTGGCCAATGCCTTTGGCCTGCCGCCGCTGATGCTGGGGCTGGAGGCGGACGTCAACCAGTCCACCGCCGCAGAGATGACCGACGAGGCTTTCCGCGGGGCGATCTCGCCGCTGGCCATGCTGCTGGCCGGGCACATTACGCGCGACCTCTTCGGCAAGTGCATCGGCTGGCGGGAGTTCGAGTTTGTCTTCAACGAACTGAACGCGCGCGACGAGGAGACGGAGCTGGCGGTGCAGGTGCAACTGCTGCAGGCCGGCGTGCTGACGGTGAACGAGGTGCGGGCGATGCGGGGGCTGGGGCCGCTGGGGCAGGACGGGACGGCTGCAACTGGCGGGCGAAGCGGCCATGGAGCGGGTGGGTTGAGGCATTGCAATCCGGCCGCATTGCAGGCCAGGAAGGCAGCTGGCGGGCGAATGAAAGCAGATGGGTGGAGAGCGCATGCGATTGGAAGCGATGGCGGTAAAGATTCCCCATGTGGACGGGCACCCCAACCGGGTGGCGTTCGAGGGGGTATTGACGGTGGTGAATGCGGCCAGCGACAAGGCGCCGGCCGGGGCGCGGGGACACCGGGTGATGCTGACGCGCGAGGCGGCGGAGAAGGCGCTGCCTTCGCTGCTGGGCATGGCGGTGGACTACCGGCCGGGCTGGGACGGCCACGACGCGCGGCGCAAGATCGGGCTGCTGACCGAGGCGGATCTGATCGGGCAGCGGCTGGTGGTGCGCGGATACCTCTACGCGCGGGATTTTCCCGAGGTGGCCGGGGCCATCCAGGCGTCCACTGCGGCGGACCCGAGGCCATGGGCATGAGCTACGAACTGGCCGACGCGCGGGTTGAGGATATGCGGGCGGAGGTGTGGAAGCTGACCCGCGTGACCTTTACCGGGGCGGCCATCCTGCTGCGGGAGAAGGCGGCCTACCGGGCCACCAGCTTCCGCATGGCGAGTTAGTCCGCCGCGGCGGACGGGTCGGCAAGTCAGCGAGTCAGCAAAGAGGTTCCGCGATCCACCCCAGCGAACAAAAATCGCTCGCTGGGGACCCCGGATGTTGCGGAGCCTCTTTTGTTAGCGAGTTAGCAGGATTCTTGCACAACATTCACGGCAGACAAGAAAGGAAGGACATGGAAAAGGAAGAGAAGGAGATTGCGGAGCGGCTGGAGGCCGCGACCACCTTGCTGGAAAGGACGCTGAGCTGGCTGGAAGAGCGGCAGGGCGCGCTGACCGGCGAGGTGGAGAGGATCTCGGCGACCGTCGAGCAGAGCCGGCGGGAGGCGGAGCTGGCCGAGAAGCTGGCCGCCGCCGAACGGGAGCTGGCCGAGGTGAAGGCCGCGGCCGCGCCCACAGTATTGAATCCGCTGCGCAGGACGGTGCCGGCGGCGACCTCCGAGATGCTGGCCAAGCACGGCATCGGCGAGGGTCCGGTGGACGTGCGGACCCTGGACGCGGCGCTGGCCGGATTGAGCCTGGAACAGCGCATCGCGGTGAAGACCCAACTGCTGCGGGCAGGCGCGATCGCCTAAAAGCAGCTTCTAGCTTCTAGCTACTAGCTTCTAGCTAAAGCTCGATTGTGAAGCGCGGATAAGTTGTGGCTGGAAAGCGATCCTGGCGGAAGAGTTACCAGGACCGTGCCTGGCCGAAAGATATTCAACCAAAGCCGGATTCCGGCGGCGACAAGCTAGCAGCTAGGAGCTAGAAGCTAGCAGCTGAACACGGCCCCATGGAGGGGGCGGAAAGAGCCTATGAACGCAACCTTTGCAGACATTCACGCGGCAGCGGATTATATCGGGCCGGGCGCAATCGAAGTTCCGTTGTATCAGACCGAGATCTTCGACATCTGCCGGCGTTCGAGCCCCTTCGGGCAGCGCATCAAGCAGGTTCCGGCGACCGGACATCCGTCGCGGTTCTTCGAGGAGACGGCGATTCCGAATCCGGGCACGGCCGGCTTTGTGAATCCGCGCAGCATCGCGCCGCCGGTGGTGAGCCCGACGCGGGTGGAGCGGAGCGTGCCGCTGAAGGCGATCGTTTCGCAGATCAACTACAACCTGTTCGACATCGAGCTGGGCGACCAGCAGAAGCAGTTCGCCTATCTGCAGGCCAAAGACCTGGTGGATACGGTGAGCGGCGTGATGGTGGCGCACGACGTGGCCCTGTGGAACGGCAACGACACCAGCCTGAGCACGCCGACGACCACGCAGTACATGGGCGTGATCGCGCAGATCGTGGCCGGCGGCCTCACCACCACCATCGGCGACGACGGCTTCGATCGTGGACGGGATCAAGTCGGCGGTGGCGCAGATGGTGGCCAACAACGGCTACCATGTGCGGCCCACGGCGATCTACGCCAACCCGGTGCTGCTGGACCTGATCGACCGGGAGATGAAGACCGAGTTCAACGTGGTGCTGAACACCGACAACATCACGGGTGGCATCCGGGTGAAGATGCTGTCGACGCAGGCGGGCGATCTGCCGCTGATTCCGGACTGGAGCCTGAGTTACACGGGCACGCCGGGCTCGGGTTCGGCGGTGCTGCCGGCCTACATCGTGACCGAGGATCTGATCGAGTACCACTGGCTCGGCGATCCGACGCCGCGCATCTTCCAGCTGGGGCTGCCGAACTCGCTGACCTACCAGTATGTCGCGGTCAAGTTCGGCGCGCCGGTGGTGAAGGGCGCCAACTACGCGCATTACCAGGTTCTGGTGGACCGGTAGAGCGAAAGGCAGGGAACAGGGAGTAGGGAACAGGGAATAGAAAACAGACAGAACCAATCAGGATTCTGCATGCTGTTTTCAACTCCCTGCCTTCTACTCCCTGTTCCCTACTCCCTATTCCCTGTTCTTGAAAGGAAAAGGTATGGCATATCTGCAGCCAGCGGATTACCCGAACTATGGATTGCCGGCGGGAACGACGGCGGACTGGATCACGGCCGCCACGGCATTGATCAACAGCTACTGCAGGCGGCCGGACCTGAACGTGATCCAGTACACGGAGCGGCTGCGGCTGACCAGCGGATCGCAGACGGTGTTGCTGAGTTATCTGCCGCTGGCGCCGCTGGGAACGGCCACAACGCCGATGGTGAGCATTGAAGGCCGCTATGCGAAGCCGCGGCGCGGAGAGCTTCCGAACGAGCCGCTGTTTGAGATTGTGTGGGCGTTTTCGCTGCCTGGGCAGTGGACGGCGATCGATCCCAACTCCGTGGACTTTGACCCCAATACCGGGGAGCTGACGCTGCCGTGGAATGTGCTGGGGCTGCCCTACAACGAGGTGGCGGTGACTTATACGGCGGGACTGGCGACGATCGGCGACGACGTGAAGACGGCGTGCGCGCAGATTGTGCGCAACGCGCAGTCGACGCCGGCGCTGAACGCCAGCAAGACCAAGATCGACACGATGCAGATGCAGTATTTCTCGAGTTCGCTGGTGGACGAAACGGTGCAGGCCTGGCTGCGTCCCTACGTGGCGAACAGGCTGGGGTGAGCGATGAGCGATACGGCGCCGCGCAACCCGGTGGGAGCGCCGCAGATGCTGGCCGATGCCCTGCTGCGAAGCGTGACAGGAACGACGGCCCTTCTGCGGGTGACGGGCACGAATACGGATACCAGCCAGTCCGAGGTGGGGCTGGTGGCAACGACCTTTGCCGATGTGGTGGTAAGCCCGGTGGTGATGCGCAAGCTGCGGCCCACCTGGCAGGAGGGCGGGGAGTCGAAGTGGGAGCTGCTGGTATCGGCGACCGGCGTGGAGCAGCAGGTGAATGCGCTGGACCTGGCTTCGGCCCAATCTCTCTTTGCCATGACGCTGGCGGTTACGGTGGCGGGACAGGATTACCTGATTGAGTCGATCGCCTCCAACGAAGCCTTCGGCCAGGTGTATCTTTACCGGCTGCTGTTGCGGGAAGCGCGGCAGCAGGCGGTGTAAGAACAGGGATCAGGGGTCAGAGGTCAGGGATCAGGATGCGCAATCAATAGCCGAAGCTGAGTTTCCTGCCCAATGGCGGCCGTTTGTCAACGAACATTGACCCGGAAAGGTGAATGGGAAAGCAAGGGAAAGTGATCAAGGAGAGGTTTTACTGATCCCTGATCCCTGACCCCTGATCCCTGTCTTCTTATGCAAAATGCGAAAGACTCGTTTTATATGGCGCTGCGCACGCGGCTGGCGACGATCAATCCGGAGCGGACGATCCTGCTGCGCGGAGCGGTGCGGCCGGGGATTCTGGTGGAGGAGGCGGAGGCTCCCTTCAGCCAGCTTCCCAATGATGTGTTTGTGCTGCGCTGGCTGGGCCTGGGCGTGGATATGGATCTGGGCTCCACGATGGCGGCCGAGGAGTGCGAGATCCTCTATCAGACCTGCGGAACGCAGAGCTTTGGCGGGCTGGACCGCGGCCGGTCGCTGAGCGAGATGGACGAGGAACTGGTGGCGATGCTGCAGCCTTTCTACACGCCCAAGCTCAATTACACGGCAACGCCGCCGGCAGCGATGCTGACGCAGGTGTTTTGGGATGAGCCGGGGTTTGCGCCGATCGTGGTGCAGCGGGACCGGCTGAGCCGTTCCGCCAAGGTGATGGTTTACAGCTACCAGGAGCAGGGGGAGTAAATGGCGGCGAATTGGTTTTCGGCTCCCGCGCCGGTGGCGCGGCGGGTGCGAGGATATTTTGCGCCGGTGAATCGGACGGCGCAGACGCCGGTGCTCTTCGATCCGGCGGAGCAAGGCGGGTTCAGCCTGGACGCTCCGCCGGCTCCGTGGATCAGCCTGGGTTGGATTCAGGAGTTCACGCGCAAGCCGGCAAGCAAGACCGTCGCCGGTGTTGACGGGCATTCCGGCGGCAACGCTGGAGCAGGTGCGCGAGACGCTTCAGGCGCAGGTGAGCCTGCAGTTCCTGAGCTGGACCAAGCTGACCATGGCGCTGGCCACGGGCTCGCAGCACATGAACCTGCTGGCTCCGGCCAGCGGAGCTGCTCCGGCGGCGGATGGAGCGCAGGCGGCAACGGCGGTGATTCCGCAGAGCGGATCGACGGCGACATCCATCGTGCTGGCCTCGGCGGACGCGGCGAAGTTTTCGGCCGGCTCGATCATCGCGCTGGACGTGGATTACACCGGGCAGACCGGCTTTGTGGGCGCGCCGGTTGCGGGCGCGTATGTGCGGCAGGCGCTGACGGATGTGGACTACATCCGGCGCGTGACCTTCAACGTGGCGCTGGTATCGCAGGTAAGCTCCACCGGCCTTACGCTGGCCGAACCGCTGCCGGGCGGCGCTCCGGCGGCGGGCGCCAAGTTGCAGGCGGTGACGGGATTTGTGGACCGCGAAGGCGGCAGTTTCTATCAGGAGTGGTCGGCGCTGTTTGTGATGCAAGGCAGCCAGGGAGAGCGAATCTTCTTCCACTATCCGCGGCTGCAGACCATGACCGGCGCGGAAGAAGCGGTTATACCGCTGGACGGCAAGCAGAAGGGCGGGCAGTCGCGGGTGCTGCTCAAGGGACAGTTTCTGGCGCTGCCGGTGACCGATCCGCTGGATGGGGAACGGGTGGTGTGTTACCGGAGCTTCCTGCCCGCGCCCAATGCGCTGGTGTAAGTGAGTCAGCAAGTCAGCGAGTTATCAAGTTAGCAAGTCAGCGAGTCAGCGAGTCACGATGAAGATTACGATCCAGGGGCAGGACTACACGGCAGCGCTCGATGCAGGCGCGGCCGTTGACGATCGAGCGCAAGCTGAACGAGCCCTCCGTCTGCCAGTTATGGCTGAGCCTGCCGGCCAACGGCAGCCTGGCCATGCCCTCCCGCAACCAGTCTCTGGCGGTGACGGGCGACGATGGCACGCTCTACTTCACGGGTTACATCGCGGTAACTCCGCTGCCGGAGTATGCCGGGCTGGCCATCGAAGGTCCGCGCTACCGGATTGCGATCCAGGCCCTGAGCGACGAACTGCTGCTGGACCAGTTGCTGATGCCGCCCAGCACGGGCGCGACGGGCGAGACTGCCGGGGCGCTGATGACCTCCCTGGTCACTCATGCCGGGTCGGCGTCGCTCTCTACGCAGGGCCTCTCGTCCAGCGTGCCGGTAAGCAACTTTGTTCCGGACCCGGGCGCGTCGTGGAGCAAGAGCGCCGGGCAAGTGGCCAGCCAGGCGCGGGCCGCATATCGCGCCGTCAATGGGGCGTTGACTGTCTCCACTGTGCCCTGCGCCGTGCATACGCTGAATGAGACCGACGGCAGCCTGAACCTGGCGGCCCTAGCGTTCACAGCCAGCGTCAAGCGCGCACTGGCCAACGATGTGACGGTTTGCGGCGAGCATGAGCCGGTTGCCTATGTGACCGAATACTTTCTCGGCGATGGAGTCACAACGACCTTCTATCTGGCCGCGGACCCGTTCTTTCCCACCGCATCCAAGTCCACCATCATCAGCGAGCTCTTCAACGAGGCTCAAATCAACCTGCAGGTGTGGGGCAATCCGGGCGGCGTCTGGATATCTCACGCTGGGCGCGGGCGGCCTGGTGATGGATGGCGGCAACGGCATCGATGGCGAGACGCTGCTGACCTGGCTGGATCCGGTGGAGATGGGCGGAACGCTGCTGCTGGAGGCCGTGGGAGTAACTCTTTCACCGGGCAGCACGGGAATTCTGGCCGGCTTCTTTATCGGTCTGGAGACGCAGTCCGCCTGCATAGCGGGATTTCAGGCGACGGCGCAGACCGGCACCGGAGCGGTTAGCTTGCAGCCCATGATTCAGGGCACGCCGGCGGGTACGACTTATGCGGTGAATCCAGCCAACCAATACACGCTCCGCGCCAGGGTGCATTGCCCCGAGAATGAACGGGCGCTGGCCATTTACCGCTCCTTTGGAGACAGCGGGGCAATTACCTGCGGCGGGCAATCGATCCTAAGTCCGGGCAAGCTGCAACTGGAGATCCAGGAGTTTGTGGATGGAGTGGGCGGGACGCCGGTAACGCTCTATGACGGCGCGCTCGCGAGCCTGCCCGGCGCGTGCATGGTGGTGGCAGCCAGCAGCATCAACCTGATTGGAACCATGCGCGCCATCAACCTGACCAATCTCGGTTCGGGTTGGGTGGTGAGCACGCCTCCCAGCGGCGGGCCGTATACGCGGCGGCTGGGCACCACAGCCGAGGCGGCTGAGTGCTACCTGGAGCGCACCGGCAAGCTGGTGTTTTATACCGGGTATGCGCCGCTGGCCGGCGAGCAGATCGCGGTAAATTACCGCACCGTGGGCAGGGCGGTGGGGCGGGCGGTGAATACCGCCAGCCAGCAGGCGCTGGCAGCAGGCTGGAACGCCCGCCGTGGCCGCGTGGATCGGTTCGGTCACCAATCCTCCGGCGCGCAGTTCCGCGGACTGCCGGAATGCGGCTCTAGCGATGGAACAGGCGGCGGCCGGGGTGAGCGCGCTGTGGAGCGGCACTTATAAGGGCAACAGGACGAGCTTTGCCAGCGACGTTTGGCCGGGCGACGCGCTGCTGCTGAATGCGCCTTCGACCAGCCTGAACGCGCAGGTGGTGGTGCGGACGGTGAAGGTGAGTTATCGCGCCAGTTATCCCGACCTGGTGGAGTATGCCATCGCGTTTGCCAACGACTGGGCCGACGACCTGGCCATCAAGACCAGCGCGACGGTGCCCGCCGATGCATGGCTGCCGGCGGCCATCGCGCCCACTGTTCTGGCCAATCTGACCCGCCTCACGGTGACCACGCTGAATGGAACCACGGTGACGATCAATGCCGGCGTAACTCCGCCCACCGGCGGAGGATTCGAGATCCGGCGGCGGGATTTTGCCTTCATGCCGGGCGAAGACCCGGACCTGGTGGTGCGCGCAACCCTGCCCAACATGACTTTTTCCCGCGAAACCGCCAACGACCGGTTCTATATCCGGATGTATGACGGTTCGACGCCGCCGAACTATTCGGAGTTCTCAACGGCATTGTTTATCAACCTGCCGCTGGGATCGTAAGTGTAGTTTTGAACGAGTCGAGGTTTTGAAAGGACACGGCTCTACAGGCTGCGGAAAAGCACCTTTTCGTTTAGACCTGTTTCGTGTCAGAACACGGTTTTAGATGCTGCAGAAGACTTGTTCTGTATCAGGGCACGGCTTCAGCCGTGCCGGAAGAAGCAGCAAAATTAACGCGGGGCTTTAGCCCCCGAGGGAATGCCGGCAAATGCGGATGATGAATGAATTCGAAGCGCAGGTGCTGAGCGATTTGAGCGTGCTCAAGACGCAGATGACCGGGCTGATGGGCGACGGCAATGGCGGGCGCCTGGCCGACCTGGAGCGGCGCATGGAGCGGCACGAGCAGAACTGGCAGCGGGCCAAGGGCTTTCTGGCGGCTGTAAGCGTGCTGTTTGCGGTGATCGAAGTGGCCGTTGAGGCATGGCGCCGGCATTGAGCGGCGAAGCGGATGCCAGCCAGGCGAGGATGTGCAATCTTCAGCTTTGGCTTGCTCTGGGAACCTTCGTATAATCAGCCTTATGAGCGAACATCCATTGGTTGGCGTGGTGATGGGCAGCAAGAGCGACTACGAGGTGCTCTCGGCTGCGGTTGAGATTCTGCGCGCGCTTGAAATTCCCCATGAGGCGCGGGTCTTGAGCGCGCATCGCACCCCCGACCAGCTCTTCGAGTACGTTGCGGCGGCGCGGGAGCGGGGGCTGCGGGTGTTTCATCGCCGGGGCCGGCGGCGCGGCTCACCTGGCAGGCGTGATCGCCGCCAAGACGCTGCTGCCCGTGCTGGCCGTGCCCATTGCGGCCACGCCGCTCAATGGCCTCGACTCGCTGCTTTCGATGGTGCAGATGCCCAAGGGCGTTCCCGTCGCCACGCTGGCTATCGGCAAGCCTGGAGCGGCCAATGCCGCGCTCTTTGCCGCTGAAATTCTAGCCTTGAACGATGCGGCGCTCTACGAACGGCTGGCCGCGTGGCGCGCGGCGCGTGCCCAGGAAGTGCTGGAGCAGACGCTGCCTGAGTAACAGAAGAAGCCAGGGTTCTCAGGATTCCGCTTTCAAGGTCAATAATGGTCCCTCCCCCTCGATGGCCAGAATCCTGTCGTATAGCTGCTTCTTGATGGCCTCATCCGGGGCACTATAAGTTAGAAAGTTGAACTGACGAATATCGAAGTGAAGTCCTTTCTCGGGAGCCAATTCGTCTTCGTGACACATCCAGATTACCTTCCGCCCCAATCCGTGCATCATCCCTGATTCAAAATAAACGCCCCCGCGCTGAAGCGTAAAATCTGCGACCATAAATCGTGATCTTCTGATTTGGGCTACTATTTCATCATCAATGCGGTTCACGTGTTGCTCCCGATCAATACGGAACGGCTTATAGCCAGCTTCTCTTATGGCCGGTTCGATCACATTTCCCCAGATCGAGTCCATGTCCTTTCTGAAAGCCATCGCGACGAAACATTGTGTCAGGGATTGTCCAAATGTCTTGAGTTCTTCTAAGCGGTTCCACCCATCCATGGTCACAATGATTTCTGGCCCGAATGGCGTTGCCGCCCCCGTGTCAACAAATTTCTTCTGAACCAATGCGCCAACAAGATACTGCGCCTCCTTCCAGCCTTTCGCAACAATCAACGGATAATCCTTCATCATCTTGAAATTAGACGGTTGACCCAATATGGCGGTTCGCTCACCAAGAACCTGAAGTAGTCGATCAATCTTTTCCGGGGGACTATATCGCGGTACGAGTGCATACAGCTTCTCAAAGTCGCCTGGACCGATATGGACCCGGTTTCCAGGATTTCGTCGGCAATAAGCCGAAAGCATCGCCTTCTGATCTTCTTTCAATCCATATTTAAATGAAGGATTTATGCTAAAAGATCCGCACGTTGTGCAGTAGAAGCAGAGGTTTACGTGCGCCGGTGAGTCGAAATATGAATCAGCTTTATTTCCGCAGAGCAAACACGTACGATCCTGCCTGTCGATAACGAGCAATTGCTGCTGATCACTTGCCATCATTTTTCCAAACCGGGCATATGGTTTTATGGATTAAATGCCCAATCGACACGAATGCTACCATATTTTGCGCGTCTCGGCCGCCAATTCATTCATTTGCGGAAAACTCACTCGATCTTTTCCCCTCGCCTGGGCCGTCGGTTGGCCTGCAAGATCCTCTTGCGCAGCCGCAGCGACTTAGGCGTGACCTCGACCATCTCATCGTCGGCGATAAACTCGATGGCCTGCTCCAGGTTCAGGGTTTTGTAGGGCACCAGGCGGATGGCTTCATCGGCGGTAGAGGCGCGCATGTTAGTCATCTTTTTTTCGCGCACCACGTTCACGTCCAGGTCCTTGTCGCGCGAGTTCTCGCCGATAATCATCCCCTCGTAGACCTCGACGCCCGGCCCCACAAACAACATGCCGCGTTCCTGCAATCCGTTGAGCGCATAGGTGGTGGTCATCCCCTGGCGGTCGGCAACCAAGGCGCCGGTAGGCCGCTGCGGAATCTCGCCCTGGTAGGGAATGTAGCCGTCGAAGAGCGCATTCATGACAATCGTCCCGCGGGTTTCGGTGAGCATCTCGCTACGCAGGCCGATCAGCCCGCGGCTGGGCACGCGAAACTCCAGGCGCACGCGGCCCGAGCCGTGATTGTGCATCTTGGTCATCTCGCCCTTGCGCGGGCCGAGTTTTTCGATCACCACGCCGGTGAACTGCTCCGGCACGTCGATGGTCAGGTGCTCCACCGGCTCCATGCGCACGCCGTCCACCACTTTGGTCACGATCTCCGGCCGTCCGGCCATCAGCTCGAAGCTCTCGCGGCGCATCATCTCAATCAGAATCGCCAGTTGCAGCTCGCCCCGGCCCAGCACCTTGAAGCTGTCCGGCGAGCCGGTCTCCTCCACGCGGATCGAGACGTTGGTCAGCAGCTCCTTTTCCAGGCGCTCGCGCAGGTTGCGGCTGGTGACGTACTGGCCCTCGCGTCCGGCAAAGGGCGAGTTGTTGACGCTGAATTGAATGGCGATGGTCGGCTCGTCGATCACAATCAGCGGCAGCGGCGCGGGGTTCTCGACGCTGGTGATGGTCTCGCCGATGGTGATGCCCTCCACGCCGGCCACGGCCACAATATCGCCCATGGTGGTCTCGGCGATCTCCGTGCGCTTGAGCCCCGAGAAGGTGAAGAGCTTGGTGATGCGCGTCTTCTGCAGCGAGCCGTCGCGCTTGGAGATGGTCACATCGTCGCCGGCGTGCAGCGTGCCCTGAAAGACGCGGCAGATGGCGATGCGGCCAAAGTAATCGGAGTAATCGAGATTGGTGACCAGGATCTGCAGCGTGCCCTCCGGGTCGCCGGTAGCCGCGGGAATGGTGGAGACGATGGTCTCGAAAGAGCGGCTGCAGGTTCACGCCGGGCGCGGCCGGATCGAGCGTCGCCGTGCCTGCCTTGGCCACAGCGTAGAGCACCGGAAAGTCCAGTTGCGACTCATCGGCGTCGAGGTCGATGAAAAGATCGTAAATTTCGTTCAGCACTTCCTGCGGCCGCGCGTCGGGGCGGTCAATTTTGTTGATCACCACGATGGGCTTGAGCTTGGCCTCCAGCGCCTTGGCCAGCACGTAGCGCGTCTGCGGCAGCGGGCCCTCGGCCGCGTCCACCAGCAGCATCACGCCGTCCACCATCTTCAGCGCGCGCTCCACCTCGCCGCCAAAATCGGCGTGGCCCGGCGTATCCACAATGTTGATCTTGCCGCCCTCAAAGACGATGGCCGTGTTCTTGGCCAGGATGGTGATGCCGCGCTCCCGCTCCAGCTCGTTGGAGTCCATCACCCGCTCGGCCACCTGCTCGTTGGCGCGGAAGGTGCCCGACTGCCGCAGCATGGCGTCCACGAGGGTTGTCTTGCCGTGGTCAACATGGGCAATGATGGCGATATTGCGTATCGTCTGGGTCACAGGTGGGCTTTTTCCTTCTTTTGGTTCGGCCGCGGAGGCCATGGGGTTGGGGCAGAAAAAATGCGAATCGCCGCACCGCGCGGCAACCTTGATTCTACCAGCGGCATTGGACGCGAGGCTTACCGCGTCATTGCACGGCGCTGTATAGTGTGCTGCTATTTGAAGCCGGAAGCCGGCCAGGGCTTAACATCAGTGCGACGGGGGAACGTACTCCGAGGGCAGGGCCGCGCCCTCGCCGAAGAAGAACAGCTCCATCTGCTCCACCAGGAACTGCTGCGCCTGCGGGGTCCAGGGCTGCAGACGGTATTCGTTCAGGAGCATCTTCTGCCGCTCGGCCCACTCCGCCCAGGCCGCCTTGGAGACGTTCTTGAAGATCTTCTGGCCGAACTCCGAGTCGAAGGGCGGTTCGTCCAAACCCTCCATCTCCTTCTTGTTGCGAACGCAAAATACCATGTGTGCCATCGTGGACGCTCCCAGGCTCATTGTATTTGATCCGGCGCGCTGGATTCCTGCTTGACAAATCATGGAGGCCGTCCCGGCCATTGGCGATGACCCTTCCCGCCGGGCCTTTTCCGGCTGCGGATAAGCCTCCGCGCCCTGCCGCGAAAATCTCTTGACAATTCCGCGCATATCAGTTTTTCTTAGCTTGGCCCCAGCGCACGCTCACACCCCGGGCCCGTGGCCGGGTCTTCCTTTTTGCTCACCCCGGCTGGAGCGTGGAGCAACCGGTCCCTCAACTCAGTTTCAAACTCAAAGGAGCTAACGTGTCCGATACGAACCAATCTGGCCTCTCAGACAACGCCGCCGGTGGGCTGGCCTACGTCACCATCATTCCGGCGATCGTCTTCCTGATCGTCGCACCCTTCAACAAAAACTCCTACGTGCGCTTCCATTCCTGGCAGTCCATCTTCCTGGCCATTGCCTGGTTTGCAGTCGACATCATTCTTATGATTCTCGGCAGGCTGCCCTTCATCGGCTGGGTGCTTGTATTTTTGTGGCCGCTGGTGGCTCTGGGTTTCTTTATCCTCTGGGTCGTTGTGCTGATCAAGGCCTTCAACGGCCAGCGTTTCAAGCTTCCGCTCATTGGCGATCTGGCCGAGAAACAGGCCGGCAGCTGACGCATTTTCCGAATTGGTATAGATAGAGTGAGGCCAAAACTGCTGAATGGATTTTTCCTTGAGAAAAATCCGCCTTGTACACACTTGGCGACTCTACGGTTATTCGGAAAATGCCGTAGAGCGGCATAAGAGCCGCGGCATTAGCGGGGACGGTTTCTATACGTAGGCCGTGTTCGCGGGGGAAGTTTGGCCGCGCAGTTGGCGTCCGCTCCTGTGCGCTTTCCCCATCACACAACCAGGGCAATGCTCTATGCGTTGCTCTCAACCCCAAAGGAGCTACCGTGTCTGATACGAACCAATCTGGCCTCTCTGACAATTCCGCCGGTGCGCTGGCCTACGTTACGGTCATTCCGGCGATCGTCTTCCTGCTCGTCGAACCCTATAACAAAAACTCCTACGTGCGCTTCCACTCCTGGCAGTCCATCTTCCTGGGCATTGCCATGTTCGCTGTCGAGATCGTACTGTCGGTCATCCCCATCGTAGGATGGATACTTATCCCGTTTGTGCTCATCGGGTTCCTTGTGCTTTGGATCATTGTCCTGCTCAAGGCCCTGAAGGGGCAGCGCTACAAACTGCCGTTTATCGGCAACCTGGCTGAAAAGCAAGCCGGCGCCTAAGGCTTCTGAACTTCACTGCTTATGGCGCTGCGGGCGGGAAGGCCGCGGCGCCGCCGGCCTTTCCCACTTTTCCCCCCGGACTTTTTTGGGACTTCAGTTAACCATCCGCATACGCCTGCGGAGTTCCCTCTTGACAAGTTCCTGACCAGGGTCTTTTCTTATCTCAGTTCGCGCAGGTTTTGCGTTGCCGGCCTGAGATACGTTCCTTTTTGCTTTACCTGGCTTAAAGGCGCAAGGGCCGGTTCCGCGGTCCGGACTCTACCACCCAAGGAGCTACTGTGTCTCAAACCAATCGGTCTCGCGTCTCTGACAATGGCATTGCCGCACTCTCCTACATCACCTTCATTCCGGCGATCATTTTTCTGATCCTGCCGCGTTACAACAAGAGCAACTATGTGCGCTTCCACGCCTGGCAATCCCTCCTCCTCAACATTGCGGCGTTTCTAGTCAGCTTCATCCTCACATTTGTGGTGATGCCTTTTATGATGTCTCAGGCACTCATCATCCTGGCCATCACCCGGATCATCTGGGCTATATGGCTGGCTACATGGGTGGTTTGGGCTATCGCCGCGTTGAACGGCAAGCGCTTGAAGCTCCCGCTCATCGGCGCTCTGGCCGAGAAGCAGGCCAATGCCGGTAACTAATTGGCTAGCCGCCACAAAGGTTTCATGAACGGCCTCCGCATGGGGGCCGTTTCTCTCTAGCGCCGTTTGCCCTTCCTGCCGGACCGCTTCCTGGCCTTCGGCCCAGGGGTCGCGGCGTCTTTCCGCCTTTTCTTTTTCGGCTTGGGCGGAGCCGCTTTCCTGCCCGGCAGCTTCCCCGTCAGGGGCAGTCCTTCCTCCACAATGGAGAACTGCAGCTTGCGTTCCTGGGCCAGGATGCGGTCCAGGATCACCTGCACCCGGTCGCCGGCGCGGAAGCGGCGGCCTGTGCGCTCGCCGATGATCTCGTGCGTGTTCTCGCGCCAGGTATAGCGGTCGCCGCGCAGGGTATCGATGGGCACCAGCCCCTCGACAAACAGGTCGGTCAGCTCGACAAAGAGGCCGTATTTGGCCGGGTTCAGCACCAGCGCGGCAAACTCCTCGCCCACCCGGTCCTGCATGAAGCGCACCTTCTTCCACTCCACCAGTTCGCGCTCGGCCTCGGCGGCGCGGCGCTCGGTCAGGCTGGTCTCCTCGGCGATCTGCGCCAGCTCGGACTCGGGAATGGGCGGCTCGCCGGAAAGTCCGAGCCGGAACCCGGAATCTCCGTGCCCCATCCTCTCGTCCGCCGCGGCGGAGTTCTGCGACAAGGGTGGGAAGCCACACCGCTTGGCTGCCTCCCTTCATTGGGGTGCGTCCAGGGCGAGCTGTGCCGGCCTTCCGCCACCACCCCCTCGCCGCTCACGCCCTCCCGCAGCAGCGCCTTGGCGATGCGATGGACGATCAGGTCGGGGTAACGGCGGATGGGCGAGGTGAAGTGCGTATAAGTGGGCGCGGCCAGCGCAAAGTGGCCTTCGTTGATCTCCGAGTAGCGCGCCTGCTTGAGCGAGCGCAGCATCAGGTAGCTCAGAATCCGCTCCTCCGGCTTGCCCTCGATGTTGGCGGCCAGCTTTTGATACATGCGCGGCGTGACGGGAATATCTTCCGGCACCTCGTGCGTGCGCGCGGTGCGGCCGCTGCGCTGCGCATCGCGCCGGTCGCCGCGCGTCTGGATGCGCCTGACCGGCAGCGCGCCCAGGCCGAGCGAGTAGCCGAAGCTGGCGGCCAGCTCCTCGAACTGGACCACGCGGCGCGGCTCCGGCTTTTCATGAATGCGATAGAGCGAGGGCACGCCCAGGTCTTCCAGCCAGGTGGCCACGCACTCGTTGGCCGCCAGCATGAACTCCTCGATCAGCCGGTTGGCCCAGGTGCGCTCGGACTTGGTCACGCCGCGCATCTGGCCCTGCTCGTCAAACTCGATCACCGGCTCGGGCAGGTCGAAATCGATCGAGCCTCGCTCCTCGCGCCGCTTGTTCATCAGGCCGGCCAGAGTTGCGCATCCGCTCGAACTCCGGGACCAGCGCGGCATAGCGCGCGCGCGTCTCCGCATCGCCTTCCAGAATCGCGTGAACCTCGGTGTAGGTCATGCGCGCCGCCGAGCGGATCACGCCCTCGACAATCTCGTAGCTCTCGATGCGGCCGGTGGCATCGAGTTGCATGATGCAGCTCAGCACCAGCCGGTCTTCGCCGGGGCGCAGGCTGCAGATGTCGGTGGAAAGCTCCTGCGGCAGCATGGGAATGGCGCGATCGGGAAAGTAGACGCTGGTTCCGCGCAGCCGCGCCTCCAGGTCGAGGTCCGTCCCCGCGCGCACATACTCGGCCACGTCGGCGATGTGCACCTGCAGCTCGTAGCCGCCGTCGGCGCGCTCGGTCACCAGCACCGCATCGTCAAAGTCACGCGCCGTCTCGCCGTCGATGGTGACGATGGGCAGCGCGCGAAAATCGCGGCGAGCGGCGACTTCGGCGAGGTCCAGATGAGCCACGGCGCGCGCCTCGGCCAGCACGTTTTCCGGAAAGATCCGCGGCAACTGGTGCTTGCGGATCATCATCTCCACGTCCACGCCGAAGTCGTCCGGCGAGCCCAGCACCTCGATCACGCGGCCCACCGGCGGGCGCGTCGGCGTGGGCCAACTGGTGATCTCCACATCGACCACCAGGCCTTCCAGGCTTTCGTGAGCGGCGGCGGCCGCGGCTTCCGCGCCCAGCACGCGGTGCGGCGTGGCAGCTTCGCTCGGCCGCGGGCAGCTCCTGCCCGTCGGGAATCAGAATGGGCTGCGTCATGCGCTCGTCGAAGGGAACAACCGAGTGCCCCTGCGCGCGATCCGAACGCGCGTAGTGAAAGACGCCGACCACGGTCGGGTTGCGCCGCTCCAGCACGCGCACGATGCGGCCCATGCGGCGGCCATCGGCCTTGGGCGGCTCCACTTCCACCAGCACCTGGTCGCCCTGCATGGCGCCGTTGATCTCGTTGGGAGGAATGAAGATATCTTCCTGCTGCCCGATCCGCCTGGCGGCGCGTTGGGCCGCACGAAGCCGTAGCCGTCGCGATGCAGATCGAGCCGCCCGGCGGCCAGATTGTCGCGCGTGCCGCACGCGGCTCGGGGAATGCTCCAGTGCTCGCGATCCAGCTTGACCAGCTCGCCGCGCGCGGTCAGCCGGGCCAGTTGCTCCAGCAGCAGACGCCGCTCGCGTCCGCCGCCCAGGCTCAGTTCGCGCACCAGTTGCTTGTATCCGGCCTTGCCGCCGGCAGAGCGGGCAATCCGCGCCACCAGTTCCCGATCGGTCATAGCTTAGAGTAGGCTATTAAGCGCGAGTTCATGCAGCGTCAGATCGGCAGCACGCATTGAGTATCGAGCTGCCGCAGTGTTGTCCAGTGGCTATCTGCAGGCTTACAGCCCGATTGCCATCTGCCGGGTATCGTCTTAAAATAACGGCAACGCAACATTCTGAGCGGACCGCGAAGAGCTAACATTCGTAGTTGTGGCCGTATGTGGCAGCCGATAGCTGGATTGCCCGGCAGTCCGCACATCTCAGATTTTTGGGCGCACGGCAATGGCCCTGCCTTGGCAAGCCCCGTCCCGTCAGGACAGAAAAGGAACTACCTTGAGCGCTATGTGGAAACCCAGCCAAACCGGACCAGTCACCCCAGCCCCACACCGGAACCCTCCCGCCCCGCGCCGCCCGCTCCGCCGGTTGAACCCGCCAACCGCGCCCCGGTCACGGCCGGCGACCAGGCCACCATCGGCAAGGGCTTTATCAAGGGCGAGATCACCGGCTCCGAGTCGCTGTTTATCGACGGCAAGGTCGAAGGCAGCATCAACCTTCCCGGCAACCGCGTCACCGTGGGCCGCAACGGCCAGGTGGCGGCCAGCATCACCGCCCGCGAAATCGTCGATTCTGGGCAAGGTGCGCGGCAATGTCTCCGCCACCGACCGCGTCGACATCCGCGCCGAAGGCGCCCTGACCGGCGACGTGGCCGCGGCGCGCATCAGCATCGAGGATGGCGCCTTCTTCAAGGGCGGCATCGACATTCGCAAGTCTGAAGCCAAGCCGGTGGTCTGTCCCGGCCGTGCCCGAAGTGCTCAAGCCGATTCAGCTGTAGCCCGCTTCAGGTTTCGCTGCTGCGCAAGAGCCCCCGCAGCGGCAGGGTTTTTTGTGTTTTCCGGATGGTGTATTGCCGTCCTTCCCGAACGGCAAACGGCGAGGATTAGACAGCGAAAATATCGGGAATATCGCGCCAACGAGTTGGAAATGAACGGTATCGATAATCTGGTAAATGAAAGATATTAATAATAGATAACAAATATGAGTGGGAAACGATCCTGGAAATCGCTTATGCCAGCCCCAGCCGCTTCATCGTCACCCTGGGCAGCGCCGATCCTGTCTTCTCCAGAACCCATTTGGCCATCACCACCCAAACCGCCAGCCCGGCCACCAGCACCGCCAGGTCTGTCCAGCGAATCTGCGCGGGCAGGCGCGAGTGCCCAGATGGCCAAGCAGGCTGCCCATGCCCCAGATGACCATCCATACGCCCGCGCCGCTGGCCAGCGCGGCCAGCAGGCAGCGGCCCATCTCGGCATAGTCCAGGCTGGCCAGCGAGACCATGTGCCGCTGGTGCAGCAGCACGGCGATGGTCACGGTTTGCAGCGCGATGCCCATATCGGAGGCGATGGCCAGCCCCATCGCTCCATGCCAGTGGTAAAGCGCGGCATAGATGGGCAGCGAGACCAGCGTCACCACCGTTCCCGCCACCATGGGCAGCAATGGTGTTTCCCGCGGCATAGAACGCGCGCGCATAGATGGCCTGCGCCGACCACAGAAACATGGAGACGGAGAAGACGGCGAAGTAAGCGGCGCACTCCCGCGCATCGGCTGAAGAAAAACGTCCGCCGGTAAAGAGCAGGTCGATCATCGGCTGGCCCAGCGCCACCATGCCGGAAGCGGCCAGCAGCCCCAGCGCGGCCACGCGCGAGACGGAATCCGCCACGCACGGTGGCAAATTCGTAGCGGCGCTCCTTCGACCACAGGCTGGCGAAAAAGGGCATGGAGGCCGCGCCCGCCGCCTGCGCCAGCATCGCCATGGGCGCGGTGAAAAGCTGCTTGGCATAGCTCATCAGCGAGACCGCGCCGCTGGTCGTCGAGGCAAAGTGGGCGATGATCCAGCTATCGGCGGTCACCAGCGAAACGCCGACCATCAGCGGAAGCGACAGCCGCACCCACTCGCGCAGTCCCTCGTCGCGCCAGTCGAGAATCGGCCGGTAGCGCGTGCCCGCCCGCCGCGCGAAGATCGCAGTTCAACAGAAACGGCCCGAGAAACGCCCCGGCCACCGTGCCGATGGCCAGCGAAGAGACGCCGATGCGCCGCACCAGCAACAGGCCGCCCACGATGGTGCCCAGGCCGTAGATCAGCGGCGCCACCGCCTGCACGCTGAACTGCTTGCGCACCAGCAGCACCGCGCCAAAGACTCCGCCGGCAAAGAAGCACAACTGCGCGGGCAGCAGAATGCGCGTCAGCTGCACGCAAAGCGCGGCTTTCTGCGCGTCAAAGCCGTGGAACCACCAGTGGATGTACCAGGGGGCGAAGATCTCGGCCAGCACAATGGCCCCGCCCAGCACCAGGTACATGGTGGTCAGAATCACCGAAAGCGAGCGCTGCCCCTCCGCCTCGCGGCCCGTCTCGCGATAGCGGGTGAGGATGGTGACAAAGGTGATGGAGGCCGCGCCGCCGACCAGAAAGTACGAAATCATGTCCGGCAGCACAAAAGCGCCGTTCAGCGCGTCCGCTTCCATGCCGCTGCCGAAGAGCCAGACGATGTACTTGACCCGCACCAGCCCGATGATGCGCGACAGAAAGGTGGACGCCATCAGCAGGATGGTGGCCGTGAAAGCGGTGTGCGCGTGCGAGGGGCGCAGCATTCCCAGGCCGCGCGCCCACCGCGAAGGCGCGCGCCCCAATTTCGAGTCCAGCGTAGATTGCGTTGGCTGCGATTCTGCCACTGCAGTCGATTCTACCGGGGTTGCTCGCCTGCGAGGCCGCATATCCCCTATTCACGCGCAAAGGCTGGCGGCCAGCTTACCATTCTCTGCACTGAAACGAGTCAGCCGGCGGCGCGTCTACATTACCTTTTGAGCCGGGCCGGTACTCAACTGAACAGCTCTGGCGTAACCTCATGCCCTTGGTAATCCTTTCCGATAAGGAAGATGCGGGACTCATGCGGCACGTTCTCATGGGCGGTCTCTCACTGGCAATAGCCGCGTTATCGTACGCGGTGCCGCCTGAGAGGCCGCTCCCGGCCCTTTTTGAGAGCCGGTTTGCCCTGGGGAGGGAGACTGGTTGTTTCCGGCTGAAGCAGGTTGCCGGGGTACCGCAGGGCGCGGAGCCAAGATGCCACAAATAGAGTTGGAAACCGGCAAAATCGACCGGCAGCAGGAGGAAGCCCGGCTGGCTGCGCTGGCAGCGATCGGAATTCTCGATACTCCGCCGGAGCCCAGCTACGACGTGATTACCCGGCTGGCCGCTGAGTACTTCCAGGCCGATACGGCCGGAATCGGTTTTGCCGACGAGAGCCGCATCTGGATCAAGTCTCACTGGGGTGGACACGTTCGCGAGTTGCCGCGCAAGAACTCCATCTTTGATTTAGTTCTTGCCCAAGACGGTCCGGTGGTCGCCTCGAACCTCTCCAAACATCAGGAATTAGAAAAGCAAATGCCCCGCCTCAAGCAACTCGGCATGGCCTTCTTTGCCAGTGTTCCCGTGCGCTCCTTCGACGGCAAAATCCTGGGGGTGCTGACCATCTTCTGGCGTAACTCCCACCCCGGCCTGGCGCCGGACGAGCTGCGCATGCTGGAGAGCCTGGCGGAGATGGTATCCAGCCAGTTGGAACTGCGCCGGCTGCGCAAATCATTCACCGGGAATGGATTTCGCAAGTCTCGCGCCGCGGGCATCAGCGGCATCTGGCCGCGTAGCCTGGATCTACACCGCGCCCTTGAGGAGCGCCAGTTGGTCATCCATTACCAGCCGGAAATCGAACTCTCCACCCGCAGGATTGTCGGTGTTGAGGCGCTGATCCGCTGGGATCACCCTGAGCGGGGGCTGATTCCTCCCATGGATTTTATTCCCGTGGCCGAGGAGAGCGGGCTGATCCTGCCCATCGGCGACTGGGTGCTCTCAGAGACCTGCAAACAGATTCAGAGCTGGTGTCGCGAAGATTCCCGCCACAGTTCTCTGCGCGTCCTGGTCAACCTCTCCGCCCGTCAGTTCTCCCGCGAAGGCCTGGCCGACCACGTTGAGGCGCTGCTGCTCCAGTTCGGCGTCTCCAGCCGTCAACTGGGTCTGGAAATGACCGAATCCAGCCTGATTCCCAACACCAGTACCGCCCTGGAGGTGCTGAGCAGCCTGCGCAAGCTGGGCGTCTCTCTGCTGATGGACGACTTCGGCACCGGCTACAGCTCGCTCAATCACCTGCATTCCTTTCCCTTCGACTTGCTCAAGATCGACCGTTCCTTTGTGGACCGCATGACCGATGGAGATCAACCCCTGCAGATCGTGCGCACCATCATCGAACTGGCCCGGGTGCTGGGGATGGACGTCGTTGCCGAGGGCATCGAGACCCACGAACAGTACCGCCTGCTGCGGCAATTGGGCTGCCGCTTCGGCCAGGGTTTCCTCTTTGCCCACCCCATGAGCGCCGAGGCCGTCACCCAGCTGTTGCGGAATCCCGGACGCGTGCTTCCCAATCCCCAAACATGCGAAGCCGGTCAAACCTGACCGCGCGGAGCTTTGCTTTGGCATCCGCATGAGCGGTTCCATTTTGGGACTGGCGAAACGCAGGTCCTCATCCGGAATTTGCTCCGTCTTTCGCATGGGAAATTCCTCATGCTTGCGCTCGTCCCCGGCGTATTCTCCAACCCATGCAGCAACCAGGCGAATCCGCGCCCTCCCCCACGTCCTCCAGCTTTGCAGGTCTGCTGGCCGCGCTTGCCGCGCCCGTGCCCGCCGCGGCGAACCGCATGCCCGCCTGGAACGATGACGGCCTGGAAGAAGATGTGGCTACCCTCAGCTATGAAAGCGCCCTGCGTGCCCATGCGCGTTACCGCACCGGCAATGCCGGAGACCGATCGCTCACCCAATCCTCCGATTCCGAGCCCATCGATAGCCTCGAGGCGTATTCAGACGATGCGCTTCCGGCCTCTGCAGCGGCAACCCCGCCAGCAGCCCCTCCTTCGAGTGCACAGGCCGAACCCTGGGCTACCCACGCTCCGGCCGCGGCGCTGGAACGGAATCTGAAGTCCGCCAGCATTACCATCCGGCTGAGCAAGGCGGAATGCGCGCAACTGCGCAAACGCGCCGCCCAAGCCGGGCTCACCGTTTCAGCCTACCTGCGCTCCTGCACCTTCGAGGCCGAGACCCTGCGCACGCTGGTCAAAGACGCGCTGGCCCAGTTGCGGCCGGCCACATCCAAGCGGAACCAGGCAGCATCCTCTTCGGTCCGGCGTTCCTGGCTGGGATGGTTGTTGCGATTTTTGCCTCGTTGGCATTCCAGCCAGCGCATCGCCCGCGCCTGATTACTCGATTTCCAGCACCAGGCACTTCAGGTATTCGGTCTCCGGCAGGTTCAGCACCACCGGATGGTCGGGAGCCGCGCCGCGGCGTTCCAGCAGGCGCACGCGCCGCGAAGCATCGGCGGCGGCCGAGGCCACAGCGGCTTCCAGTTCCGCCCAGCTCACGTGGTGAGAGCAGGAGCAGGTCACCAGCAGGCCGCCGGGGCGCAGCATCTTCAGAGCTCTCAAGTTCAGCTCCTTGTAGCCGCGCAGGGCTCCCTCGACAGCCCGCTTGCTCTTGGCGAAGGCGGGCGGATCGAGAACGATGGCATCAAAGGCCTCAGAGGTTGACCAGTTCGCGCAGTATCTGAAAGGCATCTCCCTCCACCCAGTCCACCTGCGCGGTGAGCCGGGCTCGATTTGCCTCCAGATTCCGTTCCGCCACTTCGAGCGAGGCGCGGGAGGCGTCGATGCCCGTAACCTGTCTGCAAACCTGCGCCAGGTGCAGGGCAAAGCCGCCCTGGTAGCAGCAAACGTCCAGTGCCCGGCCGGTTGCTCCGAGCCGTCGCGCCCACTCCTCGGTAGCGGCATAGTTGGTTCGCTGATCGAGAAAAGCGCCCGTCTTTTGCCCCGCATTGGCGTCGTAGTAGAACGTGAGGCCGTTGAGTAGGAATTGTGTACTCGTAAGTCGACCGGATGCGGAAGAACCAGGTTTTGTATCAGGGCACGACTTCAGTCGTACCGAAGAGGCAGCAAAATCATTCAAGGCTTTAGCCCCTGCGGGCATTTCTTCCGCTCCTTGCAATTTCACGTCATGAGCAACAAACAGCGGCTCCGCACTCGGCGCGGCCAGTCCTTCCAGTTCGCGCATGCGCGGGTCGGGCCGTTCCAAAATAGCCGCCGGCGCCAGTTCTTCGCGCAGCACGCGCACGCACGCCTCCCGCACCGCGGCCGAGTCCAGCCCTTTGGTCAAGAGTTGAAGGATCACCAGGCCGCCGTACTTGTCCGCCACCAGGCCGGGCAGTTCGTCGGCCTCGCTGAAGCAGAGCCGGCAGGCGTTGTTCCGCTCGTCGAGCAGAGGTTTGCGCCGGGCAATCGCCGCGCGCAGCCGCGTGGCCAGCAACTGCAGCCAACCGGCCTCATCCAGGCCCGAGCGGGAGACCAGTCCGCAGCGCAATCTGCGATGAAGGGCTGTAAAGCGCCGTGCCCAGCAGGAGGCCGCGGCTGTCGGCCACCGGCAGCAGAGCGGGAGGGTCGCCGGTTTGGGGCAATTCAATAGCCTCGATATCAGAGGCGTAGACCCATAAATAGCCGCCCCGCAACCGGTCGGCGGCGCGGCGGTTGATCCTGGCTCCAGGAGCAGAGAGAGGGTTCTTGTGAATCCCTTCAACAGGCGCCGCGGGCTTGGCAGCCTTGGGCGCTTTCCGTGTCGTAACAGGCCGGGGTATGCGAGGTTTGGTCATACACTTCCTTAGAAGTGTAGATGGGCTGAAGCCGTAAAGATACCTGCGCATCGCAAGCGGCATTCAGCGGCGGCTATTGGATAAGCGCGCAGCGCTGGGAGCGCTCTCATGCGCCACAAACACAACCGGCCTATAATGAAGCATGGCGACTGTCCGGCAACCCATACCGGCGGATGTTCCCGGCGCGCCCCCGGCTCCTGCGGGGAAGACGCCGCTTGCCGTGCGCGGCGCCGGCCGGGAGGCCATCGACCGGCGTTTTGAGGCGCTGCTCAAGCAGGTCCAGGCCAATCGTCCCAGCGAAGATGTCTCTCTCATCCGCAAGGCCTGGGAGTTCTGCGTCAAGCATCACGAAGGGCAGATGCGCGCCTCCGGCGAGCCCTACATCGTCCACCCGCTGGAGGTGGCCGAGGTGCTGGCGGAGATGAAGATGGACGCGACGGCCATCGCCGCCGGCCTGTTGCACGACTCGGTTGAGGACACGCCCGCCACCAATGAGGAGATCGAAGCCGAGTTTGGCGACCAGGTGGCCCACATCGTCGAGGGCGTCACCAAGATCGACAAGATCCAGTTTGCCAACCGCGAAGACCGCCAGGCCGAAAACGTGCGCAAGATGCTGCTGGCCATGGTGGCGGACGTGCGCGTGGTGCTCATCAAGCTGGCCGACCGCCTGCACAACATGCGCACCCTCGAGCACCTCGAGCCGGACCGCCAGGAGGCCATCGCCCGCGAGACCCAGGACATCTACGCTCCGCTGGCGCACCGGCTGGGCATGGGCAAGGTGCGCGGCGAGCTTGAGGACCTGGCCTTCCGCTACACCGATCCGGTGAGCTACGAGAAGGTGGCGGCGGCCGTCGAAGCCCGCCGCATCGAAGGCGAGCAGTTTCTGCGCGGCGTGGAAGACACGCTGGTCGAGCAACTGCGCGAAAACGGCATCCAGGCCCGCGTCGAGTGGCGCATCAAGCGCC
Source organism: uncultured Acidobacteriaceae bacterium (assembly GCA_963796085.1). Classification (GTDB taxonomy): domain Bacteria; phylum Acidobacteriota; class Terriglobia; order Terriglobales; family Acidobacteriaceae; genus Telmatobacter. Next base: position 382,384 of record CAWCKF010000019.1, on the reverse strand, counting down.
TCTACTCCATCTTACCAGAAGATCGAGCGCTCCAAAGTCTCCTTCGACCAGGTCTACGATCTGCTGGCCATCCGCGTCATCACCCAGGACGTGGCCTCCTGCTACGCCGTCTTCGGGCTGATTCACACCCTGTGGCGGCCGGTGCCGGGACGCATCAAGGACTTCATCGCCATTCCCCGCGCCAACCGCTACCAGTCGCTGCACACCACGGTGATGGGCGCCAGCGGCCACCAGTTCGAGGTGCAGATCCGCACCGAGGAGATGCACCGCATCGCCGAGGAAGGCATCGCCGCCCACTGGAAGTACAAGGCCGGCGGAACCATGGTCACGGCCCGCGACGAGGAGCGGCTGAACTGGATTCGGCAGCTGGTCGAGTGGCAGAAGGAGATGACCGACCCCAACGAGTTCCTCTCCAGCCTGAAGATGGACCTCTATCCCGACGAGGTCTACACCTTCACGCCCAAGGGGAAGGTGGTGGTGGTTCCGGCCGACGCCACGCCGGTCGATTTTGCCTACACCATTCACACCGAGGTGGGCCACACCTGCGTGGGCGCCAAGGTCAACGGCCGCATGGTGCCCCTGCGCACCAAGCTGCGCACCGGCGACATCGTCGAAATCGTCACCCAGAAGGATCACAAGCCGAGCCGCGACTGGCTCACCTTCGTCAAGAGCCCGCGCGCCCGCAACAAGATCAAGCACTGGCTCAACGAAGACCAGCGCCGCCGCGCCGTCGAGATCGGGCGCAAGCTGCTGGAGCGCGAGGCGCGCAAGTTCAAGGTGCCGATGAGCCAGATCGACGACCAGGACCTGGGCCGCATCGCCAACGAGTATGGCGTGGCCACCGCCGCCGATCTGCTGGCCACGCTGGGCCAGGGCAAGCACTCCGCCCACCAGGTGCTCAACAAGCTGGCGCCCGGCTGCGCCAACCGGCCGAGGCCGAGACCGCGCCCGAGACCAAGCCCGGCACCGGCGAGGCGGCCATGTCCGACGCGGTGCGCAAGCTGCATCTCACCGGCTCCGACTCGCTCCAGGTGGAGGGCCAGAACGACCTGCTGGTCTATCGCGCGCGCTGTTGCAACCCCATTCGCGGCGAAGAGATCGTCGGCTACGTCACCCGCGGCAAGGGCGTGGCCGTGCACGCGCGCAGTTGCCCCAACGTGCAGAACCTGCTCTACGAGAGCGACCGCCGCATCGCCGTGGAGTGGTCCCGCGTCGGCGACCAGTCCGCCGGCCGCCCCCAGCGCTACCCGGTCAAGATCACCGTCTCCTGCGACGACCGCGCCGGCATGCTGAAGGAGCTGACCGCGGTCATCTCCGACGACAACACCAATATCCGCGCCGTCGATATGCGCCACGGCGAAGACGGCGAGGCCATCATCGAGTTTGTGGTTGAAGCCGAAGACCTGCGCCACCTGAACCGCATGGTCCTGGGCCTGCGCCGCGTGGCCGGCGTGCGCGCCGTGCAGCGGACGCAGAAGATTTAAACCCAGCTAAGAGCTTGAGAGTTGTTCGCGGCTGCGGCTTTACACCAGCTCCAGCGCCGCCGTCCCTTTGCGGGGCGGGACGAAGCTGTCCGCGCGCCAGGCGATAGAAAGCTTTTCGCGGCTGAGCAGCTTGCGGATCTGGCCGCGGGCGTGGTCGGCCCAGGGGCCGCGATTGTCCAGCCGGATGTAGGCGTGCCAGTGGCGCAGGGCCTGGCGGCGCTGTCCCTTGCGCTCGAAGGCCAGGGCCAGGTTGTAGTGGGCGTCGGCGTAGCGGGGCGCCAGCGCAACCGCCTGGCGGTAGGCGGCGATGGACTCATCCAGGCGCTGCAACTCGTCCAGCACGTTGCCCAGATCGAAGAAGGCCAGCACGTAGGCGGGGTCGGCCTCCGTGGCGCGGCGGTAGAGCTCCTCGGCCAGGTCATAATTGGCGCTGGTGAAAGTGGATGGTGCCCAGGTTGATATAGGCCGGCGCGTACTCCGGATCGATCTCCAGAATCTCTTTATAGAGCGTAATGGCGCGCTGCTTTTCGCCCGCCTCCTCGGCCTGTACGGCGGCCAGAAAGCGCTCCTGCACGCTACGCGGACCAGTGGGGCTAGGACGGCGCAGCGGAGCCGGCTCGGAGCCGGCCGGCGACGGATCCTTGCGGTCAAGGCGCTCGAAGTCGAAGAGCAACTGGCGGCGGATGGGGTCCACCATGGCGCCGCGATGGCGAAATGCAAGGCGCGTCCCGGTACGGACCAGGCATGCCTCCAGCAGCGGATTGGCCATGCCGGCCACAGCCTTCATGGCCATGATGGAGTGCCGGATGGATGCCGCGGAAACGTCTTCCTCGCGCAGGGCGCGCAGAGTCCTTAACTGCCCGAGGTCCTGGAATGTGTAGCTCTGCTGCTGAGGAATGAGTCCGGCTCGCTCCCACCCCTGCAACTGGTGGGAACTGATCTGCAAGATGCGCAACACGTCCTGACGGCTATAGCTGGTCACTCTTGAGTGCTCCCGCATTTGTTACGGCGCTGCTTCGGTATGAACTCTTGTTACTGAACTCGAATTCCCGACTCAGGACCTGTACGTAACTCATGGAACAGTTACGGAGGAACCGCTCTTGCTCGATTATGCCAAGAGTATGCGTGGATAAGCAGGACCGGAACTATCGCTGCGCAAAAAAACAAGTGGATAACGAGTGTATGACTTGGTACACGCAGGAGCCTGCGGCATTTTCACGGATACTTTTGAAGTATGTTGCCTCTCCGGAAGGTCGTTACTCTCCGATGAACGCGGCAGCTCAGTCTCTCCTTCACGCAGCACGCTATCTGAGAAAATGCGTCGGCCGCAATCGGCTTGTGGAAAACCGAGAGGAAATGCACGAAACGCGGTTCAATCCGGACGGAACCGGCAGGGAATTGTACGGGCAGGTGGGCCGGAGGAGGAAAAGAAATGGAGCCGAAGATCGGACTCGAACCGATGACCTGCTGATTACGAATCAGCTGCTCTACCAACTGAGCTACTTCGGCTTGGCGCTCATCCGATTGTATCGTTGCGGTTCTTGAAGGTAAAGGCGAAGCGAAAATAAGGTGAAAAGAAAGGGGAGATTCGGCGTGATGCTCGGGTGGGTATGGCGAATTTGGCCGCAGAAACGGAAAGAGCCGCCTCGCAACAGGCAGCTCTCTCCTCAGGGAGAATAGTTCCAACGGAGGCAAAACCATCAGAACTTTCTGGCTGCATAGTAGGAGCGGGGGATGGGAGTGTCAAGGACAAATCATGGAATAATTAAATCGTTTCGATTCAATAGCTTGTAAATTATTTCCCCAGCAAGATATGGGGTATATCTTCGGCATGTCTTCGCCTGTTTCTACCCATGTATTTCCGCCTTTTCGGGGTGTTTTATGGGGTTATTACCCTATTTTCCACAGGCTCACCGAGGTCATTTACCCTTCGGATGCGGCCTCTCAATCGCCGGCGGCAGTTCGATCCATTCGTCCCGCAGGTCGAGACGAATGAACTCCTCTTCGTAAACCGAGGAGAGCGGCTTGCCGCGCGCCATGCGGTAGAGAGCCCGGCCGCCGCCGAGGAAGAATCCCAGCAACATGGCGGCGCTGAAGCCGATAATGACCAGCTCAACGATGCCCAGGAGCAGCTTGCCGGTCTTTGTCGACCTCGGACTCCATGGGCTGGGGGATGGAGGTGAGGCCGGCCTCAAAGTGCACCGTGCCCAGCAGCTTGTGGCTTTCGTCGGGTATGGCGTCGCCGCTCACAATGGCCACCAGCGGCCCGCTACGGCGGACTTCCAGCGACGCCACGCCGGAGTCCTGGAGCGGCTTGGGCCAGGGCGGCTGAGCCTGATTGCCGGCCTTGAGGTAGGCGCGAATCGTGCTCTCCTGCGCCATGGCCATCTGCGGCGTGGGGTAGTCGATGATGGTGAGCGTGGCCGGCCCCGAGCGCAGCGAGTAGTTTGCGGTCACGGCCTCCGCGCCGCGGTCGAAGCCCACCAGTTCCGGCGGCAGCACGCCGCCGGAGCCCGCATAGCTTGCCGGTCCCGCGGCATAGTGGGTGGTCTGTCCGTCCAGCGAGGCCCTGGGCAGGCGGCTCAGGATGGGCGGCGCCAGAGCCCTGTTTCCCTCGGGAATGGGCAACTGCCCGGCCAGTTCGCGAAGCTCCGCGCCGGACATGGGGCCGATGTGGGAAAAGTTCGCGTCCACCACCGTGTTGCCCAGCCAGAAGAGCACGCGGTTGCCGTCGGACGTGGCGCCCGAGCCGATCTCCTCCTTCGGCCATCCATTCTGGCGGTAGTACGTATAGGCGCCGTAGGCTCCGCTTACGTCGTGAAAGCGCAGCGCGCGCAGGCTGAGCATTTCGCCGCTGCGCTTGTAGCCGGCCAGCGCGCCATCGGTAAATTCGTATTCCTTGAGGGCCACTGCGTTGGACGGGTCGGCCTGGGCGGGGTCGGTCACCGTTTTCGGCGCACTTACAGAAACCCATCCGGCAAAGGACTGCGGCAGAAGCGCCTTGGGTACGGGTGGAAGCAACAGGTGCGTGACGCCATGCGGGGCTGAAGCCCTGGCTGGAACGGCCTGCGCCGGGGCAGAGGCTGCGCCCCCGCCGAGCAGCGCCAGTGAACAAAATGAACCGGCCAGGATTGAGTTCCAACGCATCAACACGCTCCGTTCTTCAGGGTACAGGCTACCACCCCAGCGGCGAAGGCCTGTTCCCCTCATTGAAGAGGATGGAGACGGCGATACTGCGGCGAAGCGTGGCCATCTATTTCGGTCTGCGCATGTTTTGGATGCCGGATTCATCCGCCGTATTCCGGGCCGAGTGCGCCGGAAGCAGGAACCAGGTGGCAATTGCGGCCAGCGCCACCAGCGCTACTGCCAGAACATCGCCGTGCAGACCAAAAATCTGCACCGCAATGACAGTAGCAACGATGAAGCATCCGCCCCAGAGACAAAAGCAGGCCAGGCCGCGCACCATCTGGCTCAGCCACGGATAATCGAGCATGCCCCGCGCCCACTTGCGGAAATACCCGGTGGGATCGGCATAGAACTTGCGCGCCATGTAGATCAGATAACTGCCTAAAACCACTCGCAAACCCACAGCCAGAATGGGGTTGGAAATCGGTTGTGCGGGATCAATCATCTTCGGTGTCAATGCCTGTCAAACCCATCATCCCACACAATCGTCCCCGCGCGCTCTCAGGCGAAAGCGCGATTGCCGTGCCCGCAAAAGATGATCAGAGGATGGAGGCGGCGATGCCGCGGTGCAGAGCGTCTAGGGTCAGGCAGCCTGCGGTGCGTTGGGGACGGGAGGCGGCGGGGGAGACAGCATGTCTCCAAGTGCCTGATAACGGCCGCCATAGAAAAGCAGGGCGTAGTTGCGTATCCAGGTTGCCACCGGACCGCCCAGGCTGAAAGACAGAAACAAGCCAAATGCAAAGGCCGTGAGCCCGACAACCACTTCCAGGACAATGAGGATAAATGCGTACAGGCCTGTGGCGTCGGCGAGCAGGGAGTTCAAGCCTGCCATGCAAAAAGCCAGGATGCCAAAGATGATGAGCAAGGGGATAGCCAGAATCATGAACAAAGCCATCATGGCGATAGCTGGCAGCACCAGGCGAAGGATTGCGTAGAGAAGAAAAGAGCCCTTCTCCGCTGCGATACGCGCGCATACGCTTCGCCATGCTGCGCGGACAGAGGCATTTTCAAGCGCCATATGCGGCAACATAAAGTCGCGCATGATCACATCCGCCGTATAGAAGATCAGCATCAGGAGAAAAACGACCGCTAACAGCGGCAGAAACAGGGCCAGGAAACCGGCCACGTCGAATTGGCTGCCTGGCCCGAAAGCGCGAAAGAAATTGATAAAGCCGAATACGAAAGGCAGCGCCGCCAGGGCCAGGATGACTAAACAGATGAGTGCAACTATCAGGCTCAGCTTGAAGAAACGCAGCGCCTGGACGCGATAGAGCCCCCACACCGGCCGAATCTCCCTGGTCTGGTGGGCCAGGCAGTGAAAGAAAACGAAGCGAAGCCTGGTGATGAGGTAGTAGATGATGATGCTTAGGGCGATACAGACCAAAACGGCAAGTGCGATGAGAGCGATTATTTCATTGGAGAAGTGAAATCCCGCGGGGACGCCGGTGTGGGACGAAGAAGGCAGGTTCGACGAGAAGTTGAGATTGGTTGAGAATCCCTCCGTAATGCATGCCACCGCCGCCAGTTTCAGATAGGTGCTCCACTTGAAGGGGTGAAAGAGATAGGATTTGGTGCGATCGATGGCCGGGGAAACGGCTTGAAAGGCAGAGAAGCTGATCATGGGGCATTCTCCTGGCCAGCCCATCGTAGCACAGGATCGAACGGTAGAACGCCGCGCAATTCAGCGGCCCGCAAGCCCAACCGCCGCCCACCACGCATCGAAGGCCGCCAGCGCACGCTCGCACTGCAGCCGGTGGCGTTCCTTCTTGTCGCGAACCTTCTTGCGCAGTTCTTCGTCGAGCGGTTCCAGCAGGTCGAAAGTGATGTTGGCGGGTTGAAAATCCTTGGGGTCGGCGTGGGTGATGTAGTGGACCAGCGAGCCGAGGGCCGAGGCGCGGGGTGCGGGCACGGGTTCTTCGCCGCGCGCCAGCGCAGCCGCATAGATGCCCGCCAGCAGTCCGGTGGCGATGGATTCCGTGTAGCCCTCGACGCCGGAAAGCTGCCCGGCAAACAACAGGCTCGGCTTCTTTCTTCAGGCGCAGAGTTTCATCCAGCAGCAGCGGCGCGCAGATGTAAGTGTTGCGATGAATCTGCCCGTAGCGCAGGAAGCGCGCGTTTTCAAGGCCCGGAATCAGCCGCAGCACGCGGGCCTGTTCGCCAAATTTCAAATGGTTCTGGAAGCCCACCAGGTTGTAGCTGTCGGCGCGCAGGTTTTCCTTGCGCAACTGCACCACGGCCCAGGGCGTCTTGCCGGTGCGCGGGTCGCGCAGGCCCACCGGCTTCATGGGACCGAAGCGCAGCGTATCGCGGCCGCGGCGGGCCAGCACCTCGATGGGCAGGCAGCCCTCAAAATAGTCGAGCTTCTCCCACTCTTTGCTCTCGGCGGCCTCGGCCGCCAGCAGCGCATCCAGAAAGCGGTCGTACTCGGCGCGGTCCATGGGGCAGTTGATGTAGTCGGCCGTGCCCTTGTCCCAGCGCGCGGCAAAGTAGACCCGCTCCATGTCGATGGATTCGGCATCGACGATGGGCGAGATGGAGTCGTAGAAGGCCAGGTGGCCTGCGCCGGTGATGCGCTCGATCTCGGCGCATAAGGCGTCGGAGGTAAGCGGGCCGGTGGCCACAATGGTGCACTGCGTGCCGTTGTCGATTTGGAGTGGCGGCGTGCCAAGGCTGGTGACTTCTTCGCGGATCACGCGAATGGCGGGCTGGGCGGCGATAGCCTCGGCAATGCGCCGCGAAAACTCAACGCGATCCACGGCCAGCGCGTGGCCGGCTGGTACAGCCGTATCATCCGCAAGGCGCAAAAGGGCCGAGCCCGCCCGCCGCATCTCCTGCTTCAGCAGCCACGGCGCCGTGTTGGGCGATTCGCTCTTGAGCGAGTTGGAGCAGACCAGTTCGCCGAACTCGGTGGTCTGGTGGGCCGGGGTCAGGCGCGGTTTTCCGTCCACCATGGCCCGCATCTCGTAGAGGTCCACCTGGCAGCCCAGCCGCGCCGCGGTCAGCGCCGCCTCAGGCCCGGCCAGTCCGCCGCCGATGACTCTGATTTTCATTGGACGGTCTCCTGTAGATTGAACCTCTATGGCGCGCAAGCGCCGTCCGCCCCACCGCAGGTGGCTCATGGCGCGTAAGCGCGCCGCCTGGACGGCCAGTCCCCCACCGCAGGTGGCCAGCCGCTTCAGCGCCTCGCCGCTTATGCGCACATTGCGCCACTCGTCCAGGAATTCGGCCCCCATGGCGCGGTAGAACTCGATGGCCGGCGTATTCCAGTCCAGCACCTCCCATTGCAGGCGCGGGCAGCCCTTCTCTACGGCGATGGCCGCAACTCTCTGGAGCAGCGCCTTGCCGATACCCAGGCCGCGAAACTCCGGCTGCACGAAAAGATCCTCCAGGTAGAGCCCCGGCTGACCCAACCAGGTGGAGTAGTTGAAGAAGTAGAGGGCGAAGCCGGCTGCATGGCCGTCATGCTCGGCGATCAGGCAGAAATAATAGGGGGTGGGGCCAAAGCCGTCCCGCAACAGGCCCGCTTCGGTGGCCGTCACAGCGTGCGGTGCGCGCTCGTAGGCCGCCAGGGCGCGAATAAAGGCCAGAATCTGCGGGATATCCGCCGACGCCGCGGCGCGAATCGTGGTTGCCATGCCCCTATTCTAGGATGTGACACAGGCCACACCCCCCTCCCTCCGGAAGCATTAGCATGGATAGGTTGAAAGTATGACGGGATCCAACGTGGGATTCCTGAGGGCGGGGTACTGCTCACGGCGGCCAGGCTCAACAGTCTATTCGATTCGGCTTAGAGCAGCTTGAGGCACGGTGAGCATGACAGATTACGCCACCAGCCCTTGTATTGGGCAGCCGATTGGATTTAACTTGGTTCCTGCTAACGGAACTGTTTGCGAACCGGGTTCCGCGAAGCGGCTACTCGTACTTGAGATGCAACCGGCCGCAAGGCGCGCGCACTGAGGAAACGCAGTTGGCGCCGACCGGTGTGCAGGCCGGAAATACTACTTTTTAGAGCCCGCGGGCAGCCTCGTTCGCGCCGCTCCCAAGGAGAAGAATATGAAACGCACGATTTCACTTTGGCTGGGCCTGCCCGCCGCGGCGAGCCTACTGGCATTTGCACTCTTGCCCGCGCTTGCACAAACACCCGCGCCCGCGGGGCCCACGGGTAATATCCACGGCCACGTCACCGGTGTTCTCAACGGCATGCCTGTGCCCGCCGTCAGCGGCACGGTAACTCTCTATACCCAAAGCGGCCCCAAAGCGCAGTACGCCTTCGTCATCTCCAAGAGCGGCGACTATGCCGGCCAGGCCCCTCCAGGCGACTACATTTTGAGAGTCATGTTTAAAGATTCATCCGGGCACAACGAATACAACAAGACCGATATCAATGTGAAGATCACTCCCGGCCAGGATATACAGCAGGACATCGACATGAGTCAGCCGGAAACGAATTCCGCGTCCGCATTCAAGGGATCCACGGGTAAGATCCATGGGCGCGTGATCGGTCCCACCGGGACAATCACAACCGACGGCACGGTGAGTCTATCGCTCGACGGTGGCATGACCCCCAAATACTCCTTTCCGGTCACCGCGGCGGGCGACTATTCAGGGGATGCTGCTCCCGGCAAGTACATCATGGTCTTCCGCGCGCCGGATACGCCGGCCAACAAAGTTATCGACGAGATCGAGGGGGTAAAGATCGTAGCCGGCCAGGATGTGTCGCAGGACATCGACATGTCCCGCAAGGAATTCCTCGACAAGCTGAGTCCGGAGGCGAGAAAGCAAGTGGAGGAGATCAAGGCGAAGAACGCCGAGGCCATGAAGGCCAACGAGGTCATCAAAAGCCTCAACGTCGATATCAAGGCCGCTGCCCAGGAATTCAGAGACGCTGACAACGCGCGCGCCACGGCGACTCAGGCTCTGGGCGCGACAGCCTCCAGGGACGATATCAATGCCAAGGAAGCGGAGATCAAGACCGCCAAGTACACCGAGGTCGAAACCGCCATGCTGAAGGACACGGCAGCCAAGCCGGACGCTTCCATCCTTTGGGCGGACCTGGGGCAGGCCCAGGTCGGCCTCAAGAAGTACGACCAGGCGGAAGTGAGCTTTAAGAAGGCCCTGGATCTGGAGAATGCGGCCAAGAAGCCGATTATTGATGTCCAGGGCGTAGCCAACGCCGGCCTGGGCGAGATTTATGCGCGCACCGGCAAGGTTGCCGAGGCCAACGCGGCCTACGACCAGGCCGCCAAAGTCAATCCGGATCGTGCCGGCATCTATTTGAAAAACGAAGCGGTAATTTTCTACCAGGTGAACAACTCGGCTGCCCAGACTGCCGCCGCCGGCGAGGCCATCAAGGTCGATCCGAAAATGGCCATTGCCTACTATCTCATAGGCAACGGGCTCATTCCCAATTCCACTATCGACCCCAAAACGCACCTGCTGGTCGCGCCTCCCGGTTGCCTGGAGGCTTACCAGAAGTACCTGGAACTGGCTCCGGACGGTCTCTACGCCGCTGAAGTGAAAGACATTCTGACCAGCTTCGGGCAAAAGATCACTTCTACCTACAAGGCCAAGCCGAAGTAAGCCGGCTCGGCGCATGATCATTGAAGGGCGTCCGCGGCGGCGGACGCCCTTCGTGTTTCCGCGCCTGATTCCCTGTTGTGCCTTGCGTAATTTTTCAGAAATTATGTGGAGTGCATCTGCTTTTGTGAGGATCACAACAAATGGAACTCTACCAGGCTAAATGCTATCCGGGAATGACGCGTTTAGCGGTTAAACTACGCGGGCCGGAGACGCAGTTGTGCCCCGGCAAAGCGAAGCGCAAGGGCCAGTCCGCCGCCTCGTGGACGCCGATGCGGGCCGTGACCAGCACTTCTGGGACTGGGTAACCGTCGTCGCGCAACTGGAGCGTTGAAGCGGGATCGAGTAAATCGAGGCCGTTGTGTTTCAGCCGCGTAAGGCCGAGCGCCTGGCAGAGCCTGCTGGGGCCGGAGGTAAGCTGCCGGGCGGCTGCGCCGGGCGCAAGACCCCGATGGCGCGCCATTTGATCCGCGCCGGCTACCGGCTCCAGCGCGCGCACCAGCACGCATCCGGCCCGGCCCTCGGTCTCGCAGGATATATTCATGCAGAAGTAGCGGCCGTAGATGGAGTAAATGTAGGCGTGCCCGGCGCGTCCGAAGAGGACGCGGTTGCGCGGCGTGGGACCGCGATAGGCGTGCGCGGCCGGATCGGGCGGCTCGTTGTGCGGGCCCAGGTAGGCCTCGGCCTCCACGATGCGGCCGGCCAAAACTCCGGATGCCGTGCGGCGCGCCAGCACTTTGCCCAGTAGGCGCGGGGCCACCTGCTCCGGCGGCGCCTCAAAGAAGGCGCGCGGCGGCAGGCGGCCCGGCAGGCGGGCAGCGGCGCCGGCTTTTCGCTTTATTTGTGCGTTTTCTTCCATTCCGTCAGCAGGGCCAGCACCTCTTCCGCATGGCCCTCGGGCGTGACTTTGGGGAAGATGTGCAGCAGCGTCCGGTCCGGGCCGATTACAAAGGTGGTCCGCTCAATGCCCCACACTTTCTTCCCATACATGTTCTTTTCCTTCAGCACGCCAAACTGATTGCATACTTTCTCGTCTACATCAGCAAGGAGTGTGTAGGGCAGGTCGTACTTGGCGCGGAATCTGGCCTGGTCTTGGGGCGTATCGCGGGAGATGCCCAGCACCACCGCGCCGGCGGCCTGGAGCTTTTTGAAGGTGTCGCGGAAGCCGCAGGCCTCGATAGTGCAGCCGGGAGTATCCGCTCTGGGGTAAAAGAAGAGTACGACGGGCTTGCCGGCATAATCCGAGAGGCTTACGGTTTTGTCCTCGTCGGTTTGCAGGGTGAAAGTCGGCGACTTTCTGATTGAGTTCCATGGGGAAATTCCTCGTATGGTAAATAGAGAGCCCGGAGGGGCCATCAGGTTCGATTATTTACGAGGCGGGCGGCAAATGTCATCGCGCAAGGCAGGTATTTTCTCGATGAGACAAATGGCCATGGCGGGCCTGCTGGCCGCGCTGCCGGTGTGGGCGCAATACCCTGGGCAGTTGACGAAGACGGACAACACACGCCCGAGCTGCGCTCCATTGCCGTGCTGGAGTGGACCGGCGAGGCGGGCAAACCCCAGGCCAGCCGCCTGATTCCCGTAGCCGTGCTGGACGGCGGCCAACTGCAGGATGGCGGCATCTACCTGGCCCGGCCCCAGCCCCTGGCCCTAGCCGGCGAGGTGGAGTACGAGCTGGAACAAAACGGCAAGCCGGTGGGGCTCTACGATATCAAGAACGCAGGGCAGGAGCAGGGATCATGGGTGGGTTATGGGGCGTGGAAACCCATGCCCGTTGCCCGGCCTAGGCTCTCTGCGCGGGACCTGGCGCATATGCGCATTGACGACGATGTTCAGAGCAGTGTGCCGGTCCTGCATCGCAAGCATCACGCCGACGATGCGCCCGCTGGAGGAGCGGGAAACGGCGGCGGTTCCAGCGGGAGCTCTGGAAGCGGAGCCGGCTCGGGTTCATCCAGGCAGGCGCCGGCCCCCGACCCGGACCGGCCTACGCTGCACAAAAGAACTTCCAGCGATAGTTCAGGCGATGCAAATTCCAGCTCAAGTTCGGGCGAATACAGGCACGACAAGCTCAACTTCCAGTCCCGCTAGCGACTCGGATCGGCCCACGCTGCATAGAAAGGATTCCAGCGACTCGACGGCCGGCAGCAGCGGCAGCGCGCCGCCGCCCGACTCCGACCGGCCGGTGCTGAAAAAGAGCAAGAAGAAGCCGGAAGACGTCGGCCACGTGGACTCGCTGCCCGATGTTACCGATCCTGACCGGCCCCGGCTGAAGCGCGGCAAGTCCAGCGGCAACGGCCTGGACGTGCTTCCCAGCCTGATGGGCATGCCGCCGGATATGCAGCAGGCGGTGGCCGTCTCCGACGCCAAGAACCATTCCCGAGCATCCGTGGGGCTATTCGTGGGCCAACCCGGACGATGAAGCGAAGATGAAATCGGCCCTGGAAGATATAGCGCGCAGCGCTTTAGGCCTGAAACCGCCTCCGACGCCGCCGGCCCCGCGCCCCAGAAGACAGCGGCGCGGAAGAACGCCAAGCCCGCGCCTGCACCGGCTCCCCCGCCGCCCGCCCCATTGGTGGACGAGCAGTTCCGCGTCTTCGAGCTGGCCTACGGCTCCGGCGCAACCCTGGTGCTGACGGCGCGCACCGGTGGTCCGGCCGCCCAGGAGAAGTTTGTCACCCTGGTCGCCCAGCCCGACCTCTACGGCAACGTGCTGGTGCTGCTGAAGAACGTGACCGATGGCGCGCACCTGGACGAGACTCCGCGCATGCGCCTGGTGGACGCCGTGGACGCCATGGCCGACAACCGCGGCGAGCTGCTCTTCGAGCTGCGCGGCGCAACCCAGCGCCAGTTCGCCCTCTACCGCGTGCTGCGCGGCCAGGCGGAAAAGCTGTTTGTCAGCGGCGGCGGAGAGTTCGTGACGGGGAGCAACGAATAGCTACCCCAGCAAGCGAAAACCGCTCGCTGGGGACCCCGGCAGGGAACAGGGACAAGTAATAGGAAACAAAAGGCGTCCTACAGGTTAATCGTCTTTGGCTGGATGCTACAACGAAAAATACATTACCCCATATTGTGAGCAATACTGCTCACTTTTCGAGAAGTATCTATATTTCGTCAAATAACAATGCGGAGCAGGGCATAGTTTTAGTATTGCCTCCTATACAATGTGCCATGAGGGTGGGCGCGTTGCCACTCCACAAGGATATTCCCCAAAGATGGCATCCGTCGTAACCGCACCTTCCCCTGCAACCATAACCGAAACCATTTCAATTCCCGTAACACTTCCGAATCTTCCCCGGCCTCAGTGGCAGTCCATGCGCGTCCCCGCGCGGCAGCAGAGTTCGCATGGGCCGCGCCGCCACCGTTGGCGCGGGCATCAACTGGCTGACGCTGACGGTGATCGATCGTCTTTCATCTGGGCGCGCTGGCGGCGCTCTTCTTCTTCACCTGGCAGCGGCTGACGGTGATGCTGGTGCTGTATGTCGCTGGCCATCAATGTCGGCATCGGCATGTGCTATCACCGGCTGCTCACCCATCGCGGCTACCAGGTGCCCAAGTGGCTGGAATACGTGATGACCATCTGCGCCACGCTGTCGCTGGAGGGCGGACCGATCTTCTGGGTGGCCACCCATCGCGTGCATCACCAGCTCAGCGACCAGCGAGGGCGACCCGCACACGCCCCGCGAGGGCGGATGGTGGGCGCACACCGGCTGGATCCTCTGGGGCAATGCGCTGCACGCGCAGACCGAGGCTCTGGCCCGCTATGTTCCCGACCTGGACCGCGACCGCTTCCACGTCTGGCTGAGCAAGTACCACTGGATTCCGCTCACGGCGAGCGGCGTGGCTGCTCTTCGGCCTGGGCTGGCTCTGGGGCGGCTGGTCGAACGCCGTTGGCATGCTGCTGTGGGGAGCCTTCCTGCGCGTGACCCTCGGCCTGCACGCCACCTGGCTGGTGAACTCGGCCACCCACATGTGGGGCAGCCGCCGCTTTGAAACCCGCGACGACTCGCGCAACAACTGGTGGGTGGCGCTGCTGAGCGGCGGCGAGGGCTGGCACAACAACCACCACGCGCATCCGGTCTCCGCGCGCCACGGCCTCGCCTGGTACGAGATCGACCCCAACTACTGGGGCATCTGGCTGCTCTCCAAGCTGGGCCTGGCGCGCAAGATTCATGGTGGCCAAGTTCGACCGCGCGAATCCCAAACCGGCGAGCGAAGATCTAGAAACGCAACCTACTTGCCCAGCTTGGCCCGACCCACAGCACGCCAAAGACCGGCAGCGCCACGACCAGCACCAGCACCCCGGCCGGAAAGCCGACATAGCGGTAGCTGTCGGCGTAGCTCACCGCGTGGTGGCCGATCAGATTCCACGCCAGCAGCGCGAAGATGGCGACGCGTGGTCGTCGCAAAAAAAGTGAAAAACGCCGCCGCAAAGGCCAGCAGCAGGCTGGTGGAACAGCCCGAACCCCTCCAGCGGAAAGCCCAGCACCGTTCCTCCGCCGCTGCCTTGCGTCTTTGCGGATTCTGTCATCTATATGGCCTCTGTCGTCTAGAATACAGACTCATGGCCAGCAGCGCGCAAATCGAACTTTGGCAGGCGGAGAAGGTTGCCACGCAGGCGACCGTGGCCCAGGCCGCCAACGGGATTCACTACGCCGCCTGGGGCGAGACCCGCGTCTCCGAGCCGGACCTGGAGCGGCTGGTCGGCGCCGTGCCGGCCACGCTCTCTGCCGCGCTCACCCACCGCGCCTACTACTTTGTTCCGCTGGCCATTGCCGACACCGGCGAAATCCTCATCGCCCCCGGCTACACCGTCGATCTGGGCGACCGCGCCATCTGCCACCGCAACGCCATCTTCGGCGCCACCGAGGCGGTTTTTCTCTCCACGCGCCTGGTCGAGGACCGCTTCGGCCTGGCCTTCGAGTTCTTCATCAACGTGGCCCACAACTTTGTCGAGGCCGCCGGCGTTCCCGAGAGCTTTTCATCCCTGGCCTGGTCGCAGGCCGAGGCCCAGGTGCGCGGCGAAACCAGCCAGGACGCCTGGGAGACCCGCCGCCGCGCCCAGGATTCTCGAAACTCGGAGAGCCGCAACCCGCAGAAGATCATCGACGAGCGCTCCCGCAACGCTTACTACGAGTCGGCCTTCTCCGACGCGCTGGCCATTTACATGCTGTCTCTGGCCGTGGACTTCGACTACCACGACCTGCGCGAGCGCGAGTACCCGCTGCTGGCCGCCCCGGCCCTCGCCGAGCGCCTCCGCCACGTAGCCAGCCTCTTCCCCGCCAATCCCGGCTACGAGTTCCAAGTCCTCTACCGCCGCAAGGGGTAAGGGCAGGGAAAACCTGAGATGTCGCCATTTACAGATTGATGTCTGTGTGATAGAGTCAGTGACAAAAAAGGGGGAAAGCATGAAAATCGGCAGTCTTATTAACCGTAGTGTGTCTTTTTTTCGTTCGCTGACTTTTTGTGTCATCGGTACTCTTTTGTTTTTCGGAACCCAAGTGGCATATTCGCAGTCAAGTCTTGAGACTGACGTGGACAATGCTCGCATCATTGAAATGACTCAAAAGGGCCTCGGGGATG
The DNA here is from genome assembly GCA_963796085.1 of uncultured Acidobacteriaceae bacterium. Lineage (GTDB taxonomy): Bacteria > Acidobacteriota > Terriglobia > Terriglobales > Acidobacteriaceae > Telmatobacter. The sequence continues at coordinate 366,557 of CAWCKF010000019.1, read as the reverse complement.
ACGTGATTATTGCGAGGATTAAGGCGAGTGCAACGAAGTTTAGCCTTTCAGATGACGATCTAGCTACCCTCAAAAAATCCGGAGTATCCGATGCCGTTGTGGCGGCCATGATTCAGTCAACGCAGTTGACGATTCCTAAAGTCACGATTGACGGGAACCCCGTCGAAGTGCGCACTATTGGTGAGCAGAAGGTCGGCGGGAGGCTCGGTCACGCTGTCACCTTGGGGATTAAGTCCGTCAAAAACAAGGCATATCTGCAGGGGCAACACGCTTCGTTAATAGCCTCGCGGAAACCAGTGATCGATATTGAACTTCCGGCTAATGACAATATCGACAACTACATCATTGTCGAGATGGACGACAAAGGGGACCGGAGAGAAATCGAAATGGGCTCCATTGGCGGAACCGTAGGGGAAAAGGTTGGCATTCGAGCCGATAGAATCGTCCGCACTTCTGCAACCCCAGTTGGAGGCCGCCGTTTCAGGATTTCACCAGTAAACGAACTGAAGAAGGGCGAGTACATCTTGTACTCAGTTGGGTCCGCCGATTTCCCTCATGGCGTTTATGGGCAGGGTTATGATTTCACGGTTCAGTGATTGGCGGCCATGAGAACGAATGCGAGTCTCGTTCTACCAACCTGTTTTGGGCTGCTTGCGTTAGCGAGCCCTTATCGTCCTTTACGTCGCTATTTGTCTGGTCTCAGGCAAGGAGAAATGAGAAAGCAGATACGGTTCTCTTGGCTGACGGAACGCCAATCCACCTTGTTCTAATGGACGATCTGCAAGGGAAAAAACTACAGGTCAAAGCAAACGGTTCATTTCAAGGTGCGCGAGGACATCGTCGTTGATTCCAAGCTCATTGTGAGAACTGGCACTGAGGCAATCGGACACATTGAATCGATATCAAAGAGCGGTCTCTTGGGAAAATCGGGAAGACTTATCCTGCAATTTGATTATGTGGAGGCCGTGTCAGGCGTGAAGATTCCTTTGCGGGGTGGAGCAGGGGTTAGCGGAGGAAAGGGAGGGGCACTCACTTGGGAATCGGCACTCTGGTACGGTCCTAACGCAAACTTGCCTGTGGGAACGATAATCAATGCCTACGTCAACCAAAATCAACAGATTTCTGTCCCGTAGAAACTTGTTTGGGCGAGTCTGGTTTTCCATCCGCATATCGTGACGAGTTACGGGCAGATAGCCCATATCGCCAATCGAAAAGCGGTGCCCCAGGTCTCGCTTCTGAGACCTGGGATTCATTCGGAGGGAGCAGGAGCCTTCAGGCTCCTGAAAATGGATGCATCAAATCGGCGCGGCCTTCAGGCCCGGGCCTTGTTCCCAATCAAAACTCCGTGGCTGAAGCCGCCGCTCTAGAAATTCAGCATTCAGAGGTCTGAAGGCCTCTGCTCCCTCCGGAATAAAAAGGGCGATATGCCTCACGGATTGAATCAATCGCAGACCCGTTCAGCTAGCCAACTTACGCAGGCTCCGCGCTGTAGGCAATCCGCCCTTCGCTGATCGTCCAGCGCACTTTTCCCTGCATATCCCAGCCGTCAAAGGGAGTATTGCGTGACTTCGATTGCGTTTCCCGTGCGTTATAAGTCCACTCGGCCTTGGGGTCGAAGATGACCACGTCGGCGAAGCTGCCCACCGTGAGCGTGCCGCGGCCTTTCAATGCCAGCAGCGCCGCGGGCTGGGCGCTCAGCAGGCTCAAAACGCGGCCCAGCGGCATCTTCCACTCCTTGTGCAGCCAGCGCAGGCAGAGGCCCAGCGCGGTCTCCAGGCCGATGATGCCGAAGGGAGCGTTCTCGAACTCCACTTCCTTCTCATGCACGGCGTGGGGCGCGTGGTCGGTGGCGATGGCGTCCACCACGCCGTCGAGGATGGCCTCGATCATGGCCTCTCTATCCAATGCGGAGCGCAGCGGCGGGTTCATCTTGGCGTTGGTCGAGTAGAGGCCCACGTGCTCCTCGGTGAGCAGGAAGTGGTGCGGCGCCACCTCGCAGGTCACGCGCAATCCGCTGCGCCGGGCCTGGCGCACGGCAGCCAGCGCGGCGGCCGTGGAGGTGTGGGCTACATGCAGGTGGACGTGAGTGTCGCGCAGCTCGGTAACCAGGCGAATGTCGCGCTCCACCATGCCGGACTCGGCCTCCGGCGGCATGCCGCGCAACCCCAGCTTGAAGGACGTCGGCCCCAGGTTCATGCTGGCGTTGCCTCCGGCGCCCTGAGTCAGCCGCGTGTCTTCGGCGTGCTGGATCACGCCCAGGCCTACGCGCGCCGCGGCGGCCAGAACTTCGCGCATTATGTTGTCTTTGAGGATGGGCTGGCCGTCATCGGTCACGGCCACGGCGCCGGCGGACTTGAGCGCCGCATAGTCGTTGATGGCCTCGCCCTTTGACGCGCGGGTGGCGGCGGCGACGGGAAAGACGCGGATTACGGCGCCGCGCTCCGGCTCCTGCATCCAGCGAGTGATTTCCGGCGAATCGTTCACCGGGACGGTATTGGGCATGGCGGCTACGGCCGTAAAGCCTCCCGCCGCCGCCGCCGCGGTGCCCGTGGCGATGGTCTCTTTATAGCCCTGGCCGGGCTGGCGCAGGTGAACGTGCATATCGATCAGTCCCGGCGCGACGGTCAGGCCGGTAGCGTCCAGCACTTTGGCGTCAGAGGCTCCGTTGGCCTGCTTCAGCTTGCCGGGAGCGGCGATCTCGGCCACGTGGCCGTCCTTGAGCAGAAGGTCCTTGAGAGCGTCGACGCCGGCCGCCGGATCGACCAGCCGGCCGCCGCGAATCACCAGAGCCGTCATGCGCGGCCTCCTTTTTCCGGCGCGGCCAGGAGAGCCCGCTCCACCACCGCCATGCGGATGGCTACCCCATTGCGCACCTGTTCGAGGATCACCGACTGCGGCCCATCGGCCACGCCGGCGGTCAACTCCATGCCGCGGATGATGGGACCCGGATGCAGAACTATCGCGGAGGGCGCATGCGCGGCCAGCCGCTGGCCGGTAAGCTGGTAACCCGCCTTGAACTCATCCAGGTCCAGTTGCATGCCGGCCAGCCGCTCGGCCTGGATGCGCAGCATCATTACCGCCTGGGACTGGCGGAGCGCGGCCTCGAAATCCCGCTCAATGGCGATGCCTGGCCCCGCCTGGGCCGCCAGCTCCGGCAGCAGTTCTTTGGGGCCGCAAAGCAGGACGCGCGCGCCCAGACGGGGCAGCAGGAGCATGTTGGAGCGGGCTACCCGGCTGTGCAGAATGTCGCCCACGATGGTCACCGTGACGCCGGAGAGGGTTTCCGCGGTGACGGCCTGAACGCCCGGACGCAGATGAGCCAGGATGGTGCGCAGGTCGAGCAGCGCCTGGGTGGGATGCTCGTGCATGCCGTCGCCCGCGTTGAGCACCGGCAGGCGGGTCTCGGCCTCCAGCAGCCAGGGTGCGCCGGAGGAGTTATGGCGCAGGATAATGGTTTCCGCGCCCAGGGCGCGCAGGGTCAGGCCGGTGTCTTTCAGCGATTCGCCCTTCTCGATGCTGGAGGAGAGGTTGGAAACCAGCGCGGTGTCGGCGCCCAGTCCTTTAGCAGCCAGCTCAAAGCTGGTGCGGGTGCGCGTGGAGGACTCGTAGAACAACAGCGCCACGCGGCGCTTGATCAGGATGCGATCCCGGAGCAGCGGGTCCATCTTCTCAAGGGCCGTGGCGCGGGTGAGGATATGACTCAGATCGTCCAGGCTCAGGTCAGAGGCCGAGAGCAGCGATCCGCGATGATAGGGAAACGGCGAGGGGCCGACGGGCGGAGTATGAAGCTGGCGGCGGGCTGATGTTGCGCTTGGGCTCATTGTGTTTCAGCTTCCAGCCTCCAGCTAAATGCCAGGAGCTGAAAGCTGCCTTTCTTAATCCACCCTCTCGACCAGCAGTACCTGCTCGTCGCTGTCGACCTCGTGGAACTTCACTTCAATGATCTCGCGGCTGCTGGTGGGCACGCGCTTGCCGATGTAGGTGGCTTCGATGGGCAGTTCGCGATGGCCACGGTCGATGAGCACGGCCAGTTGCACGCGGCGCGGACGGCCGTGGTCGAAGAGCGCATCGAGCGCGGCGCGGATGGTGCGGCCGGTGTAGAGCACATCGTCGCACAAAACCACGTCGCGGCCATCTATATCGAAGCCGATGGCCCCGGCAGTGACCACCGGGCGCACTCCCGTGGTGGAAAGATCGTCGCGGTACAACTGAATATCGAGCACGCCGGTATCCACGGGACGCTTCTCGATGGCGGAGATCAGCTTGCCCAGCCGCTCGGCCAGCGGAATGCCGCGGCGCTTGATGCCCACCAGCGCCAGGTCCTCGCTGCCGTTGCTCTTTTCCACAATCTCGTGGGCCAGGCGCACCAGGGTGCGCTCGATCTCAGAGGCGGACATCAGCCTGCCCTTCATGCGCAAGCTGGGTTGGTTTCGGGCTTCGCTCATGGGTGATCTCGATGCTTGTCTCTCGCAGGATGATACGAGGGATTGCCGCTTTCGGGCAAGTGGTGGAGAAGTGGAGCTGAATGCGGGGGCTTTGACCGTGTTATTGCGTGGGTTGTGAGTACGCGCCCTGGTGCACCCGCCATTGATACAACAAACGGTAAGAAGTCCTAAACTTCCGGCTTGCGGCTGCGGGCCAGCAAGCGCGCCCCCAAAGCGCCGCCGCCGACAGCAAAGAGAATAAGCGCTGTCACGAGGAAAAGAATGAAGCTTAGCATCATGCCCGCGCGTCCTTCAGGGGAGAGCAGCCAGGCCTTGGGATCGATTCCAGTCGGTGCCCATTGCTGCATAACCTGGGGCGTCATCTGCTGGTTCACAACAACCTGCCAGGCATCGTCAAATTCCTTGCCCTGATGGAGAAAGAAGCGCATCACAAACAACGTGATTCCCGTGGCTGCAGCCGCCATCCAGCCGCCCAGCAAGCCGGTAACCAAACCAATGCGGGCGCCGGCTCCGGTGGTGATCCAGGCCGGCCGCTGGCTGCGCACGTAAAGCACCACCGCCCAGGAAGCCGCCACCGCCATCCACAGCATGCCAAAGATGTTCACCGGGGAGAACAGGGAACACAGCAGCCCGGCCGGAACCGCCAGCATCATGGCCGAGCGCAAGGCCGGCTTCCACTCGATGGTGCTTGCATCCCGCATGGCGTCGTTCCACTGTTCCGGCGGGGCCTGTCCGGGAACGCCTTCCGCCGTGTACACCAGTTGCGGCAAACCGCAGGCAGGACAGTAGCAAGTGTCTGTCTGGACAGTCTGATGGCAGCGCGTGCAGGTGATTTCCATACTTCTAAGAGCCTATAGCATTTCCCTGCGGGGCGGCTGCTTCAATTTATCCTCCACGATGGCCTCAGCCGCTGCCACGACCTCCTCCAGCGTCATGTGGGTGGAATCCAGCAGAACGGCGTCCGGTGCCGGTTTGAGCGGCGAATCGGCGCGGTTGCGGTCCCGTTCGTCGCGGGCGCGCAGGTCGCGAATGACCTCTTCCGGCTGCATGGCCGGCGCGGGACCTAGCTGGTCGAAGCGGCGCATGCCCCGCACTTCGGGAGCGGCGTCCAGGAAGATTTTGACCTCGGCATGGGGAAAGACCACGGTGCCGATGTCGCGGCCCTCCATGACCACCCCGCCTCTTGGCGCCCAGTTGCTGTTGCAGGCGGACCATCCAGGCGCGAATGGCGGGAAAGACGCTTACCCGGGAGGCTGCGTCCGTTACCGTCTGATTGCGGATCAGGCCGGTTACGTCTTCGCCGTCGAGCAGGACGCGATTCTCTTCATCGCCGGGTTCAAGGCGGATGGCGGTTTCGGCGGCGAGGGCTTCCAGGCCCGTGCTCTCATCCAAAGGGATTGCCGCGCGTAGCGCCTTCAGGGCGAAGGCGCGGTACATGGCGCCCGTTTCCAGATTGAGCAGGCCAAAATGCCGGGCCAGATGGCGGGCAACGGTGCTCTTTCCCGCACCTGCCGGGCCGTCAATGGCGACGATGATCTTCCCGCCGGGTTCAGAGGAGCGCAAGGGGCCTTCTTCCGCGCTCATGCGCGTTTCTTCGTCTCCTGCCTGGGCCGGGCGGTCATGCCAAACCGCTTGTGTTTGCTAATTCCTGCCTTGGCTCCGGAAGCTCCGCGGCGGGCAGGTTTGCGGCTGTTGCGTGAGTTTGCACTGGGCTTGGCCGCGGCTTTGGCATGGCCGTTGCGCTGGCCCCACGATGAAGCGGAAGACTTTGCGGACCGTGTGCCGGAGGCGCCGTTGGCCGTGCGAGTGGCGCTTCCTTTTGACCGTGCGCCATTGCTGGAGCCGGCGCCGGCGTGTGCCCCATTGCGCCTGGCCTTCATCTGGGAACTGCTGTGAGCATTGGACTTCCAACGTGCGCCCGCTGCGGCTGGCCGCGCTCCCGAGGTGCGGGCTTCGGATTTTGCGCGCCGAGTCGGGTGCGTGCCAGAGCGGCTGCCGTTGGGATTCGCCGCGGCGAACGCCGGTTTGCGGTTGCGGGAGTGGGTGGTTCGCCGCGGCGAACTGAAGTGAGGCCGCGCCGCGGCAGATTTCCCGCTGGAAGCAGGCTTGCGTGCCGCGGGGGGGCTGGAGGCGCGGGAATCGTCGGAGGTGCGCGGCTTGATTGGGGCCGGCGTGGCTGCTGGGGCAGGCGTCCTGGCCTCAGGCTGCTGTGCTCCCTCCTCATAGTCTCGCGAGCGCATAAAGTACGCGGAGCGGCATGGACGAGCTGGTATAGGTGGTCGGTGGGACAGCAAACTCCGGCAGCGTGCCGGCAACGTAAAAGTGCGGCGCGTGGCCCAGCGAGATGGTATGCACCTGGCGCGTGGCCACCAGGCCGCGAAGCACTTCGCGAACCTTGCTGCGCGCCGTGAGAGGCGCCAGGAACAGCTCGACCTCTTCCATGCTGGCGGCGATGACGGCCTGCAGATAGATGGAGGCAAGCACGGAGATGGCCGTCACCTGCGAGGTGGATGCGCCTTCGGCAATGGCTTTCTGGAAGCGCGGTGCGGAGCAGTTGCCACTTGGCAGAGCTGGCCGGGGGCGGAGACCACCGGAATGATGCGAAGCTGCTGCCAGAGCTCGGTGATGGCGCGCAGAACCGCGCCTTCAGTCACTTCCCGGCCCAGCGCGTGCTTGAGCTCGGAGATGGTGGTGTCGCCCGCCTCCAGCAGCTTGTAGGCCTGGACGGCCAGTTGCGAAACCTGGCGCGAACCGGTCAGTTGCGGGCTGCGGCGCCAGTCGCGGTCGCCCCGCAGGGCATAGACGTAAGGCAGAACCCAGCTGGCCACCACAAAGTCGGGCTGTTCGCCGGGCAGGCCCAGCAGGTTCAGCCGCACGGCCACGCCGTCAGTCTCCAGGCGCACCAGCAGACTCTTCGGCAAGCTGCACCTGTTTTGGGATCGGGAGTTGTGTTGCGCTCGCCGGCTACGGCCTCGACAAACGAAGGCGCAATCGAGGAGGAAAACTGCCGCCGGGGCAGAAAAAGACACAAACCGGTCTCCTCGATCCACGTCCGGGCGTCCTCCAGTGTGAGTGTCCCGTGTCCGTTCAAGCGCATCCTTTCGGCGCGCGATGCTTCCAATTGCTCTGATGTCAAAGAAAAACCTCACTTCCAGGCTGGCGCAGGCGCCGGACTACCCCCACTCCTGAGAGGACGGTAGCCACCTTCCAAACGTTCTAGATGCGATGGAAGGCCCGCTGGATCTCCTTCCAAGAATACAACAAAGCTATTGGACGTCCATGGGGGCAACTGGTTGGATGGCTGGTTTTTGCCGAGTTCCAACAGTAACCACTCCATGCGAACCGGGTCCAGAGCGGTATTGACCTTGATGGCGGAATGGCAGGCGATGGAGGCGGCAATGCGCGTGCGCAGAGCCGTAAGATCTTCATTCTGCTTGGGTTCGCCGGAATCGGCGGCGGACTGCTCGATCACCTCGGCCAGCATCCGCTCCAAGGCCGCTCCCTCCAGGCCCACCGGCGCCGCTTTGACCGCAAGTGTTTGAGGGCCAAAGGGTTCCACCTCAAAACCGTTGCGGTCCAGCTCTTCGGCGATGCGGGCGAAGACCACCATCTGCCAGGGCTTCAGTTCCACCAGCAGGGGCATCAGTAACCTCTGGCGCTGCACCTTCTCCACCTGGCGGTCGCGCAAAATTTTTTCAAAAAGCACTCGCTCGTGCGCCACATGCTGGTCGATGATCCACAGGCCGTCGTCGCCGGCGGCCAGAATGAACGACTCGCGCAACTGCGCCAGCGGGCGGAGCGAGCCCAGGTGGTTGAGGTTGGCGGCGGCCTGTTCGGCCTCCACCTGGGCGGTCGCGGCAGCGGTCGCCATCGCCGGGTCTGGTTCTTCAGTCCTGGCGCTGCCGGGACTTGGGGAGCAACCTTCCAAGGCGGGTTGGCTGGCCGGCTGAAAGAGCGCCGCCGCGGCCTCGCCCCATGCTTTTTGGTCCTGGTCTCCCCATCCGCCTGGATGCAAGGCCCGGGCGTCAAAGGGCAGCTTGCCGGGAAAGGGCGTGGGCATCCGCGGAGTCAGTTGGAAAGGCTCGGCTTCGCCCGGCGGCGTGGACGGCCTCGGATCGGATTCGGTGCAGAATGGTGCCGTCCGGAGTCCTGGCAGTGGCGAAGCGGCCGGCGGCATCAGCGAGGGGCTGGCGGCGGGCGCGGCGTCCAGCGCGGCCAGAAATCCGGCGGCCGGGCGCGCCTTGATCAGCGCCGTGCGCAGGCTGTCGCGGACAAAGTCGTGCACCAGGCTCTGCTGGCGGAAACGCACCTCGGTCTTGGCGGGATGCACGTTCACGTCCACTTCCTCGGGCGGCATCTCCAGGAACAGCAGCACCACCGGAAAGCTGGTGGGCGGAATCACGTTGCGATAGGCCTCGGTGATGGCGTGCAACAGCAGCCGGTCGCGGATGAGGCGCTTGTTCACGAAGATGTAGATCGAGTTGCGATTGAGCTTTTGCAGCTCCGGCTTGGAGTAGAAGCCGGTCAGCCGCAAAATGCCCGGATCGCGCGCCGGCTGGTCGAGGATCCGTTTCCAGGGCGGCGGCTCGGGCAGGCCGGCGTGGGCCAGCGGGGTTTCGGCGGCCACGGGCAGCAACTGGGCCAGCGTCTCCTTGCCGAAGATCTGGTAGATGCGCTCGGCGGTGCGCGCAACCGGCGGCGCGGAGACGATGGTGTGGGTGGCCGAGACCAGCTCGAAGTGCTTCTCCGGGTGGGCCAGGGCGTAGTGGGTCACCAGCGCCGTCACGTGGGCCAGCTCGGTGCTCTCGGCGCGGAGAAATTTGCGCCGGGCCGGGGTGTTGAAGAAAAGATCGGCGACGGCCAGGGTGGTTCCGCGGGGCAGGGCCGCATCGTCTACGCGCAGAATTTTGCCGCCGGCGATCTCGACGCGGGTTCCGCTGGCTTCTTCGCCCGTAGCCGTTTCCAGCGTCACGCGGGCCACCGAGGCGATCGAAGGCAGCGCCTCGCCTCGGAAACCCAGAGTCGCGATGGAGAGCAGGTCGTCGGCGGTGCGCAGCTTGGAGGTAGCGTGGCGCTCGAAGGCCAGCAGGGCATCGTCGCGGTTCATGCCCTGGCCGTCGTCGCTGATGCGGATGAGCCGCCGCCCGCCCGCCTCCACCTCGACGCGAATGCGGCTGGCTCCGGCGTCCAGCGCGTTCTCCAGCAGCTCCTTCACCACCGAAGCCGGCCGGTCCACCACCTCGCCGGCGGCGATCTGGTTGGCAACCTGGTCGGGAAGAATGCGGATGCGGCCCATAGTTCCCTAGGGTAACGCAGGAACGGGTGGAAGGCGGCCGTTGAAAACGCGGTACAAATGCAAGGCGCCGCCGGTCTTTGATAGCATGCCAATATCAATTACATCAGGAGTCATGCCCTTCATGAAAGTTGGAATCATTGGGACGGGAGCAATCGCCTGGAAGCATGCGCAGGCCTACAAGAACATTGGCTACCAGATCGCGGCATGCATGGATGCCAATGCCGATCGCGGGCGCAAGTTTGCCGATGCGGCTGGCGCGGAGTTTGTCGCCACGGCAGAGCAACTCTGCGGGCATCCTGCGGTGGACTATGTCGATCTTTGCACGCTGCCCAATTACCGGCTGCCCGTGGTTGAACTGTGCGCCAGGAACGGCAAGCATGTGCTGGTGCAGAAACCCATGGCCATTGACCTGGAGACGGCCAGGCAGATGATCGTTCTCGCGCGTCAGGCGGAAATTCGACTGGGAGTGGTCAGCCAGCATCGCTTTGACGACTCGACGCTGTTTCTAAAGCGGGCCATCGCGGAGGGACGGCTGGGCAGGATCCTTGAAGCGGACGCGTATGTCAAGTGGTACCGCTCCGCCGCATATTATGAGCCTGCGGTCAAGGGAAGCTGGGCCGGCGAGGGTGGAGGCGCATTGATCAACCAGGCCATCCACCAGGTTGACCTGCTGCTGCACCTGATTGGCGCCGTGGATGAGGTGGTGGGGTACTGGCAGCTTGGAGCTTTGCATCGCATCGAGTCAGAAGATTTGCTCAGCGCTCTGCTGCATTATTCGTCGGGAGCCCTGGGCGTGATTCAGGCCGCAACCTCGATTTGGCCGGGATATCCCGAGAGGATTGAAATTCATGGGACCAAGGGAAGCGCCATTGTAACCGGCGATCAACTGACAGCATGGGATGTTCAGGATGACTCGGGAGAAGCTGCCCCGCTCAAACGCCAGGCCGCCTCGGGAGCGTCAGACCCCATGGCTATCTCCGTGGTGTCCATCGAGCGGCAACTGTCTGACTTTGGAGAGGCCTGCAAGACAGGCAGACCTCCCGCATGTTCTGGCATGGATGGATTCAGGGCGCTGCAACTGGTCCGGAGTATCTATACGTCGTGCGCCGAGGCCAGGAAAGTGGAAATTCTACCCCTAGATTTTTAGAACCAATCTGATTCATCCCGCAGCCTGATTGTGCACAGTCGCGCAACAGCGGGCCGCCTTCTTTGTCCGCCAATGCAACGGGGCCTCTCCACATGGAGAGGCCCCGTTGATTACGTGCAGTTGTTGAGGCGCCTTATTACTGGCTCTGCATCTGAGTCAGAATGAAGGTGCTGCTGACTACCGGTCCGCCGTTTGAATCCGTGGCGGTCACAGTGACTGTCACGGTGTCGGGCAGAACCCCAGGCGTTCCGCAGCCGGTGAACAGGCCGAGGCCGATTACGCTAACCGCGAGCAGGAACAGAATCTGCAGGCGGCGGCGCTTTCTCAAGCCAAGGAAGCATAGCGCAACTGCCAGCGTCGCTCCCCCTGGCAACAGCGGGAAGGAGTTGCGGCTCGTCTGGTTCTGGCCCACGCTAATGGTGATCGTCGACTGCCCGGGATTAACGGGGTTCACTGGCACAGACGATGGGTTGAATGTGCAGCTATCACCCGGAGGTAGCCCCGAGCAAGTCATATCCACCGTGCCGCTGTAGCCGTTAACCGACGTTATCGTTACGTTGATAGCGCCGGCACTGCTGCCAGGCTGGATGATGAGCGTTCCCGGAGCAGCGGTGACAGTGAAGGTGATTCCGTAGTAGTTTGTGGCCACTGCGCTGGGGCTATAGCCAACCGCTACGGCGACGGCATTGACCTGTGTCACGCCAAGGGGTAGCACGAACGGGCCGGTACCGCCTTGGTCCGGATTATAGAGGACCGAGGTGCCGGATGGATCCCCATACACGTCGCCTCCAGGCGTACTTCCGTCGGTGGTGAAGTAGATCTCCACTTCATCGCCATCCTGAACCACATCGATGGGGATGGTGGTGTCAGTAATGGTGATGGTTGGCTGCGTGTCATAAGTTCCGCTGGGCGGGGTGATGACCGGCGTTGCGGCGTACGAGTCGACTACGTAAATAGCAGTGCCGATCTCGCTGGGCGCCGCAAAGTCCGGAACCACCGCGATAGCGTTGATCTCTTCTCCCGGCAGATAATTACATCCCTCAGATCCAGGAGGTCCGCATGGCAAGTTTGAGGTGTCCGTGATGGTGATCGGACCGGTATAGAGTGTGGTTGTGCCCGTGGTGGGATACGTCGGCTCAGTTTGGTCGCTGGTGTAATAGATCGTCGCATTCGGATAGCCCGGCACGGTGATCACCACGCCAATGATCGTGTTATACGTTCCCGTGATCGGGGACAGGATCGGTATGGGCACCGTCGAGCCGTATATCCCGATAGTGCACGACGAGCTTATGGTCATGCCGTCGGCGTTCATCGAATACAGTGTGTATTCCTGGGTCTCCCTGGGGTAAATAACCAGAGTTCCCCAACCCGCACCGTTAACCCTGACCGGACCAGCGTTGTCGATGTAACTGTAGAAGTCGCCCATGCTGGGGATGGGGGTGACGGGGCTGGTTATGTTGAACCAGAAGAGGACCGGGGTTCCCGGAGCGAGGGTGCTCCCGCAGGCATAGGGATGGAAACTGAGATCGAACGCGCCAAAGGAGTTGATCGATGGCGGGTCTTGGCCGCCAGTAACCCCCGTGGGGCCGGCAACGGGATATTTGCCGCCGCCATCGAGATCTGTACCTTCCGGACCAAGCCCGCCGGGGTAATCGCCGGCTTCCACGTCATTCACCGTATAAGGAGCTGAATTGGCGTCCATATACGACCACTCGACGGCGGCAGAATAAGTATCGCCATCCTGCGCGTCTACGTCCTCAGGAGTCATCTGCACCACTTCGAAGTCGGTGGTCTCGATGGGATTGGGGCCGCCGTGCCAGTTGCCCAGATCGTTAACGTCCCAGCGCGAATCGCTGGTGCCGCTGATAAACATGTCTCCGCCATTGTCCGCCAGGATCATGCCATACTTCTGCAAGGCGGTAAAAATGTTCTGGTTGATCACGGAGTAAGTGGCGATCTTGGCGTTGGTGTTGGCGTCATTCTTCAGGCGCAGCTGCATGCCCATGACGTTCAGGCTGGTGTAATGGCCGCCGGAAGACGCGGCATGAGTATCCGGCAACACGAAATAACCGCCGTCGCCGTCGCCCTTGGTGGGCTCCAGCGTAAAGCGGACCGCGTGATTGATGGTTCCGGTAGATGCTTCGTCGAACTTCATCAATCCCACGAAAACCGAATCTCCGGCGGCGTCCGTCGAAGTCCAGCCCCAGGGCCGCTGTTCGCCGTATTGCAGATCCCAGATGGCCTGGCCGCTAACGTTGTAAACACCGTCGCAGCGGCTGGTGAGGTAGGTCTCATAGGCCCAGCATTGATTGCGGTCGATGACGAGCATGTGGGTGTCGCCGAAATAATAAGCGGCCGTCGGCCAATCCAGGCAATCGGGCTGATTGCCCTCGATGGGGGCGGTAATCGGCGCCGGTTCCACAACCGCGTCGCTCTGGCTGGCATAGGATTGATCAGGCGTGATGGGTCCGGCGACGGCCCCAACCATATTCACGAAGGGTTGCGTGGACGAGTCCACGATCACGTATGGAATGCCGCTCTCAGGCCCAAAGTCGGGATGCAGATGGTATCTGACCGGAATTCCCGCGATGATCGCATCCGAATTGGGATCAAGTGGAGCGCTGGAGATGTCAGTGTTCCAGATATTGTCTGGGTTGCCTGAAAACGGAAGAAATCCGTTCAGGCTGGCAACATTGCCCAGGTCCATATTTTGGCAGGTTGGCGGTAATGCGTAAGAGCTAATGCTGATGAGAAGGCAAAGGCTGAAAAAGCCCATCACCTGCATGAGCAAGCGAGACTTCATCAGAGTGCGTAACCGACTGGCTCCCATAGTTCTCCTTTAGATTCCAGCGGATACACGCGCCCGAACTGGTACCCAGTCGATTCACGCTTCCGATGGAACGCGCAATTTTGCTACGGCAGCACTCTACAGCCTCTTGCACTGTTTTGGCAAGCACTTTTTTCGATAATTTTATTTGGGCGGATTTTGCCTCGTTCGCGGCCTTGCGGGTTGATTCCATGGCCGGCAGAGGCGCCCGACGAGGCCGGCGTCCCCGGCGGCGGAGATGGGGCTCATGGAGGGCGCTCGAAGCCCCCCCAGCCTAAATATACAAGTCTATTATTATCAGCATCTTGCAGATTGCCGGCGGAATCAATAATTTATTTTTCTTTTTTAATTGTCTTAGGTCGGCAATATGTGCTATCGTTTCTCCCGATCTCCTAACCATGGGAGAAAAGGGACCCAATCTGTAGTCTAGGGTGCGGCGATGAACCGCAGAAAGAGGAGGAATTTAAAATGGGAACCACTCAATTGAGGCAGACGAAACGTAACAAGCTTTGGATCTTGCTACTCGTTCTGGGCATCTGCTTTGCCTTTACAGGCGTGGCGATGGCCCAGGTTGACCAGGGCGCTATCACCGGCGTGGTGAAAGATTCCACGGGCGCACTCATACCGCGCGCCTTGGTGACACTCACCAATACGGACACAAATTTCATGTTGCAGGACAAGACGGATGCCAAGGGCGAATACGTCTTTTCTCCTATCAAAATCGGCCATTACAAGGTGAGCGCCACTGCTCCCAAGTTTGAGACGACGACGCAGGAAAATATCACCCTGAATATTCAGGACCGCCTGAGTATCACCATCGTCTTGAAGCCCGGCGCCGTAACGGAGTCCGTGACTGTTACCGCTGCGCCTCCTCTTCTCCAGACGGCGACATCATCGGTGGGCCAGGTCATGGATACTGACACCATTAACAACACCGCGCTCAACGGACGCAACTGGATCTATATCGCGCAGTTGACGGCCGGCGTGGCTCCGGCGCTGGGGGGCGATTCCTTTGCCCGCGGCGGCGGCACGGGAGACTTCTCGGCCAACGGCCAGCGCACCACCCAGAACAACTTCATCCTGGACGGCGTGGACAACAACGTGAACGCCGACGACCTCATGAACGGCGCCAGCTACAACGTCAAGCCTCCACCGGACGCGTTGGCGGAGTTCAAGATCGACACCTCCAACTACAGCGCCGAGTTCGGCCACTCCGCCGGCGCCGTGCTCAGCGCCAGCATCAAGTCGGGCACCAACCAACTCCACGGAGATTTGTGGGAGTACGTCCGCAATACCGCCCTGGATGCCCTGGACTGGAACGCCAAACCACCGTGGACTTCAAAGGCGGTAAACCCCCCCTACCACGAGAACCAGTTCGGCGCCACGCTGGGTCTGCCCCTCTGGAAGAACAAGATCTTCTACTTTGGGGATGCGGAGGCCAATCGCATCACCTATGCCGTGCCCTGGACAGGAAACGTACCCACGTACAGCGTCACCCAGGGCGACTTTTCGGAACTGTTTAATACCTACCAAACACAAAAGAGCGCTCCCCTGGGCATATTCGCGCCCAATACGGCCGGTTGTCTTCCCTTGACCCAGACCGGCGGCGCGTTTTCGAACCCCGGCGGCGCAACCGTCACCGCCCTCAACGGCCTCTACACAAACACAGTAGACAGCGTCACCTACAACTACACCTGCCCCGGCGGCGCCACCACCAACGTATTAACTCCGGGCATGCCGTATATTTGGACCCCGCAAACCGGAGGGTCGGATACCTCCACCTACTTGCCGGGCGGATCGGCGACCGGAGAAGTAGATACCGTCGGTCAAGAGATTCTGGCCGCATACCCCCACCCCAATATCGCGGGCTGGACCTCTGCCAATTACACCACTCCGGGCAGCGGGCTCACGCGTAACAATTATGAAGTCAATGCCGCATCCAAGGATGATACCTGGCAGTGGGACCAGCGCCTGGACTTCAACATCACCGCCAAGGACCAGACCTACGCGCGCTTTAGCTACACCCACGATCAGGTCACCAATACTCCTCCCCTGGGCCGGATTATCGATGGCAGCAACCAGGGGCCAAATGGCTTTAACGGCTCCAACGATTTCAACCTGGCCCGCAACTTCATGATCAGCGAAACCCACCTGTTCACTCCCAAGCTGATCAATGAGTTTCGTTTTGGATATAACTGGGGCAATTACCAGTTCCTGCAGGCCAACGCCTCCACCCCGGCCAACGACCTGATATCGGGGCTGAATGACGTGCCTTTTACCGGCACTGCCGAACCCAATGGCGGCTTGCCGTGGATCTATTACGGTGGCTCGTATACAATTAACCAGGCCGGCGGTCACCATGACATTCCGTCCATCGAGCGCCAAAACATTTACCAGATTCTCGACAACGTAACCAATATCTGGAGGAGCCATTCCCTCAAGTTCGGCGTGGAGCTTCAGAGTATTCGCACCTCCTTTGCCCAGGCCTATGCTCCGCGCGGCGAATATCAGTTCGGCGGCGGCTACAGCGGCAAATATAATCAGGGCACTACCGGCAGCGGCGTGGCGGACCTGATTATGGGCGATTCCAACAAATTCCGCTTCTCTCCGGATTGGGATACCAGTTACTATCGCTGGTATCGCGCCGTTTATGCTCAGGATGACTGGAAGTACAACTCCAAGCTCACCATCAACCTGGGCCTGAGGTACGACTATATTCAGCCGGAAAGCAACGTGTGGGGCGCCCTGGCCAACTTCCAGCCCTACACCATGGGCATTAACGCCAGCGGTGTGGGATACGGCTCGGGCGTTTATCAGATGTCCAGCGCGGTTGAGGGCGACAACCTTCTTCCGCCGCCCTTTGTGGCTGACCTGGCGGCGCAGAACATCACCGTGGATTATCTCAACAATAAGACCCTGTCGTCCGCGCAGAAAGACAACTTTGCCCCGCGCGTCGGCTTTGCCTATAGGGTCGATCCAAAAACGGTGGTGCGCGGCGCCTACGGAATCTTCTTCGGCGCTATTGAAGTTCCTGGCGGCGCGGAGTCTGACGGTCAACTACCCGTTTGCGTATACTTCCATCTTCACCAATAACTTTGGGGGCGGCTATGCCTGCTTACCGTCCACCAATGCCGGGGCGTCCAACGGTAGCAGCCTATGCCCGGGCGTCCAGACCCCAAATAACACATGGTTGCCGTATATGCCCTACCCCATGGCTTTGGAGTATGGCATGATCAACTATTCAAGCAACGGGTCGGTTTCCGGGATTGCTGCTGGTATAGCTCCTTATGCCAGCGGGACTAACATCAACCGGTGGGATTACAACATCCCGACTCCGTACACGGAGAGCTACAACCTGACCATTGAGCGCCAATTGTCGCAGAACATGGTTGCAACCATTGCCTATGTCGGAAATGTCGGCAAGCACACCTGGTCAGAAACCGAATTTGGCACCTACCTTGGGCTGGAGAATTCTGACAATTACAATAGCCTGCAGCCATTCCCGTCCTTTGGATTTTATCCTTCGGCCTTTGCCGGCGAAAGCATGTATAACGCGTTGCAGGCCAAACTGGAAAAGCGGTACTCTCACGGGTTAAGCTACCTGGCCTCGTATACCTGGTCGCATGCCGTTGAGTCCGGTGAAAATACCGGCATTGGCTTTGGTGTGATCAATGATCGTAACACCAACATCATTCCGATGAAGGATGAGCTCAGCAACGCTGGTTACGATGTCCGCCAACGCTTTACCTTGAACGGCTTCTATGAGTTGCCGTTCGGGAAGGGCAAGAAGTGGGCACACGAAGGCGGCGTTATGGACTACATCGTGGGTGGCTGGCAGGCGAGTTTGACCTTCCAGGCGCAAACAGGCATCCCCTTCAGTGTTACTCCAAGCTACAATAACTGGATAGGAGCCAACGGTATTGACGCTGCCTATGCGGTCAAGGTTAGCAACCCGTTTGTCGGTGGCGGTCTTCCGCCCACGGCGAACGTGGACATGGCCACCAATAGCACTCCTTGCCCATCCTCTGTGAAAAACCGCACCAACTGGTTTAACCCTTGCGCATTCGTCGATCCGCTCTCGGGAATCAGTGCGGCGGATTCTGGAACGCCCCTGCAAAACGGCCCCGGCATCCCTCTATCGGGACCTGGCTCAGTGGTGACCGGCGTCGCCAACGGTATTGCCTACATGGGCTCAAAGCAAAACCAGCTCTATGGACCCGGATATGAGCGCGTTAACATGTCCGCTTTCAAAAACTTCAAGACTTGGCACGCGCAGTACGTCCAGTTCCGCGCGGATGCCTTCAACCTGCTGAATCACCCCACCAATGCCAACCCGTCCGACACCAGTCTTGAGTCGACCGGCGGACAAATTTTATCCTTCCAGAGCTTCCAGAACTACACCCCGGATTCTCGCTTCTTCCAGCTTTCCGGCAAGTACGTGTTCTAGAGCCGCACATAACCTGTCAGGTGGAATGCCACCTGCAGCTTGAAAGACAATTCTCCCGCAGGCGTGAAAGCGCCTGCGGGAGATGTTGTTTTAGCAGCAGTGGTAGTCTAGAATCGGTAGACGGGCGAAGTTCCGCGCCAGGACGTAAATTATCCGCTAAGCCATGGTGTGCTATGGATGCCTCTCGACGGAATATCCTGAAAGCCGCGGCAATCCTGCTGGTGGACCAGTGGGCCGGTCTGTACGGCCGCGCCTTTGCCGGCCAGTCCGCCGGCGCCTCGGGCAAGGATGAGCGCAAGGTCATCATCATGGCTTGCGGCGGAATACGCCGCGCCGAATCCTTTTCCGAAAGCGGTTTTGCCAACATTCCCCGCCTGTACCGCGAACTGCTGCCCCGCAGCGTGTTTTTCCCCTTCATTCGCAATGCCGGCGCCACATCGCACTACAACACCATCTCCAGCATGCTTACCGGGAGCTGGCAGCGGCTGGACGACTGGGGCAAAACGCCGCCGGAGAGCCCCACGCTCTTCGAATATCTGCGCAAGCGCACGGGGCTTTCCCAGGACAATACCTGGGTGATCTCCAGCAATAAAGCCCTCACCAGCAAGATAGGCGCGACTCCATGCGCAACTTCGGCCCCCGCTACGGCGCCAATGTCATCTTTCCCAAGCAGTTGCTGATCAACGCGGTGATTCGCGCCGCCCAGGAGGGGCACGCCGAGCACAGCGCCGACCGGGTCTCCATGGAGCCCGAGCTGGAGGCCATCCTGCAGCATGCCGACAACTATGAGGGGCTGGGCTGGTCTGTCTCGGGAGATACTTCCTTCCTTGACCTGCGCATGCAAAGCACCATGCAGCAGGCCATCGAAAATCTGGTGCGCACCAATGTGCCCATCACCGGGGATGAATTTACGATTCTTGTCAGTGAGGAAGTGATGCGGCGCTTTGCGCCCACGCTCCTGGCGATTACCTTCTCCGATGTGGAGGTGGCGCACTTCGGCTCCTATTCCATGCATGTGGGCGGCATCCGCACCATGGATCGCCTGGTTGCGGAGCTCTGGAATCTGATCCAGACAATTCCCGCCTACAGTGGAAAGACAACGCTCTTCGTTCTTCCCGAATTCGGGCGCGATTTCGACGGTTCCACCTCCAATGGCTTTTTCAATCACCGGGCCATCAACGATTCCACCAGCCTGACCTGGATGATGTGCCTGGGAGAAGCCGCGCGCTCCGCCGACGTGATCGACCGCGAGGTCCAGCACATTGACCTTGGTCCTACCATTGCCGGCTTGTTTGGGCTCAAAGACCTGGATCTTCCCGGCAAACCTCTGCCCGGGCTTTCTATATGATTGGTAACCGCGATGAATGAATGGCCTGACATTGCGCAGAAAGAAGCATCCGGCCCGGATGAGTATCGCCGCCTGATCGAGCGATTGCCGGTAACCATGCGGCCTGCATTGAATCAGCAATTAAGCCAGTGGGGGTTGCTTTTTCCCTTCGAGCAGAAGCGCCTCACGAACTTCATGAAAGGCGTTGCGTCGTACAGTCCTTCCGCCCTGGATGCGCTCACCACGCCGCTGTGGGCTCTGGAAGCGAAGATGGGCGTCAAAAAATGGGATTTTTCCCAGGCCTCCGATACCATCGAGAATGCTTCCCTGCTGGCGCGCTCCCAATACTATGCCGAGTGGCGCCGGGAGGTGCAAAAGGTCTTCGAGAGCTTCAATGCCGCGGCGCGCGATTCCGCGCCGGCTCCAACTGAGTCCATGCGCCTGCTCCTCATGATTCTTCCCGGCTACCTGCCTATCGATCCGCAGTCTGCCTGGAAACAGTGGGATCCTCGCGGGCATGAGATCAAAATTTCGGGCGGCTCTGAAAAAATCTGCCAACTGGCCATGCAAGGCCAGCCGGGCATGGACGGAGTCGCGGCATTGGCGGCGCGGCAAGGCAGCGTGGAAAGCTCTGATCTGTGGCTGATCGACGCGGATACAAAACTGGGCGGCATGCTTTCTCCCCACACCCCCTTGGCCGCCTCTTCTTTGAGCTTTGCGAATCTCAAGCCTTTCCGCGATAAATTTCTCGCCGAAGTGAATAAGATTCCTAAAGACATTGAGGGCGCAGACGAAGTTCTGGCCAACCTCCGGCATGAATCCTGGAACGGCTGGGGCCTGTGGCCCGCGGAAATTACCGGCCAGCCGCGACTGAGGCAATTTATGATCGACCTCTATCTCAGCGGAAACGGCTCTTTAAACTTCTCCAGCGCATTCGTCGAATGGGCGTCTTCCGAGGTGCTTCGCCGCGTACGTCCGCGCGCCATTGTTGCCCGCTTCGGCATGCGCAGCAAGCCCAAGCCGTTCACCAGCATCGCCATCTTTGAGAATCAGCAGAGAGTCAGCACGCTTCCCGACGTGGACGATCCCGAGAACAGCGCCATCGATGCCGCCATCCTCGCCCGCTATCTTTGGCTTGCCGCGCGCAGATACCCGGAGGGGGAACATACCCTCTGCCTCTGCGTCTCGGAGCATCTGGATTCCGCCTATGCGGTTCTGCCCGAGGGCAAGAGCCTGGGATGGAGCCCGGACCATCCTGTAGCGCCGGAAGAGCTTTACAGCTGGCTGGGGACACAGTTTCTTTCCTGAAACAACGCATACATATCCACGCGCGCATCCGGTAGACTGGTAGGAAATGAGACCTGTGCATAGATGGGGATGGGCCGCCCTGCCCGTGGCGCTGGCCGCGGGGCTGGCTTTAAGCGGTTGCGGGACGCCGGGCGTGCCTTTGCCGCCTTCGCTCAAATTGCCTGATCCGGTGACGGATCTCTCTGCCACGCGCACCGGCAACCAGGTTACGCTCACCTGGACCATGCCCAAAAAGAATACTGATAAGCTGCTGCTGAAGGGCGATGTTCCCGTGAGCGTGTGCCGCAAGGAAGGCGCAGGCAACTGCAATCCGGCAGGCAACCTCCTGCTGGCGCCCGGAGCGGACGGAGTCTTCACAGAGACGCTGCCGCCGGCTCTGGCCGCCGGCGCGCCCCGCCTGCTCACTTATTTTGTCGAACTGAAAAACCGCAACGGCCGCTCGGCGGGCCTGTCCAATGAAGCCGTAGTTCTGGCTGGCGAGGCGCCCGGTCCTGTAGCCGGTCTGGCGGCCCAGGTACGCAAAGACGGCGTAGCCCTGCATTGGACGCCGGAGAGCATCGCAACGCAGCCATCGGCCCGCACCGTGATCCGCCTGCACCGCAAGCTGTTGACGCCGGCCGCCGCCAAGCCCCAGCAAGGCCCACTCGCGCCGCCCCCTGAGCCGCTGGAGCAAAGCCTGCTGGTGGACTCCGGAGCGCAGGCCGGCCGGGCCCTGGACAAGGAGATTCGCTTCGGCCAAGTCTATGAGTATCGCGCCCAGCGTGTGGCCCGCGTCACCGCGGATGGAGAAACGCTGGAGCTGGCCGGAGAGCTCTCCGCGCCCGTCCGTGTCGAGGCTATGGACATCTTTCCGCCCTCCGTTCCCACCGGCCTGGCCGCCGTCGCCACAGCCGGAGGCGCCGGCACGGAGCCATCGATCGACCTGAGCTGGCAACCCGTCACCGATCCCAACCTGGCCGGCTACGCAGTCTATCGCCGCGAAAACGGCGGGGATTGGCAGCGCATCTCGTCCGCGCAGCCGCTTGTTCCACCGGCCTTCCATGACGCCCAGGTGCAGCCCGGCCACACCTACCGCTATGCCGTCAGCGCCATCGACCAGGGCGGCCACGAGAGTGCCCGCTCCAGCGAAACCGAAGAGACGGTGCCCCAACCTTGACGGTCCAAAGCGCACGCATGCAACCCGCGTTCCTCTGGCGAATCCAATAGAGCGGTACACTTGTGCCGAAGGTGCTCGAATTCTAACCGGCAACGCAGGAGGAATCATGCCGCAGAATCTGCCAAGGAACATGCTTGACCAGTTGCGCCAGTACACCGTGGTCGTTGCCGATACCGGCGACATCGAGGCCATGGAGAAGTTTCGCCCCCAGGACGCAACCACCAACCCTTCGCTGATTACCGCCGCGGCGCAGTTGCCGCAGTACCAGCCCATCGTGGACGGCGTGCTGCTCAGAAGCGCGCAAGGAACTTGGCGGCAACGCCGCCGACCAAGCTGTGGCCAACCTGGCCTTCCATCGCCTGGCCATTGCCTTCGGGGAAAAGATTCTCGCCATCATTCCCGGCCGCGTCTCCACGGAAGTGGACGCGCGCCTATCCTATGACACTGCGGCCACCATCGCGCAGGCCCGCGACCTCATTGCCCAATATGACCATGCGGGCATCGGCCGTAACCGCATCCTCATCAAGATCGCCTCCACCTGGGAGGGCATCCGCGCCGCTGAAGTGCTGGAGGGTGAAGGCATCCACTGCAACCTAACGCTGCTCTTCGGCCTGCACCAGGCCGTCGCGGCGGCCGAGGCCGGCGTCACCCTCGTCTCGCCCTTTGTCGGTCGCATCCTCGACTGGTACAAGAAAGACACCGGCAAGGACTTCCACGGCCCCGAAGACCCCGGCGTCATCTCCGTAACCACGGTCTTCAACTACTACAAGCACTTCGGCTACAAGACCCAGGTCATGGGCGCCAGCTTTCGCAACATCGGCGAGATCATGGAGCTGGCCGGTTGCGACCTGCTCACCATCTCGCCGCAACTGCTGGCCGAACTCGAAGCCACCCAGGGCGAGCTGCCCCGCAAGCTTTCGCCCCAGGCCGCCAAGGCGATGCCCATCGAAAAAATCGCCGTGGACAAGGCCGCCTTCGACCGCATGCACGCCGCGGACCGCATGGCCACCGACAAGCTCAAGGAAGGCATTGAAGGATTTTCAGCCGCGCTGATCAAGCTGGAGACCCTGCTGGCCAAGCGCCTGGCCGAACTGGAATCCCGCGCTCCTGCAAACGTTTGATTTTCGCTCGCGGCAAGGAGTTCCGCCTCAGTTTGCTTTGCAAGGGCGCGGCCTCAGACGCGCCACTGCCGGAATTCCGCGCAAGATCACCGGCTAAGCCAAAGGGAAACGCCACCGGTGATAGACCTGCCCGGCATGGCGACCCCATTGATCTCCTGATAGCCGGTGTTGCTTAGATTGCCAAGCCGAAGATAGGGACGAATTCTACCCGAGTCGTGAGTCAACGAAGCGTTCCACACCGGATAGGCTGATGCGTTCCACGGCGGGTTGCCTGGCTGTTGATAGGGTCTTGCTATCTGCACTGCATTCGTCAATGTAACCATGCGTCCCAGCGCAGCCGTCCATGCCGCATGAATATTCACGACGGGATAGTTGAGCGCATACTCCGATTGCAGGCCGATCAAGGGCGCCTGTGCGCCGGCGAGTTGGGTCCACGCGAACTGGATTCTCTGCGTCTTTGCCGGTATCCAGGTTATGGAACTCTCGACTCCCTGAAAATGCAGACCGCTCAGATTAACCGCGTTCCACGGAGGCGCTGGCGTACTAAGTGTGGGCGCAGGGCGTACATAGTCGATGGTGTCATGCTGGCGCGAATAAAACCCGGTGGCTGCAAGTGAAAGACGGTTGCATGGTGCCCAGTCCATACCTGCCTCGCCGGACCAGGCGGACTCAGGCTTGAGGTTGGGATTGCCATTGGTTGCCGGATCGGAGTAATAAAGGTCGGTATAAGTCGGAATCCTGAATCCATAGCCGCCGCTTGCCCGCAGCTTCAATCTATCCGTCAGCCGGTAACTCCCCGCCAAGTGCGGCGCCAGCACGGACTGCGCGCCGCCGGAAAATATCTCCTCCCGCAGACCGGCCGATAGGTTCCAGCGATGCTTTGCGGGGCGCAGGTCCAGGTCTATATAGCCCGCGCCGCGATTGCGGGCATGAAGACCCAGATTGTTGCTGTGGATGCTGTCGCCGTCGGACTCCAGCCCCAACAGGAGCACGGATGAGGTTGCGATGGGAACGGTGTGCCGGAGATAGGCCTGCCAGGAGCCGTCCACATGGTTGTTTTCATAGACAGACGGATCATTGCGCAGCAGGACAAACTCGTCCGTGTGCCGGCGGTAGCCGAAGGCCGCGACGGTGCGGCTGCCTAACTCCTGCCGTACCGAGGCAAACCATCCCTTAGTCCGCTCCCATGAGTTATAGGGGCCATAGAACTGGTTGGCGCCGAAGGATCGATCGCTGGCTGCAAACAGCAGGTCCAAAACGCCCAGCCGGGATGCTGACCAACTTTCTAGCGCAGCATCCTCGTTGCGGTAATCGCGGTCCGTCATAAAGCCGCTGGAAAGGTTGTGGTTTGCACTCAGGCGGGCGCTCCACCGCCTGCTTGCCAGCGCCCCCAGCAGTGACTCTTCGCTGGAGCCAAAGCTGCCAAATCCGGAACGAAGGCGCAGAGAGGACGCGGAGGGCGCGGCGGTAAGAAAATCGATCACGCCGCTGAGGGCGTCTTCTCCATGCAGCGTGGAGCCTGCTCCGTGCAGAACTTCAATCGAGTCCATGGCCTCGAATGGTATGGGAAGATCCAGATTATGGTGTGCGGTCTGGCTGTCGTCGATGCGAAATCCATTCAGCAGCACCAGGGTCTGTTCAAACGTTCCTCCGCGCAGGACAATATCCGCCTGCCCGCCGCCGGCTCCGCGCTGCTCCAGAAAAACAGACGCGTCCTGCCGCAGCAGATCTTGCTCCGACTCCAGCGAAAGCGCCTTGGTTTCCACGGGCAGAACCAGCACGGCCGAGGGCGACTCCGCCAGAGGCGTGGGAATCGGCGAGCCAAGAACCACCATGGTCTCCGAGGGATGAGGAAGCGGCGCAGGCTGAGCTTCAGGCAAGTTTTGGGCGAAGGCTGCATGCGCGCAGACCGCCAGAAGGAGGCAGGCTGAAATGCGGCTCGCATTGCAAATGGTCATAGCTTGGCTTTCTCTGCTAATCCTCATGGTTAAGCGGCTGGCCTTCAAGGACAATTTGATATTGTTTTGAATAGTTGAGCTAATCAACTATAATGCAAAGTCATGCGTATCGATGCATTTCTCCGGGAGAGTCCTATGTTTGCGGTGAACCGCTCGGCGCGGCGGTTCGAGTCGCTGACCGCGCAGATTCTTGCCGAAGACAGCCTCGGCTTTCTTGAAGGGCTGGTTCTGGCGGCCATGTTCTTTGAATCGCCTTTGCCGGTGAAACCGTCGCAACTGGCGGAGACATTTGCCACCACGCGGGGCAATGTGAGCCATTGCGTATCGTATTTGGAGGGCAAGGGACTCTTGCTCAGAAAGATCGATCCCCAGGACGCGCGGGCCTACCAGCTAACATTGAAGCCGCAAGGGAAAAGGTGTGCTCTGCGTGTCATCGGGGCATTTGACAAGCTGCAGAAGGAGTTTGAGCAGGAGGTGGGAAAGACCGCCCTGAACGAGATGCTCAAGGTCATGCGCAAGCTCGAAGCGCTCTTCGCGAAAAGCTAGAGAGCATGGCGATCCATTCACTTGTTCATGGCCCGGAGCCGCCCCGGGTTGTCCTCCACAACCACGCCTGCCGCGTGTCCGCCCAGGTCCAGCAGCAGTTGCCGCAGCGCGCCGTCGTGCAGAACATTGTCGCGGATCACGCAATTGCGCAGCCCCTGGTAGACGATGCCGTACGAAGGGCTGAACGTGCCCCTGTTCCCGTCGTCCCTTCCCGACTGAATGCTGTTGCCCACGCAGGTTACGCCCTGGCATCCGTCCAGCAGAATCTGCGCGGAGTCGTGGCTTTCAGCATCGGCCAGCTTGCCGCTGCGCTTGAAAAAGTTTCCCGTGATGGCGGCCTGTGAGCACGGAACGCGGCCCTTGCGCAAAGCGATTCCGCAAGTTCCGGCGCGATCGAAGAAGTTGCCCGTAATCTGGTAGCCATCACCGCCGGTCACGAGCATGTTCTCCTCGCCATTCCACTCGATGCGATTGGCGGTAAAGGTGACCGAGGCGTTCTCTTCCCGTGCCGCAAAGCCCGCCTGCCGATTGCCGGAAAACCAGTTGTCGATAAGAAATCCATCCCAGCCGCGCAGGATCAATCCATCCCCGTGGTTGTAGGCAAGCTGGCAATGGCGAACGCTGAAACACCACACGCAATCCAGATGCGCGCCGTCGCCAGTGAAGCGCGCGATCTGGCAGCGCTCGATGCGAAACCCATCCTCGTGCTTCCCGAATTGCGTACGGTTGGTAAAAATCCCGTGAATACCCTTGCCCAATCCATGACCGTCCAGCGACAGCCCTTCGATGGTGGCGCCGCGCGCGTCGGTAAGATTCAGAAGGCCGGCGGCATCGTCACCTGCCAAACGCAGCACCGTTCCGCCTGGGCCGCTGTAGTTCCATGCCGGAATGCCGACCAGCGCTGTGCCCGGCCGCACATGCAGTTCCCGCGCGAGGTAAACGCCCGGCGAAATAAAAACCACGCCGCTGCTTTCTCCCGCGGCGTCCAGCGCCCGCTGCAGCGCCGCCGTATCGTCGGTCTTTCCATCGCCCGCCGCGCCGAGCGCGCGGGCATCGAGCCATCCCCGGCTGGAGGGCGCTGGCTGTGCGCCCATAGCTCCCGCGCCGAAGATAAGGGAAGCGCCTCCAAGCATGGCGCTGCGGGCCAACTGGCGGCGGTTCAAAAATGTCTTCGCGTCTTGAGCCATGTTTTCTCTCTCCGTCTAACCGCAAAGTGAACAATTTACCGGAAAGCACTTGTATTCGAACGCCCGCTAGAGGATGTAGCGGCTCAAATCCTGATCCTTCACCACCGACGCCACCATCTGCTTCACATACTCGGCATCGATCAGAAAAACCTTTTCCGGGCCGGAAGCAGTCATGCGCTCCTGATAGGGCAGAGGCGTGGAAGACTCGGCCTTGATGGCCTCGGAGAGCGTCGCGGCCTGCTCGTCGTCCGGCACGCGCCGGGCCACGTCGGGAGCCAGGAAGCTCACATCCTCAAGCACCCGCTCCATGATGGTGTGCAGCCGCCGCGCCCCGATGTTTTCCGTCTGCTCGTTCACCTTGAAGGCGAACTCCGCCATCTCGCGCAGCGCCTCGGGAGCAAACTCCAGCCGCACTCCCTCGGTCTCCAGCAAGCGCCGAGTATTGCTTGGTCAGCGAAGCCTTGGGCTCGGTGAGAATGCGCAGAAAGTCATCCACGGTGAGCGACTGCAACTCCACGCGGATGGGGAAGCGCCCCTGCAACTCGGGGATAAGATCGCTGGGCTTGGAGACATGAAACGCGCCGGCGGCGATGAAGAGAATGTGGTCGGTGCGCACCATGCCGTAGCGCGTGTTCACCGTGGTTCCTTCCACGATGGGCAGAATGTCGCGCTGCACGCCCTCGCGCGAAACGTCGGGCCCGTGCCCGCGTCTCGCGCCCGGCGATCTTGTCGATCTCGTCCAGAAAGATAATGCCGTTCGACTCCACCCGCTCGACGGCGGCGCGGTTCACCTGGTCCATGTCGATCAGCCGGCCCTCTTCCTCCTGCACCAGGTAATCGAAGGCGTCGGCCACCTTCATCTTGCGCTTCTTGGTGCCGCCGCCGAAGATGTTGGGCAGCATGTCCTTGAGGTTCATCTCCATGTCCTCAAGGTTCTGGTTGCTGATGATGCCGAATTGCGGCGTGCCGCGCTCGCGCACGTCCAGCTCCACCTGGCGGTCGTCCAGCTTGCCCTCGCGGAACTGCTGGCGCAGCTTCTCGCGCGAGCGCTGGTAGCTCTCCGCGCCGGGCAGCGTGAGCTGGCCCTCCTGCGCCGGCGGCGCGGGCGGCGGAGGCGGCAGCAGCACGTCCAGCAGCCGCTCCTCGGCGTTCATCTCCGCCCTGTCTTCCACCTCTTCCAGCCGCTCCTCGCGCACCATGTCGATGGCGATCTCCACCAGGTCGCGGATCATCGACTCCACATCGCGGCCCACGTAGCCCACCTCGGTAAACTTCGAGGCTTCCACCTTGAGGAACGGCGAGTTCGTCAGCTTGGCCAGCCGGCGCGCAATCTCCGTCTTGCCCACGCCCGTTGGCCCGATCATGATGATGTTCTTGGGCATGATGTCGTCGGCCATGTCGGGAGGCAGCTTTTGCCGGCGCTGGCGGTTGCGCAGCGCGATGGCCACGGCGCGCTTGGCGGCCTTCTGGCCGACCACGTGCTTGTCGAGCTCGGCGACGATCTCGCGCGGCGTCAGCTCGTCCAGCGAGAGGTCCTGTTCTTCGGCGGATGCGGGTAGATAAATGGCCATGCGTTTCTTCGAATGACTCCTGTTCTGTAAAAGGGCACGACTTTAGTCGGGCCGAATACGCTGCACAAGGATCGCGGGCTTTAGCCCTGAGGGAATTCGCCGCTACCCCTTCAACTCCTCAATCGTGATGCGGTCGTTGGTGTAGATGCAGATTTCGCCGGCAATCTTCATGGCCTTTTCGGCAATCTCGCGGGCGCTCAGATCGGTGTTTTCCATCAGCGCGCGGGCCGCGGCCGTGGCATAGCTGCCGCCGGAGCCGATGGCCGCCAGCGGCTCGTCGGGATCGATCACGTCTCCCGAGCCGGAGATCAGAAACGTCTGCCCCTTGTCGGCCACCAGCAGCAGCGCCTCCAGGTTGCGCAGCATCTTGTCGGTGCGCCAGTCCTTGGCCAGCTCCACGGCGGCGCGGTTCAGGTTGCCGGCGTACTGCTCCAGCTTGGTCTCGAAGCGCGCAAACAGGTTGAAGGCGTCGGCGGTCGAGCCGGCAAATCCGGCCAGAATCTTGTCCTGGTAAAGCCGCCGGATCTTCTTGGCCGAGTGCTTCAGCACGTGCTCGCCCAGCGTCACCTGGCCATCGGCGGCCATCACCACCTGGCCGTTGCGGCGCACGCAAATCACCGTGGTGGAGCGAAAGCGGGAATCTGGCGCCATTGCGGAACTCTTATTCAAAATCAAGAAAAACCTCCACCAACAGAACGTCCGGCAGGCCGGAACTCTTTCGATATGCAGTCACGAGTATAGCGCAGCAAGAAACTCCAGCGCAGCCGTTTCCTCCATCCCAGTCTCTACCACGCTCCCATTCCGGCTGCGGTATTCTCTAGTTGGGGACTCGCAGCCCGAAGTCCCGCTTGGAGTCCCAGCCGCAATGATCATCCACAACGCAGATGCATGGGAGACCGCCGCCGGTCTGGCCGCGCTGGGCGCGCTGGCGCTCTGGCTGGTGCTGCACAAGCGCCCCACTCCGGAGGAGATGGAGCATGCGCGGCGCCAGTTCCTGGTGCAATCCGGCCGCCTGGTCGACGGCATGTTGCTGGACATCTGCGAGGTCGAGGCCCCAGCTAAATCCAGGCCAAATCCAAGGCCAAGATCAGCCGCACCCTCACCCTGCTGATGTACAGCTATCGCATCGGGGGCGTGGACTATGAGTGCTCCCAGGACATCACCGCCCTGCTCGGCGTGGTGGACGCGAGCCAGGTGCGCGCCGGCTTCCCCTGCTCGGCGCGCTACCAGCCCGGCAATCCCCAGAACAGCATCGTGGTGGCCGAAGACTGGTCCGGCCTGCGCGCCGGCCTGCCGGTGCTGCCCGTATTCGAGGACCCCGACCCGCTCGACCTGAGCCACCTGCGCCCCGGCCGAGGTTGACTGGATCCCGCCCCGGTTGGCGGCAGATACCCATCCCCGGTATACTTTCCCTATGCATCTCCATGCGGCGCCCTCCTCGCCCGGCGCTCACCGCACACAATCCGTACTGCGCTTCTCGCTGGCGGCCACGCTGGCCTATGTCGCGGTCACCTTCGTGGCCGGGTTGCGCGCCCACTCGCTGGCCCTGCTCTCCGAGGCCGGCCACAACGTTTCCGATTTCCTGGCCCTCCTGCTCAGCTTTGCCGCCGTCTATTTCCAGTCCCGCCCCGCCGACCAGTCCAGGACCTTCGGCTACCAGCGCGCCGGCGTGCTGGCCGCCTTCATCAACGCGGCCGCCCTCATCGTCATCTCGCTCTGGATCGCCATCGAGGCCGTCCATCGCCTCTCGGCTCCAGTCGCCGTTCAACCCAGGCTCATGATCGTCGTGGCCGCCGCCGGCGTGCTGATGAACGGCGTCATTGCCGCCCTCCTGTGGGGCGTGGCCAGAGACGTCAACCTGCGCTCGGCCTTTCTCCACATGGCCGGCGACACCCTCTCCACCGCCGCTGTTATCGCCGGCGGCGCGGGCATCCTCTTCACCGGCAAAAACTGGATCGACCCCGTCCTCTCGCTGCTCATCGCCACCCTCATCCTCTGGTCCAGCTTCGGCATCGTCCGCGAAACCCTCAATATCCTGCTGGAAGGCACCCCGCGCGGCGTCTCGCTCGATGAAATCCGCTCCGGCATGGAAGCCGTAGAGGGCGTCATCAACGTCCACGACCTCCACGTCTGGAGCCTCGGCTCCCAGTCCCGCGCCCTGGCCTGCCACGTCACCATCGCCGACATTCCGCCGTCAGAGAGCGCCTGCATCCTGCTCAAGCTCAACCAAGTGCTCCGCGACCACTTCCAGATTAGCCACGCCACCATCCAGTTCGAGCACATCGGCTGTGGAGAGCGGCAGGGCTGCGTCGTCCCCATTGAAGAAATGGCTGGCTGGCAGCGGCGTAAGCAAACCCCATAGCCTCACGCATTAAGATTGAGTTATTGATAGAGTTCCAAAGCATCGAAACGCCACAAATCTGTCATGCTGAGCGAAGGCTGCCGCGGTCCGCCGCTGCGAAAAGTCGAGGGATCTGCGGTTGCTTTTTGCTTCCCCGGCCCACGCAATTTGACCGGATCGTTTGACCAGCTCCAAGGAGGGGTTTTCACTTGTTCCGTATTCGTTTCGCTCTCGCCGTTCTCTGCCTTGCCCTGCTGCCCTGCGCGCCCGCTCCGGCCACGCCCGCGCCGCATTCCGCCCAGGCCGCCACGCCCGCGCAGTCCGCCGAGGCCGCAATCGGCCAGCTCGAAGCTCTCACCGGCCAGTACACCGACCCGGTCGAGCCCGATACGCCGCTGAGTTTCTACGCCCTGAACGGCCAGCTCTACGTACGAAAGCGAGCGCGTTGTTCCCACCGAGCTCAAGCCCGTCTCCGCCCTCGAATTCGCCATCCCCGACTCCAAAGCCACCTTCCGTTTTACGCTCGACGCCACCGGCCGCGGCGACAGCGTGGTTCTCTCCTCTGATCCCGTAGGCTCCGTCTACCACCGCACCGGCTTGCCCCGCCATCACCTCTTCCACGACTACCATGCGCTCCGAGGCCATGATCCCCATGCGCGACGGCGTCAAGCTCCACGCCGTCATCCTCAAGCCCGCCGACATCGCACGCCGCTCCCCTTCCTCATCCAGCGCACCCCCTACGGCGTGGATGGAACCAACCGCGCTTCATTCTTCGCCGAGCGCCCGGAGCTGGCCCGCGACGGCTACATCTACGTTGCTGAGGACATTCGCGGCCGCTACAAGAGCGAGGGCGAGTTCATCATGAGCCGCCCGCTCGCCGATCATCACAACCCCAAGGCAATCGACGAGAGCACCGACGCCTATGACACCGTCGCCTGGCTGCTCACCAACGTCCCCGGCAACAACGGCCGCGCCGGCTTCATCGGCACCAGCTATCCGGGTTTCCTGGCCATGATGGCCGGCATCGACCCGCACCCCGCCGTCAAGGCCATCTCCCCCCAGGCGCCCATGATCGACGTCTGGATGGGCGACGACTTCTTCCACAACGGCGCCTTCCGCCAGAGCTACGGCTACGACTACGTCTACGAGATGGAGGGCAGCAAGGAACGACACCAGGGTCGACTACGGCAAGGACAAGGACGGCAATCCCCGCGACGGCTTCGACTTTTTCCTCGAGCGCGGCAGCTTCGCCCAGGACGTGAAGCAATCCGGCTCAGAAGCCTGCCCACCTGGAAGCTCTTCCTCGAACACCCCGCCTATGATAACGTCTGGTCCTCGCGCGGCGTCGAGCACCATCTCCACGCGGTCACCGTGCCCACC
The DNA here is from genome assembly GCA_963796085.1 of uncultured Acidobacteriaceae bacterium. Taxonomy (GTDB): domain Bacteria; phylum Acidobacteriota; class Terriglobia; order Terriglobales; family Acidobacteriaceae; genus Telmatobacter. Next base: position 334,500 of record CAWCKF010000019.1, on the reverse strand, counting down.
CTCACCGTCGGCGGCTACTACGACCAGGAAGATATGTATGGCCCGCAGGAGGAGTACGCCAGCCTGGAACCCCACGACGCCGACCACCAGAACTTCCTCGTCCTCGGCCCCTGGCGCCACGGCTACTGGTCCTCGTCGTCGCGCCATCTCGGCAATCTCGACTACACCGAGCCCATCGGCACTGAGTTTCGCGCCCGCATCGAAGCCAAGTTCTTCGCCCACTACCTCAAGGACGAGCCCGGTGCCAACGCATCCGGTTTCGACCTCGAAGACACAGCCAGCTTTCAGACCGGCTCCAACACCTGGAAGCGTTACGCTCACTTCCCGCCCCAGGAGTCCCGGCCCACCAGCCTCCATCTCCAGGGCGCGGGCCTGCTCAGTTTTGGCGGCTCGACCGTCCAGGCCGCCACCAGCTACCTCAGCGACCCGGCCAACCCCGTCCCCTACCGCCATCGTCCCATCCAGCCCACCTACAGCCAGGGCTCGCAGTGGGGCAACTGGCTCACCGAGGACCAGCGCTTTGTCACTGGCCGCAAGGATGTGGCTGTATGGAAGCTCCCCGCGCTCACCAGGGACCTGATCCTCACCGGCGAAGTCCTCGCCGACATCTATGCCTCCACCAGTGGCTCCGATAACGACCTGGTGGTCAAGCTCATCGATCAGTACCCCGGCGACGATCCCGACCCCAAGATGCGCGGCTACCAGCTCCTCACCAACGCTGAAATCTTCCGCGGCCGCTATCTCAAATCCTTTGCAAATCCCACTCCCCTCACTCCCAACTCCGTTTACGAGTACAAGTTCTCGCTCCACGACGTAGACCACGTCTTCAAAGCCGGCCATACCGTTCTGGTCGAAATTCAGAGCACCTGGTTCCCCCTCTACGACCGCAACCCGCAGACCTTCGTGCCCAACATCATGACCGCCAAACCCGAGGACTACAAGTCGGCCACCATCACCATCTACTCCGGCCCCGGCCGCGACTCCACGTTGCAGGTGCCGCTGGTGAGCGAAGGCAATCGTGACGAGTGATTCGAACGGGAGACGTCAATTTGACACAGTATATGTGCGCACGTATACTGTGTGAATGAACATCACCCTTTCCGTCGACGAACAGATTGCCGAGCGCGCCCGGGAGAAGCTCCGCGCCATGGGCAAAAGCCTGAACCAGGAGATTCGCGACCACCTCCGGCATCTGGCCGGCGACGACGACCTCGAACGCGACCTTGAATACCTGGAGCGTACTTCAGGGCTTGGGGATTCGCAGGGCTGGAAGTTCAACCGGGATGAGATCCCATGAGCGGAGGTAGCTTGCCGCGCACGTTTCTGGACACGAATATCCTGGTCTATGGCGATGATCGATCCGAACCGGTTAAGAGAAAGACTGCCCTCGAACTCATCAAAGAGCATCGGCAACAGCGAACCGGAGTGGTTTCCCTCCAGGTTCTCCAGGAGTACTTTGTCACGGTGACAAAGAAGCTGAAGCTGGATACCACGATTGCCCGGAACAAAGTGGAGATTTACTCAAAATTCCATGTTGGCGATCCAACCGTCAACGACATTCTCGCTGCCATCGATCTGTACCGCCTTCACGGCCTCTCCTTCTGGGATGCTCTGGTCTTGCGCATGGCCAAGCAGACGGGCTGTCGCGTCCTGCTCTCCGAAGATATGCCGCACGGCCAGGTAATCGACGGTGTCAGGATCGTCAATCCATTCCTCTAAGGAGTCCAGCGCAGGATGGGCTTTCTTGCCGCCTGCACTTCGTCGAGCCTGGAGACGCGGGTGGAGTGGGGAGCGGTTTTCACCAGCTCCGGGGTTTCCTCGGCTTCGCGGGCGATGGAACGCATGGCGGCGATGAACAAGTCCAGCTCCTCGCGAGACTCGCTCTCCGTGGGCTCGATCATCAATGCGCCGTGAACGATCATGGGGAAGCTGACCGTGTAGGGGTGGAAGCCGTAATCGATGAGGCGCTTGGCGATATCGCCGGTTTTTACGCCCCTGGCCGCCTGGCGCTTGTCGCTGAAGACTACCTCGTGCATGGAGGCCGTCTTGTAGGGCAGTTCGTAAAGGTCTTCGAGCTTGGCGCGGATGTAGTTGGCGTTGAGCACGGCGTCTTCGGTGGTCTGTCTTAGCCCATCAGGCCCGTTGGCCAGGATGTAGGCCAAAGCGCGGATGAACATGCCGGTGTTGCCGTAGAAGGCGCGTACGCGGCCTATGGACTGGGGTCTGTCATAGTTCCAGCACAATGGGGCACAAATTCCTGGGTGCCCCAGGTCTCGCTTTTGAGACCTGGGATCAGGCATGGAGTTGCGGACGAGGACCGGAATAGGTAGAAAAGGCTCCAGAAACGCCTTACAGGCCACCGGCCCGGAACCGGGACCGCCGCCGCCGTGAGGGGTGGAGAAGGTCTTGTGCAGATTCAGGTGCATCACGTCCACGCCAAAGTCGCCGGGGCGCGCCTTGCCCACCAGGGCGTTCATATTGGCGCCGTCCATGTAGAGCAGCGCGCCTTTGGCGTGGAGGATATCGGCGATCTTGTGGATCTGGCTCTCGAAAACCCCAATGGTAGAGGGGTTGGTGAGCATGAGGGCTGCGGTTTCCTGGTCCACCTGGGCCGCCAGGGCTTCCAGGTCGATGCCGCCTTCGGCGTTGGATTTGAGGTTCTCGACCGTATAGCCGCAGATGGCCGCGGTGGCCGGGTTGGTGCCGTGGGCGGAGTCGGGGATGAGGACCCTGCGGCGGGGGTTGCCCTGCGACTCGTGCCAGGCGCGGACGAGGAGGATGCCGGTGAACTCGCCGTGCGCGCCGGCCGCCGGCTGCAGGGTGATGGCGTCCATGCCGGTGATTTCGATCAGGCAGCGCTGGAGCAAATCGATTACTTCGAGGATGCCCTGGGCGAGCGAATCGGGGCGGTAGGGGTGGGCCTCGGCCAAACCCTCGATGCGGGCCACCAGTTCGTTGACCCGCGGGTTGTACTTCATGGTGCAGGAGCCCAGGGGATACATGCCCAGGTCGATGGCATAGTTCCACGTGGAAAGCCGGGTGAAATGGCGAATAATCTCGATCTCGCTCAGCTCAGGGAGCTCCGCTCTCTTATCGCGCCTTGCGGTGCCCAGCAGGGCTGCGGGATCGACCGAGGGCACGTCCAGCGGGGGCATCTTGTAGGCCCGCTTGCCCGGCGACGATTTCTCAAAGACCAGCGCCTCGTTCTGCGTCTGGTGCGGACGAACCTTGCCTAACGTGCGAGGACCGGGATTATCAGCGCTGCTTGCCATTTTTCATGCCTCATAGCCTTGTTTTGTACCAGGGCACGGCTTCAGCCGGGTCCTCTTCATAGCGGTTTTGTACCCAGGGCACGGCATCAGTCGGGTCCTCTTCATAGCGGTTTTGTAACCAGGGCACGGCTTCAGCCGGGCCGAAAAAGCACAAGAAAAAGGGTCGGGCTTTAGCCCCTGCCGATCTACGTTGAGCCCAAAAGATTCCTTTTCTTCCGCGCCAAACTGCTAAAACAGAAGGGGTACTCCTCCGTCGATGCGACAAGCCCAGCTTTGATAGGATTCTCGGCAATATACGCCCGATGGGCCTCAAAGTTCTGCTGATTCAAGACTTGCACTTCAGTGAATCCCCGCTGCCAGACATCGCCTTTGTAGCCGAACTCATGGGACAGCCGGTGGGAGAACCTGCCCTTTATCAGTTGCATGGCCTTTTCGATTGTCATATCGCCGTAAACCTCGATCAGAAGATGGACGTGGTCGGGCATGATCACGAAATCGTGCAGTGTGAAGCGATGTTCGGCAACCAACGAACGCAGCACATCGATAAGCAGCCCGGCATGGCGCTCCGATTGCAGCACTTGCTTGCCCATGCTCGTCTTTGTCGTTGCGAAAAAGATGCGCGACGGATGCAGAATGTTGGCCGGGGCAGCATTGCGTGCTGGATGCGCCATGGCAGGGGCTAAAGCCCTCTCTCCTTTCCACTACTGTTGCGGCCCGGCTAAAGCCGTGCCCTTGTTACAAAGCAAATGCATTCAACCTCACTCGCGTGTCAATGAAGTTGCGTTGGGTCGGCTCGTTGTTGAAACCGACTCGAATGAGCTACTCATGCCGGAATACCATTCTGCTATCTCGCGACGGTAATGTTTTTCGTTCGATTCCCATTCAAAGTATCCGGTGGCAAGGCCCACAAATAACCACTCAAGAGCGTGCTTGGTAATAAATTGTCCCAATGAACCCACTGGTTTGTGTTCAATCCAAACATCAACAAAGAGAAATGTTAGAATCGCGCAGGTGCTGGAGATAAGAATCCCTTTGGTGAGTACGTAATAAACCATCCCGTCTCTGCGGATTGCTTCCCACTCCAGCCGGTGTTCATTTGACCCGGCAAATTTTTTCTTGCCGAACATCTGGACGCCTTCCGTCCTTTCAGATTAACGTCGGGGATATAACTCCGATCAACAATTCGCTCCCTTTCAAAGCCCTGCCTCTACCGGTCCAGCCGCAAGAGATTTAGCCGCAGTATCAATCTGTTCGCGAGTGATGACTTCTGTTGCGCACCAGAGCGTTGCATTGCGCAGTTCGGGGTACCAACGGTTCAGTTCAATACCGCCGACGATCTTTTCGTCAAGAAGCCGCTGGCTCCAGGCTGCCGGAGATTCCTGCGTCTGGAGCACAAACTCGTGGAAACGCGGCGCGCCCGTGAACAACTGCGTTGCGCCCTGGACGCGGGAGAGTGTGCGAGCTGCGTAATCCGCTTTCGCCAGGTTGTGTTCGGCCAGCTCGCGGATGCCCTCCTTGCCGTAGACGGTGAGGAAGATGGTGGCCATCAGCGCCACCAATGCTTGATTAGTGCAGATATTGGAAGTGGCCTTCTCGCGTCGTATGTGCTGCTCGCGGGTGGAAAGGGTGAGGACGAAGCCGCGATAGCCGTTGCTGTCGACGGTCTGGCCGACCAGCCGTCCGGGCATCTGGCGCAGGAACTGCTCCTTGGCCGCGATCACCCCGCAAAACGGCCCGCCGTAGCTAAGGGCCACGCCGAAGGATTGTGCTTCCATGCTGACGATGTCCGCCTCGATGGGCGGGCGGACTACGCCCAATGAAACCGCTTCCGCAATGGAGACAATGAGCAGGGCGCCTTTGGCGTGGGCGATGGCGGCGATGGCCGGAATGTCCTCAATGATGCCGAAGAAGTTGGGGCTTTGCACCAGGACGGCGGCGGTTTCCTCTGTGACGGCTGCTTCGAGGGCGGCGAGATCGATGCGGCCGGTCCCGGCGTCATAACCAACCAGGGTCATGGGCAGGCCCTGATGCTTGGCGTAGGTGGCCAGCACTTCGCGGTATTCGGGATGGACGGTTCTGGCCACGACGGCCAGGTGGCGGCCGGTGACGCGGACGGCCATCATCACCGCCTCGGCAGCGCCGGTGGAACCGTCGTACATGCTGGCGTTGGCCACGTCCATGCCGGTCAGCTCGGCAATCATGGTCTGAAATTCGAAGATCGCCTGCAGCGTGCCTTGCGTGATCTCGGCCTGGTAGGGCGTGTAGCTGGTGAGGAACTCGCCGCGCTGCACCAGGGCGTCGATCACCACCGGCCGGTAGTGGCGATAGGCTCCGGCGCCGAGGAAGCTGGCGTAGCCGGTCGAGTTCTTTCGGCCGGCGGCGCGGAAGTAGTCGACGATCTCGCTCTCGGCCTGTTGGCGTGGCACGTCGAGGTCGCGGTTAAGGCGGTACTCGGCGGGGATGACGGCGAAAAGGTCGTCAATGGAGCGGGCGCCGATTTCGGCCAGCATTTGCCGGCGTTCGGCGGGCGATTTGGGTAGGTAGCGCATTTCAGCTTCCAGCCTTCATTCTCCCGTTTCTTCCGAGACAAACGCCTCATAGGCCGCCGCGTCGAGCAGGGAATTGATTTGTGCGGGATCAGCGACTTCGACTTTAATGATCCAGGTTTCGTGGGGAGCTTCGTTGATCTTGCCGGGCGAGGATTTCGAGCTCCTCGTTGACCTGTGTAACGGTGCCGGTAACGGGCGAGAAGAGGTCGCTGACGGCCTTGACGCTCTCCACGGAGCCGAAGGTCGCGTTGGCGGTGACCGGGTCGCCCACCTTGGGCAGGTCCACATAGACGATGTCGCCCAGGGAGTTCTGCGCGTAGTCGGTGATGCCGATGGAACCGATGGAGCCCGAGAGCGCGATCCATTCATGCTCGCGGGTGTAGCGGTAGTTGGCGGGATAGGGCATAGGAAGTCGATTCCTTGTTTCAATCCATTTGCACGTGGAGGGCGTGACAAGAGAGTAGTGTACGGCGCGGGGAAGGGTTGGGAAACCTGTGGATTGCGCGGGTCCGAATTAAGGGGATCAGAAGTCAGTTTCTGACCTCTGATCCCCTGATCTCTGAAAACTATTTATCAAAGAACTTGCCGTGGCCGCCGTTGGCCCAGGGGTCGTAGTGCAGGGCGAAGTTGGCGCGGGTCTGCACGGAGGGGTGGTTGTACTCCCAGAACTCGATGAAGGGGCTGGGGTTGGGGTCTTCCAGCCAGGCCTCGCCAAGGGCGTTGAAGGCGGCGACGGCGGTCTTCTGCGGGTCGGCGACGATGCCGTGGATGGCTTCCTGGCCGTAGACGTCGGCCTGGTGCTCGAAGTAGCGGCTGAAGGCGTTGCTGGCCGGCTCGAGCAGGAAGCTGACGACGGAGATGGCGAAGAGCAGCACCAGAAAGCCCGGCGCGGGTGGAGAGCGCGGCCTCTCCGCCTTCCTGCCCGCCCAGCTGCCAGCGGACGCCGAAGCGGCGCGCCAGCCAGGCGGCAAACGCGGCGCAGGCCCAGAAGACGAAGAACAGGGCGACGGCCGTGCCGGCGATCATCTTGGGAATGTGGTGGAGGACGTAATGGCCGCTCTCGTGGCCGAAGATGAAGAGGATTTCGTCGTCGGGAATGCGGCCGGCGGTGGTATCCCACACGACGATGCGCTTGGTGGCGCCGATGCCGCTGACGTAGGCGTTGAGGCCGTTGGTTTTGAGCGCTGGCCTTCATCAGGAACATGCGGTCGGGCGGAATGTTGGTGCCGGTGCGGGCCACCACTTTTTCCAGCTCGGCGACCAGGGCGGCATGGTTCTTGGCGAGGGGCTCGAACTTGTTGAAGATGGGCTCGAGCAGCGGCGAGACAAAGATGCCGAGCACCAGGAGCGGCAGCGTGGCGACCCAGATGCCCGAGCCAGTAGCGGCGCGGCCAGCGGCGGACGATCCAGTTGAAGAGCAGCAGAATGGGCGCGCCGAAGAGCAGCGACAAGGCCCAGGGCCTTGGCCTGGTCGCCGAGCCAACTGCCCCAGCCCTGCACGCTGATGCCGTAGCTGCGGCTGTACATGGTGGCCGAGCAATGTCAAGGGGCAGGCCGGCCAGGGTGGTGATGATGAAGAAAGCGGCGAAGAAGAGCAGTCCCTGCAGCCAGCGGCGGCGCAGGAGGCGCTCAGCCCAGGCAGCCAGGCGCGGCGGCGGCGCGGGTGGCCAGCAGCAGCCAGAGGAAGGCCAGGCCCCAGAGCGAGCCGACGATGTCCAGAATGTTGCGGATGCGGCTGAGGGCAATGGCCTTGGCCAGCTTGTCGGGCGGCAGGGTGTAGGCCTGTGGGTTGGGCTGGGCGGCGGCCGGCTGGGACTGGGCGGATGGGGCTGGCCGGTTGCGCGGGCGGCCGGTTGGGCGGTGCAAAGACGCGGAGCCAGGCCAGCGAGCAGGATGGCGAAGCAGAGCGCCGAGCAGCGAATAGCGTGCAAAAGTCATGAGTTTCTCCCTTAGGTAAGCTGACTCTGAGACAATCGTGCTTACAGATGCTTTTACTCCAGTATTCCCAGTCTATGCCAGAAGATTCTTACCCCGCCAGGAGGCGTACCACCGCCAGGGCCGGCTTTTGCCCGGCCTTTGCCGCATTGGCTTTGGCTATCCCCATGAGGGCTGGAGCCCAGCAAGACGCGCAGGCGCCGGCGACCCCGGTGCTCCACCCCACGGACGAAAATCCGCCTGCGGGGACGCCTGTGCTGCTGGACGCCATGACGACCGAGCTGCATCGCGCTTTTACCTCGCTGGGCAAGGCCGCCACGGATGGCGAGAAGCAGATTGCCGCCTTACTTCCTCAGTTATTCGGTGAACGACGGCAGCGCGGTGTTCGATTCAGCGCCCAGTTTGGGGCGCTGGTGAGCAGCATCGGCTAACAGAGCGCGCGTGGCCGACGTGCAGGTGCGGCTGGGCGATCCCAAGCTGGATAACACGCACGGGACCCATCGCGGCTCGGCGGTCAACAGCCATGCAACTGCCGCTGACGGACGACCGCGAGGCGCTGGCGCGGAGCCTGTGGCTGGCCACCAATACGGGCTACGGCACGGCGCTGGACAACTACCTCAGGGTGAAGACCGAAGCCCGGGTGCGAGCCAAGGAAGAGGACAGTTCGCCGGACTTCAGCCAGGAGACGCCGCAGGTGTACCTGGGCAAGCCCGCTCCGCCTGTGGTCGATAGACCGCGCGGCCTGGGAGCAGCGGGTGCGGGCGCTCTCCAATGTCTTCCGCGAATTCCCTGACGTTTACCAGAACGTGGTGATGCTTTCGGTGCAAAACGAGACCGACTACTTTGCCTCGTCGGAGGGTTCGCAGGTGATTACGCCGCACCTGCTGGCGCGGCTGGTGGTCTTTGCCGTGACCCGCGCCGATGACGGGATGGACCTGTTCCGCGTGCAGACCTTCGAGGCTGAGACGGTGGAGGGACTGCCCGCGCAGGCGGAGATGGAAACCGCGGTGCGCGAGATGGGCAAAAGCCTGGAGGCTCTGCGCAAGGCTCCGGTGACCGAGCCCTTCGACGGGCCGGCGATTCTGTCGGGACGGGCCGCGGCGGTGTTTTTCCACGAGGTGCTGGGGCACCGGCTGGAGGGCCAGCGGCAGCGCGGTGACGAAGAGGGCCAGACCTTTACCAAGGATGTGGGCAAGGAGGTGCTGCCCAGCTTTCTGTCGGTGGCCGACGATCCCACCATGACCACCTTCGGCAAGACCTGGCTGAGCGGCAGCTACGAATATGACGATGAGGGCCAGAAAGCGCTGCGGGTGGAGCTGATCGAGGACGGGGTGCTGAAGAACTTCCTGATGTCGCGGCTGCCCATCGCCAGCTTTGCCAATTCCAACGGCCACGGCCGCGCGCAGACCGGCAAGGTGCCCACGGGACGGCAAGGCAACCTGATTGTGACTTCGACCAAGACGGAGCCGGAGAACAAGCTGCGCAAGCAGTTGATCGAGGAGGCCAAGAAGCAGGGCAAGCCGTACGGGCTTTACTTTGAAGACATTTCATCCGGCTTTGCCGTCACCCAGCGCAGCTCGCCGCAGGCCTTCTCAGGTCATTCCATTGGTGGTTTGGCGGGTATATGTGGACGGGCGGCCGGATGAGCTGGTCCGCGGCGTGAGCATTGTAGGCACGCCGCAGGCGGCGCTGAAGCGCATCCTGGCCACCGGCGACAAGAGCGAGGTCTTCAACGGCGAGTGCGGCGCGGAGTCGGGCACCATTCCGGTGAGCGCGGTGGCCCCGGCCATGCTGGTGAGCGAGATGGAGACGCAGCGCGTGCAGCAGGGCACGGCCAGGCCGCCGATTCTGCCCATTCCCGGCGCGGATGCCGCGGCGTCCGCAAACAAGGAGACGCAATGAACCCGATTCGTTCCCTTGCAACGCTGGCCGGAGCTGTGACCCTTGTAGTATGCCTGTGCGCGCCGTTGTCGAGCGTGGCGCAGCAGACCCGCGCCGATGCCGAGAAAGACCCGATGCTGAAGGCCATGCTCCAGGAGCTCGACCGGAGCATGAGCCAGTTGCAGTTGAAGGGCTTCGAGAAGCCGTTTTTTATCCAGTACCGCATTGAGGACGTGGACGACTTCGCGACCAAGGCGGAGTTTGGGGCCAGCGAGGGTGCGGACCACAAGCACCAGCGCGTGGCCCGCATCACGGTGCGGGTGGGCGACTACAAGACCGACAGCTCCGGCGGGCGCGGCGACGGCGCGTTGCAACTGGCGGCGCTGGACGACGACCCCATTGCGGTGCGGTCGGCGCTGTGGGCGGCAACCGACCAGGCGTACAAGAGCGCTCTGGCCGCCTATGCGCAGAAGCAGGCGGAACTGAAGCAGGTGCAGACGCCGCCGCAGGCCGACGACTTCAGCAAGGAGACGCCGGTGATCTCGCTGGCCGAGCCGCTCGAAGCTGAAGCTGGACGAGGCCGCGTGGGCGGATCGCGTGGCCCACGACAGCGGGCTCTACCGGACTGATGCTTCGGTCAAGGCCAGCCAGCAGCGAGGTGCAGTACTCCTCCGCGGAGTTCCACGCGCGGGTGACCACCACCTGGCTGGTGAACAGCGAGGGGACCATCGTGCGCAAGACGGCGGCTGAGTACCAGGAGGCCTTTGCGGTGGGCACGCAGGCGGCGGACGGGATGCGGCTGGACCGCTCCTATGCTTCCGTGGGCGTCTCGCTCAAGGACCTGGATGCGCCGCAGGCCTTCGACAAGCATGCGCTGGAGCTGATCGCCTCGCTCACCGATCTGCGCAAGGCGCCGCTGGTGGAGGAGGAGTATCACGGGCCGGTGCTGTTGAGTTCCGACGCCGGCGCCGATACGCTGCGTGAGCTGGTGGCAGGCGCGGTGACGGCCACGCGGCCCAAGCTGGGCACCGAAGCGCGCACCAACGGGCCCTTTGCCTCCAGCTACCATGCGCGGGTGCTGCCGGAGTTCATGGACGTGGTGGACGATCCCGGCCTGAAGAGCTATGACGGCAAAGGCCTGGTGGGAGCCTATGACGTGGACGACGAGGGCGTGCCGGCGCAGGCGGTGAAGCTGGTGACCGCGGGCAAGCTGGATGACTTATCTGATCGGCCGCGAGCCGGTGCGCGACTTTCCCCAGTCGAACGGCCACGGACGCGGCGGCTTTACCGGAGCGCCACGGCCGTCGATCGGCGTGCTGCAGGTGACGGCGAAGGACGGCCTGACGGACGATGAGCTGAACCGCAAGCTGCTGGACATGGCCAAGGATCGCGAGCTGAAGAGCGTCTATTATGTGCAGACGCTGGGCGGGGATTTGACGCCCCGGCTGCTCTATCGCGTGAGTCCCGACGGCAAGCGCGAACTGGTGCGCGGCGCGGTGCTGGACGACCTGGACCAGCGCGCGCTGCGCTCCAGCGTGGAGGCCGCGGGCAAGGACCTGTGGGTGGCCAACTACTATGGCGAAGTGCCGGAGACGGTGCTGGCGCCCGCGCTGCTGCTGGATGACGTGACCATCCGCCGCGCCAACGAAAAGAACGAGAAGCTGCCGTTTTATCCCCCGCCGGAGTAGCTTCGTTCGCTAGCTTAGTCTTTAGTCCAGCCGGGTGAGGAAGGCTTCGCCCTCGGTGGGTTGCAGATGGCGGGCAATGGATTCAGCCTGCTCGCGATTGTCGCCCTCGGGGCGGATGCGGACCCAGTAGCTGTTTTCGCCGGGAAACTCAATCACGTTGGCTGTAGGATACCTGCGCAGGAGTTGTTCTTTGAGCCTGTTAGCCTCGCGCTCGCTGTGGAATGCGCCAATCTGCACGCACCAGCGGCCGCCTGTATGGATGGGTTTGGGGGTCTTGTATACGTCCACGCGGACCTGCACCAGGCCGGCCCGGTAAACGCCCGTGGCCTTGGCCGCAGCGATGGTGAGATCGATGATCCTGCCCTCCACAAAAGGACCGCGATCGGTGATGCGCATGGCGCCGGACTGGCCGGTCTTCAGGTTGGTGACCACGATCAGCGAACCCATGGGCAGGGTGCGGTGCGCCGCGGTCATGGCGCGGTCGTCGAAGACCTCGCCATTGGCGGCTTTGCGGCCCCTGTGGCGCGGTATACCAGGTGGCCAGGCCCACCTCGGTCAGGATGGGCTTGTGGGTAGACACGTAATCCAGGTCCTCGGCGCTGACCCCGCCCGGCGGCACGTGCGTGGGGGGAATGATGGCCGGCGGCTGGTACTCAGGGTACTGTTCCTGTGTCTCAGGCGGCATCTCTTCGGGCGGGGGTTGCCTGGCCGCTTTGTGGTGATGCCCGCAGCCGCACAAAACCACGAGCGCCAACGCCAGGGAGATTTTACCCCAGCCGGTACGGCGGCATAGATGCAGGGGTCCGGTCATCAGGGGCGCGGCTCCTTTGGCGGGCTAGGCGGCTGAGAGGGCGGCTGGCCAGGCTGCCGGTCGAGGCGGTCGGCGAAGCTGCGCAGTGAATCGGCCACCGTGCGCAGGGCGGAGATTGACTCACTGCGCACCTGCGGGATCACGGCATCGTTCACATAGGCGGCGGCGTGGCGCAATTCCAGTTCGATCAGCTCGATGGCCTCTTCAATGCGGCGGCCTACGCTGCCCGCGCCAGGGCCTGGAGGAGGATAAGTGCTCAAGACGGTAATCTCCGCTGGTATCTTCTTAAAGCGTGTTTCAAAAACCGGTTTTGTATCAGGGCACGGCTTTAGCCGTGCCGGAAGGGGCCGTAAAACAAAGGGCTTTAGCCCCTGAGGGATTGCAACCGGCATCCGCTAAGTGATTTTTGAAATACGCCCTACAAAGAACCCACCTCCCAGTCTGGAGGGGCGCGTCGAGGCGCGTCAATGGCCGAAAACCCAAAGGTGCCGCAATCGTCAATACAGTAATTTGCAGCGGGAATTCGTTTCCCGTTGGTATAAATCCGGGTTCTTTGTGCTGGTCTTGAGCGTCTAGGGGTTGAAAATTTCATCTGACGTTCATAGCGGGCGTTGCTGGCCAATCTCCGGTGGCGATTGCGATCGGCGGGCCGGAAAGCGGACCTGCATTGCGTAGACTGAGTGTGCGGCATAACCTGCAACCAGCGAGGACCCGGCCTTTGCGAAGCCGTGTAGCGGTAGACAACAGAAAACGATGCGCCGGCCTGCGCCGCTGGATACGGGGGCCGAGGCTTATCTGCCTGGCCGTCTTTCTGACCGCGCTTCTTACATTGGCCAGCCTGAGCTGGGCCGGACAGAATGAAACTCCCAAACCCGGGCCGGCTCTGCCGGAATCCCCTCAACCGCAACTCCCAGCCCGCTCCAAGAGCCCGGTGATTGAGCCTTGCCATATCAAGAGAGCCGGCGCTGCCGTGGTGGATGCGGGGGCCGCGGCGGCCATGGCTCTGAACCCCGGCAATCCGGTGCTGGACCGCAGCCTGAAACCGGCGCCGTGCCCGCCCCTTGAGCCTCTTATCGACTGGTACGCGCGCTTCCTCAGCGGGCCCAAGGTGAAGCCGATGAAGCCCAGAGAGAAGGCCTGGCTGGCGGTGCGCAACGTTGCCGACCCCTTCAACGCCCTCACCATTCTGGGCCTCTCCGGCATCGCTATAGGCTCCGATGCCCACTCCCCCTACGGCCCTGGAATGAGCGGCTTCGGACGGTATGTGGGCGTCAGCTATACCGAGGATATGACCGGCGAGTTCTTCGGCACTTTTCTGATTTCGTCCATCGACCACCAGGACCCGCACTACCACCGCATGCCCAATGCCTCCATTCCGCGCCGCGCCGGTCATGCCATCCTCTCGGTGGTGTGGGCGCAGGGTGACAACGGCAAGGGAATGGTGAACTACTCCAGCCTGGCGGGCGGAGCCATTGGCGTCGCCATCGGCAATCTCTACGTACCCGGCCAGCAGACCCACCTCTCCGCCAGCACGGAGCGCTACGGCATCGGCCTAGCCACGGCTCCCGTCGACAACTTCATTACCGAGTTCGTGCCTGACGTGGCTAGGCGCATCCATGTTCACGACGTACTGGTTCAGCGCATCATCAACCAGGTAGCCAAGAGCGGCGGACCGGGGTCGTAGCAGGCTTAGGCGGTCACTGCGGCCCGCGCCCACGCCGTTCGGTGTCCTCTTTTGACCACTCAAGGGGATATTCTGCCGTTCACTGCTTCGGCTTTGGGTTGACCGGGGGGCGCGTTTACCCTTGAACTGAAAATTCAGCCTTGGGGTTTCCCTGAGCTTTGGGGCCCGGGGCTTGGGTCCGGCGAGCTGGCCGGAGCCTGCAACTACTTGAATTGAGGAGACCTGCCGTTATGCCCAAAGCCATTAAGTATGCCGAGAAAGCAGCCGTCTACGCGGCCAGGGGTGCGTGGGTGGTTTTTGAGCGGCTCAACCGCATCAGCCCCAATCCTTCCTTTACTCCCAAGTGGAGCGACAAGCCGCTGCAGAAGAGCTGGCAGAAGGAAAAGCCGCCGCTGGGCTGGCCGCGCACCACGGATTCGCTTTGTCCCAAGTGCGTGCCCGAGATTCGCCAGCAGATTCTCGACGGCAAGCTGCCTTACGAGGTCCTGCTCAACGAGAAGGTGGGCGAGATCAAGGCCCAGATCATCGAGCGCGACGGCAAAATCCTGATGGTGAAGGACTGCCCCAAACACGGCCACTTTGAAGACGTGATGTCCATTGACCCGGCCTTCTTCAAGCATCTGGAGGAAAGCTTCCCCGGCCGCGACGTCCGCGCCCACAACGACAAGCGTCTGCACAACCACGGCACGTCGACGGTTACCCACGGGCGCGGCGCGGTGCTCACCATCGACCTGACCAACCGCTGCAACATGATGTGCGATCCCTGCTTCATGGACGCCAACCAGGTGGGCTTCGTCCACGAACTGACCTGGGACGAGATCAAGACCATGCTGGACAACGCCATCACCCTCAAGCCCAAGCGGCAGATGAGCGTGCAGTTCTCGGGCGGCGAGCCCACGCTGTCGCCTTACTTCCTTGACGCCATCGCCTACTGCCGCAAGGTGGGCTACAACAGCGTGCAGGCGGCCTCCAACGGCATCGAGTTCGCCAAGAGCAAGGAGCTCTGCCGCGCCGCCGCCGAAGCCGGCCTGCGCTACGTCTACCTCCAGTTTGACGGCATCGGCAACGCCGCCAACTCGCACCGCAAAGTGGGCAACCTCTTCGACGTGAAGCTGCAGGCCATCAACAACCTGCATGAAGCCGGCGTGGAGATCGTCCCGGTCACCACCATCATCAACGGCATCAACAACGAGCAGGTGGGCCGCATCATCCAGTTCGCCCTCGACAACCCCAAGAAGATCAGCTTCCTCAGCTTCCAGCCGGTCAGCTTTACCGGCCGCGACGAGGACATCACCGACGAGCGCCGCACCGCGCAGCGCTACACGCTCTCGCACATGGCCCACGACGTCAAAAAGCAGTGCGGCATCGGCGAGCCGGAACGCGACTGGTTCCCCATCAGCTTCATGGCCACCTTCTCTGACTGGGCCGACCTGATTCACGGACCCCAGGCCGAGTGGGGCCAGCTCAGTTGCGGCTGCCATCCTAACTGCGGCATCGGCATGGCGCTGATGATCGACAAGGAAACCAAGGAAGCCGCTCCCGTCACCGCCTTCCTGAACATGGACAAGGTGGCCAAGGACCTGGCCAAAGTGAACGACGCGGCTCGCGGCAAGTGGCTCTCGGTCATCGGCTTCGGTCTGGCGCTGTTGCGCAACTACGACCCCTTCCAGGCCCCCACCCACTTCAAGATCGTGGACATGCTCAAGAAGATGGACAAGACCTTCAACGCCACGGGCAAGAACTACGGCAGCGTCAAGGGCGACCGTACCATGGAAGACATCCAGAAGCGCCGCGCCGACCGCTGGAACTTCCTCTTCATCGCCGGCATGTGGTTCCAGGACCTGTTCAACTACGACTTCCGCCGCACTGAGCAGTGCATCATCCCCTACGCCACCCAGGAAGGCGAGATCAGCTTCTGCGCCTACAACACGGGCATCGGCTGGCGCAACATCATCGAGAAGATGCACATGACGGCCACCCTCACCAAGTGGTACGAGGAGCACGGCCGCCACGAGATCTTCGCCGGCGGCAAGAAGGTGGGCATGACCCATGTGGGCCACGAGCTGGTTCTGAACATGGAGCATGTCAACTCCGAAGCCAACCACACGCTGGACGATCTGGGCATCGCCAAGAACGCCCGCGAAGAGCAGCTGCGCGCCCGCCAGCTTCAAACGAATGAAGCCAAGCTGAAGGAAGAAGCCGAGAACCACGCATGGCCAAGCTCTACCGCGAGCACGTGCTGGGCGAAAAGCCGGTCGAAGGGCTGGTCCGCCTGGACTCCATCGCACCGGCAAAGCCGGTCGAGCAGCGGGAAGCCGATCTGGTGGCCGGAGACTAACTTCGAATACTATTTTGTAAACTCAGCGGGCCGCCCAGTTCAATATGGACGGCCCGCTGCTCATTTTGTGCGGATTCATGTTTGTTTACCAAACAGGTTGATGCATCATCCTCGACTCAGCCCCTGACTTTCAGGTAAAGGCGATAGTGCTCATCCTGGATAGACGCGAAGGGCCGCAGCGTCAGATTGCCCGCAGCGGTTTTAGCATTCCAATCGGTTGAGCCGGCGGAAACCTGGCTAGCGGCGAGAAGCTCCTTTCTACCTATCTTTGCCGGAATCGCGCCGACGCTGAACAGCGCCAGCGGTCCGTGCACCAGCGCCACCAGGTTGGGGTGCTGCGGGTCCACGGCTTCCAGCACCGTAGGCATATCGAACTCGATCTCGATCCGGTCGCCGTTCTTCCAGACGCGCGTCCATCCGCGCAAACTGGCCCGGCGCGGGACTGACAAGAGCCACGCTTCCCGTTGACTGCAGACCGGTCCTTGGTCCCGGCCCAGGCGGGAATGCGCAGATAGACCGGGAATCTTGACGGGCATTCTCGGCCGCAGATATCGATCTGGGTCGACGGCTGGTGAGGATAGTTCGTCTGCTGCGTCAAGGAGATACGCTCCCTGCCCCGCGACCATGTCAAGCGCGACGGAACATATAGGTTGACATAGATTCCTTCCGCGCATCGCCGAAGTAGGCGCTGATGCCGTAGTCCGCGGTGATCTGGGCAAAGGTTCCCGTGCAGCAGGTCCACTTGTTCGGGTGATAGAACTTGAAGCCATCGTTGTTATAGTCGGAGTAATAAAACCCATGACCATCCTTCTGCATCGGCTTGGCGCCCAGGATGGTGTTATAGAGAACTCTCTCCATGCTGTCGCCATAGCGGCTGTCGCGGGTAACGCGCAGCAGATAGCGGGTGATCTTGAAATGCGCATAGGAGCCGCAGGGTGTTTCAAAGCTGGAATGGGTCTTGGACAGGCTCTCGCCCATCTCGCCGCTGCCGGGTGCGCGGAATTGCTCGTCCGGACCCCAACCGCCGGTGGCAAAGCTCTGCGTCGTGCGCAGAAAATCGAAGCCGTTCTGCGCCGCGCGCAGATGTTTCTCGCTGCCCAGCACAAGATAAGCCTGCATGGCGCTGGAAAGCGCGTTCACGTGGCTGTAGGCATGCTTGCCGGGCAGAACGTTTTGCCCCGCGGCCAAAGGGTCGAAGTACCAGTCGTCGGCCAGGAAGCGTTTGGCCAGATCGCGAAAACGGTCGCCCGCGCCGCGCTTGTAGGCGAGGAAGAGATTCTCCGGCAGGGTGTAAGGCTCGTCCCAGCAGAACGACTCATCGGCATGCGGCCGCGCGTATTGCTCGGCGCGCGACAGAGCCCTGGGCGGCAAATGAGGCAGGACGGCATCGACCGTAAGATCTAGGGTGTGGAGAGCCGTGTAGTCCATGGCAAACTGATGCGCGTCAAGCAGGCCGATGGAAATTTTGTCGTAGATGTAGGCGGGAAAGCGGTTGCCTTCATAAAACTTGGGCGAAATAGTGGCCGCATAACCGCGCACCAGCCGCTGCACCTTTTCCTGCGTAGGCTTGTGGCCGGTGGCGGCGTAGTTGCGCGATAGCCCGGAGAGATACTGTCCAACAGTGTGGCCGGGGCAAAAACCGTGACTGTCCTGGAGATGAATGCCGTCCACCCAGTCATACCATCCGCCCATATCGTCGCCGGGAGCCGGCAAGCCGGCGCGCTGGCGGAAGGGCTTGAGCAGCATATCCTCATCCAGAGCCAGATAGAAGGCGTGGTTGGTCTGGAACTGCTGGAGGAGCGGTCCGTCCAGCAATTCGATCTCGGCGTAGCCGAACTCGTTGAGCGGGGCATTGCCTGCAGCATCAGAGGCCAGTGCCGCGAATGTGCTCCTGGGCTTGACCAAAGCAGCGGCGGCAACCACCGCGCCGGATTTGAGAAACTTTCTGCGGGATGGGGTCATTGGCATTCACCTTTGGATTATATGGGCGAACAATTGAAGCGCGCGAAGAGACACATGCACACCGGGCAAGCCTATTCAAACACAGATTTGCCTTATCGAAAAGATACTCGCTCCCTGCCATGAGCATGAGGCTCGCAAGGCCGGCTTCTTTATCCCAACTGGCTGACCTTCACCGGCAA
This sequence comes from uncultured Acidobacteriaceae bacterium, assembly GCA_963796085.1. Lineage (GTDB taxonomy): Bacteria > Acidobacteriota > Terriglobia > Terriglobales > Acidobacteriaceae > Telmatobacter. Next base: position 316,201 of record CAWCKF010000019.1, on the reverse strand, counting down.
CGCCGCGAAGTCCACGGTTCCCAGCCCGCGCGCGGCGGCCATCTGCAGGTAAGGCAGGTGCTCGGGGTCCAGGTTCCAATACGCCTTGGCCACGTAGGCGTCGATAGCCACCGGATCGGTTCCGGCGACCATGGTCTTCTTGAGGGCCACGTCTTCGAGGTTGCCGCCGGTGGGGCCGTTGCGCAGCAGGATGCGGTAGCAGTCCATCAGCGTGAGCGTGGGCAGCATGAAGCTGGCCAGGTCGGCCAGGCTCTGGTGAATCTGCTGGTGCAGCCGGTTGCGCTGGCCGCCCAGAATGCCGTACCAGTTCTTCATGCCCAGCGTGGCGCCGGTGAGGCCGTGATGCTTGGCGATGGGCAGGTTGAAGATTTTGTCGGCTTCAAGGAAGGGCGTGAAGACGGGCCAGCTCTTCGAGCACCACGCCGCCCAGATCCACCTCGCGGAAGAGCTCGGGATCGGGCAGAATCACCTCGGCGCCCTCGGCGCGGGCCGCGGCCTGAATGCCGGAGCGCTGAAAGCAGCGGCGCGGCTCGTTGCAACTGACGTCGGTGACGATGACGCGCTTGGCGCCGGCCTGCCAGCACTGGCGCACCACCTCGGCGACCACTTCGGGATTGGTGTTGGCGGCCTGCTCCGGGGTGCGGTCCCAGGCGATGTTGGGCTTGAGGACCACCACGTCCTGGCGGCTGACGAAGCGGCGAATGCCGCCCAGATCTTCGAGCGCCGCTGCACCAGCGCGCGCGGCTCTCCGCCCTGCACCACGGTCAACTTGCGGCATTGCGCATCGGCGGCCACTGCGATGGTCGCGCCGCGCCTGCTCGGCCTGCGCCGGAACCGGACGGAAGCTGTGCTCGCTGAGCCAGACAGCCGCGCCCGCCGCGCCCGCGGCCACGCCGCCCACGCGCAGCAGTTGCAGCATCGCCTCGCGGCGCGTCATTGACCAATTCGTCCCGGTGCCTGGGACTGTTCGTCGTCCAGCGTCCGATCGGTTTCCCCGGCCATGATCATCCTCCCGGTCAAATTTCGAGCAGCTAGACTTCCAGCAAATGGATGCGTTGCGGATCGTTGACGCCCAACCGTGCGCCGCGTCGGCGGCGGTGGCGATGTAGCGCGGCGGACGGCCCGCGGCCTCCAGGGTTGGCATGCCCGCCTCGGCGCGCTTGCGCTCGATCATCTGCCACGCGGTGTGATCGAGAGCCACGCGGTCCTCGCCCACGATGAGCGCGTTGGGCTACCACAGGCGCTCGGGGTGGAAGCCTGGCCCGCCGTCATAGACGGAGGTCATGGCGTCGCCGATGGTGAAGCGCACCTTCTCGCGAACGGCCGGAATGCAGTTCAGGTCGGCCACGCCGGGATTGCAACCGGCGTGCATGCAGTTCATTGCGGACGCTGGACAACGCCGTACATATTTTTCATGGAGAAGGTGACGCCCGCCATCTCGTGGTCCTTGAGAATGGGCAGGTTGATCACCATGTCGCACTCGCGGGTGAGAATCTTGGCCAGCTTCACATTGACTGCCGTGCCAAACGCCACCGGCTCGTCCTCGAAGCCGGCCACATCGGAGCCGTAACAGCGGATGCGGCTGGGATCGGTGGTGATGGTGAGGCCGCAAGCCTCAAGATCGCGGGCGTTGCGGTCCCACACCAGGATGTTGCCGGGCTTAACGCCGGCCTGTTGCAGCCGCTCGCAGACGGCCAGCACCAGCGCCAGGTGGGTAGAGATTCCCTTGCCGCCCAGGCCGTTCACCTTGAGGCCGATCACCTTGCCCACAGGCACGATCCGCTTCCAGGCCTCGACCGGCTTGTCGCGACCGGTGTAAGAGGCGATGGCGCGGTCCAGCAAAGTCGAGCACGCGCTTCTCGTCGAGTTGGCCGTCAGGGCCATGGAGCGCCGCATCGCGCGCGACCACCACCCTGGATTTGCCGGTTGCGGCGTGCTGGCCGTTCTGGTCCAGCATGGCGGCCAACCCCAGCTTGTCCGCCGCGGCGGACGAACCCAGCAGCACGGCTCCCGTGGCTGCGGTCTTCAGAAATTCCCGGCGGCTTTTCATCCCATCCTCACCTTTCTCTCACTTTTCTAACGCGGCCGGAGCTCCGGCCAGTAGGCTTACAGTTTCGCTTCCACGCCGTGCGCCAGCGCCAGCAGCGCCTGCGGCGTGCCGGGCGTGGACTCATAGGCAACGATGCGGACCAGATGACGGCCTTTGCGGAAGATGACGCTCTGCGCGTATGCCACGCCCGCATCGCCCAGTTGGACGGGCTTGGCGTCGCTGGTTGCCCGTCTCCAGAATCTTGCGCGCGCCCGCCGCATCGCCCATGGTGTACACGTCCACGGCAGCCTCCAACTGGCCCTGATATTTGTAGTCGGAGGTCGAGGTGGAGACCACGCCGGCGGAGATGTATTGCTCGGCGTCGCCGTCGATGTACTGCCAAAGATCCTTGGCCGCAAAGACGCGGGTGTCGCTGGTTTTTTCCCAGCCCGCCACCGCGCCCGATGCCGGGAACGGATCGGCCTGGTCCTTTTTGCATCCTGTACAGGCGGCTGCGGCTACCATCACAACGGCCGCCGGCCGCCAATATCCAAATCTTCGCGCGAAATATCACGGAGTAGTCTCCTTTACTTTCGGTTGAGCAGAATCTGGCTGCTGGGCGAGCGGCTTTCGCCGATGCTGGTGACGTAGACGGCGGGGTGCTCCTGCAGCGGGCAGGCATACTCGCAGGCGCCGCAGCCCACGCAGCGGCTGGGATCGACGCGCGGCTGCTTCAGCGTTTTGGTGTTGCCGGCCGAGTCGATGACCTGGGCCTCCTCAACATAAATGGCCTTGGGCGAAACCGGGCACCACTCCTCGCAGACGATGCAGTCGGTGGCCATGGCCCAGGGCAGGCAGCGGCCGCGGTCGTAGAAGGCCGTGCCCAGGCGGATCGGCTGGTTCTGCTGACCCACGCCTACCACCCAGCCTTTTTCCTTCGGCGTAATCTGCCAGATGGCGCCGGTGGGGCAGACCTCGGAGCAGAGCACGCAACTGGGCTCGCAATAGCCGATGCGCGGCACCAGCGTGGGCGTCCAAAGGCCTTCCAGGCCGGCCTGGTCCAGCGTGGGATGCAGCGCGTTGTTGGGGCAAACCTTCATGCACTCGCCGCAGCGGATGCAGCGGGAGAGAAAATCGGGCTCATCGAGCGCGCCGGGCGGCCGCAGCAGCCGCTCGTGGCGGCTCTTGCCCAGGCCGGTGTTGGCGCGCATCAGCGGAACCACCGCCGCGCCGGCCGCCAGGCCGGTGAGCGTGCGGCGCCGCCCCAGGTCGGGCGAGGCAACCTCCTTCTCCTTGCGGAAGAAGCGGAATTGGAGGCTGTCGTGCGGGCAACTGCCCACGCAGTTCATGCACATCAGGCACTCGGCCTTGCGCCACGGCACGCCGCCGATGGGATCGTCGCCGCCCTGGCAATTGAGCAGGCAGCGGTTGCACTTGTCGCAGGCGTCAGGGTCCTTGTGCAGCCCCAGCACGCTCCAGCGCGAGACCGCGCCCAGCAACGCGCCCAGCGGGCAGATGGCGCGGCACCACAGCCGCGTGATGCGCAGGCTGGCCAGCAGAATCGCCAGAAACAGAATTCCCAGCACCAGGCCTTGCGTAAAATGCGGCTGGCGGAAGTCCAGCACCGTGAATTGCAGAATCGTGTGCAGCGTCTCGCCTGTGGTCTTGAGGGCCGCGATGTGGACTGTGCTCGAGCGGCGCAAGCACCGCGCGCGCGGCAAAGTTGAAAGCCGGCAGCAGCGACAGGCCGAAGGAACGGACCAGCAGGCTGAAGGGGTCGAGCCAGCCGATGGCCGCCGAACCGAAACACGCGGCCACCAGCCCGGCGATCAGCACCACATATTTGCCCGTCTGCCAGCGCTTATATCGATTGGAATCGATGCGCTGCTTGCCGCGCTTGGACTCCGAGGGCATACTGCCAACGAAGTGTTGCAGCGTGCCCATGGGGCAGATCCAGCCGCAAAAAAACCGCCCCAGAAAGAGCGTAGGCAGCAGGATGATCAGGCTCCAGATCAGGCCGCGATAGAGGGCGTGGCCGGCCAGCGCATTGACCAAGGCCACCAGCGGGTCCCACTCGAAAAACAGCCGCACCGGCGCGCGCAGATGAATCTCGCCGCCAGCGCCGGGCGTGGAACGCAGCGATGTAAAGATCAGCAGCGCAAGAAACAGGAGCAGAAAGAAAATCTGCGAGATTCTGCGCCACAGCGGCAACCTGGACCGGGCCACAACACTCCTCCACACGCCGCGTGCGGGCGCTCCCTATATAAGAAAAATGATTGCCGCTGAGGCAAACGCCGGACTGTGATCTGCATCACCTATTTACGGCTTGGGGCTGCCGGTTGAGGTGGGAATGGGGAGCCCAGGGCACAAAGCTGTTGTTTTTTGACCAGAAGTATTATTCCTCCGCAAAATCAGCGGTAATCTCAGCTTCGATAGGTTGCGGTTTGTCCGTAGAAAATATGGGCGCTTCTCCCATAGCCACAAAATCGATCATCTGCTTGGGGGGCAGATACTTGATGCGCGCCGAAACCTGCCCATCCGCCTCTTTAACCAGCGAGCCGTTGGGATAATACTTCTTCCAAATGTTATAGACGATCACGACATTGACCAGCGCCCTGTCGCTGGAGTTGTATACCTTGCCCACAACCCGGTAGTGGAAGCCGTCCGGCGACTCCGTCAACTGGTCATTGACGATATGCGCAGCCTTGGAAGCGGCACTGCGGAGGGGGAGCTGCGCGGCGGTTGCGTCAGCCGGTTTGGATGCTTCCTGGGACGCCGCCATGCCAAGCCCAAGCGCCAGAATTGCACCCAGGAATGCGATGGACATCGTGCTTACCGGTATGTTCTTCACGGGAACCTCCTCGTCAGGCTCCAACCGCCCTGATTATACGGCTCTTGAGCGGTTTCGCAAGCCCCTCGGCCCGTCTCTTTGTTGGACGAAAAAAAGAAGCGGCAAATTCTGCCATTTGGATAATTCAGTTCTCCCAGGCAGGCTCTCAGAGGCGATTGATGAGCGAAGCGATGCACGCCGCGCCGAAGCCGTTGTCGATGTTGACCACCGAGACGTTGGGCGAGCAGGTGTTCAACATGCCCAGCAGCGCCGCCACGCCGCCAAACGACGCGCCATAACCCACGCTGGTGGGAACGGCCAGCACCGGCGCGTTCACCAGGCCGCCGACCACGGTGGGCAGCGCGCCCTCCATGCCGGCGCAGACGATCAGCACGCGCGCCGATTGCAGCGAGTTCTTTTGCGCCAGCAGGCGGTGAATGCCGGCCACGCCGACGTCGGCGATCAGCTCCACCGTGTTGCCCATCAGGCGCGCCGTCACCACGGCCTCTTCGGCCACCGGCAAATCGCTGGTGCCGGCGCAGACCACGGCGATGGTTCCCTTGCCGGGCGCGGCGGGAGCCTGCGTGAGGGTGATGGCGCGGGCGGTCTCATGGAACTCGGCGCGCGGTTCGACGGCGCGCACCGCGTCGAACATCTCGCGCGGAGGCGTGCGTGGCCAGCACGTTGCCGCCGGCCTGGGCCATGCGGGCAAAGATTTGCAGCCACCTGCGCGGCGGTCTTGCCCGCGGCAAAGATCACCTCCGGCATGCCGGTGCGCAGCGCGCGGTGATGATCGAGCTTGGCGAAGCCAAGGTCCTCGAAGGGCAGATCGCGCAGGCGGTCCAGGGCTTCGTTGACGCCGGTGCGGCCCTCGCGCACTTCGTTGAGCAGCGCTTCGATGCTGGCGCGATCCATCAGAGCCCGTCCTTTTCTATGCCGGCCGCATAGGCCCGCATGGCCTCCTGCATCACCTGTTTGAGGGGAACCGAGTGCAGCGTGGCCAGCAGGCGGCAATCCTCGTACTCCGGCGAGGCGTTGGCGATCTTGCCGGAGGGCCAGCGGGCGATCTTGATGCGTCACTTCGCCCCAGGCGGTTTCAACTTCTACAAACTCGCGCGCCAGCGCCAGCTTGTTTTCCAGCCTCCAGCGCAGGCCGATGGTGGTGGTCTCGCGGAAGAGCAGATCGCGCAGCGCGGGCACGAGATCGGGACCGGCAGAGCACGGTCATCTGCACGCCGGTGCGCCCCTTCTTCATCTGCACCGCGACGCGATAAACGTCCCACGCGCCGGCATCGAGCAGCAGCTCGCTCACATAGGCGAGCACCTGCGGATTGCAGTCGTCGATGACCGTTTCGATCACCGCGATGCGCTCGGTTTCGGCAGCCTCCCCGGCTGCTTCCGTTTCCTCGCCCACCAGCAGACGCAGCAGGTTGGGCTCGCCCGGCGTCTCGCGCCCGCCGGCGCCGTAGCCGGCAGCCTTGACGCGCATGGGCGGCAGCGGCGCGTAGCGCACATCGAGCATGCGCAGCAGGGCCGCGCCGGTCGGGGTCACCCGCTCCATGGGCGCGCCGGCGGCATAGACGGGCGCATCGCCAAGCAGGGCCAGCGTGGCCGGCGCCGGAACGGGGAGGGTTCCGTGCTGGCAGACCACCGTTCCGCTGCCCACGTTCAGCGGCGACGCAAGCCAGCGATCCACGCCCAGCGCCTCCGCGCCCGCCGCCGCGCAGACGATATCGACGATGGTGTCCACCGCGCCCACCTCGTGGAAATGCACCTTCTCGATGGAGATGGAATGGATGGCGGCCTCGGCCTCGCCCAGCAGTTGGAAGGCGCGGATGGCGCGCTCTTTCACAGTATCGGCAAGCGGCGCGGAACGAATGATTTCGAGAATCGCCGACAAGGGGCGATGAGGCGCGTGTGTGTGCTCGTGATGTTTATGCTCTTCGTGCGCATGCGCCTTGTGCGTGTGCTCCGCGTGACCTTCATGGGAGTGGGCCGGCTCGTTTGCCGCCTGCTCCGGCGTGAGCACGTCCACCTTGGTAGCCGCCAGGCCGCCGCGGCTCACCTTGCGCATCTCCAGGCGCGCGCCCACCTTCAGCGCGGCGGCCGTTTCCTCCAGGCGAGCGAAGGGAACGCCCGCATCCACCAGGGCGCCCAGCAGCATGTCGCCGCTTATGCCGGAAAAACACTCAAGATATCCAATACGCATCGCTTTGTGATTCTAAATGGTCGGCTATGCGCCGCGCCTGGCAAGAACTTCAGCGGGCAAAACGGCATTCATTGAGCCGGAGCGAAAGCCGGCGCAATCCAGGGTCACGTATTGGAAGCCGGCCTGTTTGAGAGCGGCGGTGATGGCGTCGAGCATCTCCATCGTCAGGGCGCGGGGCAGCTCGGCGCGGGCAATCTCCACGCGGGCCAGCTCGCCGTGATGGCGGACGCGCAGCTCGCGAAAACCCAACTGGCGCAGGCTCTCCTCGGCCCTCTCCACCTGTTCGAGCACCTCGCGGGTTACGGTGCGGCCATACTCGACGCGCGAGGAGAGGCAGGGCGCAGCCGGGCGGTCCCACAGCGGGTAGCCGGCGGCCTTGGCCAGCGCGCGTACTTCGATCTTGGTCAGCCCAGCCTCAGCCAGCGGCGCCAGCACGGCGTGCTCCTCGGCGGCGCGCTGGCCGGGACGAAAATCGCGGGTATCGTCGGCGTTCATGCCGTAGGCGATGGAGGTAAAGCCCAGCTTTGCGCCCAGCGCTTCCATGACCGCGAAGAGCTCGTCCTTGCAATGGAAGCAGCGGTCGGCCTCGTTGCGCGCATACTCGGGCCGCTCCAGTTCCTCGGTGGCCACCACTTGCAGCGGCATCTGCAGCGCGCTGGCAAAGGCGCAGGCCTGCTCCAGATCGCGCCGCGCCAGGCTGGGCGAATCGGCCAGCACGGCCAGCATCCGGTTGCCCAGGACGCGATGCGCCGTGCCGGCCAGAAACGCAGAGTCCACGCCGCCGGAGTAAGCCACCATCAGGCTGCCCAACTGCCGCAGGCGCGCTTCCAGGGCGAGCAGCTTTTGCGCCGTGCCCGGACCTATGGCAAGGGCGCTTTCCGCCGCGCTTTGCGCAACTTCGGCTCCCGGCTGATTGGTTTGTGCACTCGCCGCCATAGGGCAGATTATAATCCTCTGCCGCTTGAGTTGCCGCGCTTGCGGCCTGTGCCAGGAAGCAGACCAGCCTGGTGCGGTAGGCTACTATTGCCAGTTCACACTACCATGGACAAGGAACCGCTTTCCCTGTGGTGCGCATACCCCGACGATCTTTTAGCGGACGAGGCCGCGCAGTCCTGCGCGCCGCTGCTGAGTGACGACGAGCATGCGCGCTGGCAAAGGTTCAGGTTCGACCGGCACGCCCGCGAATATCTGGCCACCCGCGCCCTGGCGCGCACCGCTCTCGCCCACTATCATCCGCTTGCTCCCCAGGCCTGGCGCTTCAAATTGAACAGCCACGGCAAGCCCGCCGCTGAACCGGAGTGCGGCCTGCGCTTCAATCTCTCCAATGCCCCCGGCCTGGTGGTATGCCTGATCGCCCGGGAGGCTGAAGTGGGCGTGGATGTGGAGCCTTGCGAACGCGCCGTGGAGATCGCCGCGCTTGCCCCTGATGTGTTTTCCCCGCTGGAACTGGCCCAGCTTGATGCCTTGCGCGGACAGGAACGGCTCGATTGCGCTCTCAAATTGTGGACGCTAAAGGAGGCTTACATCAAGGCGCGGGGCATGGGGCTGGCCCTGCCGTTGCACACGTTTTCTTTCCTGTTTGGCGGCGCGGAGGGAATCCGTCTGGAACTGAACCCAGCTATGAACGATGAGCCTGGACGCTGGCGGTTTTGCCTGCTGGAACACGCTGGCCACTGCATCGCGCTGATGGCTCGCCGCGCCGAGGCGGCTGCTCCCCAGTTGCAGATGTGGGAGGCACGGCCGGTATGGGCGCCGCCTGTGCGGCTGCCTGCCGGTGGGGAGTTGTGGTTTCCGCTGGCGTGAGCGGGTGGAAATTGAAAGCCGGAAACGGCGGACTCAAGACGGCAGAACGGCCTTGAGCATCTTCGCAAAGGTCTCGACATTAGGCGCAAAGAGCATGGACATGTGCCCGGTGGGAACGTCATGAATCTCCAGCCCGCCGCCCGCTAAGGGACCCCAGCCCAGAGTCGGGTCCTCGCGCTTGCCAAGAATCTCGGGGCCGCGGTCCACGGCCCGCATCAGCGTGATCTTGCCTGCATAGGGACGGAATGTGTAACCTCTCAGAGCTCGCCAATGAGCTTCCTCCACCTCAACATAGTGAAGGCTGAGCGGGAGGGGCCGGCCCACTAGCCGGTAACAGGCGCTGGCCGCGATTTGCGCGCGGCGCTGCAGCAGTTCCCCCCAGTATTTCCACTTGACCGCGGCTTTTCGATTCAGATAGGGCACACCCTCCTGGCGAAGATTCTGCCAGAAGGTAAGTACTCGATCCTTGGGATCAACGCGTTTTTCATGTCCGGGAATGGCGGTGTCGAACATGACCAGCAACCCCGGCTCCGCGCCTTGCGCATGAAGTTGTTTCGCCATCTCAAAGGCCACCATTCCGCCATAAGACGCGCCTCCCAGCAGGTAAGGCCCCTGGGGGAAAAACGCCCGCATCTCCTCGATGTAAGTGGACGCCATTTCTTCGATGCTGGTCTCGCGCTTATCCCGCCGGGTGATGAGCGGAGACTGGAAGGCATAAAAAGGCTGGTCGGGGCCCAGAGCCTTGGCCAATTGCTCATAGAAAAGAACGTCCCCCCCGACGGCATGGACGCAGAAGAGGGGAATGCGCGAGCCGTGGGGCTGTATGGGCCGCAGGGAAGACCAGATTTTCTCTTCCGCGCCGGCCGCTTGTTTCGACCTGGCGATCACCTCCGCGAGCTGGCGCACGGTGCGCGCTTCAAAGAGAACGGCAAGTCCCAGGTCCACCTGATACGTCTTCTTTATCTTGACAAAAAGGCGCACGCCGACCAGGGAATGACCTCCCAGCGCGAAGAAGTCATCATCCAGTCCTACCTTTTCCACTCCCAGAAGGTCCTGCCACCACGAGGCCAGCGTAGCCTCCACGCCTTCACCGGAAGGCGCGGCATCAGGCGCGGCAACAGTAACGCGCGGCGATGGCATCCGGCTGCGCGTGTCCAACTCCTCCAGAGGCTGAGCGACGGCAGCCACCACGGTAGGAGTCGCGGCCAGCAGGATGCGCGTCAGAGCCTGCGCGCCTTCCTGCGGAGGGATGCCGTGGCGAGCGGCGATTTCAATCGGCTGCTCCCCGCCGGAGCCAGCGGCATCGCGAGCCAGCCCATTCTCCTCCAGGGCCTTGGCGTAATCGGCAATGCGGCGCATGGCGAAGCCTTCGATCTCCGCCAGCACCTCGCCCTGCTCGTCGAAGACCGTAATATCGAAGCTCTCGATCTCATTGCGATGCGGAGTCTGCTGCCGGGAGCGGACGTGGCTGAACAGCCTGCCGGGAATGGAGCGGTAGACGCGTATCCTGCGGTAGGAAATGGGAAGGAAAAGGTCGTCGCAATGTTCGTAGTCTTCGGTCAGGTAGAGCGCAGCCCCTGTAGCCATATCCAGCAGCGCGGGGTGCACGCGCAGGGTGGAAACGTCCGCGGAGAATCTCTCCGCCAGCTCAATCTCGGCCAGGGCCTCCTGCTTGCCGATGTGCAGCCGCATGAGAGATCGCCAGCGGGGTCCGAAATCGAATTGTCGTTCCTGCCGGGTGCGGTTTTGTTCGTCGAATACATAATCACGCTCGCGGCAGCGCGCCGCGATGGCCGCGCGATCGATCGTTGCAGCCGGACGCTCCAGGCATGGTGCGATGAGGCCGGTTGAATACTCCACCCACTCGCTGGCTTTGGCAAAGATCGAGAAACGGAAAACGCTACTCCGCGCTCCCGTCTCCGTTCCGGCTTCCTGCTCGCGTTTAAGCTGGATGCGCACCTCTCTGGATTCAGAACTCGAGAACATCAGCGGGGCGAGAAAAAACACGTCCTGGAATTCGATTGCGCCCTGGAGCGCGCCGCGCGCGAATGCCGCCGCGGCCATTTCCATGTGGCCGGTTCCAGGGATGAGCGCCTTGCCGGTTTTCAGCCTGTGCTCGGAGAGCAACCAGTGCCGTTCAATCGAAAACTGGCAGGCATAGACGGTCTCCCCTGGCGTATCCAGCAGACGCTCTTCCAGCCATGGATGCGGAGAGAGAGAGCGCGCGCCCATCCCGGCCTCCTGCCACCTGCCCCAGTTGACGGCAGTGACCGGTTCCCTGCGGTTGAGCGCGAAGGCATCCAGAAAGGCGCTGGCGGCCGCATAATCCACCTGGCCCGGGGGCGGAAAGATGGAACTGATGGAGGAGAACAGAACGAAGCAGCGCAGCGGCTCATCGCGGAGAGCCTCTTCCAGCACCAGCGTTCCACGCACCTTGGGATCGAGCACCCGGGCTGCGCTTGCGGCAGTCTTCAGCATCAATGGACCGTCGTCCAGGACGCCCGCGGCATGAAAGGCGCCGTCGATTTTTCCGTAGCGCCGCCGGACTTGGGCAACAATGCTGCGCATCTGGCCGGGATTCGTAACGTCTCCTTGCGCAACCATCAATCCGCCCGCCAGGGAACGAATCTCCATCAGCTTTCGAATAATCTGCTTGCCGGCTTCGCTCTGCCCGGGGTCGTCGAGAGAGGCTTCCCACTGCGCCTCGGGAGGCAACGCGGAACGGCCTAGGAGCACCAGCCGGGCGTTGAATGCGCGCGCCAGATGCTCGGCGACCACCAGTCCGATGGCGCCCAAACCGCCCGTGAGTAGATATACGCCTCCGCGCTGCAATCGGCGGTGTTCAGGAGCTGCGGACAGGTCGAAGGGTTGCAGCGTCTCAACAAACCGCTCGCCACGGCGAAACGCTACGGTCGAATTCTCAGGGATGGAGGCCATCTCGGCGACGATCCGGGCCGCGCACTCCTGGGCCTTGCCGCCTGCAAAGTCTACATCGATGCTGCGGCAGGTGATTCCCGGCAGCTCCTTGGGAATGACTCTTGCCGGACCCAGCAGCACGGCCCGGGCCGGAGCGCAAACCGGTTCATCGGCCACCTGCTGCATGCGGTTGGAAACCAGTGCGATATCCACATCCGCAAGGTCCTGGTTGCCCAGTGCCTGGGCCAGATAGAGCGGGCTGTAGAAGCTACGCTCCAGTGTTTCCTCGAGGGACGTCTGCGCACCCTCTTTCGTCACCGACCATAAGTGGAGGATCTTCCTGGGCGAGTTTTCGCTCTTGATCACATCGTCGACCAGGGCGTTATAGTCTTCGCGAACACCGGGACGGATTGTATATCTGTCTTTCTTTGACTGCTTATAAGCGGAGCCCGCGGCGACTAAGATCACGTCCTGTTTGTTTGCTCTGAGCTGAGCGGCAATTCGATCGCCCAGTCCAGGCGAGTCACAGAAAATCATCCAACTGCCGGCTTCATTTCCAGGGGAAGGAGTTACCGGAACGGGTTTCCACACGCGGCGGTAGAACCACTCATCGGCGCCGCGCTCAACGAGCTGCGCAGGAGCAGGCGGGGTTGCGGGATGAACCTTATCCGCCTCAATCCAGTACTTCTGGTGTTCGAAAGGATAGGTTGGCAAGGAAACTCGCCGGGGAGAATGGGGCGCATGCAGCTTCGACCAATCGATGTTGACCCCTGAAACCCAGAGCTGGCCCAGCGTTTCGAGCGCGCAGCGAAGTCCGGAGATTGTATCGTGAGGATGCGGCAAAGACTGAAATGCCTTTGCCGTTCCGCCGCTCTGTTGGCGCGCCAGCGCCGTCAGCACGTTGCCCGGTCCAACTTCGATAAAAATCTGCTCCGGCTTGCGCAGGAGTTGGGCCAGGCAGTCGGAGAAGCGGACCGTGGAGCGAATGTGGCGCGCCCAATAGACTGGGTCCGTGGCTTCCTCGGCTTTGATCCAGGTCCCGCTCACGTTGGAGAGCCAGGGGATGCGCGGAGGCTGGAAGGCGAAGCTCCGCAGCCGCTTTTCAAAGGCGCCGAGAATGGGGTCCATCATCGCGGAGTGGAAGGCATGCGAGGTGAACAGCCGCCGGCTGGCTACGGACTGCTTCTCGAGGCTCGCTTCCAGCGCCGCGATTTCAGGCGTTGGCCCGGAGACCACGCACAGGCGAGGATTGTTGACGGCGGCCAGCGAAAGCGCGCCGCTTAACTGAACTTCGCCGGCGGCGAGCGGAACAGCGAGCATGGAGCCGGACGGAAGATCGTAGATCAGGCGCCCGCGGAGGACGACGATGGCGAGCGCGTCTTCGAGTGAGAAGACTCCGGCCAGACAGGCGGCCACATATTCACCGATGCTATGGCCCACCATGGCCGCGGGCTCCACGCCCAGCGAAATCCACCAGCGCGCCAGGGCGTACTCGATGGAGAATAGGGCAGGCTGCGTGAGCCAGGTCTGGTTCAGCTTTTCGGCCGCGGCGTCTTTTTCATCTTGCGACGGATAGAGAGCCTGGCGCAGATCGAGCCCCAGAGGCTCAAGAAGGTGCTGCGCGCAGAAGTCCAGAGCCTCGCGAAAGACCGGCTCGTTCTCGTAGAGCTCGCGGCCCATGCCGGGATATTGCGAACCCTGCCCGGAGAACAGGAACACAACCGGGGGCGCAGCCGACGCTGCTACACCGGAGGCGATCTGTTTGCGCTCTGCCTGCGCCAGCGCGTTGATTGCCTGGCGCGTGTTCTCGACGGCCAGTGCGCGGCGATGCGGGAAGGCGTGGCGGCCAAGTTGGCAGGTGAAGGCTACGTCACCCAGGCTCAGCTCGGGATGCGCGTGCAGGTGCTTGGCGAGATTGGTAAAGGCGCGCTCCGCCGCAGCCTCGGTCTTTGCCGAGACCGTCAGCAACTGCCAGGGCTTGGTCTGGCGAGGCTCGGCCGGCAGCGGCGGCGCTTCTTCCAGCACCACGTGCGCGTTCGTTCCGCCGATGCCCAGCGCCGTCACGCCGGCGCGCCGGGGTCCTCCGTTGGTCGGCCAGCCGCTCAGCTTACTGTTGATGAAAAACGGACTGCCCTTCAACTCGATATGGGGATTCAGCTTCTGAAAATGCAGGCTGGGGGGCAGTTGCGCGTGCTCCAGCGCCAGCACGGTCTTCATCAGTCCGGCCACGCCGGCCGCCGCGTCCAGGTGGCCTACGTTGGTCTTCAGCGACCCGATTCCGCAATAACCGCTGCGTGCAGTCGATTTGCGAAAGGCCTGCGTGAGTGCCCGTACCTCGATCGGATCGCCCACCACCGTCCCGGTTCCGTGCGCCTCCACGTAGGAGATCTCCTCAGCGCTGATGCCGGCGAACTCCAGAGCCTCGGCAATCACCTCTACCTGGCCTTCCACGCTGGGCGCCAGATAACCCACCTTGCGCGCGCCATCGTTATTGATGGCCGATCCGAGAATGACGGCGCGGATGGGATCGCGGTCCGCGAGCGCGTCTTCAAGGCGCCGCAGCACCACAATGCCCACCCCGCTTCCGAAAACCGTTCCGCTTGAAGCTGCATCGAAGCTCCGGCAGTGACCGTCGCGGGAAAGAATCTCGCCCTCGCGGTAGATATATCCCAGCCCATGCGGGATTTCGATGGTAACTCCGCCCGCCAATGCCATATCGCATTCGTGATTAAGCAGGCTTTGGCAGGCCAGATGAACTGCTACCAGCGAAGTGGAGCACGCGGTCTGCACGTTGATGCTGGGGCCGCGCAAATCAAGCTGGTAGGAGACGCGCGTGGCCAGAACATCCTTATCGTTGCCCGTCTGCTTTAGCTGGAACAATCCCGCGCTTTCAAGCAGCCGGCGGTTGGCCAGCAGGTTATGGATCAGGTAAGTGTTCATGCCCGACCCGGCAAAAACGCCGATCGACCCATCAAAGCGTTGCGGCGGGTGGCCGGCGTCTTCCAGAGCCTCCCATGCGCACTCAAGAAAATGCCGGTGCTGCGGATCCATGATGGAAGCGTCTCTGGGACTGAAGCCGAAGAACGGCGCATCGAACATGGGCACATCGTCGAGCACCGATGCCCGCTTCACGTACTCCGGGTTATCCAGCTCCTCGGGCGTCGCGCCCGCCGCCATCAGTTCAGCATCTGTGAGATCGCGGATGGACTCGATGCCATCGTGCAGGTTGCGCCAGAACTCATCAAGATTGTGTGCGCCGGGAAAACGTCCCGCCATGCCGATAATCGCAACTGTGGAGGGCTTCATCGTTTTCCTTTCAACGCTGCCGGGCCAGTTTGCGGCGTTGTGCGCGGTCTGAAACCTGACGGAGAGATTGAGTTCCGGCAAGGTGGCCGGCAAGCGCGCTCACTGTGGAATACTGAAACAGGTCAAGGATTGAAATTTCGCGCCCCAATACGTCTTGCAGTTTAGCCTGCACCTCGGCGACGGTAAGGGAGTGGGCGCCGAGATCGAAGAAGTTATCGTTCATGCCCACGGCCGTAACTCCCAGAGCATCCTGCCACGCGGCGGCGACAATGCGTTCCATTTCATTTGCAGGTTTGTTTCCGGGCCGGCTTGCGTCCGCGCCGGCGGCAAGGTTCGGCGGTGGAAGTTTGAGCAGGGCTTTGCGATCTATCTTCCCGTTCTCCGTAAGCGGCAGCGCGGGAAGAAATTCGAAGGCTGAAGGGACCATATAATCAGGCAGCTTCGACTCCAGCGCGCTGCGCAGTGCGGCGGCCGCCCCGGCTCCATCAGCTTTGCCAATCACATAGGCAATCAGCCGCTTGTCGCCCTCCCTGTCCTCGCGAGCCACAACCACAGCCTGCCGGACTCCGGCGCATTGTTCCAGGATGGCTTCAATCTCGCCGGGCTCGATGCGGTGCCCGCGCAGCTTGATCTGGTAGTCGGCGCGCCCCAGGAACTCGATGTTCCCGTCAGGCAGATAGCGCGCCAGGTCGCCGGTACGATAGATGCGCTGCGCTGAAAGCGCGGGGATGGTGAGAAAGCGTTCGGCGGTAAGTTCAGGCCGGTTCCAATAGCCGCGGGCCACGCCGTCTCCGCCAATGAACAGCTCGCCGATCTCACCTATGAGAACCGGCTGTAACTCCGCGTCCAGCAGATAGATTTGCGTATTGGCGATAGGGCGTCCGATCGAAACCGAACTTCCCGGCTCATCCACGCGATAAGTTGTCGACCAGATGGTGGTCTCAGTCGGGCCGTACATGTTATATATCTTGCCCTTGAAAACTTGGCGAAGATGGTGGATGAAGGCGGCAGGCACAGCTTCTCCGCCCAACAGTATCTGCCGGAGCGAGCCCAGCGCGGCAAAGACGCGCGCGTCCAGCGTCAACATGCGCGCCAGCGACGGGGTCATCTGCAGATGAGTTACACGGTGGTGAGTTATCTCATCGGCAATTGTGCCCGCCCCCTCATCGCCATGCACAACCACCTTGAAGCCGCGGGTCAAGGTCCACAGAAGTTCCAGCACCGAGATATCGAAGGAAACACTGGTGACAGCAAGCCAGACTCCGGCTTCGCAACCGATCACGCGATCCATGCCCACAAAAAAGTTGACCACGTTGCGGTTCTCAACCATCACGCCCTTGGGCCTGCCGGTCGAACCGGAGGTGTAGATCACGTAGGCCAGGTTGCGGCCGGCCGCATTAGAGGCGACGGCGTCAGGACTGTGAAGGGCAACAACGGGATCATTGGCATCCAGCGCCGTCAGGCGGTTCAGGTCCAATGGAAGCCGCTGGCGCGTCTCCGCCGTGGTGAGCAGAACCGGCATTCCCGAGTCTTCGATGACCAAAGAAAGCCGCTCTTTGGGATAGGTGGGATCCAATGGAACGTACGCCCCGCCCGCCTTCAGAATGGCCAGCAGGCTGACCAGGAGAGTCTCCGACCGTCCCATGGCAACGCCCACCAGCGTCTCCGGCTTTCACGCCAAGTGATTGCAAATGCCGGGCCAGGCGATTGGAATGTTCGTCGAGTCGGCGATAACTCAACTGACGGTCCCCAGCAACAACGGCAATAGCCTCCGGAGTCCGGGCGGCCTGCTGCGAGAACAGTTCAGCCATGGTGCTCAAGCGCGGGTAATCGACTTCAGTGCGATTCCACTCAAGCAGCTGAACGGGTAACATAAAAGTTCTCCAGGAATAGGAACTCGATGCCGGTTCCGAGAAAAGTCTCGATGGCCTCGATCGGGAGTATTCACGATGGGTTGCCCTTTGACGTTGAAGCTGGTGTTGAGCACCATCTGGCGGCCCGTGGTTTCTCCCACGGCCACCAGCAGCGCATGAAAATCCGGATTGTCCTTCACGCTCACCGTCTGCAGGCGCGCCGAACCGTTCACGTGGGTGATGGCGGGCAGTTGCGCCTGCGCCTCGGGACGAACATCGACGATGCTGATCATGTAAGGGAATTCCTCGCCGGGGATCACATCGAACCAGCGATGCGCTTCTTCCACTGCGCAGGCGGGCGCAAAAGGACGAAAGGCCTCGCGCTTTTTGACCATGGCGTTGATGCGGTCGCGCATCTCCGGATGCCCTGGATCGGCCAGGATGCTGCGATTGCCCAGCGCGCGCGGGCCGTACTCCATGCGGCCGCGGTACCAGGCGATCACCCGTCCCTCCGCGATAAGCTTGGCTGCGGCGGCGCACGTGGCTTTCAAGGATTCGAAGCGCTGCCATTGGATCTTGTCGCCGAAACCGCGAAGAGCGGCCTCAATATCGCTGCTGGAGTAGTGGGGTCCAAAGAGCGGGGCGGGCAGCCGGTGGTTGGGAATCTCCAGGGCAAGCGAGGTGCGATAGAGCGCGGCTCCCAGGGCCACGCCATCGTCGCCGGCCACGGGCTGCACATAGACCTCATCGAAGAGCCCCGAGCGCATCAGCTTGCCGTTGGCGGTGCAGTTCAGCGCCACGCCTCCGGCCAGGGCCACCCGCCGCAACCCAGTCTGCTCCGCGAAGTGCCCGCAGACGTGAAGAACCACGCTGTCCAGGCACTCCTGCAGAGCGGCTGCCACGTCCTCATGGTCCGAGGTAATAGGCGCGGCCGGATGCTCTGCGCGGGATCAGGTGCTCGTCGAGATATGCGCGCGTGGCCGTATAGTTCTCCCGCTCCTCGCGGGTTTTGTTCAATTTCAGCATGGGGATGCGAATGGAGCCGTCGCCGCGCAGCTCCACGGCCTGCTCGAAGAACTCCCGGAAGTGGGCGGGTTCGCCGTAAGGAGCCAGCCCCATGATCTTGTATTCGTCGGAGTTGAAGTCGAAGCCCAGGTGCAGCGTGACCAGCGAATACAGAATGCCGATGGAATCGTTGGCGCCTATGGTGTGGATTTTCTCCAGGTAGCCGTCATCAAAATCGTAGACGCTCAGGCTCTCCACTTCGCCCATGGCGTCGTTGACGATCACCAGGCATTCGTCCCAGCCCGAGGTATAGGCCGCGCTGGCGGCGTGCGCCATATGGTGGCCCACCGCATACACATTCTCTTCGGGAAATCCGGGCAGATGACGGCGCACCTGGGCCAGCAACGCTTCTCTTGAGAAGACCTTGTTGTAGAGCTTGGCCGATACTTCATCTTTCAGGTAGAGGTCGCGATAGGGAGCATAGTTGAATCCGTGGGCGATCTCGTCAATCTCGTCAATGGAGATGCCCGACTCGCGCAGACAGAAGCGGATGGCGTCGATGGGAAAGTCGCCGGTGTGTTTTTTCCCGCTGAAGCGCTCCTGTTCCGCGGCGGCGACCAATTTGCCGTCGACCACCAAAGCGGCGGCCGCGTCCATCCCCTGTGCGATGCGGTACTCGCGCTCCTCCAGGCCGGGCCACGTGGCCTGCTTGAAGGGCATGGAGTTTTCCAGCCCGCTGATCCCTATGACCTTCATGGTTGTCCCTTCCTGGTTTGCCGAGCACTGGACTCACCGCTGGGTTATGCCCCGGCAGGGTCATTCTATTGCAGGAAAGCCTTACATTAAGCCTACTTTATCCAGGAGAGTATCTGTCTTGCATATCAAGCCAGCCTCATTTGTCCTATGCTCAAGGAATGCGAACCAGGCCGGCCCATTCCCTGAGTGATTCCGAGCCAGGCGAACTGGCCTTGCTCGGCCATATTCGCAGCCGCGCGGCGCAAGCTCCCTTGAGCGCCCTGCGCCTGGGCATCGGTGACGACTGCGCCCTGCTCCGCCCGCGCCCCGGCGAGGATCTGGCCGTCAGCACCGACCTCTCCATCGCCGGCCGCCACTTCCGCCTCGACTGGCATCCGCCCGAATCCATCGGCCATCGCGCCCTGGCCCGCGGCTTAAGCGATCTGGCCGCCATGGGCGCCCGTCCTATTGCCGCCTTTCTTTCCCTGGGCTTGCCGCGCGAGTTCGCCGCCCAGCCTGCCCGCCGCCACACCAGGCCTGCCTCGTCCGCTCAACCTGCTCAATCTATGTGGCTTACCCGTTTTCTTGACGGCCTGCTGGCCCTCGCCGAGGCCCACAAAACCCCGCTGGCTGGCGGCGACCTCTCCGAGGCGCCCATCCCCATCGCCGATATCGTTCTCATCGGCGCGGTTGCCCGCGGAAAAGCCCTGCTCCGCTCCACCGCCCGCCCCGGCCACCTGCTCTACGTAACCGGCGCCCTGGGCGGAGCCGCCGCCGCCCTGGCCCGCCTGCAAGAGCTGGCCGAAGCCCGGCCCGCCAGCCGGCAACCGCCCCGCATCCCCAAGAAGCTCGAAGCGCAATTCGCCCTGCACCTCTATCCCCAGCCCCGCGTCCGTCAGGGCCTGTGGCTGGTGCGCCACAGCCTGGCCTCCGCCGCCCTCGACCTCAGCGACGGCCTCTCCACCGATCTTGCCCACCTCTGCCAGGAATCCGGCGTAGCCGCCGAGGTCGATGCCGCAGCCCTGCCCATCCACCCCGCCGCAACCCTCGCCCAGGCCCTCAACGGCGGCGAAGACTACGAACTTCTCTTTACCGCTCCACCCACTGCCCGCCTGCCCCGCAAAATCGGCGGCGTTTCCATCACCCGGATCGGCCGCATCCTCCCCCGGCGAACCGGCCGCCCCGCCGTCACGCTCCTCACACCGCGGGGTCACCAACCCCTCAAAGCCCAGGGCTGGGAACATTTTGCCAATTTACCCAGTTTGCAGGAGTCTGAGCGCCCGTGACCGCCCCCCACAAATGTTGGGTGCCCCATCCTTTTCGCGTTCTTTGGGAAAAGGGTGGGAAACCACGAACCTCGATCAGCTCCATTTCCAGCGAGGTCCACCCATGAGCACTCCGCTCTTCGACCTCAGCTTCCCCCACCACTGGCAGGCCGAAATCCTTCCTGCCCGCCCCCTCATCCTGCCTCCCCGTCACTTCGTCTATCCCCGCGATGCCGAGGAGGTCGAACGCGGCGCATTGGAAGTGCTGGTCCGGCCCGGCGCAGAGCCGGCAGAAAAATCCAGTCCAAAACGCCCGCCCTTCGCGAAGGAGTTCCTGGCCACCTGCGCCCTCGGCTTCCACGACCCCGTAGTCCCCACCGGCATCTGGTCCACTCCCAATGCGAAAGAAATCTGCGCCGTCTCCGGCGGCTATGCCTACCTGATCGATACCGCCACCCCCCAGCGCTTCACCATGATTGCTTACCGGCCGGTGCTGGAGATTCGCCCGCTGCCTGCACAGGGCCTGCTCCTCTTCGTCGGCCATCACGCCATCCTCGCCTGGGGCCGTAACGGCCAGGCTTGGCAATCCGGCCGCCTCTCCTCTGAAGGCCTGACCATCACCGCTATCGAAGGCAGCGTCCTCCACGGCCTGGGCTGGAACCTCATCAGCGACAAGGAAACCCCCTTCGCCCTGGACCTGAAAACGGGGCTGCGCGTCTCCTAGAAATCCAAATCAATCTTATTCAGGCGAAATGAGCGTCGAATGCACCTGTATTTGAGAGCTGCAGATTGCGCAATTTATGGATTTTTCTGATTGGTCTTCAGAAAGTGTTGATTCTAGGATGGTTATAAATATATGCAATTTTCATGTCAAATTAAAAATATTTTAGGGGGGAGGGGGGAGGGGAGTGGGGGGTGCCAGTGGTCAGTGAATAGTGGACAGTGAACAGTTAAGGCCTGCTCTGCTGACTACTTCCATTGTGCGACAACAGAAGATAATTTTCCGCAAACGCGAACCGGCAGGTTGAGGTTTGTGGTCACCCACCCTTCGCCAGAAAGAAGGCGAAGGATGGGGCACCCTCGTAGGTGGCGACGTCATGGGTGTGCCACCTGCCCTCCTAGCCCGCAGCCTGTTCGACCTGCGGCAGGATCGTCTCATAGGCCGCATAGACCCCTTCAAAGACCGAATCCCAACTCATGGTCAGCGCATAAGCCCGCGCCGCCCGCCGCATCTGCGCATGTTTTTCAGGGTCAGCCAGCACTCCGGCCACCGCCGCGGCAAACTTCCCGTCCGGCGCAATCCGCCCCGTTTCGCCGTCCCGCACAATGGTGCTCGGACCCCCGTCCGGAGTCACAATCGCCGGCACTCCGCTGGCCAGCGCTTCCAGCACCACGTTGCCAAAGGTATCGGTATGCGAAGGAAAGACAAACAAATCCATATTCGCGTAGGCCGTAGCCAGCGCCTCGCCCCTCAATACTCCGGTAAACTCCGCCCGTGGCAATCGTTCGCGCAGCCAGCCTTCGTCGCCGCCGTGGCCCACAATCAGAAAGCGGAAGCTCTTGTGCCCCATCGCTTCCAGCTCTTCCTGCACCTGCGCCAGCAGGGCCACATTCTTCTCCACAGAGAGCCGCCCCACATACCCCAGTACCTGATCCCTGTCTGCAGGGTCGCGCTTCCGCTTATCAGGATGGAACAGCTCCGCATCTACTCCCCGCGGCATCAGGCGGCAGGGCCGCCCCGTCATTCGCTCCAGCAGCCGGCAAAGCTCCGGGTTGGGCGCAAACAAGACTCGCGCCACCGAGTAGAACCTGGACGCCACGGCCATGGTCAGGTCTTCAATCTTCTGGCCCGTGGCATCCGAATGGCGCCTGGGCAACAGGCGCAGAAGCCACTTGGACCGCCGCGCCAGGTACTCGTGCACGTTGGTGTGCCAACTGGCCGCCAGCGGCAACCCCAGGTGGTGCGCCAACCATGCGCCCATCATCCCCAGCTCGCTGGGGCCTGTAATGTGAATCAAATCAGGCTTGAACCGCTGCAGCGTCTTGCTGATCAGCGGCAGATGGCGCAGATAGGCGGGATCATAGCGAAGGTCCTTTTCGAGAGCAAAGGAGAGAAAGCCCCGCGGCAGCTCCAGCGTCCACACGTTGCCTTCTTCCAGGAAGGCCTGCGCCCGGTCTCCGGCGCGCACGCAAAGAAAGGGAAGATTGCGCCGCCGCGCAAAGGCCTCAAAGTGCTGGCTGGTATGCGCGACCCCGTTCACCTCATGGAAGGAGTCGGGAAAGTACGCCACCCGCGGCACGCGTGCACTCATCGCATTGCTCGGAACCCCGGCCGCTATCCCAGTTTGCACATGCTGTTAGACGTAGTAATTTAGCCGTCATTCTCGCCCAGCGCCAGCCGCAACTGGTGGGCCTCGCTCCACGCGATGCGCAGCCCGCCGGAAACCAGCCCTCTGCCCATCAGTTGCACCAGCCCCACACCCAGGCGCATGACCCGCGGCGAGGATCCCGAGGGCCAAAGCTCGCTCAGCGGACGCACCACCCCATTGAGATCGGGATGATAGACGCGCTCGTCCCAGTTCCGCGAGCCCTGCGGAAACTCCGGATAGTTGCGCACCGCGTCGATGGCCGACTGCAGAATGCGATGCTTCCACGGCTCCGCATACTGCGGCATGAAGAGCATATCGCTCTTCTTCTCCCGCCGGATCTCGTGCACAAACTCCGTGAAGCTGGTGGCGTTGGTCAGGTTGATGTTGGCGTTCGGTTCCACGCCGTGACGGTCCCCGCCGCTGATCAGCAGCATGTTCCACTTCTCCGCCAGCCGCCGCGCCCTGCGGTTCTCATCCCAGTGCCGCAACCCGTTCAGTTCCAGCGCGTGCAGATGCGCGCCGTTCTTCTGCAGAAACTCGTTGACCAGGAACTCGTGCTTTTCCCTGCCGATCAGGTACAGGTCCCACATGGGGTGGTTGAAGATCACCAGCACGTTCGGTTCCGCGTTCAGCGCCGCCAGAATCTCGGTCAGCCGCGCGTCGCTGGGGTTGGCGGTAAAACCACTGAGCGTCTTCATCCACTCCGTGGCCCGCGCGCTGGGCAGGTTGTGCACGCCCAGGTGGAACGACTGCGTCCCATAGGGCACGCTCCATTCCACTGAAACCGGAATCTGCCGCGCGCTGGGAACCGTCCGCAGCAACATGGGCGCGTTGATGTTGTCGTGATCGGAGATGGATACCATGGCCGCAATGTCCAGCTTCTCGATCTGCTGCCGCTCCAGGTCGAAGGCCAGCTTGGGCGTCATGGGGGGCGTCCAATAACTGGCCGCATAGTTCACCCGCACTCCGTATTTGGCCTCCGAGCGCCGTTCCAGCCGCGACAGTAGAGGCCGCATCACCGGGTACTGGTTGCCGAAGTTAGCCAGAAAGTCCAGCGTCTCCTGCGACTGGTTGGTGTGGCTGTGCAGCGAAACACCGGTCCGGAAGCCTTTTGGCGCGTTGGGGTCGCGCCATAGGTACGAGATGGTCGAACTGGCCATGCCTGCTCCTTATCCGCGTTCGTGCACGGATTACTGTATCCAGTATCCGTTGCAACCATAAATGGAAGGTTAAGATCGTGCGAATGTGAGTTCAATTGACAAAGGAATCAATAGAGTTAACTGAAACCCCTGCACAATAAACGATGCTTCCTGAAGAATCCTGAGAATATCCTGGACATCGCTGCTTATCGCCACTTAGTTGCTGGTCCTGGCCATCTCCGGCCCTAGAAAATCCTCCACCGTCAAGCCCGCCATCAGGTCCTCGTCCGCCATCCCCTGGCTGTGGATGGGCGTTCCCGCCGCTTCGGCCAACAGGTAATTCTCCGTCAGACCCTGGCGCAGAATCTCGAAGGCCTGTTCCGGCGTGTCGGCAAACTGGAACAGCTCCATGTCCTTGGGCGAAATCGCTCCCGTATCCACCAGCACTTCCAGATTGAAAACCTTCTTCCAATAATCCTGTCCATAAATGACCACTGTGATCTTTTTTGCCAGCTTTTGCGTCTGCGCCAGCGTCAGGATCTCGAACATCTCATCCAGCGTCCCGAATCCGCCGGGAAAGACCACCAGCGCCTTGGACAGATACGCAAACCACAGCTTGCGCATGAAAAAGTAATGGAACTCGAAGTTCAGGCCCGGGGTAATGTAAGGATTCGGCATCTGCTCGAAGGGCAGCCGAATATTCATCCCGATGGTCTTTCCGCCTGCCTCGTAAGCTCCGCGGTTGGCCGCCTCCATGATTCCCGGCCCGCCGCCCGAGGTGACCACAAAGCGGTGCCGGCGCGAAGGAATTGTCATTGCCCACCGGGTCAGCAGCCCGGCCAGCCGCCGCGCGTCCTCGTAGTAGCGAGCCATCTCCACCGCCGCCACGGCCCGCTTGCGCTGCAAATCCGTGGCCTTGCCGGCGGCAATCTCCGGCGCTTTGGCCGGCTGCTCATGGCTGGGAGCCGGCTGGCTCGATCCGGTGTTCTCCAGCAACTCCAGTTCATGATCGGCCTCCGCCCGACCGCGAAAGCGCGCCGAGCCGAAGAACACCACCGTGTCCTGTATCTGCTCCCGCCGGAATCGCGCCAGCGGCTCCAGATACTCAGAGACGATGCGGATCACCCGCCCATCCGCGGAGTTCAGAAACCCGGGATTCTCATAGGCCAGCAGAGCATGCTGCAGGGGCGCCGGCGCGGAACTCCCTGCCGTGGTCCCCAGCGAGCGATGGGTGCCCTTTGGGCGGCTCGATGGGGTGGCTGATCTCTGATCTCTGCCGGGATCCCCAGCGAGCGGCGGGTGCCCTTTGGGCGGCTCGCTGGGGTGGCTGATCTCTGACCCCTGTTTTTCTTCGCTCATCCTTCATCCATCCCGGTGCCGGATCGCATCGTCAAAGGCAATCCACAGGTTCAAAAGCCCTATTCCTGAGACGATGCCCCGTACCGCGCCGTTCGTGGCAATACTCCCCAGCATGGGGAAATGCGCAAAAATCGGGTTCTGGTCCCAGAACACCTTGGACCACGGCGCATAACAAACCGCCAGCCCCAGGTACATGCGCAGCAGCACGCGCAGGAACAGCTCCCCGCGCTCCAGCCAACGCGGAATCCGTTGCGGCGCCGGAGTTACGGGCGCCGTTTCCATTACCGGCCCAGCCCCGGAAGCGGATGCGGGCTGAAGCCCCGGCCCAGGCGTGGGAGCCGGGCTCGCGGGTAACGAAGGCGATGTCATCTCCGGCTGCTGGGACATTGTTGTGTACGCACTTTGCCCCCGATTCCGCTCAAATTACAGGCTATTGCCACAGGCCGGAAACCCCGGCCCGGCGCAGGGACGCCGTACTGCAACGGTATCACAGCAAGCGCCGGGAGCCAGGCGCCTCGCTCGCCCCGATTCCCTGCTTCCAGGCTGCGTCTCACCGGGAAAAGATACTGCGCGCTCTGCGCTACCATAAGTGAGAACATTCTCGAAGACAGAAGGGGAGCCGAACATGTTCGTTGTGGTCTGGAAATTCGAGGTATCCGAGGAAAAGGTGGCCGCCTTTGAGGCCGCCTACACCCCCCAGGGCGCCTGGGCCCAGCTCTTCCGCGCCTCCCCTGAGTATCTGGGAACAGAGCTCTTGCGCGACGCTTATATCCCCGGCAGCTACCTCACCATCGACCGCTGGGCCAGCGAGGAAGCCTTCCGCGCCTTCCGCAAAGACCACGACCCGGAATACGAATCCCTCGACCGCTCCTCGGACGAACTCACCAGCCGCGAAACCCGCATCGGCGCCTACACCGTTTGATCTTCAAGGCGCGGACGATTCGAGGATGAGGACGTTGCGGCTGAATTCTGCTCCGGCCATATACTTGATCCCGCGGTCGAAGGTGACCAGCACGCCGTTTTCCTTGATTGCCAGTCCGAGCAGATAGGCGTCGGTCACCTGTTGATGACCGAAAAGTCGCGCAGAAAACCGAGCGGTGAGCGCGGCCCAGCTTTCTGTTATTGGCCAAAAGCGATAACCGGGCATTGTTGCGAGTCCGGCGAGTACTTCGGCCGCGCGTTTGATGCTTCCTCGAGGAAATCCCGTCGCTGGATTCGCTACAAATCGGACATAGCCGGCTTCCGTCAGCGGGCAGACTCCCCACTCATCCTTTCCAAGTGAGGCCCACCACAGATGCGCCTTCCGATGATGCGTGTGTTCATCGTCGGTCAGCGCGATCAGGACATTCAGGTCGAGCAAGCACTGCTTATTCAAACTCGTCCTCCGAAAGCTGCTTTACCATCTCGGACGTAATCGTTTTTCCGGTCGGTGGGAGCATCGGAAATCCGTTTGGCCCGATCCGGATCTCTGGCCTGGGCTTCGGCCCCTCCTGCGCCTTCCGGATCAGTTCGTCGATCGCGGCGCTGAGGCTAAGTCCGCGTGCGTGGGCGTAGTATGCGGCAAATTCGTGAGTCTCTTCATCAAGTGTGATTGTGGTTCTCATACCTCCATTGTGCATCAACTTTCAATCTGATGCAAACTTATAATTGTGATGCAATATTAAAATAATGATGACGACTTGTGATTATGATGCACCATTGCGTGATGGATGCGAATTTCTACTCTTGATTGTGCGCACCGCCACATCTGCGCACAGGGCGGCTAATTTTCCCTATTTCTTCGCCATTTTCTTCTGTCATTGTCTGTCCGGCCCTGTTACAATCCCATCGAAATCCAATCAGCCGCCGCGCCGTTTCCTGTAAAGAAAGCAAGGCGAGCATTCAGAGGAGCCCTCCCCATGGCCATAGCCGATGACCGCACCAAAGCCGTAGAACTAGCCCTCGCACAGATCGAAAAGCAGTTTGGCAAAGGTTCGATTGTGCGCCTCGGATCCAAGGAGGCTCTGCTGCCCATCGCGGTGATCTCCACCGGTTCCATCAGCTTTGATGCGGCTCTGGGCGTGGGCGGCATCCCCCGCGGCCGGGTCAGCGAGGTCTTCGGCCCTGAATCCTCGGGCAAGACGACGATCTGCTTGCAGGTGATCGCCGAGGCCCAGAAAGCGGGCGGCCTGGCGGCTTTCGTGGACGCGGAGCACGCCCTGGACCCCGCCTACGCCAAAAAGCTGGGCGTGGATGTGGACAATCTGCTGGTTTCGCAACCCGATAGCGGGGAGCAGGCTCTGGAGATCACCGAAGCCCTGGTCCGCTCCAGCGCTATCGACGTACTGGTGGTCGACTCGGTGGCCGCGCTGGTGCCCAAGGCCGAGCTGGACGGCGAGATGGGCGATTCGCACATGGGCCTGCAGGCGCGCCTCATGTCCCAGGCCCTGCGCAAGCTCACCGGCACGGTTTCCAAGTCGCGCACCGCGCTCATTTTCATCAATCAGATTCGCGAAAAAATCGGCGTCATGTTTGGCAACCCCGAGACCACCACCGGCGGCCGCGCACTCAAGTTTTATTCCTCGGTGCGCGTGGATATTCGCCGCATCGCCGCCATCAAGGAAGGCGAAGCGGTGACCGGCAACCGGACCAAGGTCAAGATCGTCAAGAACAAGGTGGCCGCGCCCTTCCGCGAGGCGGAGTTCGACATTCTTTACGGCGAAGGCATCAGCAAGGAGGGCGACGTGCTGGACCTGGCCGTGGCCAACAACATCGTGGAGAAGTCCGGCGCCTGGTACAGCTACAACGGCGAACGCATCGGCCAGGGACGCGAAAACACCCGCGCCTTCCTCAAGGAGAACAAGGAGATCTTCGCCAAACTGGACGCGGAACTGCGCAAGAAGCTGAACATCGGCGCCATCAAAGCCGAGGTGCCCGAAGTCCCCGCCACCGGCCCCGCCGAAGCCAAGGAAGCCGTCCGCCCGCGGCGCGGAACAGGCGCTTGAGGATTCCGGGAAAGGCGGCTGCGCTATGCGGCCGCCTTTCCTGTTGGCCGGCAAATCCGCGCAAACTCCGGTGAGTATCCAAGCAGCGCCCGCTGCTAGAATCCCTCTAGAGCAGCCTCCATGAGCGTAAACGCCATTTATCCCGGCACCTTCGACCCCCCCACCAACGGACACGTGGACCTGATCCAGCGCGGGGCAAAGTTGTTTGGCCACCTGACGGTCGCCATTCTCAACAATCCAGGCAAGGATCCGTTGTTCACGGTGGAAGAACGGGTGGAGATGCTGGAGGAGATCGTCCGCCCCTTTGAGAACGTCTCCGTGGCCACCTTCAATGGGTTGATGGTGGAGTTCGCGCGCCACGAGGGAGCAACGGCGGTGCTGCGCGGCATCCGCGCCATCTCCGACTACGAGTACGAGTTCCAGATGGCGCTGATGAACCGCCGCCTGGCCCCGGAGATCGAGACCGTCTTCCTGCAGCCGGCCGGGCGCTACTCCTTTGTCAGCTCGCGGATGGTGAAGGAAGTCTTCAGCCTGGGCGGCGACGTCACCGGCCTGCTGCCGCCCAACGTGCTCAAGCGCCTGCGCGGGCGCATCAACAACGGCTAGAGCGAGACCCAGGACTACACAGTTTCACAGGTTGCGTGTTCCTGTGGTGGAGGCGTGCGTAGGTCTTAGATATGGAATGGGTTAGGCGTGGCTCCACAGTTTCACAGAATTAGTGTTTGCGTGTTTCCGTGCGGGAGGCGCGTGTAAGTTTTTGATTAAAGATTAGTTAGGAGCATCTCCACAGTTTCACAGGCAAAAACATTAAATTTTTTAGGGGCCTAGGAAGTTGGAGGAGGGGCAGAACCAGCGTTGGCGGAGTCCAAGTTGCTGGCAGGGAAGGCTTTATTGGCGCGCCGGGCGCCGGGCAGGGTTCCGAGGAGATACGTAACAACCGCGGAGATGGAAGTGTCGCGCTCGGCTGCCCAGATACGGGCACGTTTGTAGACATCGTCGGGGATGGTTACGGTGATGTTGCGCATGGCTTCTGAAGGGGGCTTCTTGCCCTTTATCCTCTATCTACCAATGTGCGCCAAGGGAGGGTAATTTTCTGCAACCACCTGCGGTGGGGCCAACTGCCTACGGCCACCTGCTGTGGGACGGACTATCTTTCGATTTCGTTCAGGGCAGTTTTTGGAACTCCATACATCACGCCGCAGACAGGCGCAGTTGGATTTTCGATCCGGTCGCTTCCGCGAAGCGCAGTAGCGTCTTGGTGCTGGGCAGAGTTTGTCCGCTCTCCAACCGCGCAACCGCCGATTGGCTGGTTCTCATGCGCGCGGCCAACTCGGCTTGAGACAGGCCCGCGCGGAGACGCGCCCGCAACAACTCGGCGGAGATTTCGAACTCCGGGGCCAGTGCATCGTACTCGCGTTTGACCTCAGGGTCAGCCAGCGATCTGGCCATGAACTCTTCAAGGGGAATGGTCATAGAACCTCGCCGGGCAGGATTTCCGCACGCCAAGGCATAATTCAGTATATCTCAGATTTGAGATATAGAGGGTGGGGGATTATTATTCGCAAAACTATCTTCCTGTGCCCCTCAACGTGATCAAGAGCCTACGCGACCGCATCGGCAACGGCTAGCGCGAAATTCCTGGTCTCTCCGCCACGGCGGACGGAACCCTGAAACACCCGGCACCCAGCGAATCTCAACACCGATTAGTATATTACTGATAGTATTATATGATTAGATATGTACTTTTCATATAATATTTACGCTAATATACTTAACATCATACCCTTCTGGTATACTATTTACGTATATGGCTGATACCACATTTGCTGGCTACAAGTGCGAGCGTTGCCCGCATCGATGGGTTCCACGTGGGAGCACGCCCCCGAAAGTGTGCCCAAAATGCAAAAGTCCGTACTGGAACACTCCCCGAAAGAACAAAAACGGAAAAGGATACGCGAATAATGGCGATGAAAAGGGGCAAAAAGAGGTCCGTCCGAGTTCCGCACTTACCGGCGGGCGAGACTGAGGTCGAAGCTTACGACTTCGTCAGGCGTGGTCTGCGCGATTTGGGGTGGGTCGTGAGGAGGCCAAGCCTCACCACGAACGGTCAAGTCTGGACGCAGAATCAGTGTTTCTCGCATCCTGACATCAAGGCAGCGTTCGACAAGAAACGCCCGGAGAACATAGTTAAGCTCTCCGAAACGGAGGTATGGATCATTGAGGCTAAGGCGGCAAGAAGCCAGTTGGGATTGGCATTGGACGAGGCCGTCAATTACTACGCGGAGCGGATCAATAGAACAAATTGCAATCTCCGCGCGGTTCTTGCCTCTGGTGTGGCCGGGAACGAAGAACTCGGTTATCTGATCCGAACGAAGATACGGATTGACGGCGCTTGGCATCCGGTCACAATTAACGGGC
Source organism: uncultured Acidobacteriaceae bacterium (assembly GCA_963796085.1). Classification (GTDB taxonomy): domain Bacteria; phylum Acidobacteriota; class Terriglobia; order Terriglobales; family Acidobacteriaceae; genus Telmatobacter. The sequence goes on along the minus strand of CAWCKF010000019.1, from coordinate 285,981 downwards.
AAGAAGCTACCGGCCTGCTTTCTCCAGATGACATTCGTGCGCTTCTGGAGCAAAGATGTGCCGACATTCACGAATTCTCCCCTCCACAATGGCTGTTCCTTCAGGCTGCGGAGCGAATCAACGGGATATTGCACATTGGAGGTATCAATAAGAACGACCGCGCCAAGACAATGGCCGCCTTACTTCTTTCTGTTGTAGAACAGCCACCCAACCTGGAGACCAAACTGCCCGTTCTCATCGCCGAGATCAACGGTCGCAGCGAAGCCGTGTTGAACGCCAACGGCAAGCCCGATTTTGCACCGTTCGTAAAAATTCTGCCGCCCACGAATACTACCAATCACGTCAAGTTTAAGAATGCTCTCGTACTGGCCATTCAGGAATTGCAGAACTTAAACATACGTTCCGCGATGAACTCCAGCACCGACGTACTCGGGCAGTTCTACGAAGTGTTCCTTAAATACGGGAATGGCGCAAAGGAGATCGGCATCGTACTGACGCCGCGCCACATCACAAGGTTTGCCGTGGAGGCCGTTGGTATATCACCTACCGACATGATTCTTGACCCAGCGTGTGGGACGGGAGGCTTCTTGGTGGCCGCTTTTGACCACGTGCGTCGCAACTGCTCCAAGCAGCAGCTAGAACGATTCAAGAGACACAATCTTTATGGTGTCGAGCAGGAGTCATACATTGCGGTTCTTGCCATTGTGAATATGATCTTTCGTGGCGATGGTAAGAACAACATTACCGAGGGGAACTGCTTCACAACTTACTTGAAGCCGCGTTCTGGCGATGGGCGTAGCGCTATATTTACATCGCATCCACCGAAGGCGGGAGACGAAGTGATTACGCGGGTTCTAATGAATCCACCCTTTGCCTCGAAAGGGGCACCGGATAAAGAGTATCTATTTGTTTCACACGCGCTGTCCATCATGGCTGATGGCGGAATCCTCTTTAGTCTACTACCGCTTGGGGCCATGTTTGGTGCTGGTAACGAAAAAGTATGGAGGAAAGACGAACTGCTGTCAAAGCACACCTTGTTGGGTGTGGTCAGTCTGCCTGACGAACTATTTTATCCAGCGGCGCAAAAGCAAGTGCTTGCGATCATTGTAAGAAAGGGCATTCCACATCCCAAAGAGCAGCCCGTGTTTTGGGCGCGCGTGTCTCACGACGGACATTTGAAAGTAAAGTCGCGGCGCCTACCAGCATCGGAGTCTCAAGCCGCCGCGTCAGGAGAGGGATGACATTAAAACCGTGCTTCCGCCTCTGGCAAGCTTCATTGCTCACCCCAGCTCTGTAAAGATAAACATTCCTATGCTTTGCAAGACCGCCCCGGTTGATTTTAATGACCCACTGCTGGAGCTTGTGCCGGAGGCGTATTTAGACAGCGAGATTCCTTCCCAGGCCGATCTACAAAACGCTGTAGATGATATGGTGCGCGAAACGGCGGCGTTCTTGATGCGTTTTTCAAAAGAGGGGAGGGTGAATCGCTATGAAGCAAATTGAGGAACTCTTTCACGTTCGCCGGGCCCGGTCACACCTCTTTAGCGATTACAGTGTGGGCGATGTACCATTTATTGGCAATGGGTTTGGGGACAACGCCGTTGTTGGTTTTGTTGACCCACTACCCAATGACCGGGTGTTCCAGTGCCTCGGGATAGCCGTTTCAGCGTTTTGCGAGGCTACCTTACAGGCCCCGCCTTTTATTGCTTGCGGTTGCGCCGGGAATGGATTGGTGGTGCTAGATCCAAGGGAATCAATGACGGCGGGACAGGCTGGCTTGGGTTGCCGCATATATAAACCACGCTCTGCGGTGGCGCTTTTCTTGGTATTGGCAAACAACGGCTACACGGCTCAAGAGACTTCCGATCCCGGATGAAATCCCCTCCGTGACATTTGACATTATAGGGATCCTGCCTAAGGCTGCGAGAACGGCGCGTCCGGAAGGCAAGGCGCGCCTCGACCTCTTCCCTTTGGGCGAAATCTACGATCTTTTGCCGGGGAACTTCCATAATGCCGCGAATCTAAGACCTGGCCCTGTCCCACTTGTGTCCTGCGGTGACTTGGATAATGGCATCATCGGCCATGTGGCTGTCAGCGATTACGTGTATCAGAACAGATTCACGGTCGCCCTTAATGGCAGACCTTTGACGGCAAAATACCATCCTTATCGTTTTTCGGCTAAGGACGATGTGGCTGTTTGCATCTCCCGCTTCCCGGTTCAACTGACGACAGAGATGTTCATCCTTGCGATGCTGAATCGCGAGCGATGGAGGTACTCATATTATCGCAAATGCTACATCGACAAACTAAGACGGTTTCGTGTTCCATTGCCCGCGAAGAATGGTGGAATTGACGAGGCCGCGATTCAGGGCATGGTAGGATCGACCCCGTACTGGAACTACATCCAGACACACCTTCCCTCGCTGTGAAAACCAGATCAATTAGCTTCCGGTTGGTTAAGGGTCTCTGAGCGGGCTCCGCTGTGGACCGAGCCTGCCCTCAGAGGCTAAAGCCCGCATTGATATTGTTGCATTTACGGCACGACTAAAGTCGTGCCCTTATTACAAAGCATGTATTTTCCATTCGGCATTTCCTCGGCGACTAAAACCGGGCATGTGGGAAGTCCTTGCGCGGCACGGCTAAAGCCGTGCCCTTTCAAAGCGACGAAGAGCAAAAACAGGAAAGATCACGAAAACAACCGCAGGTCCTTCGACTCCCCATCGTCCGCCGCGGCGGACTCAGGGTCGCTCAGGATGACAGATCATAATTGATCGCTCAGGGTCAGGGTCGCTCAGAATGACAACTCTTTATGGGTCGCTCAGGATGACAGGGCTTGGGGTTTAGCGGGAAATCTGTAAAGATAGAGGTGCTATGACAGTCTCCACATCTTCTCAAGTCTTTGCCGGCCGCATTGGCCGGATTGAGGTTTCCGCAACCATGGCCGTGGCCGCGGAGGCCGCCAAGCTGCGCGCGCAGGGCATTAACCTGGTGGATTTTGGCGCCGGGGAGCCCCATTTCAACACGCCGCGCCACATCAAGGACGCGGCCATCGCCGCCATTGAGGCCAACTTCACACGCTATACGGTGGTTCCGGGGATTCCCGAGCTGAGGAAGGCCATCGTGGAGCGCCATGCCACGGATTTTGGATCGGACTACGGCGTGGACGAGGCCATCTTTACCGCCGGCGGCAAGCTGGCCCTCTTCAATACCCTGCAAATCCTGGTGGACCACGGCGACGAGGTCATCCTGCCCGTGCCCTACTGGGTCAGCTTCAAGGACATCATCCAGTACGCCGGCGGCAAGGTGGTCTTCCTGGAGACCAGCGAGGCGGAGAGCTTTCGCATTACCGCCGACGCCATCGAGAAGGCCATCACGCCCAAGACCAAGGCCATCATCCTCAACTCGCCCTCCAACCCGGCCGGCTCGGTGGTCACTGCCGAGGACCTGGAGCGGATCGTCCACCTGGCCCACGAGCGCGGGATTTTCCTGCTGCTGGATGAGTGCTACGTCTATCTGAACTATGCCGGCAAGCCGGTCTCCGGCGGCTCCTTCACGTGGGCCAAGGAGCATATGGTCATACTCGGCTCGCTGTCGAAGACCTATGCCATGACCGGATGGCGGGCGGGCTTTGCCCTGGCCTCGAAACCGATCGTGGCCAACCTGAGCAAGCTGCAATCGCAGTCCACGTCGAACGCGACGAGCTTTGTGCAGAAGGCCGCCATCGCCGCCCTGACCGGCTCGCAGGAGTGCGTGTCTGAGTTTCGCGCCGAGTTCATCGAACTCCGCGACTACATGCTGGCCAGGCTGAGGGCCATTCCCGGCGTCACCTGCACCAAACCCGAGGGCGCCTTCTACGTCTACCCCAATATTTCAGCCTTCCTGGGCAAGGGCGGCATCAAGACGGCCACCGAGCTGGCCACACGCCTGCTCCACGAGGCGCACGTGGTCACCGTGCCCGGCGAGGCCTTCGGCACCGGGGAGCACATCCGCATCTCCTACCCGGTGACCAGGCAGAATATCGACGAGGGGACCCGCCGCATGGGAGAGTTCCTGGCCAGGCTGGCCTAGGCCGGGGTTGGCGGACTGACGAAATGCTCGCAGATTTCCTCCCCGGCGACAACGACCTGTCGCGGCGGGTTGGAGACCCTGGTTTTGAAAGGGCATGGGCGGGACCGAGTACCCTCTGGGTCGGGTTGGGCGCCGTTCCTTCGTAACGACTAAAACAGATCGAGGCCCGTTGCGGGAATGCAAGTATTGAAAATACGTTCCCTTGGTGGCTGATCGGGTTGCGGAAATTAGTTCGGGCTTTATACAGGACTTCAGTTCCGGTATAAAGCCTACAAAATCAAGGCCAATCCGCCGCGTCGGACACTAAGGTATCCTTTTAGAAAAATGTGCTGATTCTGGACATTTCCGCACTCTCAGCCGCACTCTGGCGAAAGATTGATTCATCCCTGTGCAAACGTAGTGTTTGTCGAGTAGGATGTCTCTTCGATGCCGAAGTCAATCGATTTTCGTCCTGTGATACTTGCCGGAGGCAGCGGTACCCGCTTCTGGCCCCGCTCCCGCCGCGCCCGCGCCAAGCAGGTTCTGGCGCTGGACGGCGAGCGCTCCATGATTCAGCAGACCGTGGAGCGGCTCAAGCCGCTGGCCACGCTGGACAAGACCTGGATCATCACCAACGAGTATCTGGCCCAGGAGATCGCCGACCAGTTGCAGGGCCTGCCCGCCGGGCAGATCGTGCAGGAACCGGTGGCCCGCAACACCGCGCCGGCCTGCGGCCTGGCCGCCTTCCTCATCGAGCGCCAGAATCCCGATGCGGTGCTGGGCGTCTTTCCCTCCGACCACGTCATCGGCGACGAGCCGCGTTTTCTCAAGGCGCTGCAAAAGGGCATCGCCGTGGCCGCGGCCGGCGACAACATCGTGGTGCTGGGCATTGAGCCCACCCGCGCCGAAACCGGCTACGGCTACATCGAAACCGGCGACTTCACCAAGGACGACGCCGCCCTGCACGTGCGCCGCTTCATCGAGAAGCCCAACCAGAACCGCGCCGAGGAGTTTGTCGCCGCGGGCAACTACTACTGGAACTCGGGCATCTTTCTGTGGTCGGCGCGCACCCTGGCCAACGCCGTCCGCGAGCACCTGCCGGAGACCGCTCCGCTGCTGGAGACCATCGCCGCCGCCTACGGCACGCCCCAGTTCGACGAGGTCTTCCGCGACGCTCTATCCCAAGTGCGAAAACATCTCCGTGGACTACGCGGTGCTGGAGCCGCGCTCAGCCAAGGGCGAGCACCTCTCCCATCTCTACTGCATCCCCGCCGAGTTCAGCTGGAACGATCTCGGCTCCTGGGCCTCGCTCTACGAGTACCAGATTGAGACCCGCCTGCGCGGCGACGCCGAGGGCAACGTCGCCGACACCGGGGGCCACATGGCCATCGACGCGGCCAACAACTACATCTTCAGCCCCAGCAAATTCGTGGCCCTGGTGGGCGTGAAGAACCTGGTCATCGTGGACACCGAGGACGCGCTGCTGATCGCCCACCGCGACCACTCTCAGGATGTGGGCAAAATCGTGAAGGAACTGGGCAACTCCGGGCGCGATGAGTTGATTTAGAACTAACGTGGACGGTTGCCCCAGGTTCGGCGCAGCCCTATCGCGCCTAACCTGGGATATCTACATCTACAGTCTTTTACAATCGGGCGCTGGCGGCGCTCGGCGCAAGATTGGTGAACAGCGATGAGAAACGCAAGAAAGGCTTTGCTCAGCAGAAGAAGTTTGATTCAGAACGGATTGTTGATGGCGGCCGGCTGCGCCTGCAAGCCTTCGCTCTTCGCCGCTGTGCCAGGCGTGGGAGACAATCCCGCTTCCGATGCCGCGACCAGGACCTGGACCATCGGCAATGACTGCATTGTAAGAACACTGGCCTTCCAGACGAAAACAGGACTGTTTACGGAGCGATTCTCCGGCCTGTCGGCGCGCGCGAACTTAATTATGCCGGGGAAGATCAACATGAACATGGCCCCGGAATTTTCTTTCCTGTGCAACGGACGGCTGTGCGCGGGAACCAATGCGGCGTTCCACTTGATAAGCGCGGACGAGACCGCTCTGGCCAACGGAAAGTCTCTTACCATCCGCCTGCGCCACAAGGAACTGGCTCTGGAAGTCAGTGTGGTTTACAGCGTCTATGACCATCATCCCGCCATGCGCAAGCATGTGGTCTTGCGCAATACCGGCACGGCCGCGCTGCATTTTACCCATCTCAATATCGAGGCCATCGGGGTTGCGCTGGGACCGGAGAATGAAACCACGCTGCTTACGCAGTACGGAACCATTCCCCGCGAAATCTTCTACACCGGCCGCTCTGAAGATGCTGGACTGCTGGTGAGCAATGGCCGAAGCGACGTGGGCGTGGCTATCCTCAGCGAGGTTCCCGGTGCTATGAAGCGCACCGAGATTGCCGGCTGGGACGATCCCGACAGCGTGGGGATCGGCGTCCTCTACGACACCGATCTGATGCCCTTCGAACGCGCGCTCACCGGCGGAGAAGAATTCACTACTGCCTGTGTATCGCTCGTGGCCTTTCGCAACGGCGACGGCTTCAACGACCCGCATTGGCTGCTGCCGTCCTACACGGCGCAGGTGCTGATGCGGCGCGTCGACGCGCAGGGTCCGCCGTGGATCTACAACACGTGGGAGCCCTTCGAGCGGGGAATCAATCGCGATACGGTGCTGGAGTTGATTGCTGCCGCGAGCGAGATGGGACTCGATATCTTCACCATCGACGATGGCTGGCAACAGGAATACGGCGAGAACACGGTGAACCTGGCCGCGTTTCCCGGCGGGTTGCAACCCATCCAGGACGCCGTCGAAGCTCGCGGCATGCGGCTGGGATTGTGGATTCCCATGGCGGCCATCGGAACCACGACCGCGGTCTATCGCGATCATCCTGAATGGGCGGCGCTGGACCAGGAAGGGAAGCCCAAGATCACCTATACGGCGGCAGGCGCCAAGGCGGTGATGTGCATGGCCAGCGCTTATCGAGAGGTTGCCGCCGCGCGCATCATCGACGCCATCGAGCGTTTCCACCTGGCTTACGTGAAGCTCGACTTGACCACCGTTTTCAATGCCTACGGCGAGGCTCCGGGCTGCTGGGCCAGGGGTCACTACCATGGCAACTGGGCCCAATCGCTCAACATGATCTATGAAGGCATCTCCTGGGTGACCGGCAAAATTTACCAAAAGCATCCCGAGGTCCTTCTCGACCTGACCTTCGAACTATGGGGACAAAAGCACATTATCGACGCGGGCCTGCTGGCCGCCGGCGATCTCGACTGGATGAGCAACGTGGCCGACGGAGAGCCGGATTCAGCCGGTCCCAGGCAGGCCCGCCAGTTGCTCTACCAGCGCGCGGCCTCCATGCCCGCGGAGGCCATGCTGATCGGCAACCTGCACGCGGAGCTGCCGACGATTCAGGAGAGCTTTGCCACCGCCATCGGCTCCGCGCCTCTGCTGCTCGGCGACCTGCGCAAACTGAGCGCCGGCGACCGCCAGTGGTACCACGAAAAAATTAGCTGGTTCAAGAAGCTGAGAAGAAGCACTAAGATCAGCGAAAGCTTTTTCCCGCTGGGCAATTGGCTCGAGCCTTCGCCCTCCGCATGGGACGGCTACGCGCGCCTGGCGCGCAACGGCAATGGAGTGATTGCGGTTTTCCGCAATGAGTCGCAGGAAGCGGCTGCCACCGTGCGCTTGCCCTTGATTCCCGCGGGAAAGTACAGGGTCCGCTCCATCATCACGGGTAAAGAACTTGGCGTCTTCGCGGACTCCGATTGGGCCCGCGGCGTAGCGATCGGGTTTTCAGATTCGCAATTGGTCGAGCTTCTTGAAGTTTCTTCGCTCAATGGATGAATTCAAGCTGGGCTCCAGGGAATTCACTGTTGAAACGCAGTTCGAGTCATGCCAACAGCCCAATTTCCGTAGCTTTTGAAATCGATTTTGCGCTACAATTGCCGTATGCCACGCTCCTTCGAGGAAGTTCAACAAATCGCTTATGAACTGCCCGTGGAACAACGCATTCTGCTGGCCAACTCGCTATGGGATAGCGTAGACACCGGTGAGAACGATGCAACCGAGGCCGAAGTCGATGCTGCCTGGGACGCGGAGATTGGGCGAAGGGTTGCGGCAATCAAAGCCGGGACAGCTGTGACGTGCTCGGTGAAAGAGGCCGAGGCGGACCTCCGTACCATTGTCGGCTCGTGAAGGCCCTGCGGATTCACGAGGACGCACGGCGCGAGGCCAATCTTGCGACAGTTTGGTACGCCGAGCGCAGTATCTCCTCGGCTCGAAGGTTTCGGGACGAGTTGCTCTCCATCTATTCGAGTATTGCCGCATCTCCACACCATTACCCCTCTTATTTGCACGAAACACGAAGGGTTCTCCTCAAAAAGTTTCCCTATTTCATAGTTTTTTTCGATTGGCAGGACGAGATTTATATCGTTGCCGTAGCTCACGCCAAGCGTCGTCCTGGCTACTGGACCAACCGCCTTTAGCCCGTGCCCCATCCAATTCGCAATTCTTTCGTGGAAGGTGAGGGATGCCATGCCCTAAACCGGCTCTATTTTCCAGTTCTTTTCTCCGGCCTCGTTTACCCTAGAGTTCAGGGGAACGAGAACCCCATCATGCCTCATCCCGTAATCAAGTTCGGCACCGACGGCTGGCGGGGCATCATCGCCGACGATTTTACCTTCGCCAACGTGCGCATCGCCGCCGAGGCCATAGCCGCCTACGTTCACGCCAAAGAAGACCCCGCCAAGGGCCTGGCGATCGGCTACGACACGCGCTTCGGCTCCCAGGCTTTTGCGCGCGCCTGCGCAGAGGTGGCGGCCTCGACCGGCATCCCCGTGCAACTAGCCAACGCCATTACGCCCACCCCTGCGCTCAGCTATGCCGTGCGCGAACGCGGCCTGGCCGGTGGTATCGTGATCACCTCCTCGCACAATCCCGCGCAATGGAATGGCGTCAAGTACAAGGCCTGGTACGGCGGCTCCGGCAAGCCCTCCATCATGGCCGAGATCGAGTCTTACCTGGGTCAGCCGGTGGCCCGCGCCGCCCAGCCAGCCCCCGTCAGGCAAGTCGATTTCCTGCCCACCTATATCAAGGCCATTGAGAACTTCACCAGCCTCGACGCTCTGAAAAAATCCGGCATGAAGTTCGCCATCGACTCCATGTACGGCGCTGGGCTGACCATCCTCTCCGGCATCTTTACCCGCCTGGGCGTGGCCCACGTGCAGATTCGCGGCAATCCCAACCCGCTCTTTCCCGGCATCAATCCCGAGCCTATTGAGCCTCACATCCGCGCTCTAGGCGACGCCACGGTGGCAAACGGCTGCCAGGCCGGCCTGTGCACGGACGGCGACGCCGACCGCATTGGCGCGACCGATGAACATGGCAACTTCGTCGATCCGCACAAGATTTTTTCCGTCCTGCTCAGTTGGGTGCTCAAGCGCAAGGGCTGGCCGGGCGCCATCACCCGCGCCTTCAATACCACCAAAATGCTGGACCGCATCTGCTTGAAGCACGGCCGCGAGCTGATCGAGCACGGCATCGGCTTCAAGTTTGTCTGCGACCTCATGCTGGAGCGGGAGATCCTGATGGGCGGCGAGGAGTCGGGCGGCATCGGCTTCCAGCGCCACCTGCCGGAGCGCGACGGCCTGCTCAACTCGCTGCTGCTGGCCAACGTCATGGCCGAGGAAGGCAAGACCCTGGGCGAGTTGGTTGCCGAACTACAGGCCGAGTACGGCGAGCATCAGTACGGCCGCATTGACCTGGCACTATCGGATGAGATCAAGGACGGCGCCATTGCCCGGGCCAAAGCGCTTGAAGTCGGCGACCGGGTCTTTGCCGGCATGCCGATCCTGCGCCAGCAAACCCTGGACGGCGTCAAGTTCTATCTCGACAATCCCGAAGCCAAAACCAAGCCCAACGCCGCCGAGAGCTGGCTCCTGCTGCGCGCCAGCGGCACCGAACCTCTGATGCGGATTTATACAGAGTCGTGTTCGAAAGACTCGGTAGCCAGGCTGCTGGAATCAGCCCGCGCCTTCGCGCTGGGCGGATGAAGACCGATCCGGAGATGGAGGCGGAATTTTCAGGCTCTTAGCGACAAACGTGCAATAAACACGTTACACTTTTTTCCATAACTCCCAGGGCCCGCGGGACGGCCTGCGCTCCCAGCCGCCGGGGCTTTCATACTCCAGGAGGTCCAATGAAGATTACCGACACCATCGAACAGGTTTTGAAGAACAAGAAACTGAATAAGGTTCTATCGGTCGAGCCCGAGCAGACGGTCTATGAGGCTCTCAAGCTGATGGCTGAGAACGATGTGGGCGCGCTTTTGGTGTGTTCCAAAAAGCGGCTGGTCGGCATCATCTCAGAGCGCGATTATGCGCGTAAATGCGTCTTGTTGGGGCATCCTTCAAAGGGAACCAAGGTGGCGCAGATCATGACCAGCCCGGTGATGACCGTAAGCCCGGAACAAACCGTGGATGAATGCATGACGCTGATGACCGAACACCATATCCGTCACCTGCCGGTGATGGAGCAGGATAAGTTGGTGGGCGTGGTGTCCATCGGCGACATGGTGAAGTGGGTGATCACCGGGCAGGAGCAGGTGATCAAGGCCCTGCAGGGCTATATTGCCGGGTCCTATCCGGGGTAAAGGCTATACCAGGAAAACACAACCGTTAAGTAGTTCATCTGCCGGGTGCCCCAGGTCTCATCCGCCGCGGCGGATGAGACCTGGGAAACCACAAATTCCAACCGGCATCCGCCCAATTGGCCAATGAAATAGCCACCCAGCCAATTCCTACCTGCAATCAGGAAATAACCGCTACCTTGGCGCGCTTGCCGAGGCGGACCACGATGCGCGCCGGAAGCCCGGGGCAGTAAACCCTCAAACGACCGATCAATTCGCCATCCAGCTTGACAGCCCTCTCGGTAATCTTTCGGTTCGCTTCGGTGCCGCTGGCCGCCAGCCCCATTATTACCAAAAGTTTGGGAATATGTAGCTCGCCCTTCGGCCCGGCCACATCGGCATAAGCCACAGCCACCTCTTCCAGGTTCTCGCTCGTCTCCTTCTGCTGGAACATCCGCGCCCAGTTCTCATCGGCGCTTTGGGCCGCGGCCTCGCCGTGGAAACCCGCGGTAATGGTGCGCGCCAGCCGCTTTTTGGCTTCCATGGGATGCAGCTTGCCGGCCGTCACCTCCGCCTTGAGCGCGTCCACCTCGACTCTGGCGCAGGTCCGTCAACAGCACCCAGTACTTCCACATCAATTCATCCGAGATGCTCATCAGCTTGCCGTACATCTCCCCCGGCGGCTCGTTAATCCCGATCGCGTTGCCCAGCGATTTCGACATTTTCTGCACGCCGTCCAGCCCCTCCAGAATCGGCGTCATCAGCACGATCTGCGGCTTCTGCCCGTAGTGGCGCTGCAGCTCGCGCCCGCAGAGCAGATTGAACTTCTGGTCCGTCCCGCCCAGCTCCACGTCGCACTTCAGGGCCACCGAATCGTAGCCCTGCATCACCGGGTAGAGCAGTTCGTGCAGGCTGATGGGCTGCTCGGCCTGGAAGCGCTGGTGAAACTCGTCGCGCTCCAGCATTTGCGAGACGGTAAAGTGCGCCGTCAGCCGGATCGTCCCCTCGTAGCCCAGCTTGCCCAGCCACTCGGAGTTGTAGCGGACCTCGGTTGCCTTCTCGTCGAGAATCTTGAAGACCTGCTGCTTGTAAGTCTCGGCGTTCTCGTCGATCTGCTCGCGCGTAAGCGGCTTGCGGGTCACATTGCGGCCGGTGGGGTCGCCGATGAGCGAGGTAAAGTCGCCCACCAGAAAAATAACCGTATGCCCGAGTTGCTGGAAGTGGCGCAGCTTGCGCATCAGCACGGTGTGGCCCAGGTGCAGATCGGGAGCGGTGGGGTCGAAGCCGGCCTTGACGCGCAGCGGGCGTCCGGTTTTGCGGCTTTCTTCCAGGCGCTCGCGCAGGTCGCTCACGCGGATAATCTCCGCCGCGCCCTTCTCCAGCAGATCCATCTGTTCGTCTACAGGTAAAAAATTGCTCATGCCGTTTTTAGTATAAGGTGGCCGGCATGGTCACACCGGCGGCAAACTGCTGCGGCGATGGCGCTCCTCTACTCGTCCGCCTGTTTCAGCGGGCAGGCCCTTCTCCATCCCGTCCGGCAGCATCGGCGCGTCAACGGCCTTGGAAAGCCGGCGCGTCATCACCTGGAAGTGATAGCCCATCACCGCCAGGGTCATGGCCGAGCCGAAGCAATGGCGATAGCGCGTGGCCGCCGAGGCCAGAAACTTCCAGTAGCTCCACTTGGCCCTGCCAAAGACTCCCTGGCGGACGATCGAATTGATCAGCGCGCGCATGTTTTCGCGGGTCATCCAGGGCTGGTTTTTCACGCGCTGCCCCCGCGGCAGTTTCGCGGGCTTGGGCTGGGTGCGGCTCAGGTAGAGCTTCACGCGCTCGTAGTAGGCTGCGGAAGAATAGATTCGCTTGAGCACCGAATGGTAGCCCTCCACCAGCTTGGCGGAGTCCATATGAGGAAGAAAGTTCAGCATGCCGCCGGTGTTGTCGCCCTGGCCCGCATCCACAATCCGGCCCTCCCGCCACAAGCGCCGGAAGAGCTGCGTCCCCGGCATGGCCTGCAGCAGGCCCACCATGGCAATGGGAATGCCGCTCTTCTGAATGAACTCCACCATGCGGTCGAAGATGTCGTCGCGGTCGGTGTCGAAGCCCAGGATGAAGCCGCCCATCACCTGCATCCCGTAGCTCTGGATCGTAGCCACGCTGTCCAGCAGGCTGCGCCGCGTGTTCTGCAGCTTGTTGCTGGCGATCAGGCCCGACTCATCCGGCGTCTCGATGCCCAGAAAGACCGATTTGAAGCCCGCGTCTTTCATCAGTTGCATCAGCTCCGCATCGTCGGAGAGGTTGAGCGAAGCCTCGGTGATGAATTCGAACTCGGTTTTATATTTCCTGCGCCACTCGGCCAGCGCCCTCAGCAGTTCCTTGGCCCGCGCTTTGTTGCCGATGAAATTATCGTCGACGATAAAAACAGCGTCGCGCCAGCCCGCCAGGCGCAACTGGTCCAGTTCCGCCAGCACCTGCGCCACGGCCTTGGTGCGCGGCCGACGGCCATAAATTTCAATGATGTCGCAGAACTCGCAGTTGAAGGGGCAGCCGCGCGAGTATTGCACGGTCATGGTGGAGTAGCGCTTCATCCTGATCAGGCTCAGATCGGGCAGCGGGCTGGTCTCCATCTCCGGCCGTTCCGCGGCCTGATAGCTGGGCATAGCCGTTCCCTGCTCCAGCTCCCGCGCCAGATCGGCAATCAGGCTCTCGGCCTCGCCGATCACCACGTGGTCCGCCTTGAGCTCGGCCGCCGGCAGGCTGCTGGCGATGGGTCCGCCCACCACGGTACGCAATCCGCGCGCCCGGCAGCGCTCCACGATGCATACCAGCGACTGGCGCTGGATGTGCATGCCGCTCAACAGAACCACGTCCGCCCAGGCCAGGTCGCGGTCGCGCAGCCGCTCCACGTTGGTATCCACGAGGCGCTTCTTCCACGCGCCGGGCAGCAGCGCGCCCACCGTCATCAGCCCCAGCGGAGGCTGCGCGGCACGCTTGCCCAGGAACTTGAGCGCATGTTTGAAGCTCCAGAAGGTATCGGGGAATTCCGGGTAGATCAGCAGGGCGTTCATGGGCCGCCTCTCCAATGGGTGAACGGCTGCCGCCAAACGGAATAGGAAGCTACAGGCCGTATTTCCCAGCTCGAAAACAAGTGCGGCCATGCTCGGTGCGGCAGGCCGCTCCTCTATTGATTTTCTCATCGCGGGCTGGCGAATCTGGTCAATATGGACCACTTTGCCGGAATCGGTGTGCTTCATCCCACTCCGGCACCGGCCCCGCCCATGCCCTCCAACGCGCCCGCGCCCTTTGCCTTAAACTGGCATCATGGAAGAATTCAGCCGCATTCAGCGCCTCCCGCCTTACGTCTTCACCATTACCGACGCCATGAAGATGGCCGCCCGCGACCGCGGCGAGGACATCGTCGACTTCGGCATGGGCAACCCCGACGGACCCACGCCCAACACATCGTGGACAAGCTGGTGGAGGCGGCGCTCAAGCCCGCCAATCACCGCTACTCGGTCTCCCGCGGCATCCCGCGCCTGCGCCAGGCCATCTGCAACTGGTACAAGACCCGCTACAACGTCGATCTCGACCCGGAAACAGAGGCCATCGTCACCATCGGCTCCAAGGAGGGCATCGCCCACCTGTGCCTGGCCATCCTCGACTCGCGCGACACGGTGCTGGTGCCCAACCCCAGCTATCCCATCCATATCTACGGCCCGGTCATCGCCGGAGCGCACGTGGTGAGCGTGCCCGTCCACCACAGCGAGCAGTTCCTGGCCCAGCTAGAGGACCTCATCCCGCGCATGAACCCGCGTCCCAAAGCCCTCATCGTCAACTTCCCGTCGAACCCGACGACCGAGTGCGTGGACCTGCCCTTCCTGGCCCGCCTGGTGGAGCTGGCCAGGGAGTACGGCTTCCATCTCATCCAGGACCTGGCCTACGCCGACATCGCCTTCGACGGCTACAAGCCCCCCAGCGTGCTGGAGGTGCCGGGCGCGAAAGAGGTTGCGGTGGAGTTCTTCACCATGTCCAAGAGCTACAACATGCCCGGCTGGCGCGTCGGCTTCATGGTCGGCAACCCGGTGCTGGTCGGCGCCCTGGCCCGCCTCAAGAGTTACTTCGACTACGGCACCTTCACGCCCATCCAGGTGGCGTCGATTGAGGCGCTGGAAGGCCCGCAGGAGTGCGTCGCGCGAGATCTGCGAGAACTATCGCAGGCGCCGCGACGTGCTGGTGGAAGGGCTGAACAAGCTCGGCTGGCCGGTGGCCCTGCCCAAGGCCACCATGTTTGTCTGGGCGCAGATTCCCGAGGCCTTCCGGGCGCTTGGCTCTTTGGAGTTCTCCAAGTTGCTGCTGGCGGAAGCCAAAACCGCCGTGTCGCCCGGGATTGGCTTTGGCGACTACGGCGACGGGCATGTGCGCTTCTCGCTGATCGAGAACGAAGAGCGGACGCGGCAGGCGCTGCGGGGGATCAAGCAGATGTTTGCCAAGGGGTAGGTCCTTGCCTTCCCAGGTCTCGAAACAAGAGGACTCTTGCCAAGTGGATTCAAGCTGGGATACTGGCTACGGCGCGATTCCGACCAGCACGAGGGGGACGGCAGGCACGCCGCGACCCTCGCGGATCAGGTTGTATAACTCGCCTTCGTAATAGGCAACTCCTGAGGACATCTCCTCCTGAAGCTCCTTCATGGGTAGAATCTCAATACCCACATCGATCACGTTTCCAATAAAAAAGGCCATGTGCTTGACGAAAAGATCGTAGGCCACAAAGGAGTATTTTCCGAACTGCACCTCGACGGCTACACGATCTTTAACAAAATCCGTCTGATTATAGGAAAAGATGGGATGCAAGCCTGCGCTTTCGATCTCTGCCTTCTGCTGAGCCGCTGCCAAGTGCATAGTTTTTCGGATGAGTTGTGCATCGGAAGTGACCCAGTAGGAAGTTCTTTGTTCACCCCATTGGCGAATTTTGAATGCATCAGCCAAAGCTCTATTCATGTCGATAGGAGAGTAAAGTACCTTATCTTTTGTGCGTTTTTCTTTTGACACTTTAGTACGACAAGACCTCGCATTCAAACCCCTGATCACGCTCGCGATTTCCTCCCAGAGCTTGGGCTTATGCACCAGCAGAAACTCAAGCCCATTCAGATGGGAGTAGTAATTGACGATTCTCACTTGTGGCCACCACCAGGAAGGGAAGGATCATAGACAGGTTTATTCATGGGCCGCGTTCTAAGGGTTCCGTTCCGCAGGTCAGCAATTCTGTCCCAAGCAATGTCAACATATTCCTGCACGACATCGCACCCATATCCGATACGGTCATGCTGCAAGGCGGCGACAACGGCAGTTCCGACGCCCATGTAAGGGTCGAACACCGCATCTCCAGGGTTAGTAAGAGACAGTACTAGCCGTTCAACCAATTCGACCGGGAACTGGCATGGATGGATTGTCTTCTCCACGTGGTTGTTCTTCACATTCGGGAAAATCCACACATCTCCCGGATTCTTTCCCAGCGGGTTGCCGGAGAGTTGCCCTGTTTTCGGGCCTTTGAAGTATTTTTTACTTGGATACTTCGATGGGACTCGAATTGGATCGAGGTTGAAGATGTACTCCTCAGATTTCGTGAACCATAGAATCGTCTCATAACGTCCGGACAGACGATTAGAGCAGTGCAGACCGTGTTCAAAATGCCAGACGATCCTGTTGCGCAAATGAAGCCCGTGATCCCGGAAAACCGGATAGAGAACCATATCTAGGGGAAAAATTTCCCCATCCTGTACGTGGTTACCCACCTGCCAACACAGTGAACCTCTGTGATTCAGGAGGCGAACGCACTCCGAGATGACCTGGGCCTGCTGGTTCACGTATGCGTCGAGTGAACGCCTACGTTCATAGGATTTTCCGATGTTGTAAGGAGGCGAAGTTACTACCAACTGTATGGAGCCTGCCTTCATCGGCCGCATGAAAGACAGATTATCCCGGCATTCCATGAACGCTTCGGTTTCGCGGTGAAACTTGAAGAGTGTCGCCGGTCCCATGATTTCCTTTCAGAACATCCTAACCCGATACTATAGCGAAAAAATGACGAAATGCCCCTGTGGGAATCAGGACAGTTTACTTGCTGTTCTCAAACCAGTACCAGTCGATAGCATTTCCCGAAATGACAGCCTATGATCCACGCCACGGGGGGCGACCAGGGCATCGGTGAATCCGATCATGCCTACAGACTGCATTTGAGCGCTACTTCAGCAGCACACGTCCTACCGCAGTGCGGACCAAATAGCCAGGTTGACACCCACCATCAGGACCGCCGATGCCGGGATCAGGAGCAGCGCCTTCTTCAGACGCAGCGGAGCGCCGCCGACGATGGCGCGGCAATAAAACCGGCGCCAAGTTTAAGGTACACTGTGCAGACAGGAGGCGACAGCCATGCAGACCAAGATTCAGGGCACCACCATGCCCGTGCTCGATGTGCAGCTTGACCCCAACGAGAGCGTATTTTCAGAGAGCGGGGAGCTCTCGTGGATGACCAGCTCCATCCAGATGACGACGCACACGCAGATGGGCGGAGGCGGCGGCATCTTTGGCGCTTTGAAGCGGGTGGCCGCGGGCGGCAGCCTGTTTATGACCGAGTACCGGGCCGTGCAGTCTGCCGGCGAGGTCAGCTTTGCCACCAAGGTGCCGGGCCACATTGTGCCGGTGGAGCTGTCGCCGGGCGCCGAGTATATGGTTCACCGGCACGGGTTTTTGTGCGGCACGCCGCAGGTGACTATCACCATGGGCTTCCAGAAGTCGCTGGGGGCGGGCATCTTTGGCGGCGACGGCTTTATTCTGCAAAAGCTGGGCGGCCAGGGAACGGCGTGGCTGGAACTATCCGGCGAGTTGATTATGAAAACCCTGGCGCCGGGAGAGACGCTGCGGGTGCATCCGGGGCATGTGGGCGCGTTTCAGGCTTCGGTGGGCTTCCAGATCACCATGGTTCCGGGGATCAAGAATGTGATCTTTGGCGGGGATGGGCTGTTTCTGGCCGTGCTGACGGGGCCGGGAACGGTGTGGCTGCAGACCTTGCCCATTTCGCGGCTGGCGCATGCCATGAGCGAGTATCTGCCCCGCACCGGTGGGCGGGAGACGACTTCCGCGGCCAGCGGCGCGTTGCTGGGCGGAATTGTAGGGTCAATGCTGGGCGGTGATCAGTAGGAAAATGGATGCCTACCGATCGCGGCCACGCCGGGGTTGTCCGCCACGGCGGACAACCCCGCCGGCGTGGCCTCAAGATTCCTGATTAAACGCGCGTTACTTCGCTTGCGGTTGCGCCGGGTTTGCCGTAGCCGCCGGAGCCGCAGGCGTTGCCGCTGCTGGCGCCTTTGCTGTTGCTGCCGGAGCCGCGGGCGTTCCCGGCGTTGCGGGCTTGGTTTCTGTGGCAGCCGGATGCGGTTTTGGCGGAGCGTTCTCGTCGATCACCTCCAGCAGATCGACGTCGAAGATCAGATCCGCCTTGGGAGGAACCCCCGGATGGGCGGCATTCGGCCCCCGGCGTCCCTGCTCCCCATAGGCCATTTGGTAAGGGATGACAATGCGGCGTTTTCCCCCCACCTTCATTCCCAGAATGCCCAAATCCAGGCCCGGTATCACGCGGCCCTCGCCTTCAGTGAACTTGAACGGCTGCGGATCGCCCATCTTGGGCTTGCCGTCGGCATCCTTCACCGGCTTGCCGTCCTTGTCCAGGACGGGACGACGATGGTTGTAGGTGGAATCGAACATGACCCCATCGGCCGCGGTGTAGGCGTTGTAGTGGAGCTTGTATGAATTGTCTTGCATGGCCTCGGCGCCGGTGCCTATCTTGATGTCCTGGTAGTACAGGGAAAAGTCGGGCACCAGGGTGGCGTCGGTGGGAGGAACTCCAGGGGGCAGCTTGATAACGCAGGATTTGGACTTGCCGCAGTGGATGTCGGCCGGCTTGACGGGAGCATCCGGATAGAGTTTGTCGAAGTCAATGGGGGGCGGCGCCGGCGGCTTGGTCTGGGCGGCAGCGCCGGAGGCCGGCTTGGCGGCAGTGCCGGTGGTGGCCGCCGGGGTGGATGGGGTTTGAGCGCTCGGGGCGGCAGCGCTTGCCGCCGGTGTGGCGGCTGTAGCCGGGCTTGCTCCCTGGGTGGTTGGGGTTTGGGCGCTTGCGGAGGCAGCGATGGCCGCCATCAACAGAATCAAAAATGAGTATCTCATGGTGCGATTGGGCTCCAGCGTGATTCTTTACGAACGTGTAGGACGTTCTGCTTTCCGGCGATACAACCATCGCCGTCCCTCTCAGCGGAGTGAGGGTCGATTGCGTATTGCCTCATACGAGTTGCAATGGTAGGGATCATTTCGTTAACTATCCTTTTATTGCTTTACGAGGCTGTTGTCAACATAACGGCATTCTCTAGTATAGCAGGGCGAGGATGCTGGACTCGTCACGCCGTTGGCGGCCATGGCATGGAATCGTGGTGATCTCCATGCTGAACGATTGCCGCTTCCACTCCAGCCACGCCAAAATGATCCGGCGGTTTTGTGCCCCGCGGTGTTCCTCCACGTTAAACCAGAGTGAGGATCGAAGAAAACGCAGGGCAACCCGCAACACTTTATATTTTTTCGATTTGTGCTAGTATTGGTGTTTTCAATTCTTCTAATAGCTGCTTCTTCTTCGTTATTTGCAAGGTAAGCCACCGGACTCTGGAGATAAATATGAAACTAACGCGGCGCCAACTGGTCAGGACGCTCAGCTATGCGGGCCCACTACTTGCCACCCGGACGATTTCGGCATTGATGAGCGGCAAACCCGTCATGATCTCCGAAGTACTTTCCGCAACCATTGCATCGCCGCAAGGCGCCGAGCCCGCTCCATATCCGGACCTGGTGGTTTACGGCGGCACTGCATCAGGCGTGATGACTGCATATTCCGCCGCGCGCGAGGGATTGCGCGTGGTGCTTCTGGAGCCAGGAGCCCGCCTGGGCGGCATGGTCACCGGCGGCCTTTCCTGCACTGATGTGGGCCGCTACTCCATCATTGGCGGCTATGTTCGCGACTTCTATAGGAAGGCGGCCTCTCACTATGGGTTGCGCGATCTTGACCACATGGAGAATTGGTACTCAGAACCGCACGTGTCGGAAGATATCTTTTGCAGCTTGCTGAGGGATGCCGGGGTAACTGTTCACTATCACCGTCGTTTGCACGAACTCAACGGCGTAGAGCTTCAGGGCAAACGCATCATCTCCATCACCACCGGGGATGGCAGACGCTGGCCGGCAACAATCTTTGCCGACTGCACCTATGAGGGAGACTTGATGGCGAAGGCTAAGATCGGCTATACGTGGGGACGCGAAGCGGCTTCGGAATATGGCGAAGATCTTGCCGGAGTGCGCGGGAACACACCCAAGAACCAGTTTCTCTGGCCGGTTTCAGCCTATGATGAGCACCACCGCCTGCTTCCGGAGATCGATCCCGGGCCTCTGGCCGCTCCCGGTTCCGGCGATAAGAAAGTGCAGGCCTATAACTTCCGCCTGATACTTAGCAGTGATCCTGCTAACATGCTTCCCTTTCCCCGTCCGGAAGGTTACGACCGTTCCCGCTTCGCCCTGCTGGAGCGCTATCTGAATGAGTATAAGTCGCATCTTGGACGTGAGCCCGGAATCAAGGATCTTAGCTGGTTTGTAACCATCCCCAATCATAAGGCGGATTTTAACAATAACAATGGCTTCGGTACGGACTATATCGGCCATAGCTGGAAATATCCTGAAGCCACTTACAGCGAGAGAGCCGCTATATGGCGGGACCACCTCTTATATACCCAATCTTTCTTTTATTTCGTCTCCCATGACCCCAAGTTACCTGCCGGCCTGCGGGCTGAAGTTAACCAATGGGGTCTGGCCAAGGATGAGTTTGCCGATACGGATCACTGGCCGCACCAGCTTTACGTCCGGGAAGCCCGCCGCATGGTAGGAGAGTATGTGATGCGCCAGTCGGACCTCGAAAACGAGCGCACCAAATCCGATTCCATCGGCATGGGATCGTATAACATCGACTCGCATAACACGCAGCGCATCGCCATGCCCGACGGCGCCGTGCAGAATGAAGGCGACGTTCAGTTTCCCGTCGAACCCTACGAAATTTCCTACCGGAGCATCACGCCGAAGCGATCGGAAGCGGAGAATCTCCTGGTGACAGTTTGCCTCTCGGCCACCCATGTCGCGTACTGCTCCCTGCGCATGGAGCCGCAGTACATGATCCTCGGTGAGGCCGCGGGAACGGCCGCAAGTCTTGCCGCCGGCAGCCGCAAGCCGGTTCAGGATATCTCCATTCCCGATCTTCAACGCAAGCTGCGCGGGCATGGCGCGTTGCTTCACCTCGACGAGGAGTTTCGTCCCGCGACAACTTAGTGACGCATCGTGCATGGGCAAGCCGCGCCCGCCTTGCTATGATGATCTGTACTTTTGCCGGAGGTGTTCGTATGCTCACTGCTGCCAAAGCTTTAACATTGGGGCTGGTCTCGCTGGCTTTGCCGGCCCTTGCCGCTCCGCCCGCCGCCGATTTCGTCTACCGCATTGATGGTGCGGCGAGTGTCTCCGCCCTGCGCGTCGCCGGCGCTTCCGCGCAATGGTCGCCAACCCTGGATGACGGGATGGCGATTGAAGCCGTCGCGGAGAAACTGCCCGCTATCAAGAACGGCGCGGTTCACCTGGTGCTCGAGCCCGGCTCCGCCTCGTCGACCGTGGAGTTCGCTGCGGAATCCGGCCTGGCATCCAACTGGTCAGGGCGCGGCAAACTCGTATTTCAGGTGGACAATGCATCCGAGTTCATGATCCCATTCACGCTGACCATTCGCGACGCGGCCGGCGCTGCCTTCTCGGCGGATCATCTCTGGCTGTTTCGCGCCCGCAACCGCTTTGAGATTCCCCTCGCCGACATACGCACGGACGAGGGAACGCCGCTCGATCTCAGCCATATGCGCTCGCTGCGATTGGAGTTTCGCAGTGCGGAGAAGTTTGAGCGCGACCTGTGGTTGTACGACTTCTATGTTGCCGGAGACGCAAGCCTGACCAGGCCGCACGGCGAGGTCCTGCTGAATTTCTCGCCGCAGGGAGCGCCGTTGCTGGATGGTTCACTGCCCATCGACGAGCGCACTGCCTATGCCAAATGGCGTGGCTACGGCTGGACCACGGATATGAAGGATGCGAGCAGCGCGCTGTTCAATCAGCCCAAGCCCGACCCCATGCTGAGCAGCATGGTCTGGGCCGACCTCGGATCGCGGAGAGCGGCCTTGCGGGTGGACCTGCCCGACGGCGAGTACCGCGCGCGATTCTGGGGCGGGAACTATACCTCGAAGGCGGTTGCGGCGCGGTCCTTCGCGCTCAGCGTCAATGGCGCAGTGGTGGCGGCCCGACGCACCGACCCGGCCACGTTCTACACCGCCGCCGAATATTTTCGCGGCATCGGCGACTGGTACGAGCCCGGCGAGGATACCTGGGCGAAGTTCGGGCGCAACCTCTATGAGCATTTCGATTTTCCCTTCACCGTGCGCGGCGGCAAGGCGGAGTTCACGTGGTCCAAAACGCTGGCCGCCTTTGGTCTGCTCATCGCGCCCGCGGCCGATTTCCGTGCCGCCGTCGAGCGCGTCGAAGCCGCGCAGCGCGAGGCCTTCGAGGCCAATCTCAATCTCCCCAAGCCGGCAACCGCGAACCAGCCGCCGGAACCCGCCGGCCAGAAACGAGGATTCCTGCTGTGGAGCCGCGACTGGCAGAAGACAGTGCGGCCCTATGACGTACCGGATGCATCCGAACTCAATCCCTCCGCGTTGCGGACGGTCGCCGCGCAGGGCCAGCGCGTTCACTCGACAATTACGATCACGCCGCTGCGCGCGCTGGGCTGGGTAAGCGCCTCAGTGAGCGCGTTGCGCACTCCCGCCGGCGCTGTGCTGCCTCATTCAGCCGTTGAAGTGAGAGTGGTGAAGTATCTCTGGGACAGCTGGCCGGCCAGCCTGGACCGCTTCTGCCTCTTTCCCACTACACGCGCGCCGGCGTACTTGAAGCTCAACCAGACCTGGTGGTTCACCATCACGCCGCCGGCCGGCGCCAAGCCCGGCGTCTACACCGGAACCGTGCGCCTGCTCACGCAGACCGGCTCCGTCTCCGTTCCCCTCAGCGTCGAGGTTCTTCCCTTCCAGCTCGCCAACGCGGAGCAGCACGGCGCCGCATACAGTCTGTGGCGCAACAGCGATTACAACATGAGCTACGCCCTGCGTTACTTCATGCCCGCCAAGATGGATTACTTCCGCCGCCTGCTCCGCGCCGAAGCCGCGGATATGAAAGCGCACGGCATGACCGCCTTCCACTTTACCACGCCGTTCATTACCGGCGTGGAGGGCGATCACGTCACTCTGGACTTCAGCCTGGTCAAAGAAGAGTGCCGCGTGGTGAAGGAATACGGGCTGAACGGTCCGAGCCGCCCGGCGCTGGTCTTCCTGCCCATCGAGATCTCCCGCAAGCTGATGAAGGAGACG
This sequence comes from uncultured Acidobacteriaceae bacterium, assembly GCA_963796085.1. GTDB lineage: Bacteria > Acidobacteriota > Terriglobia > Terriglobales > Acidobacteriaceae > Telmatobacter. The sequence goes on along the minus strand of CAWCKF010000019.1, from coordinate 262,766 downwards.
CGCTACGGCGATTTTCAGGAGCCCGAGGAGTTGTCTCCCATGCTGCCCGACAGCCAGCGGGACGAGGAGTTTTCCGATCGTTTCAATCGGCGCTTTATTGACGCCGTCCGCCAGATTCAGGATTTCTTTGACGCGCAGGGCATTGCCATCATGATGCAGACGGCCGACGAACCGCGCGAGCGCAACATCAACCAGTGGAACCGCAATCTGGCCCAGACCATCCGCTACGACAAGATGATCAAGGCCGCGATTCCACGCGTGAAACTCTACGTCGACCCGGAAGGGGATGAGGACTCGGGAGTCGATTACCTGCCCATGCTCGATCAGCTTGATTTTTTCTCTCCTCATCCCAGGGACCGCGCGGCAAAGATGATCGCGCGCGCGCACACCGGCAAACCCGTGCTGCGCTACTACAACGGCATTGTGGGCGACCGCTACGACTGGGGCTTTGAGGTGGCCGCTGCCAACGCCCACGGCTTCGCGCAGTGGCACTTCGGATGGGAGTTGCAACCCTTCCAGCCCTTCCAGGCCACGTGGCATTCGGGATACACGGTGGCCGGCCCGGATGGCCCCCTGGACTCGCCCGGCTACGAATTGGCTGCCGCGGGCATCGACGATTACCGCTATATCGCCACGCTGCGCGCGCGCATTGCGGATGCGAAGAAGGCTGGATTAAGCGGCCCCGCGGTCACAGAGGCCGAGGCCGCGCTGAGCGAGCTGCAAGCCGGCTCAGAACCCTACGCCATGGCTCCGGAGTATGCCGATGAGAGGCATCAGCATGAGCGCACCACCATTGCCGGCCAGACCCTCGACGAGTGGAGAGCCCGCCTGGCCGCGTGCATCGAGTCCATCGACCGGGCCCGATCGGCCACTGGAAAGTAAGTGCGGTGCGTAGTCGCTGAGACAGAGATCGGGTTCAACAAAAAGGCTCAGCCCTTTTATCGCATTCCCAGCGCACCTCGCAGTGCGCCCCATCTCATCCCGAGCAGGCGCTCAGCCCGCAGGAGTTCCGAGCAACGTAAGCCAGTAGTAGCGCCGCCAACAAAACATGCAACGAACCGGCCGCAGCGCAAACATGCTCAGCAGGCCATCGATCGGACGCAACTCGGCCGGTTTGAATTTGACTGAATTACAGCAAGGGCACACTCGCCGCATCCAAAGCAGTTGTGGTAACCAATTCGGCCAGTGCCGGCTTGCTGCACGCATCTTGGTTGCTCTTCAATATCCGCGAACGCCACGCATTAAAAAACGTTTACTTCTTCAGGACTCGAGTTGGAGTCCAGCCATGAGAGCAAGCAACGAATACTCCCCGTCGCCAGCGCAATGCAGGAATCAGCGGCTCCGTAATACAAGTTGATGGTATCTCCGTCCGCGCCGATCGTCTGCCCGCAGGGAAACACCACGTCCTTCACGTCTCCGCCGCGCTCATAGGGAGCTTCGGGACCGAACACCCAGGAGTCACCGCGCTGCAGGCAGACTTCCGGCTTCTCCAGGTCGAACAGTGCAAGGCCCAGCCGATAGATGCTTCCCGATGCTGTTTGCCGCACTCCATGATAGATGACCAGCCAACCCTTTTCCGTTTCAATCGGAGGGGAGCATAAGCCAATCCTGTTTGTATCCCACCATCCGCCGCGCCGCGCCACGAGGATGATCTTGTGGCTTCCCCAATGGCGCAGGTCGGGCGAGTAGGAAATCCACATATGAGCGCCCAGCGTCGTCGTCGGCCGATGAATCAGAGCCCAGAGGCCGCCAATTCTCCGCGGCAACAGTGCCGCGTCCTTGTCCTCCGGAGACATGATCAGGCCGTATCGCTGAAAGCTCTTGAAGTCACTTGGTCGTTGCCAGGGAAACTCCCGGACCGCCTCGCGCAAACGAGGTGTATGCCACCGCAAATTGCTCCAGTTCGGGGACGTATGTAATACGTGGATCTTCAATGCCCCATATCTCCTCCGGATACTCGATCGGATCTGCCAGCAGCGTGGGTTCGGAATCGATGCGCCATCCATCGAGTCCATTCTTGGAACGTGCGGCGCAAAGATGCGATAGTCCGCGCCGGTCTTCCACGCGGCAGAGGAGCAAAGTATCTCCATCGGCCAGCCTGCACTGCCCCCGCGTTGAAAACACTGTTGATCGGATAGGGCCAGTTGTCCTGGGTGAGGATCGGGTTGCCGGCATAACGAGTGAATAGAGGAAACCCGTTATGTGTTTCCATATGCAGGGCTTTCGGGGCGATAGGCTCTGTCGATACAACCGGAGTTACAATTGGTTTCAAGAGTAGGTACTCATTTCCATGTGCTGTTCTACTGCGCTTGCTACTTTGGCCTCATGCATTTCGAGCAGAGCCATCAGGAACGAGAGGGTTGATTCCGCTCCCTGGTTTTCATTCACGCGGTCGGGATGAAGGCCGTCCCGGCACCCACCTGTCGATGCGTCATAAAGAGGAACCAGTAAATCGTTCTTGCCCAGAAACCAGCGGAAGACGCGCTGGGCTTCCTCAAGCCAATGGCTCTCGCGGGTAAGCCTGTAGACCTCCAGGCATGCAGAAATGGTGGCGCAGGCTTCAACCGGTTGCTGATCGAAGCGCGCCTTCTCCGCGCCCTCGGTAAAGAATCCGCTGGAACCGATGGGCACAAAAGTCTCTGCGTCTCCGCGGTGCTGCGCTGCCACAAGCCATTCAAGCGACTCGATTCCCGCCGCGATCATGCGCTTGTTGCCGCTGCGCCATCCAGCCAGGATAAGCGCCTGCGGCAACCTTGCATTGGAGTACGCAAGACTCTTCTCGAACCAATGCCAGGTCTCGGAGTGACTGCGTTCGTAGATGTCCAGCAGGCGATTGGCGAGCGTGTTGCGAACGCCTTGAATGGCTCTGTCGCCGGGGAACCAGTCCAGATAAGCTTGCATGCCGAGAACACTGAATGCCCAGGCGCGTGGGCTGGTAAACGTCAAAACCGCAGGCACGGCAGCTTCAAAGAGTCTTCCCGCCGCGCCGCGCAATCCGGCATTCTGCGAATGGCCGAGCACCGATCCCAGAGCCCACAGCGCCCGGCCATGGCTGTCTTCCGAGCCAGGGTCCTGCAGCCATTTCCGGTCGTAGCCAAGAAAATTCCTGAAGCGCCCCGTTTCGGCACGAAATGCCAGCCAGAGAAAGGCCAGATAGCGGCGCGAGAGCTTGAGATACTCCGCTTTGTCGTCATACGCGAGACTCTCATCCAGCAGAGTAGACACTATGAGCGCGCGAGCGTTGTCATCGGTCGTGTAGCCCTCGCGCGTGTTGGGCACGGAGAAGATGGCGTGCTGCAACATGCCGGTGTCGTCGGTCATGGTCAACAGGTGGCCAATATTCAGCTCTGGCAGTTGGTCCATCGGATCAATCAAGCACAGGATGGCATCGTCCTGTTGGGCCGCCCTTGGCTGCAACGAGCGCTCGAAACGCGCACGCTGAAAGCTCGCCATGTAAGCCCGCGCCGTCTTTGGCCACGTGGTTCCACGAGAGTGCAGATATGCGCGCTTGCGCATGGCATGGCGCTCCGCATCGTTTTCCAGCAATGCGAGAACGGCTTCGGAAATGGCATCGGGGCGCTCAAAGGGAACAATCACGCCACGCTTCTCCGCAAGCAATTCCTTGGCGTGCCAGTATGGCGTGGAGATGATCGCCTTTCCTGCACCAAGCGCAATGGCCAGCGTACCGGAGACAACCTGCGCCTCCTGCCGATAGGGCGTGATATATATGTCCGCGGCGCCTACGTGCTCTACCAGTTCCTCTGCACTTACAAAACGATTGTTGAGGATTAGGTGATCGCTGACGCCAAGCTGCCCGGCCAGCGCCTGCAACTCCTCGCGGTAGCGCTCGCCTTCGCGCCTTCGGATATGCGGATGAGTCACTCCGGAGACGATATAGACCACGTTCGGATGCCGCGCCAGAATCGCGGGCAACGCGCGAATGACGTTTTCAATGCCCTTGTTGGGGGAAAGCAGACCGAAGGTGAGAAGAACCGACTTGCCTTCCGTGCCAAACCGGTCCTTAAAATAGTTGGGGTCCATGAACGGCAGATCCGGCACACCGTGAGGAATCACGTCGATCTTTCCATTCGCAACCGCATACACATCGCGCAGCATTTGCGCCGCCAGTTCACTCATCACAACCAGGCGATCGGAGAGCTGCGCAATCTCTTCCAGCACGATGCGTTGATTTGGGTCCGGCTCGCGCAGAACCGTGTGCAGCGTAGTGACCAGAGGCATCTTCAATCTGCGCAGCAAGGCCAGAATGTGGCAGCCCGCACGGCCGCCGTAGATGCCATATTCATGTTGCAGGCAAACAAGATCGTTGCCGTTGAAGTTGAGAAAATCGGCAGCCCGTTCATACGACGCCAGGTCTTCCTGCGTAATCTCCAGGCGTACTTGTTGCGGATATTCGTAGCTCGAATCGGGATCGTTGACGGGTATCGCAAACAGGCGTCCTTCTCCGTACTCGGTTGCGAGCGCGGTGCATAGGTCGGTCGTGAATGTTGCGATGCCGCACTCTCTGGGTAGATAGTTTCCGATAAACGCGATGCGCGTGGGCAAAGGCAGGCCGTACGCTTTCAACAAGGTGGGTAAAGTGGCTGCTGGTGCGGAACTTCCGGCAGCTCTCCCGGAAGGCGTCATTTCAGTGAACGGCATCATATCCTGCTTTCACTTGCAACTGCGCCACGCACACGCTCTATGCAAGATCCTTGTGCGGACGCTTGGCATCTGGTTCAGCTCTTCTGCGTACCGGCAATGTTCTATCCAGCGGCAAGGGCCAGCGGAGCCTACTCGTCTGCAGGGGTACACAGGCGTGACGCCTCAATTGGGTCCACGATGTGCAAGCTTGTGCGGTCAGACCCGCGCCGGAGAAACCTGCCGCGTTGGGCTTTCTGGCTGGACGCCATGGAAACGCGGGGCCACGCGGGCAGAAATGCGCTCGTTGCATCGCTTTTCCTGACGAGGCGCATGGCAGCTCAGGTGGTTCGGTTGCGTACTTGAACGATGCTCGTCTGGAGCGAAGCCTGGAGTGCCGGAGGCGAGAAGGGGGAATTTCTGACTGCTGATTCGAGCATACACCTCAAATAGCGGCTGCCATAGAGCATAATTGCTCATAATCGGGAACGCTGGGGGCTCAGCCGCTAGGATCCGGGAAACCGTTCCCTCACCAGCTGCAACGCCTCATCCGGAGTCCCAATCGTCCCCTCCAGTTGCGCATCCTCAACCGCACGCAGCATCTCCTTGAACCCTGCTCCCGGCGCGTACCCCGCAGCAATCAGCTCCCGCCCGGTAATCAGCGGCCGCGGCCGCACCGTCTCCTCCGGCATGGCCAGGTACCGTTCCCGCACATACTCCCAGTGCTCCAGGTTTCCGTTCCCCGCCAGGCAATCCATGCGGTGCAGCTCCAGATGCTCCTCAAACCCCGCAAGCCTGAAGAACCGCTTCAGCGTCGAAGTCTTCATGCGCTGCGCATCCATGAAGCGCATATGGTTCTCGATGAGGGCCAGAATCTGCGCCGTTTCGTCATTGGAAAAGCGGAACCGCCTGCAGATCTCCGCTCCCATCGCCGCGCCCACCTCCACATGCCCGTCAAAGCGAATCCTGTCCGGAGCCCGCCGGAAGGTCGGCGGCTTGCCCACATCGTGCAGCAGAGCCCCCCAGGCCAGCGTCAGCGCGCACCCCGCCTGCAGTTGCTCCAGCAGCAACAAGGTATGCACCCACACGTCGCCTTCGGGATGAAACTGCGGAGGCTGCTCCACGCCCTTCATCCGCGCCACCTCCGGCAGCGCCTCGGCCAGCAGCCCGGTCTCATCCAGCAGCTCGAAGGCCCTCCGCGCCCGTCCCTCGGTCAGCATCCTGGTCAACTCATCCCGCACCCGCTCCCGGCTCACCGCGTGAATGCGCGCCGCCAGCGCCCGCGTAGCAGCGGCCGTGCCCGCCTCCAGCTCAAACCCGAAGCGCGCCGCAAAGCGCACCCCCCTGAGCATGCGCAGGCGGTCCTCCTCAAAGCGCGCTTCCGCCCTCCCGATGGCCCGCACCACGCCCGTGTCCAGATCCGCCAGCCCGCCCACATAATCGATCACCGCCGAACGCATTCCCTCAGCGCTCTTCCAAAACTCCGCCGCCCGCAGTGGGTCAAGCAGCAGCCCATTGATGGTGAAATCCCTGCGCCGCACATCCTCCTCGGCGCTGCTCGTATACCGCACTCCATCCGGATGACGCCCATCGGAGTAAGCCCCATCCGAGCGGAAGGTCGCCACCTCCGTCACGGGCTTCTCGCCCCTTGATCCTTCAGAGCCTGCTGCCTGATCCTCGTCCCCGCCGGCCACCAGCACCACTCCAAAGTGCGCCCCTACGGCAAAGGTTCGCTTGAAGAGCCCCAGCACCACCTCCGGCGTCGCAGAGGTGGCCACGTCATAGTCTTTCGGCTCGCGTCCCAGCAGCAGGTCGCGCACGCACCCACCGGCCAAGTAGGCTTCATACCCCGCTGCGCGCAACGTACGCACAATCTGGAGAGCGGCGTCGAATTGGGTGCGGGTGTCAGACATTCTGAGCATCGTCTCGCGTGGCAGTTCGTGCGAACACCGGTCCTGAGATAGATCAATCACCGGATCATCGTCCACAACCAATCGCCTTCAGAAGGACCAAGGAGCAAATGAACCCAAGCCACAGCAGGATGACCCTGATTGCATCCTTAGCATCCTTTCGGGTCTCCCCACTGAAGCGACGATCCCGCTCCAAGCGCTGCCGAGCCTCCTCCAAATTTCTTTTCGCTTGTAAGTCTTCCACCCTCGATGGATGAACCGGACCATGTTTCAGCAGTTGTTTGGTCTCAGGGTCCATGGGAACAGGTCCGGATGTATAGCCGCTCCCGTTGCAATAAGAGCAGTTCTCATTCGACCCACCACAAGGACAAGGCCGTTCCACTAGTCCACCTCTTCAACCACCGATGCGACTGACGAAATACTACCGCTTTCAGTCGTTCATTCCAAACCAGTGCGATGCCCAGATGTCAAGATCGAGCGATAAACTTGAAGATTATGGCAAGCGGTCTCATCCTCGGCATCGAATCCTCCTGCGACGAGACCGCCGCCGCCGTCGTTGAGCGCGGAGCGCGCACGCTCAGCTCCTGTGGTCGCCTCGCAGATCGCCACCCACGCACGTTACGGCGGAGTCGTCCCCGAGTTGGCCAGCCGCGAGCATCTGCGCGCCATTGTCCCTGTCGTCCGCGCCGCTCTGGCCCAGGCCGGCATCACCCTGGCCGACCTCGACGCCATTGCCGTGACCAACGGTCCCGGCCTGGCCGGAGCGCTGCTGGTGGGCATCACTTACGCCAAAGCGCTGGCCTACGCCAACGGCCTGCCCCTCATCGCCGTCAACCATCTCGAAGGCCACATCCACGCCGTCCTTCTCAACGAACGCGAGCAGGATCCGGCTTTGAAGGGTACGGGCTTCAGCCCGTACATTCAGCCGCCCAATTCAGCCGGGGCTTTAGCCCCTGAGGGAAATCCCCACCCAACCGGTGAGCCGGCCCTGGCACTGGTCGTTTCCGGCGGACACACCCACCTCTATCTGGCCCGCCCCACCCCATCCGCCTGGACCTACACCCTTATCGGCCGCACCGTCGACGACGCCGCCGGCGAAGCCTTTGACAAGGTCGCCAAGCTCCTCGGCCTCGGCTATCCCGGAGGCCCCTGGATCGACGCCCTCGCCCCCCACGGCAACCCCCACGCTGTGCCGTTCGCATTTGCACAAATCAAACCAAAAGTACACCTGGCCGGTAAGGCCCCCCGCACCAAGGCCGCCCGGACCGCCCCCATCGCCCGCCTCGACCCCCGTTTCCTCTTCTCGTTTTCAGGAATCAAGACCGCTGTGCTGCGCTACGTGGAGCTCCACAACCTCCGCCCTGAAGCCGAATCCCGCCGCGACGCGCTCTTTACCGGCCCCGACGCGCCCGCCCGCCCCACCGTTGAAGACGCGCTGGCCCAATGCGAGCCCCAGACCCTGGACCTCATCGCCAGCTTCCAGCACGCCGTGGTCGGCGACCTCATGAAGAAAACCTTCGCCGCCCAGGAATCCCTCGGCGCCCGCCGCATATTTGTCACCGGAGGCGTGGCCGCCAACCGCGAACTCCGCGCCCGCTTCCAGGCCGAAGCCGCCGCGCGCGGCGTGCGCATCTCGTTCCCCACGCTGGCGCTCTCCACGGACAACGCCGCCATGATCGCCGCCGCCGCCTGGCCCCGCTTTTTAAGTGGAGATTTCGCCGACCCCTTCCTGTCTGCAGACCCGTCGCTGGCCCTCGGACTGTGAATGCATCGTAGTTGAAAGCTAGCAGCTAGAAGCTGACCCGCTATTCTCCGTCTTGCTACAATCGGAAGGACCTCAAGCCACTGACTTCACGCGTGTTTCAGAGCCAGTAGTCAGACCCGGAAAGCCATGACCCTCCGCCTCTTCAACACCCTGTCAGGACAAGTCGACGAGCTCCTCCCCATGGACGGCAAGGTCCTGCGCATGTACGCCTGCGGGCCCACGGTCTACGACTACGGCCACATCGGCAACTTCCGTACTTTCCTGCAGATAGACGTTCTGCGCCGCTTCCTCCTGCTCACCGGAACCCCAGTCCGCCACGTCATGAATATCACTGACGTGGACGACAAGATCATCCGCAACGCCGCTCAAGCCGGCATCCCCATCGCCGCCTACACGGCCCGCTTCGAAGAGGCCTTTTTTGAAGATATTGAAGCCCTCAGAGTGCAGCGTCCGGAGCAATTTGCCCGCGCCACCGAGCACATTCCCCAAATGGTTGCCCTGATCCAGCGCCTGGCCGCCGCCGGCGCCGCCTACCAGGCCGAGGACGGCTCCTGGTACTTCCGCCTGGCCTCCTTCCCCGAGTACGGCAAGCTGAGCAAAAAGGACTTGAGCGGCATGGAAGACGGCGCCCGCGTCGATCTTGACGAGTACGAAAAGGATTCCGCCCGCGATTTTGCCCTGTGGAAGGCCGCCAAACCCGGCGAAACCTCCTGGGATACGGCCATTGGCCGCGGCCGGCCCGGCTGGCATATCGAGTGCTCGGCCATGGCCATGGAGTACCTCGGCGAGAGCTTCGACCTGCATGCAGGCGGCGAAGACCTGATGTTCCCGCACCACGAAAACGAGATCGCGCAGAGCGAGAGCGCCACCCATAAGCCCTTTGCCCGCCATTGGATGCACGTCCGCTTTCTGCTGGTGGACGGGCGCAAAATGTCCAAGAGCGAGGGCAACTTCTTTACCCTCCGCGACCTGCTGCTGAAGGGCTATAAGGCCTCGGCCATCCGCCTGGCGCTGATCTCGGTGCCCTACCGCCATCAGCTCAACTTCACCTTCGACGGCCTTATCGAGGCCACCAACGCCATCGACCGCCTCAGAACCTTTCACCAGCGGCTGACCCAGGAGCACTACGCGCCGGGCGAAAATCCCGCGCTGCAAGCCGCCGCGAAGAAGGCGCAGGCCGACTATTTTGATGCGCTCTGCAACGACCTGAACACCGCCGAAGCCCGCGCGCCCATCTTCGACCTGATCCGCGCCGCGAATACGGCCATTGACCAGGGGAAGTTCTTTTTGGCTGATCGTGACGCAATTCTAGGCGTATTGGCGAATTTTGACGCTGTCTTTGACGTGATTGAGGACCGCGACGCCGAGCCCACCCGCCGCGCCCTGGAATGGGCCGCCCAAACCGGCCGCCTGGCCGATGTAACTCCTGAACTGCTTGCCCGCCAATCGCTTACCGACGAAGCCGTCGACGCCCTGGTGGCCGAACGCACGCTGGCCAAAAAGCAGCGCAACTTTGCCCGCGCCGACCAGATTCGTAACGAGCTGGCCGAAAAAGGCATCGTCATCGAAGATTCGAAAGAAGGCGTGCGCTGGAAGCGCAAGTAGCGGCGGCTGGAGAGGGACGGCTATGGAAATTGATTTCGAGTTGGAAGAAGACGGCCGCTGGATTGCGGAAGTCATTGGCCTTCCCGGTGTACTGGCCTATGGAGCTACTCAGGAGAAAGCCAGATTGAAGGCCGAAGCACTGGCCCGGAAGGTTATTTTGGAAAAGGAAATGCGAGCGAACTAATAGGAGGCAAACCCATGGAAGCCAACGAAGCCCAGGAGTTGCAGGAACACGCCGAGCACGGATCGCACGAATCCTCGTTGCGCCCGGTCGCCTTAACCATGACCGTGCTGGCCGTGCTGGTAGCCATAACCACCGTGCTGGGCCATCGCACCCACACCGAGGCCATCCTCAACCAGGACAAGGCCACCGACCAGTGGAACTACTACCAGGCTCACAAGATCCGCGCCAACGATACGGCCCTGGTCTCCGATCTGCTCAGCGTGGTGACCATCGCCGACAAGGACGCCGCGAAAAAAATCGCCAAGGGCTATGCCGACCACCAGGCCAAGTGGGCCGACAACCTGAAAGACGAACAGGATAAGGCCGAAGCGCTGGAGGTCAAGGTGGAGCAGGCCGAGGCCAAGGCTGTCCGCTTTGACCTGGGCGAGGCGCTGCTGGAGATTGGCCTGGTCATCACTTCGGTCACGCTGCTCACCCACAGCCGCATCTACTGGTATTTTGGGATGGTCTTTTCGCTGGTCGGCATCGCCTCGGCGGCTTCGGTGCTCTTGCTCAAGTGAGGCAGAGGCCTTACTCCGCCGGCATCTGCTCCAGCGCTTCGACCAGCGGCGGGCGGGCCTTAACCTGCGCCGTAGTGAGCAGGAAAACGGCCACCACGATGCCCGCCATGCCGGCAAACTCGGCTGCTTCGGGGCGTTCGTGAAGCAGGAAGATGCCCAGCAACACCGCGATTACCGGGTTCACGTAGGCATAGGAAGCCACCTTGGCCACCGGCACGTGCTCCAGCAGGTAGACGAAGGCGGTGTAACCCAGCAGCGATCCTGCGATGATGAGGTAGGCGAGCGAGCCAATGGAGGCCGCGTTCACGTGAAACTGGGGCCATTGGCCCAGCGCCGTGCCCAGTGCGGTGTTGAAGGCGCCCGCGATCAGCATCTGCCAGGATGCGGCCACAAAGCAGTTCACCGGCAGCCGCGCCCGCCGCGACAACAGGCTGCCCACGGTCCAGGCCAGGGCCGCGATCAGCAGCAAGCCCAGAGCCAGCAGGCGCGCATGGTCCCCGGCCAGGCCCTCGCGCAGAGAAGGCCACAGCAGCGCGGCCAGGCCCGCAAAGCCCAGCGCCATGCCCAGCCAGCCGCGCGCTGGCAGCGGTTCGCCGCCGGGCAGAAGCACCTCGGCCAGCGCCGCAAAGAGAGGAATCACCGCCATCACCAGCGAGGCCAGTCCGCTGGGGATGGTCTTCTCCGCATACACCAGGCCCACATTGTTCACGGTCAACAGGAACAGCCCAATCACGCTGAGCGTGAGCATGGTCTTGAGAGGCCATGCCAGGCGCAACCCGCGCCAGCGGCACCAGCCCAGCAGAATCGCGCCCGCAATCAGAAATCGCGGTCCGGCCATCAACAGCGCAGGCATCTGGGCCGCTCCAATGCGAATGGCCATATAGGTGGAGCCCCAGAAAAAGTAGACGCTGGCAAAGGCCAGTGCTATGGAGGCAGTGGTAGCCGCATGCTGCTGCGGATGGCCAGGCTGGAGTGTGGATGCGGGCATGCGGATGATTCCATCGTATCGCCTTCCGGGAGCAAGCGTGGAAATTTGCAGGCGGCGCGTGCTATCCTCAACCCAACGGGTTCTCATGCACAAATACGCCACCGACGGATTGCTGGCTCCGGCTACCAGGCGCTGGTCGCGGTCGCGCGCCCGTTGCATCTGCCCGCGGCGCCACCTGCGCGTGCTGCCCATCCGCATTCGACCTAGCCTCTTCGGCGGCGATTAGTTGCGGTCCGCCGAAGATACTCGCCTGTCTTCTCTCGACCTGCAGGGTAAACAGAACTGGATGATCCCACTTAGTTGAGTTGTCCCGCGAGTGCAGCGAACAAGCCTGGCGGCGCAAATGCAGGTCCTTCGACTTCCGCCGCGGCGGACCGTGGCCGACTCGCTCAGCATGACAGCCCTTTATATAGGAGACAAGAAGATGACCAAGCAGGAACTATACGAGCAATACGGGCCTAAACTCCGCTGTCCTCTACCGGGACCCAGGGCCCAGGCAGCCATCGCGGCAGACAGCAGGCTCATCTCGCCCAGTTATACGCGCTCTTATCCGCTGGTGGCCAAGCGCGGGCGCGGCATCCGCGTGGAAGACGCGGACGGCAACGAGTTTCTCGACTTTGCCGCGGGCATTGCCGTGGTTTCCACCGGCCACTGCCATCCCGAGGTAGTCGCGGCCATCCAGAAGCAGGCCGCCGAACTGCTCCACATCTCCGGAACCGACTTCTATAACGAGGCTCTGACCGATCTGGCCGACCGGCTTTCCGCCGTGGCGCCCATGCCCGGGCCACATAAATTTTTCTACGGCAACTCCGGCGCCGAGGCCATCGAGTGCGCGCTCAAATTGGCCCGCTACCACACCGGACGCCAGCAGGTGATCTCCTTCTTTGGCGCCTTCCACGGCCGCACCATGGGCGCTCTTACGCTCACCGGCTCCAAACCCCAGCAGAAACGCCGCTTCTCGCCGCTGGTTCCGGGCGTAACCCACGTGCGCTTTCCCTACGCCTATCGCGGCTGCTCGGGCGGAGCGCAGGACGAGGAAGCCTTCAGCTTGGGCTGCGCGCGCTACATCGAAGAAAAGCTCTTCACTACCATCCTGCCGCCCGAAGAGGTCGCCGCCATCTTCATCGAACCCATCCAGGGCGAAGGCGGCTACGTTGTGGCGCCCGATAACTTTCTGCGCGAACTGCGCGACCTTTGCACGCGCCACGGCATCCTGCTGGTGGTGGATGAGGTGCAGTGCGGCATGGGCCGCACCGGCAAGTGGTGGGCCATCGAGCACTCCGGCGTGGAGCCGGATATGGTCTGCATCGCCAAGGGCATCGCCAGCGGCATGCCGCTGGGCATCTGCATGACCCGCGCGGAGATCATGGACTGGGCTCCCGGCTCCCACGCCTCCACCTTTGGCGGCAATCCGGTCTCCATCGCCGCCGCGCTGGCCACCATGGACATCATCGAGCGCGAGGCCATGGCCAACGCCGCCCGCGTGGGCGAGCGAATGCTGGAGCGCGTGCGCGGCTGGAAGCAAAGCCACCCGCTGGTGGGCGACGTGCGCGGACGCGGCCTGATGATCGGCATCGAGCTAGTGAAGGACAAGGCCACCCGTGAGCCGGCCGTAGCGCTGCGCAACCGCGTGGTAACCCTGGCCTTCGAGCGCGGCCTGATGGTGCTGGGTTGCGGCGAAACCTCGCTGCGGCTCTCGCCTCCGCTCATCGTCAACGAGCACGAAGCCACCGTTGCCCTGGATATTCTCGAAGAGGCATTGACGCTGGTGGAAAAGGAGCACAAGCACGCCGGCGCGCTGGAAGTTGCGACGGCCTGAAGGTGATCTGACTTAACGCACCGCGGTCATCGGAGCCGGACTCCCGGCCGGGTTTGCGGGGCGCGATTTGCGTCTTTCGCTCATCCGGCAGACAATGGTTTGCCATGGGATGGCTGGAGCAGATGCGAATCGGCTGGCTGGAGCGTGCTCTGGCGGGACTGGACTGGGTGGCGAAGCGGCGCGGTAAACCGGCCAACCTCCCCGCCCACCTGGCCACAGGAATCGAGGGCGAAAACGCGGCCTTCTTTTTCCTGCGCCGCAAGGGATACATCGTGGTGGCGCGGCGCTGGTCGGCGGGCAACATGCCCGGAGACCTGGACCTGATCGCCTGGCAGGGACCGATGCTGTGTTTTGTGGAAGTGAAGACCCGCACCGCGCATGATGTGGTTCCCGCAGAGGCGCGCGTCGATGCACACAAGCGCACCATCCTGCGCCGGCTGGCCCGGCAGTACGTACGCCAGTTGCCGCGGGAGACTGCCCCGCCGGTGCGCTTCGATGTGCTCAGCGTGTACCTTGTGCCGGGAGAAAAGAAGGAATTCCAGCACTTTGAAGGCAGTTTCGGCTGGAGCGAGCAGCGGGATGGGGAGCGATGGGTTGACTGGCAGTAGCACAAGCCGATGAAACTTGCGCTGGCCTGGAGTCTTTACCCCTGCGCGTCTTGGAACTCCTCGTGCCAGGCCATCTGAATAGCCTCCAGCTTCGACTCGTTGGACTTGGCCGGGTCGTCGGCAAAGCCTTCGAGTTCCGTCACGTAGCGGTGCAGGTCGGTGAAGCGCACCGTCAACGGGTCCAGCTCCGGGAATTTCTCCTGCAACTGAATGCCGATCTCTTCGGCGTCGGTCCACAGAATCTCGCGCGGCATGGGGGCTCCTTACTTTTCTTCCGCCAAGGCCAGCGGCTTGCCTTCGGAGACGTAGTTGCGGTTCCACTTGGGAATCTCGACCACGTAGTCGCCGGGGCGGGTGATGACGGCCTGGCAGCCCAGGCGCGAATTCAACTGCTGGTCGGCGGCCATGTCCAGCCGGTCCAGCTCGTCGTCGTCGGCCTCGCTGATGCCCGCCTGATCCTTGATCCACAGATGGCAGGTGGTGCAGGCGCAGACGCCGCCGCAGGCGTGATCGAGAAAGACGCCGAAGTTCTCCGCCACGTCGAGAAACGACATCGGCTTGCCGTGATGCTCATAGGGCATGGTGCCGAACTCGAACTCCACCGTCCTGCCCTCGGGAAGAAAGGTGACGCGCACCAGCTTGTCGGCGGGAATGTTTTTCTCCGTTGCTTCGCTCATACGTTAAACTCCTCGTGCTGACTTGCTAACCCGCTAACCCGCTGACTCGCTGACTCGCTTCATTTGAACTCCGCCGGCGCCATGGCATGCGGCGCGGTGACGGCCTCGGCCAGCTCCTCGCCGGCTGCGTCCATGGTCTTGCCGCGCATGGCGCGTGGAGACGGCAGCCTCCATCATCAGCTCGGCAAAGCGGCGCGTGGCCTGATCGAGCGCCAGCGTCGCATCGCGAATCGCGGCTGCGTCCGTCGCCCTGTCTTGACTGTCGGCCAGCCGGTCGCGCGCCGCGACGATGGCCGCCTGCTCCTCGCCGGTCAACTGCTTCCACGCCGGGTTCTCGCGGCGCGCGCTCGACCGCCGCCAGAATCGTCTCCGCCTCGTTGCGCGCCTCGATCAGCAGCCGCTTGGCAAAGTCCTCTTCGGCGTGGTCGAAGGAATCCAGAATCATGCTCTCGACCTGCTCGTCGGTCAAGCCATAAGTCGGCTTCACTTCGATCTGCGCCGCCTGCCCGCTGCGCTGCTCGCGCGCGGAGACCTGCAGAATGCCGTCGGCGTCGATGAGAAACTTGACCTCGATGCGCGGCAGCCCGGCGCTCATGGGCGGAATGCCTTTCAGGTCGAAGCGCGCCAGCGAGCGGCAATCGGCGGCCAGTTCGCGCTCGCCCTGCACCACGTGAATGGCCACGTTGGTCTGCCCGTCCACGCCGGTGGTGAAGTGCTCGGTGGCCGAGGCGGGAATCGTGGAGTTGCGCTGGATGATGCGCGCCACCGTGCCGCCCAGCGCCTCGATGCCCAGCGAGAGCGGGGTCACGTCCAGCAGCAGCATCTCTTCGGTGGTCTTCGATGCGCCGGCCAGAATGTCGGCCTGCACCGCCGCGCCCAGCGCCACCACCTCGTCGGGATTCAGCTCGATGTGCGGCTTCTTGCCGCGCGCCGTCAGATGAAAGAGCTCGTCCACCAGCTCGCGCACCGCGGGAATGCGCGTGGAGCCGCCCACCAGCACCACTTCGTCGATCTGCTCGGGCGTGATGCCGGCGTCGGCCAGCGCCTGTTTGCAGGGGCCGGCCGTGCGCTCCAGCACCGGCTCGATCAGCAGCTCGAAGACCCCGCGCGGAATCTCGCGCTGATAGCGGTCGCCGTTGGGCAGCTCGATGTCGAAGTGCGCCGCCGGCTCGGTGGAAAGCTGGATCTTGGCATCGATGGCGGCCTTGCGCAGGGCCTGCACCGCGCCCGGATGCCCGCGCAGATCCACGCCGTGCTCGGCGTGAATCTCGTCCAGGGCAATGGCCAGCAGCAGATTGTCGATGTCGTCGCCGCCCAGGTGCGTATCGCCGTTGGTGGACTGCACCTCGAAGATGCCGTCGCGCAGCTTGAGAATGGAAATATCGAAGGTGCCGCCGCCCAGATCGTAAACGGCAATGGTGCCTTCCTTGGCGCGGTCCAGGCCGTAGGCCAGCGCGGCCGCGGTAGGCTCGTTGACCAGCCGCAGCACTTCCAGTCCGGCCATGCGCCCCGCATCCTTGGTGGCCTGCCGCTGCGCATCGTTGAAGTAGGCCGGCACGGTGATCACCGCCTGCGTGACCGGCGCGCCGAAAAACCGCTCGGCGTTGCGCTTGAGCTGGCGCAGAATGTAGGCCGAAATCTCCGGCGGCGTGAACCTCATTTCGCCCAGCTTGATGCGCGGCACTTCACCCGCTTCCACGTCCTCGGCCAGACGGAAGGGAAAGAGCTTCAACTCGTCCTGAATCTCTTCAAGGCTGCGGCCCATCAGCCGCTTCACGGAGTAGATGACCCGCTCCGGCGTCTCGATGAGCGCCTTGCGCGCGGTGTTGCCCACGGTGACCGTGGGACGCGAGCCGCCGGCGGGAATGGGGGCAAGAATCGGATCTAGCGCCACCACCGACGGCACCAGATTCAGGCCGTCTACGCCGGGAATCACCACCGGGGCATCGCCCTGCATATAAGCGACCAGGGAATTGGTGGTTCCTAAGTCGATTCCAACAACGCGGCCATTCAAGTTCGATTCCGCCATGCTTGTCTTTTAAGCTCCCAGGGTCTCGGTCACGTCGCGAACCAGATTGCTGAGGTAGCGCCGCCGGTCGAGCAGGGCCACCATGGTCTTTTGCGCCGCATGCCGGGAAGCTGCCCCGCCCTCGTCCCACGCCTGCCACTGCGCGCGCAGGTCCTGGTCCACCTCATCCAGCAGCCCGTCAAACTTTCTCTTTGCCTGCTCCAGGCTTGCCTGGAGCGCCGGGGTCCCCAGCGACAGGTCTTCATCGCTGGGGTGAAGGGAAGGATCCTCTTCGCCCGTCTTGCGCGCCATGCGCATCTCTTCCAGTTGCATGTTCAGGTCGAAGACCTCTTCCAGCAGATCGGCGGGAACCCGCGAAGGATCCTTTTGGCCCTTGCGATCCTTGCCCGCGTGCTCCTCGCCAATCTCCGCGCCTTCCAGCTTGAGCAGGTATTCAGTGCGGCGAAGCGGATCTTTGAGGGTGCGATAGGCGTCATTGAGCAGCGCGGTGTCGGCCAGGCTCCACTGCCGTTCTTTCTCCCCGGCGCGGGCAAAGCGGTCGGGATGCACCTTGCGGCTCAGGCGATGAAACTCGTGCTCCAGAGCGGACAGGTCGATGGCGAAGCGGCGCTCCAAACCGAAGACCTGGAAAAAATCGCCGCCGGGTGGAGGCTGAATCTTGCTGCAATGCGGGCAAAAGAGCGTGGAATCGTTGTGGCCGATGGAACAGGACCAACAAGCCACCGGAACTGCGGAATCGATAACTTTCAACATGGCTGCACTCTTACGGCTGAACCTTACTACGAGAAGGACGAACCGCAGCCGCAGGAGTGCGTGGAGTTCGGATTGATGAAGTTGAATCCCTGCCGCATCAGCGTCTCCTCGTAGTCCAGCGTCATGCCGTGCAGATAGACAAACGACTTGGGATCGACGAAAACGCGCACGCCGTCGAACTCGTAAATGCGGTCGCGCTCGCGGGGCCGCGTATCGAACTTGATGGAATAAGAAAGCCCCGAGCAGCCGCCGCCCATCACGCCCAGGCGCAGCCCGCCCTCTTCCGGCGAGATGCCTTCCTTGGCCATGGCCACGCGGATGCGCTTGATGGCCCGCTCGGTCACCTGCAGGCCTTGCGTGGGGGTAGCCGGAGGCGCGGTTTTGATCTCCGCCTGCGCTGGAGCCGCAACGGCGTCTTGTGAAGGCTTCGATTCGATTGTCACCATGTTCGACATACTCGCCTTTCCCATCGCTTGCTTTTCAGCTTTGAAAGGGCGCGGTTTTAACCGCGCCATCGGGTCAGGTAATGTTTTCGGGCTTTAGCCCCTGAGGGGATGTCCTCTTTACGATTTACATTCCCTCGGCGGCTAAAGCCACGTTCCTATTGCCGCTTCTTTGGCACGGCTAAAGCCGTGCCCTTTCAAAACCAAACCTTACTGCGCCGTTGCTGCTGCGGGAGCGGACTCCGCAACGCCGTTCTTCTTCTTCCAGTCGCCGATGGCGGCGCGAATCGCATCCTCGGCCAGCACCGAACAGTGAATCTTCACCGGCGGCAGCGAGAGTTCCTTCACGATGTCGGTGTTCTTGATGCCCAGCGCGTCGTCCACGGTGCGGCCCTTGATCCATTCGGTGGCCAGCGAAGAGCTGGCAATCGCCGAGCCGCAGCCGAAGGTCTTGAACTTGGCCTCTTCGATCACCTGGGTCTCGGGGTTCACGCGGATTTGCAGCCGCATCACGTCGCCGCACTCCGGCGCGCCCACCAGACCGGTGCCGACTTCCGTCGAGCTCTTGTCCAGTGTGCCCACGTTGCGCGGGTTGTTGTAGTGGTCGATCACCTTGTCGCTGTATGCCATTGGTTCAATCCTCCTGCGGGGAAGCCGCGTTTTCTTATTTGATTCGGCAGGCTTGCCCGCCGATGCTTAACTCAGGGGCTAAAGCCCCGATCATCCTTCAGCCGCTTTTCGGCACGACTAAAAGTCGTGCCCTGATACAAAACATGTAAAGTCATGCCTTGATACAAAACAAATTCCGAAAAAACCCGATTCAGTCCCTAGTCCCTGCTTTAGTGCGCCGCCCATTCGAATCTTGGTCAGGTCGATGCCTTCCTGCACCATCTCGTAGAGCGGTGAAAGCTGGCGCAGATGCTTCACGACATCGATCACCTTGGCGGCCACGTAGTCCACCTCGGCCTGGGTATTGAAGCGGCCCAGCCCGAAACGAATGGAACTGTGCGCCACATCGTCGCCCAGCCCCAGCGCCTTCAGCACATAGGAGGGCTCCAGCGTAGCCGAGGTGCAGGCCGAGCCGCTGGAAACCGCCACGTCGTTGATGCCCATCAGCAGCGACTCGCCCTCGACGTACACAAAGCTCATGTTCAGATTGCCGGGCAGACGGTGCTCCATGGAGCCGTTCACGTGAACATAGTCCAGCTCCGATTCCAGCTTGGCCTTCAGCCGGTCGCGCAATCCGCGCAGGTACGCCGCCTCGTTCTCCATCTCCTCGCGGGCGATCTCGCAGGCCTTGCCCAGGCCCACGATGCCGGGCACATTCAAGGTGCCGGACCTCATGCCGCGCTCGTGGCCGCCGCCGTCAATCTGCGCGGCGATCTGCACCCTGCGGGTTGCGCCGGCGAACGTAAAGCGCGCCCACGCCCTTGGGGCCGTAAATCTTGTGCGCGGAGATCGACAGCACGTCGATGTTGTCGGCCATCACGTTGACCGGAACCTTGCCCACCGCCTGCACCGCGTCGGTATGGAAGATCACGCCCTTCTCATGACAGAGCTTGCCGATTTCGCGGATGGGCTGCAAAACGCCGATCTCGTTATTGGCCGCCATGATGGTAACCAGGATGGTCTTCGTCGTCCATGGCCCGCTTCAGGTCGTCGAGATCGATCAGCCCGTCGGCCTTCACCGGCAGATAGGTGACGCGGTAGCCGTACTTCTCCAGGCGCTTGCAGGTGTCCAGCACCGCCTTGTGCTCGGTCACCTGGGTGATGATGTGGTTGCCGCGCTCGCGATACATCTCCGCAATGCCCTTGATGGCCAGGTTGTCGCTTTCCGTGGCGCCGGAGGTAAAGATGATCTCCTTGGCGGTGGCGCCGATCAGCCGCGCAATCTGCTCGCGCGCCGTCTCCACGGCCTGCTCCGCCTCCCATCCAAAGGAGTGGTTGCGGCTGGCCGCGTTGCCGAACTTGACGGTGAAGTAGGGCATCATCGCCTCCAGTACCCGCGGATCCAGCGGGCTGGTGGCGTGATTATCCATATAAATCGGCAAGTTTACGCCCGCCGGCACTTCAACTTGGCTGGTAACTGTACTCATCTCGGTCTCCATCTTCTCTTTGTTCTTCTCCGCGCCTGATCGATCTCTGGGACGGAGGGGGAAATTTCTCTTACAACGTCAATGCAACCAACCCCTGCGCCTCGCGATCCCGCCGCGCGGGTTGGTCATGCTCCGCCAGATCCTGAATGCTGATGCTCTTCAGCACCCCGGCAATGGTGTCGTTCACCCGCGCCAGTGGCTCCTTGATGGTGCAACTCGGAGTCAGTTCGCAGCCCTTCTTGCCCTTGGTGCAGGAGGTGATGAAAAACGGCCCGTCGATGGCGAGAATCACCTCGTAGGCCGAAATCTGGCGCGCATCCCGGGCCAGCGCATAGCCGCCGTTCATGCCGGCGTGCGAGCGCAGCAGCCCGGACTTGGTCAACTGCTGCAGGATCTTGGCCAGCAGTTGCGCCGGAATCCCGTAGGCGTCGGCCACATCCTTGGCGCTGAGCGCAGCCGTCTCCGGGTGCTCGGCCAGGTACTTGAGCGCCATCAGCCCGTAATCGGCTTTTTTGGTCAGCTTGAGCATTGAATATCCGACTTCTTCGGTCCGTATTCAGTATACGACCGTTTCTGTCGGGATTTCAAGTCCCAGCTCAAAATTGCCGCTGCCGGTCGTAAAAATCCGCGCAGGGACTAAAGATTTCAACAAATATCGGTTTCAAATTGGACAAAATACGGCTACAATCTGGCGGAAGAGCAGTTTATTCCACCGATACCACGAACGATGGCCACCGCCTGCAAACATCCCAGGGTACGAATCGTCTCCCGGCACGAAGACACCGAGTTTGTCGAGTGCCTGGATTGTGGCGAGGTCTTTGACTCCGAAGAGTTCAGCGACATGGAGATTGAAGACAGCGTCGAAACAGAGGACGTCTCGGACGACTTCTGAGAACCTGCCCAAAAACCATTGAGGTTGAAGAGGACGGGCTTTAGCCCGTCCGTTAAAAACGGTCATCGCTCGCCGGCTTTAGCCGATGTGGGAAAGCGAATAGCTGCCAAAGCCTTCCCTCAGGGGCTGAAACCCTTTCTACTCCTGATGATGTACGGGCTAAAGTCCGTACCCTTCACTCAAAACCTGGTTTCTGGACAGATTCTAAGGCTGGAACTATACGCGCCTCACTTGACGGCGGGGCCGTTGACCGCCGGAGCACCCAACCGCCGCGACACGGCCCATGCGTAATGCAGGCCCGATACCACGGTCAGCGCCATCGTGGCCCATAGCGCCCATTGCTCGAAGATCGCCACCCAGCGGACCGCGACGTGATGATCCAGCAACATGGCTTGCAGCAGCACGGCAGCCACCGCGCCGACTTGGGCCGCGGTATTGGCTTTGCCGAAGATGCTGGGGCTGAAGTCCCGTCGGCCCACGGCCGCGTAGAGAATGGCTGAGACCACCAGGATGCCCACGTCCCTGCCGAAGACCAGCACCGTTACCCTGGCCGGGATCAACCCCATGTAGGTGAGCACCAGAAACAGCGTGCTTAACATCAGCTTGTCGGCCACCGGGTCAAGGTATTGGCCCAGCATGGAGCGTTGCTTCAGCAGGCGGGCCAGCGTGCCATCCAGAGCATCGGTCAACCCCGCGGCCACAAACAGGCCGAAGCTCACGGCATAGTGGGCCTCCAGAGTGGCGGCCACCATAAACGGCATCAGGCAGATGCGCAGCAGCGTGAGCAGGTTGGGAGCGGAGCGGAATGGGTTGGAACGGGTTTTTGCAATTTCAACCATGGCAGTTTATTGCGGGCAGCAAAGCGCAGCGCCCAACCCCCATCCCGGAGCGATTTCGAGGAACGGCAGCCTCCCGGCAAGGGCTTGAAAAGGTTATGCGCCCCTGAAAATGCCGCTGCGTTTTTTGTCGGCGGAGGAGAGTTCTTCGTTAGTCAACGATGGTACAGCATGGCCCATGGGTGCGGCACCTCCAGCTTTCCCCTCCGCTCCGATCCTGATAAACTACCGGATATTGCTCCAGGCGCGTAGCTCAGTTGGTTAGAGCGCTTCCTTGACACGGAAGAGGTCGCTGGTTCGAATCCGGTCGTGTCGTGGGTTCTTCTTTCAACCTGCCTCAAGGTGATGAAGAGCATAAGTAGCGAAATCCAGAATCATGCCCTCTGATCAGCCTGCGACCAGGTACCGATCCATCCATTCAAGTATCAACGCGCGCATTTCGGGCAATTCCTGATGCGCGCAGTCAAAAAGCTCAATCCGGCAATCCTGCTCGCGTCCATGGGTACGATACAAAGGCATCAGCTCATCCCGAATCTTCTCTACGCCCGCGGGTGGGGTGAGTGGGTCCTTGCGGCCGTTCACGCTCAGGTGGGGGCGCGGCACAATCAAGGCATTGATCTGAGCGGTATCGAAGTGCTTGAGCAGGGAAGGAACAAAATAGTAGATGCCGTGACCGCTCAGTCCGTGAGCCTCGATCAGCGACTCAAAATCGGTCAGGCAGCATACGTCGATGGTCAAATGCACGCGTGGATCGAGCGCCCCCAGCCACCAGGCCTTTGTGGAACCCATGGACATGCCGAAGGCGCCCAGCCGGGAGGGATCCACCTCAGGACGGCCGGCGAGATAAGTGAGGGCGCGGAACTCGTCGAACATCATCATCCCCCACAGCACTCTTCCTCGCCATAACATCTCCTTAAAGGTGTCTTCCTCACCCTGGCGGCCGTTGTCCTCGTGTTTGCGCTCTCCGAAGCACCAGCTATCAATGGCCAGCGTTACCAGTCCCTTTTCCGCGCAGACCGGCGCGTAAGCCGGCTGAGCGCTTACTCCTTGGAGCAGTTGCTCCTTGCCCAAATCGTATTGGCCGCCGTGCCAGTGAATGAAGAGCAGCCCCGGAGCGGGATTTTGGCGATGATCGGGAATAAGCAAGAGCGCGGGCACCGGCTCGATGCCATTCAGATCCAGGACCCATCGCTCCAGCGTGTAGCCGTCGTGCTTCTCTGTCCGCACCAGTTGCGGCGGTGAGGGCTTATGAGACCAGGGCAGGTCGCCAAGCAACCTCCACAGCTCCCGGCGGCGATGCTCCTGATGGATGCCGAAGTTTCCACTTGCGTCCCGTGAAGCGAGGGGAGGATTGTTCGCCTGCATCGCCAGACTCTGGGCCAATGCAGCCGATCCGATCATGAACTCGCGCCGGGTGAACCAAGGCTTTGACATGGCTATTTTTCCGCCCTTCAACGGGGATTTACACGAACAAGCTATCAGCTACCGTGCCGCCCGGAAAAGCGCGGACTTTCACCATGAGCGGGCCAATTACCCTCCTCAGATGCGGTCCGAGGGAAAGCTGCCGACGGCCTCGCCGGGGGCTACGTTCTGGCCGGCCAGCACGATGGCGTGGCTGCCAATGCGAGCGCCGACGCCGATCACCGTGGGCACCAGCGTGACCTGGTCGTAATTTTCCGGGTTGTGGCGTGTGGGAGTAGACGCGCGCGAAGGAGCCGATGACGGCGTTCTTGCCGATGGTGATGCCGCCGCGGTCGTTGAGCAGGGCGCGCTGGCGGATGGTGACCCCGTCGCCGATGGAGAGGTTGTAGCCGTAGGTGAGGTCGACGCCGTGGTAGATTTTGACCCCCGCGCCCATGTGCTCGAAGATGTGCCGGCCCAGCATGCAGCGGAAACGGATGCCCAGCCAGTGGTTGAGGCCGATGGGCGAGCGGTCGAACATCTGCCAGAACCAGAAGCAGCGGCTTGCGCTGGTTGTAACGCTCGCGGTCGGCGTCGGCAAAGTGCTCGGCCTCCAGGGTCACGTTTTCCGGGTCCAGCGAGAGGCTGACGACGTTGCCGGGCAGCTCGGAGGTGAGCGTCAGGTTGAGCTTGTCCGCCGTGCGGACGGCCCAGGTAGAGCTGATAAAGCTGGTCGCGCACAATCTCGGCGCGGCGCTCCGGGGAGCTGTGGCGGATGAATTCGTCGTCGAGAAACTGAATCCAGCGGCGGTAGATCTCTTCGGCTTCAGGCGCGGGATGCGGGACGCTGCTCGTAGCGGTTGCCATACGGATTGGACGATACACCACAGGGCCGGAGCAGCGAGTGGGGAATCCGAGTGGGTGGGATGATAGGGAATACGCCGCCCAGGCGGGCCTCTGTGCGAAGCTCGCCGCGCAGGAAGGGCCTGTCTACCGCCGTCCCTGAATCGTCTTAGGGTGAGCGCCGAGCTTTTTAGCGGCGCGTTTGGCGGCGATGGCGTGCATCTCCTTGCCCATGCTGGATTGGTTGATGCCGAGCTGGATGGCCAGGTTGATGATGTTGCCGGTGCCCCAGTAGAGCGCCAGCCCGGAGGCGAAGTGCAACATGGAGAAGCCGAAGATGACCGGCATCATGATGGCCATCATGCGGCGCTGGGTCGGGGTCCATGCCCGGCGAGGGGGTGATGTACTGCACCAGGAACATGGTGAGGATGATGAGGATGGGCAGGATGTACAGGGGGTCCGGCATGGAGAGATCGGTGAGCCAGAACCAGTGGGCCTGGCGCAGCTCGACCGCATTCAGCAGCACGCGATAGTAGGCGAAGAACAGCGGCATCTGGATGAGCAGGGGCAGGCAACTGCCGTACATGTTCACGCCCTCGGCCTTGTAGAGCGCCATCATCTCGGTGTTCATCTCGGCCCGCTTGGGGTCGTTCGCCTTGAGATGGGCGTAGCGCTTCTTGATGGCCTCGACCTTGGGCTGAATGCGCATCATCTTCAGCGAGGACTTCATCATCATGAAGCGCGTGGGCAGCATGAGCAGGTTGAAGATGACGGTGACGATGATGATGGCCCAGCCCCAGTTGTAGGCGCCCGGACCAAGCAGGCCGCGCAGGAAGCGCAGGGCCAGGTAGAGGGGCTTGGCGATGATGGTCAGCCAGCCGAACTGGATGAGCGGCTCGAGCGACGGTCCGGTGGGCTTGCCGTCGGCGCCGATGGCGTGGATGGAGTTGAGCACGTCAGTCTCTTTGGGCCCGGCAAAGAGGCGCAGGCGGGTGATGCCGCTGGTGTCGCCCACGGCCAGGCCGATCACGTCGGCGGGCTTCTTCTGGGCTGTTGGGATCGCTCAGGTTGCTGGGCAGGTCGATGGTGTTGTGCAGCGTGACCACGGTGGCGCGGTCGGGATCCTCGGGCAGAAAGGCCGCGGCAAAGTAGAGATCGGTGACGGCGGCGTACTCGTAGGGCTGGTCGAGGGTGGCGTTGCCGCTCACCTTGGCCGCCGCCAGAGTGTTCTGCTTGCCGTCCAGCGACCAGGCGAACTGCGAAGACGCCGAGGTGCGCACCGGGACCGCGTCAGCGACGAGGGCAGGAACTCCTCCATGTCGCCCAGGCCGGCGGGCCACTCCACCAGCGCCCGCACCGGCGCGCCGTTGCGCTTGACTTCAGCCTCGACGGTGACCACGTAGCTCGAGTCGAAGCGGAAGGTCTTCACCACGTCCAGGCCGTTCGCGGCGTAGTGGAAGGTGAGGGCGTTGGTGGCCGGAACCTGCGCATAGCCAGTGGCCGAGGGCTGCGCGCCCGAGGCCGTGAGCTGGTAGAGCGCCTTCTTGTTCAACTCCTCGGTGAGCGCCGGCTCATAGGTAAAGAGCGAGAGCGGGAAGCCGAAGCGTTCCGCGGCCTGGGGCTGCACCATATCCAGCGGCTTGCCGGCGGTGTCGAAGTACTTCTTCAGTATCCAGTGCTTGACCTGCGCGCCGCGATTGGTGAAGACGATCTTGTAGTGCTCGTTTTCGACCGTGGTCTGCGTCTCCAGCGCGGCGGTGATGGCCGGGGTAGCCGCGGGAGCCTGCGCTTGCGCGGCGGCCGGCTGCGGCTGGGCCGGCGGGCTCGGCGCGGCTGTGGCCTGAGCGGCTGCTGCCGGCTGCGCTTGCGCTTGGGGTGGCGGCGCGGCGTGGCCGGCTTGGGCTTGAAGAAGTACTGGTAGCCAAGAAAGCACGACCAGCATCAGCAGGAAGAAGGCCATCGTGGAGCGCATATCGCCGCCGCTGCCGCCGCCGGGACCCTGCGATTGAAGATTGGGATTGCGAATTTCGGGCAAAGGATACTTCCTGTCGATCAGAAAGAGCAGCCCGTCAGGCCGCCGCTCTTCCTATGGTAATGGTTCGTGGGGGATATGGTCTTGAAATCGCGGCAGGCGGCACCGGGATCGAGCCCTCCGCGGGCGAAGGGTGGCAGCGCAGCAGCCTCCACGCCGCCAGCGCCACGCCGCGCAGGGGGCCGTGGGTGGCGATGGCGATGGAGGCATACTCCGAGCAGGTGGGCAGATAGCTGCAGCCAGCCGGGGCTGAGCGAATGCAGCGCCGGCGAAAGCCAGCGGCGATAGAAGGCGAGAATGGCGAGCAGAATGCGCGTCATCAGTGCGGGCTTTGCCGGGGCAGGCATGCGGGCCTGGTACGCTGCCGCGATGCGCGCCGCCTCGGCATTTGCCTGTTCAAGGATACGCACAATCTCCGCCTCAAGTTTCGCAAATTCGAGGGTGAGCACCGCGCGGCGGGGATGGAGGATCAGGTCGCAGCCCTGGGGCAGCAGATCCACGTGGCGGCGCAGCGCCTCGCGCATGCGGCGCTTGATGCGGTTGCGTTCATGCGCCTTGCCCAGCACCTTGCCCGCGGTGAGGCCCACGCGCGGACCCGGCAGTGGCGAGCGCGCCGGGTAAGCCGGCTGTTGCGGGGCCAGAAACCAGCTCATGGACGCGGATTGGCGCTTGCGGCCGGCCGCATAGGCGCGCTGATAGTCGGCGTGCTTGCGCAGGCGCGCTCCGGTCAGCGACTGGCTGGGAGATTGGCGCTGGGCAGGTTGAGGAGGGGTGATCATGGCGGTACCGCGGGAATCCAGAGCGGAATCAGAGTTAACGTGCCCTTGCTGAGTGCTCCCGGTGACTAGTTTTCGGAAAAAGCCACTTGGAGGCAGCCTTCGGGATCATCTACTCTGGTTCCGCTGTAGGCCGACAGGGAGACAAACCGTTTCGGCAAACCGGACTGCGGGCTCTAGTCGCGGAAGCCGGCGCTGACGGCCACGCGCTTGCGGCCGATGGCGCGGCGGCGGCTCAGCACGGCTGCGCCGGTCTTGGTCTTCATGCGCGCGCGGAAACCGTGAGTCTTCACGCGCTTGCGGCGATTGGGTTGAAATGTGCGCTTGGGCATGGAATTACGCTCCTGTTTCCTCTTGAGAATCTGCGCCTTACGGCAAGATTCAAGTGTATCGCAGGCGGGGCTAGGAATCCAGCGGGAGGCGCTTGGCAGGGGCATAAGGCAGGATCGTGTCCAGCCTGCCCCCTGGACGCGGTCTGCGCAGAGGAGCGTCAAACGACGACAGCGAACCGCGCTTCAGGCAATGGCGCAAAAAAATCCATGAGAGTTTCACCAGCAATGGTGCAACTCGAGCGAGTATAGGCCAAAGTATTGTGAAAGAGGGATTGCAATGACCGTCAGATGTGCTACTATCGGGACCGTTCAGAAAAGTTTTTCCAGCGTCCCACGGAACGGAATTTTATCCACGGCCCCGAGGTCAAATACTCAGGGGCATAGCCAGCGGTCACCAGGTAATTGGTAATCTGCAGACGGACGGAAAGCCCAGGCTTTCCGCCAAGAGAGAGCTATTGCCAAAACCCCGCGGATGAACCGGACCGGCAGTACATAGGCGGCGCAGGCAAGGATTGGCACGATGGCATTCGCAACTTCGCCGGCAACGGCACTCAATCCCTGGCTCCAGATTCTCGCGGCCCTCGAAAAGAAGGTCATCCGCCAGTCCTTCGAGACCTGGCTCAAACCCACGCGCTACAGCCACGCCGCGGGCCGCACGCTGTATGTGCGCGTGCCCTCGCCGGAGTTCCAGCACATCGGCGACAAGTACGGCGACCTGATTCAGGAGGCCATCGACCTGCAGTCGCTGGAGTTCGACGACGTGAGCTTCGTGACCGCCGAGGAGGACCCCTCGATTCCGCCGCAGCGCAAGGACGGCGGCTTCGGTCCGGTTCCCGCGCACGCGCCCACGGCGCCGCCCACGGCGACCGGCGCGCACGCCCGAGCAGGCGCGCTTCGACTGGTCCACGGCGGCGCAGCTCAACCCGCGCTACACCTTCGACGCCTTTGTCATCGGCAACGGCAACCAGTTTGCCCGCGCCGCCGCGCTGGCCGTGGCCGAGCGCCCCTCCAAGGCCTACAATCCGCTCTTCCTCTATGGCGGCGTGGGCATGGGCAAGACCCACCTGATGCACGCCATCGGCCACGAGGTGAAGCGCCGCCAGCCGCTCTCCAACATCTGCTACGCCTCCGCGGAAAAGTTCACCAACGAGATGATCAACTCCATGCGCAACGATCGCATGACCAGCTTCCGCGACCGTTTCCGCACCGTGGACGTGCTGCTGATCGACGACATCCAGTTCATCGCCCAGAAGGAGCGCACCCAGGAGGAGTTCTTCCACACCTTCAACGCGCTGCACGAGAGCATGAAGCAGATCGTGATCGCCTCGGACCGCCCGCCCAAGGAGCTGACGGAGATCGAGGAGCGGCTGCGCTCGCGCTTCGAGTGGGGCCTGATCGCCGACATTCAGCCGCCCGATCTTGAAACCAAGGTCGCCATCCTGCTGAAGAAGGCGGAGAGCGAGCAGGTGCAGTTGCCCACCGATGTGGCGCTTTTTGTGGCCTCGAACGTGCGCACCAACGTGCGCGAGCTGGAGGGCGCGCTGGTGCGGCTGATCGCCTGGTGCCAGCTCAACCGCATGGAGATCACGCTGGCCTCCACCCAGCAGTGCCTCAAGCAGTTCATCGACATGCAGGTGCGCAAGATCACCATCGAGGCCATTCAGCGCGCCGTTGCCGAGCAGTTCGGCATGAGGGTCACCGACCTGAAGCAGAAGAACAACTCGCGCAACGTGGTGGTGCCGCGGCAGATCGCCATGTACCTGGCCAAGCAGATGACCGAAGCCAGCCTGCCGGAGATCGGCCGCCAGTTCGGCAACAAGCACCACACCACGGTGATGCACTCCATCGCCAAGATCGACGAGCAGCGCCGCACCGACAAGGACCTGCACCGCACCCTCAACAAGCTGCAGGAACTGTTGAACGCATAGCCACCTACGGTGGGGGGACTGGCCGTCCAGGCAGACGGCGCTTGCGCGCCATGAGGTTCATCCTATCCCAGGTCCGAAAGTCCGGACCTGGGGCACTCAGACTTAGTTATGGGGACACGCGCCACCCGCCCTCAAATTCCTGAAGTGTTGAATTCTGTTCTCTAACTTGTAAGTGGAAAGGTATTGGAAAATATGAGAAGGGTATCCATCAAAGGCGTATTGATTGGCGGCATCGTCGATGTCGTTTCTTCCGTGATTCTCGGTATTCCGTTTGTTTTTTATGTATTGTTCAAGCTTGATCTTGCACACATTCCGCAAGACAAGATCGGGCCTGCGATTACAGCTGCCATGAATGCGAATACTCCACTCTATATATGTCAGTTGCTGGTTGGCATGTGCTGTTCTGTGCTTGGTGGATTTGTTGCGGCTTGGCTGGCCAAGCACGACGAGTTGCTCAATGGGGCGCTTTCCTCCTTCCTCTGCGTGTTGCTCGGCATCTATTCTGTCGCAGCAGGTAAGGACCCCCATCCGATTTATGTTCAGATCCTACTGTTTATCGAGAGCCCTGTACTTGGTCTCCTTGGCGGTCAACTCAGGCTTATGCAAAAGCGGCGGGTGGCACAGGTCTGACCACCTCAGAATGAATGGGTGCCCCAGGTCTCGCTTCTGAGACCTGGGATCCCACAAACTCAATCGGCGCTAACGCCGTGAGCGGCCGCGATCCCCAAAGCTTCTCGGCTTGGCGGGCGCGGCGACGGGCAGATTCGTCTTGCCCTCGGGATAGACCGCCAGGAAGCGGTCTTGTCCTTCGCCGGAGCTAGCCGTCTCCACGCCTTCGATATCGCGAAAGGCCATATGCAGCAGGCGGCGCTCGCGGCTGTTCATGGGCGGGAAGGCGTAGGGGATGCCGGTCCTGAGAACCTTATCGGCGGCCGTCTCGGCCTGCAGGCGCAACTCCGCGGCGCGCAGAGCCTTGAAGTTGGCGGCGTCAAAGCTGACCAGGTCGCCCTCGCGTTGATCCAGGCGCAGCATCTGCGCGGCGATGGTTTCCAGCGCGCGCAGCAGCTCGCCGTTGTGCTGGATCAACAGAGGCGTGTCAGGCCCGGCCAGCTCGATGTAGATGACGCGGCCCTCCAGGCCCTCCGGGTCGCGCGCGCCGTCGCCCGCGGTGATGCGGTACTTGAGACGCATTCCACCCAGCCTGTTCAGGGTGTTGAGGAATGCGGCGATCCTCTGGGCGGCGTCTTGCAGGTCGGCGATGGGCATAACTGATTAGTATCGCAGAGCTAGGCGGGGGACGGGAGGCGAAATCGCAGGGAATCCGGCGGCGGCTTTAGTGGGGATTCCGGTGGCGAGGTTACCCGTTTGGCGCGATAATCAGTGCATGGCGACTCTGCCCGTTTACGACGACCCCCGGTTGGCTTCCGTCTCCGTGCGCGAATACCTCGCCACGAGCTACCGCCCCGACTGCGACTACGTGGACGGACGGATCGAGGAGCGCAACGTAGGCGAGTACGAGCACGGGCTTTTGCAAACGCTGCTGGCGTACCTTTTTATGAATCATCGGGAAGATTGGGGAGTGCTGCCGCTCACGGACGTGCGTATGCAGGTGAGTCAGACGCATTTTCGCGTTCCCGATCTGATGGTTCTTCGCCAGGGTTCGACGAAAGAGCGGATCGTTACCCACCCACC
Organism: uncultured Acidobacteriaceae bacterium; assembly: GCA_963796085.1. GTDB lineage: Bacteria > Acidobacteriota > Terriglobia > Terriglobales > Acidobacteriaceae > Telmatobacter. The sequence goes on along the minus strand of CAWCKF010000019.1, from coordinate 231,959 downwards.
CCTGTTGGTCATTGAGATTCTCTCGCCGGAGGACCGTCTGGGCCGATTCCAGGACCGCATCGACGACTACCTTAGGTTCGGCATCGAGAATATCTGGATCATCGACCCCGAGCGCCGCACGGCCCACCGTGCCACCCGCACGGGCCTGTTTGTAGCCGAAATCGGTGAACTTACCGTGCCGGATACGCCTATCCGGGTGGTGCTGAGCGAGCTGTTTGCGGAGCTTGACCGGCCGTAGCCTATTGCCCGGCAGCCGATTTGCCGCCCTCAGCCCTTGCGCGCCCTGGGGCTCAGGTACTCGGGGCCGACGGGATCGATCACCGATTCGGCTACCATCCTGTCCATCTCGGCCATGGCGCCGGCGTCCAGCTTCCAACCGAAGACCCCGGCCATGGCATCCAGTTGCTCGGGGCTTTTGGCGCCCCACAGGGCTACGGAGATTCCCGGCCGGTCCAGCACCCAGCGCACGGCCAGTTCCAGCACGCTCTTGCCGTAGCGCTGGCGGGCAAAATCCGCCAGCCGCTCCACGGCCGTCATGTACTGGCTGAAGCGCGGTTCCTGGAATTTGGGGTCAAAGCTGCGAATGTCCTTAGGGTCGAACTTGATGCCGCGATGCACCCGCCCGGCCAGCAGGCTGCGGCAGAGCGAGCTCCAGGTGAGTACGGCCACGCCGTGGGCCGCGCACCAAGGCAGAACTTCGCCGTCGATCTGGCGCTCAAAGAGGTTGTAGGGCAACTGGTTTGAGGCCAGCGGGGCCGCCTCAAGAAACTCATTCATCTGGGCCACGCTGAAGTTGCTCACCCCCAGCGCGCGCGCCTTGCCCTGGCGCTGGAACTCGCCCATAAGAGCGGCCACGCCGGCGATGGGCGCGAGCGTATCCGGCCAGTGCACCTGGTAGAGGTCGATGTACTCCGTGCCCAGGCGGCGCAGGCTGTCTTCGATCTCCCGGCGCAGACGAGCAAGGGACGAGTTGGCGAAGACACCGCGCTCGTTCCACTCAAGGCCCGCCTTGGTGGCGATGTAGAAGTCTTCGCGGCGGCCATGGGCGCGGATGGCCTTGCCCACGATCTCCTCGGAACGTCCGTGGCCGTAGATGGGCGCGGTATCGATGAGGTTGATGCCGCGCTCGATCGCACCCAGGCAGGTGGCGACGGCCACATCCTCCGGCACCTCGCCCCACTCCCGCCCGCCCATGGCCCAGGTGCCCAGCCCGATCCGGGATACTTTCACGCCGGCTATGGATGTTGTTTCCATGCACATCATCTTAAGCGTTTCTTCAGGTTGGAAGTGCTACCTTGAGCAAAGACGAGTTTACGTGCATCCAAGCCATATTCCACTGATAATCCCGGTCAATCGAGCGCGCAGGCTCATGCAACTGCTTTTGCTGATGGCGCCGGCCGCGATTGCGTTCATGGCGCACGCGCAGGGCGGGCCGCCCTTTATTACCGACGACCCCGGCACGCCCGGCAACCGGCACTGGGAGATCAACCTGGGCTGGATCGCGGACCACAATCCCGGCTTGGCCTATTACCAGTTGCCCGATATCGACATGAATTACGGCTGGGGCGACCGCATCCAGCTCAAGTACGAGCTGCCCCTGGCGGCGGCCACCGACCAGAACAATACCACGCGCGCCGGGCTGGGCGAGTCGCTGCTGGGCATCAAATGGCGGCCCTACGAGCATCATCGCGCCGGGGAAGCCAAGTCCGACGATAATATGAATTTCTCGCTGGGCACCTATCCGCAGGCCTCCATCAACAATCCCACCAGCGCCGTGCGCCGCGGAATCGTAGAGAACGGGCCGCAATACTATCTGCCCATTGAGTTCACGGCCAAGTGGGGTCCCATCGATTTCAACGGCGAGGTGGGGCACTGGTTCGGCAACCAGCTTATTCCCAGCCGCTGGGGACGCGGGCTGATTGCAGGCCGCGAGTTCAGCCAGCGCTTTGAGCTTTACGGAGAAATCTACGACCTGCAGGATGCCAATCGCATCGGCAACACGCCCAAGCAGCGCGAGCTGACGCTGGATATGGGTGGGCGGCAAACTCTGGACCGCGGCGGCCACCTGCGCCTGCTGTTCATGGGCGGCCGCGGCATACAGGCGGTGACTCGCCAGAACAGCGAGCCGAGCTGGATTGCTTATGTGGGATTGCAGATTTTGTTGGGACCGAAAGAAAAGGAAGTGCCGGGCGAGAAACCCTAAAGCAGCAAGTCAGCGAGTCAGCAAGTTAGCGAGTCAGCGGGTTGGTGGGATTTGTCGTTGCCCATCTGGTTCTTGCGGGATGGGCGCTCTGCCGGTGACGGCGCTAGAGTGGGAGAATAGAGATATGCCTCCGACCGATCCTATTGTGTTGACCGCCTCCGAGGCCCGTGTCCTGGGCGCTTTGATTGAAAAAGAAGTGACCACGCCGGACTACTATCCCCTGTCGCTGAACGCGCTCATCAACGCCTGTAACCAGCGCTCCAACCGCGAGCCGGTGATGGACCTGGATGAGGTAGCGGTGCGCCATGCGTTGCACAGCCTTGAAGATAAGCGCCTGGCCGGGCTAGCGCCGCGGCGCCGATGGGCGCGTGGCCAAGTACGAGCACTGGCTGGGCGAGGTCTTCAACTTCAGCCGCGCAGAGACGGCGCTGGTGTGCGTGCTGCTGCTGCGCGGCCCGCAGACCCCCGGCGAGTTGCGCGGCCGCACCGAGCGCATGCAACGCTTCGACGAGATCGGCGAAGTGCTGGCCGGTTTGCAAAAACTGATGGAGCGCGAGCCGCCGCTGGTGGTTATGCTGCCGCGCCAGCCGGGAACCAAGGAGTCCCGCTACGCTCACCTGTTTTCGGGCCAGGTAGAGTTGCCGCCGGTTGCTGTTGCAGAGGCGGCGTTCGGAAGAGGAAACGCAGGTGAGGATGCGGGCCACGAAGCGCGCATCGCGCGCCTGGAAGCGGCTGTGGCTGAGCTCCGGCAGGAAATTGTCGCATTGCGCCAGAAATTCGACGATTTGTTCGGGGATTGATGGTTGCGAAATGCGACGCTAGATCAGTTCGTACCCCGCGAACCAGTAGCCGATCTCGAAGGCGGCCGTGTCTTCGGCGTCGGAGCCGTGGATGGCGTTCTCCTGGATCGAGGCGGCGAACTTCTTGCGGATGGTTCCCTCCTCGGCGTTGGCGGGGTTGGTCGCGCCCATCAGCTTGCGCAGGTCGGCGATGGCGTTGTCCTTTTCCAGAACCATCAGAACCAGCGGGCCCGAGGACATGAAATCGCAGAGCCCGTCGAAGAACGGCTTCCCGGCGTGCACGGCATAGAAGCCCTTGGCCTGCTCCTTGGAGATCGACTGCTTTTTGATGGCCACGATCTGGAAGCCGGCCTTCTCGATCTCGGCCAGAATGGCCCCGGTAAAACCTTTGCGGACCGCGTCCGGCTTGATGATGCTGAAGGTGCGTTGCGCCACTTGATTTGCTCCTTGAAGGATACTGCGTCTTTGCATCCATTGTAATGGGCCGGAAATCGCTGCTGCCCGGCGGGAAGGGAATCTGGTAGAGTTTTGGCATGTTTCGCTTAGCCGCCGCACATCGCCGTTATCTGATCGCACTCACTGCCGTTCTGGCCGCCGGGTTGGCCTCCGCTTCCGGCACTCTGCCAGACTGCCGCGCCCGCTCCAGCAACTGAACTGCGCGTCTTCGATCCTTCGCTGATCGACAAAACCGTGGACCCCTGCGAGAACTTTTACCGCTTCAGTTGCAACGGCTGGTTCAAGCGCAACCCGCTGCCCGCCGACCAGGCCGTCTATGGCCGCTTTACCGAGCTGTATCGAGCTGAACCGCCTGCATCTGAAGCAGATTCTCGAAGAGGCAGCCGCGCCCTCGGCCACGCGCTCGGCCAATGAGCAGAAGATCGGCGACGACTACGCCAGTTGCATGGACACGGCGGCCGTGAACAAGCTGGGGCTGGCGCCGCTCCAGCCGGAACTGGACCGCATTGCCGCGCTCGAATCGGCGGCGGAGCTGCCCGCGCTGCTGGCGCATCTGCACGCCATCGGCGTGAATGCCTTCTTCGGCATGGGATCGAACCAGGACTTCGCCGATTCCAATTCGGTCATCAGCTTCTATAGCGCGGGCGGGCTGGGCCTGCCGGAGCGCGACTACTACACGCGCACCGACGCCAAGAGCGTGGAGCAGCGCCAGCAGTATGTGGCCCACGTGCAGAAGATATTTACGCTGGCGGGCGAGCCGGAGGCGCAGGCCGCCAAAGATGCCGGGACAGTGCTGGCTATCGAAACCCGCCTGGCCAAGGCCTCGCTCACCATCACCGAGCAGCGCGACCCGCAGAACCTGAACCATCCCACGGACGTGGCCGGCTTCTCCAAGGAGCTGACGCACTTTTCCCTGGCCGACTATGTGGCCGCGGACCACGCGCCCGCCGCCGGCAAGGTGAACGATACCGAGCCGAAGTTTTTCGCGGAGTTCAATGCGCTGCTGGCCGATACGCCGCTGGACCAGATCAAGACCTACCTGCGCTGGCACCTGCTGCACGCCTACGCGGGAACCAGCCTGCCGGAGAGCTTCGACCAGGAGAACTGGAACTTCTACTCGCACATTCTGAACGGCGCGGAGAAGCAGCAGGAGCGCTGGAAGCGCTGCACCAGCCGCGTGGATCACGAGCTGGGCGAGGCGCTGGGCCAGGTCGTACGTGGCGAAGTATTTTCCGCCCGCCGAAAAGCAGCGCACGCTGGAGATGACGCTGGCCATCGAGCAGGCCATGGACAAGGACATCGACGCGCTGGACTGGATGAGCGCGGCGACCAAAGTGAAGGCCAAGGAAAAGCTGCACGCGGTGATGAACAAGATCGGCTATCCGGACAAGTGGCGCGACTACTCGAAGCTCGAAATTGTGCGCGGCGATGCGCTGGGCAACCAGATGCGGGCGCGCCAGTTCGAGTTTGCGCGCGACCTGGCCAAGATCGGCAAGCCGGTGGACAAGGGCGAGTGGGAGATGACGCCGCCCACCGTGAACGCCTACTACGATCCGCAGATGAACAACGTGAACTTTCCCGCCGGCTACCTGCAGCCGCCCTTCTTCAGCGGCAAGGAGGACGACGCGGCCAACTACGGCGATATGGGCTCGACCATCGGCCACGAGCTGACCCACGGCTTCGACGATGAGGGACGGCAGTTCGACAAGGACGGCAACCTGAAGAACTGGTGGACCAAGGACGACGAGCGGAAGTTCAACGAGCGCGCCGATTGCATGGTGAAGCAGTATGACGCCATCGAGGCTGTGCCCGGCGTTCACCTGAACGGCAAGCTCACGCTGGGCGAGAACCTGGCCGACCTGGGCGGGCTGTGGCTGGCGTGGCTGGCCTGGCTGGACAAGGCGGAGGCCGCGCACCTGGACATGACCGCCAAGACCGACGGCTACACGCCCGGACCAGCGCTTCTGGATCGCCTATGCGCAGCAGTGGTGCACGCAGACGCGGCCCGAGCAGTTGCGCACCCAGGCGCAGAGCGATCCGCACGCGCCGGACGAGTACCGCACCAACACGGTGCTGCAGGACTTGCCGGAGTTTGCCAAAAGCTTCAGTTGCAAGAAGACGGCGGCGATGGTGAGCCCCAAGCCTTGCCGGGTGTGGTGAAAGGCAGCTTCTAGCTACTAGCTTCTAGCTGTTAGCCCTTCTTGCTGGTGCTCGCTGCATGTTTCCACCAACAAGGCCAGTTCCAGCAAGAACAAGCTAGAAGCTAGTAGCTAGAAGCTGCTTCAGCCTTTGCCAATCACCCGCGCCAGCGTCGCGCCAATCTCCGCCGGCGAAACGACCACGTGAATGCCGGCCGCGGTCATGGCCTTCATCTTGTCGGCGGCGGTGCCCTGGCCGCCGCTGATGATGGCGCCGGCGTGGCCCATGCGGCGGCCCGGAGGCGCGGTCTGCCCGGCGATGAAGCCGACGACCGGCTTCTTCACGTGCTGCCTGACGAACTCCGCCGCGGCCTCTTCGGCCGTGCCGCCGATCTCGCCGATCATGACGATGGCCTCGGTTTCGGGGTCGTCGTTGAAGCAGGCGCAGCGCGTCGATGTGCGTGGTGCCGATGATGGGGTCGCCGCCGATGCCGATGGCCGTCGATTGGCCGATGCCGCGCTGCGTGAGCTGGTGCACGGCCTCGTAGGTGAGCGTGCCGGAGCGGGAGACGATGCCGACCGAGCCTTCCTTGTGAATGTGGCCGGGCATGATGCCGATCTTGGCCTTGCCGGGCGAGATGACGCCGGGGCAGTTGGGGCCGATGAGCCGCGACTTCGAGTTCTTGAGCTTGGCCCAGACCTTGACCATGTCCAGCGTGGGAATGCCCTCGGTGATGCAGACGATGAGCGGAATGCCCGCGTCCTCGGCTTCGAGAATGGCGTCGGCGGCAAACGGCGGCGGAACGAAGATCATGGTCGCGTTGGCGCCGGTCTTCGTCCACGGCGTCGGCAACGGTGTTGAAGACCGGCCAGCCTTCGTGCGTCGTGCCGCCTTTGCCGGGAGTTACGCCGCCGACAACGTTGGTTCCGTACTCCGCGCAGCCCTTGGCGTGGAACGTTCCTTCTTTGCCGGTAATGCCTTGAACGATCAAGCGTGTGTTTTTATCGACCAGAACTGCCATGATTTCTCCACAAATTCTTAGGTTGTATCAGCATTCCCTCAGGGGCTTAAGCCCCGCGTATTTTTGACTTCATTCGGCACGACTAAAGTCGTGCCCTGATACAAAGCGATTCGTTGTAATAGCTCCGGGAGCTAGTAGCTAGTAGCTAGCAGCTAGCGGCTGCTTTTACCACCAGCTCCGCCGCTTCTTTCATTGTTTCGCCGACCTGGAAATTCAGCCCGGACTCCTTGAGAATCTTGCGGCCCTCCTCGACATTGGTGCCTTCCAGCCGCAGCACGATGGGCACCTTGACCTTCAGGTTGCGCGCCGCGGCCACCACGCCGGTGGCCAGGCGGTCAACGCGCAGGATGCCGCCGAAGATGTTGATGAAGATGGCCTTCACGTTGGCGTCGGAGAGCAGAATCTCGAAGGCGTGCTCGATCTGCTCCTGGGTTGCGCCGCCGCCCACGTCGAGAAAATTGGCGGGGCTGCCGCCGGCGTACTGAATGATGTCCATCGTGGCCATGGCCAGGCCCGCGCCGTTGACCATGCAGGCGATGGAGCCGTCGAGCTTGATGTAGTTGAGCGCGTACTTGCTGGCCTCAACTTCAAGCGGGTCTTCTTCGGCGGTGTCGCGCAGCGCCTTGATGTCGGGATGGCGGAAGAGGGCGTTGTCGTCGAAGGTGATCTTGGCGTCCAGGGCGAAGAGCTTGTCGTCCTTGGTCGTGATGAAGGGATTGATCTCCACCAGCGAGGCGTCGGTTTCAATAAAGGCCCTGTACAGGCTCTGCAAAAAGGCGACGGCGGCGTTGATCTGCGCGGGCTTGAGTCCCAGCGCAAAGGCCAGCTTGCGCGCCTGCCACTGCGCCAAAGCCGACGGCCGGATCGATGGTCTCCTTGATAGATGGCCTCGGGGGTCTTGGCGGCCACCTCTTCAATCTCCATGCCGCCGGCCTGCGAGGCCATGAAGACCAGCTTGCCGGTGGCGCGGTCGAGCACGATGCCGAGATAAAGCTCGCGGTCGATGGCCGCGGTCTCCTCGATCAGCAGCCGCTGCACCTTTTGGCCTTGCGGGCCGGTCTGGTGCGTCACCAGCTTCATGCCGAGAATGTTCTTGGCGTGCAGCTCGGCCTCCTCGCGGGTGCGGGCCACTTTCACGCCGCCGCCCTTGCCGCGGCCTCCGGCGTGAATCTGCGCCTTGACGACGACGCCTGAAGCGCCCTCGGCAAACAGCTTGCGGGCCACCGTCGAGGCTTCTTCCAGGGTGTTGGCCACTTCGCCCCTGGGCACGGCAACGCCGTATTTCGCCAGGATTTCTTTTGCCTGATACTCGTGAATCTTCATGTTGGTTGGGACCGCCCAGTCCGCTGCATTGCAGGTATTCGGGACCGGACCCGGCGGATTGCCGGGCCAGCGGGACCGTGCCAGCGGTATCCAAATACTATCCTGCGCGGCAAAGGAGCGGCAAACCGGCGCACAGCTGAATCGAGCCGCTTGCGCCGTTACCATGGAAGGATATGGCCTCGTTGAAAGAGCTTTTGAAGCCGCTGGCCGAGGACGGCGCGGCGCTGACCCGCGAGCAGGCGGCCGCCGTGCTCGAAGAGATTCTCGCCGGCGAGGTGCCGGAGGTGGAGACGGCGGCGCTGCTGGCCGTGATGGCCACGCGCGGCGAACAGGCGCCGGAGCTGGCCGGCTTTGTCGATGTGATGCGCGCGCGCGTCACGCCGCTGCCGCTTCACGGACGCGGAGCGCGAGCGAGCTGGTGGACGTGGTCGGCACCGGCGGCGGGGGACCGCTGACCTTCAACATCTCCTCCGGCGCGGCGCTGGTGGCGGCGGCGGCGGGAGCCAAAGTGGCCAAGCACGGCAACCGCGCCATCACCTCGCGCTGCGGCGCGGCGGACGTGCTGGAGGCGCTGGGCGTGCCCATCGAGCTCAAGCCGGAGCTGGCCGTCGAGTGCCTGCGCGAGACCGGATTCATCTTCCTTTTTGCGCCGCTCTATCACCCCGCCATGAAGGCTCTGGGGCCGCTGCGCCGGGCGCTGGGCTTCCGGACCATCTTCAACCTCTGCGGGCCGCTGACCAACCCGGCCGGAGCGCGGGCGCAGGTGATCGGCGTGCTGGCGCCCAGCAAGGTGCTGCTGGTGGGGCGCACGCTGGCGGCTCTGGGCGCGAAGCGCGCCTTTGTGGTGCATGGAACGGATGGCATCGACGAGCTGACCACCACTGGCGAGTCGATTGTGGCGCGCGTTGAGGAGCCGGAGACAGGCGGCGAGCCAACTCTGAAGGCCGCCCGCGTGACGCCGGAGATGGCCGGGCTGACGCGCGCCACGCTGGATCAGTTCACCGGCGGCGATGTGCAAACCAATACCGCCCTGCTCTATGACGTGCTCACCGGCATTCCCGGCGCGCGGCGGGATATTGTGCTGCTGAACGCAGCGGCGGCGCTGGTGGCCGCGGGGCTGGCCGCCGATCTGAAGGAAGGCGTAGCTCATGGGCGCCGAGGCCATCGACTCCGGCCAGGCGGCCGCGACGCTGGAAAAGCTGAGGCGGTTTGGGGCTAAGTACGCGGGGGAGAACAAATGAGGCCCTGCCCCGGATGCTCTAAGGAACCTCTGATTAAGTCCTAATCCGGACCAGGCATTCCCTCAGGGGCTAAAGCCCGCGTTGATTATGCGCGATTTGCGGCACGGCTAAAGCCGTGCCCTTTCAAAACATCGACTTATTCAGAGGTTCCCTAACAGCCTTGGCAGTGAAATCTTCCGGGAAAGACCTGCAAGTTTATGTATGCTTTACGTTCAAGGGTGAAGGAGACCGATTTATGCCTGTAAAACATGCCATCGCTGTGTTTGCGCTCCTCGCCGGCTGCGTGGCAATGAATGCGCAACAGACCAGCCAGGTGCAACTGAAGATCGAAGCCGCCAACCGCACCCTCACCGTCAGCGCGGAGGGGCGGGTAACCGTGGACCCAGATGTGGCCATTCTGCACATCGGCTTCCAGACCCAGCCCTCCGACGCCAAGGCTGCCTATGCCGCGGGCGCCAAAATTTCCAACGATATCGTCGCCGCGCTCAAGCAGGCCGGGATTGCGGAGACCTCCATCCGCAGCGAGTGGCAGCGGCTGGACAGCGCCAGCGGCAAACCACACAAGTTCACGCTGGTGCAGCAATGGACGGTGAAGACCCCTCCGGAACGCGCCGCGGAGATTCTGGATATTGCCGTGAACGCCGGCGCCACGGAAAGCGGCCAGATCGACTGGACGGTGCAGGACGAGCGGGCGCTTGAAGAGCAGGCGCTGGAGCAGGCCGCCGCCCGCGCCAAGGCGGACGCCGCGGTGCTGGCCAGGGGCATGGGCGTTCACCTGGGAGCGTTGATTTATGTGACCAACCAGATTTCCACGCCAACCGCAATGGAGTACGTCAACAATGCCGCTCCCGGAGCAGCTTATGCCGCGCCACCGGTGACCCTGGCCATTGAGCCGCGCAAGGTGAGCCGGGAGGCCAGCGTCTACGCGGTCTACGCCATCGAGTAGGGCTTAGAATGGTGGGTGGTAACAGCGCGTTACTGATCTTCAATGGCATAAAACAAATTATTGGTTTTTAGCCTAAAGCTAACTCTGATTGCCAATTGTTTGTGCTATTCTTCCGCTGCGAGTTTAGGAGGCTTCTATGTTGCGTTATTCGCATTCATTGGCATTATTGGCGATGGTAACGGCTTTGGCTGGTGTGGCTCAGGCACAAACCATTCAAATCAATCGCGAGAACAAGACCATCGCGATCAGCACAACGGATGAAGCCACTGCTACGGCAGATATTGCCGCCATCACCATCGGATTCAAGATATTCGGACCCGACGCGCAGTCATTAAATGTGGATGGCGGCAAACTTTCCCATGCGATTATTGAGGCCTTGCACAAAGCTGGCATCGATGACAAGGCAATTGAGAGTGACACGCAGGACATAATGCATAACGTCGACTATAACGAGAAGGAAACCGAGGAACAGCGAGCGAACCGGCAATTTGTATTGAGGCAGTCATGGGAAGTGAGCGTTGCTTCACAATATGCGGCGGAGGTAATCCGTGTTGCAGTTGCGGCTGGCGCAAACGAGAGCGGTGCTATCGACTGGAGGCTTGACAACCGAAAGGCGTTGCAGGCAAAGGCCGCCGGTAACGCATTAATAAAGGCGCGTGAGGTTGCGTCGAGGATGGCCGATGGCCTTCATGTGAAACTGGGTGATTTGATTTACGCAAGCAACGAGACACCGAATCAAAAATTCCACATCTCAGCATACGATAAGATGACGGTAACCGCCACAGTGGCACCGGAACCGGGTCCGCCTCTTGAAATCCGCCCCCAGACCATCCACGAGGAGGCAACCGTCTACGCGGTCTTTTCGATCGAGTAAGGCTAGCGCAGCATCTCCAGCGTCAGCGCATCGGGTTCGCCGTTGAAATATTTCTTGAGGGCCTCCTGGAAGACGGGGTTTTCCGGGGCGGCGCGGGAGAAGAGGGTCATGGAGGAGCGAAACTTCAGGTCGTCGGGAGAGCCGAGGATCCGGTGGATGGGGCGCTTCTCAACCGCGATGACCAGCCGCGCGCACTGCTCCAGCCGGGGACCGAGAACAGGATGCCTCCAGTAGGCCGCCGCTTCTTCCAGGGAGCCAATGCCGTAGTGGAAGGAGTGGGCGCTGTATCCCAGGCCCTTCATCTGCGGAAAGATGAACCAGATCCAGTGGCTGCGCTTTTCGCCGGCGCGCAACTCAGCCAGGACTTGCGGAAAGACGGCGGCTTGTGCGGCCACGAAGCGGTCCAGATTGAAGGGGTCTTGCACTGCTGTTTCCTCCCGCGGAGAGTTCATGGCCGCCGGGCTAGAGCAACCCGGACCGTCCCGCCAGCCGCCGCGACAACAGCCACGAGAGCAGCGACACCCCCAGCGCCAGCGCCACCCAGCCCACCTGTTCGAGGGGCTGCTCGATGGCGGAAAAATGCGGCAGGATGAGGGAAATTGAGCCCAAGGCGGGCAGGCCGAACCGGAGCAGCTCAAACCCGCTCCAGCCGAAGACTCCTACGGCCAGCAGAATGCCGGGCACGGCCCGCTTCCACGGAAACGGGATGGGCGGAGGCGTCCTTGCCTCCTCCTGCACGTTCTCCATCACCGAGGCCAGGAAGCCCGAGGAGGGAATCAGTTCCTCTTCCGCCGCCAGAATGGCTTCGATGCGGTCGAGATTAGCGCCGGTCCGGTCCATCTCCGCGCCGTCTTTCTTGTTACGGTCCATCTTCAAGCCTCCTTTCCCGTCTCTTCAGCAATTTGGCTGTTCGTGGAATGTAGGTGCCCCATCCTTCGCGCTTTTTGCGCAGGGTGGGAAGCGAGATCGCCTTCCAGTTGCGGAAATCGCCTTCGCAGCAGCGCCCGCGCCCGGGAGAGGCGGGCTTTCATGGTTCCCTCCGGCAGACCCATGGTGGCTGCCGCCCGGCATAGGTCCATTTCATGAAAGTAGTACAAAATGACCGGTTCGCGGTAGCGCAGGGGCAGGGCCAGCACGGCGCGGCGGACTGCTTCGCAGCGTTCTCGTTCTGCGGCTGCCGTGTACTGGGCGGCAGGCGTGGCCGGCTCGGCGATCGCGTCCAGGGGCAGGTTGACGGCGGGAAAGCGCTTGAGCTCGGAGCGGTAGACGTTGGCCGCCAGCGCAAACAGCCAGGTGGAGAAGCTGGACTCGTGCCGCCAACCTGCCAGCCCTCGCCAGGCGCGGAGAAAGGCTTCCTGGGCCAGATCCTCGGCGCGGCTGCGGTCGCGGCAGTAGCGCCAGGCCATATTAATGAGCGGACCCTGCCAGCGGCGCACGATGCCCTCGAAGGCGGCAACGTCGCCGGCCAGCACGCGGGCCGCGTCGGCCAGGTCTTCTTCGGCGCTGATCGCGGCATTCATGCTGAAAAGCGTTCCTCTGCAACCGGTATGACCGTTCCCCGTCCGCGCAGGTTGCATTTTGTTTCTAAAAACCTGTTCCTTGAAATTATGCAACCGGAATCAGAGTCCTGTTGTCCTACCGAGCGCAAGGGGGAATACCCCGGCAAGGAGGAAATGATGAGTCCAGAACAACTAGAGCATATTGGTGAGATGATAGTTCCGATTGTGTTCTTAGTGTCGATGTTTACGTTCATCACGCTCGCCATTTGGTTAGGCAACCGGCGCAAGGAGCGCGAGGCGTTTTACAAGACGGAGACTCTGCGGCGGATCACCGAATCCTCGGGCGAAGGGGCCAAGGCCGCCCTTGAGCTTATTCGGGAAGATGACCGGCTCAAGCGCATCAAATCCCGCGAAGGCTTGAAGATCGGCGGCCTGGTCAATATTGGCGTGGGCGTGGCGCTGTTGATTTTTTTGCGGGCGCTGATCGTCAACGAACCTGTCTACCTTTGCGGGTTGATTCCTGCATTCATCGGCGTGGCCTTACTGGCTTACGTCCTCTTCATGGCGCCCAAGGTGGAGTAGCCGCCTGCGGGCGTTCGTGCATTCCCACCCTTGCGGCAAAAGCAAGAACGCCGGGCCCAGAGGGCACCCCGGTGGGGCACCCAGCCATTCTCTACAGCTCCTTGGATTGATACCAGGGTCTCCTGTGCCCAATGCGCTGGCCGGAGTCGATGAGCACGGCCAGCAGGGCGAAGAGCATGCACAGGTCGACACGCGCCTCGTGCAGAAAGCTCAACCAGCCGTAATGGGGCAGTTTGACCAGCGCCAACGGCCCCAGGGTCCGGCCCAGCAGGATGGGCAGCTTGGTAGTGGCCAGCGCGGCCGTAATCACTGCCAGCAAGAGAATGGCGGCATCGCCGGCATATAAGTTCAGCAGGATGGCGGCGCCGCCGGCGATCTCCATGCCGCCCACCAGCGGCGCCAGCAGGTGAGGAAAGGGCAGACCAATGCCCGCAAAGCGCCCCCAGCCCAGCTCCTCGGGGCGCACGAACTTGAGAATGCCTTCCGTCAGGAAGACCAGGCCCACCACCACCCGGATCAGGATCATGGGAAGATCGCGGCGCATCGTTGCCTCCGGCGCTGGGATTTTGTGGGAAGGCCTGTCCAGTTCGCGGGAAAAGGCCGGCACTCAAGCCAGATGCCAAAAGCATACCTCAGGGGCCGGGCAAGATGCGGCAAGAGGGCAAATCAGGGCCAATTCCTGAAAGAACGCCGCGGCAGGAGCGGCCGCCATGCAATCAGCCGGCCCAACCCGTTGGCTTCCGGTAAACTGTGGGTTGGGTCCCAATTAACCGGGGGTAAATATCCGGAGTTCCCGGCGATGCCCGGTGGGCGCCCACATTGCCCTGGGGAAGTAAATATCCGGGGGCGGTAAATAATCGGGGTTCCCGGCGCAGGCCATCGCGGCTGGGGTGGTAAAATCATTCTTTCCTCGAGGCAGGATCAGATTTTTCAGCAGTGAGGGTGTGCATATTCTTCCCGTGAAGCCGAACTGATATGGACCGCACCAGTACTTTTGCTCGCCGCAGGGCTCCAGCCCGGTGAAGACAAAGCGCACTTCGCATCTCCCGCGCCATGCGGACCTCCAGCCGTCTGGCGCGCCCGGCACGCATCATGGCGTTGCTGGCCCTCGCGCTCCTGGCCGGCGCAGCCCTGGCCCAGCAGCCGCAGACCATCGATTCCGATTCGTGTCATCGGCAACCGGCGCATCCCCAAGGAGACCATCCTGGCGCGGCTCTTTACCCACCCCGGCGACACCTACGACCCGATCTCCATCGAGCGCGACTTCAACTCGCTGTGGAACACCGGGTACTTCGAAGACCTGCGCATCGAGCGCGAGGACTCGGAGAAGGGCATCATCCTGAACATCTTTGTCCGGGAGAAGCCCACCATCCGCGAGATCAACTACAAGGGCCTGAACTCCGTCTCCGTCTCCGACGTGCTGGACCGCTTCAAGAAGGAAAAGGTCGGCCTTTCGGTGGAGAGCCAGTACGACCCGGCCAAGATCATGCGGGCCGCCACAGTGCTCAAGGAGATTCTGTCCGAGCACGGGCACCAGTTCGCCACCATCAAGCCCGACGTCAAGAACATTCCTCCGGCCTCGGTGCAGGTGAACTTCAACATCAAGGAAGGCCCCACGGTGAAGGTGGGCCAGATCAAGTTCACCGGCAACCAGCACATCAGCAGCCTGCTGCTGCGCCGCTCGATGAAGAACCTGAAGCCCATCGGCATTCCCGTATTCGATCATCTTCGAGGATCTGTTTCCCGCAGACCTTCGACGCCTCCAAGCTGGAAGAAGACACCGAGCGGGTGCGCCAGGCCTACCGCGACAAGGGCTACTACAACGCCGCGGTCGAGGAGCCCAAGACGCAGATTCGCGACGAGGGCGGGCTGAACTGGTTCACCTTCCGGCCCAACAAGGGCAAGCGCATCGACATCCTGATGCCCATCGAAGAGGGCGGCCGCTACCGGCTGGGCACCATCACCTTCACCGGCAACAAGGCGGTGACCAACGTCAAGGCCCTGCGCGCCACCTTCGCCGTCAAGGACGGCGACTGGTTCAACGCCACGCTGATCGGCAAGGGCCTGGAGAACCTGAAGAAGGCCTACGGGCAGTTGGGCTACATCAACTTCGGCGCCATCCCCAAGCCCATCTTCGACGACCAGAAGAAGACCGTCTCGCTGAACATCGATATCGACGAGGGCAAGCCGTTTTACGTCTCGCGCATCGAGTTCCAGGGCAACACCATCACCCGCGACAAGGTCATCCGCCGCGAACTGATGCTGGACGAAGGCTAGGTCTACAACTCCCAGCTATGGGAGTACAGCCTGCTGCGCCTGAACCAGCTGGAGTACTTCGAGCCGCTCAAGGTGGATCAGGACTCCGAGGCCCACCAGGATGCCGAGGCCGGCACCGTGGACCTGCTGCTCAAGGTGAAGGAGAAGGGCAAGAACTCCATCGGCATGAACGGCGGCATCAGCGGCCTGTCGGGCGCGTTCCTGGGCGTCAACTACCAGACCAACAACTTCCTCGGCCTGGGCGAAACCCTCAGCCTGCAGGGCAACCTGGGCAACGTCAGCCGGCAGTTCATGTTCGGCTTCACCCAGCCCTACTTCCGCAACCGCCCCCTCAATGTGGGCTTCCAGGTCTTCAACAACAAGCAGGACTACAACGCCGCCAAGAACTACCAGGCTCACCACCGGCCAGTCGGTCAACCTGACCGCGGCGCAGCAGTCGCTGACGCAGAACTACAACCAGGCCTCGACGGGCATGACCTTCTCGGTCAGCTATCCGCTCAAGCGGCACGCCTTCCAGCGCGTGGGCTTCACCTATTCGCTGAACAAGTCGTCGATCACCGCCTTCAGCACCGCCTCGCAGACCTTCTTCCAGACCATCAGCTTCCGCTCCGGCATTCAGGGGTCCAATGCGCTGGCCGGCATCGTCAACAGCTCGGCCTCGTTCAGCTATATCTACAACACCATCAACAACCCCTTGCGCCCGCGCAGCGGCAAGGAATACACGGCGGTCTTCCAGGTGGCCGGCATCTGGGGCAACGTGCGCTATCTCTCTCCGCTGGTGGCCTACAAGCGCTTCATGCCCATGCACTACCTGATGCTCGTCGCCCAACGGACGCAACGTGCTGGGCATACGCGCGCAGTTGGGTTATGTGCAAGGCTTCGGCGGCGACGTGGCTCCGCCCAACAACCGCTTCTACGCCGGCGGCGAGGGCGATTTGCGCGGCTTCGATATTCGCGGCGCCACGCCCTACGGCTACGTTCCCAATCGCATCAACGTGCAGCTGACCAATCCCGACGGCAGCTTGCGTTCCGCGCGACCCGACCAATCCGCAGGACAACCAGTGCATCCAGGTGCCGCTGCCGGTCTACGGCATCGCCTCCATCGGCGGCGATACCAACCTGACCACCAATGCCGAGTACCGCATTCCCATCGCCGGTCCGGTTACCTTCTCGTTCTTCGACGACTTCGGCATCGACACGGCCCTCAACAAGGGGCAGTTGAAGCAGAGTCCCGAGGGCTTTGCCTCGCTCACCGCGCCGCTCTATGGCTGCCCGGTCTACAACAACGGCGCCTGCCAGGGCGGCATTCCGGGCTCGCAGGTCGGCTTCCAGCAGAACATCCGGCCCATCTCACGGCACCAACTTCGTTCCCCGCATGTCCACCGGCGCCGAGCTTTCCGTCATCATGCCGGTCATCAACGCGCCCTTCCGCCTCTACTATGCCTACAACCCGCTGCGCCTCTATGAGCAGCCCTACTGCAACAACGTTATCTGGGGGGCAACAAGCAGAGCTGCTCGGCGCAGCTGATTACCCGCGACCTGTTCCCGCCGGGCGGCGCGGGCGACTACACCTACCAGGAGGCGATCGATGGCTACGGAGCGCCATACCTGTTCCGGGAGCCGCGCAAGACCTTCCGCTTTACCATCTCCACAACCTTCTAAAGCGGAACCAGAGTAACCTGCCCTTGATAAGAGTCGTTGAGGCGGCTTTTTCTTAAGGAAAAAGCCGCTGGGCGGGCTTGCCTTCGGGATACATCTACTCTGGTTCCGCTGTAGGCGGCAGCTTTCTTCCGCAAGCCTGGGGCTGTCCGCCGCCGCGGACGGCCCTTTGGTCTGCGCGCCATCACTCGCGATACAGTATTGGTAGTTTCATACATAACTACTACGCCACTTGACGCAGGACCTGCTCTGAGCCAATCTGGCTGCCGTGCAAACACTTGAATTGTCCGGCGGGAGCAAGCGTTCCGACGGCGTGCCGAAGAGCATCTTCCGGCCCTCCGTGGAGAATGCGTGGGACGTGGATTACCTGGGACGGCAGGGATTCTGGATTTGTCTGATTATTGCTGCCTTTCACATTCCGGAGTTCGCGGCCAATGATGATGAATTTCACGCTTTCCGGTTTGACGCTCCTACCCGGCCCACCTATAATCCATGCAGTTCCTGCTGACGTCTCCGCTCTCCACTTTTGCGGCCTCTGCTCCACCTGGTGCATGCCCCTCAAAACGGACGGTAAGGTTTCTCAGGAGGCACAGGCACGGTATCGCGCTGAAACGCGGACGGCCGCACAGGAATTCCAAAGGAGTTTTCGCTCACATGAAGCGCACGCTTGCCATCATCATTACTCTGGCCTCGGGTTTTGTCCTGGGCGCCGCCGCACAATCGTCGCCCGCACCCGCGGCCTCTGTCGCCCCTGCCAAGGTTGCCGTCATCGCCTTTCAGGCGGCCGTAGGTCAAACCAACGAATTTCAACGCAACATTGGCGACCTGCAAAAGAAATTCGAACCCAAGCGCCAGCAGCTCAAAACCCTGGCAGATGAGATCGATAGCCTGGAGAAGCAGCTCAAGGCAGAGGGCGACAAGCTCACTGAAACCGAGCGCGCCCACCGCGCCAAGACCATCGAAGACAAGAAAAAGCAGGCGCAACGTTTTGCCGAGGACGCGCAGAACGACCTCACGGGGGAGATGCAGGAGGTCTTCAATAGCGTGGCCGGCAAGGTCTATGACGTTCTGTCAAGCTACGCGCAGCAGCAGGGCTTCACCCTTGTCCTGGACGAAACCGCGAGCCAGCAACAGCCTCCTGTGGTGCTTTATTCGAGCCAGAATACCGACATCACCAAGGCCGTCATCGATGCCTACAACCTGAAGTCCGGCGTTCCCGCTCCGCCGCCGCCGCCGGCTGCGGCGCCCAAGCCGGCCGCCAAGCCTCCCGCTACGCACTAAAGCCGGGCTGCAACGCACACAGGCCCCGCGCAGGGGGGGCCTGTGTGTCTCTGCGATCGCATGCGAAGCACAAATCCCGTCGCCCGGGAACCTCTATTTACATCCCAGCAACAAAAATCCCTCGCCGGGGCCCCTGGTTTGACGCTCCTGTTCCGGTCCTCATATAATCCACTCTAGTTTCCGCTGACGTTTCCGTCCGCGTCCGTTTCTGTTTCTGCTCCAGCAAGGGCAGAATTCCTAAGGAGTTTTCAGTCCCATGAAGCGTTTGCTTGCACTAGCCCTTACGCTGGCCTCGGGCATTGTCCTGAGCGCAGCCGCCCAAACATCGCCCGCTCCCGCCGCCTCTGCCGGGCCCGCCAAGATCGCCGTCATCGCCTTCCAGGTGGCCGTGGGCCAAACCAACGAGGGCCAGCGCAACTTCGCCGACCTGGAGAAGAAGTACGCGCCCAGGGAAGAGCAACTCAAAGCCCTCAGCGACGAGATCGATACCCTGACCAAGCAGTTGCAGACGCAGGGCGATAAACTCAGCGACACCGAACGCGCCAACCGCGCCAAGATCATCGACGAGAAGAAGAAGAAGCTGGATCGCGACGCCGAGGATGCCCGCAACGACTTCCAGACGGAGATGTCGGATATCTACAACGGCCTGGCCTCCAAGGTCTATGACGTGATGTCCAACTACGCACAGCAGCAGGGGTACACGCTGGTTCTGGACATAGCCCAGCAGCAGAGTCCCGTACTCTACGCCACGGATTCGACCAACATCACCAAGGCCGTCATCGACGCCTACAACCTGAAGTCGGGTGTGCCTCCTCCGCCGGCGCAACCGGCCTCCGCGGCGCCCACACCGGCCCCTCAGTCCACGAAGCCCGCCGCGCACTAATCCCGGTTCGAATGCTCACCAAGGCCCCGCCGAGCGGGGCCTTGGTTTTTGTATTGGCCAGGGTTCCAGAAGCAAAAGCAGGTTCCTTGCCAACCCGGGGAAAAATCCACGCTGACGGCGGTTTTTTGTGGAAAAAAATGTGGAAAGCTTTCACCAATACCCCGAACAACGCATTATTTCTCCACTTGCCAAATTCGGCCGATTTCTGTTAGTAAATGCAACTCCTTATTTATCAACGAGAAGCGTGTAAATCGTTTTGTTCACAAGAAAAATTTATAGTTGAGCAATTGTAGACATAGGTTTAGTAGGGTTTCCACAGCCTTTTATGAACGCTATGTGAATAAAGTATCTATTGATTCACTGTAGGGTAGCTACTTCTGCTGGTCTTCGCCTACCCGCAATACGGCCAGGAAAGCCTCCTGCGGAATATCGACTTTGCCGATCCGCTTCATGCGTTTCTTGCCTTCTTTCTGTTTTTCCAGCAGCTTGCGCTTGCGGGTGATGTCGCCGCCGTAGCACTTGGCCAGCACGTTTTTGCGCAGCGGGCTGACCGTCTCGCGGGAGATGATCTTGGCGCCGATGGCCGCCTGGATGGCCACCTCGAATTGCTGGCGGGGAATCAGCTCGCGCATCTTTGAGACCAGCGCCCTGCCGCGCTCGTAGGCGAAGTCGCGGTGGACGATGATGGAAAGCGCATCCACCGGCTCGCCCGAGACCAGGATGTCCAGCTTGACCATGGGCGACTCCCATTCGCCGGCAAGTTGATAATCCAGCGAGGCGTAGCCGCGGGAGATGGACTTGAGGCGGTCGTAGAAGTCGAGCACGATCTCGTTCAGCGGCAGCTCGTAGGTGAGCATGACGCGGGTGGGCGTCACGTATTCGAAGTTCACCTGCCTGCCGCGCTTTTCCTCCACCAGCTTGAAGATGCCGCCCACGTATTCCTCGTTGGTGAGGATCTTGGCGGTGATCACCGGCTCGCGAATCGCCTCGATGCTGCTGGGATCGGGCCAGCGCGAGGGATTGTCCACCTCGACCACGCTGCCGTCGGTGAGCGTGATGTGGTAGCGCACGCCGGGGGCGGTGGTGATCAGGTCCAGCTCGTACTCGCGCTCCAGCCGCTCCTGGATGATCTCCATGTGCAGCAGGCCGAGAAAGCCGCAGCGGAAGCCGAAGCCCAGCGCGACGGAGCTCTCCGGCTCGAAGAAGAAGGAGGAGTCGTTGAGGCGCAGCTTCTCCAGGGCGTCGCGCAGCAGCGTGTGTTCGTGCGAGTCCACGGTGTAGAGGCCGGCGAAGACCATGGGCTTGATGTCTTCAAAGCCGGGCAACTGGGCGGCCGCGGGCCGGGCGTCGTCGGTGACGGTGTCGCCGATCCTGGTGTCGCCGACGTTCTTGATGGTGGCCGCGAAAAAGCCCACCTCGCCGGCGGAGAGCTCGCCGATCTCGACCGGCTTGGGCATCAGCACGCCCATCGACTCGACTTCGAAGGACTTCCCGTTCGACATGAGGCGGATGCGCTGGCCCTTGCGCATGGTGCCCTGCATCACGCGCACCAGCACGATGACGCCGCGATAGGCATCGAACCAGGAGTCGAAGATCAGCGCCTGCAGCGGCGCATCGGGATCGCCGGTGGGCGGAGGCAGGCGGTGCACGATGGCCTCCAGCACTTCGGCCACGCCCTGGCCGGTCTTGGCGCTCACCGGGATGGCGTCGGTGGCGTCCAGGCCAACGGCCTTTTCGATGGCCTCCTGGGTGCGCGACGATGTCGGCCGAGGGCAGGTCGATTTTGTTGATGACGGGAATGATTTCCAGGCCGTGGTTGATGGCCAGATAGGCGTTGGCCAGCGTCTGCGCCTCCACGCCCTGGCTGGCGTCCACCACCAGCAGCGCGCCTTCGCAGGAGGCCAGCGAGCGCGAAACCTCGTAGCTGAAGTCCACGTGGCCGGGGGTGTCGATCAGGTTGAGCTGGTAGGTGTTGCCGTCCTGGGCCTTGTACATCATGCGCACGGCGTGGGCCTTGATGGTGATGCCCCGCTCGCGCTCCAGGTCCATGTCGTCCAGGATCTGGGCCTGCATCTCCCGCCCGGTCACTGAGCCGGTCAGTTCCAGCAGACGGTCGCTCAACGTCGACTTGCCGTGGTCGATGTGGGCGATGATGGCGAAGTTGCGGAGGAAGCGGGCGTCCATGCGGGGCCTTGCGAAAGAGGGCAACAACGGAAGCAGAGTAGATGTACCCCAAAAGCCAGCCCGCCAAGTGGCTTTTTCCTTAAGAAAAGCCACTCTGGAAAACTCTCAGCAAGGGCGCGTTTACTCTGGTTCCGCTCGAATACTGTCCTGCGCGCGTTACCTCCAGGCCATAGCTTATCATCGGCATAGTGTCTTCCGCGGCCTGCATCGAGGCCGGGGCGGCCGCAGTTCTCTCATGCGCAATAGTTGCAATCGCTATCGTTTGACTCGGGTTCTGCCCTGCTGGTCGCTCATCCTGGCCGGCTGCGACCCCGCTCAGCCTGCAGACGCTGCCCGCGGGAAAGCCGCCGCAGGCCACCGCGCCTGCCCTGCCAGCGCCGCCTCCGGCCGCGCCAGCCGCAGCGTCCCGCGCTGCCTCCGCCGCCGACCCTGGAGCAGCAGCGCGTGAACCTGATCATCCAGCAGGTGGAGGACGCATACGCGCCAGGGCGAGGCCGACTATCGCAGGGGGAAATTGCCCGAGGCCAAGGCGGAGTTCGATCGCGCCGTGGACCTGATGCTGACCGAGCGGCATCGACATCAAGAGCAATGCGCAGTTGCAGGACGAGTTCGACCGCATTGTGGACGCAGGTGAACGCGCTGGAGATGGAGGCGCTGAAGCAGGGCAACGGCTTTGTGCCCAAGGAAGAGCCCACGCCGGCCGATGTGGCCAGCGACGTGACCTTCGAGGTGGACCCCAACATGGTGGCCAAGGCCAGGGCCGACCTGGCCACGACCAAGTCCGACCTGCCGCTGGTGGTGAACGACTATGTGGCCAGCTACATCAATTTTTTTGCCAACACGCAGCGCGGCCACAACACGCTGCTGCACTCCTTCCAGCGCGCCGGCCGCTACAAGGCGATGATCCAGCGGGTGATGGCCGAAGAGGGCGTGCCGCAGGACCTGATCTACCTGGCGGTGGCCGAGTCGGGCTTTCAGCCGCGGGCCGTCAATCGCCGCTCCCGCGCCGGCGGCATGTGGCAGTTCATGCCCCACGGCAACTACGGCCTGGCGCGCAACGCCTATGTGGACGAGCGCTTCGATCCGGAGAAGTCCACCCGCGCCTACGCCCGCTACATGAAGTTCATCTACGACCAGCTGGGCGACTGGTACCTGGCCATGGCCGGCTACGACTGGGGCGCGGGCAATGTGCAGCGCGCGGTGGAGAAGACCGGCTACGCCGATTTCTGGGAGCTCTACAAGCGCAACAATCTGCCCGCGAGACCAGGAACTACGTGCCGGAGATTCTGGCGGCCATCATCATCGCCAACCATCCCAAGCAGTATGGCTTCGACGACCTCACGCTCGATCCGCCGGTGCTCACCGATACGGTGACCATCAACTATTCCGCTGGACCTGCGGCTGGTATCGGACCTGGTGGGCGCGCCGGTGGATGAGTTGATGGCGCTGAACCCCAGCCTGCTGCGGCTGATCACGCCGCCGGACGCCCCCTTCGACCTGCATCTGCCCGCCGGCACGGCCGACGCTGTTCGCCCAGCGCATTCAGCGCCGATTCCCGAGTCCAAGCGCAACTCATGGCGCTACCACCGCGTTGCGGCCGGGGACACGCTGGCCTCGGTGGCGCGGGAGTATCGCGTTGACGGAGGCGGAGCTGGCTGCGGCCAATCATCTGCGCGCCAGCGCCAGCCTCGAGGGTATCGAGGCGCTGGTGGTTCCGGTTGCCCCGGCCCCCGCGCCGCTCGGCGCGCATGCTGCTGTACACGGTGCGCAGGGGCGATACGCTGGTCACCATCGCCGACCGTTTCGGCGTCTCGCTCAACCAGTTGCGGCGCTGGAACAGGATCACCGGCATCCGGGTGGAGCCGGGCCGCCGCCTGCACGTGGCCGAGCCCGTCCATGAACGCGCGCACAGGCGGCAGTCATCGCCGCGGAGCCTCCGGCGGCGAGTGGGGCAAAGGCGCATGAAACAGCCCCGGCAAAGGGTTTTACCCCCAGGCCAGGGGCGCCTGCGTCCCAAAGAGGAACAGGGCAACAGGGGCGAAGAACCGACCCGCGCACAAGCCCGCTACCGCGAGCGGCGCGAAGAAGACCGGGGCGCCGGGCGCGAAGAAATCCCATCCGCGCAAGCCCGCCAAACATGCCAAAACTTCGCTTCCACAACAAAAATAATGCAGGTAGCTCATTACGCACTTGTGTTTTGATGGCGTTTGTGTGCAAGCTATTGCTACAATGGTTTCCGCGACGCGGAGCACATGCATCCGCTGCGCGAAGAGGGCAAACCAAAATTTAGGCAGCGGCGAGCCGCTGGAGGCAATGGGATGGAAGAAGTGTTCAGGATGTACTGCGATGAATGACGGCAACCCCAATGGGGAGCCGGGAGAGCTCGACCGCGATCACGACGAAGACTTTGAAGAAGAAGACGAAGAAGTCGAAACCTCCAGCGTGCTCACCTCCTCGGATGACGATGAGGGAGTGGTTGAAGAGGATGTGGTGGTGGTTGTGGCACAACCCGCAGCAAAGCCGGCCGGGAAGAAGGCCGCGAAAAAGAAATCTTCCGCCAAGAAGGCTGCCGAAGAAGGCTGCCAAGAAGGCTCCGGCCAAGAAAGCAGCCAAGAAGGGGAAGGCCAGGAAGGCCGCCAAGAAAGCCCCCGCCAAGAAGAGAAAGCGCCGGCGCCAAGAAGGCGCAAGAAAGCACGCCAAGAAGGCCGCGGCCAGCAAGCGCAGCCAGTAAATCCGTGAAAAAAGGCAAGAAGCCGCCGCCAAGAAAGCAGCGAAAGAAGGCCCCTGCCAAGAAGGCAAGAAGCCAAGAAGACAGGCTGCGAAGAAGAAAGGCTGGCAGGAAGTAACGGCACAGGCAAAAGGCAAGCAAAAAAGCCCGCCTCGGCGGGCTTTTTTGCGTCTGTACTCAGGCGTTTAGGCCTTATTGCACGGCCGGAGGCTTGGCGGAGTCCTGAGGAAGGGCGGCCAGCACTTCAGCGGAGTGAACCTGGGGGTTCACCTTGGTCCACACCCTGACAATCATGCCCTGGGGATCGATG
Organism: uncultured Acidobacteriaceae bacterium; assembly: GCA_963796085.1. GTDB lineage: Bacteria > Acidobacteriota > Terriglobia > Terriglobales > Acidobacteriaceae > Telmatobacter. The sequence goes on along the minus strand of CAWCKF010000019.1, from coordinate 207,553 downwards.
AGGAAGGTGTTGCGGTTGGCGATGGTCGAAGGCGCCAAAGTGGCCCAGCGAGCCGTAGGCCTCCACCACCTTGTGATCGGGGTCGGCCAGCAGGCGGAAGGTCAGCCCTTCCTTGGTGCAGAACTGCTTGTGGCTGTCGGGAGTGTCCACGCTCACGCCCAGGATGACCGCGTTCCGGGCGTCGAACTGGGCCAGGTCGCGCTGGAAGTTGTGGGCCTCGATGGTGCAGCCCGTGGTCATGTCCTTGGGATAGAAGTAGAGCACCACCCACTTGCCGCGGAAGCTCGCCAGCGAGATCTGGGAGCCATCCTGCGAGGGAAGGGTGAAGGTGGGCGCAACCTGCCCGACGGCGGGCATGGGCTTGATCGGCGGCATGGACGGTGACGTAAACGCACACCGCCGCACAAGCACAGCGGCAAGGACGAAGAGAAAGCAGTTTTCTCACGAGGGGACCTCCAGAGTGCAGTGGAACGAGGGAATGAGGGATGAACAGGGACTCAGGGAAAACGGCCCTGCAACTCAGTATCCGCGCGGAGTGGCCACAATGGCAATTCCTGCCTGCGGCGGCGCGTTCCAAGCAGACGCGTCGCGGTCGAACAGCAGCGTGCGGCCGGCCTCGACGGAGAGGCAACTGGCGCCGGCGCGGATCATGGTCTCCACCGTCGCCATGCCGATGACGGGCACGTCGAAGCGCATGTCCTGTTGGGCTTGGCCACCTTGACGACGGTCAGGCGGCGTTCCAGTATCGGGGTCCCCAGCGACAGGTCACGTCGTGGGGTGAGGGTGGAGGCGTCGTGCCAGCGAGCGCATCAGCGCGCCGGCGCGCTCGATGGCCGCGTCCGTGCCTTCCATGGCCTCGACGGCCACGCAGGCCTGCGCGGCCACCACCACGGTCTGGCCAATGTCGAAGCCGGCCAGGGCGCGGGCCACGCCCAGGCCGTACTCGATGTTCTTGCGCTCCTCCTCGTCCGGGGCGCGCGCGGTGAGCACGCCCTCCTGGGCCAGCAGCGGCTCCAGGAACGCGGTGGAGCTGATCAGCTCGATGCCCTCGTCGCCCAGCACCTTGGCCACCGCGCCCAGCAGCATGTCGGTGGAGCGGGTGCGCAGGTTCAGCAGCAGCTTGGCCAGCCGCCAGTCGGGCCGGATGCTGGAAAAAATCTGCTTGTGCTTCACCTGGCCGGCCATCACGGCCTTTTGCGACGCCTTCCTTGTGGAAGATCTCGATCAGCCGCGACAGCTCGCCCAGCGAGAGCCAATGGACGGTGATGCCGTTGTCCGCGGCGGCGCGCCGGTCGATCTCCGGGTCGGTCTCCTCGCGGATGGCCGCGACCACCACGGCCAGGCCCTGCGCCCGCGCCGCGTCCAGCAGCAGAAAGGGAAAGCGGCCGTTGCCGGCGATGAGGCCGAGCTTCATGGCTACTTGATCACCCCGCGCTCGCTGCGCTCGATGAAGCCGACCAGCAGCGCCACGTCTTCGCCTTCCAGCTGCGCGCATCTTTTCGAGCGCCTGCGTGGTGTTCAGCTTGGCGGCCAGCAGCAGGCGGAAGGCCTTCTGCAGCGCGCTGCAGCCGCTGCGGCGAGAAGCCGCGCCGCTCCAGGCCGATCTTGTTGATGCCGAAGGCCTTGTTCTCGCGCTGCGACGGAGGTCAGCGAAAAGGGCAGCACGTCCTGGGTGACGATGGTGCCGCCGCCGATGAAGGCGTACTGGCCCACGATGCAATGCTGGTGGACGGGGCAGAAGGCGCCCAGCGGTGGCGTAGTCCTCGATGATGACGTGGCCGGCCAGGGTGGCGGCGTTGGCCAGGATGCAGTGGCTGCCCACCTGGCTGTCGTGGCCGATGTGCGACGCAGGTCATGAGCAGGCAGTTGGAGCCGATGCGCGTTATGCCGCCGCCGCCCACCGTGCCGCGGCTGATGGTGACGCACTCGCGGATGGTGTTGTCGTCGCCGATCTCGGTCTCGGTCGGCTCGCCGCCGTACTTCAGGTCCTGCGGCGCCACGCCGATCGGAGCAGAAGGGATAAAAGGTGTTGCGCGCGCCGATGCGGGTGCGCCCGTCGAGCACCACGTGGGAGATGAGGGTGCAATCCTCGCCCAGCACCACCTCGGGACCGATGGTGCAAAAGGGGCCGACGGTGCAGGAGGCCGGAACCGCGGGCTCCGGGCGCAACGATGGCGCTGGGATGAATGCTCACTCCGCCGTCCCCGCTGCCAGGCGCTGCGCCGCGTCTCCGCCTCCGGGCTCGGCCGCGGCCGCGATGCCGTTCGCGCACGCGCGGCACCACCTGGCAGGTCAGCGTGGCCTCGCAGGCCAGCTTGCCGTCCACCTAGGCCTTGCCCTCGATGCGCCCGGCGCGGGTCCGGAAGGACAGCACGTCCACCTCGATGCGCAACTGGTCGCCCGGCGTCACCGGGCGGCGGAACTTGGCCCGCTCGATGCCCGGTAAAGACCACCAGCTTCTTCTGCCGGTCGGGGATCTCGGCCATCATGATGATGCCGCCGGCCTGGGCCATCGCCTCCACCACCAGCACGCCGGGCATGATGGGATAGCCGGGAAAGTGGCCCTGGAAAAAGGGCTCGTTGATGGTCACGTTCTTGATCGCCACCAGCCGCTTGGCGGGCTCGAACTCGACGACTCTGTCGATCAGCAGAAACGGGTAGCGGTGGGGCAGGAAATCCATGATCTCCTGGATGTTGAAGGTCATTCTCTGGCTCCGGAAAGCGGTTGTTGGCGGCCGCTAGGCGTTCTCTGGATTATAAACAAGGCCGTGCCTCAGGATTCTTGTTCATGCCCGCTTCTGCGCGTACGCCTCTACCTCTTGATGCGCTGCTCGGCGGCGTCCACGCTCCAGAAATCGGCCGGCAGGGGCTGGTTGTATGCCGCGTGGACCAGGAAGTACTGCCGGATCATGTCGTCGTTCTTGAAGCGGGTGATGGTGAACGGGGTGGGGAAGCCGTCGATGGTGTGGTAGTCGTCGTACTCCTCGGCGTCGGTATTCTTGTCCTTGTAGACCGGATCGCGCCACTCGAAGGTGCGGCGCAGCGGCAGGTGGGTCTGCGCGTCCATCAGGATGGTGATGGCCTCGTTCTGCGGCCGAGATCAGGGTCACCTGATCGGCCAGGTGGCGCTCGGCCAGGCGCTGGCCCTCGTAGACCAGAATGGTGCGGGGATCGTTGAGCCAGACTCTTGACGGCGGTCTCGATGGAGTGGTCGCGGCGGCGCAGGAAGTCGTCCACCTGCTCCTGGGGCAGCGCCTTCTTGCCCTCGAAGGTCACCTCCCAGCCCGCGCGCCCCAGGTAAAACTGCACCACGTCGCGGTGCTTGGTGAATTCGATGCGGTCCTGGTCCGGCCAGGCGTGGTACTCCCAGTACTCGGTGGTGCCGCCCGAGGGCTTGCCGTGAAAGAAAGCGGCCAGTTGCCCCTGCCGCATCTGGTTCTTCATGGTCAGCCAGGCCTGCCCGCCCAGGGCCTGCACCATGGCGTCCAGCGCGGCGCGCGCCTGTTTGGCATTCTTTTGGCCGGCATCGTCCGCGGCCTGCGTCTGGGTGGAGAGCGGCCAGGCCAGCATCAGTACTGCCAGCGCCACCGGCAAAACTCTGCGCATCGATCTTCTCCCCTGCACGTTGGACGTGTTCCAGCGGCTAAAGCCTCAGCCCTACGGCTCACGCTACCGCAAGGAGCCGGAGGGCGGCAAGCGCAGGCAAAAGACCGTAAGACAGCGCAAACGGGCCGGCCCTTTTTGAGCCGGCGGCGCGGACTCCGGCGCAGGGTCGGGCGCAGGCGCGGCGCCAGAATCTGCGGCAGCCGCGGTGGGCGATGCAGGCGGCCGGGCAGCGCGCCTGGCCTTTACAAAGACCGTTAGAACTCCGGGAACGTCCTCCACCGTCGCCGTGCCGCAGCGATTGGGCGTGCTCAGCCCGTCGCGGCGTATCCGCTCCACGCTGAAGCGCGCCGTCCGGGGGTTGGCCAGGCAGAGATGCTTCTTCGCCACCCAGACCTGAAGAAATGGAAGACTCGCCAACGTGCTGGATAGACGCGCCTTGCCCTGCTCGTCGGTTAGCCCCTCCTCCTGCCAAAGCCCATGCTGAATATCCCTCTGGTCATAGCCCGCCACCAGGATCAGATGGGCATGAACGATCGGATGGCCGTCCTTGCCGCCGAGAATGCGGACGATGATAGGGGCATTGGGCATGGCCGGAAAGTGGTTAGCCGCGCTGCTCGCCTGAGCGGCCAGAAGGACCAGCCCGGCAGCGAAAGAAAATGCGAGAGAGGGGATCATCAGAGGCGCCTCAGGGAGGTTATCGGCGCTGCGGGCAATTTCCAGAGATTTCCCTTCAGGTTTGTTCTACGCCACGCTGGAGACGCAACGAATCAAATGGCGCGGAGTACCCGCACGGGAAGGAAGATGATTGCGCTCACCAGCTCCAGCACGCCGCCCACCGCGATCCCGATCACGCGAAACGGCAACAGCAGCAGCCACACCAGCGGGTAAAGCACCAGGGCTGCCAGCGCCAGCGGCCAGCACAGCACCAGAAGAATGCACCACAAGAGGAATTTCAGCATGGCTTCAGCGCCTCATCGCACCCAGGCCTGCGCCTAGTTCAGTCAATCCAATGATACGAAGGCGGGGATCAACCGGTTCCCGCCGCTCACCCCCGCTTGGCTTTCGCCCGCTCCGCCAACAGCTTTTTGCGCTCGCGGATAAGTTTCGCCCGCTCCTTCTCCGGCAGGGCCAGCACGGCTTTGGTGCGCTTGGGCAGCTTTTCGTAGATCAGCGCGTGCGCCCGGCGCAACTCCTCTTCCATTTCCCGCGGCCGCAGCGTATCCCAGCGCTCCAGGGCCACCCAGAAGGCCCTGGCCAGGTGGGGCGCGGGCAAACCCCCCTCGCGCTCCAGCAGCTCGTGAAAACGCTCCGCCCCGCAGTGGAACCACAGCACGCCGATTCCCGTGCCGTCCAGGTCGGTCATGGCAAACATCTTGCCGCCGATCTCGCGGTCGCCCACCCAGTAGACCAGGTGATGGCCCCAGTTCACCGTCTCCGCCGCGTGCGGCAGCCCCAGGCAGATGGCGCGGATGCGCTCGTTGTCCATGCGGCTAGTGTAGGACGGAATCGGCCCCAGGTCACGGAAGGGCAGTTTTATAACCCCGGCATCAATCACCCATCCATCAACAAGCTATGAAAAGGCGCGGCATAAGCTCTTCAACAGGAACCCCTGGAGATCGGAAGACCGAAATGGATTTTTTCCGTGCGGCCGGTGGCGCAGAACAGCCGGGAAGACAAAGACCCGGCTGCAATATCCGACAGATTTAGTCCTTATTTAATATACGACCAGTTTAGTCGGATTTCAAAAGAGCAGCCGTACAGGTGAAAAATCCCCCTGAAAGCGCTCCTACCGGCCGCTCTTAGGGCTCCAATGCGCCGTAACCTTATGTCTCAGAATTCGTGATGATCGTCCATCAGGGTGGCGATGGTCTGCGAAGCAACATCGGCGGGTTTTGCCTTCTCCGATAGCGGGTTGGCCGCCTCGGTCTGGGCGCGCAGTTTGGCCACTGTGAGCCAGTTGTCCGTGTGCGGTTGCTCGGCGATCCACGGCGGCAGCGGCATGCGAAGATAATCGCTCAGCGCCTGGGCGTAACCCTCGTAAAGCGCTGCGCATATCGCGAAGCCTCTCGATGGAGCGGCCGTCTCGGCAGACGCTTACGCCGTTCTGGCAGAGCAGATTGTAAAGCTGTTCATAACGCTCAGGGGGAAGCCGGTCGGGAGCATCGTTGACCGGGGTAAGCGAGAAAATCTGCGACAGGTCAACCATGGCGTGGCGCGCCATGGCAAAGGTCAACTGTGCCTGGCGCGCCTCGTGTCCCCGTACCCCGGCAATCAGCAGCGCCGAAGTGTCCAGCACGGCTGTCAGAGCACTGATCCAGCTCTGGTTGGTGTGCTGCGAACGAAAATAGCAGAGCAACGGGTAAGAGATATGGCTCTCCAGCAGTTCCGCCGACCAGCGTTCCCACTCCACCAGCAGCAGCGAGAGCGCGTTTTCCCCGCCCTGATAGGAATGGCGGCGCATCAGTTCCGCGGCCGTCGGCGGAGATCCGGCCCGCGCGTCCAGAAGAGAGATGCTAACTTCGCGGCGCGAAAACGCGCTGTAGAGGACCGGAAAATATCCCATCACGACAGCCAGAAAGCCCAGCCCCGTGCCCGCTTCCAGAATGATGAGCCCGCGCGCCCAGCCGATGTGCGGCGTCACGTCGCCCAGCCCCAGCGTAAAGATGGTGGTTCCGCTCACGTAGAGATCGGATGGAAAGCCCGTCCCCTGCGTGATGTCGTTGAAGGGACTGCCCAGGGCATAAAAAATGAGCGCAAACCCCACTACCATCCCGCCCGCCCACACCATCAGGAGAAAAATCAGCGACATAGGTCCGTAGTAGCTGAAGGCGGATTCCCGTCTGCGCAGATGGCGAATTCGCCTGGCGAAGAACACCCAGGGTCTCCACGTAACGACGTAGAAAATGCGCGTCAGGCGAAAGCGGCCGGTGGCGCGGCGCGGCAGAATGATGGTCTGAAAGGCATCGAGCAGCACGGCAAACAGACAAACAATCCCCGCGGCCAAAATGAGAATCTGCATTCCACCCTCCTGCTCCCGGAGCGCTCGACCGATTTCGGCTCTCCATTTGCCGGCTATCTTCTACCTGATCTCGCGTTTTCGGCGCCAGGACGTGATCGCTGCCTGGTATTGTTTACCTGCCTTGAGATGTGTGTAGTCTCGATAGATGCTCAATGGCGTTGCTTAAGGAATTGAAATCGAATGGCCCGTCGTGACGCCGGCCATTGATGAAGAACGTTGGAGTTCCGTTTACGCCGCTGCGGACACCTCCCGCAAAGTCGGCCCGCACGCGGGCGCGGTAAGTCTGTTCAGCAACGGCAGTTTGCAACTGCGAAGAAGACAGGTCGAGAGCTTCGGCCATTTGCACGAAGAGGGCGCTGCTCAAACTCTCCTGATACTCATAGAGCAGATCGTGCATCTCCCAGAATTTGCTATGAGCTCCGGCAAATTCAGCCACTTCCGCGGCTGTCTCTGCCCAGGGATGCATCTGGCTCAGGGGGAAGTTTCGGAAGACAAATGAGAGGCGTTTTCCGAAGTGTTTCTGCAGTTTCTTGACGATCGGATAGGCCTGTCCGCAGTACGGGCACTGATAGTCCCCATATTCGACCAAACTGATTTCCGCGGCAAGATCTCCCTGTGTGTGGTCTTCCGCGCTGACCGCAATCGACAGCATGCTCATTGGCGTCTCCTACTTCGGCAGATTTTCAAGAGCTTGCAGGATACCGTCGGCTCCGGGATTGATTGCAACCGGCGACAAGTAGCTCCAGGCGATAACCCCGTTCCGATCAATGACAAAGAGCGCTCTCTCGCAGACACCATCTTCGGCGCGATAGGCCCCGTAAGAACGGGCAACCTCGCCCTTCGGCTCGAAGTCTGCGACCAGCGGGAAGTGCAGGTGCCGATCCTTGGCGAAAGCTTCGTGACACCAAACGCCATCGACGGACACCCCTACCACTTCCGCTCCAAACTTCTGAAACTCGGGAAGAATCTCGTTGTAAAGAGCCATCTGGTCGCCGCATACCGGGCTCCAGTCAGCGGGGTAAAACGCCAAAACGACGGGATTTCCGCGCAACTCGCTCAGGGAGAGCTTTTGGTCGGGCGTCACGTGAAGGCTGAAATCAGGCGCCGCTGTTCCGGCGGGCAAAATGTTGGCCATGAATGCACCTCAATTCTGAGATGCCGGAAAGTCCAGGAAGAACCAAATCTACAGAAAGTCAGGACTTGACTCTGTGGGCAGGTAATCCTGTGTTTTTAGGCGGCTTCTCAGAATCGGGCCTCGAAGGCCCGGAAGCGGCGTTCCAGTTCCCACTGCGCAGAGGCTTTTTCGCTGCCTTCGAGGAAGCTCCGGCAGGCGCCGGTGGGCTTTTCCGCGCCCAGGGGCTGGGCCTTGCAGGGGGCGACGGGCTGGGTGAACTCATCTGGCGCGGCCCATAAGCTTTTGCCGGGCAGGAAGGTATGTTCCATGCCGGTGCGCGCCAGTTGCTTCAGCTCCTGGTAGCTGAGGTGGTAGTCCAGCACGGCGCGGACGTACTCATGGGTGATGTCGATGCGGCTCACTCCTTCATCATCCGTGGAGAGCGCGATGGGAACGTGGGCGGCGCGGTAGTTGGCGAAGGGATGTTCGGCCCCCGAGATGCCCAGAATGCCTTCGTTGGAGCTGAGATTCACCTCAATCATCACGTGCCTTTGCGCCAGTTCTTTCAGCAGCGCCGGGGCGTCGTCCTCGTACATCACGTCCACCCCGTGGCCGATGCGCTCGGCGTGGCCCAGCTCCACGGCCTGGCGAATGTGGAAGCGCAGCCCTTCGGGCGGCACCAGGCCGGGAGCCAGTTCGCCGGCATGCAGGCTGATGTGAACCTGCGGGTAAACGGAGTGCAGGTAGTCCAGCATCTCCATCTGCAAGGGGTAGTCGCGCATGGAAATAAAGCCATCCTCGGGCTGGACAAAGTTGATGCCCACCCAGCCGCCCTCGTGGCCGCCCCGGCCCTCCGCATCCATGCTGTCCTGAACGGTTTCAAAACCCAGCAGCGTCTGCGCGAAGACCTGCTCCGGCGCAAAGCCACGCAGAATCTGGTAGATATATCGAATCTCCACCTGGCAGGCGGGCGTGGCCTGTGGGCTTCCGCAATGCTCAATCTCCCGGCGCTCAGCCTCGGCCGTGCGCACGTCCTCGCGGTCGGCAGCCACTTCGTCGCGCAGACCGTGGTCCAGAAGCGCCTGGCGCATCTGGGCAAAATCCTGCCGGGTGGGCTCCGGCTTCAAGATGATCTCGTGGGCAATCCGGACCGCGTGCATGAAGGGCGGCGTCTGCATCAGTTCCAGATATTGCTGATTTTGCGCGGCGGCGCGGCTGGCTACCTCGTCCACCCACTCGTCCGTATGCCGCTTGTTCACCCCTTTAAAGCGGTCAAAGGTAGCGAAGAACTGGTCGTGCCCGCTGAATCCGGGGGTGGGCACAAAGCTGCGCATGGAGAAGGCATTGATCAGGCGGTCGTAGAGATCCTGGTTGGCCGGAACCTGTGCCGCCGGAACCAGCTTACCCATGCAGGGCGGCTTGGCGAAGCTGAGCGCTGCCGGGTCCACGCACAGCCCGTCCTCGCCCGCGTCGCGGATGAAGCTCTCCGCATAGACCGCACCGGAAAGGTGGACGTGCAGGTCGGCGCCCTTGGGAAACTCCGCCAGAAAGGCGCGCAGAGCCAGCGGTCCCTTTTTACGGCGTCCTGGTAGGCGCGAGCGGCGCGGGTTTCCGGCTCAGGAGCGCGGCCAGCGGGGGCCTGAGCGTGGAGGACGGCGGTTGCGGCGAGGGCGAGGCGAGGCGAGAAAACGAACAGGGCAGCGCATAGTTGCTTTCCAGTGTAGTGCAGGATGGGAAGCGTGGGGAGGGGTGGCGCGGCCAGGCAGCCGGGTTTGGCGTGGAGATTGGGAATTGGTATACTGGCATGAGTAGTTTTTTGAGCGCAGTGTTCGTGGACTCGCCCACTCTGTCCGGCGATGCCGGAATCCGCGCGTGAAATTGCAACTCGAAGTTTGCACTGAGGCCAGATAGCTCAGTGGTAGAGCGCGGCCCTGAAAAGGCCGGCGTCGGCGGTTCAATCCCGTCTCTGGCCACCACTTTCTAAAGCAGTTAGCAGTAATCCAATCCTCTCGTTTCAGCCCCGTTTACAATTTGCGCACATCTTCGCCCGCTGTGCGGCCATCCTGCGCCGGCGGCCTTTCTATGGCCTGCTCAATGATGGTGAAGGGCTCCTTGCGGATCTGGCGGTACATTCTGCCCAGGTATTCGCCGATGATGCCAAGCAGCATGGCGTTGATGCTGATGGAGAGCAGAATGAGCGCGGCCAGGGTGGTAAACCCGGCGGGCCAGGCCAGGTGCAACACCAACTTGGCGACCATATACCCGAGCATCATCAAGAAGGTCAACGCGGAGACAGCCAGGCCGAAATAGGTTGAGATGCGCAGAGGAACGGTGGAATGGTTCAAGATTCCATCCACGGCCAGGGCTATCATTTTTGACAGCGGAAACTTGCTTTCACCGCGCCGGCGGGCATCGCGTACATATTCAATGCCCACCTGTTTGAAGCCGAAGGTGGCGATGGCGCCGCGCAGATACGGCTGGGCGTCTTCGCAACTGCAAAGCAGATCGATGATGCGCCTGCTGATCAGGCGAAAGTCGCCGGCATCGACAGGAAGCTTCTCGTCGCTGAGAAAGTCGGCCAGGCGATAAAAAATGGACCGGGCAACATTGCCCACCCATCCCTCGGCGCGCCGCGCGCGAACTCCGTAGACCACATCGGCGCCTTGCCGCCACTGGGCCAGAAAAGCCGGAACCAGCTCGGGAGGGTCCTGCAAATCGCAGTCGAGCTGGATAGCGGCATCCCCGCGGCATTTAGCATAACCAGTCATGATGGAACGCTGATAGCCGAAGTTCTTTGAAAAGCGGAAAACGCGAACGCGGCTGTCCTTGGCGGCGAGAGCTTCGAGCAGTTCGAAGGTGTGGTCAGTGCTGTGATTGTCAGTAAAGACAAACTCACATTCATATTGGTCCGCCAGCAAAGAAGCCTGCCGTGAAACTGCCTCGTAAAAAGGCAACAAGTTCTCCTCCTCGTTGTAGACGGGAACTACAAAGGAGATGAGGCGCTTTTTTTCTGGCCATTCAGTGTTCATGGTTTTTCACTCTGACCGGTTATTTTCTGCGCGGCTGGTTGCAATGCCGCTGCATCGGTGATGAGCTTTGCAATGCCCTCCACTGGAGGGATAGTTGGCTGCCATCCGGGAAGGCAATCGCCTGTCCAGGGATTAAATATCTGATTCGCCGAGTATGGAATGGCTCCCCAATCAAACTGAATATCCAGGCCGGCGCGCTCGCGCACCGCCTCAAGGAGTTTTCGCAAAGTTATCCGTTCGCTGGAACGAACGGCATAGACCGGCTCCATGGATGCCGCATGAGCCAGCCTGTCTCCTGCAAGCAGGATGGCCCGTATAACATCGTCCACATGCACCAGTTCAATATACTGGCGGCCTTCGGTGACGGGGAGGATGGAGCCGGCGCCGGCCTGCGCCAGCTTAGTCCAAAGCTTTGGCCGCGGATCATCAGGACCGAATATGTCGTATAACACCAGAGTTACAGCAGGGATGCCGCGCAGATTGCGGAAGTAGATCAGGATATCGTGCATGGCCCTTTTGGCGGCTGCATAAAACGTGTTGGGCGCATATGCGTTGGCAGCATCGCCAAACTGCCAGTAAGTGCCTATGTTGACGAAAGCGGGACGAGGATCGCAAAGGCTTGCTCCATGCAGCAACGTGGCGCCAAGGGTAATCTCGCAATTTAAAATCGCCGCCATTTCCTCCAGGGTCGGTGGTTCATAATAAGCGGCGGCAAGGTGGTAGATGATATGCGGCTGTAACTCCAGCACCAGCGCGTCAATGGCGCCCCAGTCATTGCCTACCGGATGGATGCAGCCCGTGGGAAGCAGAACCGACAGCTTGTCAGAATTCCGATTCACTATGGCATGTACTTCTACATCCATGCGCAGCAATTCACGCACCAGCGCGCTGCCTATATAGCCGTTTCCTCCGGTGACAATTGCTTTGGCTGTCATAAATCAGAAGAACCCTTATGGCCAGGATCAACCTGCGCGCTTGATGAAGCAGTTAGCCCGGCGCGCTCCGCATATTACAAGGACCTGCTAGAGCGTGTTTCATAAATGGCCACCGCATCCCTGTTGTGATCCCTCAGGGGTTAAAACCCCTTGTTTTTTCGGCCCTTTTCGGCACGACTGAAGTCGTGCCCTGATACAAAGCGGGTTTATGAAACACGCTCTATGAACAGGGGGCTGTCTACTTCAGCAGGAGACCCTGGTACCCGGCAATCTGGCGCAGCGTGAAGGCCTGCATATCCTCGCCCTGCCTCCATGCGACGAACCATTCTACCAGCCAGCGCAGTGAACTATCGATAGGCAGCACCGGACGCCACCCGAGCAGCGCTCGCGCCTTGCTGGCATCCAGTTTCAGGTAACCTGCTTCGTGAGGGTTCTCCACCGTATCCTGAACCCACTTGGCGCCTTTGCCCCACGCGGCCGTGATGGCATCGGCGATGCGGCCCACAGGCCAGGCGTCTTCTTCCGCCGGACCGAAGTTCCATGCGCCGGCAAACCCTGCGCCGTCGCGCAGCAGATGCCCGGCCAGGGCAATGTATCCGGCCAGCGGCTCCAGCACGTGCTGCCAGGGGCGAATGGCGCGCGGATTGCGAATCTTTACCGGCTTTCCGGAGAGGCAGCCGCGGATCAGATCCGGGATGAGCCGGTCCTCTGACCAGTCTCCGCCGCCGATTACGTTGCCTGCGCGCGCCGACGCCAGCGCCACCTTGTGTTCCGCATAGCGCGCCGGCGGGAAATAGGAATCGCGATAGGCTGCCGTCACCAGTTCCGCGCAGGCTTTACTGTTGCTGTAGGGATCGAATCCTCCCAGCCGGTCCACTTCGCGATATCCCCACAGCCATTCGCGGTTCTCATAACACTTGTCCGTGGTGACCACAACCACGGCGCGCACGGAAGGCACGCGGCGAATAGCATCCAGAAGATGGGCTGTCCCCATCACATTGGTCGAATAGGTTTCGATGGGATTCACGTAGGAGCGGCGCACCAACGGTTGAGCCGCCATGTGAAAGACAACCTCGGGCTTGAAGGCCGCGATGGAACGCTCCATCTCCGCCAGATGGCGAATGTCCCCCACCTGGTGCTCAACGCATTCCGCAACGCGCGCAGCGGTGAAGAGGTTGGGATCGCTCTCCGGCGGAAGCGCATAGCCGTGTACTTTGGCGCCCAGACTCTTGAGCCACAGCGATAGCCAGCTCCCTTTGAAACCGGTATGTCCAGTCAGGAAGACGCGGCGGTTCTTCCACTCGCTTCTCACCATGTCTTCCAGGGCGCCTTGCCGTCTGCCCACAGGGCCTCCAACAGTTGCCTATCGCGCAATGTATCCATCGACTGCCAGAATCCGGTATGCTCGAATGCCTGCAGGTTGCCTTCCGCGGCGAGTCCTTCCATAGGCTCGCGTTCCCAGATGGTTGCGTCGCTCTCGATGCGATCGAGCACGTGAGGAGATAAAACAAAAAAGCCGCCGTTGATCCAGCCGCCGTCAGCCTGCGCTTTCTCGCGGAAGGCGGTGATGGCGGTACCTTTTCGCTGCAGTACGCCAAATCGCTGGATGGGTTGCACGGCGGTTAGCGTGGCCAGCTTGCCATGCTGTTTATGGAATGCTATCAGCGCCGTAATATCCACGTCGGCCACGCCGTCGCCATAGGTCATGCAAAAATTATCATCCCCTGCCAGATAGGAAGCGATACGCTTGAGACGGCCGCCGGTCATGGTCGTCTCGCCCGTATCCACCAGCGTGACGCGCCAGGGCTCGGTCGTGTGTCCGTGCACTTGCATGCGATTTTCCCGCATGTGGAATGTAACGTCAGCGGTGTGCAGGAAGTAATTGGCAAAAAACTCCTTGATCATGTATCCCTTGTAGCCGAGACAGATGACAAAGTCATTGATGCCATGCTGACTGTATATCTTGAGAATGTGCCATAGTATAGGCCGTCCTCCAATTTCCACCATGGGTTTGGGGCGCAAGATAGTTTCTTCATTGAGACGCGTACCCAAGCCGCCTGCTAGGATGACAGCTTTCATTGGGTGTAGTCTACTGGCAAGGCGGGACATTTGCAAGGCAGCATGGCGATGCAGGTAACCCTGCTTGCCCACACCCATAAGGAGCGCCAGGAATGAGCACACGAGCGGCGGAACTGCGCCGGCGCATTCTCGATCTGACCGCGGAATACTACGCCGAAGCCTTTCCCGCGTGCGCCTTTGTTGCCGGGGAGAGCGCCGTGCCCGTCTCCGGCAAGGTGATTGACGCATCCGACATACAAGCCGTAGTGGATTCCGCCCTCGATTGCTGGTTCACTACCGGCCGCTTTGCCAAAGAGTTTGAACGCAAGCTGGCCGGTTTTGTCGGCGTGCGATGCGCCTCGCTGGTCAACTCCGGCTCCTCGGCAAACCTGCTCGCCGTTTCCGCATTAACCTCGCCGAAACTGGGCAGCCGCCAGTTAAAGCCCGGCGATGAAGTCATCACCGTCGCCGCCGGATTTCCCACCACGGTGAACCCCATCATCCAGAACCGCCTGGTGCCGGTGTTTCTGGATGTGACGCTGCCTGCCTATGAAGTGGACGTTACGCAGTTGGAAGCGGCGCTCAGCCCCAAAACGCGCGCCATCATCCTGGCGCACACGCTGGGCAACGTCTTCGACGCGGAGGACGTGGCCGCCTTCGCGCGCAAGCACGATCTGTGGCTGATCGAAGACTGCTGCGATGCGCTCGGCTCCACGCTGAAGGGCAAAAATGTGGGCACCTTTGGCGACATCGCCACGGTGTCGTTTTATCCCGCGCACCACATCACCATGGGCGAGGGCGGAGCCGTGCTCACCGACCAGCCGGCGCTGCAGGTGCTGATTGAATCCTTCCGCGACTGGGGCCGCGACTGCTGGTGCGAACCCGGCAACGACAACACCTGCGGCAAGCGATTCGAGTGGCAATTGGGCGGCCTGCCCCGCGGCTACGACCACAAGTACACCTATTCGCACATCGGCTACAACCTGAAGGCCACCGACATGCAGGCCGCGCTGGGCGCCGCGCAAATGGAGAAACTGCCGCGCTTCATCGCGCGCCGCAAGGAAAACTTCCGCATATTGCGCGCCGCTCTCGAGCCCTATGCCGGCACGCTCCTGCTGCCCGAGGCTACGCCCGGTTCCGATCCCAGCTGGTTTGGCTTCCCCTTCGGCGTCAGAGAAGACGCGCCCTTCACCCGCGACGAGCTGGTGAGGCGGCTGGAGGAGCGCAAGATCGGCACGCGCCTGCTCTTCGGTGGCAACCTGGCGCGGCAACCCGCGTACCAGGGGATAGATTTCCGCGTGATCGGTGACCTGAAGAACACTGACTACGTGATGCGCAACGTGCTTTGGGTGGGCGTTTATCCGGGGCTGACAAAGCCTATGCTCGACTATGTGGCCGAGGTGATTGGCGAGGTGGCCACGGGCAGGAAATCCGCGCTGCCGGCCATGCGGTCATAGCCCCGCTCACGGCGCTTAGTTCGGTCCTCCATGCACCACAAACCTCTCCAGGTAATCGTGCAATAGCTGGCGATGATCCTTGCGGTAGGCATCGTAATCCTTCGCGATGCCGTCGTCGGCCCCGCTGATCAGAATCCAGCAGTCCAGCATCCCGGCGTCGCTGAGATCCTGAAGGTTGCGCAGGCTCTCGTCAAGCTTGTTCCGGTCAATCTTCAGTTCCCGGCTGATCGTGACCACCTTTGTCAGAGCGTCATCCTCTTCCTTCAGGGTATGCCGGTACTCCTTCTCATTGGGAAAATCCTTCTTGAATTCATCGTTGCGATAGTTGACGCGAGCCAGGGAGTATCCAAGCCATGCTGCGGCTACCTGTGGGTCTTTGCCCTTGTTGGCTTCGGAGTCGATGTTGATAGTGATGTTCTTTGGATTCTTGGGGTCCACGGCTGGCCCCGCCGGACGCTCGATCTTGGGGGCCTGCACCTCGGCCTTTTCAAGCTGCGCCCACTGCTGCATTCCCTGCCAAGCGAATTTGCTGTACGGCTCGGCCACGATGGCGTCAATGAACTTCTCCTTGGCCGCCGCCGGATCGTTGCCCAGCTTGTAAATCGCGTCACCCCAGTAGCGGTAAGCCGTCTCGCGGTTGGGATCGATGGCAATGGCCCGCGCAAACCACTGGGCCGCGGTATTCAGATCCTTCTGCACATAGGCCGTGTCGCCCGCAAAGAGCGGCGCCTCGTATAGCTGCGGATCGGCTGCCGCCGCGGCCTCGTACTTGGCCATGGCCGAAGGAAAGTCTCCCGCCGTGTAGGCTTTCTCGGCCTCGGTCAGCAGGGCCTTGCCGGCGCTAACGATGCCGGCATAGAGCGGCGTATCGGGATCGAGATTGGCCATCTGCCGCACAAATTCGGCCGTATCACCCAGCGCGACGGCGCGCTTGGCCGCATCCCGCTCCCGCGTCCTGACCGCCTTGATCTCGGCCGGATCACTCAACTGGACGGCTTCGGCGCCCAGGCAGTCTGCCAGCCGCTCAAAGTAGAGTTGCTCGTTGGGATGCGCCCTGGTCAAATCCTCATAGAGCGGCAAAGCCTCAGGCCGCTTGCCTGCCTGGTAAAGCGCGTTCGCCCTGGCCGCCTCATCGTCCTGGGCCGATACCGCCGTTACCGCAAGGCACAGGCAAATTCCCGCCATCCATCTCCGCATACCCTTCCCCTTTCGCACAGAACGTTGGGCCGAATAACCCCTTAGACTGCACCGGCCCGCGCATTGTTTCAGCCCCTTTTCGAATCTCCACGTCCCTCCATGCTAACCTGAATCTTCCAGCCCGTGGAGAGTTCGTTTGCGATCCAGCGCCTTCATCATTGCCGTCTTCGAGTTTGTCCTGCTGCTTTTTTCGCTCAGCGTGCATGAGTGCGCCCACGCCTGGACGGCCTCCCGGCTGGGCGACCAGACCGCCCGCATGATGGGACGCGTCTCGCTCAACCCCATGGTCCACGTGGACCCCGTCGGCACCCTGCTCTTTCCCGCGCTGATGATCTTCGGCCCCTTCATCGGGCTTAACTTCTTCAGCGGCATGCTGGTGGGCTGGGCCAAACCCACCCCGGTCATCACCCGCAACTTCCGCAAGATCGTTCGCGACGACAACCTCACCACGCTGGCCGGCCCGGTTTCAAACCTGCTGCTGGTGCTGGCCGCCTTTCTCGTTCTGGCTATCATCGCCGTCGCGGTTCCCGATGGGCGCCTGCTTGTCCTCTCCACTTTTGCGGGCGGTATAGCCCAGGGCGTGCCTTCCGGCCTGCAGGCGCTGGTTCTGCTCTGCACCCTGGCCATCTATGATCAACCTCTCGCTCTGCTTCTTCAACCTGCTCCCCATTCCGCCTCTCGACGGCAGCCGCGTGCTGCGCAACATGCTGCCCTACAACGCCGTGCAGGTCTACGACCGGATTCCCATCTGGGGCAGCTACCTGCTGATGATCTTTGTGGGCCGCTATGTGCTGCTGGCGCTGCTGGGGCCGGCGCTGGCGCTGGTTTATGCCGCTCTGGACACATATAGGGTCTGCGCCGCCCTGCTCCCCTACAATGGAATGAGCCACTTCAGCATTTTCTGAAAGACGGCTGCATTCTCTTGGCGCCACACCGGAATCGAAAAACAAAATGCCCGAACCCGCCATCTCATCTTCCCGTCCGCGCGTCCTCAGCGGCATGCGCCCCACCGGCAAGCTCCACCTGGGCAACTACATGGGCGCCCTGGCCAACTGGGTCAAGCTGCAGGACCAGTACGAGTGCTACTTCTTTATCGCCGACTGGCACGCGCTGACCACCGACTACGCCGACCCCTCGCAGATTGCGCCCAACACCATGGACGTGCTGCTGGATTACCTGGCCGCCGGCCTCGATCCCGCCAGGAGCGTGCTCTTTCTGCAGAGCAGAGTGCTTCAGCACGCCGAGCTGCAACCTGCTGCTGGGCATGATTACGCCGCTCGGCTGGCTGGAGCGCGTGCCCAGCTACAAGGAGCAGCAGGAGAACCTGGCCGAACAAGGATCTGTCGACCTACGGGTTCCTGGGCTATCCGCTGCTGATGGCCTCCGACATTCTGATCTACCAGCCGCAGTTTGTTCCCGTGGGCAACGACCAGACCGCCCATGTGGAGCTGACGCGCGAGGTGGCGCGGCGCTTCAACCAGTTCTACAAGCCCGCCGCGGTGGGCAAGCTCGACGGCCAGGAGGTTCTGCCCGAGCCGCAGGTGCTGCTGACGCCTTCGCCCAAGTTGCCCGGCACCGACGGCCGCAAGATGTCCAAGAGCTACGGCAACACCATCCTGATGACCGATCCCGAGCCGGTGGTGCGGCAGAAGCTGAAGACCATGGTCACCGATCCGGCGCGCGTCCGCCGCACCGACACGGGCGACCCCGACAAGTGCCCGGTGGGCGACCTGCACAAGGTCTTCTCGACGCCGGAGACGCTGGCCAAAGTCTATGATGGCTGCCGCTCGGCGGGAATCGGCTGCATCGAGTGCAAGAGCTGGGCCGCCGATGCCCTGGTGCAGATCTTGCAGCCGATTCAGGAGCGCCGGGCCGGCTTTTCCGAGTCGCAGGTGAAGGAAATCCTGGAGGATGGTTCCAGCCGCGCCCGCGCCCGCGCCGAAGCAGACCATGCAACAGGTACGCGCCGCCATGCAGATGCCCGGCGTGTGACCGAAACAAAGAACCTGGAAGATAAAGCCGCATGGACCGAGCACCCCGCCAATCCGGAAGGCATCACAGAGGGGCCGGGAAACGCCAGCGGCTTGAGCCGCCGGGGAAATGCAGATGGATGAAAAGATAATCCCGTGGTGGCGGAAGGCCCTGAATTACGCATGGGGCGGATTTCGCTCGGGATTCGGTCTTTTTCCCCAGACTGCGCCATCTGTACCCTTCGTAGAGCATGGTGTTTTCGACAGGCGCGAAACATCTTTGCAAGTTGAAACAGCTTTGACCAAACAGCCCATTCGTCCGGAAACCGTCCCCGCCATCCCTAAGACCGTGGCCGCGCACTCTGCTGCCGCCAAGCCGGTCCCTGCTGCGCCGGTTGCAGGAGTTACTCCGCTTACCGAAGCGACCGTAGCCGCGGCCGTCAAACCGAACCTGGCCAAGGAATCCTCTTCCCAGCCAGCCTCGCGGCGCAAGCCCGCCGGGAAGCTCCTCGCCGAGCCGGTAACCAAAGCGGAGCCGGCCACCCAGGCCGAGTCCACATCCGCGGCCCAGCCGGTTCCATCTCCGGCCGTCTTCCGGCCTGACCCCATCTACGCCATGGCCCCGGCCGCTGAATATCATGCCGTCGAAGTTATCGAGCCGGCCCCGGTTCCCGAGAGCGCGCCTCGGCGGGTGTCTACCCCCAGGCGGTTCATCAAGCTGGAGGCGCGGGACGGCGACGATCAATCGCCTTTCTCGGTAATCGTGGAGCAGGTCTATGACGGACCACTCGACCTGCTGCTGGACCTGATCCGCAAGCAGGACATCGACATCTACGACATTCCCATCGCCAAAATCACGGCCCAGTTCCTGGCCTATGTGGACCAGCTCAGGGCCAGCGACGTGGACGTGGCCGGAGAGTTCATCTACACCGCCTCGCTGCTCATCCACATCAAGAGCAAGATGCTGCTGCCCCGCGCGCCGGTTGGCCCCGGCGAAGTCCCCGAGGACCCGCGCCGCGAACTGGTGGAGCGCCTGCTGGAGCACGAGCGCTTCAAAAATGCGGCCCAGATGCTGCAGCAAAAACAGATGATCGAGGCCGCCACGTGGACCAATCCCGGATTCCGCGAGTTCCTGGAGGATGAATCCGTGGAGCCGGAGATCGCCGCCGACACCGTGGACCTGGTGCGCGTTTTTCGCGATATTCTGGAGCGCGCCCGCACCCGCCCCGTCTTCGACGTCGATGAGGACTCGGTGACCGTGGTGCCAGATGATTCAGTTCCTGGCCCGCCGCCTCACCATGGAAGACAAGCCCGTGGCCCTGCGCCGCCTGCTCAGCCACACCCGCTCCGAACGGGCGCTCATCGCCATGTTCCTGGCCCTGCTGGAGCTGGTCCGCCTGCAGGCCGTCCTGCTCCGCCAGGACCGCCAGTTCAGCGAGATCTTCATCAAGAAGCACACCGGCTTCGACGCCGTGATGAACGAAGGCCTGGCCAACGCCCGCGACGACTGGAAGTAGCATTTCGTTATAACTAATGTTATACTTAAGCCACCGAGGAAGCTCATCATGGCCACGACTACCAAAATCATCGCCATCGGCAACTCCGCCGGCATCATCCTGCCCAAGGAAACCCTGGTGCGGCTGAAGGTCCAAAAGGGCGATACGCTCTTCATCACCGAGGGTTCCCAGGGTATCCGGCTGGTACCTTTCGATCAGGATTTCGCCTCGCAAATGGAAGCCGCGCGTGAGGTGATGCGTGAAAACCGGGATGTATTGCAGAGACTTGCAGAGTGAACGAACCGGTTTGGATCAGGCAAGACGTAGTCCTCAGAATGCACGAGGAAGTCCTGATGCTCCACGGAGGTCCGGAAGGTGTGCGCGACCTGGGTGTGCTGGAGTCCGCCCTGGCGCGTCCGAAAAACCTCTTTGCTTATAACGAGTTACCGCCATCTCTTGTCCGGCTTGCGGCTTCCTATGCGAAGGGAATTATCGCCAATCATCCCTTTGTCGATGGAAACAAGCGCACCGCGTTTACTGTTTCTGTCACGTTCCTGCGGTTGAACGGTCTGCAGCTAACCGCGTCCAAAGAGGATCGGGTTCTTATGTTCTGGAGCCTTGCGGACGGTGAGATTACCGAGGACCAGCTCGCCAAATGGTTCGAGCGCAACACGGCTCCCCTCTAACCGGTTCCCGCCCCCGATTTCCACCGCCGCTCCAGCGGCCCCCCTTTACTTCCACCCCGCCTATCCGGTGTAAAATCAAAGAAGCAGAGCCAGTCTCCCCGCTAGCTCACCGAGCAAACAACGGCGCGATCATGCGGTTGTTGGGGTTTTATGAACGCCTATTTATCCGGCTCTAATCATCTCCTGCCGCAATCCATCGCCTTTCTATTTGTATTGCAGTTCCCTTGTTGAGTCTTCTCGTTGGAGGCCCAGGCGGCTCCGGAATCTCTCCGGCCGCTTTGGTGAAATCTGATGGCCGATCTGGCATCGGCTGTTGAAGTCATGCCCGCGGGCGCGTCAGTTCTTGACCGCAAGCTCAGGAAATCGCCAAGCCGAGCGGGCATCGTGGCGTTTCTGCTGGCCCTGGTGGCCGGCCTCGGCTACATCGGCTTTCACGTCGCCAAAGACCTTGACAATGTGACCATCACCAGCATCTGGCCCTATCTGCTGCTGGCCATGGCCCTGCTGATCGCTCTCGGCTTTGAATTTGTGAACGGCTTCCACGACACCGCCAATGCCGTGGCCACGGTCATCTATACCCACTCGCTGGAGCCGAATATCGCCGTGGTCTGGTCGGGACTCTGCAATCTGGCCGGTGTGCTCGCCTCCACCGGCACGGTGGCCTTCGCGGTCATCACGCTGCTGCCGGTCGAACTGATTCTCCAGGTCAGCTCCGGCGCCGGCTTCGCCATGGTCTTTGCGCTGCTGATTGCCGCCATCCTGTGGAACCTGGGCACCTGGTGGTTCGGTCTGCCGGCCTCCAGTTCCCACACCATGGTGGGCTCCATCATCGGCGTGGGCGTGGCCAACCAGCTATTCAACGCCCACACCGGCACCTCCGGCGTGGACTGGGAGCAGGCCATCAAGGTCCTCAAGGTCCTGCTCATCTCGCCGTATGTGGGCTTCGGCGCGGCCGCGCTGCTCATGTTGCTCTCCAAGCGGTTCATCAAGTACCCCTCTCTTTACGAAGCGCCCAAGGACAACCAGCCGCCGCCGTGGCCCATCCGCGCTCTGCTGGTGCTCACCTGCACGGGCGTCAGCTTCTTCCACGGCTCCAACGACGGACAAAAGGGCATGGGCCTGATCATGCTCATCCTCATCGGCACCGTGCCCACCGCTTACGCGCTCAACCACGCCGTCACCGCCAACGATATTCAGGACTTCATCGCCGCCTCCGAGCAGGCGGGCCGCATCCTCGACCGGCACGTGGACAAGAACGCGCGTCCTCGGCACCGATGCCCGCGCCGAGGTCACCGACTACATCCGCACCCAAGCAGTTGCAGCCGGACACCATTCTGGCGCTTCGAGACGCTGGTCGAGGATCTGAACCACGAAGTGGCCCTCTACAAGGTCTTCAAGTCGGTTCCGGCGCAGGATCAGACCAACGTCCGCAACGATATGTACGTGGCCAGCGAAGCCCTGCGGCTGATGGCCAAGAACCACAACCCGGCCTTCACCGCCGAGGAGAGCGCCGCCCTGAAGAACTACAAGAGCAAGGTGGACAAGGCCACCAAGTTCATTCCCGACTGGGTCAAGGTGGCCGTGGCCCTGGCGCTTGGACTGGGCACCATGGTGGGCTGGAAGCGCATCGTCGTCACCGTGGGCGAAAAGATCGGCAAGGAGCACCTGACCTATGCGCAGGGCGCCAGCGCCGAACTGGTGGCCATGGCCACCATCTTCGCCGCCGACACCTTGGGCCTGCCGGTGAGCACCACCCACATTCTCAGCTCCGGCGTGGCCGGCACCATGGCCGCCAACGGCAGCGGCCTGCGCATGTCCACCATTCGCAATATCGCCGCCGGCTGGGTTTTTACCCTGCCCGCCGCCGCGCTGCTCTCCGGCCTGCTCTTCTGGCTCTTCCGTTCCATCTCCTGAGCGGTTTGCGGCGGATTTTTCCGGTTGGACCGGGCTTTTTTTTTATTGCAATAATCGGGCCAGGCGTGTACGCGGTGAGGTATATTGGCTCATAGTCTGGACGGCAAACTGGAGACTCCGGACGAAAACTCAATTCCAAGGAGATCATCGTGGCAAGCTTCTGCGCGAAATGTGGAGCCGTATTACCCCCCGACAAGCAATTCTGCCCAGCATGCGGCGCAGCGGTGCCTGCCCAGCCATCCGCCGCCCAGCCTTCCGCTGTCCAACCAACCGCCGCGCCGGACAAATCCAGCGGCTGCATCAAGATCGTCCTAATTGTCGTCGCCATCGTCGTCTTTCTGGGCCTTCTCGCCCTGGCCGGCGTTATGTACGCATGCCACCGCGTCAAGCAGGCCATCCGTGTCGAGAACGGCCCCAACGGCCAGGTGTCGATGAACATCCCCGGCACCTCATTCTCCGCCAACACGGCGCAGAGCTTTACCGCAGCCGAACTGGGCACGGATCTCTATCCCGGCGCGCAGAGCGTTTCCGGGGGCATGAAGATGGAGTTGCCCACCGGCTCGATGGTGACGGGCGTATTCCTCACCACGGACTCGAAGCAGCAGGTGATCGATTTTTACAAGGGCAAATTTGGCGCTGATGCAATGGTCATGGATACCTCCGACGGCGCGATCGTCAGCATGAAAAAGGGCGAGCAGGAAAGTGTCATGGTGACCATTACCGCCAAGCCGACAGAGGATAACGGTAAAACGAAAGTCGTCATCTTGCACACAGTGAGCAAGAAGGCCTCCTAGAGCCGGTTGGAGCCGTATCTCAAGGGGCGTTCGCCGCGGCGGACGCCCCTTTTACGCGCCTTCTTTGAGTACCGCGCCTCATCCCTGCGCCTTCTTTCTGCCGCCAGAGCGGGAAACCGCGCAGCCCTCCTCCCATTTCCGTTACCATACTGAATGTACCTATTGCCGAATGAGCCTGAAAGCCAAGCTGGAAGCTGTCATCTACGCCGCGGAGGAGCCGGTCACTTTGGCCCAGCTCGCCGCCCTCTTTACCGCCGACGCCCTGGAGTGGAAGGCGGAGCAGGAAGCCGCGTCTGCCTCCGAATCTCCAGGGACGCCGGAAACCGCCGCATCCTCCGCTGAAACTGTCTCGAATCCGGACACTCCCGCGAACCCTGAAGCCGGCGCCGACCCCGAAGCGGCAACCGAAGCCGAACTCGAAGCCCGCCGCCTGGCCCGGCTGCGCGACCGAGAAGCTCGCACCGTGATTGCACAACTGCTGGACGAACTTATCGACGACTACGTAGCCGACGACCGCGGCATCGAGATTCGCGAGATCGCCGGCGGCTATCGCATGGCCACCAAGCCCGAATGCCACGACGCGGTTCGCTCCTTTGTCAAGAGCCTCAAGCCGCCCCTCAAACTCTCCCTGCCGGCCCTGGAAACCCTGGCTGTCATCGCCTACAAGCAGCCGGTCACCGCGCCCGAGGTGAACGAGATTCGCGGCGTGGATTCCTCCGCCGTCTTTGGTTCACTGCTGGCCCGCAAGCTGATTACCACCGCCGGCCGCAAGCCGGTCATCGGCCGCCCCATCCTCTACAAGACCACCCGGGAGTTCCTGCTCCGCTTCGGCCTCAAAGACGTCTCCGAACTGCCCTCTATGGAGGAGTTCGAGAAGATGGCCGCCATCGAGCTGGACGAGTTGGAACTCTTATCCGGCGCGGATGCGGGGCCGTCAAGAGCAGGGAATCTCAGCCTGGAACTGGACGAAACCGCCGAGGAAGAACTTACGGACGAATTCCCGAGCGCCCCACCGGAAACCCCTTAACCCAACGGGACCGCCGGGACGGCGGCCAGCAACGAACCCCGCAGCGGCTGCAGCGCCTCGCCCACAGAGCAGGCAGAAACCGAGACGTTTCCCCATGAAGAAAAAGACCAAGAAGAGCGATGACCACAAGCCCGTACCGGCCGAATCCGAATCAGAAGCCAGTCCCGAGGCCAAAATAGAGGACCCCATCGGGGACGAAACTGACGGCGAGGCAGCAGCCGCGGCCGAATCAGCGATCGAAGCCGAAGAGGCCGAGCCCGAATTCGATTCCCGTCCCCCCGCCAAGCTGGAGCGCCTGCAGAAGATCCTGGCCCAGGCCGGCGTTGCCAGCCGCCGCAAGGCCGAGGAGATGATCGAGCAGGGCCGCGTGCAGGTCAACGGCAAAGTGGTAACCGTGCTGGGCACCAAGGCCGATGCGGCCCGCGACCACATCCGCGTGGACGGCAAGCTGCTCCAGGGCGCCGAGCGCCTGCGCTACTTCGTTCTCAACAAGCCCAGGGGCTATCGTCACCACCGTCAAGGATCCCGAAGGCCGGCCCACGGTGATGCAGTTCTTTTTGAAGATCAGCGAGCGCGTCTATCCTGTCGGCCGCCTGGATTACATGAGCGAGGGGCTGCTGGTGGTGACCAACGACGGCGAACTGGCCAACCGCCTTACCCGCGCCGGCTCCGGCATCGAGAAGACCTACCTGGTGAAGGTTGCCGGCCAGCCCAGCGAGGCCGAACTCGACCTTCTGCGCGGCGGCGTGGCCATCGAGCGCGGCAGCCCGGGGTCCCCGCAGACAGGTCTTCGTCTGCGGGGTGGAAGCCCGGGGTCCCCGCAGACAGGTCCTCGTCTGCGGGGTGGTGGTAAGCCCGGCTCGGACCAGGTGCGCACCGCGCCAGCCCGCATCCGCCAGGTGCGCCAGGGCGACAATCCCTGGTACGAGGTGGTGCTCATCGAGGGCCGCAACCGCGAGCTGCGCAAAATGTTCTCCGCAGTAGGCCACTTTGTGGAAAAGATTCGCCGCGTGGGCTACGGCCCGCTGGTTCTGGACCAGGAGCCGGGACACCTGCGCGAGCTGGAGCCGGAAGAGCTTGCAGCCCTGCGTGCCGCTGCCGAGGGCAAACTGCACACCCCCAAATCCAAGGAAATCCGCCGCCGCAACGCCCTGGACGCCCAGTTGCCTACGCTGGCTCCGCGCCCCAGCCGTTCGCGCCCGGCCAGGCCTTTTGGAGAACGCTCCAGCACCTCTGCAGGCGACTACCGGGCAAAAAAATCTTACGGCGCAGGCAGGCCATCCCGCCCGCCGAACAAGGACTTCGGCTCCGCACGGCCCGCATGGAAGAAGCATGATCGTCCTTCCACAGGCAAACCCTACGCAGACAGACCTGCCGCTGCGCGGAGCTACGGCGCCAAACCCTACCTCGGCAAACCCTATGGGGGTAAACCCTCCGCAGGCAAGACGTATGGAGACAGGCCTGCTTCCGGCCGCTCCTATGGCGCGGGACAGGGCCGCGGCTCTGCGCCACGCACCGGCGGCCCTGGCGCCGGCTCCGGTTACCGGCTGGCTCCGGGAGCTAAGCGTCCCTCTGACGGTTCGTCCACTGGGTTCAAGCGCCCCTTCCGCCGCGACCAAGGCCAAGGCTCATTCGCGCCCCGAGGGGAGAAAAAAGCCGGATGGAAACCCAGACCCGGGGCCCCTGCGGACAGGTCCTCGTCCGTGGGGTGGAAGCCCGGCGGCTTCTCCAAATCCGGCTACAAGGGCAAACCCTCCGGCCCCAGGCGGACAGGCGCTCCCGGCGGAAAGAGGCGCAGCTAAGAGAGAGTCGAAGATACTCATCACCCGGCCAGAATAAGAGCCGGATTCCACCAGTTCTCCATTGCTTTGATTGGCGCATCTTGGATAGCCTCACAGGCACGAGGAAGTGCACATGGCTAACAGCTTTGGAACGGATATTCTGATTCAATCGCCAGATCCGAAGAGAACGGCAAATTTCTACGTCGAGCATCTGGGATTCGAGATCACCGGCGAAGAACCTCAGATGATCAGCCTTCATGGCAGGTACATCAACCTGTTTATCGAGCGCGGCCCGGCGCTGGGACCGGTCCTCGAAGTCACGGTCGACAGCGTCGAAGCGGCCCGGCTCCGGCTGGTAAAGAACGGGTGCGAAGTCGTGAAGGATGAGCCGGATTTTCCGCGCTGCTACATTAAGGATCCCTTTGGCCTGATCTACAACCTAACCAGCTAAAGCAGGCAAAATTGTTACCGAACCTACACCTCGCGCATCTCTACTTCCATGAGCACAGAAAAAGCCACCTTCGGAGCCGGTTGTTTCTGGGGCGTCGAAGTCGCCTTTGCCGCCATTCCCGGCGTGACGGCGACCGCCGTGGGCTATGAGGGCGGCTCGCTGGCCCGGCCCAGCTACAAGGACGTTTGCACCGACCAGACCGGCCACGCCGAGGTGGTCGAACTCGACTTCGACCCCGGCAAGGTCGCCTACGAGCAGCTTCTCGACGCTTTTTTCGCCCTCCACGACCCCACCACTCTCAATCGCCAGGGCCCGGACTGGGGCACGCAGTACCGCTCCGCCATCTTCTTCCACTCCCCCGAGCAGGAGAGCGCAGGCCCGCGCCAAGATCGAGCAGCTTACCGCCGAAGGCCGCTTCAAACCCCAACGCATTGTTACGAAAGTTGAGCCCGCCCAGACCTTCTGGCGCGCCGAAGAATACCACCAGCGCTATCTTGAAAAACGCGGCCAGGCGAGCTGCCACATTTAAGGGCAGGGACCAGGGAATAGGGAACAGGGAACAGGGAACAAGCAAACCCCTACAGATCGTCTTTTTCTACCGTTTCTTCCAGAGTCCCGGCGGCTTCTTCCTGCGCTTGGCTTGCGGGGATCTCCGGCTGTGCCGCTCCCGGCTCGTCGATCCACAGCCACGCGATCCACCACAGCAGCACCGCCAGGCCCACAGCATCATAGGCGTTGAGCACCTTGCCCGCCAGGTTGAGGATGCGTTCGTACTCCTCGCGGGAGTGGGGTGCCGCTGTGAGCGCAATCATCTGCAAGACTCCCTGCAACGCCATTTGCGCGATGGCCACCGTGGAGAGGCCGATGACGATTTGCTGCGCATGGCTGCGCCAGCCGGCCTTGAAGCGGCGGCCAAAGAGCACGATAAGCAGGCCCAGCTCCACCGTCAGCACGGCCACCAGCAAATTGCCCTTCTGCTCCGCCAGTTGCATCAGTCCCAGCACTGCCTGGGTGGAGGTTGCGATGAGCGTCTTCCAGGCCGGCCACGGTCCCCACACGGCCGGCGCCACGCAGCCCACGGCCACCAGCGCCAGGGTACCCAAAATCCAGGTCTGCCTGCGCATCCCGGCAAAGGCGCGGCGCGCCAGTTCCACCAGCACCAGCAGGCTGACGATTACCGCCAGATCGCCCAGGGTTAAGAAGATCCAGGCCAGGGTGATCTGGGGCATGCGGCTGTGCAGCAGCCTTCTCCCCAGCGAATCCAGGGCCATCAGCACAATGCTGGCGCTGAACCATGGAAAGACCCGCATGCGGTCCCGCCCCAGCAAAACCACAAGCAGAACCAGAAGCGCGGCAAACTTCAGCGTCCAAAGAACCTGGATGACGGTAAAAGCAAAATTGAAGTGCATGTGAACCTTGTCAGGCCCGCGGATTGGCTGTTTCGCAAGCCACTATCAGTTTAATCGCCCATGCTGCCTATCTCTGCCGGTAGAAGATGAGCGCGGAGCCGGGTACATCGGGCAATTGAATCCGCAGGCGCGCCAGTTCGCTTCCCTTCATCTTCCTGATGGGAGCATGTTCGTACGTGGTTCGTATCTCGACCTCGTAGGTGGCATCAGGATTCAGGCGCCGGGGACGCACTTCCATGACCGGGAAAGGACTCCTGGGCCGGCGCAGGAGCATCACCAGGCCGTCTTTGTTCTCCGGCCGATCCCACTGCCAGGCGGTCCAGGCCTCCGCATCCCGGCTGTAGGGCAGAAGCGGGTAGAAGTCCCCATAGAAGTAGGGCTGCACCTCGCGGTACTCGGCGATGGCCTGCTTGATCCAGGCGACCCAGGCGTCGTTGTTCACTCCCGCGGCCCCAGGGCCCACGCCATAGCCCGCGTCATAGCCCAGGCGCATCAGATACAAGTGCTCCGGCGTGGTGTAGGGTCCGGGCTTATTCCACGGAGCAGGGTGGGCATCGTTCTCGGATCCCGTGGTATAGGTTCCGAACCCCATATTTTCAGGAACCCAGAAGGCCAGGGCCTGGGTCTGCGCCTGCTCGGCGAGGGTATCGAGGAATCCATAATCGGTGCGCCAGACCGCGAAGCTGCGCGAGAGCATCTCAATATCCAGACGGCGGCCGCCGCTGGCGCAGTTGTCGATACGCAGGCCGGGATGCCGCGCCAGCAGGTCGTCCCACATCTTGTAAAGACCCTCGATGTGGCCGATCTCGGTCATGCCGATGCGATCCGGCGCATCCGCGGCCTTCCAGAAGCTCTCCGGCTCCTGATTGAAATCCTGCCGGTACCAGGTCATGCCGAAATCGCTGATGAAATCGGAGACCATATCGGTAAGGCCCTGGCGGGCGGGGAGATATCCAAGATTGGCCAGCACCGCAGTCGGAGACCATAGATGAAGCATTGATGGGGATTGTGGCCTATGAAGAAACCAGCCGGGATAATCTTTAGTGATCTTCTTATCCGGCATGGCCGTTTCCGGCTCAATCCAGAGCGAGAAGCCGAAGCCATCCGCCTTGAGAGCGTCGCCCAGCGGCTTGATGCCGTGGGGGTAATACAGTGGGCTGGGAAACCAGTCGCCGCGATTCTTCCACCAGGGATTCCAAAGTGGATTGGTTGGGTCATTTTCCAAGCCCACTGAATCCCCATACCAGCCGGCATCCACGGCATACAGCTCCACCGGAATTTTATGGTCGTGTACCCACTGGATGTAGGCCAGCTTGTCGGCGATAGGCTCCGAACCCCAGCTTCCGAAGAGGATGGGTCCGCGCATGGGCTTGCCGTTATCCTGTGGGGTATAGTGCGCGAAGAGAAGACGCCGCCATTGATTTTGCGACTCCTGCCAGTCGCCGCCCGTCCAGCTCATGAGCACGATGCGCGGCGTGCGTATCTCCTCGCCGGGATAAAGCCGGAGATGCGTCTCGATCATTCCGCCGGTCAGGGTGATGGTTTTTCCATCGTTGGAATAAGTGAAGTCGGCCTTCCAGTTTCCTGTCCAGCCGATGGCTCCGATGAGTCCATGATCGCCGCTTTGCAGATTGAAGAAGGGCAGCGTCGGCCCGCTGGAGGATCTTCCCCCCTGGGATTGGAGATGATCGTGCTCATCGGGGCTGAAGCGCTCCTCCAGCGGCGTGAAATCTGCCGCGCCGGCGTCGCTGCCCTGCGCATGGCGCAGGAAACAGTCGCCGGGCGAGGCGGAAATGGCCCAATGCAGAGGCAGAATATCTTCGATGATGGGCGTGGGGGAAGCGCCATCGTTGCGGAACCAGAGAACCCAATCGGCGACGCCGGGAAAGTCGGGGTAATGCCGTACCTCGAAGGTGACTTTGAGGTGGGTAGCCGGGTCAGTATAGGCGTAGCGCTGAATCTGGCCGTTCTTCCCCGCCATCGTTTCCTGCGTGATCTGCCAGGTGGCCAGCAGTTGCGCGGAGTCCTTGCCGCCGTATTTGAAGGAGAAGGGAACGCGCTCCGGCTTCCAGATATCCGGCGAGGTCAGGTCGCCTGCCAGTGTCTGGCTCAGCGCACCCAGGGCGCTGACGGCAAGAAAGAAGAATGCGAAAAGGAATCTCAAGCGACAGGTGCGGAGTGTTTGGTTCATGGCCCATCGTAGGAGTGCAACTCTGGGACTGTCAACAATCTTCAAGTCAGTATGGATTGGTGTAAGAAAAATATGGTGCGCCCGGAGAGATTCGAACTCCCGACCTAACGCTCCGGAGGCGTTCGCTCTATCCAGCTGAGCTACGGGCGCGCTCTACCAGCATACCGCACTCGGGATTATTCCGGGCGTCCTCAGCCGGCCGAGCCGGTTTCTTCCCGTCCCGCCTCCCGCTGCACCCGCAACTCCTCCATCACGTTCTGAATAAGCGCCTTGGCGCCTTCCAAGCCGTCCATAACGGCCTGCAGGTCGAGCGCCGGCTTGGCCGGATTGCGGCTGGACGCGCAGTAGACCCCGTGCTGGCCAACCAGTATCAGCGCATCCGTCAGCAGGTCCAGGGCCACCGCCAGCCTGCCCCGCTCCACGCCCATCATGAACTCGTGCCGCTCCAACTCCGACCGCTTCTCGTCGAATACACTCATACCCAAAGCCTAACCGAAAAGCGGGCGCTGGTCAGTTTCCGGATTCGCCGTCATTCGCCCGCAATCTACTGTGGGCCGGGGCAGGTGTCTTGCAGCGTGTTGCCCAGATCTTCCTTCTGGATTTCCAGCGTAGCTCGCGGAGTGCCGTCCGTGCCGGATCTTGTGATGTGGAAGACATAGATGGTTTCATAATCGCTGTTCGGCCAGTCAGGCGCCTGCGCTGCACCGGTCCCATAGGACTGGAGCATCTGCTGGGCGAACTCGTGCAACTTGATGTGCTCCCAGGCCACGAAGATCAACGCGTGGGCATAGGCTGGCTGGAGCAATTCCTGCTGGAGTTCATCGATCTGCAGGTATCCGATCTGAGTATTCACCGGCATCCCCAGACGGATTGCGGTGGGCTCGATGGTTGCCAGCGGCCTCACATAGGAGTAAGTAGGCAAAGCATGGCCGTCGTTCACTTTCGCGCTGGGGTTGGGCGCATAGATGAAGTCCGGCTTGCCATAGCGGCCGATCAGCAGGGAGGGCAGGGCCAGTGCCCGGTTCAGCCCCTTGCAGGTCAACTGGCCGAGTCCGCCTGGCGGTTTCTCGCCATGCCGCACCAGCACGATGGTCTCTCCATCGGCTGGGGGCGTTTGCGGGGCACAGGAGGGCAGATTTACGAACAGACAGGCGAGCACAAGGATCATTCTTAGGGTGCATTGCAGAAAAGCCGATCGCTTCACGGGATTTCTCCTCGGGGAGTACTACGGCGTTTCCAGGAATGCTATGCCCCTTTTGACTTCGTTCAGGGTCGCCACTCGCTGAGGCTCGTGTCGACTTGAGTGAATTGGCTTCGAGGTACACCATTCCTGGTAACGCTACGCCCATCAATTTACAACAGCAGTGAGTCAGTTAGCTCACAGCTTCAGCTTGCGCATGTATTCCGCATCCAGCCGGATGGCCTCGATGGGGTCGATATCGAACTCCTCCTGCTCGATGAAATAATGCTTGAGCCCCTTGGCGGTGCGCAGAATCGCCTGGTAGTCCACAATGCCCCGGCCCATGACCGTGGAGTGGAATTCGCCATTCGCTCCCCGCGCCATGTCTTTCACGTGCAGCAGCGGAAAGCGCTGCGGCGACTTGCGCAGATACTCCACCGGATCGCGCCCGGCGGCGGCCACCCATCCGCAATCCATCTCAAAGACCACCAGGCCGGGGTCGGTGAGCCGCAGCAGTTCGTCATAAAAGACCACGCCGTCCTCGTTGTCGAACTCCGTGTCGTGATTGTGGTAGCCGAAGGTCATGCCGGCGGCCTTTACTTTTTCGCCGATGCGGTTGAGCTCGGTCGCGCTCCAGCGCCAGTCGTCCAGGGTGAGCGGACCCTTGGCCGCCGGATCAAGATGCATTGCCGAAGGGCTGATGATGTAATTGAGACCCAGCGCATGCCCATACTCGATCAGTTCGTCGAGCCGCGCATGCAGCACGTCCAGAGGATGATGGGCGCTGATACAATGCAGGCCGGCCTGGTCCATGGCTTTGCGAAAATTCGCCGCCGTGCGGTCGTAGTAGCCCGCCGCTTCCACCTCCGTGTAACCTGCCGCCTTGATCTTGCGCAGCGTCCCGTCAAAGTCCTTGGCCAGCAGTTCGCGCACACTGTAAAGTTGCAGTCCGATAGGCAGCCGCAGCCCGCTAGGCGGCCGGAGCGGCAGGGCAGCCAGGCTATCGGCGCCGGCACAGGCCGCGGCGGCAACCGCGCCCGTGGCTTTCAAAAAACTTCTTCGCGATGAATTGCTCATTGGCTTGTTCTCCCAGGGAAAAGCCTGCGCTCATCCCTTGATCTTCTTGGTCGCCGCATCCCACGTCGCCACGGTGCGGTGAAAGTAAGAGTAGTTGGCCAGGTGGCAGCCGATGGCCGCATTGTTGCCAAAAACCTCGTCCTCGATAACGTGCTCGCGCGACTCCACGGCGCGGAAGAAGTTGGCAATGTGGTCCACAGTGTCGTCATAACCATGCGGCATCGTGAAACTCTCCACCTCGCCCAGCGGTGGAGGCGGAGCCGGATGCTCCGCGTTCCACTCCTCCAGGCCCTGCTTCTTCTGTGCCTCCGTCATGCCGTGCCAGCCATAGCCCTCAAAGCGCGGCGTCACATCCTGGGGCGTGAAAATCACCGAGTTCCCCGTAACCGCCAGCGTTCCCGTAGAGCCGTAGAAGCTGATCCCCTCTTCCCCGTCGTCGTTGTTCTGGTTGCAGTGCACATGTACCTGCATGCCGGGGTAGTCATACACCGTCTCCAGGAAGTCAGGAAAATCCCGCCCGTCCTTGAAGTGGTAGAGTCCGCCGCTGGAATAGGCCCGGCCGGCCACGGTGTTCATTCCGGTAATGGCCTGAATGCCCGAGAGCAGATGAACGAATAAGTCCCCGCCCAGCCCCGAGCCGTAGTCGGCAAACAACCGCCAGCGGAAGAACCGCAAGGGATCAAACGGACGCTGGGGCGCATCCAGCAGAAAACCATTCCAATCGATGGTCCCCGGGCTGGCGTCCGGCGCAATCGGATACACCCATGCACCGCCCGGCGAGTTGCGGTTCCACTTGGCGTCGATGGAGTGCACCTCGCCCAGCCTCCCCGAGGCGTAAATCTCCGCGGCCTTCTTGTAGAGAATGGAACTCACCCGCTGGCTGCCGGCCTGGAAGATGCGATTGTTGGCGCGCACCGCCTCTACCATGGCCAGCCCGTCGGCCACGTTGTGCGAGATAGGCTTTTCGCAGTAGACGTCCTTGCCCGCCGCAACGGCGTCCAGCGTCACGCGCCGGTGGTGGTGGTCTGAGGTGGCCACAAACACCGCGTCCACGTCCTTGCGGTCCAGCAGCGTCCGATAGTCGCGCGTGGTGGGAATATCCGCGCCCCATGCTTCTTTTGCCGCCTGGTGCCTCGTTTCGTAGAGGTCCGCGGCGCCCACGCAAACTCCCGTCGGCACCTGCCGCGCCGCCCGCAGCAGGTCGCAGCCGCGAATCCCGGTTCCCACAATCGCAAAGCGAATGGTGCGCCCCGTCTCGGCCGCCATCGCCGCCGGCTGCAGCAGCGTCGCATTTACTGCCGCTCCCGCCGCAACCGCGCCCGCACCCAACCGCACAAATTCTCGCCGTGTCATAGAAGGTAGTTTCATCCAGCTCTCCTCGCGTGTCCGCAATTTTCGCTCTCCGGCCTGCCTGGTGTCCACAAGCGGAAGACAGAACGGCCGATCCACGGTGTTCGCCCTACCCCCTCCGTCGAAGCATGGGAGAATGGAAGAGCGCCCATCATGACCAACGACAGTCTTCCAGAAACCCTGCCCACCCCCGAAAGCACGCCTGAGCCAGCCCCCGAGGCCATCGCCGAACCGGAAGCCGCTCTTGAGCCCGAGGCAATGGCCGAACCTCCCATCGAGGAACCCACCGAATCCTTCGCCGATATGCTCACAGAGTTTGAGCGCAGCCACTCGCACAAGGGTGAGCCCGGGTCAAAGCAGTTGCAGGGCACGGTTGTCTCCCTCTCCGCCGACCAGGTGTTTCTTGACATTGGCTACAAGGCGGAAGGCGTTCTGCCCCGCTCGGCCTTCCCTAACAACGCCGAAGGGGTCAAGCCCGGCGACAGCTTCCCGGTCTCCGTTACCGGCCGCAATGAAGAGCATTACTACGTGCTCTCCCGCTTCAAGGTGGCGCAACCCCGCGACTGGTCTGCCCTTGAAGCCGCCTTCGCCGAGAAGCTGGCCGTGGTGGGCACCGTCACCGAGGTCGTCAAGGGCGGCCTCAGCGTGGATATCGGCGTGCGCGCCTTCATGCCCGCCAGCCGCAGCGGCGCCAGGGATGCGGCCGAATTGGAGCAACTGGTCGGAACCGAGATCACCTGCCGCATCACCAAGCTCGACGTCACCGACGAAGATGTAGTCGTCGATCGCCGCGTGGTTCTTGAAGAGCAGGCCCGTGGGCTCTCCAAGGCCCGCTACGAATCCTTGAAGGAGGGTGATACGGTCACCGGCACGGTACGCAGCCTTATGCCTTACGGAGCCTTCGTCGATTTGGGCGGCATCGATGGCCTGCTGCACATCAGCGATATGGCCCACAGCCGCGTCAGCAAGCCCGAAGATGTGCTCGCCGTGGGCCAGGAAATCCAGGTCAAAGTCCTCAGCATCGACCCGGAAACCCAAAAAATCTCCCTCGGCCTCAAGCAGCTCCAGCCCGAGCCCTGGCAGACCGCGCCCGAACACCTCGCCGCCGGCCAGCGCATCACCGGCACGGTCACCCGCCTGGCCGACTTCGGCGCCTTCGTCGAACTTGAGCCCGGCGTGGAAGGCCTCATCCATATTTCGGAAATGTCCTGGGGCAAAAAGCTGCGCCACCCCTCCGACCTGCTCCGCCAGGGCGACCGCGTGGACGCCGTCATCCTGGCCATCAAGCCCGAGGAGCGCCGCATCTCCCTAGGCCTCAAGCAGGCCCTCGCCGACCCCTGGACCGAGGTGGAACGCAAATTCCCCGTCGGCTCGCAGATCGCCGGCCCGGTCACCAAGCTGATGAACTTCGGCGCCTTTGTTCAGCTCGCCGACGGCGTCGAAGGCCTGGTTCACATCAGCGAGATCACCGCCGAGCGCCGCCTCAAGCACCCGGCGGACGTGCTGCGCACGGGCCAGAGGGTGAAGGCGCAAGTGCTGGCCATCGACACCGAAAAGCGCCAGATCAAGCTGAGCATCAAGCAACTCATCCCCAACGATATCGACGAATACATCGCCGAGCACAAACTCGGCGACACAGTCTCCGGCCGCGTCGTCGAGCACTCGCCCACCCTCACCGTTGTCGAGCTGGGCGACGGCATCCGCGCTGCCTGCCGCACAGCCCCTGTACACACTCCTGATGCCCCGGTTGCCGGCCCTCCCACCGAGGAGACCGGCACGCCGAAGCCAAAGCCGAGGTCGAAGTCCAAGGCCAAGGCCGAATCCAGGCCCGACCTGTCCAGCATTTCGTCGATGCTCAAAGCCCGCTGGCAAGGCAACGTCCCCGCCGCCATCCCCAAATCAGATACCCCTGAGCGAAGGCCAGATCCGCAGCTTCAAAATCGTCAAGCTGGACCCGGAGACTAAAAAGATCGAAGTTGAGCTGGCCTAAATTAAGGACAGAATCGCCTTATTGTGGCAGTGGCAGCCGGTGCACCACCTGGTCGGCGGTCAGCACCAGCAGAGTCTTTTCTTTGCCGGTAACAATCCGCGCCGCCCTAACCGGCGACCCTAGTGAGAACCGCTTCAGTTCCTTGCCGCTGCGCTCCTCCACCAGCAGAATCTCGTCCTCGCGGTTCACAGCCGCTACCAGCCCTGTGGCCGCATCAGTGGCCACTACCGAACCAAAGAACTCACCCACTTTGTCGCCGTTGTCCAGACGATAGATCGCAGTATTGTTGCGCTCGCCGCGCACCAGCACAAACTCGCCTGAAACCCTTGCCCAGCGCTTGTCTGCTAAACCATGGGTCAGGTCTGCCTCGGGAATGATCACTTGTTCGAGCGGCGCGCCGGTCTCCGGATTCACAGTCTCGATCAGCAGCCCCTTCTTCTTGTCCTTGAGCGCATCCTCCTGGCGTTGCAATCCCGGATAATTCTTAATCTCGTCCTTAACCGCGTCACTGCTGAGGTCCCACGCCAGCATAAGCCGGTTGTTTTCGGCAGGCCAGCAAACCGGCGTCTGGTGCGGATATTCCCGCGACCAGGCTACCGCCTGCGTTTCCATCTTCTTTACTTCCAGGGTTGCGTGGCGGGCAGTTGTTTTTTCCTTGCCCATCGGTTTGAATCGATATTGCATGTCATGGTACTGCCAATCGTCGCCATCGTATTTGGCCAGATCGGTTCCGCTCACTGGAGCCATGGTGATTCGCAGTTCCGTTGGTTCGCGCTCAATGTATTTCGGGAACTGGCCGAACAGGCGATCTCCATCATCGAACCACACACTGCGAAACGGGCGCACCAAACTCACTTTCTTTCCGGATTCCAGGTTCCATATCTCAGCCCGGCTCTTTACTGAGACAGCCAGGTAGTTGCCATCTGGGGAAAACTCCGCAGCGCGGAGTTTGGGCAACGGTCCCAGTGGCAGAACTACTCGCCTGCTTCCCGGAGCGTCTGTTTGAAAAAACACCAGCCCGCCCTGCTGGTCCTCTCCCGCCATGAACTGATCCCAAGCATCCAGCGTGGAATACTTCGATGTCGCCAGGATCTTACCCTGGTTCGGATCGAAGATGCCTGCTACATAATCTTTCAGTGGTCTCGCGATCAGAAACCGGCCTTTGGTCACCGCATCAATCTCCTGATTCCCTATCACGGTTTCTTTTACCAGTTCCCCGTCGGGAAATGTGAGAATCCGCGCCTCGTGTATATCTTTGTCTTTAACTGCACCCACCACAAAAATCTGATCCGGCCCCAAAAAGCTCATCCGCGCCTGCTCAAGATCCTTGAGCTTGCCGCCTAACTTAATTTGTTGCCTGTGTTCAAGATCGTAGGCCAGGACATGTCGCTCCGCCACGACCAGCAGATACCGGCCGTCCGGAGAGATCATCATTTTTGCCAGGTTGGCTCCAATCAAGGTGTCCAATGCAATCCACAGGTTGTAATAATAGTCAAACCCGCTCCCTTCACCGAATTTTGGATTGTCATAGAATGGTGTGCCGCTGTCTACATCGATCAGCCGCAGGCTGAGGCTCGGAACATCTTCGTGAAAAGTAACCTTGATGCAGGCCAGCGTCTTCCCGTCCGGCGCAAGCATCATTTGGTTGCAACCCTCGAAGACCACCAGTTCCTTCACGCTTGTCCGCAGGCCGGTAGCCACGCTCCACTTCTCCACGCGCAGTTTGCTGTCGTTAAAGACCACGCTGCCGGAATCCGGAGTGAACTGCGCCGCCTCTACATCCGGCGCATCGATCCGGAACAGAACCTTAGCCGCATCTTTATCCGCTACCGTGATGCTGCCCTCGTCCTGCGCCAGAACGTAACGTCCGTCGGGGCTGAAGCGAATGCGCCAGAGATTGGGTTGCAGCGGGGGATCGAGCTTCAGCGGTTGATCGCCGTCGGCGCTCTCGGCCACGGACTTCACGCGCTCTTCCACCGTGTTATTAAGCCAGGCCTGGAATGCCTCGCTCGATCCTGGCTGCTTTCCTTTGCATCCGGTTGGAAGCGCGGCAATCACCTTCAAAGCCGCGCGGTAGCGTTGGCTGCTCTCATGGGAAAGTCCCATGAGATCTGATAACCAATTGCCCGTCTTGCCTTTGTTTAGCGAAATCTGATTGAAAAATGAAGGAAAGCTCTCTACCGCGTAGCCGGCCCGGACCATCGCATAAAGTCCTACCCGGTCGGCCACGAATTCATCCTTCTCTTCCCTTGGCTCCTCTTCGTTATCCTTGGCCGGAGTATTGAGCATCAGGTGGACCTTGGCAAAGATATCCGCTCGATCGGTTACCTGAGTTATACCCAGGCGGAGGCGAAAGATGCGCGTCATCTCAATGGCCGTCTGATGAGTGGATAAGTGGCCGATCTCGTGCGCCATCACGCCTGCCAACTCGTCCTCGTTCTTCACCGCTGCAATCAACTTCCGGCTGATGTAAACATGGCCTCCGGCAAATGAAAATCCGTTCACCTCCCCGGAATCGTACATGCGGAAGCTGTAATGAATGCCCGTGGGGGGCAAAGTGGCCAGTAACCGCTCGCCAATCCGCGTCAATTGGTCGTCTGCCGCCGGGGGCGCGATCCGTATGAACGACTCGACATATTCCGCCAATGCATCGCCCAGGTCCTGCTCCTGACGGTCATTGAAGATGTTCGGAGAGTTTGTGGTAAAGGTAGGTGGATCGATTGTGCAAGCAGAGTTTTGTGCACATAGCGTCCCTGTGCGACAAAATACGACAAACAATGCCAACGGCAATGCAGTCTTTCCCAGAATTCCCATAGTGCCTTCGCCAATGCCAACGGAATTTTGCCGTCAAGCATAGCACAGTTATTTAGAAGGCATCCGATCTTGCAATTTGGGTAACAGGAGAGTGCATTTCCTCGATCCGCCCGGTACTATCCTGCCAACCGGAGAAGCTTTATCACTCACCCCAGCCTTTAGCCCGCTCCACAGCCCGCTGCCAACGGCCGCGGCGTTCGGCCCGTTCAGTCGAATCCATCTGCGGTTCAAAGCGCACATCATTCTGCCGTTTCACGCGCAACTCTTCAGGGTTGGCCCAGAAGCCCGTGGCCAGCCCGGCCAGGTAAGCAGCGCCCAGCGCGGTGGTTTCCGTTACCTGCGGACGCACCACCGGAACGCCCAGCACATCGGCTTGGAACTGCATCAGCAGATTGTTTACCGCCGCGCCGCCGTCCACGCGCAGCGCCGCCAGAGGCGTGGTTTCGCTCTCGACGGCCTCGAGCACGTCAGCCACCTGGAAGGCGATGCTTTCCAGAGCCGCGCGTGCAATGTGTCCCGGCGTGGTGTCGCGGCGCAGCCCGATCAGCAGGCCGCCGGCATGCGCATCCCAGTGCGGCGCGCCCAGGCCCACAAAGGCCGGCACAAAAACCACGCCGCCGGTATCGGGCACGCTGGCTGCCAGCGCTTCCACCTCGGCCGAGGAGCCGATCAGCTTCAGGTTGTCGCGCAGCCACTGCACCACCGCGCCACCGATAAAGATGCTGCCCTCGAAGGCGTATTCCAGGCGATGCCCGGCGCTGGCCGCCAGCGTGGTGATGAGCCGGTGCCTGGAGCGCACGAATTCCGTGCCGATGTTCTGCAGCAGGAAGCAGCCCGTTCCGTAGGTGTTCTTGGCCTCGCCCGCAGCCCAACACAACTGGCCGAAGAGCGCCGCCTGCTGGTCGCCGGCGATGCCTGCGATGGCCACGCCGCCCAGGCCCAGAGTGGTGGTCACTTCGCCCACCTTTTCGCTGGGCCAGACAACCTCGGGCAACATGCTTTCAGGAACGCCAAAGATGCGCAGCATCTCCGCGTCCCATTCGCCCTTGACGATGTTGAAGAGCAGCGTGCGCGAGGCGTTGGTCACGTCGGTCACGTGGCGCCGCCCGTTGGTCAGTTGCCAGATCAGCCAACTGTCCACGGTGCCAAAGGCCAGCTCGCCGCGCTCGGCCCTCTTTCGCGCGCCTGCCACATGGTCCAGAATCCAGGCAACCTTGGTCGCGGAGAAATACGGGTCCAGCACCAGGCCGGTGCGGTTTGAAACTGTTTCCCCAACCCCGCTCTCCTCCAAAAGGCTGCACCGCGCAGCGGTTCGGCGGTCCTGCCAGACGATGGCCGGATAAATCGGCTTGCCCGTCGCGCGCTCCCACACAATCACCGTCTCGCGCTGGTTGGTGATGCCGATAGCCGCCACGTCGCCGGGACGCGCGCCGGCACGCCCCAGCGCTTCAACGGCGCAACTTAACTGGCTGGTAAAAATTTCAGTGGGATCGTGCTCCACCCATCCCTGCCGGGGATAGAACTGCTCAAACTCATGCTGCGACCCGGCGGCAATCGCGCCCGCCTGGTCAAACAGAATCGCGCGGGAACTGGTGGTCCCCTGGTCCAGTACAAGAATGGTTGCCATCTGTGCCGTCCGCCTTCGCACCCCAGTCAAACATGCCCGGGTGGATGCGGGCAAGGAGGCGGGAGAGGATCTGTTTCCGGACCGCAGGAGATGCAACCAGCCTGGAAAAAACGAAAGAAGAAGTTGAAAAGGCGTGCAAAATAGAGTAGGATTAAATCCTATCCGGCGGGAGGACGGTCTATGCGCACTACGCAGCAGTTCAGCATCACCCTGCCCCATAAAATTGCGGAGATGGTCCGGGCCAAGGTCGAGTCTGGCGAATATGCTTCGGAGAGCGAGGTCATTCGCGACGGACTGCGCGCGCTGCAGTTGCACGAGCGCGCCCTCGAAGCCTGGTTGCGGGAACAGGTGGCCCCAGCCTACGACGCCATGAAGGCAGACCCGTCTCGGGCGGTTCCGGCAGAGAAGGTGCGCGCATCGCTTGCGGCGGCTCGCAAGTCCTCCCTCAAGGCCAGATAATGCACAGCGTCGTCTATGCTCCGGAAGCAGAAGCTCAACTGGTTGCTCTGTATTTTCACATTGCCTCGGCGGCATCTCCCGAGATCGCGGCCAACTACACCGAAGCCATTGTGAAGCAGTGCGAGAGCTTGAAGACGTTCCCCATCCGGGGTACGCGGCGTGACGATATCCGCCCCGGACTGCGCATCTTCGGTTTTCGAAGGCGCGTCACCATTGCCTTCGAGGTTACAGACGGCGTGGTGACCATCCTCGGCATTTTTTACGGTGGACAGAACATCGAAGCGGCATTCGAAGACTAGAGCATCGCAGAAACGCAGAATTTAACGCCTGCGGCGGTTCCCATTCAAACGGAAACCGCCGGAGGCGTCTAACCGCGAGCTACAACCCAGCCGCTACTCAACTTCCCCGATATAAACTCCGAACGGACCGAGGACGATCTGATCCAGCGAGACCGGATCAACCGCGCCGGGAGTCTTCAGCAGCGTCTTCACCTTGCCGCCCGCAGCCGGGAACGCTGAGGCTCACCGTCTGCGGATCGGCGGTGAAGTTCACGCTTACCACCACCGCCGGCGCTCCGGGCGCCTGCCGCAGCCAGCTCAGCACCTTGGTGTTACCGGTATCGAGCATTGAGTTCTCGCCGCGCGCAAAGGCCGGATTGGTCTTCTTGAGCCGGATCAGGCTGCTGGTACCACGCCAGCAGCGAGTTGGGATCGCTCTGCTCGGCCGCAACGTTGATGGTTGCGGCGCTGGGCGGCACGGGCAGCCAGGGCGTGGCCCCGGCAGCCGTAAAGCCCGCGTTCACGCTCGCGTCCCACTGCATCGGCGTGCGCTCGCCGTCGCGGCCTTTTTCCTTGGGCCAGCCGGTGATGCCGATCGGGTCCTTCACGTCTTCCTTGCGCGTGGGCGGCGTGGTCTTCATGCCGATCTCGTCGCCGTAATAAAACAGCGCCGCCCCGCGGCTGGCGAACAGCATGGTCGAGATCACGCGCTGAATATCCGTGTCGTGCACGCCGTCGCCGTAGCGCGCGTCCAACGCGCGGATTGTCGTGGTTGTCAAAGAGCAGCAGCGGAATGTTGGCCGTCCAGCCCGGTCTCCGCGTCGTTCAGCTTGGCGCGGAACGCGGCCACGTCCAGCTTGTTGATGAAACCCACCTGCGTATCCATGGGCAACTGAAACTCCGGCTTGCCCGGCGGCCCATACATCCTGGCCAGTTCGGCGATGTTCGCCATGTAGGTCTTCGCCGATCAGCACCCGCGTGCCCGGAAATTTGTCGGAGTTGAAGGCTCCGCATAGCCGCGCGCATCTCCTGCATCACGCGGTGCACGCCGGGCAGTGACTCGGTCTTCGAGCCGTCCAGTACCGGCTCGCCGTAGGCATTGATGAGCGGCTTGCCGTCCTTGTCCTTGACCACGCCCTCATCGGCCAGGTTGGGGTCCTCAAACAACGTCGTAATCGCGTCGAACCGGAAGCCGCCCACCCCGCGCTTCAACCAGAAAGCCGATGATCTCCTTGAATGCCTCGTGCACCTTGGGGTTGTTCCAGTTCAGGTCCGGCTGCTGGATATAGAACTTGTGGTAGTAGTACTGCCGCGTCTTTTCGTCCCACTGCCAGGCCGAGTGGCCAAACTCCGACTGCCAGTTATTGGGCGGCGCGCCCTTGTCGGTGGCCGTCTCGCCCTTGCCGTCGTGCCACATATACCAGTCGCGGTAGGGATTCGTGCGCGACGACCGCGACTCGAGGAACCACTTGTGCTGGTCCGAGGTGTGGTTCATCACCATATCCATGATGATGCGGATATGGCGCTTGTCTGCCTCGGCCACCAGGCGGTCGAAGTCGGCCATGGTGCCGTACTGCGGATCGATGTTCTCGTAGTCCGAGATGTCGTAGCCGAAATCCACCTGCGGCGAGGGATAGCAGGGCGTCAGCCAGATGGCGTCCACGCCCAGATCCTTCAGATAGTCCAGACGCGGCGGTAATGCCGTTCAGGTCGCCGATGCCGTCTCCGTTCGAGTCCTGAAAACTGCGCGGGTAAATCTCGTAGATGACGGCGTTCTTCCACCAGTCCCGCTCGCTGGCGGGTTGCGCCGCTTGTTTCGCGGGCGCGGTTTGCCCTGCCGCGGACAGCGCCGCAGCTCCCACAAATAAGGCTATGGCGCAGCTTGCAACACTCGCTGCAATTTTTTTGCTCCAGTGCATTGCGATCTCCTCGTAAG
The DNA here is from genome assembly GCA_963796085.1 of uncultured Acidobacteriaceae bacterium. GTDB lineage: Bacteria > Acidobacteriota > Terriglobia > Terriglobales > Acidobacteriaceae > Telmatobacter. Next base: position 164,708 of record CAWCKF010000019.1, on the reverse strand, counting down.
TAATTCCGCTGCACGGGGGAATCGGCAACAGGATTACCCAAGCCAAACTAACACATCGGCGCGGGAGTGCGGCCCGCTTCCGCCAGAACTTGATCTAAACAGCCAGTCTTACTGCTTCTCCCCAGACTGCGTCGCCCCGCTGCGCTTCTTGCCGCCGAAATCGATCCCGAATTTCGGTTGCGCGCGCGTTCCCTCGATATGAATCGGAACCACGGTCCCCGCGCCGTCTTTCTTGAACAGGCGGTCAGCCGGCTTGAGCAGAAATCCCTTCCACCCACCCACCATCTCTGAGACCGTGGCCTGCATCTTCGCGGTTCCCGTAAAGTTCAACGTGCCGCCCTCCAGGCCATAGGCGCCCTTCAGCTCAATCCTGGCGCCGGGCACGGTGTAGATCAGGTTGGGCAGCGTAATCACCCCGCCCGCCATCTGGAAATCACCCCGCATGGTGGAGTCGATGCTCCCCGGAGCGGTGGTCTTCATATCCCTGGGCCGCCCCTGCCCGCGCAGGCTCAGCTCCTGGATGCGGTCCTGAATCTTCGCGCTGCTGAAGCGCGCCTGATTCAGCGTGAAGGATCCATTCAGCCGCAGCCGCTCAAGCACCGTCGCCGCTCCCGGCGGAATATGCAGCGTGGTATTCAGGATCATCGCGCCCGTCAGCAGCGGCGTGGTTTGCTGCGGCGGGCTAGCCAGGCGCAGAAAGTCCTCAATCCGCGCGCGGTCCACGTTCACCGTCAGCGCGATGTCGTGCCCCAAGCTGTGAGGAGGCTGGCCGGCATCCGCGGCTATCACGCGCACAATCTGCCCCTGTGCGGTAAGGTGCGAGTGCCCCAGCGTGGCATCCACGGGTTCCAGCCACGTATCGCCGTTGGTCCCGTCCACCTTGGCGTGGAAGCGCGTGTCGAGCGCCTGCGCGGCGCCGAAGTGCGAGAGCCGGAAGTCGGGCACATCCGCCTCTCCATCCACTGTCATATTGCGCAGCGTGCCCTGGTAGTGCCCCGTGGAAGAAAGAATCCCCGCAATGCCATTGAAGCCGGCCAGGTCCGCGTGATCAAACCGGTAGTCGCCCGTGATCGGGCTCTCACCTGGGTCTTCCACCAGCCACGGCCCAAAGCTTCCTGTAGAGTGGATCGTCCCCACCGGCCGCGGATTGGTCAGTTCGGCATCAAAGCCCATTTGTCCGCCCGATGCGATGTTGGTCAGCTTGAAGCGCGCAATGGCGAACTCCAGCGGCAGCTTGCCCGGCTTGCTGGTCTCCAGCACCAGGCGCGCCCCGCTGCACTCCATGCTATCTACCTCCAGGCGCAACAACCCTGCGCCGCCCCTGGACTCGCCGGCGCCGGCAGTCTGAGCGGCAGCCTGACCAAAGTGCGGCCTGGGCGGCAGATGCACGTCCAGCCCCTTCAACTCCACCACCGAAATGTGAATCGGCTTGCCCGGCAGGTACCGCAGCGGCGCATGAAAGCGGAACTCCTCCAGCCTGATCAGCGGCTCACCCGGCCCTGCCGCTCCCGGTACAGTTATCCCTTCCACCTGCGCCGGCGGCCAGATCCGCAGCCCTTTTCCCTCCGCCCACAGCCCATTCACCAGCGAGGTGTGAAAGCTTTCCAGCTCCACCCGCGAATGAAAGCGTTCCCGCAACTCCTCTACGATGCGGGCGCGCAAAAACGGCTCGACGCGGTGCAGAAGCAAAGCCACGATCCCTGCCGCCACCACCGTCGCCAGCAACCCACACGCAACCCACATCAGCCACCGCTTTCGCAAGAAAAATGCCCGAACTCTGGCCAAACCCGCCTCCCGACTGACATCCATTGTCGCAGAGCTATGCGCCGGGCGCCTCACCGGACCTTGTCTGCGCTCTCTCGAATAAAACGGGGCGGGATTTCATCCTGTTCGATTTCGCCCCGGCCCTACGGGACGAGGTGTATGGGAGGGGAACGCTGACTCCTCCGACTCCGAGCTGATGGTTAAGCAGATGAAGGGCCAATACAAGGTAAAAAGTCCCGGCCTGCGCCCTCTGTGGGAAGAAGCCAAGCGCCGCACCGCGCGGCTGGAAAAATTTGAGATGCGTCACACCCTCCGCGGCGGCAACAAAGAAGCCGACCGCCTGGCGAACGAGGCGATGGATCGAGGGCAGTGAACAAAGGACCAAGGGAACGAGGGAACAAGAAGGCCGTAAATAGCTGTAGATTGGAATGGCCCAGTTCCCAGAATTGAGACCTGGGGCACGCGCGCCCGTAATGAGCCAGCGTCTCTGACCTGGACCACCCACCCAACAAGTGAGTAGACTGTTGGGGAGGTGTTCATGTCGCAATTCGTGGATCAGTATAGGCCATGCATGGAGTGTGATTCTCAGGGGAACGCGAAATCGGTCATGCCCGGCGTTTTGGGAGCCGAAGTGCGGAAAAAGGATACCGGTGAGGTTGTGGGCTACCTACACGCAAACTGCAAGGCCACGTGGATAGAAAAGCACGGCGAGGACAACTTCTCCTTCCGGCGCTTTTGACCGACGTGGGGCTATTTCACTCCGCCGTACGCCCGCCCCTTGGAAAAGGGGGAACTATTCCTTTGAGTCTACAAAAATTCTTCTAACATCCGTAATATAAACAACTTAAAAGCAGCGAGGTTCCTGCTTCGGTGATATACTATGGGGGAGATGCCCATGAAACCCGGGGCGTGACTGTGCCGACGTCCTACTGCGGAAATTGACGGAAGATAAAATATGATCGGACACCTTTATCGTTACCCGCATCCATTCCTCTCTGGCGTTTGGATCTATAGTGGACAGGGCGAAAACCGGGACAAAAACCATCGGTCGGGGAGGTCCTCCTTTGGGAGACGATTTCGGCAAAGATTCCCCGGCGTTGAGTTGCCGCGGCCGATACTAGAGGCGGTCGAAGTGCGGAGTCAGCTTGAGCTAAACGAAGAAGAGACCATCTGGATGTTCCGTTACCATACGTGGTGCGGCTATGAAGACGGAATGAATTTAACTTTTCCGGGATCGGACGATTATAAAGGCATGAGTGGAGTATCATGGCTCGATCCCGAGCGGAGACCGAAACAGAAAGCACTCTTGACGAGACTAAATCAAGACCCGAAGTTCCGCGCGAACAATCTTGCTATATTGAAGAGGCTGAATCAAGACCCGAAGTTCCGTGCGAGACAGTCATCCGCGATGACAAAATACTGGAGAGAGCACCCAGAAGAGGCGAGGAATGCTGGTATTCGGGTCGGAACTTGGGCTGTAGACACCGGACATCTTGAGGCACTGAGGACTCCCGAGCATCAATTAAAGGCCGGAAAAGCCGGAGCGAAAAAGGCCAATCAACTGCATAAAGAGAGGGGCACTGGAAGGTATAGCTCAGAGACCCAATCGCGTGTTGCACGGATGGCCGGGCCTATGGCCGTTGAGAAAAAAAGACAAGCTCTAGCAAAAGCGAGGACGCTGGAACATCAGAAAGAAGCTGCGCACTTCGCGGGACTCAGGGCCCGAGCTACTGGTACGGGAATTTTCGCTATGACGCCGGATCAGAAGCACGAGATCGGACAGAGAAGCGGGCGCAAGAATGCCAACAGCGGGCTGCTTGAGATGAATAATCATCGCTACCATGTGGGCTATATCAATAAGGCAGGCATCCGAGTTCCACCAAAGCCGAATCCCAAATGCCGTTTCTGCTCCGCTGAAGGCTTGATGGCTGCGGGCGAGTAGTTTCGGCTGTGGACTGAAGGGATAGCACCCCTACAGCTTGGCAGCGCTGGATGCAAGAACTGGAGTCTGGTAAACCAGGGAACCCAGACGTCTGAACAGATGGTGGCCCTCCGCGTGAAGGCTCTGGAGCAACCAACTTTCCCAGAGAGAATCCCCTGACCGCAGACAGCCTATGCAGCTTGATCCCTCTCTCTGACATACGCGCTCCGCGCCTAATTCGCCGATTTCAACTTAAACAGCTTCACTTCCACCACGCTGTACTGTGAGACCTTCGCTTTGCCGCCTAACTGCGATGTAGTGCCAACGTAAATGTAGTAGCCGGACTTTTCCTGGGCAAGAACGACGCTCAAATTGGGGCCTTCTTGCATGAGGCACGGATGCTTGTGCATAAACAACGCGCCATACCCCATTGTGGCAAGCGCAGTCGATTTTTGAGCGCGAGAGAAGCCCTCCGTGCAAGCCGTAAAGATCAACCAAACCTGATGATTTGCAGGATCGGGCAGACCCATCACCGTTTCGTTGTGAACATCGGCTAGTTGCAGGCAGACCGAGGTGGATGAGAGTTCGATATTGGTTGGCGCATTTTCGTTCGCTGTGGTGGCCGAACCCGAGGTCGATCCTGAGCAGACCTCACGCAGGTTTGTCTCGCTCGTCTCAGATTTCACCAGAAGTGGGCGTATGAGATTGTGGGGGTGCGCTTTGTCGGTCTTGTCAGTAATTAGGGAATCGAGATAGGCCTTCTGATCGGATTGCGTTGGCGTCACGATCTCCCACTGAGGCGTTTGGGCAATTGCGCCAATCGCGCAGCAAAGCGCAACTGGCGTAATCGCAATTTCGAGCATCAATCTCACGTTTGCACCTCCAACCGCTGTTGCGATTCCGGGTTCCGCGTACTCACGGAGCCGCAAGAGCACCAGAATAACTTGGTCGGGTGCCCCAGGTCTCGTCCGCCACGGCGGAAGATATGGGAAAGCACGAAGCTCACCTCGCTGTTTTCTATTCCCTATTCCCTATTCCCTATTCCCTAGTCCCTGCTTTTACGCTTTTCTCCCCAGATCATTCCTCCACGCATGCCCGTCACGTTCCAGCAGGTGGTCGGAGCACTCCGGCCCCCACGACCCGGCAAAGTAATTGGGAAAGACCTCCGGATTCTTGGCCGCCCAGGCCTCGAGAATCGGCGTATACAGCGCCCAGGTGGTCTCCACGCCGTCGCGGTGCGAGAACAGAGTCTGGTCGCCCAGCATGGCGTCCAGCAGCAGCCGCTCGTAGCCGTTGGCGCTCGATTTGCCGAAGGCCGCCTCGTAGTCGAAGTCCATGTTCACCGGGCACACCGCCATCTCCGGCGAGGTAGGCACCTTGGCGCCGAAGCGCAGCGCAATCCCCTCGTCCGGCTGGATGCGGATGGTGAGCAGGTTGGGCTGAATCTCCTGGCAGGGTCCGCTGGCCATGCATGCGGTTGAAGATCAACAGCGGCGGCTGCTTGAACTGGATGCTGATCTCCGTGGCCCGCTTCTTCATGCCGCTTGCCCGGCGCGCAGATAAAACGGAACCCCCGCCCAGCGCCAGTTCTCGATCTCCAGCCGCAGCGCGGCGTAGGTCTCCGTGCCCGACTCGGGATTGACCCGCTCCTCGTCGCGATAACCCGCCACGTGCTGGCCATCGATCAACCCCGGGCCGTACTGGCCGCGCACCGCGTTCAGAATCGGAATGGAGGGAATCGCCCGCCACACCTTCAGCTTTTCGCGCCGCACGCTCTCCGCCTCAAAGCTCGACGGCGGCTCCATGGCCACAAGAGCTCAGCAACTCCATCATGTGGTTCTGCACCACGTCGCGCAGCGCGCCGGCCTTCTCGTAGAACGGTCCGCGGCCCTCGACGCCCAGCGTCTCGGCCGCGGTAATCTGCACGTGATCAATGTAGTTGCGGTTCCAGATCGGCTCGAAGATGCCGTTGGCGAAGCGGAAGACCAAAAGGTTCTGCACCGTCTCCTTGCCCAGGTAGTGGTCGATGCGGAAGACCTGGCTCTCCTGGAAGACCGCGTTCACCTGCCGGTTCAGTTCGCGCGCCGAGTCCAGGTCGTGGCCGAAGGGCTTCTCGATCACCACCGCCGACCTGCCCTGCTCCGGCTGCGCCATGCCCTGCGCGCCCAGGTTCTCAATGATCCCGGCAAAAAACTCCGGCGCCGTGGCCAGATAGAACAGCCGCTTGCCGCCGATGCCTTTTCCTTGTCGATGCGGTCCAGCTCCGCCTTCAGGCCGCGCATAACTGGCCGGGTCGTCGAAGTTCAGCGCAAAGTAACTGATGTGCTGCACAAACTCATCCAGCTTGGAGTCGCCCGCCTCCACGCCGCCAAACTCGACGATGCCCGCGCGCATATCCGCGGCAAACTCATCGCCCAGCGGCCGCCGCGCCACGCCCACAATGGCAAACTTCTGGGCAACAGACCGTCCTGCTCCAAGGTGGAAGAGCGCCGGCAGCAACTTGCGCCTGGTCAGATCGCCCGAAGCGCCAAAAATCACCAGAATCCCCGGCTCGGGAATCCGCTCCTTGCCCACCGGAAGCTGGGAAAGATCCTCCGGCCGCACGCTCATTTGCATCGTCGCCATGCTGGTTTACCTCCTGCGCTCTTCAAGCGCCGTCGCTGACACGCTGACTTGCCCGCCGCATCTACAGAACACCGAAACTCTCCAATTCCCGCCGCAAGCCGTCCGCACCTTCAAAGCGGATGGCCCTTATCCCCGCAGCCGCCGCTGCAGCCACATTCTCCACGCGGTCGTCGATAAACAGAACTCGCTCCGCCGGCCGGCCCAGAATATCCAGGGCCCGTCGGTAGATCGCCGGCTCCGGCTTGCGCAGCCCCAGATAGCAGGAACTCAGGGCCGACCTGAATGTACTTGCGCAGGCCAAATGCTCGAATCGGTACTCATTGGTCTCCCGCGCCTCGTTGTTCAGCGCGCCCAGCAGACACTTACCAGATGCCGCCAGCTCCTCAAGGATTCCCAGCGCCCCATCCGGCTGCGGCTTCGACTGGGCGAGCATGAAAGCGAAGAACTCGTCGCGGGAAAAGCCGCGCGGCTCGTAGAAGACGGTCGCGTCCAGATATGCCTTGACCGGAATCGCGCCGCGCTCCCAGGCATCGTAGGACGCCGGGTGCCTGGCCTCGAAGGCCGCCGCATCGAGGTGGAAATGTTCCATCGCCGCCGCGCGCTCGCGGTGGTCCCAGCCATTGGTCAGCAGCACTCCGCCTACATCAAAGAGGATCACGTCGAAGGGGAACATCGGCGCCTTTCAGTATCCGTATCTGCGATGAATGCTTAATGAACTCCCTTGAGCGGCTGCCGGAATCAGCGGTTTTCCCCACCAATCGAAGGCATTGCAATCCTGCGCGGCGCTACGCCGGGTTCGCGCCTCCGTCACCACCCCCGCCGTCACCACTTTGATACTTGGCCTCGATGGCCAGCACCTTCTTGAACCGCCGCACAAATCGCTCTTCCGTGGCAATGAACTGCGCGCCCATGAAGGCATCGACAACTTCAAAGGCCAGCGCCGGACCAATGATGCGCGCGCCCAGCACGATCACGTTCATATCGTCGTGCTCCACGCCCTGGTGCGCCGAGTAAGTATCGTGGCACATGCCGGCGCGAATGCCCGGAATCTTGTTGGCCGCCACGCACACCCCCACGCCCGAGCCGCAGATGAGAATCCCGCGCGGCGCATCGCCCCGCTGCAGCGCCAAACCCACCTTCTCGGCAAAGTCGGGATAGTCCGTACGGCTCCGTGTTATAAGCCCCCAGGTCGATGACCTCGTGGCCGGCCTTGGCCAGATAGGCGCGAACCTCCTCCTTCAGAGGAAATCCTGCATGGTCCGATGCGATGACGAGCTTCACAGTGCACTCCTTCGGAATTAGCAAGTCAGCGAGTCAGCGAGTCAGCAAGTCAGCGCCGGAGCAAGCTTTTGCCGCTGGCTGATTCGAAATTACCTGTGCACGATACCAGCCTGAGAACTTGCTGACTCGCTGACTCGCTTACTTCACCAGCTTCTTGGCCCGCGCCGCAACGTTCTCCGCGCTGAAGCCCAATTCCGCCATCACCATTCGGCCCCGGCGCCGAGGCGCCAAAGCGGTCCAGCCCAATCACGTCGCCGTCCAGGCCCACGTACTTCCACCAGCCCAGCGTAGCGCCGGCCTCGACCGCCAGCTTGGGCACGCCCGCCGGCAGCACGCTGGCCTTGTACTCCGCCGTCTGCTCCTCGAAGATCTTCCAGCTGGGGAAGCTGACCACCCGCGCGCCGAATTCCTTCGGCTGCCAGCAGCTTCGCGGCCTCCAGCGCGGGCCACACCTCGGAGCCGGTGCCGATCAGCACCACCTGCGGATTAGCCGCATCTTCCAGCACGTACGCGCCCTTGCTCACTCCGGCGTACAGCGTCGTGCGCGGCCGGATCGATGCACCGGCAGGTCCTGCCGGCTGAGCGCAAAGAAGCTCGGCCCCTTGCGTTCCAGAGCCAGCCGCCAGGCCGCGGCCGTCTCGTTGGCGTCCGCCGGACGGAAGTCCGTCAGCCCCGGAACCGCGCGCAGCGCCATCAGGTGCTCGATGGGCTGGTGCGTCGGCCCGTCCTCGCCCAGCGCCGATCGAGTCGTGGGTAAAGACGAACAGCGAGTGCACCTGCATCAGCGCCGCCAGCCGGATGGCCGGCTTGGCGTAGTCGGAAAACACAAAGAAGGTTGAGCCGAAGGGAATCAGCCCGCCGTGGGCGGCCATTCCGTTCACCGCCGCGCACATGCCAAACTCGCGCACGCCGAAAAAGACGTTGCGGCCGGCCGGATCCACGTGGAAGTTCTCGCCCGGCTTGAAGATGGTCTTGGTGGAGGAGGTCAGGTCCGCGGCTCCGCCAAACAGCTCCGGCACGACTGCCGGCAATGGCGTTCATCACCGCGCCGCCGGCGTTGCGCGTGGCCATGCGGCTTGTCCGGCGTGAAAGCTGGGAATCGCCTTCTCCCATCCGGCCTTGAGCACGCCCTTCTGCGTGCGCTCAAACTCCGCCGCCAGCTCCGGATTGGCCGCTGCGATAGCCGGCGAAGAGCGTCTTCCACTCGGCCTCCAAGCTCGCGCCGCGATCGACCGCCTGGCGCCAGTTGGCCAGCGCGTGCGTCGGGAACATAAAAGCTCTGGTCCTCGGGAAAGCCGAAGAACTTCTTGGTCGCCGCCACGGCCTGCCGCGCCCAGCGGCTCGCCATGCGCCTTGTTGCGTGCCCGCCTTGGGGCTGCCGTAGCCGATGACGGTGCGCACGGCGATGATCGACGGCCTGCCGGTCTCGCGCCTTGGCCGCTTCGATCGCCGCCTCAATGGCCGCCAGGTCGTTGCCGTCGGCCACGCGCTGCACGTGCCAGTGGTAGGCCTCGAAGCGCTCCAGCGCGTCCTCGGTATAGCTCAGGCTCGGTGGGCCCGTCCAGCGAGATCAGGTTGTCGTCGTAGAGAAAGATCAGCTTGCCCAGCCCCAGCGTTCCGGCCAGCGAGGCGGCCTCGTGCGAGACGCCTTCCATCAGGTCGCCGTCGCCCAGCAGCGCATAGGTGTGGTGGTCCACCACCTCAAAGCCGGGACGGTTGTAGACCGCGGCCAGATGCTTCTCCGCCATGGCCATGCCGACGGCCATGGCGATGCCCTGGCCCAGCGGGCCGGTGGTCACTTCCACGCCGTCGGTGTCGCCGCGCTCGGGGTGGCCCGGCGTCCGCGAGCCCCACTGGCGGAAGCTCTTCAGGTCGTCCAGCGTCACGCCGTAGCCGGAGAGAAACAGCGTCGCAGTAGAGCAGCGCCGAGGCGTGCCCGTTGGAGAGCACAAAGCGGTCCCGGTCGGCCCACTTGGAGTGCGCCGGATTGTGCTTCATCAGCTTGTGAAAGAGCAGGTAGGCGATGGGCGCGCAGCCCAGCGGAGCGCCGGGATGGCCGCTTTGGCCTTTTCCACCGTCGTCCACGGCAAGCAGCCGCAGTGTGTCGATGGACAGTTGGTCGAGAGCCTGTGGGTCGAGAGATTTTTCCGCCGGGATGGAAGTCATATGAGCCTGAATGTATTCCTTTCGTTGAAGTACGGGATGCGCCAATCAATCTGGTTATCGGGCATACATAATTATTTGGCATCAACCAGCACTTCCACATTGTATCCAAGCCAGCCGTCCTGCTCCGGCCAATGCAATGTCCATTCGAGCGCCTTGCTTTCTTCTGCGGCAGCGATCTCCGCACTGTACCCCGCGCTGCCCAGGCTCCGGCTCGGCGTGGTGCAGGCCGTCCGCCAGCCGTCCGCGCTCCACACCACCTCAAACTGTCTCTCATCCAGAATGCGCAGCGCACTTCCCGCGGCAATTCTCTGGATGGGCCGCCGGCGGCTATAAATCTCCAGCTTCCGGCGCCGGCCGCCCTTCTTTTCGCAGTACCGCTCATACACCGGGTCAATGCGGTCGAAGACCTTTCCATCCACAGCCGAGCGCAGCAGCTTCAAATATTCCGCGTGAGCCCAGACCAGCGGTACCGCCGATCCCGCCGGCTGCCCCAGGCGCAGGCTCCAATCCGGCCGGTCCGCCTCGTCCCAAACCTGCTCCGGCAGCAGTTGACCACAGGTGGCAAAGCCTTCATACGTTTTGATCAGCGCGTCAATTTCTTTGCCGGCGGCCAGCTCGTAGTGGGCGCGCTCTCCCGTCAGCAGCGGCCAAACACGGCCCTGGCCCCAACCCTGGAAAGGCCCGCCGTCGGGCCGTTGCCCGTAGCCGTCCCCGTTGTAGCGCAGCCAGCCGGGCCCCTGCGGAAGCTGGCGCTTCAGCACTGCGTCCACCACCTTGAGCGAGTCCACAATCAGAGGATCGTCCGCCCTCCGCACCCCATAACGCACCAGCTCCAGGAATCCCGCATCGATAATTTCCCGCGCCTCGAACTCCACCCGCGTCCCTGGCGGACGGTTGGCGAGCCGTATGATCTCTTTCCCGCAGCTTTCGTGGGCATAAGCCTCGCCGCACTCGGGCGGACGGATGCGCATGTAATGCCGCTTGATCTCCGCGTGCAGCACGCCGTTGTTGGTTACCGTCCAGTCCTCCAGGTGACCCTCTATCCAGTCGGCAAACTCCTCCAGAAACTCCGCCAGCTCCATCGCATCGAGGGTGCGCACGATCTCCGCCGCGCAAATCAGCCCCGCTATTGCGGCCGCCAGCGTGGCAGGCGAGTAGCCCGCATTCTCCTCCCATCGCTCCTGGTAGGTAATGGGCGAGTGCCGCACCAGGTATCCCGCTGCGCGCTCCACAAAGGCAAAGATGCTCAGTGTATCCAGAGCATTGGCCTTCCACAGCCGCCAGGCCAGGATCAGCGGGAACGCCACCTCGTCCAGTTGCTCGCCACTCCAGTAAGGCGTTCCATCGATCCAGAAGTTCTGCGCAAATCCTCCGTCCTGCTCCTGCGTGCAGGCCAGGTACACCAGCGCCCGCAGCGCCGTCTCCGCCCGCCCGCAGGCCAACAGCGCCGTCGCCGTCTGCACCATATCGCGGGTCCAAACCAAGTGGTAGCCGCCCAGGTCGTCGTCGCCGTGCACCTGCCCCCAGGGAATCGACGCCGAGGCCACAAACGCCCCGGAATATGTTTTGTCTTCGTGCGCCAGCAGCACATTGCGGCTGGTCCGCATCAGCTTGCCCCCATCGCCCGCCCTGGCCGCCAGCCACTCTGGATTGGCCGTCCTGTGCCACTGCTCGATGAACCGGCTGCGATGCTGCTCAAAGGGGGCGGTCAGCGAGCTGATGGTCTTCTGCGCCGCCGTATGGAACCCCTCTCCGATGCCAAATGCCAGCGTAAATTCGTATGCGCCCTTTCCCGGCAGGCTTTTAAGATTCAGCTCCCCCATCAAGGCAATATTGCCGCCCGTGGCCGAGCCGAACTCCCAGTCCATGCGGAAGTTATCCATCAGGTCGCGCCAACCGTCGCTCGCGCCCACAAATCCGCAACTGGCTTTGGAAAACCCACACCGCGCCGAGCCGCAATTCGCCGCCATCGCCAGCGTCCACTCATTCTTCCATGCCATCAGCACCTTGCGCCCGGCAATATCCACTACCCTCGCCGAGTTGCCCGCACCTCCGCCGTTCAGATGCGGCGCCAGCAGGGCATACACTTTTAGCCGCGGCAGCAGACTCTTCATCTCCCTCGATCTTGACCGAAATTAGAACCACGGAGTGGTGCGGATCGCAGATAATCTCCTTGGTCAGGCTGTACCGTCCCTCCGGATCGCGGTTTATATACCGCACCCCCAGCGCCTCCGGATGGATGTACTCGAAGGTCGAGATCAGGTCGCGCTTTTCTTCGTGGACGAATGTCTCCCCATCCGTCACCAGAAACTCCATGTCCCGCACCTGGGGATGGTCGATGGTGGGGTAGTAAATCTCGTTCAGTATTCCATGCGAACAGGTAAACCACACCCGGCTTGACGCCGCGTAGGCCGTCCCCACAGCATCTTTCACGCTCGAGGTCCATCGCGGCGCCATTCCCGGCGAACCAAAAGCCTCGCCCTGCTGCGCAAGCCAGCGATATTGCGCCTGATCGCTCATCGACCCATTCCACTCTATGAATTTTCTTTCCTGGATGACCGCGCAAATTGGGGGAAAGCCGCGCTGTTGTCCACCTTATCGATGTTTCCGGGGTTCTAAAGGTTTCTGTCAGGCTTATCTCTTAGCGCTCAAATGTTGGATGGTCAATAACTTTCCGGAACCCTGCCCGCCCCCTTCGCATCCATTCCTATAGACAGGGCCATGCCGGCCGGTGAGCAGATCGCCTCTCACCGCGCCGCGGCCCGCAGATTCCCTTTGCTGTTGAATGCAGCTTTGCCAAACAGCACCATCCGATCGGAGGAGATTTCCCCTATGGCTTACGAACTTGCACCCCTGCCCTATGACTACGCCGCACTGGAACCGTTCATTGACGCGGAGACGATGAAGCTCCACCACGACAAGCACCACCAGGCCTACATCAACAACGTCAATGCCGCCCTGGCCAACCACCCCAACCTGGCCGCCAAGTCCGTTGACGACCTGATCCGCGATTTGGCCCAGGTGCCCGAGGAGATTCGCGGCGCGGTGCGCAACAACGGCGGCGGCCACTCCAACCACACCGCCTTCTGGAACCTGATGGGCCCAGCGGGCTCTAAAGGCATCGGCGGCGCGCCTACCGGCCCCATCGCCGCACAGATTTCCAAGGACTTCGGCGACTTCGAGGCCTTCAAGAAGACCTTCAACGAAACCACCGCCAAGCAGTTCGGCTCCGGCTGGGGCTGGCTGGTGCTGGCCGCCGGCAAGCTCAAGGTGATCACTACTGCCAACCAGGACTCGCCCCTCACCCACGGCCTCTACCCCATCCTCGGCAACGATGTCTGGGAGCACGCCTACTACCTCAAATACCAGAACCGCCGCCCCGAATATCTGGCCGCCTGGTGGAACGTCGTCAACTGGGCCGAAGTGAATAAGCGCTTCGCCGTAGCCAAAGGGTAAAGGCAGCAGGAACAGCTTCTAGCCGCTAGCTGAAAAACCTGGCGGCTTGTGTATTTGACGCTCTCCCTCAGTGGGGTGAAATCGGGTTCACCCCAAAACCAGCTAGGAACTAGAAGCTGTCTCTCAGCAACCCTTTCCCAGATCTCGTGTCTAACTCTTCAGGAGAGATACAGAAACTCGTGACCAATTTCACTTTTCTTTCCCTCGCCGCACTGCTTGCTTTGCTGCCAGCCGCTGCCCCAGCCCAATCCGGCAGCTTCACCATCGCCCAGCACGGCAAGTCCGTGGGCACGGCCAGCTACAACTTCGTCTCCACACCCAGCGGCTACGACTCCACCTCCGTCGTTCGCATGGCCATGCAGGGCCTGGACTACAACCTCTCCAAAACCGAGCAACTCAGCCCGGCCAATCACCTTGAGCACGTGCAGTTGAGCGCCGCCGTCAACGGCAAGGCGGTCACCGTCACCGGCGCGCCAGACGCCGCCCAGATCCTGCTCAATATCTCCGCCGACGGCCACAGTACCACCACCCGCCTGGACCACCACGCCGCCGCCGTCTTCCTCCCCGACTTCGACCCCGGCGCCCTGGAAACCCTTCTCACCCTGGCCGTAACCAATAACAATCGCGATCTCTGGGCCATCATTCCCAAGCAGGCAGGCTCCATCGTTCCCATCCGGCTCGCCACTCACGCCGACGAGCAGGGAACTCTGGACGGCAAGCCCATCCCTGTCCATCACCTCATCGCCACCATCGCCGGCAACGATACCCACCTCTTTTCCGGCCCCGAAAACCAGCTCCTCCAGGCTGAACTTCCCCAGATAGGCTTTGCCCTGGTCCGCAAAGGCTTCGTCCTCACCCCTCCCGCCAAACCTGGCGCCCCACCGGCCCCGCCACCGGCTCAGAGCGCCCCACCGGCCGCTCCACCCGCTCAGTAGAAGAACGAAAACGCGCGGGCGCACAACCTCTTGCACTCCGATTGCAAATCAGAACAGAGCGGAAATTAGCCGGGCTGGGTGGCGAAGTATTGCGCCACATCTTCCCAGTTGTTGACGCGGACGAAGCCGGTGGCCGTAAGGTTATGCGGGGCGGTATAGAGGATGCCCTGGCCTTCAAAGCGGAGCAGGTTCTTGGGCAGGTCGTCGATGAGATAGTCGGCGCGCAGGATGGACTTGTTGCCGCAGAAGACGTAGTGAGTGGGCGGGATGAAAGGAAAATGGCGCTGCAGCCAGCGGTATTTGGGGCCCAGGGAGTTGGGGACGGTCATGGCCTGGGTGGCGATGAAGATCTCGAAGCGGGCGGAGAGGTCCTTGAGCACCTGCTGCGCGCCGGGCATGAGAGCCAGGTCCTCAAAGAAGTCTTCGGCGTCGAGGAAGGCGCGGAGCTGCTGCTGGCGGTCGAGGGGCGTGATCTCCCACAGGCCCTTGCCGGCCAGGTCCTGGGGCGTAACGTCCTCGTCGAAGGTCTGGTTGTAGCGGCGCAGGTGCTCGGCGAGTGTGTCCGCCATGACCTCATCCATGTCCACACAGATGCGCTGCATTGCAGCTCCTCTAGGCTCCGGCCTGGTGGGGTTTGGGGATGCGGGGGCGCGCGGCGGGAGTGTGCTCGGGTTGCGGCTCTTTAGGGACGGGAGCCATGGCCGGGTCCCAGTAGAGCAGGCGGCCGCAACTGTCGCAGGTAAGCAGTTCGCCCTCGCGAAGCTGGTTCCAGGTCTGGGGGCGGACGCCCATGCGGCAGCCGGTGCATTGCTGATTTTCAACGCGGGCCAGGCCGGTGCCGCGGACGGTGGCCAGGCGGTCGAAGCGGGTGAGCAGGTCGGGCTCGATGAGCCGACGTAGGGCTTCGCGTTCCTGGTTGAGGGAGGCCAGTTGGGCGCTGAACTCCTGCTGGCGGGCTGCGACACGGGCGCGAATCTTATCCAGGGCGGCGGCCAGGGATTCGACCTGGGCGCGGGCCGAGGCCAGCGTGGCCTCCTGGGCTTCAGAGCGCTCCAGGCTGGCGAACTCGTCGTTTTCGAGGCGGTCGGCTTGGGCGGATTCGAATGTGATTTCGTGCTCGATGGCCTGGGCCTGGGCGGGAGTTTTTACCGAATCCAGCTGGGTGCGGAAGCGGGCGGCTTTCTGGCGGTGGCCGGCGATCTCGCGCTCCAGGCGGGTGCGCAGGGATTCCTCGCGGGTGAGCGCGTCAGAGGCGTCGGCGGACTGGCGCTCGGCGGCGGCGAGCGCGGCTTCGGCCTGGGCAATCTCGGCCGGCAGGGCGCGCACAGCAAGGGTAATGCGGGCACGTTCCAGGTCCACGCCTTGCAGCTTTACGAGGTTTTCTATGTGCGCTTGCATCCGCTCTATGAAGTCTACGGCATTCAGAGCAGTTCTCCAACTCACATGCCCTTGCCCGTATCGGGAAAGGCGGCCTTTCCCATGCCGCGATCCATGGCCTCGTTGGCCAGGCGGTCGGCTTCCTTATTGCCGCCACGGAGGGTATGGCGCATCTCGAAGCGGTCGAGGCGGACGGCCAGGCCTTTGGCCTGCTCCCACAGCGGACGCAGGCCGGGGTTCTTTACCTTGTACTGGCCCTTCATCTGCCTGACCATCAGTTCGGAGTCGGAGACTACGCGCAGGCGTTTCCCTATTCCGCTAAAGCCCGCCGGTACTGTTCCGTCAATTCATCCGAAGGCTCGTCATCGTCAGACTGGAGCATAAACTTGATTCCCATATCCTTGAGAACCTTCTTCGAGAGCACGTCGCAGATGTCATTCTGCTCTCTGGGAATCCAAACTAATTCCGCTCGATTCTTCAATTTATCCCACAGAGCCTTCGCTTGATTGTAGAACGGAAGATACAGGCCGCCGTGAACCTTCCACCTGCCGTTGAGTTGCATGATGATGAGCTTAGAGTCGCCGCGAATCAGAGCGAAACCGGGGTATTTCAGACACTCGGTAGCAACTGCGATAAAAGCGCTGTATTCGGCAACATTGTTGCTCATGGCCGGTCCGACTCCGCAATAGCCTCCTGCGCGGTAAACTGACTCGCCATTGACGTGAAGAACCGCCCCCCAGGCTGCGTGGCCACCGGGGTTCTTGGGTTCGCAGCAGCCGTCAAACCATCCTTGAATTTGATATTTTTTCGCCATCCGTTCCTTTCCTTTCTGCTTCTATTTCCCTACAGAGGCATTCGCATGGTTTCCGCCCGTTGTACAACTCCCACCGCTTGCCGGTATAGCGTCCGTGCTTACCGTGGAGGCATTGGAAGAGTCGGACTTCATTTGGCTCTCGCCAGATCGGACCCAGGCCGCGAGTCTATGCGTGGACTGGCCGGCTCTTCGGTGTAGAACTCTTCGCTGAGGCGGGCTACGACCTGGCCGTGAGGGTCTTCAATAACGGCACCGTAGCCGGAGGGACCAGGATTGCCGCGCGCGCCGCCGCCGCAGAGGGCGATGAACCAACCACCGGCGGCGGCGGAGACCGTGGGAGCGGAATTTTCAAAGAGGTTTCCGGTCATCGATTCCTAGTGTAGCGGGCAGGGGTGAATTCGATTTGCGGGGCACGTGGCCTGGTTACCAAAGCTTGTCTGTCACGTCTGTTGAAGTGCGGACATTTCTCCATCCCCGGAGCAAAGATTCTGATGGCAACGGATGCGGTGAGCTACCCCACTTCCCTGGTTGCAGTTCCGGCTGCTTTGGCGTGGCCTGCCGTGCGGAAGGTACAATCCTTCCCAGACATGACGGCGGCTACGGCAATGGACGGATCGAAGCGGGCGCAGGAGCGCGTGCAGGCGCGCGCATCGGAGATGGAACTGATCCGGGAGGCGCAGGCGGGTTCGCGGGCAGCCTTCGACGCGCTGGTGCGGCAGTATGAGCACCAGGTCCTGCGCCTGGCTCTGCACCTGACGGGCAGCGAGCACGACGCCGAGGATATTTACCAGGAGGCTTTTCTGAAGGCCTACCGGTATATCGGGAAATTCCGCTTCGAGTGCTCATTCTATACCTGGATCTACCGCATCGTGACCAACCTCTGCCTGGACCAGTTGCGGCGCAAGAAGACCCGCCGCGAGGACCACGCGGTGGTGGTGGACCGTTCCGGAGACGAGATCGACCTGCTGGCTTCGGTCTCCGATGACCGCTCGTTTTCAAACCCCGCCAGGGAGCTGGAACGCAAGCTGCTGGGAGAGAGGATTCAGGCGGCGCTGGACAAGCTGACGCCGCGGGAGCGCATGGTTTTTGAACTGAAGCACTACCAGGGACTCCGCCTGCGCACCATCGGAGAGATGCTGAACACCACGGAAGAGACGGCCAAGAATACGCTCTTCCGGGCGACGAAAAAGTTGAGAACGCAGTTGGTGGAGTTGCGCTAGGCGCGGCGGGGTTTGCATGAATACTGTGACATTTTCTGAGGCTGGAAGGACGTAGCGATGAATTGCAAACTTGCACACGAGCGGATGGTGACGGCGGCGTACGCAGAGCTTTCCGACGACAGGCGCAGGAGCTGGAGCGGCACATGGGCGATTGCCCGGATTGCGAAACGGAGCGGGAGCAGTTGCTGGCGCTGAAGGCGCTTGCCGATGCGCTTCCGGTGCAGGAGCCGGCGGCCAACCTGGTGGCGCGTGCGCGGCTGCGCCTGGAAGAAGCGCTGGACGCGCTGCCGCCGACGCGCTGGTATGAACGCCTGGGCCAGTGGATGATGAACAACTTTGCCAGTTTGCAGGCTGCGCCGGTGGCTGCTTGCCTGCTGCTGGTGGTTGGAGCCGGGGCGGGCAGCCTGGGCGGTTACGAGTTTGCGCAAAACCGCGCGGCGCGCACGGCGGCAGCCGGCGCGGCGGCCGCGGCGCAGCCAGCGTCGCAGCCGCAGCCGCAGGCGCAGGCCGCCCCGGCGGAGATTGCCAATATTTCCAGCATTGTGCGGCAGCCCAACAGCGATATGGTGGAAGTGCGCTACAACCAGATGGTGCCGCAACGCATCGAGGGTTCGCTGGACGATCCGGCGATCCGGCAGTTGCTGATGCTGGCCAGTCGAGAACTCGGCCTCGGCGGGAGTGCGGACGACTCGGTGGGCCTGCTGGCGGCCGAGTGCCGCGCCGGGCACAGTTGCAAGGCGGCGGGCATCCGCGATGCGCTGATGGTGGCGCTGCGCTACGACAAAAATGCCGGGGTGCGCGAGAAGGCGCTGGAGGGGCTGGAGCCTTACGTGGCCGAGGATGTGCGCGTGCGGGATGCGGTGCTGGAGGCGCTGATGAACGACACCGACCCGCGCATTCGCACCGCGGCCATCAACATTCTGGAGCCGGTGGAAGGCGATACCAGCGTGCGCCAGGTGCTGCACTCGGTTGCCAATACGGACCTGAATCCCCATATCCGGACCGTTTCCAGACAGGTTCTTGAGCCGGGTTCCGGAGATTCAGTAGCACTGCATTGCCTTTCCGGCTGCCGCGCCGTCAGAAAAGAGCGTGGGGCCGGGATGGACAGGAAGACGCGGGAGAAGAAGAGATGAAGCACTTTTTGAGGCCGTACCGTACTTATTCGTATACCTTTCCCGGATTTTCTGGATTGATTGTGCTGCTGGGCATGGGGGCGTTGATGGCGCCGCCCGGAGCCTCGGCGCAGGCTGCGAAAATCGCGCAAATTCTTGAGGAGCCCGGTCCGATGCTGCATCTCCAGCTCGCAGGGCTACCTGGGCGTGGACGTGGCCGACGTGGACCAGGAGAAGGCGCAGGCGCTCAAGCTCAAGGAAGTGCGCGGCGCGGTGATCACGCTCATCGATCACGACGCTCCGGCGGGGCAGATCGGGCTGAAGGTCAACGACGTGGTGCTCAAGCTGAACGGGCAGAACGTGGAGGGCGCCGAGCAGTTGCGCCGGATGCTCAGGGAGATTCCCGCGGGGCGCAAGGTCAGCATTGAGATCAGCCGCGACGGCAACATACAGACGCTGGCCGTGGAACTGGCCGATCGCAGGGTGCATGGAGCACGACGTCTGGAACAAGATCGGCAACGGCGGCGATGTCTTTGCGCAGCCGGCTCCGGGCATGGGCATCCTCGCCGACGGCGGCGGCGGCAGCGGGTCGATGCCGGGCGGCTTCCACATGCCGTTCTTCGGCAGCAGCCTGAACGTGGGCGCGCTGGTGGAGCCGCTGACCTCGCAGATGGCCGAGTACCTGGGCGTGCCCAGCGGGCTGATGGTCAAGCAGGTGGCGCGCAAGAGCGAGGCCGCCGCGGCCGGGCTGAAGGCCTTCGACGTGATTCTCAAGGTGGGCCCCGACGCGATCACCACGCTTGCCGATTGGGACCGCGCGCTGCGCGCCAACCAGGGCAAGCCGGTGCAGGTGACCATCCTGCGCGACAAGAAGCAGCAGACGCTGACGCTGCAGGTGGATTCCAAGCGCCACGCAGGGCGAGCTGGAGGAATTCTTCCCGCCGGGAGATGGGCCGGCGGTGGCGGAGATCGCTCCGGAGCTGGCGCAGGAGCTGGCCGCGAGAGGCTGCAGACACGGCCGAGGCTCTGCGCGATCAGGCCCAGGCGCTGCGCGATCAATTGCAGGCCGGCGGAATCGAGCGCTTTGCCCTCAGCCCCGAAGAGGTTGAGGCGCTGCGGAAGCAGGCGGAGAAGCTGCGCGAGAGTTTGAAGCCGGAAGAATTCAGGATCGACCCCAGGCAGTTGGAGCAACTGAAGCAGCAGATGGAAGAGTTGCGCAAGAGCATCAAGCCGGAAGACTTCAAAATCGATCCCAAGCAGATGGACGAGCTGCGGCGGCAGATGGAGCAGTTGAAGCGGCAGATGGAAGAGATGAAGGCGCTGCAGTTCGGCAACTACGTCTGAGAGGTTGCGATTTCCTGAGTGCGGAGGGCGCCGCCGTGGTTATCGGTTGGCGCCCTTGTTATTGGTGGGTTTCCGGCTGGGTTCCTCGGGATTGCAGTAGGAATTTACTGCATTTGCAGTAAAAAAATTACTGCAATCCCAGGTCTTCCGCCGCGGCGGACGCGACCTGGGGCACCCGGCACCCAATGTCAGTCTTCCTGTTCGTCTTCTTCGGGCTCGTAGTCTTCGCAGGTGCCGCGATCGGCGCAGGTGGCGCAATCATCCGGGTCGCAGATGTGCTCTACCGGGCCGAGTTCTTCACCGGTATCAGTGAGGGTGATGGATTCGACGGTGGAGGAAGGGATGATGTCGAATTTACGCTCGACATTTTGGGAGGCGATCTGGATGGCACTGCGGTCTTCGAGGACGGGAAGCCGGAGTGATTCCATCACTCCGATGGGCCCGGCGGTGAAGCGGTGAAGGCGTGTGTGGAAGTAGCAGTACGGCTTATCACGCAGAGCCGGCGATTGACACTTGGCTCCGTTGGGCATGATATGGCGGCACTCGTGTGACATTACCTTCCTTTCCTACTCCTTACCCCCCACCCTATTTCTGTAAATAAATTCTTTGTTTTCAGTGGTATAGAGCATGGGATGCGCTGTATATTCTTCATTCTAATAAAGTTATTTGCAGATTCTTCATAACAAAGAAGTTACGGACGCTTGCAAGCGACCCTCGGTTATGGAAGGTGTTATGAAATGATTGTGCACTTCCGCGGGCATATATTACGCAAACCGCATTGGGGTGGTTGGCCTAGGGCGGTAAGAGGGGGAAATTACTGAATTTGCAGTAGAAAAGTACTGCAATCTTTAACGGACTGGAAGATTGAGAGTCGTGCGACATTGAAAGACATTTTTGAGTACGATAAAAGAACGGAGGCGTTAAAGGACGCCTTTACCGTAGCGCCGGAACAGACGGCAGGCAAGACACTGCTCCTGTTCGACGATCTCTACGGCTCCGGCGCAACGGTCGGCCACATTGCGGAAGTATTGAAGAACCAGGGCGGCGCGAAGGCGGTTTACCTGCTTACGCTGACAACGAAATAGGCGCGTCATGAATGTATTTTTTGGTGGATCGCGGGCGATTTCAAAGCTGAATGCTCCGCTGCGCGCGCGCATCGACGACTTCATGCGCCGCGGCGATACGATTCTGATTGGCGACGCCAATGGCGCGGATAAGGCCGTGCAGCAGTATCTTGCGGCGGCCGGTTATCGCAAGGTGATCGTATTTTGCATGACAGACTGCCGCAACAATATCGGCGCGTGGCCTACACGCAACGTCAAATCGCCAAACGGACGGAAAGATTTCAGCTACTATGCCGCCAAAGACCTGGTGATGGCCCAGGAAGCCAAATGCGGCGTGATGCTGTGGGACGCCAGGAGCAAAGGCACGCTGCAGAACATGATGAATCTGGTGGGAGCCGGGAAACGGACGCTGGTTTACTTTGCGCCGACAAAGGATTTTCATGTGCTGGCGACCGAGCAGGATTTACAGGCGCTACTGGCCCGGTGCGAGAGGCGCGATCTTGAAACTGCGGCCCGCGGTCTGGGGCTGAAAACTCCGCTCAGCCAGCCGCATTTGCCACTATCTGTTTCTGGGCCTTAAAACGCTACTATTCTTCCAATTCCAGGTCTCATCCGCCGCGGCAGACGAGGCATGTGGCACCCGCAAGTGGGATTCATTCAGTGGGAATCTTGTGAGCGCCGCTGGGAGTAGCTTCATTTTTCACAACTACATGTAGCTTACCGTTGACAGCCTCAGGCAAATTTGCGGCGTGGATCGCATAGTCGATGGTGAATGAGCCGGCATCCTGTGTAGAGTCGAACGTTAGAAACAGCGGATCGAGTGTCTCTACAAGTCCATGTTTTGCCTTGTCAACTCTGATCTGAACATCGTAGCTTTTTGTGCGCCGAATTAAGGGATAGCCGACATTCCTATGAATGGGCATCATCCTAGGAGTGAGGTAGCTGTCCATGACAGATGGAAGGTTAAGTGCAGGAGAATAAAACACGTCGTTCATTCTCTCCGTAAAGGTACGTGGGGGGCGCGGTGCCTTGGGAGGATTGGGGCTTTCCGGCAGTTTATCTTCTTCACTCAAAGCGAAGCCACCGGGAAAGTGCATGAAGATTTCGATGTCTTCGGCGGGGCATGATCCCTCGTTAAGGAGAACAATTTCGATCCGAACTGTTCGGTTTTGTAAATTTAGAAAATCTTGCTTTGAATATAAGTAGCTCTCGTATTCCTTGTAATACTTGTCCAATGAATCGTTGTATTGTGTAATTTCTTCGGTAGAGGTATTGACTCCTTGAAAATCTGCAACTGGAATTTCGATTTCCCCCAACTTTATGACTGAGGCGGACTTCTTGGGCTGTTCCCTCTTTGGGTGCATGCTTTGAAGCTTCGCCATTGCATCTCTTACTAACTCCGGCGTAAGTTCTTGGGGTTCTCGAACTGATATGTTTATCCAGTTTTCTCCAGTTGGGAAGGCTAGGCTCAATACAGGAATTCTATTCTTCATTTCCCTCAACTGAGCTTCCAGCTGATTTATCTTCTTCTCGCTATCTAACGATTCATCTTGTAGCCTCTTGTCCGCAGGCAGTTGGCAAACGAGGAACCCAAAATTCTTCGCCTTGAGTTTTAGACCAAGGTCCTCTGTCACGATTATGTGAGTACGATCCGGATGCTCTGTCTTGTGCTCTAAAACTGTTGCAATAAAGTGATCGTCAGCGACGTTATGGGATAGATTCTTAGCTGAAAAGTCGATTAGCGGATCGTTCGTTCGAAATTCGAGTTCGACCCCGCTTCGGATAGTGATTGGGGCTGCCTCCTCCGACCAACCGTGGAGTCTCGAAAGCGCGGCGGCGGCGTGCTCACGCACCTTTGATGTCCTCGGGAAGTCTTTATGCTTGTTTAACTCGCGAATGACGACGGGCGTTATAACTAAAACGACACTGCCAACCTGGAGCAGACCAGTCCAGTCTATTTGGTCAACCGGCGGGTAATGCAGAAATGTGTTGGTGTCCGGGAATACGAATGTTGATGCCATAATCTGACACCAAGAATAACGCGTATTGGGGAACTATGCTATTCCAGTTGGGTTGGAGGCAGTGGACCGGAGTGTGATTCAATAAAGAGATGGCGATTCCCCGGAGATCGACGGTGCGCGGGCGGTTGATTGCGGCTCGGCGGAAGGTGCGCGAGTTGGCGATGGTGGGGCGCGCGCTGGCGGATACGAGCCACCCGGTGCTGGCGCAGATTATTCCCATGCGCTTCTGCAACCTGAGTTGCGCCTACTGCAACGAGTACGACAAGGTTTCAGAGCCTGTCCCCCTGGAGGAGATGTTCCGGCGGATCGACCACCTGGGGCGGCTGGGGACGGCCATGATCGGCATCTCCGGCGGCGAGCCGCTGACGCATCCGGAGCTGGACGACATCATCCGGCGCATGCGGCGGACCGGCGCCATTGCCGGGATGATTACCAACGGCTACCTGCTGAATGTGGAGCGGATCGAGCGGCTGAACCGGGCCGGCCTGGACCACATGCAGATCTCCATCGATAACCTGGAGCCGGACGAGATTTCAAAGAAGAGCCTGAAGGTGCTGGACAAGAAGCTGGAGATGCTGGCCCAGTACGCCGAGTTCCACGTGAACATCAACTCGGTGGTGGGCGGGGGCTTCAGGGATCCCAATGACGCGCTGGTGATCGGGAAGCGGGCGCTGGAGCTGGGCTTTACTTCGACCATCGGCATTATCCACGACGGCAGCGGGCAACTGAAACCGCTGAAGCCGGACGAGGCGAAGGTCTACTCCGAGATGAGCGGGTGGAAGAAGATGAACTACTCGCGCTTCGACGATTTTCAGGCAGCCATTGCCGCGGGGCAGCCGAACGATTGGCGCTGCCGGGCGGGGTCGCGGTACCTGTATATCTGCGAGGACGGGCTGGTGCACTACTGCTCGCAGCAGAGAGGGTATCCGGGCGTGCCGCTGGCCGAGTACACCACGGCGGACGTGAAGCGGGAGTTTTTGACGGCCAAGAGCTGCGCGCCCCATTGCACCATCGGCTGCGTGCACAAGATCAGCTACATCGACCATTGGCGGGCGCCGCAGACGCGCATGGTTTCGCCAGGGGCGCAGGAGCTGGTAAAGATTCAGACGGGGGATTGAAAGGGCAGGGAACAGGGAACAGGGAACAGGGAATAGTGTTATAGATACAGGGCAATAAAGAACAAAACAAAGGCAAAAACTGTAGATATCCCACCCTAGCGGCAAAAACAACTACGCCGCGAGAGTGGGGCACTCGATGTTTCCCTCCGGGGCTAAAGCCTGCTTTCATTTTGCTGTGATTGCGGCACGGCTGAAGTCGTGCCCTTTCAAAGCAAGAACTTTTCGCGGCAGACAAAAACGGCGTCCGCTGGGGCGGACGCCGTTTTGCATTGCAGGGCTAGCGGGTGCTACTTGGCGTGATTTTTGACCGGGGCCTTGGCGGGGGTGGTGTCGGCGATGGCCTGGTCGATGAGCTGGTAGAGCTTGCTGCGGTCGACGACCTCGACGAAGGGCGCGCCTTTGCTGTTGGCGGTGACCACCCAGATGGTGGGGGTGTGCTCGATGCCGATGCGCTGGCCGAGGGCGTAGTCGGCCTTGACCGTCGGCGGCGAGCTTGCCTTGCGGGTCGATGGCGAAGGGCAGGGCGATGCCGTGGTCTGTCGGCGAACTTCTGCGTGAACTGGCGGAGGTGGTCGGGGCTGACGATGGAGGCCTGGTTGGCGAAGACCTGATCGCGGTACTCGTCGCCCAGGGCCTTGCTTTTGGTGTCGAACCAGCGGGCGTTGACGGCGGCGTTGAAGCTCCAGGAGTGGTAGGGCAGCGGGAAGTCGTGGCGCACCCAGGGAATGTGGTATTTGGCCGCGGCCTCTTTGAGGAGAGGGTTGGCGCGGCCGCAGTCGGGGCACTCCATGTCTGCAAACTCGACGATGGCCACGCGGGCGCCGGCGGGCGGATGGAGGGCGGAGGGGTCGTGGACCTGGGTTCCGGGCAGGTGGAGCGCCGAACTGGGCGTGGGCGCCGGCGGATGCCGCGAGAAAAAGAACGGCGGCCAGGGACAGAAACAGGCCGGGCTCAAAAAGGCCGACGCGGTTACGGTGAGCGGGTACGGGACGGGCGAGGCGCAAGAAACGAAACATAGCGGTTGGACGTCTCCCTATGGGTCATTGTAACGGCTGAGGGGGGCGGAAAAGCTGCGAGGTCATGGAGTCGATTTTGGAACGGTTGGAAGAGTGGTAAAGGGCAGAAAGACTATAGATAGGTGGATCTATCCCACCTTAGCCGCAAAAACAAAGACGCGGCGAAGGTGGGGCACCCCGGTGGGGTACCCAGCTTCATTGGCGGTCGCGGCGCCGGTTGGCGATCCATCGGCGCCATTTGTAGTCGGCAATGAGGGAGGCGGCGACGAGAACGATGGCGAGGATGCCGAGGAAAATCTTCATGACGCTTTCAGGATCGCATGAATTGGTGTTTGGTGGGCAGGGCGAGACGGTGGAGTGAGGGCGCGCGGCAAGAGGCAACGGTTATTGTGAAGGCTTTGGAGCGGGCTTCAAGAGCGCCTCGCATGGCCGCGATAGACTTAGGTTTGGACAGACAGATGCCAACGCGCCCCTGCTGGGTTGAGATTCGCACTCGTTCTCTCGAAGAAAACTATCGATTTCTTATGAGCCTGGCGGCTCCTCATGCGGAGTTGCTGGCCATTGTAAAGACGGATGCTTACGGGCACTCGCTGGAGATTTGCGCTCCGGCGGTGGTGCGCGCCGGGGCCGAGTGGCTGGGCGTGACCAGCGTGGAAGAGGGCATGGCAGCGCGCGCGCTGTGCCCCGAGGCACGCGTGCTGGTGATCGCTGGCGTCTTTGCCGGCCAGGGCGCGGAGGCAATTGCACAGCAGTTGACGGCAGTGGCCTGGGAGCCCTGGCAACTGGACGAGCTGGAAGGCGCGGCGCGATCCGCGGGATTCCCGGCGGGATCGGTGCCCATTCATCTGGAGATCGATACGGGCATGAGCCGCCAGGGCGTGAGTCCGGATGGGCTGGGCCGGATTTTGGCTCGGATGGGCGCGGGGTCGGCGTTGAGGCTGGAGGGCGTGATGACCCACCTCTTTGCCGCCGACGAGTCCGACGGCGCGGTGACCGCGGCGCAACTGGCCCTGCTGGACGAGGCGCTGGGGCGGATCGGGGCCGCGGGACATTTGCCGGATTGGCTGAACGTGGGCAACTCGGCCGCGCTGCTGGCGGGCCAGGCGGGCGCGATTGCGGCTTTGGCCGGCCGCCACGGGATGAAGGCCATGCTGCGGCCGGGGCTGGCGCTCTATGGTTTGGTGCCGCGATTTCAGCCGCCCTTTGAGCCCAA
Organism: uncultured Acidobacteriaceae bacterium; assembly: GCA_963796085.1. Classification (GTDB taxonomy): domain Bacteria; phylum Acidobacteriota; class Terriglobia; order Terriglobales; family Acidobacteriaceae; genus Telmatobacter. The sequence continues at coordinate 138,261 of CAWCKF010000019.1, read as the reverse complement.
GGAGACGCCGGAGACTGTAGCCGCGGCGCGCGCCCGGTTGCAGCCGGTGCTGAGCTGGAAGAGCGCGGTGGTGGGGGTGCGCGCGGTTCCCGCCGGCGCGGTGGTGGGCTATAACGGCACCTTTGTGGCCACCGAGCCGATGCGGCTGGCGCTGGTGGCCGCGGGCTACGGCGACGGCCTGGACCGGCGGCTGGGCAACCGCTTCAGCCTGTTGGTGCGCGGCGAACGGGCGCCCGTTGTGGGACGCATCAGCATGGACCAGACGGTGCTGGACGTGACGGAGATTCCTGGGGTCGAGGCCGGGGACGAGGTGGTGATTCTGGGCACGCAGGGGAGGGAGACAATTACCGCGTTCGACCACGCCGAGGCGGCGGGGACGATTCCGTGGGAGGTCTTTACGCGCATCACCGCGCGGGTGCGGCGGGTTGCGGTTTAGCGTGGTACGGGATAAAAGGCGAATTTGCGGCAGTGGTTTCCCAGGTCTCAGAATCGAGACCTGGGGCACCCGGCCATCGAACGCGCTGCCGGCCGATTCCGCTGGTGTGGTGAGGTGTGAAGAGAGCAGCTTGCGATCTGGGCTAAGGAACCTCTTATTCAGTTCTTTAGCTTACGCCGGCATTCCCTCAGGGGCTAAAGCCCGCATTAATTCTTCTCGACTTGCGGCACGGCTGAAGCCGTGCCCTTTCAAAACAGTTGCAAGGTAAACAACGTGTTGAAAGTTTACAGTTAAAGCCCGCATTTTTTGCGGCTCTTACGGAACGGCACCCGCCCCGACCCGACCCAGAGGGTACCCCGGTACCCCGGTTCCCCGGTACCCGACCTTGCCCTTTCAAAACTCCGACTTATTCATAGATTCCCGATCAACAGAAGAGGCGCGGGAGGGGAAGCCGCCCGCGCCTGTGGTGTTGATTCCGGTTGATGATGGTCCTTACTGCGGAGCCGGTGGCGCGGGCGGCGTCTTGGGCTCTTTCAGGTGGGTGGCGCCAAGAGGCGCCGGGACCCTGTGGTAAGGCGGAACGTTCAGCATGGGAACCTTGGGCTTGGATGGAACGGCCGGCGTGGACGGCGCGGCGGGGAAGCCCGGGCCTTTCTTGATGCGCAGGTCGCCGTTCTCCGCGCTGAGGACGATCTTCGCTGCGCCTGCGCCGATGCGTCCGCTGACCGTCTTGCTTTCTTCGCCGCTCACGGTCAGGCCATAATCGGTGACGATGTCGCCGTTGCGGGTGCGGCCGTCCACGGTGGCCGAAGCGTTGGGCGGCAGGGTCACTTCCACGTCGCCCTTGCCGTTCTTCGCTTCCACGCCGTAGGCGCCGGCCGGCTCCACGGAGATGCTGCCGTCGCGGTCTTCCACGTAGCTGTCGCCGTAGATCTGGCTCAGGTCGATGTCCTTGGAGTGCGTGACCACATGCACCGGCCCTTTGGCCTCGGTGACGCGCAGGTCATCGGAGTCAAGGGTCAGGTCGCCGGGCAGCCCGCTCGAGTTGCAAATCGGTGACCGAGGTATGCAGGTGCACCGGCCCGGTGATGTTCTCCATATGCACGTCGCCGAGAATCTCGCCGTTCTGGGTGACCTTGCCTTTGATCTCGGATAGGGTGAGGTCGTTGCAGTCGCCATCGATGGAGAGGTCGCCGTCCACCTGGTGGGCAGAGAAGTCGTGCTTGCTGCCGGAGAAGTGCACCTGCACCGAGCCGGTGATGGCGCTCAGATGCGTGTCCCCGTGGGAAGCGCTGACGTTGATGCCGGCGCCCAGGCCAGCCGCGGTCACGTCGCCCCTGCCGGCGTTCACCGTCACCTGGGCGGATTTGGGCACGGTGACGGTCAGGTTGAGCCGGCCGCTCGAATTGCTTTCCGACTTGACCAGCACGGCGCTGCCGCTGACCTTCAGGTGCGCCGCCTCGGCAGCGAAGATCTTTTTGGCGTCGGCATCCGAGTTGGCATAAGCCACTTCGTGGGCCTGCACCTCAATGGAGGATTCGTCGCCCGCAGTCATGCTCACGTCGCCGCGGGGATTCTCGATATCGATGGAGGCATTCGCGGGAATCTGCGCGGTCAGCGCCTGCTGGTCGTTGTCGTGCTCGGGCAGGCCGAGGGCGTTGAAGAAATCGTCATTCAGGCCGAGATCGATCGTTCCCTGGAAAACCATGGTCCTGGCAGTGATTCCATCCGGCGGCGCCAAAGCCCAGGATGGCAAGCAGGATGAGGATGCCGACGAAAATGCCGCCGCGGCGGCGAACGGGAGTCTTGCGGCGCATGTCCAGCGCCCACTCGCACAAGCAGGGCCAAGCCGGCGAAGATGAACAGCAGCGGCCACCAGCGGCCATACCAGCCCCAGAAATCGCCGGCGGCAATGCGGCCGGCGTAGACGAGCAGAGCGACGATGCCGACGCCGATAAAGATGACGGGGCCGACGAGGGAAGGAACGCGGGGACCGTAGGCGTTCGCGTAGCTGGCCTTTATGGCGTAGCGCTGGGCTCTCCAGGCATCGCGCTGGGCACGCCATGCGGCCCGCTGCTGTTCGCGATAAACGCGCCACTGGGTCTTGGGATCGTAAGGCGGATAGGGGGGCGGAACGCCGCCTGGAGGCGTGGTGGGAGGTACGCTGCTCATGATTGTCCTCCTTCGTGATTTTTTCCGATACTCTGCGGATCGTCGGCAATGATGGCTGTGGGTTGCCCTGGGTAGGGCGGAACGCCCGTTGCCGCGCGGGGATCAATGGCGCCGGGGTAAGGCATGCCGGGATAGGGCGGATAGCCGCCTTCGGCGTTCAGCGCCGCGTGCTCGGCCAGTGCCTGCACGCCAGCCAGGATGAGGATCAGCGGCCAGCTCTTGTCCCAGCCGAGGATGTTGGCCTGGCTGAGCAGCGCGAGGACGCCGATGAGGAGAAGAAATCCCGGCACGCGCAGGCGGCGAATCATGATGTAACGGCTCATTTGCTACCTCCTTGCGTATCTCTGAAACGGCGAACGATCATCCAGACGCCCAGAGCGATCAACAGCACCGGCCAGGCATAGGCCAGCAGGCGGCCGTTGAAGATATCCATCTGCCCCAGCAGAAACAAGATGCCAAGGCCAATCAGCACCAGGGCGCCGATGGGCTCTCCGCGCCGCCAACAATAGGGCGGCACGGGTGGAATGGGCGGCGTGAACGGGGCTTGGTACGGCCCGGCATAGGGTGGCTGCGAGGTCCCCGTTGCAGGATCAGCGGAAGCCTGCGCAGGCGGTGCGGAATTTGCCGCAGCCGGTGCGGCGGGCTGGCCCGGCTGCTGCGCGCGGCTGCCGGGATTCATCCAGTAGCTCACCTCATTCAGTCCCAGCGGGTCGGGCAGCGGCAGGCCGTCGCGCATCGCCCTGGCGGTGTGATAGGCCTCAAACGACTGGTAGATGATCCACGCCGCAACCGCGAAACCGAATGCATCGACGTGGTTGGCGATGCTGACCAACACGACGAAGATGGCCACGTGGATGAATCCTTTTAGAAACTGGCCGTTGTACATGGCGCCCACGCCGGGGATGAGGCCCAGCACCGCGGCCAGCGCCGGTTTAGGCCCGCGCGGAGGCGGGGCGACAAAGGGCTGTGGATAGCTCTGCCAGGCGGTCAAGCAGGGTTCGCAGAGAATCTGCCCTGCAGCCGCGTTGCGCACGCAGCCGTCACAGAGCGCCTTGCCGCAACTCTGGCAATAGGCGGTGGCGCTTACCCCAGGGTGATTTACGCAGTCCATAGTGTGCTCCTTTCCCGTATTGCCGTTACGGAGCCGCCGGAATGCGCGGAACCGGGCCCCCGGAGACGGATGCTTGCCGCCGGGGTGGTGGATCGGTCCTGATAGGTCAGGGAAGATTCAAGAAAGTCATTGCAATGGTTGTGAGCCGGCCCGGTTACCGGGTTATCCGACTGTTGCGGAGGATCCACGCTCGTCCCCCCATGCTTGTGGACAGGGATCTGCCTGGACTCGCCCGGCACGGCTTCATTGGGCCTCTGCCGGTTGTAGCCCTCACTCTCTGTGAAGCGGCGCAGCTCCCGCATCCTCGACTGGACCTCGTAGACGAAGCGCGAGTGGTCGTAGTAGCGGATGATCGGAGTAGAGGCCATGGTCAATTGCCGCTCCAGAAATGAACGCGCTGCGTTGGGGAAGGAGCGCACCGTGGTGGGGCGCAGGCCGGCAAGCTTTACGCTGCTCAAACGGACGCCGGTCAGATTAAGCGTGAGAGCGATGGAGAAGAAAGCCATGGCCGCGGTCATCAGCAGGCGGGGTTCGGCATAACGGCGAACATGACCCATAAAGCCGGGACGCTGCCAGGCCGGGGACCCCGGCACGCGATCTTTGTATGCAGTGGAGTGGGGTGCGGGCATCTGCAAGACGTTGCTGCCGGCCACCAAGCCATAGCCGGCCACCTGCCCCGGACCTGTCTGGGCCAGGATCTTATCCAGCAACCCTGCCGGAACCTCCGGCTCCGGGGAGAGGAACTCCAGCCACTCGCGGCCGCGGCGCGCCTCTTCAAACAGTGCCGCGCAGGCCGGGCAGCCGGCCATGTGCGCGGTAAAGACCGCCTCGTCCTCGGGCTTCAGCAGCCCGTCCAGCGCATCGGCCAAAAGCGTCTCCCACTGCCCGCAGGCCGGAGAGTTCGGAATGAATGTGCGCTCTGCCATGATTACATCACCTCCCGTTTATTACGTTCCAGCAGCCTCGCCAGTTCCGCGCGGCCCCGGCTGATGCGGGATTTGACCGTCCCTTCGGGAATGCCCAGCACCTGGGCGATCTCCTTGTAGTCCATATCCTGCAGGTCTCTCAGAATGACGGCCTCGCGCAGCTCCACTGAGACGCGGGCCAGGGCCTCCTGCACCATCTTTGCCAGTTCCTTCTGGCCGCCGACTCGTGCGGAGAGGGGCCGCGGGCGGTGAGCCGGTCGATCGGCTTCAGCTCCTCGACCGACTCCCAACCCTCGTCGAGTGAACCGGTTGCGCGCTGGTTGCGGGTGCGGCGGAAGTTATCCACCAGCAGGTTGCGGGTCATGGTGGTGATCCACACCTGCAGGCTGCCGCGGCCGGTATCGAAGCTGGCCAGGTTCGAGTAAATCTTCAGGAAAACGTCCTGGGTCAGGTCCTCGGCGTCGGCCGGCGTTGCCGGTAAAGCGGTAGCAGAGCCCGTAGACACGCGCGATGGTGGGTGCGGACCAGCTCGGCCCATGCGCCGGAATCCCCGTCCATGCAGCGGCGGACGATTTGGGACCAGTCGATCTCCAGAGGATTCACCTCCACGCGCGGCTGGCCGGCGATTGGCGCAACCGCTGTGCTGGCCTGAACGCTGCCGCGGCCGGAAGCGCCGCAAGGCCTTGGTGAGCCGGTTTCCAGCGCCTCCATGGTACGCCGCCTCGGCTCGGGCGGCGACGCCAGCCCCATCACGCTCCAGCTTAATGTACCCACGCATTCCATACATGGCTAATACGAGGGATATGCGCGGATGGTTCCCCGGCCGGGTTGACGCTGTACTCCCGGCAACCGAATCCTTCCATCCGCAACTTTTTTGAGATCGGGCGCATCTCAGTTGTACGGGTCTGAAGGCCAACGGCCCAGGAGAATTGCATGCCCGGTCGAGTTGCCCTGCGCAGCGCCTTCCTTTCCCTGCTGATTACCTCTACCCTGGTTGCCGGATGCCGCGCGGCCACCAAGGTTCCCGTACCTCCTGCCACCGACGATGCCCCGCTGGCGCAGGAGCCGGGACAAGAGACCGCGGTCTTTGCCGGGGGCTGCTTCTGGGGCACGCAATCCGTCTTCGAGCGCGTGAAAGGGGTGCTGGCGACGACTGTCGGCTACGCGGGAGGCACGGCGGCTACCGCAACCTACGCCCAGGTGACCACGGAGACGACAGGTCACGCGGAATCGGTGCGCGTGGTCTACGATCCCTCGAAGATCACCTACGGACAGCTTCTGCGCATCTTCTTTTCCGTGGCGCACGATCCTACCGAACTCAACCGGCAGGGGCCGGACGTGGGCCCCTCCTATCGATCCGCCATCTTCTATAGCAGCGATGAGCAGCAGAAGATCAGCCTGGCCTACATTGCGCAGCTTGACGCGGCGCACGTGTTTAAGAAGCCGATCGTGACCCAGGTTGTGCCGCTCAACGGCTTTTATGTCGCCGAGACCTACCATCAGGACTTTGCCTACCATAATCCCGACAATCGCTACATACTGATCTGCGACCGGCCCAAGATTGAGGCGCTCAAGAAGGAGTTTCCGGAGCTGTTTCAGGAATATAAGGGAAAGTGAAGCTCGTCGCCGCTTTAAAAATGGGTCAGTTTTCGATAACTTCCGGTTAGGCGGTGACCCACCCGGAATGCCTTAAGGTCAATGCTGGCGTAAAATAATGTGGGCTAAGCTGGAGGCGCGACTGTGAGCGTGATTGAAGACGATAAGCTCTTGCGATATAAAGAGTCAATACTCTGGGTTCAACAGCACCTTGACGGGCTCACGCTGGCGGAGCCGTGTAAACGCTCGTATCTGTCGGGCGCTTGTCTTCACGCTTCAATCGAGCACGGGATGGCTATTCTTGTCCTTGTCGACGAAGGCCTTTACGGTTCTGCGCTGGCCCTTATACGACTACAATTCGAGGCATATGTGCGCGGCATGTGGCTCGCTCAATGCGCCAGTGACTGTGAGGTTGATAAGGCCGGCCGTGACAAATTCCTGGCAATAGACGGCATGATTGCATCCCTTGAAGGGCCGGGGCTACTCGACAGCGCATTACTGTCAACGATCAAAGGTGACGCATGGAAGTCGTTAAACAGCCTTACTCACACTGGCTATCAGCAAATAGGCCCGCGTCTGAACAAGGAGGGTATTGGGTCGTATTTCGACGACGACCAAATCCGAGTAGCTTTAAATTGGGCTGAAGCGTTGACAATCTTATGCGCCGTCGCGTTTGCGGGGCTCGCTAGAGATGACCAGCTCGCTCTTGCTGCTCTTGAAAGAGCACGGGGCGTCGCAGTGTCTTGATGACCGAAAAGACCAGCTAGTCTCGTTCCTAGAGGCAAAGCGAGCGCAATGGATCGCGGGGCTCATCAGATTAATCTTTCTGAAGTGGCTACTTCCTGGGTTCTGGTGAGCCTTCCTCTTGACCCTGCTTTAATAACAGTCCGGGTTTGCCGATATGAGGAGATAGCTTGCTCTTCCAACCAGAAGAGCGCCCAAAAGGGTTCGCCCCATTTATTAGCACGTTGGAGGCTCTTTCATTCCACAAGGGACGCCCTGCAGCATCGAAGCACTGGAAAGAGACCGTAACTCGGAAGCCTCCGTTGAGCATGAGCCTCACCTTGCTCTACCTTGACGTACAACAGACTTTCGGCGCCAGTCTTAGGTAGCGTCTCGATCAGGGCAGATAGAGGCATATAGCCAGTCTCGTTGATGTTTGCAAACTTTTGTGCTCCATTATTGGCAATCTCTACGCCACTCATGCTCAGAAAGTCGAGCAATTCCATATAGACACTCGAAAACTGACCGGAACCATACCCGGTGACCCAAACGCCTCGGTGTTTTTCGGCCTGAGTTTTCAGCGGTTCAAACGTTTTTGGATTCGATAGAGTTAATGTGTCCAACTTTCCACGCGCGTAATTAATTGGTATTGCGAAATTCAGGTTCTCTCCATTCACTACCTTGAAAGACATAACTCCAACAGCTTCCCCGCTCCGATTTAATAGAGGTCCGCCGCTACTTCCTGGGCTTGCTGCCGCTGATGTCTGAAGGACGCGGACGCCTTCATCTAGGCGAATGCCACTAATCAAGCCATTTGATACCGTCTGCTCAAGCCCCTTCGGAGCGCCTACCAGTAGCACCTCATCTCCCACTTGCACGTTATTAGAGTTGCCCAGCGGTATTGTCGGAAGATCAACCGCTTCGATCTTGATGAATGCAAGATCATTGATGGGGTCCGAACTGAGGAGATACACATTCCTGTACACTTCCCCCGATTGGAGTTTGACCGCCATTGCTTTAGCATTGGCCACGACATGATGATTGGTAACTATGATCCCATCAGGCTTGATTATGAACCCGCTGCCCAAACCCTCATCAGTTTCTACGACCACAACCGCAGGTCGAGTATGCGCAACGATTTCAGTCCACTCAGTCGCCCTATTTTCAGTTGTGGATTGCGGACGCACAATCGGGCTTTCGCCGGATGGTTTTTGGGGTGCCCCCTGGGCGATTGTATCGACGGCGCAAATCATAGCAAGGAAAGCGATTGCCAGCGAGCGGGGCATTCCTTCTCTCACTTTCATTTCATTCTCCTAGGATCAATCACCATGGAATTATACACTTTGGTTTAGCGTCGACTACACGAACTAAACTCCAGAATCAATTAGGACAGAGACGAAGGAGACCGAATGAGCCTGCCAGTCCAATTTGGCATGGCTCTAGTGGCGTTCCGAGAGGTTTGTCCCTATCCGGAAGTCAGGGTAACTCACTCCTCTTATGCCAGCTTCACAAAATGCATGGCGGCGGAGTTCATGCAGTAGCGCAGGCCGGTGGGGGGCGGGCCGTCATTGAAGACGTGGCCCAGGTGCGCGTCGCAACGTCGGCAGGAGACCGCGGTGCGGTCCATCCCCAGGCTGGAGTCGGTGGTTTCCACCACGTTCTCGCGCGCAATGGGCTGCCAGAAGCTGGGCCAGCCGGTGCCGGATTCGAACTTGGTATCGGAGCTGAACAGGGCCGTGTCGCAGCAGATGCAGCGGTAGATGCCTTTGTCGTGCAGGTTCCATGTGTCGCCGGTGTAGGCGCGCTCCGTGCCGGCGTGGCGGGTGACCTGGTAGGAGATGGGCGAGAGCTGCTGTTTCCACTCGGCGTCTGTCTTGACGATGCGAGGGACGGTCGCCTTGCCGGTCTTCTTGCCGTTGGGGGCAAACTCCACGATGGTCACGTTGGCCGGAGCACTCGATGCGTCCACCGGCTGCGGCTCGGTGAGAGTGGTCTTGCGCAAGAGCCAGAAGGCCGCTCCGCTGACCGCGGCTGCCGCGGAAACGATGAAGGCGCGGCGGCCCAGGCGCTGAACGCGGGCCATCCCGGCGGATTCTTCGGAGTGTGATTGCTGTTGCTCGTGATTGTTCATAGGGGAATCCTTTTGTGAAAATTTTGGCAGTGGTTCAGTTTGTAAAACCATCCCTCAGGGGCTAAAGCCCGCGATATTTTTTGAAGCTTCTTATGGCACGGCTAAAGCCGTGCCCTTTCAAAACTTCGGATTAAGTCCTTCTGTTTTACGCTAGCTTTCACTCCGGGGCTAAAGCCCGTGTGGATTTTGTTTGACATTATGCGGGGGTTGAAACCCCCGCCTCCCTCCGGAGCGAGTTGTTGCGCAGCCTGTAATGCCCCGACTTACATTTCCTCAGGGGCTAAAGCCCCGGAGTTTTATTGGACATTTTGCGGCACGGCTAAAGCCGTGCCCTGATACAAAGCAAACATAATCCGGCTCTTTTGCCACCACAACCGGTTGGGCCTACCTGAGTGAAGTAAATAACCAGCTTTCTGAAAATGAAATGTCTTCATCCGAAGGTGAAGGCAAACGCCTGCACGCCCGGAGTGAGGAATTCTATCCGGAAGACGCGATCACGCGCCGCGCCTTGTTGCCGAATCAACTGGTACAAGCGGCTTTCCGTCACCGTGCCGTTGCCGTCCGCGTCGATGTCTACGCCGTGATCCGCGCCGGGCGGCTTGCCGTCCAGCGTAACCCGGAAGCGGACCGGCTTTCCCTCGCTGCCCGGCCCCAGAACGAGATGAAGATCGCGGGCATGAAAGCGATAGACAATGCCGCCGCTGGGGGAAAGCAGGGTCGCGATCTGGCTCTCGTCCTTCCATTGGCCGGTCAACGCCCATGCATTCAACTCCAGGCGGGCAGGGGCTCGATAGTCCTTGGCGTCATCCTCGTTGAATCCGCCCGGCGAGGCAAAATTTTCCGCCCGCGTGTATCCGATATAGGTTTCCGGCGACTGCACGGCCTGAAGATCCGACGCGGCTTCAGCGCCGGCGGCGGCGACTTTGGTTGCGGATTCAGGGGGCGGCTGGTGGTTCCTCTCCTCCAGAAGGCCGCGAATCCAGGCCTCGGATTGATCGTATTCCCCCTCGCCGAAGTGGTGATAACGGATGCGGCCCGTGGCGTCGATGAAGTAGTGAGCGGGCCAGAACTGGTTATGGAAAGCGCGCCAGATGCGATAGTCGTTATCCATGGCCACGGGGTAGGCAATGCCCAGTTCTTGAACCGCCTTGCGCACGTTGGCCTCGTCTTTTTCAAAAGGGAACTCGGGGGTATGGACGCCGAGGACCACCAGGCCGCTGTCTTTGTATTTGCCGTACCAGGCCTGAACGTAGGGCAGCGAGCGCAGGCAGTTGATGCAGGAATAGGTCCAGAAATCGACCACCACCACCTTGCCGCGCAGCGATTGCGCGGTGAGCGGCGGTGAATTAATCCAGGTTGTGGCGCCGGAGAGATCGGGCAGCGTGGCCATTGCACCGCCGGAGCTGGTTGCGGCAGACATCATCATGGCGGGATTGTTGCCGGGCTGTTGCGGCTGGTTCTTTGGAGCAGCGGGTGCGGCGAGAGCTACGAGGCGCTGCTCAAGATTGGAGTCTGCTGGCCAGCGAGAGCCGGGTGAGCACGCCGCGATCCAATCCGAAGGCGACAGCAGCCACGCCGGCCAGGACGGCTACTCCCAGAATGCGGCGAATCCATAGATCGGCGCCCAGGGAACGCTTCATGGCCTTGAAGACGCGGCCTCCGGCAAGCAGCGCACCCGCCAGCGAAGTTGCAGTCTCCGGCGGCGTAGACCAGCAGCAGAACAGCGGTGTGGGCGCTGGCGCCGCTGAGCGCGGCTCCGGTGAGAATGAGTCCGAGGATGGGACCGGCGCAGGGGGTCCACAGCAAACCTGTGGCGATGCCGAGGAGGAAGAGCTGAGGATGCCGGGGCTGGAATCGCCGGTCTGCGAGAGCTTGCCGCCCAGTTGCACCAGGGGGCGGGAGAGACGCTCGGCGAGCGAGGAGAAAAGCAGGGTGAGGCCGAATATGGCGAAGAGGATGAGAGCGGCAATGCGGCCCCACTGATTGGCGCGAACGGCCCAGCCTCCTCCCACGGCCGCCAGGCTGGCCACCAGCGTGAAGGTGGCTGCCATGCCGGCAAGCAGGGGAAGCCCGCTTTTCAGGAATGGCCGGTCGGAGCGCGCGAAGACGAAAGGCAGAACGGGAAGAATGCAGGGGCTGAGAATGGTAAGAATGCCGCCCAGATACGCCAGAAAAAGAAAGAACATCGAGTCCAACCGCTCCTTTAGCCCTGTGCCGGACTCTCGCTTCCGTCAAGGCGCGGGAATAACCTACCCACTCTTATGAGACTACAAAGAGCGCGAAAAGTTACGGAAATTGAAAATAGTGGGTTTGTTTGAACGATCTGTCCCTCAGGGGCTAAAGCCCGCGTTCATTTTGGTTTACATTGTGCGGGGGTTGAAACCCCCGCCTCCCTCCGTCTTACCGGAGCGGCGTTCAACATAGGCGCTGACGATGCGCGCCGCTTCTTCAAGAAATTTGCGGTCGATTTCGGTGAAGGCGGCCGGAGTGTGGCTATCGATGTCGATTTCGCCAATCACCTTGCCATGCGCAAAGATGGGGACGACAATCTCGGATTTGGTTTTGATGGAGCAGGAAAGATAGCGGGGGTCGGCGTTCACATCGTCCACGATTACCGTTTCGCCGGAAGCGGCCGCGGCGCCGCAAATCCCCTGCGTGACGGGGATACGCACGTGCGGCGTTGGGTCTCCGATATAGGGTCCCAGGATCAGCGTTTCCTTGTCGCCGGGATCAAGCATGTAAAAGCCGGTCCAGTTGCAGTAAGGGAGACCGTGGGCGATGGTCTCGACGATGCCTTGCTGGAGGGTTTCCAGGGACGGCGCGGCCGAGGCCAGCTCCCGCATGCGGGAAAGGAGGGAGATCATCTCCCTGGTGAGGTTGAGGGCAGGCATATTCATCTCCACCGCTCTAATAGCGCTGCAGGAACTCCGGATCGACGGGGTTTTCAAAGAGCGAGGCGTCGCGGGTGACGATGGTCAGCCCCGAGGGGGTGACGAAGTAGCGGCGCTTGTCCTCCACCGGGTCGTAGCCGATGACGGTGCCCTCGGGAATGTGCACGTCGCGGTCGATGATGGCGCGGCGGATGCGGCAGTGGCGGCCGATGTTCACGTGCGAGAAGATGATGCTGGCGTCCACGTCGGAGTAGGAGTTGACGCGCACATCCTGCGAGAGGACGGAGTTGAGCACCGAGGCGCCGGAGATGATGACGCCGGCGGTGATGACGGAGTTGACCGCCATGCCGGAGCGGCCCGGCTCGCCGAAGACGAACTTGGCCGGCGGATACTGGCGCACGCGGGTGCGGATGGGCCAGCTCTTGTCGTAGAGGTTGAAGATCGGCGAAACCGAGCAGAGGTCCATGTTGGCGTCGTAGTAGGCGTCCAGCGTGCCCACGTCGCGCCAGTAGAGCGCCTGCTGCTTGTTCTCGTCCACGAAGCTGTAGGCCATCATCTTCTTCTTGCCCAGCAGGTTGGGCAGAATGTTGTGGCCGAAGTCGTGCTTGGAGTCGGGGTCCTCGGCGTCGGCGATCAGCGCCTTCAGCAGCACCTCGGTATTGAAGATGTAAATGCCCATGGAGGCATCCACGGCGTTGGGATTGAAGGGCGAGCGGAAGCTGGTGGAGGCCGGCTTCTCCTGGAAGCCGAGAACCTCGCCCGTCTGGCCCACCTCGACCACGCCGAAGCGCGTCACCTCGTCGGGCGGAATGGGCAGCGTGGCCAGCGTGACCTCGGCCTTGGTCTCCTTGTGGTAGCTCCAGCATGCGGCTGTAGTTCATCTTGTAGATGTGGTCGCCGGAGAGGATGATCATGTACTTGGGCTGCTCGCTGCCGATGGAGTAGATGTTCTGGTAGACGGCATCGGCGGTGCCCATGTACCAGTTGGCGCCGGTGCGCTGCATGGGCGGCATCAGCTCAAAGAACTCGCCCAGCTCCTGGGCCACAATGCCCGTCCAGCCTTCGCGGATGTGCCGGTTGAGCGAGAGCGCCTTGTACTGGGTGAGGATGAAGACCTTGCGCAGGCCGGAGTTGATGCAGTTGGAGAGGGTGATGTCGATGATGCGGTAGTGCCCGCCAAAGGGCACGGCCGGCTTGGCGCGATCGCGGGTAAGGGGAAAGAGCCGTTCTCCGGCCCCGCCCGCAAGCAATACTCCAAGTGTGTCTCTCATGTCCGTTGCACCCTGCCTTCGTTGACCTTCCTTGCCCGGAATCCGCCTTCGCCGGGGTCGATAGCCGCTATCCGGCACGGCATGTTTTCCGGCGACACATCTTCAGTGGCGTCACCGAACGGTGGAGAATACCACACACAGATGAATCTGGCAGCCGTATCAGCTTCCGAGTATTCCATCCAAGTTATGCTGGCAAAGTGATCATGGGCCAATGTGGAACCAGGCCCGAATTAGTATCCGGACTGCCCGGCCTGTACGCAAGCCTGGGAGGGGCAAGACTCCAGGCGAGCCGCCCCCTCTTTTGCGCCGCTGTTACCTCTTCTTCTTAAACTTGTACTCCACCCCGACGGAGATGCCGAAGTTCCAATACGATCTAGGTGGCCATGATTCCCGTAGTTGATGCTGTAGCGGGTGTTCAGAGCATCGGGCGTGATGCGGAAGACCCAGCGCGGGGAGCGGTTCAGGTCGATGTGGCCGCCGATGATGGCCGCGGGGGCTATCTGGTTGTTGAAAAAGCTGAAATCGTAGGGCGGATGTCCGCGCAATTCCTTCTGGAAGTTGCCATCCGCAGCGCCAAAGAGGGCATGGACAGCAGCGCGCCGTGCTTGTTATGCGGTCCCAGCCATTCCGGGCCGGCGGCAAAGATGTACTGGCTGACAAACGGCCCCTGGATGCCCAGGTCGTTGACCCCTGCGCCGCTGGAGCCCAGATAAAAGCGCCCCGTGCCCTCCAGCGCCCAGTGCCTGCTGAACCAGTAGGAGCCGGTGAGATCGAGCCCGCCCAGGTTGGCCCCTTCTGCAGCGGGTTCGGCCCGGCCTTGATGTGCCCGTAGGCCGCGCCCAGCGAGATGTCGAAGCGGTTGTCATAGCGCACGTTGGCCAGCGGATCGATGGGAATGTAGGTGCCGTTGCCGGCCGGTCGGGCGAGGCGGTGCTCTGGGCCATGGGCGCAGGTTCCGGCACAGAGAGCCAGGGCGGCAAAGGCTACGAGAGAGGCGGAAAATCTTACTGAGAGACGCATCACCATCCAGCTTACAGGACCATGCCGACAGGGGACAACGCAGACCGGGCAGAATTTGTTCCGGTCTACGGCTCGCAGCGCTCGGTCCAGCGCGCCCAAACCAGGTAGCGCACGGTCTTCAGGGTTTCGACGGACGTGGCTACGCCAGAGGTAAGCCGCCGATTCGCGGCTCGAGCGGCGGAGCGGCGTGCGTGCGCCACTCGAGCGGCAGGCCGCTGAAGATGAGCCCGGCGCGGGGCAGATGGCTGGCGCTGGAAACCACCTCCGCCGACCGCCAGCCGTGGGCTTTCATGATTCGTGCCGCGTAGCAGGCGTTCTGGATGGTGTCCCTGGCCTCCGGCTCGACAAGGATGGCGGACTCCGGAATGCCCTGGGCCTGGGCGGTTCGCGCCATCACGCGCGCCTCCACAAACCGGTTGGCGACTGCCCCCCCAGTCAGAATCAGCCGTGGGGCCACGCCTCGCTCGTACTCGTGCACCGCCTCGGTGACGCGGGCCAACTGCTTCGGCGTGGGATTGCCGTCGCTGTCGGCCGGAGCCCAGCACGATGATGGCGTCAAAGCGGGTGAGCGAGGTGTTGGAGGCGGGCGCAAGCTGGCGGCCATGGCCCCCCAGGCGAGCAGCGCCACCGGCATCCAATTGCGGCCAATCCACAACGTCTCAACCAGTTACGCCGGCTCATCGGGACGGTGCGGGGGCGGGATCCGGGCGCGTGGGATGGCCGCACGAAGCTCTCCGCGGTGGCGGAAGCTGGGGTCGAATGGAATTGCCTCCAGCTATTCACTGTAGCGCGGAGGGCCGGAGGGATAGTTGATGGGAGCCGCTTGCGCTGGCTGACGGCCAGTTCAACCCAGGTCCGCGGGCGAGCCCCAGGAGGAAAAGACGAACTCGTTCAAGGTCTTGCGCTGGCGGGGCGGTTTGCTCACCAGCCAGATGTTCTCGTTGCTCAGGGCCGATGGCTCGCCTTGATAGCCGAGGGCGATGACCGTGCCGAGGACGTAATCCTCCGGGATTTCAGAGCGCCTGGCGAGCGGCCGACGTAGTCGAAACCGGCCATCTGGTGCGTGGCAAGGCCCAGGGCGGCAGCCTGAAGGGTGAGGGAGAATGAAGCGGCGCCCAAGTCATAGAGGGCAACGCGGTTGGGGTTTCCGTTGTGGGCGAACTTGGTCTTCGCCGCGCCCAGGATCAGGACCGGCGCACGGACGGCCCAGGTCTGATTGGCTGCGCAAGAGTGTCGAATATCTTCTTGATAAGTCAATGAGTTACGGGCGCCGACGAGGAAGCGCCAAGGCTGTTCGTTGTGGGAGGAGGCGGTCCAGCGGGCAGCTTCAAAGACCTTCTTGAGGTCCGCGGGGCTGACTTCGCGATCGGCAAAGGAGCGCGGGCTCCAGCGGCTGTGGAAGACGGGCAACACGCCATCGACGGCGGGCGCTTGCTTCAATTTGTTGACTTCAATGGCGGATAGGGTCATTCAGATGGTTCCTCGGGGATGAGTATATTGTGCAGGTTCGATTCGCCGCGAGGATGGCAAGATGATGGAATCCGATAAAAATCTGTTTAAAAGAATACTTTTATCCACTGACGAGGATAGAGCCGTCCCTTAGTTATGGCGCTTTAAGCGCGCTCAGGAGACAGGGCTATGGTTTGGGGCGTTTGTAGAACGGAATAGGGACTTGCCTGGCGCGGACCTGGGTTTGGCGGACCTGGACCAGGACATCTTCGCCACTGAGAGCTACCGGGGTGGGGACCAGGGCGAAGGCAATGTTGGTTTTGAGGAATGGGGCGGGGGAGCCGGAGGTCACCGTGCCGATCCGTTCTCCGTCCGAGGACAGTACGAAGTACCCGTCGCGGGCGATGCCGCGCTCGACCATTTCCAGGCCAACTAATCTTGCGCGCGGGGCCGCCGGCGGCCTGGACGGCCAGCAGGGCCTCGCGGCCGATGAAGTCGCCTTTGTCGAGCTTGAGCCAGCGGTCGAGGCCGGCTTCGAAGACGTTGATGGACTCAGAGATTTCGTGGCCGTAGAGGCTCATGCCGGCTTCAAGGCGGAGGGTGTTGCGCGCGCCCAGGCCGCAGGGGCGAATGCCGAACTCCTGGCCGGCGGCGAGCAGCTCATTCCAGACTTTGACGGTGGTGGCTTCGTCGGCGGGGAGGTAGACTTCGAAGCCGTCTTCGCCGGAGTAGCCGGTGCGGGCGATGAGGACGTTGGGGACGCCGGCAACCGCGCCCCAGGTGAACCAGTAATTTTTGATGGCGGCGAGATCGACTTTGGTCAGCTTCTGCAGGGTTTGCGAGGGCGCGCGGGCCTTGCAGGGCTAACTGCGAGTAGTAACTGGAGTAGTCGGCGATGTGGACGGAGGGAAATGCGCCGACCTGCTGGCGAATCCAGGCGTAGTCCTTGTCCTTGGTGCCGGCGTTGACGACGAGGAGATAGTCGTTGGGGCTGAGACGGTGGACGAGGATGTCGTCCACGAAGGTTCCCTGGGGGGTAAGCAGGGCGGAGTAGTGGGCCTGGCCGTCTTTGAGACGAGAAGCCTCGTTCATGGTGATGTGCTGGACGGCGGCCAGCGAGCCGGGGCCGCGGAACTGGATCTCGCCCATGTGGCAGACGTCGAAGAGGCCGACGGCGGTGCGGACGGCGAGATGCTCGGCGATGATGCCGGCGCCGGGACCGGGGTACTCGACCGGCATCTCCCAGCCGCCGAAGTCGACCATCTTGGCGTTCAGGGCGCGGTGGGTGGCGTTGAGGGGAGTTTTTTTCAACTCGGGGGCGGTCATGGGTTCCTCTTGAGCGGCGCGATGGTGCTGTGCATACGATAGGGATGGCGCGGCGGCGGGGTCAACCGCCTGCGCTTGAGCAGGCGCCGCTGGCGCGGCCGAGGCGAAGCGAAATTCGCATATCAACGAGTCTGTGGCGGCAAAGGGATGGTGTGGGAATGAATCATTTTCGGGGATTTCTGATGCTGGTGGCGGCGGGGATTGCGCTGTGGCGGGGATGGAAGATCCACACCGGGCTGTATGCGTGGTTGGCGTATGGGTTGGGAGCGGCGGCGCTGGGGCTGGCGGCATGGCACCTGACGCGGAAGGCGGACGCGCGACGGGTTTGAGGGGTGACGCGAGTTGGCTGGCGGCAACTTGTTGGGCTAGTCGGGGTCATTACCGATGTGAAGGCTGGGCCATGCGCTCAGCCAGCGGAGGGAAAATATGTTGACCACGGGGTTGAATGCATTGGCATTGGCGCGTTTTGGCGGCTTCCGGTTTTTTCACGGCGGCGAGGATGGCCTTCTCTGGCTATTTGGACTTGTCGTTGTCGGTGTGCTGGTCTGGGCGCTCACCCGGCCGGAGCGGCGTGAATCGGCTAAAAACTAGCGGGGTGAATCCAAAATTCGTTGCCTATTTGAGCGAAGGCGAGGTATTGCCATCTTGCCGGAAATGCAGATCATTCGACTCCCCTTCATCCACCGCGGCGGACTCAGGGTCGCTTAGGATGACAACAATGAGTGAATATCTGCCCTGGGATACCAGATACGAACAGGCGGGAACTTACTTGCGCCGGGCGCGCCAGAAGGAACTGACGCTCAGGTAGAGAAAGACCGCCATGACCGCGGCGGTGATCAGGAAGGTTCTATGGTCGGGGCCCTGGAGCGTAGCTGGCCCTGGTGCGCCACAGGGTGGGAGCAAAGACGACCACGGGCAGGAAGAAGAAGACGCCCATGACTTCCAGCCACAAGATGCCGCCTACGCGGCGGAAAGGGCGGAGAAAACCGCCTACGCCGCGGGCAATGTCTCTTGTCGTCTTTCCGGCCACCTGGCCGGCGGCGCGGCTTGGGGCGGAGACGCCGGCGGCGGGCTGGCTTGGAGCGGGCGTTGGCGGCGGCCTGGGCGCGGGCGGCGGCGCGCTGGCCGGCGATGCGTCCGGCGACGCGCAGGCCGATGCCCAGAGCGCGGCCGATGGAGTGGGGTTTCATTCCGTTTATGATGGTAGCAGCGACGCAGGGCGTTTTCCCGGTAGTTGCCTGTTGCTTGAACGGCGATGGAAGTAAGGTAGAGGAATCCTACGCAGCAACCAGCGCTTCGTCCTGGCGCGGGCCGCCGCTCTGGAGGTACCCATGACATCCCGTCTGCGCGAACTGATTCAGCAATTGGGCGAGGCCATCCACGAGTCGGTCATCGAGAGCGAGCAGATCGCCGGGGTGGTGCAGGATATCCGGCAAGCACGGCTTCGACGTGCTGCTGATGCTGGAAGCCACCATCGGGCTGAACGAAGTGGCCGCCAAGGAGGCCGCGGAGGCGGAGACAGGCGCGGCGCCGGGCGGCGAAGGCACAGGCTTTACCCAGAACGATCTGCATTTTCTCCGCTCCCTGCGCATCTCCGTGGAGGGCGAAGAAGAGGGAGCCGGCCGGACACGGAGTAGGGCAGTTTTCGCTGGCGAGGCGGTTGGATTGGGACGATAATCGGTGCATGATTAACGGCCTTCATACTTCAGTCACCCCACGCACGATTCTGATCGTCCGGATGCTGGGTCTCTGCATCTTTATTGCGGCGTTTTTTCTGCCGGCATGCAGGGACGCAGGACCTGTCAATGCTTACACGAACATATTTATAGGATGGGAGTGCGCGCGAATTACTCTTTCTATAACGTTGCGGAAAGAAACGTATGAATCCTGGGATTTCCTGGCTCTCATGAGTGGCTGGATCAATCCGCTGATCTTGATTTATCTGCCGTTCAGTTTTTTCCCGCGGTTCAAAAGAGTGCGCCAGTCTCTGGCGGCGGCGGTTGTGGTTTGCATGGCGGCGACCTGGGTTTTCTTTATCGTTGCCCACATTGTGCCGTTGATTGGCCATTTTATGTGGATTGCAGGGGCGTTGATGATTTTGGCTGCTGAGGTTGCGGGACGGCCTCGTCCAGCCTGAAGCCTCTCCTATTCAAAATAGCTGGACCGATCGTTGCGGTATCCCACCCTTGCGATAGGAAAAAATCGCAAGGATGGGGCACGGAGCATTTGTGTGCGAGATGGTGCGCTAGCTTTTGAGAGCGACGCGGATGTGCAGTTCTTTTAGCTGCTGGTCGGTAACGGTGGTGGGCGCTTCGGCCATCAGATCGAGGGCTTTGGCGGTTTTTGGGAAGGTGATGACTTCGCGCAGGCTGGAGGCGCCGGCCAGCAGCATGACGATGCGGTCCAGGCCGAGGGCGATGCCGCCGTGGGGCGGGGCGCCGTATTCGAGGGCGTCGAGAAAGAAGCCGAAGCGGGCGCGCGCCTCCTCGTCGCAGATGCCGAGAGACTGAAAGATCTGCTGCTGCACGTCTTTGCGATGGATGCGGATAGAGCCCGAACCCAGTTCGAGGCCATTCAGGGCCAGATCATAGCAGTTGGCGCGCACACTGGCCGGATCGCTGAGCAGGTTTTTCATATCGGCTTCGTAAGGAGCGGTGAAGGGGTGGTGAGCGGGAACCCACTTTGCCGTGGCGAGGTCATACTCGAACATGGGAAAGTCGACGATCCAGATGGGCTCGAAAGCTCCCTCAGCAGAAACGGGCAACTTATCTCCGCCGTGAGGGGCAGGATTGCGGCCTTCTCGACAGCTACATCAGTAGTGGCGAAAGGCTCCATGGCGCTCGGCGTACTTTTTGGCCAACTCGGTGCGGAAGTTACCGGCGGCGGAGTAGACGTTGATTTCGCGCTCGGAGAGGCGGCCGGGGAATTTGGTGTCGCTGGCCTTGACGGGGTGAGCCGGGTCGCCGGCCACGATGATGACGAAGTCAGCCTCCTCCGCGCCTGCCAGCGAGCGCACCTTGACGGCGGCCTCGGGAAAGCCCTTGGCCAGGCGCTTGAAATCATCAATGAACTTGGCGCCCTTTTTCAGGTCGAAGAGGGGATGGTTTTCTTCGCGCTCCTTGCGGCTCAGCTCACCTACGTTGGGGATGCGCAGGGCGACGACGGGCAGGGCGGGATCGATTTGCAACGCGGCCAGGGCAGCGTCAGTGAATGCGGGGCGGACATCGGTAAGGCCGGGCAGGCGCAGGTCGGGCTTGTCGGTGCCGAAACGGCGCATGGACTCGTCGTAGGTGATGCGCGGAAAGGGCGTGGGGAGGGTGATGCCGGCGGCGGCGAAGGCGGCGGCCATGAACTGCTCGACGACGGCGAAGACCGTCTCCTGGTGGGGAAAGCTCATCTCCAGGTCGACCTGGGTGAATTCAAGCTGGCGGTCGGCGCGCTGGTCCTCGTCGCGGAAGCAGCGGGCGATCTGGAAGTAGCGGTCGAAGCCGGAGATCATCAGGATCTGCTTGAAGATCTGCGGGGACTGCGGGAGAGCGTAGAACTGGCCGGGATGGACGCGGCTGGGAACCAGGAAGTCGCGCGCGCCCTCGGGGGTGGACTTAGTGAGGATAGGGGTTTCGATCTCCAGAAAGCCTTGGCGGCTGAGGCTCTCGCGAATGGCCAGGGTGATCGCGTGACGGAGACGAAAATTGCGCTGCATCTCCGCGCGGCGCAGGTCCACGTAGCGGTATTTGAGGCGGACTTCTTCATTCTGGATGGCTTCTTCAGAGGGCGAGAAGGGGGCCAGGCGGCTGTCGTTGAGAACCAGGAGCTGGGTAGCCTCGATTTCGATTTCGCCGGTGGGCATCTTGGGGTTGATGGAGTCAGCATCGCGCAGGCGGACCTTGCCCACGGCGGCGACGACGTACTCCGGCCGGACGTGTTCGCCCTTGGCGTGGCCGTCGGGGACAAGCTCCTTGTCCAGCACCACCTGGGCGATGCCGGAGCGGTCTCTCAGGTCGAGGAAGATGAGGTTGCCGTGATCGCGGCGGCGGTTCACCCAGCCCATCAGCACCACGTGCTGACCGGCGTGGGCGGCGCGCAGGTCGCCGCAGAGATGCGTCCGTTCGAGGCTTCCTAGAAAATCGAGCACTACCTGTGTCCTTTACTCGCTTGCGGGGGTGGAAAGAAAGACAGCCAGCTCCGCGCGAGGAACCTTTGTTTGTATGCCTGTCGAGAAGGTCTTCACCGTCAGGATACCGGATTGGATCTCATCTTCGCCCAGGATAACGATGCGGCGGGCGGTCTTTTCGGCGGCGTCGAAGGATTTTTTGAGGCGAAAGCCGCCTTCGCCAAGTTCGATGCGGAGGCCGGCGCGGCGCAGTTCGCGGGCCAGGGCCAGCGCAGCGGGGTTGAGGGTTTCGCCGAGCGGTGCGATGAAGGCGTCCACTTGTTGCGGGGCAGATCTTGGTCTTGTTGGGCGAGGAGAGTGAGCACCAGACGATCCTCACCCATGGCGAAGCCGATGCCGGGAGCTTTGGGACCGCCAATGGATTTCGCTGAGGCCGTCGTAGCGGCCTCCGCCGAGCAGGGCGTTCTGCGCGCCCAGTCCGCCGTGGGTGAACTCGAAGGTGGTGCGGGTGTAGTAGTCCAGGCCGCGCACGAGGCGGTGGTTGAGCTTGTACGGCACGCCGGCGGCGTCCAGGGCGGCAGTGACGGCGGCGAAGTGTTTTTCTGACTCCTGGTCGAGAAAATCCGCAATCACTGGCAATCTCTCAATGATGGGCTGGTCGGCAGGGACTTTGCAGTCGAAGACGCGGAGGGGGTTGGAGACGGCGCGGCGCTGGCAGTCCTCACACATTTTTTCCTGGTTTTGGACAAGAGCATTGCGCAGAACCTGGTTGTAACGGGCGCGGCCGGCGGCGGAGCCTACGGAGTTGAGTTCCAGGGTCCAGCCGGTGATGCCCAGCTCGTCGAGCAGCGTGGCCAGCATTTCCAGGATTTCTGCGTCGCGCAGGGGGCTTTCGCTGCCGGATGAGGGAGGGCCGAGGACCTCGGCGCCGATCTGCGCAAACTGGCGGTAGCGGCCTTTCTGCGGGCGCTCGCGGCGGAACTGCGGGCCGATATAAAAGAGCTTCTGCAACTGGCCACTTTCGCCTAGCCCGTGCTCGATGTAAGCGCGGACTACTCCGGCGGTGTTCTCGGGGCGCAGGGTGAGGGACTGGCGCGATCCAAAATTCCCTCGCACGAGCCATTCGTCAATTGTTATTGTTCTGTCACTCCGAATATCTGCCGGAATATCATCCGATCCGATATCTGCTGGATGGACAAGAAGACCAGTTACATCATGTGCTCCGCATTTCTCACGATATGCTTTAATTGCGCTCGCGAGAGATTGCCACGCTACCGTTGAGGCTTTCTCTACAAAACTAACAAGAATAAAGCATCCATCTGGTTGCTGGAACACCATATCCGCATCAGATTTCACATCTTGTCGATGATCATTTCGTGTCCAACCTGCACTGTTCGCTATGGCATCTCTCCACCAGCTTTCACGTAAAGCGGACTTGTCGAATCGTTCTCGATCCGACCAGGTGTACATCTCCTTGGAAACGATGTCGGTTTCTTCGCCGACGCCGCGGGCGAAGAGGGCTGTGTCTTCAAAGATAGGGGTGCGAATCTCGCCGAAGTTGTAGCGGGCAAAGACCGAGCGGGCGATGGATTCGATGCGGTTCCAGAGGGCGGTTTCCGGAGGCAGCAGGTCGCGGGTGCCGCGGACGGCTTTCAGGGTACTCATATCCTCTTTAGTCTAAATGTTCGTTGGTGGTAGGCTGGTATTGGACGTTGAACGCTCGTACAATCGTTTGGTGTGTATTGCGGCGTTGCCTAGGAGATTTGCCATGATGTTTCATGTGGTTCTACATCCAGAAGAAGATGGCTGGATTGTGGCAGAGTGCCCTGCTTTGCCGGGGTGTGTGAGTCAGGGTAGGGATGAAAAAGAGGCGCTTGTCAATATCCGGGAGGCCATAACAGGCTGGCTTTGGGCAGAAGATCAGAAGGCAGCCGATTCCCTTCCTGATGGGCAATTGCCTGTGCTTGTTGCGGTTTAACGCATTTCGAATAGCAAGCCTCAAGAGTGAGATCCAGAGTAAAGACTTCATCTTGCACACTTCAAGCTGAGTACATTCCGCAGTTCATTTCCCAAATTGGGTTTATCTAACACTTGTGTTCAAATTAGATTTTTCCAATGAAATAAATCTAAACTTTTGCGCATATTTGGACCCAAACAATTAGAGAATGGATTCCAGGGGGCAGCCTTGGGAAAGCTCGGCAATATCTCCGGAAGAGACGCGGTGAAGGCCTTTGAAAAGGCTGGATGGTTGGCCCGTGGCCAAGCCGGAAGCCACTTGGTGCTTACCAAGGCCGGCATTCGGGCAAATCTCACGGTCCCGCTGCACCCCGAGCTAGCCCCCGGCACACTACGTGCACTGATTCGGGTCGCTGGACTGACGGTCGATGAGTTTCTAAAGCTCCTATGAGCAAATTACTTTGGCGCTAGCTTCTCCCGTAGAACCGATATGAGTGTGCGCCCGTTCAGTTCTTCCGGCGTAATCACCAGATCTTTTGTTTGCAGGGCATCCAGCAGTTCCGTTTCAAGGCGAGAGCGCCGCTGTTCCTTATCCTGGCGGATGAGGTTGCGGATAAACTCACTGGGAGTGCCGTAGTCGCCAGAGGAGACGCGGTCTTCAACATAGGCCTTCAACGGGTCGGGCAGCGAAATGTTCAGGGATGTCATAGGCATACCCTCATTTTATGACAAATTTTACAGTTATAGAGGCATATAATGTTCGATTTCGCGCATAGTAAGCGCAACAAGGCACGCAAGGCCGCAGCCCGCTATGAATTCTCCTCAATCTTTACTACCAGGCAGGTTACCGACTTGTCGCCGGGGACAAGCATCTGATGGGGCAGGCCCGCCGGGACATGGGCCACGTCGCCCGCCCTCAGTTCCTGGCGCGCGCCGTCCTCGATAGAGACGCCGCGCATCTCTCCCGGAGCAATCGTCTGAGCGCCGGAGACCGTGCCGCCGGTGAGCAGGGTTGCGCGGCCTTCGAGGACGTAAAAAAGATCGGCGAAGTTCTCATGCGCCTCGGGCGCGCCGTCGCGGTTGCGAAACAGAAGCATGATGCAATGTTGCGGATACTCCCGGAGCGTCTCGCTGGCCGAGCCGTCGCCTTGTTTGGCCAGCTTGCGCAGGTAGGCGGCGCGCTCCAGCAGAATGGCGGGGGACCAGTGATCCAGATGGGGATGGGAAAGCGCGGGTTTGCTGGCCGGTCGCGGAACGGTTTCTTTCTCCGCCGGAAGGAGTTCCTTGAGTATTTCTCTCGATAGTCTTTCCATCTCTTCCCCTCAGTCTGCTCTGCGCGCGCAGCTACTCCAGAGCATCGTTCATTAAATGACCACTGTATCCGTGTTGTGATCCCTCAGGGGTTAAAACCCCCTGCTTAATTCGGCTCTTTTCGGCACGGCTGAAGCCGTGCCCTGATACAAACTGGTTCATGAAACAGTTTCGAGACGCATGGCGGTGATTTCCGCGCCGGTTCATGAAACACTTTCGAGCCACATGATAGCTTCTCCGTTCACGGCAGATCCGCCAGTTGCCGCGCACGGCGGAAGACGGCCAGAAACATGGGCCGCGTGAGTTTGCCGGTGTTGGTGTTCTGCAGCGATGGATGATAGCTGGCGATGAGAGTGAGCCCGCCCGGCAGCGCGTATTCCGCGCCGTGACGGAATTTGAAAGCGGCGCGCGCGGAAATCCGGCCAGCGCGGAGCTGGTGGCCGAGAAAGCCGTCAAAGGCGATCTTGCCCAGGCAAACCACGACACGCAGGTTGCGGAGCAGGCGCATCTCCTCGTCCAGCCAGGAAGCGCAGTTGCCGAGTTCCTCCGGAGTGGGTTTATTGGCCGGCGGACAGCAATGGACCACGGCGCTGAGCCAGAGATTGGATAGCTTCATGCCGTCGTCGCGGGAGACGGCCCTGGGCTGCGAGGCAAAGCCGGCCTGGTGGAGCACGGGATAGAGAAAATCCCCCGACCCGTCGCCGGTAAACATGCGGCCGGTGCGGTTGGAGCCGTGCGCTCCGGGAGCCAGGCCGAGCACCAGTACGCGCGCCTGCGGATCGCCAAAAGAAGGCACCGGCCTGCCCCAATACTCCCAGTCCGCCCAGGCGCGGCGGCGCACGCGGGCGACCTCGGCGCAATAGGCGCGCAGGCGCTGGCAGCGGTTGCAGGCTACGATGCGGGCGTTCAACACGGCCAGAGATGCGGGCGAAGCGGCCATGAAGGCATTTTACGTGTAGATTCCGCGCCTCAGATGCCAGTGCGGCCCTGGCTGGCGTAAAATGACACCGCTGCCGGAATTCGCTTTCAGGCGCGGGGAAAAACTGCGCGAGAGCGGATTCAAGGAAAATTCAATTGCACTTCAAGGGATGGATTGAGATGAAGCTATTGGTTCACGTACTTACACTGCTCCCCTTTGTTTTGCCGGCATTGATGGCCGGCCCTCTGGTTCTGATGGGCCGCGCCCAGGCGGTAACCGAGATCGGCGGCCAGAAGATCGTCATTCTCAAGCGCGCGCTCACCAATACCACCAAACCCGAGTTCACCAGCGTTACCGTTCTGCCCGGCCGGGGCATGGAAGTGCTGCAAATCACCGCCCACTTCCCCGGCAAGGGCAACGTGGACGTGTTGGCCTCTCCCGATCTGGCGGCGGCCAAGAAGATGCTGGACGTGGACGATACGGACAATGGCGATCTGGGTTACCGCATTGGCTCGGCCTTCCTGATTCCCTACCCCAACCGCATTCGCGGGCCGCTTTCAGCCGACGGCAAGACCCTGACCACGGAGTGGCAGGGGCATACGCTCACTCTGCCGGCCAACAACATCGGCCATAATCCCGGCGCCGAGCGCCACGCCTTGCACGGACTCATCCTCAAGGCCAAGACCGACGAGGTCAAGGTCCTGTCGATCCCCGGCGGAGAGCAGGTCTTCGGCGTCATCCATGGCGGCGACTTTGGCGGCCACTGGCTTTCCAAGACCGAGCTGGCCATCACCATCACGCTGACCGCCGACACCGTGGATGCCGTGGTGGTGGCCAAGAACGTGGGCAGCGAGTCCGAGCCCATGGCCATCTCCTGGCACCCCTACTTCAACCTGCCCTCCGGCGACCGCACCCAGGCGCGGCTGCATGTTCCGGCCGCCAACCGGGCCGAGGTGGACAACTACGACAACGTCTTCCCCACCGGCAAGATTCTGCCCGTGGAAGGGACCCGGTTCGACTTTCGCGCTTCCGGCGGCAAGGCGCTGGGCCAGGATTTTCTGGACGAGAACTACAGCAAGCTGGATTGGAAGGACGGCGCCACTACGGTGGAGGTTATCGATCCGGCCGCGCACTACGGGGTGAAGATCGAGGGGCTATCGAAGGAGTTGAAGGCCATCCAGATTTATGCGCCGCCGACCAAGGAGTTCGTGGCCGTGGAGCACCAGCACAACTTCGCCGATCCCTTCGGCAAGGAGTGGGGCTCGACCGATACCGGCATGGTGACGCTGAAGCCGCAACAAAGCACCAAGTGGCACGTGCGGGTGAAGGTGTTTGTGCCGTAGGTTTGTTGATTGTTTGCGGTTTCCCAGATCTCTCCGCCGCGGCGGAAGACATGGGAAACCCAATCGGATGGGTGGATTGAGAAGTGGGCCACCCACCGTAAAGACCGCATCCTCTTCTTCATTCCTCTTCCTTGGCGTCATCAAATACCGGAGAACCGCTATCGGTCCGGCTGAAAACCCAATAAAGAGGATAGTCGATCAGCGGGCTTACCGGAGCCAGCGCATCACTGGAGCCGGGGGGAATGCAGATACAGTCTTCAGCGCTTGAGCATGTGCCCGCCAGAACGGAATGTGGCCATGCAAGCCGGAGCAAAGTCTGCAGCCCCGCAACAACGAACAAAGACGGAACCGCCGCGCCGGCGCCCGATACGATGCGCTTGAAATTGAACAAGCCGTGCTTGCGGGTGCTTGATCCGGGCGGAGGGCCATCCGAGAAAAAGTTCACCGCCACCTTGGTCAGGACTCCGAAGAGGATTGCCAGAGGAGCCCAGTAAAGTCCATTGAGAAGGGCAAAGCTCCACCCAACCAGTTTGTTGCCGTTGGTGCCAAGATGAACCGACAGCGCATAGAATGAGCGTCCGTAATCCTGGTGGAAGTTCTCCAGCCCCTGCAGGTAGTTGCCGTTGCGCAGCGAGCAATAGACCAGCGTGCCCGCGGTGAGAGCCGCCATCAGATTGCGCACAATTGCCCCCCGGCGCTCATTGACAGCCGCCTGCGCCCACAGGCGCGCGTTAGGCATGGTAACAGTGCTTAGGCAAACGCCGCATAACAGAAGAAATGTGCGGATCTGGGGCGAACCCCAGTCCGGCCAGTAGTTGCCGCCGTTGGATAGGAACACAAAGAGATTTGGATAGGGAAAGAAGCTGTTCCAGTTGATGTAGAGCCAGCCGAGCACAACCAGCCACAGTATCGCGCGATTGATATGCCTCTCAACCCCATAGCGGAGCGCGCCTTCGATCCCTTGCTCAGCCTGCCTGCCGGCCGACTTAAGGTAGCGCCAGAAGAGAAACGCCACCAGCAGCGTGTCGATCACGCTCTCATGCAGCACGTTGATCTGGTATCCAAAGACGCGATTGAAAAGAATGGCGTTGAATTCAGCCGGAAAAAACAGGACGGCCAGCAATAGTAACCAGCAAAGTGCCTGCCAGAACCACGCTTCGCGCCACGCGGTCTTCCATGCGATGCCATGCGTGGAAACGTCGCCCCCTGATTGCGATTCCGCCTCCATCTGGGCAATCGCTCCATCCATGGCCGCGCCGCGCGAAGCCTCCGCCCTGGCAATTTGCAGTCGGCGGCGCAGGCTGCTTTGCATGGTGGCGCTGTTATGTTCCCGCACCTTGCTTTTCAGCAACAGTTGCAGCGATTCCAGCCATTCCGCGGCAAGATCGGAGAAAGTTTGTTTGTCTCCGGACCAGTGTCTTTCATAGATCGAAACGGCAATCACGGCAGCAATTGCCAGCCAGCCGATGAGCGAACCGTGCAGGGTAAGCGACTGCCACCGGTCAGCAAATGGCAATCTTTTCCATAATGCGGGCTCATCGACGGCGCAAAAGAGAAACACCGCGCAGCCTGCAATCCAGACCGCGGCTCGTGACCGCGTGAACCGCCGCGCCGCCAAAATCGTAACCGCAATCACGCCGGTCCACAGACCATGGCCTGCCATGGTGAGCGGATCGGCGCCCTGCGACGGATCGGAGATCGATCCCGGCGGTAAAAAATTGAACGCGGACGCCAGATGCGCCTTGACGGCAATGCCGGGCAATGCGCCCATCAGGTCGAAACCGAAACCAAGCGCAAACGCCAGCAGAAAGCCGTCCGATACGCTGAGCGAGCGCTCTGAGCCTTTGCCGCGCAACACCCTCCACAGTGGCAGCAAGAGCAGCAGTTGCACCAGGACATTCAGGACGAAGGAAAGCCATGCGCTTGCCTCGCCATATGGGTTGACGACTTTTTGGATAGGAGCAGCCGCGGTGTATGAAAACAGCGCGCCCAGCGACAGGTAGGTGAGGACTGATCGGTTGCCAACAGTAGACCGCCAACCAATCAGGCGAACGGCCAACAGCACCCAGACTCCGCGGAGAAGCAGTTGTAGAAGCATGTTAATCCTCCATCGCGTATTCAGTGTGGGAAATGCACGAATGCCGGATGAGTATCGCGCGAAGGAGAATCGATAACGGCATTCTCGGCCTCGCGCGCAGCTGAGTCAAGAACAAAAAATCGTTGATCCGGGCGCAAGCCCCTTTTCGCTGGAGGCAAACCGGTGTTGCATTGCAGAGCACAGCAGAATTCGTCGATTGATTGCCAGGGGAAAATCGTCCGAACTTGAGCCGTAATCGAAATTGTAGCGGTCAAAGCACCGAAAGCCATAAGAATTAATGGGGTTCAGAAGGAACGTGGTAAGCCATTCCATGATTTGAGCCTTCTCACAGTTCCCATGCGGCGCCGTGCCCCACATTTTCTGTCATCCTGAGCGACCCTGAGTCCGCCGCGGCGGACGAGACCTGGGGCACCCAGCAGGGGCTAAAGCCCATTGTTTTAGGCTCTGTTCGGCACGACTGAAGTCGTGCCCTGATACAGAGTCTGTCCATTTGGAACACGTTCTAGTCTCCGAGCTTTGTCAGTCGGATGGTCTTGCCTGTACGCGCCGACTTCCGTGCGGCATCCAGAATCTGCATCACCACCACGTTGGTATCGAGCGCCGACAGGTCGCCTTTGGACTCGATCTGGCCGTTCAGCACGGCGGCGAGGTAATCGAGGGAGTTATCCTGCGGCGGGGCGAGCGCGGGGGCTGCGATTGTTTCATCGCCGTCGTGTTGCTTGCGCAGGCGCAGCTTGTCCGTGCCCACGGTGATGGCGTAGCCGGTGGCGCCGTAGACTTCCAGATCGGTACGGCTGAAGGGCCAGTTCCACGAGGCTTGAAGCACCGCCTGCGCCTGCGGATAGGCGAGCACAATGGTGGCGTCGTCATCCACATTCGGATAGATTTGCGGTTTGTCGTGGTTGACCACCGCGGTTACCGTCAGAGGCGCTTCGCCGCGCATCAGCCAGGTGGTCAGGTCCGCGCCGTAGCAGCCGAAGTCGTAGAGGGCTCCGGCTCCGTTCTGGGCGGGATCGGTGAGCCAGCTCAGAAACTCCGGCCCCACGCCGATCTCCTGCGGCCCCTGGTGGCCGTTGTGGGCGACGATGCGGCGAATCGCACCCAGGCGGCCGCTCTCCGCCTCTTCGTAGGCGGCGTGATTGCTTGCGTACCAGGTGGTTACGTAGTTCACCAGGACATGGATATGGTGTTCCCGCGCCGCCTTGCGGATGGCCAGCGCATCGCCGAGGGAGATGGTGAGAGGCTTCTCCACCATGACCGAAACCCCGTAGCGGGCCGCGGTTTCGATCACCTTGCGGTGGCCGGCGACGGAGGTATAGACCAGCAGGGCCTGGGGATGGCGCGCTTCAATCATCTCATCTGTGCTGGTGAAGAAGAGGTTCTGCGACAACGCGAATTTCTTGGCATATTTTGCGGCCAGCGCGGGGTCGGGGTCGGCAATGCCTACCAGTTCCACATCCTTGTGCTGCGGCAAGGAGGAAAGAAATCCCTCCACGTGGCCATGGACGAGGCCCACGATGGCCACCCGCAGCGGCGCCGGCTGGGCTTGGGCCAATAACGCGCCCGGCAGGGTTGCAAGCAATCCCAACAGCAAGATGCGGCTCCAGAAGCGGCAGTTGGGACGAAAAGCGGAACAAGCGCTCAAACGCGGCATATTTATCTTTGCCTCCTGGCCCGAGATTCTACTCCTTCACGTAAACCCGCAAGCCCCGATTCTCGTCCATCCGAAAGGGGAAGCTGTGGACGTTCAATTTCGCTGTCCGTGCTGTGGATACAAAACGCTGGAGACGGCCGGCGCCCTGGCGCTGTGCCCGGTCTGCTGGTGGGAGGACGACGGCCAGGAGGACTGCGACGCCGACGTAGTCCGCCTCACCGTGAACGGCACCCTCAGCCTGGACGAAGCCCGCCAGCACTATGCGCATTGCGGCGCGGCCCATCCCCGCTTCCTGCCTTACGTTCGCAAGCCGCTGAACGCTGAACTGTAGCCTGCCTCCAGAAGTCCTTCCTGAGGACGGGCATTATCGCCTTACAAGCAGAAGAGCCCAGTCGTGGGTATTCGCCCAACCGGAGTCGTCCGGCGGATCGGGCGAGGTCCAGGATGGGCCGGCCGCGTCCTCTGTCAACGGGATTCTTTGTCCGCTGGAAGCATTGAACCACTCTGCGCGATACGTGCCCGGCTCCAGCTTTACGGTCACTTTGCCCGCATGGGGCAGGTAAACCGCATAGAGCTTGCCGGGCTCGGCCAGGCAATAGTTCCCATTGTTCACCAGCTCATCGTGGGGATTGGTCTTCCACCACGCAAAGCCGGTGAAGAAATCCACGATGTGGCCGTAGCCCACAAACATGGTCTGGGTATCGTCGCCACGGCCGTTCATCCAGCCCCCGCCCGTGTCCGGCCAGATGTTGGTTCCGCGGCGGGTGCTCTCCCCCGCGGTTTGGTATGCACCGGCCATATAGATCTCCCACGCGGTTCTGCGCAGGGCATCGGCAGATTCGGAGCCGGCTTCAGCCCACGACGGATAATGATCTTCGTAGCCGTACTCTTCGTTGGTCTGGGGAATGATCCGCCCCGCCTGCTGCTGCAACTTCCGGGACTCAAGCATCAAGGCGTGCTGCTTACGCGACCATTCCTGGTAAGAGATGAAACCTGACCAACTGGAGGCGCGGTCCTGAAATTGCGCCGCCATCGCATGGAGGGTGGCCAGATGATGATAGGGATCCCACTGCTCAAGCAAGGTGCCGGTTTCGTGGGCCCACTTTATATCCCGGAATCGATCCAAATCGTCTCCCAGGTCCCAGGTGATGTTGGAGAAGGCCGCCAGGCGGTCCACCGCGTAGCGGCGGTAGCGGCGTTCGTCCTCGCTGCCCGCCTCCGGATGCACGAAGTTATCTCCCATATCAAGCACCAGAGAGATCACCATGCCGCGTTCCCTGGCATAGCGCAACATTCTCTCGAACTTCTGCCAATAGGGGACGTTGAAGCGCGAGTAATCGAAGCCGGGATGGTAGTAGTCAGCGGGCGCCTGCGCGGGCCAGGGATTCAGAAAGATCGTCCATCTGGGGTCTTTCGTCCAGGGGTCGCCCGACATCACGGGTTCGCCAAAAAACACTGCATCTCTTCCGTAAACGGAGACGCGCATGCGGTTCACCTTGAGCCTGGCCAGGCGGTCGATGCTGTATTCGATGGTGCGCTCGTCGCGCCAGCCCATGAGCCAGTAGGCGGTGGTTCCGTTGAAGAAGTAATGCTCGCCCGTTCCTTCCCAGACAAAGTGCCACGGATAAGCCGGATCGACGCGCAGCGGGCCACGCCGGTGCTGGTCAAGAGCCGTGAACATGCCGGAGTAGGCCTGGACCGTGGCGCCGGCCTTGAAGGTTACGTGGAAGGCATACTCGCCGCTCTTCGACGGCATGAAGCGGATACGGTATAGACTGCCATCGGCCGAATCGCAGAATCCCTCAACCTCGACCCGTTCCGAGGAACCTGCCGGCTCGAAGTCTCCGGTGATGGATGCATCCGTGAAGGGATTTTTGAGCACGGGCGCCGCGACCTTGGCCGTGACTTCAATGAAGTCGTAGGCGGCCACGGAAGTCGCCGACTGGGTAAACGCAACGGCCGCAGAATCTTCAGCATGGAGGGCGATTGCGGGCAAAGCCAGCAGCGGCAGCAGTCCCAGTATCCGTAAAAGCCAACTCCCGGCCCGGGCATATCCCGGCTCCCTGCCTCCGGGGTTCGATGCTTCCATTCCAGGCAACCCACCTTGCAAAGCAGCGGGATTGCCGCCCATTTTGATCTCTTCGCGTAGATAGTTCCGAATCATGTGTCTTGATCGCCCTTTCCGCGGAGCGGATTGAAGTTCCCGCAATCGATTCCGCGAGATGAACCTTGTCTATGCCGATTATGCGCTTGATTCTACAACCGTTCCTTTTCAGGTCCCTCCCCTCAAAAACGCCAGACTGGCCGGTTTGACCCCTGCCCGCAAACCCCCTTACCATGAAAGGAGAGATTTCCCCGCCCGCACGGCGCCGGTTTTGCCTCGTGCGGCAGGCAAGAGGGCAGTTTGCACTCCGGTCTGGGAGTTGGGTAGGTTCGCCGCGGCGAGCCTGGAAGGCAAAACGTGAGTTCTACCGATACCCTCGAAAACAACCCCCAACCTGAAACGGCTGAGGCCACGCCCCCCCACGAGCACGACGGTCACGACCACGACCACGCTCCAGACCACCAGCATGGTCCCATCCTCAACCCGGAGTGCACCCGCGAACTGGTGCTGGACATTGCCGCCGAAGAGGTTTCCAAAGCCTACGGCAGGGTGGTGAAGAACTACCGGAAATATGCCAAAATCCGCGGCTTTCGCGCCGGCAAGGTGCCGGAGACGGTGCTCAAGAGCCGCTACGCCGCCGAGATTCGCAAGGACGTGATCGACAGCCTGCTACCGGAGCGCTTTAACCAGGCGGTGATGGAGCTGGGCGTCAGGCCCGTGGGGCAGCCGCAGGTGACGGAGCTGACCGTGGAGGACGGCGCGCCGCTGCACGTGAAGGCGGTCTTCGAGTTCGTACCCGATTTCTCCATTGAGGGTTACCAGAGCGTGACCGTGGAGAAGCCGCCGGTGGAGATTACCGAAGAGGAGTTCCAGCGCGAGATGGAGCAACTGCGCGAGTCGCACGCCACCATTGAGCCGGTGGAGGAAGACCGCGCCCTGGTGGATGGCGACTGGGCCGAGATCACGTACAAGGGCCAGATAGAAGGCGACGCCGAGGCCGCTCCTGTGGCCGGTGAAAACACACTAGTCGAAATCGGCGGAAAAGATACCGTCGAGGCCTTTTCAACCGCACTGCGCGGCGCCAAGCCGGGGCAGGAGCTGAAGGCCGAGGTCATCTATCCGGCCGATTATGCCGAGCCCAAACTGGCCGGCAAGACAGTGGCCTACGAAGTGGAAGTGAAGGCCATCAAGAAGCGCACCCTGCCCGAGCTGGACGACGATTTTGCCAAAGAACTGGGCGCCTACGAGAGCTTTGCCGATCTGGAAGCCCGGGTCCGCGAGCACATGGCCAACCGCAAGCGGCGCAGCGTGGAAGGCGAAACCAAGGACCGGCTTTTTGCGGCGCTCGACTGAGCGATACCCGTTCCCGGTTCCGGAGTCGCTGGTGCAGGAGCAGATTGACGCGCGCCTGGAACGCGGCTTGCGCGCTTTGGCGGCCCAGGGCATGGAGCCCGAGCAGATGCGCAAGCTGGATTTTCACCGCCTGCGCGCAGCCCAGCGCGACAGCGCTCTTGCCGAGGCCAGGACATATATTCTGCTGGACCGCATTGCCGCTGAGGAAAATATCACCGTCAGCGACGAGGAATTGGACCGCGAATTGCAATTGGCCGCTTTGCAGTCCCGGGAGCCGGTCGATGCCCTGAAAGTGCGATTGACGGAGGACGGCGGGCTGGCTAGAATCCGGGAACAACTGCGGCGCGAGAAAACCGCGTTAGTACTGTACGAACGGCTGCCCGGATAGGGCGGGAAATGCATCTCAGGGCAAAATGTTGTCAGCCTGGAAGATGCAGCGGGCACGAGCACGAGAAAGCTGAAAGCTAGAAGCTAGGAGCTAAGTAGGTTATGGCATTGGTTCCCATGGTGGTTGAGCAGACGAGCCGGGGCGAGCGCGCCTACGACATTTACTCCCGTCTGCTGCGCGACAACATCATCTTTCTCGGCACGCCCATCGACGACCAGATAGCCAACCTCATCGTGGCGCAGTTGCTCTTCCTCTCCGGCGAGGACCCGGAGAAGGACGTGCAGCTCTACATCAACTCGCCCGGCGGCTCCATCACCGCGGGCCTGGCCATCTACGACACCATGCAGTTCATCAAGAACAACGTGGTCACCTACTGCATCGGCCAGGCGGCCAGCATGGGCGCGTTTCTGCTGCTGGCCGGCACCAAGGGCAAGCGTTTCGCCCTGCCCAACTCGAGGATCCTCATCCATCAGCCCTCCATGGGCGGACTGAGCGGCCAGGCCACCGACATCGACATTCATGCGCGCGAGATTCTGCGCATCCGCGAGATCACCAACAACCTGATCGCCAAGCACACCGGCCAGCCCCTGGACCGCATCGAGCGCGACGTGGAGCGGGACTTTATCATGAACGCGCAGCAGGCCAAGGAATACGGCATCGTCGATGAAATTATCGACCGGCCGCGCACGTAACTCGCTAACCGGCTTAGCGGACATAACCCCGCTAACCTGCTAACATCGTCCAAAGGGAGCAGGAATATGAAAACGCGCACGGGACCCGAAGAAGCACTGCGCTGCTCGTTCTGCCACAAGTCGCAGGACGCCGTGGCCAAGCTGATCTCGTCGCCCAGCGACTACCCTCGCGCCTATATCTGCGACGAGTGCGTGGCCGTCTGCAACTCGATTCTCGAGGACGACCGCGGCGAGGCCGACTCCCGCCACCACCGCCGGCCACCTGCCCAAGCCGCAGGAGGTGAAGAGCTTCCTCGACGACTACGTGATCGGCCAGGACCAGACCAAGAAGAAGCTGGCCGTGGCCGTCTACAACCACTACAAGCGCATCCAGATGAACCGCATGCGCAACAACGAAGTGGAGCTGACCAAGAGCAACATCCTGCTCATCGGCCCCACCGGCTCGGGCAAGACGCTGCTGGCGCACACCCTGGCCAAGATGCTCGACGTGCCCTTCGCCATTGTGGACGCCACCACGCTGACCGAGGCCGGCTACGTGGGCGAGGATGTGGAGAACATCATCCTCAAGCTGCTGCAGGCCGCCGACGGCGACGTGACCCGCGCCCAGCAGGGCATCATCTACATCGACGAGATCGACAAGATCGGCCGCAAGGACGAGAACCCCTCCATCACCCGCGACGTCAGCGGCGAGGGCGTGCAGCAGGCCCTGCTCAAGATTCTGGAAGGCACCGTGGCCAACGTGCCGCCGCAGGGCGGGCGCAAGCACCCGCACCAGGAGTTCACCGCCGTCGATACCACCAACATCCTGTTCATCTGCGGCGGGGCGTTTGTGGGCCTGGAGCGCGTGGTGGGCCGCCGCGTGGGCAAGAAGGCGCTGGGCTTCAAGGCCATGGACGCCGAGGCCGATGCCGCCACCACCCGTTCCCATCGCGACACCGAACTGCTGCGCCGGACCGAGCCGCAGGACCTGATCAAGTACGGCCTGATTCCCGAGTTCGTCGGCCGCCTGCCGGTGATGGGCATGCTCGACGAGCTGGACGAAGCGGCGCTGATCGAGATCCTCACCAAGCCGCGCAACGCCATCCTCAAGCAGTACCAGAGACTGTTTGAGTACGAGAACGTGCGCCTGCACTTTACCCAGGATGCCACCGGCGCCATCGCCCGCGAGGCCCTGGCCCGCAAGGTGGGCGCGCGCGGACTGCGCATGATTCTTGAAGAGCTGATGCTCGACCTGATGTACCACCTGCCCTCGAACAAGCGCGTGCGCGATCTGGAAATCACCAGCGACATGGTCGAGCGGCGCGATCTGTCGCTGTGCCTGCTGGAAAAAGCGGGCTAGGCGTCAATCCGCAATTGTAGCCTGTAAACCCTCATGTTGGAGTTTCATCCTGAGCCTGCCGGGTGCCTCGGGTTTCGATTTTGAGACCTAATAAACCGGCTTTCGCGTGGGGTTGATCACTACTAGAGTTGCCGCTCATGTCGCTCTCGTCCCCTTTCTAGTCGTAGTGTACCGCTACGGCGGAAGGGATGTATCATGAGTTGGTCCTTCAATTGCTGCATCTACAGTCCTGGAGATAAGATGCTCAAGAACAAGCCAAGCCGTAAACCAGGACAAGACCTCAGAACTGTGCCAACGTACACGATCCCAGAGGCTTCTGAGTTCTTGGCAATCCCATCTAGAACCATGTTCTCTTGGTATGAAGGCGATGAGCCAATCCTAAAGGCTTCAGCCACCTACGGCATCATTCACCTTCTTTCGTATCGGGATATAGAGGAAGCCTATCGGGTTTATTTATTGCGCGAGAAATTTCAATTCTCATTGCAATTCCTAAGAAAATCGATGCGAAATGCTCGCAAAATGTTCAAATCTCAGCATCCTCTTCAGCGTACCGATGCTGTAAAAGAATGCTTGAAGGACCTCGTTTATGACAAACGCGCACACGGCGAAAACCCCCGCACAATTACCTCACTTGGCCAGATTCCAGGGCAGCAATCGTTCAAAGAAGTTGTGGATATGTTTGCTGAACGAATTGAGGAAGGCGGGTTCATCTACCCGTGGCGATTCGCATCGACAGATCATGACAGCCGCCCTGTCTCTATGAATCCAAACATTATGTCAGGACGATTGGTTGTCGTGGACACACGTATCCCGGTTAATACGCTGCTTGGATACAAGCGAGCGGGGGAAACGATAGTGCAAATTGCCAACGATTACAGTCTCGATCCTGAAGTCGTAGAAAAGGCGCTAATACACATTGGTGGTGTACGTCAAAAAGCGGCGTGAGGAATGCGTCTTATTTCTCGACGAAGGTTTTTCGGCCGAGTCGGTCGCTACCCGATTGCGAACAGCGGGATTTACTGTTCAGAAATTTTCTGAATGGTTTAGAGATTCAGAGGATCAACCTCTTAGAAACGTGCCGGATTCAGAAGTCATCAAGTTCTGCGCCAAAAATGGTTGGATGCTCGTAACACGCGACCATGAAATGAAAAACATGCATCGCGAGGACATTCGAAAGTCTGATGTAGCAATACTGGCCACAGCACATAATAGCGCCGAGAATCAGGATGAATGGGTTATCGCGATCATCAACCTCAAAGCTAAAATCCTGCGCGAATTTAAAAATCACGAACGTCCATGGTTTGCCACTTTCAGCCGTACTGCAAAGATCAAAGTTCAGACGATCAAGTGATAGTTAGCGAAGTATATTCTTGCCCGATTTTTAGACCTGGGATTGCACACCCTCAATTCCCCGGCTCATCCGCGAAGGAGCCTTACAGATGAAGAGCCTCTCGCGTTTTTCTCTTTTACTCCTGCTCTCTTGCTCAGTTGCATTCGCCCAAAGCCCTGCGCAGGAGGGTTTCCGCTCCCTGCATGTAGACGCCGGTAAAGTGACCGGCGAGATACGCTCCTTTCAGGGTTTGAACGGCCAACCTACTCCGGTCATGGCGGGACTTCCCAACCTCGTGCAGCAATATAAGGAGCTGCGCGTTGATCAGGTTCGCACCCACGATTTCATGGGCCCCACCGAGATCGATGCGAGATTCGAGTACACAAACAAAGACCTGGCTGATTTGATTCCCGACCCCGCCGAGCGCGCCGGCGTAGTCAAGGCAGGCAACGC
Source organism: uncultured Acidobacteriaceae bacterium (assembly GCA_963796085.1). Taxonomy (GTDB): domain Bacteria; phylum Acidobacteriota; class Terriglobia; order Terriglobales; family Acidobacteriaceae; genus Telmatobacter. The sequence continues at coordinate 100,155 of CAWCKF010000019.1, read as the reverse complement.
CGCCATCATCTTCCCCGAAGCAAGCGCCGACCCCGAGAAGCCCGAGAGCTACAATTTTGGCCCCACCGACAAGGTGCTGGCCGCTATTCGCGCCAGCGGAGCAGAGATCTATTACCGCATAGGGCGCAGTTGGGGCGCCGACACCAATCCGCCGGACGATTTCGACAAATACGCCAGCGTGGTAAAGCACATCGCCATGCATTACAACCAGGGCTGGGCAAACGGCTTCCACTACCACATCCGCTACTGGGAGTTCTGGAATGAGCCGGACGGATTCTTTTGGACCAGCACTCCAGAGCGGTTGTCCACCAGCCCGGAACGGTTTTACTCCCTCTACGAAAAGACGGCCCGGGCCCTGAAGTCCGTTGATCCGTCGCTCAAGGTGGGCGGCGATGCCGTTGCGCATGCCGGCCCCGGTCCTTACCGCGAAGGCTTCATCGATTATTGCGCCGCGCACCGGGTCCCGCTGGATTTCTACTCCTGGCATACTTACACCAATTCGAGCGCCGATCCCTATGATGCCGTTCGGCTGGCCGGTGAAATCCGCCGCCTTCTCGACACGCACGGATTTCCCAAGGCGAAAAGCATTCTCTCGGAATGGAATCTGACTCCAACTTCACCGAAAAGGAAAGAGCCGAGCTGGAAGGCATGCACAATGCCGCTTATATCGGAGCGGTTCTGAGTTATTTTCAGGACGCACCGCTCGATCACGCGCATTTTTATCGCGGCGACGCTGCCTGGATGGGGCTTTTCGACCTGCAGGGGCGGTATTTCAAGACGGCCTATGCGTTCAAGGCCATGGGCAAAATGTTGGATACGCCGCGGCGGTTAGCGGTCGCGGGCGCCGATACCTTCGGTTTTGCGGCGCTGGCAGGCCGCTCCACGGATGGCAAGACCGTGCAGATTTTTATTGCCAATTACGCGATTTCTCCCGATTTCAAGCGCAAAAGCAGACCATATCTTCCCATCCGCGCAAACATCGTCTACCGCGACAATGCCGGTTATAACCTGGTGGTTAACCACTTGCCCTGGGGCAAGGCGGCATTCACCGTCAAGCGTTACCAGATCAGCAAGACCCAAAATCTGCAACTGGTGGAGGAGAAATCCGAAAGCGGCGGCAGCCTGAAATTGTCCGATTCTTTCCCCACCGATACCGTCGATCTCATCGTTCTGGAACGCAGGTAACCTGGCCTGGATTGCCGCGCGTCTCAGAGCTTCGCGTGGCTGCCGTCGCAGAAGGGCTTACTGCCCGCATGCTTGCATCCACACAGGTAGACCGTCTCGGTATCTTCGGCTACGAACTTCATGGGAGTAAACTCGCTGCCCTTGTGGCTGCCATCGCAGAAGGGCTGGTTGGCGCTTTTGCCGCATGCGCACCAAAAATATGCCTTGCCGTCCTCCACTTCCACGGGATAGGGGCCTTTTTGCGCGATCACAGGTTCGGCCATCGGGGACTCTCCTCACTAGAGGTATGACTGCTTGCTGCAACAACCAATCTACATCATTCTGTTTCTTTGATGCTCAGCGCCGCCTCCGGGACGCCGCCTATCCGTAATTTGCAACCCGCCATCCCCTCGCGCCACTCCATTCCCCGTTTTCGCTGTACAATTTCAAGAGAGCAGCACAGCCAGCCCTGCAGCCGAAGCTGCCTTTGCGCGTCCAATACACATGGGGGACCTATGACCGCATCCCGCGAAAAAAACGAGCCGCGCAAGCTGCCCATGATGCCCATCCGGGACATGGTGATCTTTCCCTATATGATGACCCCCTTCGTGGTGGGCCGCGAGTCCAGCGTGCGCGCCCTGGAGGAGGCGCTCACCGGCGACCGCAAGATCTTCCTCGCCACCCAGCACGACGCCAGCGTGGACGAGCCCAAGGCCAAGGAGATCTACCAGGTCGGGTCCATCTGCAACATCGTGCAGAGCGTGAAAATGCCCGACGGCAACATCAAAGTCCTGGTGGAGGGCGTGGAGCGCGCCAAGTCCACTGAAGTCAACGACCGCGACGGCTTCTTTGTGGCCACCGTGCGCACCGGCAAGACGGACTTCGAGATGACCCCCGCGGTCGAGCAGTTGATGCAGCGCGTGACCTCGCTCTTCGAGCAGTACGTCAAGCTGCAGCAGTCGCTGAACTACGAGACCATCATCGCCACGGTGCGCATGGACGAGCCGGCCAAGCTGAGCGACACCATCGCCGCCAACCTGCAACTGGGCATCGAGGAGAAGCAGGAGCTGCTGGCCATCTTCGATCCGGCAGCGCGGCTGGCGCGCATCGCCGACGTGCTGGACATCGAGATTGAAAAGCTGGACCTGGACCGCAACATTCAGTCGCGCGTCAAGCGGCAGATGGAGCGGGCGCAGAAAGAGTACTACCTGAACGAAAAGATCAAGGCCATCCAGAAGGAACTGGGCCGCGGCGAGAAGAGCGAGTTCGACGAGCTGCGCAAGAAGATCGAGACCGCCGGGATGCCCAAGGAGGTGCTGGACAAGGCCATTCAGGAACTCAAAAAGCTGGAAGCCATGCCGCCCATGTCGGCCGAGTCCACCGTCAGCCGCAACTACATCGACTGGCTGCTGGCCGTGCCGTGGAAGAAGCGCTCCAAGGAGACGCGCTCCATCGACTATGCGGAGAAGGTGCTCAACACGGACCACTACGGCCTGGAAAAAATCAAGGAGCGCATTCTGGAGTTTCTTGCCGTGCGCCAGTTGGTCAAGAATCCCAAGGGCTCGATTCTCTGCTTTGCCGGGCCTCCGGGGGTGGGCAAAACCTCGCTGGGCATGTCCATCGCCAAGGCCACGGGCCGCAAGTTTGTGCGGCTCTCGCTGGGCGGCATGCGCGACGAGGCCGAGATTCGCGGCCATCGCCGCACCTACATCGGCGCGCTGCCCGGCCAGATCATCCAGCACATGAAGCGGGCCGGCACCAAGAACCCCGTCTTCCTGCTGGACGAAGTGGACAAGATGGCTTCGGACTTCCGCGGCGACCCGGCCTCGGCGCTGCTGGAAGTGCTGGACCCGGAGCAGAACACCACCTTCCAGGACCACTACCTGGACGTGGATTACGACCTGTCGCAGGTGCTGTTTGTGGCCACGGCCAACGTGATGCACACGGTTCCGCCGGCGCTGCAGGATCGCATGGAGGTTCTGCGCCTGCAAGGGTACACGGAGCAGGAAAAGCTGGAGATCGCCCGCCAGTACCTGGTGAAAAAGCAGCGCGCGCAGACCGGCCTGAGCGAGAAGAACCTGGTCTTCAACGACGACGCGATTCTGGAGATCATCCGCAACTACACGCGCGAGGCCGGCGTGCGCAACCTGGAGCGCGAGATCGGCAACGTCTGCCGCAAGGTGGCGCGCCGCGTGGTCAAGGGCGGCGCCAAGCACAAGGAAGAACTGACCGCCGCAAACATCCACGAGTTTCTGGGCGTGGCCAAGTTCCGCGACTCCGAGGTGCACGAAAAGAGCGAGAGTCGGCCTGGTGACCGGCCTGGCCTGGACCGAGGTGGGCGGCAGCATTCTCACCACCGAAGTGCAGGTGCTGGACGGCAAGGGCAAGCTCACCATCACCGGCCAGCTGGGCGACGTGATGCAGGAGTCGGCGCAGGCCGCGCTCAGCTACATCCGCGGACGCGCGCAGGCGCTGGGCCTGAGCCGCGAGTTCTATCGCAACGTGGACCTGCACCTGCACGTGCCCGAAGGCGCGATCCCCAAGGACGGCCCTTCGGCCGGCATCACCATGGCCACGGCCATGGCCAGCGCGCTGGCCAAGATTCCGGTGCGGCGCGACATCGCCATGACCGGCGAAATCACGCTGCGCGGCAAGGTGCTGGCCATCGGCGGATTGAAGGAGAAGCTGCTGGCCGCGCTGCGCGCCGGCATCTTCGAGGTCATCCTGCCCCGCGCCAACGAGAAGGACATCGCCGAGCTGCCGGACAACATCAAGAACTCCATGAAGCTGCACTTCGTGGATCAGATGGACGAGGTGCTGGCGCTGGCGCTGGAAAGCCCGCTGCCCGCGGCCCTGCCCGCCGAGACAGACGTGCTGGCCGCCGTGCCGCCGCCGGCGGAGATGCCGGCCAATTTGCCTGCGCCGCAGTAGGAATCTAAGTTCGCGGTGGAAAAGGCGGATAGGATACGGTTTGGGATCTGGGTACAACTTTCCACTCGGAAAGGGCCACAACGTATAGCACGATGATATTGACCAGAGGAATAGCCATTAAAATGGAAAGCCAGGGCGAAAAGCCGGCCTTCTTGAAGATCATCCAGTATGGGATGATAGCTACGATGATTAAGACTCCAACGAAGAGAAGTCCAGCGATAACTCTGATGATGGTTACATTGTCCATGATTGCTCCTCGCACGTAATTTTACGACGAGCCATCGTAGCATCTTCCATCTAACCGAGTCGAGAGCAGTGGAATCTCCACTCCTGTATCGTTGGAGTTGATGCGCTATACGACACAATTTCTGCTTTCTGCACTGGCGGAGGCGCAGTTCCCTCGCTCCGGACGTGCCGGAGATTGCTTTTCTGGGACGCTCGAATGTAGGCAAATCGAGCCTGCTGAATGCGCTGGTGGGCGAGAAGGCGGCTAAAGTTTCACAGACGCCGGGACGCACGCGGGCCATCAATTTCTTCGCGCTCCTGGACCAAAACCGAAACGCAGAAAAATATCTTTGCCGACCTGCCGGGCTACGGCTACGCCAAGATTTCCAAGTCCATTTCGGCGGGCTGGCCGGCCTTCATCGAGCCCTATCTGGCCCTGCGCTCCACGCTCAAGCTGTGCGTCTGCCTGGTGGATGCGAACGTGCCCGCGCAGCAGAGCGACCGGCAGTTGATTCATTGGCTGCGCGCCGCCGGCCGCGAGTTTGCCGTGGCGGCCACCAAGATCGACCGGCTCAGCGGCAACCAGCGCACCCGCAACCTGCTGGCGCTGAAGAAGGGCCTGGATCTGGACGAGGTGCTGCCGGTCTCAGCCAAAACCGGCTACGGCATCAAGGAATTGTGGGCCCGGATCGAAGCGGCGGGCAGCGGGTTAGCAAGTTAGCGAGTTAGCAAGTTAGCGAGTCAGCAAGTCGGCGAGTCAGCGTGTCAGCGGAGAGAATAGGTGCTGCTCGGTATGGGCGGAATTGCTCAGGCGAATCTCCACCGAAACTCCGATCACTCCCCGCTCGACCTGTTGGCGCACCTGTTGCAGAAAGCTTTGGGCGGCTTCTTTATCACAGCGCAACAGGCGCACGCCCCCTGCCAGCCTTCCCAGGTAGCGCGGGGCAAGGCGCAGCCAGCGCCGGGCAGCCCACTCTTCTTCGCGCAGGCAATTCATGGCCAGATCGTCCAGTTTGGGCAACCATTGAGCGGGAGCGGTGGCCACGCGCCATGCGAGCAGAGCAAGATTCTTTTCCGGGAGGAAAGCTGAACCTGCCGCGCGCCCTGGCTGAGGAAGGGCGCAAGCTCCGGCGCAGCGGCAACGCCCGGCCGCAGCAGATCGGGCAGCACGCCGCGTTCCAGCATCTCTTGCTCGACGGCCTGCGGTGCGCCGGCTACGCATACCGCAACTGTCTGGCGCTTGCGAATCTCGTTCTTGAGGATGCGCAGGGCCTCGTCGAGCGAGGTGACCAGGAAATCCGCCACCCCATCCCTGAGCGCCTGCTTGCGCGCCTGCGCATCGGCGGTTGCCCCCAGCGATGCCGCGCCGGCGATATTGGCCGCCACCATCAGCGCGCGGCCTTCTCCGTCGAGTTCCCCGGCGTAGAAGAGCTTGCCGCCCAGGTCCGGTTGCGCACCTGGATTGGTGGCGGCCTGCATCAGCGCGGCGAAGTACCGTTCAACCTGGAGAGACAGGCCGAATGCAGACGCCGGGTTGGAATCAAGCGCCATGGGAAGGTATCCCCAACGGTCCGGTCTGGCCTGACGGCTTCATGGCGACGAATATTCCCGCGTCTGTTCGCGCCTGGTTTGCTTGCGGACAAAGAATACAAATTCTCCGGGCTGGGCGGTTTCCGTCCTCTTGCTGCAACCGTTGGGAGCCACAACCCCTGAAGTCAGTATCGCGGAGACCGCGTACCAATGCGGTCTTGAGGGTTCTGCTTCTCCTTGAGCGGAATCGCAATTGACGTACATCTGCATGGAGGTGTCGTAGGTAGCATGAATCGAGACCACAGCGGCGTCGCCGGGAACGGTAAATTTCCCGTGCCGTCTCATTGTGCCGCACCCAATCGCCATGAAAAGTCTGCTGGTGATTGATGCGAACCAGGAAATTTGAGACCGCAATAGGACGCGCGGTTTTGCTGTCCAGAATCCGGATGGTGATGGTCTTCCCCGTTTGCGCGTGCCGGTGGGGCGTGAAGCCATGCCGCGCAGACCGCGGCCAGGCACAACATGAGCACAAGCACACGTTGAGTGAATAGAACCATGCATTTACCAGGTGTTGTAGGTCTGCGCCGTCGGAGCCGGTCTCCTCGGCGCCGGAATGGACGTCGTCGATGCCGGGGTCGGTCTGGTCCAGGAATGCAGCGAGTCGCTGGTGTCGGTCACCCAGGTGTCCTTGGTGTGGGTCATGGGGTCTTCGGGGATGGACTTCAGGTAGCCTTCCTGGACCAGATCGTCCAGCGACTGCGGCGCCTTCTGCTTGTCCATGGTGTAGGAGTCGATGGCCGCCCGCATCACGTGCAGGTCCTCCTTGAGCACCGCTTCCCGGGCATCTTGATGGCGGCGATATAGCTGGGCACGGCGATGAGCATGAGGACGCCGATGATCATCATTACGATCATCAGCTCCATCAGCGTAAAGCCCGCGTCTTGTTTGCGAATTCTGCGCACAGATACCTCTTATGCCAAAGCCTGACCGGCTACCAGGTGGAATACTTGGTGCCGTCCAGGGCCGTTCCCTGGGACTTCGAATATACGTCGAAAACGCTCTGCCCGCCATAGGAGTCCGAATCCGGATCGTCCTGCATGGAGCGCAACCCCCACTCCGCCTTGCCGGTCATGGGGTCCACCGGGATCTTGCGCAGAAACCTCACCTTCTTGCTCTGCACTTCCACGCCGTTGACCAGCGTCTCCAGATCGGGCGGATAGTTCTGGCTGTCCACCTTGGTCTGGAAGGCGCCCCTGTCGGCCGCGTCCTTGTACTTGTCGATGGCGTCGCGCATCATCCACAGGTCGTAGCGCAGCTCGCGCTCGTTCTGGCGCTTTACCTGGAAGCGCGCAATGGGAACCGCCGCCGAAGCGAGAATGGAAAGAATCGCCACGGTCACGATCAACTCGACCAGCGTAAGGCCCCGCTCCCGACAGCGGCCGGTCCGGATTGTCCGGGCTTCTCTCATCAATTCGGGTCTCATCGGTTTACTTCACCACAATGTTCGACCTGCGAGCCTTTGGCCTGCACCTGCTGCTGGGCGCTGTTCACCGCACCGCGGGACGGGTGATGGCGAGGACGCTTTCTCCCGCCGCTTTGGCCTGGAAACTAAGGACGCAAACCACGCCCGCGCCGCTCACCCCGGCCGCTCCCGGCGGACGCGAGGCATTGATGTTGATGGAGCCCGGCCCGTCGTCGCGGTGGACCAGCGCCACGGCCTTGCCCATCGCGGCCCAGAAAGTCTCCGTGATCCACGTTGACCAGCGAAAGTTTGGCTGGATCGTACTGAATCTGCAAGGGAACCGAAGCTATATCCGTTCCGCCGCTGAGCACCACCGGAACCTTGAAGGTGGCTCCAGGAGCTACGGGACCGGCGGGCGGACTGAAGAGAAGGTTCACACCTTGCGAGGTGGCGGCGGAGTGGGCGGTGGGCTGGCGGGCGGTGGCCAGTAGTTGCCGGTTCCGCCGCGGCCTCTCATCTGCGCCAGCGCCGCCGGGGCTGCCGCCATCGCGCTTTGGCCGGGAACCGTGCCCACGCTGCTGGTGCGCGGGTTTACCAGGGAGCGCGCCGGGGTATCCGGCTTGGGGGCGGGAGTGGCGGCTGGAGTCTTCGTTGGATATGTGGCGCAACTCGATGGTGGTGCCCGCGCCGGTATCGACGGTGCGCAGATTCACCTGATCCAAGGATTGCGAGCGAACCACGTGCGGCACCACCAGAAAGACCAGCTCGTCGTCGGTGATGGTGTGATCCTTCGAGCCGAAGAGGTACTTGAGGATGGGAATCGAACTCAACCCCGGAATGCCGGTCCAGCTTGTTCGCCTCCTGCTTGTCCTGAATGCCGCCCAGGATGCTGGCCTCGCCCTCGCGCAGGCGGATCACCTGGTCCACCACGCGCTGGCTCAGGATCGGCTCGGTCACGCCGCTGATGGTCACCGAGCCGCTCTGCGAAGTGACCTCGATCTTGATCTTCAGCGTCACATCGTGGTCGTAGTGGACGGTGGGCGTCATTTCGATATTTACGCCCACGTCCGTGTACTGGAACTGGGTGTTGACCAGCGAGCTGACCACCGCGGTGGCCGCGCCCGTCTGGTAGGAACCGGTGGCGATGGGGATTTTTTCGCCGATCTTCATGGTCGCCTTCTGCCCGTCGGTGGCGCGGATGCGCGGATTCTGCAGAATCTTGGTGTTGTCGAGTCGGTCAGCAGCAGGTTGGCCGTGGCCGCGCCAACGGTCACCGCGAAATCCGTGGCCTTCAGATGGGAGAGATCGTAGAGAGATGGGCTGGTGGTACTGCTGGTGCCGGTAGTGCCCGTGGTAGTTGAGGTGGTCGACGAAGTACTGCTGCTGCCGGGCGCCTGCAGCGCAACGCCCACGCTGGTGGGCCATGCAATGCCCAGGGTCCTCTCCCAGTTCTTGCTCACCTCGAGAACGGCGATGTCCACCACCACCTCGGGGCGCGCCTTGTCCAGGTCGTTGACCAGCTTTTGCGCCAGCAGCAGCTCGTCGGGCGTGCCCCGCATCACGATGGCGTTCTGGCTGGCTACGGCGTAGACCTTGGCGCCGGGCAGCACGTTGCGCAGCGCCGTCTGCACGTCGTTCAGGTCGTTCTGCTGCCAGGCGTTGGTCAGATAAAAGGTCTGCACCGCCTGCTCATCCAGCTCGGTGCGCTTGGCGCGGGTGTTGGCGGCCACAAAGATGGTATTGCTGGTCACCGGCCGCCAGAAGGTGTTGGACATGGTGCCCACAATGCGCAGCGCATCGAGCAGAGACACGTTGTTCAGGTCCACCTGAATGCGCTTGGAGGTGTAGTCCGGGTCGAAGAGAACATTGACCCCGGCGGCCTTGCCGATGGCCTGGTAGATCACCTTGGTGTCTTCGGTCATGTGCAGGGTGAGCGGCTCGTTGGAGACCGGCTTGAGTTCGGCCGGCGCGCCGATGGACTCGATCTCCTCCTGCTCGCCAGGCTCATGGGAAGACTGGTTCGTACTCACCGGTGGAGCCTCGCCCTGCTTCTGCCGCACCCGGGCGATCTCCTGCTGCGCGGCCTCGTTGCTGGGATCGATCTCGGCGGCATGAAGAAACTCCGCCAGCGCGCCCTGCTCGTCGCCGGCCTGGAGCAGCTTGCGGCCCTTGCTTATGTGCATTGCCGAGGCTGAAATACGCACCCGGACGAGCGCGGTGCGGTAGGTCAGATCTTTGGGCGCCTTGGCGAGGGCTTTCTGGTAATCGGTCGAAGGCGGTATCGTAGTCTTCGCGCGCCTCGGCGGTCTGGCCGCGCTTGAACAGGGTTTTGGCCGACTGCGCGTGGAGCGCAACGCTGGACAGGCCAAAGAGGGCCAGGACTGCGAAAAGCGCAATTCGGAAAGCGGCTCCGGAGAGTGCCGTTCCGGAAGCAGATCGGGGCTTGAGCGCGGCGGTTCATCGAACTCCCATGCGTCTCAGCCGGCCCGTATTCCGCTTCGGGCGCTTGCGGGCTGCCTTGGCCGCCCCGGACGCAGATCCTGACACGATTACTGAGGTAGTTCTTCCTGCTGATCCTGCACAACCAACGATGCCCCATTTTAGCAAAGCCCCGCTGGAAAAAGGCAATAACCCGCGCCGATGCTAGGATGAAGATTCGAGGATGCTTCCCGATGGCCCGCCAAACCAGCCACGTCATCGTCCCCAAGGACACTCCGGCCCCAAAAGCCGGCCCGGCCCCGCGACCCGGTGGCCAGCGGCGAGCGGGACGCCGCGCACAATCGCGCCGCCAGCCACAACTACTTCCTGCTGGAGAAATTCGAGGCCGGCGTGGCCCTGCGCGGGACCGAGGTCAAATCCATCCGCGAGGGCAAGGCCAACCTCAAGGACTCCTACGGCCTGATCAAGGACGGCGAGGCGTTTCTGCTCAACGTGCATATCGGTCCTTATTCCCACGGCAACATCGCCAACCACGACTCGACGCGCACACGCAAGCTGCTGCTGCATCGGGACGAGGTTCGCAAGCTACTCACCAAGACGCAGATCAAGGGCCACACGCTCATCCCCACCCGGCTCTATTTTCGCAACGGCCGGGTGAAGTGCGAGCTGGCCGTGGCCAAGGGCAAGCAGGACTGGGACAAGCGGGAGACGGAGAAGCGGCGCGAGGCCGACCGCGATGCCCGCGCCGCCGTTAACGCCAGCAAGCACCGCATGGGGCACTGATTCGGGTAGAAACCCTAAAATACCAGTAGAGGAACAATGAAAACCCAACTGTCCTTTGCGGACCTTGCCAAAATTGAGACTGAACTGCTGGCCGTCGCGGCCGCCGATACGCAAACCTCGAAAGAGCCCGACGCCAAAGCGGAGCCCGTGCTGCTGACGGCAAATGACGCGGTGAAGGCCGCCGCGGCTGCTGTGCTTGCGAACGGCGAATACAAGGCCGGGGCCAACGAAACCCTCCTGCTGCACGCCCCGGCCTGCCTGCGGGCAAAGCGGCTGCTGATCGTCGGCCTGGGCAAGCAGGCCAAGGTTACGGTGCACAGCGTGCGCTAGGCAGCCGGCGCCGCCGTCCGCTTCGCCAAGCCGCGCGGCATCCGCGAACTGGTGTTCGCCCTGCCTGATTCGGAACTGCTGGCAGCCGCTGCCTGCGTTCGCGCCGCCATTGAAGGCGCCTTTGTGGGCGATTTCGACCCAGATACCTACCGCAGCGACCGCAAGGACCAGAGCGTCCAGTCCTTCACTCTGGCCGCGCCGGCTGGTGCGGACAAGGCAGCCCTGGAAACCGCATTTGCCGAGGGCGTAATCGTGGGCGAGAGCCAGAACTTCACGCGCTCGCTGGTCAACGAGCCGGGCAACAAGCTCACTCCCACCATCCTGGGCCGGCGCGCGGCGGAGATGGCCGCCGAAGTCGGCCTCCAGGCGGAGGTTCACTCCACCGAGAAGCTGCACGAGCTGAAGATGGGCGCCTTCTGGAGCGTCTCACAGGGCTCGGCGGAGCCGCCGGCGCTGATCGTTCTGCGCTATGAGCCGGAGGGCGTAAAGGACGGCCCGGTGCTTGGCCTGGTGGGCAAGGGCATCACCTTCGACACCGGCGGCATCTCCATCAAGCCCTCCGACAATATGGAGAAGATGAAGTACGACATGGCCGGCGGCGCGGCCATGATCGGCGCCATGCGCGCCATTGCCCTGCTCAAGCCCAAGGTGCGGGTTATCGCCGTGGTCTGCGCCGCGGAAAACATGCCCGACGGCAAGGCGCAAAAACCCGGCGACGTGCAGACGGCCATGCCGCTCTCGGCTGACAAGCCGGGAAAGACCATCGAAGTCATCAACACCGACGCCGAGGGCCGCATGGTTCTGGCCGACGGCCTCACCTACGCCCGCCAACTGGGCGCTACGCACCTGATCGACGCGGCCACCCTCACCGGCGCCTGCGTGGTGGCCCTGGGCATGGTCAATGCCGGCGCATTTTCCAATGACGACGCCACCTACGCCAAGTTCGACGCCGCGCTGGCCACTTCCGGCGAAAAGTTCTGGCGCCTGCCGCTGGGCGAGGAGTACGCCGAGTTGATCAAGAGCGAGATCGGCGACATCAAGAACACCGGCGGCCGCTGGGGCGGGGCCATGCACTGCCGCCGAGTTCCTGAAGGTCTTTGTCGAAGACACTCCCTGGATTCACCTCGACATCGCCGGTCTCGCCTGGGTGGAAGACTCCAAGCCCTATATCGCCAAAGGGCCGAGCGGGGTTGCTGTCCGCTCGATCCTGGAGTGGGTGCGGAGTTATTAGCTAGAGTCTCTTTCTACATCGCCTCCGGACTCTCGATGCCCATCCAACTGAGCACTTCGACTAACTCGCGCAGCACCACCGCCGCCGTGGCCAACAGGAAAGTCTTCCGCGCCGGGTCTTCTTCGCTGAGGATGTGGTGACGGTGATAGAAGTTATTGAACTCCTGGGCTAACTGGAAGGCGTGCCTGGCCAGGAAGGCGGGCTCGGAGGTGGTAATGCACTGCTCCAGCACCAGAGTGCGGCGGGCAGCAGCGCAGCCACAGCGCCCAAATATCTTCGCCAGCCTCGCCTTCGAGATACCGCGGCTCGGATCAATGCCGGCAAACTCGGCTAACACTGCTTCCGGCGTGGTGCTCGCCTTTGCGGAAGATATTCCGCGCGCGCACCACGGCGTATTGAATGTACGGCCCGGTTTCGCCCTCAAAGCTCAGAGCATCCTTGAAGTCGAAAGCGATGACCGAGTTGCGCGTGAACTTGAGCATGAAGTAGCGCAGCGCGCCGATGGCGATCTGCCCGGCGATCTTCCGGCGTTCCGCCTCGTTGCGACCGGTCTGTCGCGCGTCCACTTCGGCCTGCGTGGCCGCCATCAGCTTGTCGATCAGGTCGTCGGCCTTGACGCCGAAGCCCTTGCGGCCGCTGACTTCGATATATGGCCGGCTGAGGTCTTCCTGGGAAACGTCATAACCCAGCTCGACTGCGCAGCGCGGCGTGAGCGCGACCATTTCGTAGCTGAAGTGCGTATAGTGATCCGCCTGCTGGGTATAGCCCATGCCGCGCAGCGCCTGGATTACGTTGGCTTGCGGATCGGACTGGCGGGAATCGATGACGTTATAGATGGCCTGCGCCCCGCCAAAGTGCGGATGTTTTTCGCTGGCCCTGGACGGCGGAAATCCAACATTCATGGTTGGGATAAGTGAAGAACGGCTTGTAACCGAAATCCTTGCCCAGCAGGCCGAACTTCCATAAGTGATAAGCGATATCCTTGCCCACATAAGTTACTGTGCCGTTGGAGCGGACAATCACTTTGGCATCATCCTCCGGGCCGTCTTCCGTCTGGACGTGGCGTCGCCGCCCTGCGACATCACCCAGCAACCCTTGTTCTTGCCCTCGGTCTCAAAGTAGAGCACGCCGGTTTGTTTCAACTGCTCGAAAGCCGCTTCCCAGAATTTGAGGTGCAGAATCTCGCTTTCGCGGGGCAGGAAATCGTATTCAATGTCCAACCGCAGCATGGTTTCAAGATGGCGGCGCAGGACCGCGGTGGAGATCAGTTCGGCAACTTCGGCGGTCTCATTGCCGCCATGCTCGATCTCGTGCAGCGTGGCGTATCGCAACTTCTTGCGCGCGGCCTTCTCTTCATCCGTTCCCTGCTCGTACCACTGCGAAGTGCGCGCATAGAGGTCCCAGCAGTAATAGTCGATGCGCTCTCCTCGGCGCTTGAGGTCTTCAAGCAACTGGCGCACTTCAGCAGCGGACCGGCCTTCCAGATGCAGAAATCCCACCACCACATCGGCCACCTGCACGCCGGTGTTGTCGATGTAGTTCTGCACATCCACCTTTTGTCCGGCGGCGCGCAGCAGGCGGACGAAGGTATCGCCCAGAATGGCGTTGCGCAGGTGGCCGATGTGCGCGGCCTTGTTGGGATTGATGCTGGTGTGCTCCACCAGGGCATGGAGCAGCCCTTTGGACGAGCGCTTTGGCTCGCCAACGGCGGTCATGCGCACGGCCGCGGCGCGGTCGAGGCGCGCATTGATATACCCCGCGCCGGCAACTTCAAAAGAGGAAAAACCATCAAGTTGCCCTAGCGCGGCCACAATCTCCTGCGCAATGATCTTGGGCGCTTTGCGCAGCTTGCGGGCCAGCTCGAAGGCAATGGGGGTGGCCAGCTCGCCGAACTGCAGATCGGGCGGAATCTCCAGCGGAATGGTCTCAAGCTGGAGGCCGTACTTTTCCTCCAGGAGAGTGCGAAGACGCGCGCCGAGCCGTTTCTGCAATTCCAAATACACGTAGATAGCCTCGGAAATCCTTGATTTTCAAGGGTGATTCTAACAGAGCGGCGGCTTGGGACAGGTTTGCGATGGCGGTGGACGATCATGCGTCGAGGTTTGTGGTCTCCCAGGTTTCAAAGTCGTGACCTGGGGCACCCAGCCTTCGTGGTTTCCCACCCTTTTCGCCAGGAACGCGAAAAGGATGGAGCACGGAGCATTTGTGGGTGGGCCGCAAAATTGCCGTAAGATGGTGAGTAGATTGCCTATGGATTTCCGCCTGCCGTCCGGGGCGAATTCAACGCAATGCCCCGCCTATGACCAATTCTGCTTCCAGCCCAGCCCGCTATTACCTGACCACGCCCATCTACTACGTGAATGCGCGGCCGCACCTGGGCCACGCCTACTCGACCATCGTCTGCGACGCCATTGCGCGGCGCAAGCGGGCGCTGGGCATCGAGACCTGGTTTCTGACCGGCACCGACGAGCACGGGCAGAAGATCGAGCGGTCCGCCGAACTGGCCGGGCGCACGCCGGAGGAGTTTGCCACCGCGATCTCCGGCGGAGTTTCGCGGCGCTGTGGGACCGGCTGGGGCTCACCTACGACGACTTTATCCGCACCACCGAAGAGCGCCACAAGCGCGGCGTGCAGCACCTGTTCGCCACGCTGCGCGACAAGGGCTTCATCTACAAGGGCTCCTACACCGGCCAGTATTGCGTCTCCGACGAGGCCTATGTGGACGGCCCTCCGGGCACGCCCTGCCCGGATTGCGGCCGCATGACCGAGACGGTGAGCGAGGAGAATTATTTCTTCAAGCTCTCGGCCTTCGAGCGCAAGCTGCTGGAGTTCTACGAGGCCAACCCCGGCTTCATGGGGCCGGAGTCCACGCGGCGCGAGGTCATCTCGTTTGTGCGCGGCGGGCTGAAGGATCTGTCGGTGAGCCGGACGAGTTTCTCCTGGGGCATTCCCGTGCCCGGCGACGAGAAGCACGTGATCTACGTGTGGCTGGACGCGCTGGCCAACTACATTACCGCGCTTGGCTATGGCTCGGATGATCCCCAGGACCAGGAAAGATTCAGAAAATTCTGGCCGGCGGACATGCACCTGATCGGCAAGGAGATCAGCCGCTTCCACTGCGTCTACTGGCCGGCGTTTTTGATGGCCGCGGGCATTGCGCTGCCGCGCTCGGTGCGGGCCAACGGCTGGCTGCTCTTCGACCAGGGCAAGATGTCCAAGTCGCGCGGCAACATTGTGCGCGCGGAGACCGTGCATGGAGGTTCTGGGGGCCGACGCTCTGCGGTACTTCCTGCTGCGCGAGATTCCCTTCGGCCAGGACGGCAGCTTCAGCTTCGATGCGCTGGTGCAGCGCTACAACGGCGACCTGGCCAACGGCTACGGCAACCTGGTGAGCCGCGTGGTGAACATGGTGCACAAATACTTTGGCGGGGTGGTGCCGAAGGCGGGCGCGGAGACCGCTGCCGAGGCCGCCCTGCGCGAATTGCGCGGTGCGCACTATTGCGGCCTTCGGCCCGGAGTTCGACGATCTGAATTTCTCCGATGCGCTCAAGACCCTGTGGCTCCTGGTGGCGGAGACTGACGGCTACCTGACCGCCAACGCGCCCTGGAAGAAGCCGGCGGAGCGCCCCGAGGCGGAGCACGTTGCGCTTCAGGCACGCGTGCTGGCCACGGCCGCCGAGGCCATTCGCATCATCACCGCGCTGGCCTATCCCATCCTGCCGGAGTCGGCTGCCAAGGTATGGCGGCAGCTTGGGCAGGGCGAGATTGCGGACGCGGCAAAGCATGCATTTTTGACAAAACTCGCGTGGGGCGGATTGAAGGCGGGGACGAAGTTTGGCGAGCCCGCGCCGCTCTTTCCCCGCGCGGAAAAGGATGCGGTCGACCGCATGCAGAATCTTGAAGATGAAAACAACCGCAGCGCCGTGGAAGCTGCCAGCGCGGAAGAGAGCGCGGCCAAGGCCACAACGCCCGCCGGAAGTGCTCCCGTGGCTCCGTCTACGCCCGCGAAGGCGTCCGTAGCTAAGTCTCAGGCAGTTCCTGCGACAGCCCCGGCTGCGTTTGTGAAGGCGCCCAGGCCCAAGGCTCCGGTTGCTGCTGCTCCGGTCCTAGCTCCGGCTGTCGGCGCTTCACGCTCCGCTCCAGCTGCCGAGCAAGCTCCAGCCGCCGCTCCGGTTGTAGAGCAGTCAGCCTTACCGCAGCACATCAACATCGACGACTTCGCCAAGGTGGATCTGCGCGTGGCGCAGATTCTGGTGGCCGAGCGCGTGCCCAAGGCCGACAAGCTGCTGCGCCTGGAGGTCGATCTGGGCTACGAGAAGCGGCAGATTCTGGCCGGCATCGCCCAGTACTACGAGCCGGAAAAGCTCATCGGCCGCAAGATCGTCATCGTCGCCAACCTGGCTCCGCGCAAGATGCGCGGCCTGGAATCGAATGGGATGCTGCTGGCCGCCTCGCTCCCCGACGGCGCGCCGGTGCTGGCCGGATTCCTGGAAGAAGTTCCGCTGGGGGCGCGGCTGAAGTAGAACCCGGCCGAGTTCTACGCCGTTCGCTGCCCTGTTGCTCTATACACATAAATTGTGCCATACTTACACATCGGGAGGCGCTGCCCATGCGGACCAATATCGAGATTGACGACAAGTTGATGAAGCAGGCGATGAAGGCCACCGGAGTTGCCACCAAGCGGGCGGTCATCGACAAGGCGCTACGGAAGCTGGTTTCGCTCAAGGTCCAGGAACAGAGGATCGATGAAGTCTTCCGTCTGCAGGAGATCGCTCGCAAGAAGGCCGAGCGCGAGGGGCGGCTGGCTGAATGGCACACCGAACTGGAGAAGAATGGCAACTGGCCGGAGTTTGCATCCGATGCGGACCAATGTTGAGATTGACGAGAAGCTGATTCGCCGGGCGATGGCCCTGAGCGGCAAGCCCACCAAGAAAGCGGTGGTTGAGGAGGCGCTGCGCCTTGTGGTGCAGCTCAAGCGGCAAGCGGGGATATTGAAGCTCTTCGGCAAAGTGCAGTGGGAGGGCAACCTGGACGAGATGCGCGCGAGCCGATTCCCCGATTGGGATGAGGGGCGCGACAAGGACCGGAAGATCGCCGATACACCCGCGGCATAGCGGAACCGGCGAGGGGAGCGAGAGCAGACAGGACGCATGGTGATCGTGGATAGCAGCGTCTGGATCGACGCATTCAACGGACAGATCACGCCACAGACGCGTTGGCTTCAAGGCGGCCTGGCCCGCGGCGGGGTGGGACTGACCGGTCTGATTCTCTGTGAGGTTCTGCGCGGTTTCCGTTCCGACCGGCAGTTTAGGCAAACGAAGGCGCAGCTTTTGGCGCTGCCGGTATTTGACGGCGTACCGGCAGGACTCGCTGTGAAGGCTGCGGAGAACTTCCGAATACTCCAACAGCGCGGGATCACCGTGCGCAAGACCATGGACTGCCTGATCGCCACCTTCTGCATCCAAGAAGGTTACGAACTGCTCCACATGGACAACGACTTCCAGGGCTTTGAGAACTTCCTCGGCCTGCAGGTTGTTCATCCATAGACCACCGAGGCCCATTGCTGATCGATTCCCATGCCCACCTGGATAGCGAACGCTACGCGGAGGACCGCGAGGCGATGCTGGCCCGCGCCTGGGAGGCAGGCGTAGGCGCGGTGCTGTCCATCGGCATTGGCGAGCAGGTGGCGGGAATGGACCGGGCGCTGGAAATCTGCCGCCAGTTCAACGGGCGGCCCGGCGATTTCCGCAGCTCTACGCGAGCGCCGGCGTCTATCCGCACAACACGCAGGAGGTCGATGACGCCGTTCTCGCCAAACTGGACAGCCTGCTGGCCGAGCCGGAGGTGATTGCCTGCGGCGAGATTGGCCTGGACTATTTTCACGAGGGCGCGCCGCATGCCGTGCAGCGCGAGGGGCTGATTCGCCAACTGGAGATCGCCGCCGGCCGCAAGCGGCCCATCCTGATCCATTGCCGGTCAAAAGAGGGCACTACGGACGCCTGGGACGAACTCCTGGAGATTCTGGAGGCCCACTGGCGGCAGACGGGCCTGGGCGGCGTCATGCACTGCTTTGGGGGCGGCTGGGAGCAGGCGCGGCGGTCGCTCGACCTGGGCTTTCTGATTTCGTTTGCCGGAAACCTGACCTATCCCAAAGCCCAGCCGCTACGCGACGTGGCCGCCAAGCTGCCCCTGGACGGGGTTCTGGTGGAGACCGACGCCCCCTGGCTGGCTCCGGCGCCCCATCGCGGCAAGCGCAACGAGCCGGCCTGGGTGCTGCGCACGGCTCTGGTATTGGCGGAGCTTGCTGGGCGTCGACGGGGAGGAAATCGCTTCCGCGACCACGAAAAACTTCTTTCGGCTGTTTGACCTCAAGGCAGACGTGGGAAACTGATAGAGGCATTGCATGCAGCAGCCTTTCCAATGGTTCGAGGGAAGAAAAAATGGCCCAGGACAATTCGTTCGACATTGTGAGCAAGGTGGATATTCAGGAGGTCCGCAACGCCATCGACCAGGCGCTGAAGGAGATTCGCCAGCGCTTCGACCTGAAGGATTCCCACTCGGAGATCGACGCTGGAGGGCAACGACGCCATTCAGCTTGGCCTCGGACGGCGAGTATCATCTGGAGGCGGTCAAGGAGATTCTGGGCCAGAAGCTGGTCAGGCGCGGCGTCTCGCTGAAGAATCTGACCTACGGCAAGCTGGAGCCGGCGGCGGGCAAGAGCGTGCGGCAGAAGATCAGCTTGCAGCAGGGCATCCCCACGGAAAAGGCCAAGGAGATCGTGCGCCTGGTCAAGGACTCGAAAAAGAAGGCGCAAGTCACCATCATGGGCGATACAGTCAGAATATCCAGCAAGGACCGCGACGTGCTGCAGGCAATTATCGCCCTGTTGCGCGGCAAGGACCTGGGTCTGGATTTGCAGTTTACCAACTACCGCACGTATTGAGCGGATGCATTCGTACACTGTGCACCCTCAATGTAGCTGTCAGATGATTTGGATTTGAATGAAGGATACGGGCTTTAGCCCGTAAATCAAAGGCAGAATCGGATTGGGACTTTAGCCCCTAAGGGAAGTTTTTTACGGTAGTTTGCATTCCCTCAGCGGCTAAAGCCGAAAATCAAAATCGGCTCTAAACGGACGGGCTAAAGCCCGTCCCCTTCAACACACAGTTTCTACGCAAGCTATGCTTTGGCAGATGAAGGTGCACAGCACGGGAACCGGAGAGCTTTGAGCACATTGGCGACAGCGACGGCGAGAGAGGTCTTCGATCTGCTGCGGGACGACCTCGTGGCGATCGAGCAGGAGTTGGGCCGCGACGCCGCCTCCGGCGTAAGCACCATCACGGAGATCGCCGAATACCTGCGCGAGGGCGGCGGCAAGCGCATCCGGCCCTCGCTGCTGCTGCTCTCCGCGCACATGCTGGGCTACTCGGGCCAGGGCGCCATCCGGCTGGGCGCGGTGGTGGAGATGGTGCACACCGCCACGCTGGTCCACGACGACATCATCGACGGCGCCGACACGCGCCGCGGCCGCCCTTCGGCCAATACCACCTGGGGCAACGAAAAATGCGTGCTGGCCGGCGACTGGCTCTACATGCAGGCCTTCAAGGTGGCTCTGGAAGAGAAGAACCTGCGCGTGCTCGACCTGCTGATCGGCCTGACCCAGCAGATGGTGGAGGGCGAGCTGCTGCAGATTCAAAAGCTGGGCAAAGCCGTCTCCGAGGCCGAGTACTACGACCTGATCTTCCGCAAGACCGCCTGCCTGTTTTCGGTTTCCATGCGGCTGGGCGCGGTGCTGGCCGGCGCCACCGAGGCCCAGGAGGCGAGCCTGGCCACCTATGGCCGGGCTGTTGGTCTGGCCTTCCAGATTGTCGACGACGTGCTCGACCTGACGGCCACCGAAGAGGTTCTGGGCAAGCCCGTGGCCAGCGATCTGCGCGAAGGCAAGGCGACGCTGTCGGTGATCCACTCCATCGACCACGGCACGGCCGCCGACCGCCAGACCATCCAGCGGGTTCTGGACGACCGCAGCTTCGAGCACGTGAGCCGCGAGAGCAGATTCAGGAGATTCTGGCGCGCAACGGCTCGGTGGAGTACGCCATGAGCGTCGCCGACCGCTACGCCGAGCAGATCCGCCAGGCCCTGGCTCCGTTTGCCGACTCCGAGTACAAGCGCGCCCTGCTGTGGGTGCCGGATTTTGTGGTGGCCAGGGATAAATAAGCCTTTGCCGAAGCAGCGGGCGATGGCTTGGGTTGTGAACGTAGAAAGTGGTCCGAGATGAATAAGCGCCTTGAGATGATTCGTCAACTTCTGAGCGAACTGGAAGTTGAGGTGAACGCGACCACGGCAACTGTAGGAAATCGCGATTTCTCCGCTTTGGAACTGCCGCTCATCGTTCAGGAGATCGTTGACGACCTGCAGCCCCTTCTGGAACCATACGACGCCGCATTCTATTGGTTTCTGTTCCGGCACACCATTGCGAAGGACGGGAGCCCGCATCTCAGAGTGAGCACGCGCAGCCTGCGCAGAGCGGTAGTTCAGTCTGCCCGCACCCAGACCATTGAGAAGACGATCTCGCTGGGGAAGGTGCATGATACGCTGCGGGCGCTGGAAGACGATTGGGGCGATACGGAAAGAAGGCGAGCCCAACCGCGACGGCACGTTATACCGGGTTCTGATACCGGAGGAAATTGAAGCTTGCCGAAAATTCCGCTCTGAACGGTTGGCATCGGAGCCGGAGCTGTTCATGGACGCGTCCAATATCGACTATTACAACGCGCGTCAGAACCGGATCAGGGTGTTTGAGCGGGACGGCTATTTGTGCCGCTATTGCCAGAAGCAATTAACCCGCTTTACCGCTACGCTGGACCACGTTAAACCAGTTGCGGAAGGCGGGGATAACAGCCTGGAGAATCTAGTAACTGCTTGTTTGGACTGCAACTCCCGCAAGAACAAGAGAGCGGCCGGGGATTTTCTTGCAGAGGGATGAGGGAGTTTCCCACCCTTTCGCCAGAAAGATGGCCAAGGATGGGACAACGGAGATCTAGTCTTCCGTCATTAGCGCCTTCAGCGCCGCGGCGTAGTGCTCCGGCAGGGGCTTCTTGTTCAACTGGTCGTCGCAGACCACGTGCACCGTCTCCCCTTCGGCCAGGAGTTCGCGCTCTTTTCTCTCCAGGTTTGCCTTGCGGTAGATTCGGTAAGCGAACTTGAGCACCGAGCCGCGCAACAGGGCGGGGCGGGTTTCGATCAGAATCTCGTCGTCGTAGCGGGCCGGGGAGCGATAGCGGCAACTGGCCTCAATCACGGGCAGAATGCACTCGTGTTCGGTTTCCAACTGGCTATAGGCAAGGCCCAGCGAGCGCAGCAGTTCCACGCGGCCTATCTCAAACCAGACCAGATAGTTGGCATAGTAGACAATGCCCATCTGGTCGGTTTCTGCATAGCGCACGCGGACTTCGGTAGTAACGGGCATTCAGTCGTCTCCGAAAAAACCGGTGAAGGTTCGAAGTTTCCCACCCTTTCGCCAGAAAAAACGCGAAAGGATGGGGCACGGGGATTAGTTTTCTTAAGATCAGGGATCAGTAAAGAGTGGTAGTGGTTAGTGGCCGATAGGATGACTGAAAACTGATCTCTGACCCCTGATCTCTGATCTCTGTCCTACGGCTTGAGATGCGTGAAGATGGGCAGCTTGGTTACATCGTTGAAGATGATGAAGACGAAAAAGCCCACCAGCACCACAAACGCCGCCTGGTAGATGCGCTCCTTCACGTTGATGCCGATATCGCGGCGGATCAGGCTCTCGATCAGCAGGAAAAAAATTCCGCCGCCGTCGAGGATGGGGAAAGGCAGCATATTGAGAATGCCCAGGTTGAGGCTGATCTCACCGGCCAGAACAAACTTCGGGTACCAGCCCCTCATCTCCGCTGCGTCGCCGGCCATGCGGGCAATCCCCACCGGGCCGGAGAGTTGGGAGACGGAAACCTTACGGGTGAAGATGCGCCCCAGTATATCGACAATGAGAGTGGAATTATCGACGCAGAAGGTCTCTGACTTGTCCGCCGCCTTATTGAAGGGAAGCGGGTTGTTGCGGAAGGGAATGGGCACCGGCTGAAAACCCAGCTTCCAGCCGGCATCGAGCTTGGCCGGAGAAGCCACCATGGGGTGCAGAGTGACGCCGTTACGCACCACTACCAGCGAAACCGGCTTGCCTTGCCCGTACTGCATGTAGGCCAGCAGCGCCTGCACGGTATGAAAGGGATGACCATCCACGGACTGGATGGCGTCGCCGTCAAGCAGGCCCGCCTGGGCGGCAGGCGTACCCGGCTCCACATGCTTGACGCCGATGGGGCCGGGAACGAACTGCGGAATGGCGCCCGTGTCGCTCACATCGAAATCCTGGCCCTTGACTACGGCGGGCAGGTGAAAGGAGAGCTGGACGATCTTGCCGCCGCGGTCCACGGTCACGGGCACGGTCTGGCCCTGGTTGACCACCGCGCGCATGTTCACCTGTTCCCATGTGGGATTGTCCACGGCTTCAAAGTGGCGGATGATATCTCCGGATTCAAACCCGGCCTGGGCTGCCGCCGAGCCGGGAGTCACCCACTCGATGGTGGTGGTGGTGACCTCGTATTTGGGAACCTCGTTGATCCAGGCGTAGTAGAAGAACATCAAAACGAAGGCCAGGATGAAGTTGGCAACAGGGCCGGCCATGCCGATCAAAATCCGCTGCCAGCGGGGATGGGCCAGGAATGACCCAGGATCGTCCAGCGGCGCTTCATTGGCCTGACCGGTGGCCGCTTCACTGAGTTCACTGAAGTTCTCGCCGGTCATTTTGACATAGCCGCCCAGAGGCAGCAGGCAGACCTTGTAGTCGGTATCGCCGTGCTTGAAGCCGAAGAGGCGCGGGCCGAAGCCGACGGAAAACGACTCGACGCGGACGCCGCAGAGCTTGGCGACGGCAAAGTGCCCAAACTCATGGACCACGACCATGATGCCGACAAGAACGATAAAAGCAAGCGGCAGAAACCAGAAATTCATGCATAAATGTGCGTTTTTTCCCTCGGCAATGTGCGCGGCGCAGGCCTCATTTCAACAGCGCACGGGCTGTTTGACGCGCTTCCCGGTCGGCGGCGAGCACCTCCGCAATGGTGGCGGGATGCGACTCCGGCGTGGATGCGAGCACCTTTTCAATTGTACGCGGGATGCCCGTAAAGGTAGTACCACCTTCGAGGAATGCTTCGACGGCGACCTCGTCGGCCGCGTTCAGGGCAATGCAATGCGCTCCGCCTTTTTCCGCGGCCTCAAAGGCCAGGCGCAGGCAAGGGAAGCGCTCGAAGTCGGGCGGCTCGAAATCCAGGTGGCGCAAGGCGGCCAGGTCGAAGGTGAGCGTGGAGCGAGGCCGTTCCGGCCAGGCCAGGGCGTAGAGGATGGGCAGCCGCATATCGGTGACGGAAATCTGCGCCAGGATCGATCCGTCCACATACTCCACCAGCGAGTGGACCGTGGACTGCGGGTGAACCATGACCCGCACCTTGCCGGGCTGTACGTCGAAGAGGCGGCAGGCCTCGATGACTTCGAGACCTTTATTAAGCATGGTGGCGGAGTCGATGGTGATGCGGCGGCCCATCACCCAGGTGGGATGCTTGAGCGCCTGCGCTGGGGTGATGGCGTCGAACTGGGCCAAAGGGAGTTCTCGGAACGGCCCGCCGGAGGCCGTGAGCCAGATGGTCTTTACTTCAGAGTGCGCGCCCACCCTCATGCATTGGTGGACGGCGTTGTGTTCGCTGTCGATGGGCAGGATGGGCACGTTGCGTTCGCGCGCGGCGCGGGTGAGAATCTCGCCGGCGGCCACCATGCACTCCTTGTTGGCCAGGCCCACGGGTTTGCCGGCCAGGATGGCGGCATACGTGGCTTCAAGGCCGGCCACGCCCACGATAGCCGAAACCACGAAGTCCGCATCGGGCAGCGTGGAACAGGCGACCGTGCCCGCGGAGCCGTGAACCACCTCGATGCCGGTGACGCCGGCCTCACGCAGACGGGCGGAAAGCTGCGCGGCCAGCTCTTCGGTGGCCAGCGAGACCAGCTTCGGCCGCCAGCGAACGGCTTGCGCAAAGGCCTCGTCGAGGTTGCGCCCGGCGGCCAGCGCGGCCACCTGGTAGCGGTCGGGAAACTGCTCGACGATGGAGAGGGTGCTCTGCCCGATGGAGCCGGTGGAACCGAGAATGGCGAGTCGCTTCAAGGTGATTTTGAAATTCCGCGGTTCCTTCTGGAACCCATCCAGAGTGCGCGTTGCAATCAAACCGTTCCGAATCAAAAAACCAGGAAAGAGCGCTAGAACCGCTGCTGAATAACCTGAGCGTACCACAGCACCGGAGCGGCCAGCAGCAGGGCGTCGATGCGGTCCAGGACGCCGCCGTGGCCGGGCACCAGGGAGCCCGAGTCCTTGACTCCCACCGAGCGCTTAAGCGCGGACTCGGCCAGATCGCCCACCTGCGCGGCCAGGTTCACCAGCACGGCCAGCAGCAGCCAGTACCAAACCTCTTCGTCGCGGTAGGAGAGCCCGGGCAGGTTCCACTGCTCCAGCAGGGTAGCCAGGCCCAGCAGGGCTCCGGTTGCCAGCAGGCTGCCGGCCACCGAGCCCAACGCGCCCTCCCAGCTTTTGTTGGGGCTGAGCGCGGGCGACATCTTGTGCCGCCCCCAGGCGCGGCCCACGTAGAGCGCGGCGATATCTCCGGCCCAGACCACGCACAGCAAAAAGGCCACCAGCGAAGGGCCATTGTTCTCTTCGCGCAGGGCCAGCACGGTGGTCAGCGTAAATCCCACGTAAAACAGGCAGAAGATGGAGGTGGCCGCATCCGCCATCACCTGCTCCACGGGCGGAGGAAGGCGCAGTAGACAATTAACCCCAGGGCCAGCATGCCGAAAACCAGCTCGGTGTGACGCAGCAACTCAAAATTGACCTGGCCCGCGCCGGTGCGTATGAGAGTCGTCAGCCAGTCGGTGCCGGCTATTACGCTGCAGTCCGAAATAAACTTGCCAGCGAAGAGCGCCAGGATGGCCAACAGCACCGCAACGCGCGGCGGCTTAGCCCCGCCCAGCTCCGACAGGTCCATGTATTCCCAGCCGGCCAGCGCGGCCACCAGGGTCACGAGCAAGGTGAACAGCCACTGCCACTTCGGCCCCAGGAACACCAGAAGCAGAACCAGCGGAATCAATATAAGAGCAGTTAATATGCGCTTCATTCCTTGGTTGAGAATACACCGTCAGGGCAGGATTTGCGCCGGTGGGTTGATCTTGGGAAGGCTGATCCAATAGCCAATTCAATAGTATTCTGCCCGAATATTCCCATATCATGCTGATTTTTCGTCCTCTGATCGAACTCAGCACAGGAAGCCGCGCAACCTCTCTGTCTCCACTCCCTAGTTGTATGGATATGCCCGAAAGTCTATGTCAGGATCTGATAATTATGAACCTGTAACAGCCGAGGCGCTTAGCTGGCCGCGATCCTGATCCGCTCGGCCTCTTCTTCCACTTCGCCGCAGCCCTCGCCGAGGCCGCCGTAGCGGCGCTCGCGGCGCTGGAAATCGGCAATGGCCTCCAGCAGATGGATGCCGCGGAAGTCGGGCCAGTAGCGCTCGGTGACGAAGATCTCGGTATAGGCGACCTGCCACAGCAGATAATTCGAGAGGCGCATCTCGCCCGAGGTGCGGATGAGCAGGTCGGGGTCGGGCATGTGCGCCGTGTAGAGATGGCGGTGAATGTCTTCCTCGGTGATGCGCTCCGGGCTGAGGTGCTTGTGCTTCATCTCCGCGGCCAGAGCCGCGGAAGGCGTCCACCAGCTCCGAGCGGCCGCCGTAGTTCAGGGCCAGGGTGAGCGTGGTGCCGGTGTTGCGCGCCGTGGCCTCCTCGGCCCAGCGCATCTTGTCCTGCACCTCGGGGGGCAGTTCGTGGGTGCGCCCGATGTAGCGGATGCGGACGTTGTTGTCCATCATGCGCTGCAGGTTGGTCTCCAGGTAGGTCTTGAGCAGGCGCATGAGGAAGTTGACCTCGGCGCGGGGGCGGCGCAGATTGTTCTCCAGCGAAAAGGCGTAGAGCGTGAGCCAGGGCAGGCCGATGCGCGCGGCGGTCTCGGTAACCACCTGCACGCTTTTGGCGCCCTGCTGGTGGCCCAGGAAGCGCTTGAGCGAGCGCTGGCCTGCCCAGCGGCCGTTGCCGTCCATGATGATGGCCACGTGCTGGGGCAGGCGCTCGGGCTTGAGGGTCGCGTAGACGGCGCGCTCCTCCGCGGTCAGCTCATCGATGCGCAGCGTGCCAGAAGGATACAAGGGACTCGCCTCTACATTGCTCTTGCGGCTTGCACGCCGGCGCCCTGGGACCATGCCAACGATGGCGCCGGCGGGAAAATCCTCTCTCAGCCGGAGCAAAGGTGCAGCATCATCGACCCTAGCATAAGAGCCCATGCGCCGCAATCGCTCTCCGCACTGGAGGCATCGCGCAGGGAAGGCGGCGGCGCTGGAGCGGATCAACAGCCGTCCAGCGCACCAGGCCGGAAACGAGAGGTTACCGGCCTATGCGGAGCGCCGCCGTCCCGTGGCCGCGTCCCGCACCGCGCCGTAGATCAGCGTCCGATGCAGGAGTCCAGGTGGGGCAGCAAGGCGGCAATCTCGGCCAGGAACGGATCGGCAAGAATGGCGGCCACCTCCTCGTCGCGGCGGCTGCGGGAGTCCGGACCAGTTGGCAGACGTCCACTTCGCAGCGCCTTGGCCAGCCGCTCCAGCGAGCCCAGCGTGGGAATCGCCTTGCCGTTCTCGATCTTGGAAATGTAGGTGCGGGGCACCTGCATGCGCCCGGCCAGTTGCCGCTGGCTCAGATGGCGCGCGCGGCGAATCTCGCGCACCTGGCCGGCCACCTGCAACCCAGCCTCCGATGAAGCAGGCACTGAGGGGCTGGATACCAGTTGCGGCGCCAGAGGCACAGGCTCCTCGATATCGAGGGGTCTGTGGCATCTTCGGCATTGGGAATTGCTGGGTCTGTACTGCACGAGCCTGCACAAGTTGCAGCGCACTACCTCGCGTGTCTCCACGCTGACTAGTGTGGTTGCCATGGGCTGTGTGCGGAGCGCCAGAGCTAGCTCTCCGGGGTGCATTTGTGCACCGCGATATAGGCTACTTTCGGGGAAGTGAACCATAATTGTCAAGTAGAAACTTAGGGTCAAACCGAAGATTTCCCTATCATACTCCGAAAAGAACGGAAGAAAACCGAACCAAATTAGTCAACATGGAGATACAACTATGACCACCGGTAACGCGATCCGGCCTACGGACGCGAGCAGGCCTGGCAACTGCTGACCGAATGGACGCAGAGCGAGAGCCTGCGCAAGCACGCGCTGGCCGTGGAGGCCTGCGTGGCGGCCTGCGGCGAGGCGGAGGCCGACCGGCTGGGACTCATCGGCCCTGGCCGCGCAGGAACGCGCCGCGCTTATCGAAGCTCTACTCCGCCACGGCCCTGCTCCACGACTTCGACTACGAGCGCCACCCCACGGCCGAGGAGCATCCTTTTGTGGGCGTCCGCGAGTTGGAGCGGCTGGGCTGGCCCGACGGAGATACGCACCGCCATCCTGGGCCATGCGCAATACTCCGGCGTGCCCCGCGAAACGCATCTGGCCAAGGCCCTGTTTGCCTGCGACGAGCTGGCCGGATTTCTCGACCGCCTGCGCGCTGGTGAAGCCCACCAAGGCCATCGCCGACGTGGAGGTAGCCGGGGTGCGAAGGAAGATGAAGGACAAGGCCTTTGCCCGCGGCGTGAATCGCGAAGACATGATCCAGGGCGCGGCCGAGCTGGGCGTCGATCTGGATGCGCACATCGCCTTCTGCATTGAGGCGATGAAGAAGCGGGCCGGGGAACTGGGGCTGTGAGAAGCGGCCAATCAACCCGGCCGCATCATCGAAACACTTTGTAAGCAACGCCGACGTGGAAGCCGTAGGGCGTGATGGTATGCGCGGGCTCGTTAGGGATGTTGGGCGAATTCATCCAGTACTGGTACTCGTATTCCCCGCGCAGAGCCAATCTGTGGCTGATGCGAAAGCTTGCGCCCCCGCCCGGCGCCAGCGCGAAATAGCGTCCGATTCCGATCTGAAATGGGTATTGAATCTGGTTTATGCCCATAAGGCATTGGGCATAGGGCTCAATCCTTCCAAATCTTCTGGTCAGGTAGCGCGGGCCGGCCAGGTAGTTATCCTCTGTCTCGCCGTAAAAGCCGTCGAAGCGCAGAAAGCGCGCATCCACTTCGGCGGCGATATGGGGAGTGAAATGGTAGTCGACAAAACCGCCGATTCCCCAAAGGCTCGAATTGCTTTGATAGGGGAAACTGGCATGGATACTGGAGTATTCCGCGCCCACCCAAAGCCCCCGGCTGGCGCGTGAGGCGGTGGGGGTGACTTGTGCCTGCGCTGAGCCGGCCAGCAGGCTTGCCGCCAGCGCCGCCATCCAGCAGATAAGCCGCAAGCCCGGCAGGAATTTTGAAAAGAGCATCGGCGTTCCTCGCAAAAGTCGATAAAGTTCGAGTTAGAACAGCGATTGGACGTTCAAAGTCACATTCGCCCCATGAATCAGCGATTGCGCTCCGTTGGTTGCGACCCCGGTGATGGTAATGGTTTGGGCGCCCACCGGCGTGGCGCCGGTCAGCGGACCGGGCGCGGTGCATCCCGTGATGGCCACCCCTGTGGCCAGAATCGCGAAAAGCGCCAGAAGCAATGGCCAGCCTTTGCGGAATCGGCGCCAGCGCCTGGGGATGAAGAGCAGCAACAGCCCCGCCAGCAAGGGAAGTCGAAGCTTGCCGGGCAAGCCTGAAGCCGCGGCGGCCTGGCTGGGCGGGGAGGTCTGCACAACCAGAGTCGCGGTTCCGTTGCCGCCGGGGATGCTAGTCGCCGAAAAGGTGCAGGTAGTATTGGCCGGAATCTGGGTGCAACTGATGGCCACCGGCAAAATGAAGCCAGTGTCGGGCGTGAGGGTAATAGTGAAGGTCGCATTTTCTCCGGTATAGACGGTGTGCGAGCTGGGCGAGGCCGCGATATTGAAGTCCGTGAAGAGGATTACCTGGGCCAAAATACTTGAAGTGCTCGGATCGATTCCAACCTGGTCGGGGTAGTAGTCGACAGTGATGTTATGCGTACCGACGCTCAGCTCACCGGTGGTATACGAGGCCATGCCGGATACGAGGGTTTCCGTTGCCAGCAAGGTTGTGTCGTCAAAAAAGGAAACGGTTCCCGTGGGCGTGATGGTGTCGCTGCTGACCGTGGCTGTGAAAGTCACGGTATCTCCCCAATAAGCCGGGTTGAGGGATGAGGTAACCGAGGTATAGGTCACCACGGTAACCAAGTAGGACAGGGCGGAGGATGTGGAGGTGGCAAAGTTGGTATCGCCTGAATAGACGGCCGTGATGCTGTCGTTTCCATACGGCAGCGCGCTTGTCGTCAGCGTGGCCACGCCGTTTGCAATGGTGCCCGTTCCCAGGTTTGTGGTTCCGTTATAGAACGTGACCGTCCCGGTGGCGTTGTGATTCTGCGCCAGGTCGGGAGTGAGAATCGCCGTGAAAATCACCGGATGCTCATACAGGCTGCCGGCGGGTGGATTCGCCGCCAAGGTCAGCGTGGTGGCTACCGGTTTCGCAGTAAGCGGAATGGTGGAGGAGATGCTGGGGCCAAAGGCGTCCGGGTCGAGAGTCGTGTCGCCCAAATAGCTGGCATCCACCAGGTGGGATCCGGTTCCCACAATGGAGATGTTGCCCACCGAAGCCGTGGCCGTGGAGGTGGGTTCGGTCAGATGAACAATAATTTCGCCGTCATCAGTGGTTATGTTGGTAATAGTGGGTAAGGTGGCAAAAGTATTCAATGCGGCAAAGTCCGACAATCCGTCGCTGTTGAAGTCTGCCGCCACAACTTGCATTGGCCCGTAGTCTACAGCCACCGGGCTATTGGGCGCCGCGGTGAAGGTTCCGTCGCCGTTGCCAAACATCACCGACACTGCACCCGGATTTATATCTAGAGTATCTGGAATACCAAGTAGAGAATCTATAATTAATATAAGTAAATCTTCAGTGGTTATGGTCTCGCCGTTGATCACGGCCAGGTCCGGTTTGCCATCCCCATTGAAGTCCCCGACGGCGAGGGCGTTGGGATAGGTGCTCGTATCCGGGCTCGCGGCGGCGGTAAATGTGCCGTTCCCGTTGCCCATCAGAATGGTCAAGTTTTCGCTGGTGCCGTTGACCGCGGCCAGGTCCAAAATGCCGTTTCCGGTGAAGTCCGCCGCGACGATGGATTTGGGATCGGTGCCCGTAGCCGGGCTCACGGCGGCTGCTGTAAATGTACCGGCAGCGAGGCCGGTGCCCAGCCAAATGGTTACCGTGTCAGTGGTGCCGTTGGTTATAGCCAGGTCCGGTATGCCATCCCCATTGAAGTCCCCGACGGCGATGGCCGTGGGCGCTCTACCGGTAGCCAGAGTTGGGGTAACCGCGGTAAAGGCGCCGGTCCCCTTGCCCAGCAGTATGGTTACCGAACCGTTTGCCGTGCCGGTTCCTTTGTTGACCACGGCCAGGTCCGCGTTGCCGTCGCCGTTGAAATCTCCTACCGCGATCGCATCGGGCGCAGTGCCCGTTGCCGGGCTTGTGGCATATTTGGTAAAGCCGCCGGTCCCGGTGCCCAGCAGAATGGTTACCGTCCTGCTTCCGGAGTTGGCCACGGCCAGGTCGGGAATGCCATCGTTGTTGAAGTCTCCTACCGCGATCGAATAGGGTCCAGTGCCCACTGTCGGGGCTGTACCAGCAGCCTTGGTAAAGGTTCCGGTCCCGGTGCCCAATAGAAAGCTCACCGTACCGGCGCCCAGATAGGAAGACGTGATTACGGCCAGGTCGGGAATGCCATCCAGGTTGAAGTCCCCCTCCACCCCGAGCGATCGATGCTGGCAGAGCGCTGAGCGCGGTCGAGTGCGAATCCGCGCTCGGCCAGTTCAAAGACAATTCATCTCCGGTCAAATCCGTGGTTCCCAACTGGTAATTGGCGTTGCTGGTATCGAGAAAATCCACCGTGCCGGTGGGCGCATAGATGGACGGATCCGATACTGAAGCGGTCAGCGTGTAGTTGCCCACGGTTCCGCTGTGCGTAATGGTGGTGGTGGTTACCTCGGTCACGCCGGTCACGGTCAAAGGAGCAGCGGCGGAAAGACTGGGCGAATAAGTAGTGGTTGTGGTGTTTGCGCCCAGGAAGTATGCCTCGTAGTTGTGGGCGCCGATCCCAGGTATGAACCTCAGCACCGCCGTTCCGGTGGTGAATCCAGTGCCGGCTTTGGGGGTGCCGATCAACTGTGAGGTGCCGAGAAGACTGATATCCAGCTTGATATCCGTGCAGCCTGTCGTATAGTTGGTAGCCGGCAAGGTGTCGCAGAAGGTGACTCGCCCCGGCGTGATCAGCGTGGCCCCGGCCTTTACCGTGGCGGTCAGCGTAATCACGCTTCCCGCCGCGACCGTTGTCACAGCGTTACCGCCGGAGGTCACAGCCAGGGTAGTTGTCGTTGCAACAGTAGCGGCGGATGCCATGGAGGCAGCCAGAAACACGCTTAATGCGGGGAGGCATGTCACGTTCTTCAAGGGATACCACCTGCGCTTTCAAAAAAGTCAGCTTTGGCAGCTATACTTCGTTCGCAAATTGTACCGTTGGGCAGCAGGGATGGCAATATCTTTGTTTTAATCATTTTCAGGGCAGGCAATGGCTCAGGCGAGCAGGTTCTTGGCCCTCAACTCGGCCACAATCTCCGCGGCGGCTGCGCGTGCCTGGCCGATTTGGTCGGGGGGAAAACTGATGGCTCCCACGCGGGCGTGGCCGCCGCCGCCATAGCGCTCGCACACCTGCGCCAAGTTCACCATCTTGGCCGGGTCGGCCTTGGTCCAGGGGTTCGAGCCCACGGCTACCTTGGCACGAAAGCTGGACTTCGACAGCCCGATCGAATACGTGGCGTTGGGGTAAAGGTAGTAGGGGATGAATTTGTTGAACCCCTCCAGCGGATAATCGGTGATGTCGAAGAAGATGGCGCCGTCGCGCTCTTGCGCGCGGCTGCGGATCAGTTCCAGAGATTGCTCATGACGCTGGAGCAGGGCGGGGAGCAAATCCGCCACAAAGGGCTGACTGAGCACCTCGGCCAGCGGCATTTCAGTCAGCAGCGGGATGAGCCGGGGGATAAACGCCGGGTCCTGCGTAGCCTCAATGATCAGCGTCAGCTTCATGGCCGGAGCGGCCATCTTGACGGCGGCCTCGGGACTCTCATATTGCGCGCCGTCCACGATGTCGGCCCAATGGATCAGCTCCGCGACCGGCGCCGTGTCAAAGCCAAAACGGGTGGAAGCGATGACGGCCAGGAACCCCGTGCAGGAGATGTAATTGGGGTCGAAGAACTTGCGCCCGCCGCAGGCCGGGTCTCGCTTGCAGTCCAGGTAGTTCTGCTGGTCCTGGGGCGAGAGGAAGGCCGACTGGTGGTGATCGAACCACCAGGTGATACGGGGCGAGGCCGAGTATTTGAAGTCCACGATGGCATTTTCGTCGCCGCTGAACTCGTTCTCGTCGAATAGCGCGCCGGCGCGGTGTACCAGGCCCCGGTAGTCATAGCTGGCCCCCGGGGCGATGCGCTCACGGTGGAAGCGCGTGAACAGCGAGGCTGAACAGGCTCCGTCAAAGCATTTGTCGTGGTAGAAGACGCGAACCCGCAAAACCTGCCCCCCTGCGCCCTAAAAACTGAATCACCGGAACTGTTTAGCATCAAGGGCTCGGCCCGTTGTGTCAAGGCGCGGCCGGGCGGGTAGGGTGCTGATTTTGAAAACCGCAGGCTCACCCTCATCCCGCAAAATGAGAAATGTCATAATGTGCAATATTATGACAAGTTTAGACATTACCTGAAAAAGAGAGACTGTGATCTTCTCCGAATTCTTTGACGATTATAATTGCGGATGATTTCCATTGAGCTGATTTAACACGTTGTAATTCCCAGAGATTGCAGCCATGAACGTCCCGCGCATCGTCAGCTTCCGCATCGCCTCTGAGAAAATCGCCGAACTGGACTTGATCGCCAGAGCCCTGGACCGCGACCGCAGCTATCTGCTCAATCAAGCGGTCTATCAATACCTCCGCGAGCAGCGCTGGGCCACCGCCAAAGCTGAGAGCCTGGGAGTATACCGGGAGCGGGAACAGAACGGCGGCGAAGAGCACGAAGTCATGACCGGCTCCTGGATCAGCAGGGGGGCCGTGGAAAAAGCCGTGGAAAGAGAGGAGACGGCCTGTCTGGCGCAGGCCGACGCCGAGCCCTTGATGGTCGGCAGGCTCACCGGGACCTGGGGATCTTCTCCATTGTCATCGCCTGCGGCCGTCCTGGACGAGACTCCACCCCCCTCTCACAGGGCCCTCTACAAGACTTATCCCACGGCCGCAGACGCCATGGACGAAGCTCCGGTCAGGTCAACGTCCCTACATGCGGCAGAACATTTGCCGGAGCGGGCGGATGGCCGGCTGCTGGTCTTTCTCAGCGCCAAGGGCGGCTCCGGGGTTACTACACTGGCCTGCTGCTATGCCGTCTCCCTGGCCCAGGAATCCAAACGGAAGACCCTGCTGATCGATCTCAATCTCCCCCTTGGAGACGCGGGGATCAACCTGGGAGTAAAGGCCAATTACTCGACGATCGACGCTCTGCAGAATGCCCACCGGCTGGACGCGACCTTTTTGCTCAGCCTGCTGGTAAAGCACAGCTCCGGGCTGTTGGTGCTAGCGGCGCCCAGCGAACTGGTTCCCACGCAGGTCTCCGATGAGGCCATCGAGAAGCTGATCAAGGTGGCGCGCAAGGAGTTCGATTATGTCGTGCTGGATGCCGGATCGAGCATGGATCCGCAGCACATCCATCTCTTCGATGAGTCCACTACCGTCTACCTGGTCACACAGGTTGGCATTCCCGAGCTGCGCAACTCCAACCGGCTGATCGCCCGCTTCCCCGAGGAAGGCGGCCCGCATCTGGAGATCGTCATCAACCGCTACCTTCCCCGCTCCATGGAGATCGATGAGCCGCATATAACGAAAGCTCTCACGCGGCCGGCCCGGTGGAGAATTCCCAACGACTACACCGCCGTGCGCCGCATGCAGAACACGGCCGCTCCGCTGGATCATACGTCCATCTCGAAGGTCATCCAGCAGATGGCCCGATACGTTTGTGGACGGCCCGGCGCCCAGGATAAGAAGAAGAGCAGCTTCTTCGGCTGGAGGGTCTACCACAACTAGGCCGGCTTGCACTCCCGCCAATCTCCACGGCCCCCCTGGTTCATGCGTAGAGTATCTTTACTTCTGTAGAATTCAGTGCACAGGAGATGTGTGTTTTATTGAAGGAGGCTTCTTGAGTCCCATTGACCCGGAGGTTCAACCCCCGCTGCGGGAAGCGCCGTCCGCCGCGCCCCCTACCCTCGCCTCCACGCCCGGCTCCGCGATGTTACGCCGCTTAAGCTGGGTCTTCATCGGCAGCCAGGGCCTGCGCGCCGGCTGGTCGGTGCTGCTCTTCGTCTTCCTGACCCTGCTCTTCATATTCGCACTGGGATCAGCCGCCACCATGATCTTCAGGAACCTTCCCCACACCAATACAGGCATTTTCACGCCCTTCAGGGTGATCGCCGGGGGGGTGATTGAAGTTCTGGCGCTGCTGGGGGCGGGCATGCTGATGACCCTTATCGAGCACCGCCGCATTCTGGACTACAACCTGGCCGGGTCCCGGCGCTTTGTCAAATTACTCAGCGGCCTGGCGGCGGGTTTTGTATCGCTTTCGGCGCTGGTGGGAGCGTTGGCCTGGGGCGGCTGGCTCCATTTCGGCCCCGCGGCGCTCTCAGGAGCGCCGATCTTCGGCTTTGCCGCGCTGTGGGCCGTGGCCTTTCTTTGTACCGGCTTCTTTGAGGAAGGCAGCTTCCGCTGCTACCTGCTATACACCATCACTCGCGGCATCAACTTCTGGTGGGCGCTGGGCATGGCCGGCGCCGTCTGCCTTTGGTTGCTGCTGGCGGCCAAAGGCAACGGCGTGTGGGGCGTCTATATCGTCATTCTGCTGGGACTAGCGCCCTGCCTGCTGCTGCACTTGAAAAAATCGCAGAGCGCGGGTTTCTGGCAAGCGGCCTGGGTCACCTCGATGCTCTTTGGCCTCCTCCACACCTTCAACGGCGGCGAAAACTTGATCGGCATCTTTGCCGCGGCGGCCATGGGCTTTGTTTTCTGCGTCAGCGTGCGGGTCACCGGCTCGGCCTGGTGGGCCATCGGCTGCCACGCCGCCTGGGACTGGGCGGAGAGCTACTTTTACGGCACGGCCGACAGCGGCATGGTCGTAAAAGGCCATTACCTGACCACCAGTCCGGCCGGCAACGTGCTGTGGAGCGGCGGCGCGGACGGACCCGAGGGCAGTCTGCTGGTTCTGGGGGTCATCCTGCTGCTGCTGGTGGCCCTGATCGTTCTTTATGGCCGCGGAAAGTCTGCGTTTACTACTACGCTGAAGCAAGCCGCCGGCTAAGAAAGCTCCGCACCCTTGCCCATGCTGTCAGGATCGGCGGCCCATCGGATCGCCGATCCCTGACCCCTGTTCCCTGAGAGTTATTCTGTTCATGCCCGATGCCTAACCCTGACTCTCTCGATCGATCGCGCCCACCCACTGCCGCGCATCTGCCGCGCAGCCGCAAACGCCGTTGGCCGCGAATTGTACTTCTGATCACGGGCGGTCTTCTGGTGCTGGTGGCGCTGGCCGCGTGCGTGGGCGTGCTGGCTCTTCGCTCCGCGGCCAGGGCCGCGCTGCCGGTGCTGGACGGCGACCTGCACCTGAATGGACTCTCGGCGCCCGTCCTAGTTCGCCGCGACGCCCACGGCGTGCCTCACATCGAGGCAGCCACCCAGGACGACCTATTTGTGGCCCAGGGCTATGTGACCGCCCAGGACCGCCTGTGGCAGATGGACGTTCTGCGCCGCAACGCCAACGGCGAACTGGCGGAAGTCCTCGGACCCTCGCTCCTCAGGCACGATAAGGTGCAGCGCGTACTCCAGCTTCGCAATACGGCTCGGCGCATCTACGCCAGCCTGCCCCCGGCCGACCGCGCCCGCCTGGACGACTACGCCCGCGGCGTCAACCTCTTCATCACCGCGCATGGGGATTCGCTGCCGCCGGAGTTCAAGCTGCTCATCTATCGCCCCCAGCCCTGGAGCGGCATGGATTCGATTTCCATCGGCCTGATGATGGTGCAGACGCTGGATACCCACTTCGACGTGAAGCTCTCGCGGGAGCGCATCGCGGCCAAACTGAACAATCCCAAACTGGAGGGCGATCTTTACCCGGTCGGCTCGTGGCGTGATCATCCACCCACCGGCGCGGCAGTCAACCCTAGCCAGCCGCATCCGGCGCCGCCCGCAAAGAAAGATTCCGACGACGAGGACGAAGACGACCTCAGCCAGGCCAGTGCAGTCACAAACGGGTCAGGAGTTTTTTCCCAAGTAGTGTTTGCGGGTAGCGAAGAGCAGAAAAGCAGGTCCTTCGACGGCATTTGGCGCAAATGCGCGCCAAACTCCGCTCAGGATGACAGTTTTTGTGGGGAGCACGAGGACCTGCGCGCACTCCGCGCTCTCCTCGGCCTGCCCGGCTGCACCGGCTGCGCGCCGGGTTCGAACAACTGGGTCATCGCCGGAAAGCACACCGCCAGCGGCAAGCCGCTGCTCTCCAACGATATGCATCTGGGCCTCACCGAGCCCAACATCTGGTACATGGCCGATCTGCGCGCGCCGGGTTTTCACGCCGCCGGGGTCACGCTGCCCGGCATGCCCTTTGTCATCGCCGGCCACAACGAGCACGTGGCCTGGGGCTTTACCGCGCTCTACGCCGACGTGCAGGACCTCTACATCGAAAAGCTGGACGGCAAGGGCAACTATCAGGACAACGACACCGTCTGGAAGCCGCTGGCCGTGGACCACGAAGTCATTCACGTGCGCGGCGGCAAGGACGTGCGGTTCGACGTGCAATCCACCGCCCACGGGCCGCTGCTGAATCCCATCTTCACGAAGGATACCCGCCCCATCGCGCTCAAGTGGACCCTCTACGACCCCACGCTCAACGAGCTTCCGCTCTACGAGATGAACACCGCGTCCAACTGGGCCGAGTTTTCTGCCGCGCTGGGCGCATGGAGCTGGCCCACGCAGAATGTGGTCTACTCCGACGACCAGGGCCACATCGCCTACCAGGCCGTGGGCCGGGTTCCGCTGCGACCGGCCGGCCTCGCCGGTGTGCCCATCCGGGACGCTACCCACGAGTGGCAGGGCTACATTCCCTTTGACCAGATGCCCAACGCCGTCGATCCGCCCTCCGGATTTCTGGCCACTGCCAATTCCCGCGTGACCACCGATAAATTCCCCGATCCGCTCACGCTCGAATGGACCGATCCTTACCGCGTCGAGCGCATCTACAAATCGCTGGAAGGCCGCGACCAGCTCACCGCCAAAGACATGCTGGCCGTCCAGACCGACGTCTACAGCGAGGTGGATCAGGAGCTGGGCCATCGCTTTGCCTACGCCATCGACCACACCCCCGGCGCGGACGACCGGCTGAAGAAGGCCGCCGACCTGATGCGCTCCTGGGACGGCCGCCTCACCACCGATTCCGCCGCCGCCTCCATCGTGACCCAGGCCCGCCGCGCCCTCTGGCCGCTGATTCTCAAGCCCAAGCTGGGCAAGGTCGCCGCGGAGTACCACTGGTCCGAGTCCAACTTTGCCGAGGAAGAGATCGTCATGCACGCCAGTCCCGACTGGCTTCCGCCGGGCTACAAGAACTGGGACGCGCTGCTGACCGACGCCGTGCGCCAAGGCATGAAGAAGGGCAAAGCCCCCGGCGACGTGGCTGAGTGGAGCTACGGAAGCTGGCATGTGGTCGACATCGAGCATCCGCTGGCCGGATTTTTGCCGCTCATCGGCCGCGTGGCCGGAACCGGTCCGCAGCCCCTGAGCGGCGACACCACCACCGTCAAGCAGGTGGGCCGCAGCTTCGGCCCCTCGCAGCGATTCACCATGGACTGGAGCAACATCGACGGCTCGACGGAGAACATCGTGCTGGGCGAGAGCGGCAACCCGCTCAGCCCTTACTTCCGCGACCAGTGGAACGACTACTACGCGGGAACAACCTTTGCGCTGCCCTTCACTCCCGCAGCGGTAGCCGCGCAGACCCGCCACACGCTGCGCCTGCTGCCATGAACCCGTTTTCCCCAGAACGCCGGGTGCCCCAGGTCTCGCTTTTGAGACCTGGGAAACCTCCTCGCTGGGCCCGCTTCGTCGGCCCGGCCGTCATTCTGCTCGCCGCCGCCGTGGCCACCGCGCCGCAGCTGCTGCGCGGCAACTCCTGCGGCCACGACTTCGACTTCCATCTCGTCTCCTGGTTCGATGCGCTCAACAGTTGGCGGCACGGAATCCTCTATCCGCACTGGACTCCCAGCGCCAACTACGGCGCCGGCGAGCCGCGCTTCATCTTCTATCCGCCGCTGACCTGGATGCTGGGCGCGGCGCTCGGCCTGGTTCTGCCCTGGCCGCTCGTCCCCATCGCCCTGACCTTTCTTCTGCTGGCGGCCACGGGCCTGGCCACCCGCGCGCTGGCCCGCCAGGCATTTTCCGACGCCCCTGCAACCCTGGCCGGTTGCGCCGCGCTCTTCTCCGGCTACGCCCTCTTCACCGCCTACGAGCGCTCAGCCTTCGGAGAGCTTACGGGCGGCTTCTGGATTCCGCTGCTGCTGCTGTTCATCTTGCGCGACCGCAACCCATCCGCATCTCTGTTCCGCCGCGCCCTGGACGGCTCCGCCGTTCCCCTGGCGCTGGTCGTGGCCGGCGCCTGGCTCTCGAACTCCCCGCTCGGTGTGATGGCCAGCTACCTGCTGGCCGCCATTGCGTTGGCCGCCGCCTTGCTGGCCCGATCCTGGGCGCCGGTGCTGCGCGCCTCTGTCGCCGCCGTTCTGGGCATGGCCTGGCGGCTATCTATCTGCTTCCCGCGGCCTGGGAGCAGCGCTGGGTCGATATCCAGCAAGTAGCTTCCTATCCGGACGAGATGATCGAAAACAGTTGGCTCTTCGCCCGCCACGCCGATCCGTTGCTGGAGCTGCATGACCTGGAACTGCGGCGGGTCTCCATGATCGCCGCCGTCATGATTGCCGTAGCCCTGGGCGGCCTGCTATTCAGCTGGCTGCGCAATACCCTGCCCGCAAAACTCTGCTGGTGGTTCCCCCTGGCGCTGATCCCTCAGGTGGTTCTCTTTCTCCAACTCCCCATTTCGCTGCCGGTCTGGAATCTGCTGCCCAAACTCCGCTATCTGCAGTTTCCCTGGCGTTGGCTGGTGGTGCTGGAGGCGCCCATGGCCATCTTCTTCGCCGCCGCCGTCTGGCCCAGCCAATCTGCCCGGCGCTGGCAGCGCTTTACCGTGGCAACCGTTTGCGCTCTGGTCTTTCTGGGCGCCTCGGCCGCCGCGGGCAAACTCTTCTTCCAGGTCTGCGACTCCGAGGATAATGTCCTCGCCATGGCAGAGGTCTACCGCGCCGGCACAGGCTTTGAAGGCGCCGGCGAGTACTCGCCCATTGGCGCAGACAATTCTATGATCGCCGTTGGCCTTCCCGCCGCCTGTCTGGTCGACGCCCCTACAACCGAGCTCGGCCAGGGCGCGCAAGAGGACGTAAACCCTGTCTGGTCCCCTGGGCAGCACAGTTGCGAGGCCACATTTGCCGCTGCCACAAATCTGCCCCAGCATCTGCGCATCTCCGCGGTCGCCCCTCATGCCGGCTACCTGATTCTCCGCCTGCGTAACTATCCAGCATGGCAGGTGAAGGTGAATGGCCAGCCTGTCTCCGATCTGCCCCGCCGCAACGATGGCCTGATGGCCGTGCCCGTCCCGCAAGGCCCTGTGGATCTGACCGTGGACTGGACTACCACCCCGGATGTGCTGGCCGGACGCTGGCTCAGCGCCCTGGCCGTGCTGCTGCTCACAGGGCTATGGTTCATGGAGCGAAAGCTCAGTCAACCTCGTTTATCATGAGACCAATGCCCGTCGATGTGAAATCGCTGAGGAAAGAGGCCGCGGAGCTGACCGACCAGGCGCTGGAAGCGCTGATTCCCGGCGTCGAGACCGTCCCTGCCTCGATTCATGGCGCCATGCGCCACTCCGTCTTTGCCGGCGGCAAGCGCCTGCGGCCGTTGCTGGCCTACCAGGCCGCCGTCACCATCGCCGGCGCGCTGCCTTCAGGAATTGACCGCCTCGGCGCGGCCCTGGAGATGCTCCACACCTACTCGCTCATCCACGACGATCTGCCCGCTCTGGACAACGACGACTCTGCGCCGCGGCAAGCCCACCTGCCACGTGGTCTTCGGCGAGGCCATCGCCATCCTGGCCGGCGACGCGCTGCAGACCCGCGCCTTCGAGGTGCTGGCCGGGCTGGAGTCGCCGCCCGCGGCCACCGTGCAGATCATCGGCCTCATCGCCAACGCCGTGGGCACCGTGGAGGGCATGATCGGCGGCCAGGTGCTGGACCTCGAGAGCGAGCACCTGAAGCCCACGCCGGAGATTGGTGAAGGCCATTCACCGCGCCAAGACCGGCGCGCTGATCCGCGTGAGCGTGGTGGCCGGCGGCGTCTACGCCGGGGCCACGGCGGAAGACGTCGCCCGCCTGGACCTCTTCGGGCGCAAGGCCGGCCTGGCCTTTCAGATTGTGGACGACGTGCTCGATATGACCGTGGACTCCGCGCATCTGGGCAAGACCGCGGGCAAGGACCAGGCCACCGAAAAGGCCACCTGGCCGGCCGTCTACGGCATCGAGCAGAGCCAGCGCGACGCCGCCCGCCTGATCGAAGAAGCCTTTGCCGCCCTGGAGCCCTACGGCAGCCGCGCGGACGGACTGAAAGCCGTCGCCCGCTACCTGGTGGAGCGGAAAAACTGAGTGTCTGTTTGATGATTGGCGCCGATGGAACGGTCAGGGCTTTACTGATCCTGCCTAAAAAATTGCATTATCGAGTCCTATCCTGTTTGCGTTTCTGCCGCGGCGGACGAAAAGGGTGGGAAACCATGGTGCATTCGTTAAAGGTCGGATTAATAACCCATCCATGCAGATCAGGCTGCGTCCTTAGGCCACACAATTGTGAGTAAGAAAACGCTGTCCACCAAAGCCTCAACGTCGTGCTCAATACAACGATCGAGTGCTAACAGATGGCCAGCAGGAACCTCGACCATCTGGTCCGGCAACTTGAGCCGCAAGTGCCCAACGATTGTGTGGATTGATATCCTTCCATCTGCCCGGTGCTTTTTTACCTCTGTGGCCGCCTTCATGGCAACCAGGACGATGCGGAAATCCGGCTGCTTCACAAGTGTTCTCGAACTCCGTCCTGTACCTCGTTGCCAGGAATCTTTTCGCTGCAGGTGCTCTATCTCTGCGGCAAGATCAAATTGAAGCAGGGGTTGAGCCAACTCAGGAAGTCTGGTTAAGATACTGTTTTCATATTCGTGTCGATGCATTTTAATCTCCTCGTTCATTGCGCAGTTTCTGACTTTCCATCCCAGCTGTGACGTCAAAACATGGATCAGATATAGCAGATTCCTCCGCTCTTCTCGGACAATTCTGCGGAATGGCAATCTCTGAATCAGTAGAGCCATCATGGAATCGCGCTAGAAGCGCAGAGCTCGCACCACCCGCTGGATGGTCTCGGCACTGGAACGCAAACCGGCCTCCTCCTCCGAATTCATCGGCACTGGCAACAATCCTTCCACTCCCCTGCGGCCCACAATGGACGGTATGGAGAGGCATACGTCGCTAACGCCGCGATAGTTCGTCAACAGTGAACTGACCGGCAGCACGCGACCCTCATTCCATAAGATGGCTTCCAGAATTGCAGCCACAGCCAAGCCGATGGCGTAATTGGTGGCGCCCTTGCCCTGGATGATCCTCTCGGCTGAGGTGCGCACGCTTTCGAATATCTCCTTCTCTTCTTGCGCACTCATGGCCCGGCGGCCCGGCATACTCCAGCCTCGCACGGGCACGCTGCCGATGCTGGCGCTGGACCAGAGCGGAATCTCGCTGTCGCCATGTTCGCCGGCAATGTAGGCATGCACGTTCTGTACGGCCACCGCGCAACTTTGCGCGATCAAAAAGCGGAAGCGCGAGCTATCCAACACCGTGCCGCTGCCCAGAACCCGGCGGCTCTCGAGCCCGCTCAGCTTCAGTGCCACGTAGGTGAGTACGTCCACCGGATTGGTCACCATCAGCAGTGTTGCATCCGGCGCTACGCGCAGCAGATCAGGAATCAGTTCGCGGCAGATTACCGTGTTCGCCTCCGCCAGATCAATGCGCGTCTGCCCGGGCTTCTGCTTCGCGCCGGCGGTTACCACGATCACGTCAGAGTGCTCCAGCACGTTCAGGTCATCTGAGCCGTCCAACTTTCGCCATGGGAACGAACATCAGTCCATGGTTCAGATCCAGTACTTCGGCCTCCACCTTTGCCCTGGCTCGGTCAAAGAGGCTGATGTGCCTGCCCACTCCGCGCACTATGCACGCATAGGCAATGGTTGCCCCCACACTGCCCGCGCCCACGATTCCAATCTTTTCTGCCCGGTCGCTCATTGATACCAACCGAATACTTCCATGGATTCCGTTTCTGACTTCCCATAATAGGTGGGATGAGATGGCAATGCAGCGACCTTAGTCACAGGAACGATATGCTCGATTTATCAGAGAAATGCTTTTTGTCCGCGGACCTTACCTGGACAGTACCTGATGCAGCTTCTCGCGCTGGACGTCAAAGGCCTCGACGGCGCCTTGCACCTGGCCGAGCAGCTTCTGCAAATCGTCGATATAGCCGGGCAGCGCATTCCACCAGGAGCGCAAAATCTCCTGCTGGTCAAGCAGCGCCAGCGCGGTGCCCGAGGCAGCCGCCACCATAGCGGCGCGGCGCCGGCCGTTGAGCAGCAGCAATCCGCCCGCGACCAGGGTTCCGCTGGCGGCAATCCGAATCCAGTTCAGCGACTCGTCCGCGCGGGCGCGCGGCGCAGCCTTGAATTCACTCTCCGGTTGAGGAAGCGGCACAACCACCATGTTCTCTCCTTCCCTCCCGGACCTCGGTCGCCGGGCGGTGGGAACTCTGTATCAAGTATCGCTCGAAATTGCCCGCCGTGGGAAATATCCGCCGCAACCAGCCTAAACTATTGCTGGTTTAGCGAGCAAAAGCCTTCAATCCAGGTCGAAATCGCGCAACGGCTTGCCCTCGGGCGCGTCCTTGGCCTTGCGCATGGCCTCGGCAAACTTCTTTTCCAGCAGATCAGCCTTGTTCTTTTCGGCGTCCACCGACTGGCGGAAGATCGACTCCTTGCGCTCTTCCTGATCCCGCATGGCCTGGGCCGCCGTCTCCAGATCCTCAAACATCCGTTTGCGCGGCGCGGGAGTATGGCTCACCACCAGCCCGGTAGCCGCATCAATCCTGAGCATCGCCCCGCAATCCGGGCAGGCAACCTCGAAAGTTTTTTCCTTCGCCTTGGCCATTTTCATCCCGAATTGTATGCGCTCCCGGCGCGGATTGCATAGGGGGCCTAAACCCTCAAGCGGCGCTACTCGACCAGGACGTGTATCTGGAACTGCTCTTCGTCCGGCGCGGGTTTTTCCCAGGAGCGGACGTAGTGCAGCAATAGAACTCCGTCCCCGGGATGTTTGGCCTGA
Source organism: uncultured Acidobacteriaceae bacterium (assembly GCA_963796085.1). Taxonomy (GTDB): domain Bacteria; phylum Acidobacteriota; class Terriglobia; order Terriglobales; family Acidobacteriaceae; genus Telmatobacter. The sequence continues at coordinate 56,304 of CAWCKF010000019.1, read as the reverse complement.
AACTCAAAAATCTGAAAAATGGGCCGGCCGACGCCCGGCTCGGTAGGTTCGGTCTGCGATTGCCCGCTCAGCTTCAACAGGGGCGTTGAGTTCTTGTGGACGTACCACATGTACCCGGTGGTGGGATTCGATTTCAGGCGGAGTTCGAGCGTGTCCCCGGCCTTGAGGTGGACTGTGCCGCCCTTGTCCGCATCGGTAATCACCTTGGTGGCCGCGAAGGCCATCTGCGCAATGCAGACGGTGGCCAGGAGCATAAACAGAAAATTCCATCGCCCGGAATAAGGCCGGCGAAGTGATCGATAAGATTGCATTGCTGCTTCCTTTCGCGCAGTAGAATGCGAGCTACGCTTCTTCACCTGCGCATCCACGAAGATACAACGATCCTGAGGCCGCTGCAACTGGCAGACCAAGCGGCAGGGGTAGAATTCTTCTTGTGAAGCGCTCAATATTTGCATTAATTCTTCTAACTGTCACCGGCGTCCAGGTGAACTGCCAACAATCCGCCCCCACCCCGAAGGCTCACCGATCGACGTTCCACTGGAAAGCCAGTGAGGCGCAGGAGCTCGGTTCCGAAGACAGGATTAAGGAGTTGAAGTCGCTCGATCTTGTAGAGCGGGCCGCGCTCATCAAGGCAATCGCCAAGCAACTGAGACCGCAGATGACCGATTTGGAGATCCATTCGGAGAAAGAACTGCGGAATGTTACTGCAGACACCCGTGTCAAGTTTATTGACCTGAATGGGGACGGTGTACCCGAGGTGATTGCTCAGGCTTGGGAGATGAAGGCTGGTTGCGGCGCTACGGGTAACTGTCCCATTTGGGTATTCTCGAAATCGGATAACGGTTACAAACTACTACTGGGCGGGGACGGATGGACATTCCAAATTTTCACTGTACAGCCAACGGTGACTAACGGGTATCACGATTTGGTCCTCGGCTTTCATGATTCCGCGTCAGAGAAGACCCTGGAGGTCTATCGGTTCAAGAATGGAAAGTATCGAAGAGACGAATGCTATGACGCGGATTGGGCGCCCATAGATGCTAAGGGATGGCATTGGTTGAAGAATCCGGTAATCACGCCATGCAAACGATAGATTCTCGTTACCCGCAGAAAAAGGGAAAATTCATTTCTCCCTCACCTACTAAATGGCCCTGCATAAGATTGCAGGGCCATTCGGATTGAATCATCAATCAGTTAAGACGCTTTAGCGCTTCTCCGCCGCAGTGGCCAGCTTGGCTTCGGCTTCGGCGATGACGCGTAGGGCCTCGTCGTAGGCTTCTTCGTTGTCGCCGGCCTCGTTCCACTGCTCGTGGCCGCGCTCCAGTTGCTGCCGGGCGCGGAGCACGTCGATCTCCTCGGGTTTGAGCGCGTCGTTGGCCAGGATGGTGACCCGGTCGGGCAGCACCTCGGCAAAACCCCAACTGACGTTGTAGCGGCTCACGCTCTGGGGGCCGTCAGGACCTCCGTGCAGGGTCACGTCGCCGGTGCCCAGTTCAGCCACCAGCGGCGCGGCTCCGTAGAGCACCTCCATGTAGCCCGACTTCGCGGGCAACTCGACCGCCGAGGCCGCGTGCTCAAAGAGGGTGCGCTCGGGTGTGACCAGCCGGACGCGGAGTTGGTTGGTTTCGTCAGCCATGGATAGCTCCTAGCTCCTAGCTTCTAGCCTCTAGCTAAAAGCTAGAAGCTAGTGGCTAGAGGCTGCTTTTACACACTCGCCTTCAGCTTCTCGGCAGCCTCGAGCACTTCTTCGATGGCGCCTTTCATGTAGAAAGCCTGCTCGGGAATATCGTCGTACTTGCCGGCGATAATCTCCTTGAAACCGCGCACCGTGTCGGAAACCTTCACGTAAGCCCCAGGAATGCCGGTGAACTGCTCGGCCACGTGGAAGGGTTGCGAGAGGAACCGCTGCACCTTGCGGGCGCGGGCCACGGTGAGCTTGTCGTCGTCGGAGAGCTCGTCGATGCCCAGAATGGCGATGATGTCCTGCAAATCCTTGTAGCGTTGCAGAATGCGCTTGACCTCCTGGGCCACGTCGTAGTGTTCCTGGCCCACGATGCGCGCGGTAAGAATGCGCGAGGTGGAGGCCAGCGGATCGACGGCCGGGTAGATGCCCAGTTCCGAGAGCGGGCGGCTCAGCACGGTGGTGGCGTCCAGGTGGGCAAAGGTGGTGGCCGGGGCCGGATCAGTTAAATCATCGGCCGGCACGTAGACGGCCTGGACAGATGTTACCGACCCTTTGCTGGTGGAGGTGATGCGCTCCTGCAATTCGCCCATCTCGGTGGCCAGGTTGGGCTGGTAGCCCACGGCCGAGGGCATGCGGCCTAAAAGCGTGGAAACCTCGGAGCCGGCCTGCGTAAAGCGGAAGATGTTGTCGATGAAGAGCAGCGTGTCGGAGCCTTCCACGTCGCGGAAGTACTCGGCCACGGTGAGCGCGCTCAGGGCCACGCGCAGGCGCGCTCCGGGCGGCTCGGTCATCTGGCCGAAGACCAGCGCGCACTTGGAGTTTTTCCAGTCGCCCGGCTTGATGACGCCGGACTCGGTCATCTCCAGCCACAGGTCATTGCCCTCGCGGGTGCGCTCGCCCACGCCGCCAAAGACGGAGTAGCCGCCGTGGTTTTTGGCCACGTTGTTGATGAGCTCCATGATGACCACGGTTTTGCCCACCCCTGCGCCGCCGAAGAGGCCGATCTTGCCGCCCTTCAAAAAAGGCTGGATGAGGTCAATGACCTTGATGCCGGTCTCGAACATCGCCTCGTGGGTGGATTGCTCGTCGAACAGGGGCGCCAGCCGGTGAATGGGCATGCGCATTTTTTCGCCCACCGGGCCCAACTCGTCCACCGGCTCGCCAATCACGTTGATCACCCGGCCCAGCGTCTGCTTGCCCACCGGCATGCGGATGGGGCCGCCCAGGTCGATGGCCTTCATGCCACGAACCATGCCGTCGGTGGCTTCCATAGCCACGGTTCTGACGCGGCCCTCGCCCAGGTGCTGCTGCACTTCGAGGATGACCGATATGGGCGCGGGCACGGTGAAGCCTTCGCTGGTGACGCGCAGCGCCTGGTAGATAGGCGGCATCGTCGCTTCTTCAAACTGCACGTCCACTGCGGGACCGGAGACCTTGATTACCTTGCCGATGTTCTCTGCCATTTTTCTGCCTTTTCAATTAAAAACTTTTGCTAATCCAATTCTTTGTGCAATGCCGAACGAAGCCGCTTCCTCATCTCGATGTTTGACTGTCGATGCTCGATTTCCGACCTCCGATTCGCGTCTATCTCGGAGGATGAAACTGGGAATTCGAGTTCATAACGAGCCTCATCCCAACGGTACGTTGTCAGAATGAAGTAGGTCGATAGAGCAGCCACTACCTCCAGGTCCCGATATGTCCGCTTCGCATCCCTTGCGGCCTGAAATCTCTGCTGCGCCTTCTTCTCCGCGAGATCGAATTCCTCACCGTTCATCGTTTCCGCATTCTGTAGTGCATCGATCTCGACTAGAGCTGCCTTGGCTGCATTGCGTTCACCCGGCGTGAGCCAGTGCATTTCAGCTTCGTACAGAACACCAGCCAACAAAAACAAAACCGCGAATGCAATCCCACATACAACCAGAATCTTCCGAATTGTCCTTTTGCTCAAGATCACGATCTGCAAAAGCTCACGGACCTTCATCTCAAATCCTCATTGCGCCGCCGCTCCACTCACGATTTCGATGATCTCCTTGGTAATGGCGGCCTGGCGCACGCGATTCATGTGCAGCGTAAGCGCGTCGATCATATCCGAGGCGTTGTTGGTTGCCGAATCCATGGCCGTCATGCGCGCTGCGTGCTCGGCGGCCACCGACTCCGTCATGGCGTGATAGAGCGTGGACGAAACATATTGCGGGAGCAGCCCGTTGAACAACTCCTCGGCCGGCTCCTCGTAGATGTAATCCACTTGCGCGGTGCCGAAACGGCGCGCTTCCTCGTCAGCCTCGGCGGTGTCCACCGGTTCGATGGAGATGCCCGCCGAGAGAGCGGCCTCGGCGAAGCGTTCAAGCTCTTCCTTGGTGGGCTCGACCGTGCCGGCAATCTGCGGAATGCCGATTTTCATCAGCGGCAACAGCTTCTCCACCACCAGGCGCTGCGCGATGACCGACTTGAATTCGTTGTAGACGATGTAAGCGGCGTCGATCTCCTCGTGCACGTAGCGGGAGATGACGTTCTGGGCCAGAGCAAAAACGCGACTGGTCTCCAGCTTGAGGAGCATGCCCGGATGATCGCCGGTGACTTCCACGCGGGCCTTGCGCTGGCGAATCCTGACTATGCGGCCGTTCTCGTCTGTTTGTTCCGCATAGACCGCGGCGGGATAGCGGCGGCGCATCTGGTCGCGGCCCTTGCGGCCCACGGCCTCGATGTCGATCTCCTTGTCGGGGTTGCCCGCGATGAACTGGAAGGCCGTCTTGAGGATGTTGGCGTTGAAGGCCCCGGCAAAACCCTTGTCGCCGCTGATGACGATCAGCAGCACCCGCTTCTCAGGGCGCGTGGCAAACAAAGGATGGCGCAGGTTGCCGGTCTCCGGATCGAATATCTCAATGCGCCGGGTCAGCGATTCCAGCACGCTGGTGATCATGCGGGCGTAGGGCCGGGCTGAAATTGCCCGCTCCTGCGCGCGGCGCAGCTTGGCCGCCGAGACCATCTTCATGGCCTTGGTGATCTGCCGCGTGTTCTTCACGCTGCGGATGCGGCGACGTAAGTCTAAGACATTTGCCATGATGCTTTCCGTTACCGAGCTTCCAGCTGCTAGCTTCTAGCCTCTAACTTTTCTTGTCCGTCTTCCAAACCCAGTTTCAAGGCTTCAACTTATTGCCTTTAGCTAGAAGCTAGTGGCTAGAAGCTGTTTCCAGCTCCGCTTTGAAGTTAGCCGAGTATTCCTTGAGCGCGGCGTGCAGGCGGCTGCGCAGGTCGTCGTCGAGCGCTTTCTTGCTGGTCAGGTCGTTCATGAGCGCCGTCTGCGCGGATGCGAAGTACTTGTACAGGCCCTTCTCGAAGGCGCGAATGTCGGAGACCTCGAAATCGTCCAGGTAGCCCTGCGTGCCGGCAAAGAGAATCACCACTTGCTGCTGCCAGGTGAGCGGCTGGAACTGCGGCTGCTTGAGCAGTTCGGTCAGGCGCTGGCCGCGGTTGAGCTGCTTCTGGGTGAGCGGATCGAGATCGGAGCCGAACTGCGAAAAGGCCGCCAGTTCGCGGTACTGGGCCAGGTCCAGCTTGAGCGTGGCGCCTACCTGCTTGACCGCCTTGATGGCCGCCGAAAAGCCTACGCGCGAGACTGAGAGGCCCACGTTCACGGCCGGACGCACGCCGGAGTTGAACAGGTCTGTTTCCAAAAAAATCTGCCCGTCGGTGATGGAGATGACGTTGGTGGGAATGTAGGCGGAGACGTCGCCGGCCTGGGTTTCAATGACCGGCAGCGCGGTCAGCGAGCCGCCGCCCTTCTTATCGCTCAGCTTGGAGGCGCGTTCCAGCAGCCGCGAGTGCAGATAGAAGACGTCGCCGGGATAGGCTTCGCGGCCCGGCGGGCGGCGCAGCAGCAGCGAAATCTCGCGGTAGGCCATGGCGTGCTTGGAGAGATCGTCATACATCACCAGGGCGTGACGGTTGGAATCGCGGAAGTACTCGCCGATGGCACAGGCCGCGTAGGGCGCGATGTAGAGCATGGGCGCGGGCTCCGAGGCCGATGCGGCCACGATGATGGTGTGCCCCATGGCGCCGGCTTCGGTCAGCGTCTGGACGACCTGAGCAATGGAGGAGCGCTTCTGGCCGATGGCGCAGTAGATGCAGATCAGATCGTTTTTGGCGTTGTTGATGATGGTGTCCAGCAGCACGGCGGTCTTGCCCGTCTGGCGGTCGCCGATGATCAGCTCGCGCTGGCCGCGGCCGATGGGAATCATGGCGTCGATGGCCTTGAGGCCGGTGGCCATGGGCTCGCGCACCGGCTGGCGGTCAATGATGCCCGGCGCCAGCCGCTCGATGGGCAGCGACTCCGTCGAGGCGATCGGGCCCTTGTCGTCGATGGGCTGGCCCAGCGCGTTCACCACGCGGCCGATCATGCCCTCGCCCACCGGCACGCTCAGAATTGTGCCGGTGCGCTTTACCTCGTCGCCTTCGCTGAGCTCGGTGTACTCGCCCAGAATCACCGCGCCCACCGAATCCTCTTCCAGGCTCAGGGCCAGTCCGGCAATGCCGTGCGGAAAGCTGAGCAGCTCGCCGGCCATTACCTTGTCCAGGCCGTGCAGGCGGGCAATGCCGTCGCCCAGCGATGTGATGGTCCCGACTTCGTCCACCTGGACCTTCGAGTCGTAGTTCGCGATCTGCTCGCGAAGAAGTTGCGTAATCTCGTCTGCCTTGATCTGAGCCATTTCTTTCCTTTTTGTCAGTGGTCAGTGGTCAGTTAAATACCTGCTACTTATTGACCACAATCCGCCGATCCACTGTTTCCTGACCGCTGCTTACCGATCACTGATTACTGTTCACTGACCACTGTTCACTGTCCACTGAGCACTTCCTTCAACCTGTCCAGCCGGCCGCGAACCGAACCGTCGTAGACCGTGGAGCCGATGCGCACCACTGTGCCGCCGAGGATGGATGCGTCCAGCTTGAAGCTGGCCTCGATGCGGGCGCCGGCCAGTTTGCCGATCTCCGCCACCAGCGCGCCGCGTTCCTTTTCGCTGAGTTCGCGCGCCGTCACAATCTCCGCCTGGCGGATGCCCAACTGCTCCTGCAATTGCCGGCGATAAGCCTCGGCCACCTCTCTCACCTGCGCCGATGCGATCGTTGTCGATGAGCACGGCCAGCAGGTTGCGCAGTTCCTTATGCATCCCCAGCTTCAAATTCAACCTGTCCAGGAATCTCACTTTCTCGACGGCGGGAATGGCCGGATTCACGAAGAACTCGCGCAACTCGGCGCTCGCGTCCCAGGTGGCAAGAAAATCCGCCAGTTGCCGGTCGATGGCAGCCGTATCCAGCTTTGCGGAGGTGACCACTTGGAGAAATGCGCTGGCGTAACGGGCAACGAAGGCGGCCATCTAGTTCTGCCTTCCCTTGGCCGTCTACGTCGCCTCACAAACTCGGCGATCACTGCCCGATCGGTCTCCGGCGTAAGAGCTATTTGTTTGGCGGCCTGGCCGATGGCCAGACCGGCGGCGAAGTTGCGCAAGCCACGCTTGGCCTGGGCGGCAGCCACGGCAATCTCCTGCTCGGCGGCCACCACCATGCGGGCGCTCTCTTCTGCAAGAGCGGACTTGATGCGCGCCTCGTCCTGCCCCATCTCCCGCTCCACTTCGGTCTTGAATTTCTCAATCTCCTCGCCGATGGAGGACAGTTTGGCCTCCACCGCGCTCAGCCGGGAGTTGGCGTCCTCGGTAACCTTGCGCGCCGACTCAATATCGGTGCGCACCTTCCCGGCGCGCTGGCGCAGGTGTTGGGGCAGCCAGCGAAACAGAGGAATGCAGATGAGCAGGGCGAGGATGGCGAAATTGATGAACTCGTAGATGATGGCTGTGGTTTCGACTGAGAGATGAAGTACTTTGGCCGAAGCCTTGACCAGCGGTCCTTCCACCAGGAAGGCCTTTTCCTGAGCTTCCCGGGAGTCGGCCGCTTCTGTATTGGCCGCCGAAGCGGATTCCTGTGCCACAAGGCGGTACGGCGCAACGGCCGCACCGGCAAGCAGCACCGCCAAAAAAGCAATCCGGAAAAGCCCTGTAAATAAACGCGCTTGCTTGCTCGAATCTCTCAACGGGAACCCCCGGCGATCTGTGGCAGTACCGCACGGACCACCCGATCGGCCAAATCCCCGGCGGAGGCTTGAATGGCCTGCCTGGCCTGGGCAGCCTCGGCTTCCAGCTCCAGCCTGACCTGGCTGACCCTGAGTTCGGCTGCCTTGCGGGCCGCCTCGAGAGCGGTTTCGCGCTCGGCGCTCCATTGCTTCAGCCGCTGTTCGCGAACCTGGTAGACCTCGGCGCGCGCCTGGCGCAGCTTGTCAGCGTACTCGGCCGCCTTGGCCTCGGCCAGGACAATGGCCTTGTGCGCATCCTCGATGGCGCCCTCGGTGCGGGCGCGGCGCTGTTTGAGCGTTTTGCTCAACGGACCCTGCACCAGAAACTGGTAGGCCAGAACCAGCACGATGAACAGCAGCATGGTAGGCACGGCGCCAACCAGATAGAACGCGACTTGTTGAATGATTTCTTGCATGGTTACCGATTCGCTCAGGCGGCCAGTATGGGCTCTCTATCGCGGGTGAACATCTTGGTTTGTATCAGGGGCGGACAGTCAAGGTCAACGCATGGGCACCGATTCGGCGGGGTTCTGTGACTGCGGTCACGAAATGGGAATTTTATTCAAAAAAAGAACTTGCATTTGCCGAAAACAAGCCTAAACTAAGAATTACCACCTAGACCCGGTCCAGGGTCCAGCGGGCAACCGGCTTCGGGAAGTCCTTCCACTCCCGAAACCGGTGGCCCGCCTCTTAGTTTCTGGGCACTTTTCAGCGTTTTTTCCTTCCGGGCAATACTGTCTCCGCTTGCAAGCGCTTTCTGTCCGCTTTGAGCCGCGTCGCAAAAGGCGCGGAAACGACTCTGCCTGAAGTTTCTCCTCACTGCGTCCACTATGGTCTGGGACCGGCGACGGATTTGTCCGGCGTTAGCAGGCCCTGGGCGCGAAGCCAGTTCTCCATCAGGTTGGGCCACTGGTCCAGAGCCGGATCGCCCTTGCCCAGGCCGGAGCCGTGGGGCCCGTTGGCAAAGATGTGCATCTCGGCGGGAACGCCGGCCTTCTCCAAAGCCTCAAAAAAGCGCAGTCCCTGCTCCACCGGAACCGACTCGTCGTTGTAGGTGTGATAGACGAAAGTCGGCGGCGTGTCCTTGGTGACGAACAGATCCGGAGAATAGGCCGCGCGCAGCGCCGCGCAGCCATCCGTGGTCTTGAACAGCTTGCAGTACCCCGTATCGCTGGAGAGGGCGCCGATCCACGCGTAACCCAGCACCAGGTAGTCCGGGCGGCTGGAGACGCGCTCGATGGGGTCCTCGGCGTCGGGGTTGCCGGGGACAAACTTGGTGGCGGAGAGCGCCGCCAGGTGGCCGCCGGCCGAAAATCCGGCCACCACGATGCGATGGGGATCGATCTGGTAATCCCGCGCCCGCGCCCGCACCAGTTGCACGGCGCGCCGGGCATCGAGCAGCGGCGCCGGCAGCAGGTAGCCGTTGGTCGAGAGCCGGTAGCTGAGCACGAAGGCGCGAAAGCCGCGCGCCGTGAACCAGTCTGCCGCCTCGCGGCCCGCCTTGCCGGTCAGGTGGGAATAACCGCCGCTGGGCATCACGATCACCGCCGAGCCTCTGCCGCTGCCCCCACCAGCCGAATCGAAGACGGTCAGGGTGGGAATGTCTTCGCAGGCAGTGCCCTTGGCCAGGGGAGCGTCGCCGGGCCACAGGCGAATGGTCTGGATGCCCAGAAAGTCGTTGTTGTTGCCGGGCATTGTGCAGGGATCCTTTTGCGCCTGTGCCGCTACGCAGGCCAGCAAGCACGCAACCAGTAGTGCCAAAAACTTTTTCATCGGGAACCTCGTCATTGGCGAGGATTATAGCCAAATTGCCGTGTGCCCGGGGCAGGCCGTCGCGGCGAGCGCCGCCTGCGCGGTAAGCTCTTCCGCGAGCTCAAATCCATAGCGGGCAAAGTAGTAAGCCGCGCCGTGCGTCCGTTCCTGTAAGCCTCCGCCGGGATAAAGCGCCTGGCAGATGGCCTGGGCATGGCGGCCCAGCGAAGCCTCGCGCTGCAATTCAAAGTTGGCCGCCAGTTTTCGCAGGCGGTTCATCTGGTAGCGCATCTTGCTGCCCGCTGTCTCGGCCGACCTGCCCAGTCCCTCGTCCATGGCGCTCATCCACTCCAGCAGCGGAGTCAACTCAGCCTCCAGCGCCGTCCCCGCCGCTGCCAGTTTTCTTTTCCCCTCGGTTGGCATGCGCCGCGCAGCCAGAAGTTGCGCCAGCGAGGCCGGGCTTTCATGAAAGACCCGCTCCAGCGTCAGCTCGTGCCTGCGCAACAGCTCGCCGATGGCCGGCTCAATCAGAGTTGCCGAAAAGCGCGGCAGCGCCGGCGTCACGCGCCCCAGAATGCGCTCATAGAGCACGGCGGACTGGGCGAAGTAGGCAATCTCCGCCGGTCCGCCGATAGTGAGCGAGGTGGAGAGCAGAAAATCCTGAAAGACGGGCCTGAGCAGCGCCGAGGGCGAGATGCGCTCCGGCTCGGCCTCCAGAACTCCTAACAGTTCGGCCGTGGAAAAGTTCTGTCCTCCAGCCTTCCAAAGCCCGCCGGGCTCCTGGGCGCTGGGCGCGGTTCGCTTGAGCGCCTGCCGCGCGCCGCTACGCTCGTCAATCAAAAACAGCAGGCTGGACTGCGGCGTGACGGCCACCTGCGCGTGATAGCCCGCGGCTTCGAGTTCCTTGTTCCGCTCCGCCAGCGCAGCGTGCAATTCGTCGGCCCGCTCCAGCGCCGCGCGCAGCACCGGCGCGCCCATGCGGTGAAAAGCGCGCCCTCCCGCATCCAGCACCAGCAGCCCCTGCGCGGCAAAGACTTTGGAATAAAACTCCGCGAACGCCTGGGCCAGGGTATGGCCAGGCCGGTAGGCCGCGGCCAGCGCATCCATGGCATCGGACTCGCCCAGCAACTCCCGTGCCTGATCCAGCAAAGGGGTAATGCGGTGGTCCAGCACCATGCCCCCCACCGGCCGCGCCGCGCTTTGCCCCGCCGATGACCCAGGCGTGCCTTCCAGAGCCGGATAAACCAGCTTGCGCAGCTCGCCCCCCGCCGGAAAGCTCACATGGTTGATCTCGGCAAAGTCGTGGTCCTCCGTAGCCAGCCAGAAGACGGCCGCGTGGGGATGATCTGCCACAGTTGCCTGCCGCGCGCAGGCCAGCGCCGTGGCCGCCTTGAAAGGCGTAAACAGCGGCCCTCCGAAGAGCCCCACTTGCTGCCCGGTAACCACCGCTCCCGCGCCCTGGCCCAGCGCCGCAAGCGCGTGAGCGGCAGCCGGGGCCTGGTTCTGCTCGCCCAGCAGCCGAACCAACTCCGGCCAGTGTGCAGGAAGCGGCGGACGGTTCGCCGTGGCGGGCCAATTCTCCTGCGAAGGTTGAGAGCCGTAGAACGCCCGCGCCCCCGCATCCCCGGCGCAGTAGTCCAGAAAAAGCCGGCTCAGCCCCGGCGCCACGGTCATGGGATAACAGTCTGCGGTCAGCAACTCATTCACTTTCGGCCATCGCTTGCGGCTCGTTTGCCCCTGGGAACTCTATGCGCACAAGCGAAATCCGGCTCTGTTAAGGATGCCACGCCGGCCGGAAGCGATGCACGACGCGTTTTCCGCTCAGGAAACCGCAAAACTGTGCGTATACTTTTCCTAGCTGTGCATTGAGGAGGAAGATCGAAATGCCCAAGAAGAAGAAGGCGGCGAAGGCCGCCCAGGCAAAGAAAGCCAAAGCCGCCAAATCCAAGGCGAAAAAAGAAGCCAAACCCAAGCCGGCAAAAGCCCAGAAGAAGGGAAAGAAGGCATCCAAGGCGCTAAAGTCGCTCAAGGTGTCCAAATTGGCGGAATCAGCGGAGAAAGAGCAGCTGCTCAACTCCGAGGTGGTCTTCGAGGGGTCGCTCTTCAGGGTGCTGCGCGATCGTCTGATCGAACCCGGCGGCAGGGAAGTTACGCGCGACGTCGTCCGCCACCACGGCAGCGTGGTCATCCTGGCCATCGACAGCTCCAAAAGCAAGAAAAATCCCTGGATCGTCGTGGAGCACCAGTACCGTCATGCCGCCCAGCAGTTTCTATGGGAACTGCCGGCCGGCAAGCTGAATCCCGGCGAGGAGGCCCTGGCCGGCGCCCAGCGCGAACTGGAAGAGGAGACCGGCTACCGCGCCAAGAAGTGGAAGACGCTGGCCGACTACTACCCCAGCCCCGGCTTCCTGGGCGAGGCCATGAAGGTTTTCGTAGCCGAAGGCCTGCAGACGGGCAATGCCCACCCGGAGGCCGACGAAAAGATCGAATTCCGCCTGGTTAAACTCTCCGATCTGATCAAAATGATCGACAAGGGCGCGATTCTGGACGGCAAGACCGTCACCAGCGTTCTCCTCTATGCGCGGCAGGCGGGCGGCAAGCACAAGAAGTAGCGCCCGCCGTATCTGCATGATTCCCCATGATTTCCCGTTACGGGCCGGTTCCCATACGCCGGCCCGTCTCACTTTGTGGAGCGCAGGGAAAGAAAGTAAATCAACTTTCTCCCCGTTTTCTCGTCATAATAGTATCGGTGGGCGATTCCCCTCGCTCACCGGATCCCCGCAAGACCCAAAGAAAGAAGGAGCCTGTGGCTCAGTACAAAGGGAAGGTCAAGTGGTTCAACAACGCCAAGGGCTACGGATTCATCGGACGTGAAGACGGGCCGGATGTATTCGTCCACTACTCATCGATTCAGTTGGACGGATACAAAACGCTGAAAGAGGGCGATGACGTGGAGTTCGACATCGTCCAAGGTCAGAAAGGTCCCCAGGCGGATGCAGTGATCCGCTTAAGGACGCCGCCCACACCGCCAGTAATACCGCAGCCTAGCGGCGCGTAAGACCGGGCGTAAGAGCAAGACCACCGCCAGGTGGTGCGCTAAAAGTGCGCCCCAATCTCTGCCAATTATCACAATGATTGTTTCAGCCCATTAACCTGCTTTCAGGGGATTGCCTACTCAGGCAGCACCGAACCCGCCCACCCGCCGTTCCCTGACCTATTTGTTTGATACTGTCTGCGGAGGCTCACGCAATGGACAACCCCACCATGGCGCGCCTGCTGGCCGAGACCGCCGATCTGCTGGAGATCGACGGCGGCGACAGCTTCCGCATCCGCAGCTATCGCCGCGCCGCCGAGGCCGCCGAACAAACCACCATGGACCTGGCGGCCGCGGCGCCCGATACCACCCGCCTGCTGGAGATTCCCGGCATCGGCAAAGGCATGGCCGCCAACCTGCAGGCTATCGCCGCCACCGGCACGCTGCCCTTGCGCGAGGAGCTGCTGGCCAGGTATGGCGCCGGCGTTCTGGAACTCCTGAAGCTGCCCGGCATGGGCCCCAAAACCGTCGCCCTGTTGTGGGACGCGGCCAAAATCGCCACCATCGACCAGCTCGCCGAGGCCATTGAAGCGGGCCGCCTGGCCGGGTTGCCCCGCATGGGACAGAAGCAGATCGAAAAGCTGCGCAAAGGCATCGACGATTATCGCCGCAGCGCCGGCCGCTTCCGCATTGACGTAGCCGAAGAAGCCGCCCGGCGCATTGCCGATTATCTGTTGGCCTTTACCGGTATCGCGAAGGTGACTCCCGCCGGTTCTCTGCGCCGCGGCCGGGAAACCGTCGGCGACCTCGACCTGCTGGCCACCGGTCCCGCCTGCGCCCCCGAGCATACCACTGATGCCGTCGAGTATGTAGCCGCCTACCCCGGCATCCACGACATCACCGCCAAGGGCGAGAACAAGGTGAGCTTCCATCTTGACGGCGGCCTGCAGGTGGACGTGCGCCTGCTTCCTTCCGCCTCCTATGGCGCCGCGCTGCAGTACTTTACCGGCTCCAAAGCGCACAATGTGGCGCTGCGCCAGCGCGCCCTCAAAATGGGCTATACGCTGAGCGAGTGGGCGCTGGCCCGCCTGGACGACAACTCCACCGTCGCCGCGGCCAGCGAGCAGGAGATTTACGCCGCCCTGGGCATGGACTGGATTCCTCCCGAGCTGCGCGAGAACCTGGGCGAAATCGAGGCCGCTGCCCGCCACGCCCTGCCCCGGCTCATCGAACTGCCTGACCTGCGCGGCGACCTGCACATGCACACCGACTGGAGCGACGGGCACAACACCATCCTGGAGATGGCCGAGGCCGCCCTGGCCTGCGGCTACCAGTACATCGCCATCACCGACCACTCCAAAAACCTGGCCATGACCAACGGCCTGGACAGCCAGCGCGCCCTCGAGCAAATCCAGCGCATCCGCGAAGTGGACCGCCGCATGGAGGGCCGCATTCGCGTCTTCAGCGGCATCGAGGTGGACATTCTGGCCGACGGCGCCCTGGACCTGGAAGACGACGTGCTGGCGCAGATGGAGGTGGTGATCGCCAGCGTGCATACCCGCTTCGAGCAGCCCCGCGAGGAGATGACCGCCCGCGTGCTGCGGGCCATGGAGAACCCTTATGTGCGAGTTCTGGGCCATCCCACCGGCCGCCTGCTGCTGCGCCGCGAACCCTTTGCCCTGGATATGGGCTCCGTGCTGCGCCGCGCCGCCGAACTGGGCGTGGCCGTCGAACACAACGCCGCCCCCGAGCGCCTCGATCTCAACGAACGCGACCTACGTTTGGCCAAGGAACTCGGCTGCCGCATCGTGGTCGGCAGCGACTCCCACATGAGCCGCAACTTGGGAAAGATGGACTACGGCCTCCGCCAGCTTCGCCGCGCCTGGCTAGGCCCTGAAGATGTGCTGAACACGCTGGGAGCGGAGGAGTTTCTCGCCGCGCTACGGCCCCGGCCGTGAAACGGTACAAAAGGCACCATTTTTAGTGCAAATTTGGGTACTATTCCGCAATAGCACGCACGTTTTAATAGTCCACTTTGCGTTGGAGACGCTAAGATAAGGTCGCGATGAGTCTACTTCATCAGGATTCTCAGGAAGAAATCGACGATGCCGCCCTTGGCGAGGAACTTACCAAAGGCTCCAGCCATCTGGTCCTGGCCGGGATCGCTGCCGCCGTGATCGTTACCGCCGCCGTTGCTATCTACTTCATTGCCGGGATAAAGCCGCCCCTGGCCACGGGAGAAATCGAGCAGGTATGGGCCCACCCGCAGCACACCGTAACCTCGGGGTTCGACGCCAACGGCGCCCCCATGCCCCGGGAGAGCTACGACCAGGTATTTGTTTTTGCCCTGGTCAAGCTGCATAACCAGAGCAAGCAGCCGCTCTTCCTGCGCAATGCCATGGCCAATGCCAAGATGGAAGACGGCCTTCGCTCCAGCTATGCGGCCAGCGCGGCCGATTACGACCGGGTATTTCTCGCCTATCCATCCATGCCCGTGCCGCACGGCCCTGCGCTCTCTCTGCAGGCCACCATCGACCCCGGCCAGACGGTGGAGGGAACCATCGTATCAGCCTTCAAGCTCACAAAAGAGGAGTGGGACGCGCGCAAGGATCTGAACTTCACCTTCGCCTTCAGCTACCAGCCCAGCGTGGTGCTCGCGCCCCACACCGCGATTATTGAACAGTAGGCGGAGCCGGCGCGCTGGTGGGCACCGCCAAATACCCGCTCACTTGATTCTTTGAGTTCACCGTGTTCACCACAACCTCGAAGAGAAGCGGGTTCTTGCCGCTGTAAAACTGCAACGGCTCGTTTACGTTCCTGTCCTTTTTCTCGTACTGCTTGTCGTCGGAGTACACCTCCAGCGTGAAGCGGCTCTTCTTGCCGTCAGCCTTCTTCAACTCCAGGCTGATGGTCCCCACCGGCTTCTTCTGGCCCTTGGTCAGGGTGAACTCGTAGTAGGTGCGGTCGCCCTTGTGCTTCAGGACTTCCAGCTCATCGTGATTGCGGGCGATGAGGCTGCTGTGGTCGCTTATATCCCCCTTCATCGAGGTCAACTGGGCGATGGCGCTGGCCAGGTCGCTCTGCGTCTTGGCCACGTCTGTCTTCACTCCGCCTACGTCGGTTTGCACGCTGGTGACCGCGCTGGATACTTCGGTTACCTGCTGCGCGGTCTTCTTCTGGGCGCTCGCCAGCCTTTGGGCGTCGGCCTGTTCGCGCTGCAGGATCTCCTGGGCCTTGGCGTCCATCTGCTTCTGCGTCAACCCCAGCGAGTTGCCCAGCTCCTCGGTGGCTACCTTCAGCCGGGCGTCGGTCTCGCGCAACTCGGCCTGCATATTTACGTTCTGCTGCTTGGCGTCGGCCAGCTCATTTTGCTGGCTGGACAGGCGGCTGCTGAGCACGAAACTCCAGATTAGGCCGGCAAACGCGGCCAACAGCGCCACCGCGATTGCCGCCAGCAGTGCGCCGGAGTAGTTTCTGGGAATATTGTCGGTATTGCCAGTCTTGTCAACATCACTCATGTGTTTACCTTTCTTCGGCGGTCCGTTCTCGCAAACCGCTCACTTGGGCCTGAGAACACTTCTCAGGCGGTTGGCGCCACACTGTTCCGTTAGACGCTGTTGGGAAGATTTTATCCGCTTTCTGGAACTTCCCCTATCCTGGCTTCAGTTCCAGCCCCCCAAATCGACTACGGCGATTCCGCGTCTCCGGGGGAGTATACAGAATATCGAAAGAATCCGGCCTGTGCTCGAAAAGTTGCCCTCTCCGGGCCGAAAGCCGTATCCGAAGGGCGCCCGGCCCGGGGTCCACTCTTCTGACCCGTTTCAGCGCCCTCGCCGTCCCGCACTCCGTGACAACCATGCAACGGCTGCGATATAAACATCTTTACTGCAAATTCAGGCGTCCGGCCCCTGTCAGGGGCGGGACACCCGCCTCAGCCGCCCGGAAAAGCATCGCAAGAGGGAGATTTCGAAGGCTATGTCGACCGCTGTCGCAGGCAAAGGTCTGGAAGGAGTTGTCGCTGCGAACTCCGGCATCTGCTGGATCGACGGAGAAGCGGGCGTGCTCTCCTACCGGGGTATCGACATTCACGAGCTGGCCGTGAAATCGACCTTCGAAGAGACTACTTACCTGCTCTGGAACGGCATCCTCCCCAACCATCTCGAGCTGCGCGAGTTCCAGGCGCAACTGTCGCTGGCCCGCTCGCTCGACCATCACATTATCGACATGCTGCGCAACTTTCCCACCTCGGCTACGCCCATGGAGGTGCTGCGCACCGCGGTCTCCGCGCTCAGCTTTTACGATGCCGATGAAAAGGACAACTCCCACGACGCCAACGTGCGCAAGAGCTACAACCTGACCGCGCAGATCGCCATGCTGGTGGCCATTTACGACCGGCTGCGCAAGGGCAACGAGATTGTGCCGCCCGACCGCTCGCTCTCGCACGCCGCCAACTTTCTGTGGATGTTGAACGGGGTCAAGCCCTCTGAAACGGCTACCCGCACGCTGGACATCGCGCTGGTTCTGCACGCCGAACACGAGCTGAACGCCTCCACCTTCGCCGCCCGCGTTATCGCCGCCACCCTGGCCGACGTCCACTCCGCCATCACCGGCGCCATCGGCGCGCTCAAAGGCCCGCTGCACGGCGGCGCCAATGAAGGCGTCATGCGCATGCTCTACGAAATCGACAAGGCCGGCGCCGATCCGGTCGAGTACGTCAAAGGCATGCTGGCCGCCAGGCAGAAGATCTCCGGCTTCGGCCACCGCGTCTACAAGACCGAGGACCCCCGCGCCACCCACCTGCGCAAGATGAGCGAGCAGCTCGGCAAAGACGCCGGCGCGCCCAAGTGGTTTGAGATGTCGCGCGCCATCGAGCTCTACATCAACGCCGACAAGAAGCTCAACGCCAATGTAGATTTCTACTCCGCCTCCACCTACGCCACCCTGGGCATCGACATCGATCTTTACACTCCCATCTTCGCCATCAGCCGCATCGCCGGATGGACCGCCCACGTCATCGAGCAGCTGGACGACAATCGCCTCATCCGTCCTCGCGCCGAGTACATCGGTCCTCCCTACCCCTCGCCGTACATTCCCATCGAGGAGCGCGGATAGCGCAGCACCGCCGCCAGCAAAGCTGCCGGATACGGTTTCTCAAGGCTGCTGTAGAGTATTGAGTATTAGAGAACCGCCCAGCCACTTCCCACGGCTGTGCATACCATCATCCAGTGCCATGCGCGGAGGGCAGTGCCGTGAGCAAATCCAAATCCAGAAGAAGACGGACAACCGCCAAGGGTCCGGCAGCTCAGGCGGTGGATTCAAGAGCCGGCGGGCGCTCCCGGCTACTGCCATGGATACTGGTTGCGCTTACTGTCGTGTGCGCGGTCGCCGTTCGTATCCGGTTATTGGGGATACCTTTAGAACGGGATGAGGGAGAGTACGCCTATACCGGCCAGCCTCATGCTGCAAGGGATTCCTCCGTACAAACTTGCCTACAGTATGAAATTTCCGGGCGTTGATGCGGCCTACGCCGTGATCATGGCGGTGTTTGGACAAACCATCACCGGTATCCACCTGGGCCTCATCCTGGTAAACGCCGCGACCATTGTGCTGATGTATCTGCTGGGCAAGCGCCTGTTCACGCCTGCGGCCGGTGTGGCGGCTTCCGCGGCGTATGCGCTGCTTTCGCTTGGACAGGGCGTATTCGGAAGCCAGGCTCATGCCACCCATTTTGTTGTGCTGGCGGCGCTGGGCGGAACATTACTGCTGCTGCGCGCGATCGATAGCCAGCGATGGTCAACACTGCTTTTGAGCGGAGTGCTCTACGGGGTTGCCGTACTGATGAAGCAGCATGGCGCCTTGTTCGTGATCTTCGCCATGCTGTATCTGGTTTGGGTTCATTTGGCCCAACGCCGCGACGGCTGGCTCTCTACCGTAAAAGGCCAGGCAACATTTCTCTGTGGAGTGTCAATACCACTGATACTGACCGGCCTGGCGCTGTGGTGGGCCGGGGTATTCGACAAATTCTGGTTCTGGACATTCATGTATGCGCGCGAATACGCGCAGGAAGTGACGGTTTCTATTGGGATCATCATGATCCATTTAACCTTCCCCGGTGTGGTGGGGCCGAACCTTGCGATTTGGATCATAGCCCTGGCCGGGCTGGTACTGATCTGGTGGAGGAAAGAGGATCGCATGGTTGCGGTTTTCGCTTTCAGTTTTCTGGTCTTCTCCTTTCTGGCTATCTGCCCCGGCCTTTACTTTCGCGAGCACTATTACATTCTCATGTTGCCGGCCATCGCTTTGCTGGCCGGAGCCGCCATGGGCACTGTAGGGAAACAATGGCCGCAGGCTTCCTGGCTGGCGTATGGTGTGTATGCCGCGGCGTTGATATGGTCAGTTGAGCAGCAACAGGCGTTTCTGTTTCAAATGAGCCCATTGGAAATGTCACGAGCTATGTATGGACAAAACCCCTTTCCTGAAGCCGTACAGATCGGCAACTATATTCGTACCCATTTGGGCAAAGACTCCCGCATCGCTGTACTCGGATCAGAACCCGAAATTCCTTTCTATGCGCACCGGCACTCCGTCTCAGGCCATATCTATATGTACGGCTTGGTTGAAAACCAGCCCTACGCGTTAACCATGCAAAAAGAACTCATACACGATATCGAAACATCCCAGCCGGATTACGTAGTTTATGTGACGGGTCAAACGTCCTGGCTGCGGCGGCCTGACTCTCCCACAGCACTTTTCGAATGGTGGGACGCTTACCAACCGCAACGGTACCAACAAGTAGTCGGGGTGGCCGACGTTATTTCAGCCGATCACACCGAATACCGGTGGGGCGATTTCGGAACCTATAAGTTACAGTCGGGCTCGGCCATCCTTATATTCAAAAGAACGGACCAGCCGGATTTTGTAACTACGCTGCTGAATCATGCCGATGCTCTCGAGGCGCAGGGTAAACTAGACGACGCGGCTAAAGAGTACCGCCAGGCGCTTGCCATCAATCCGGATAACTATGTTGCGCATAATGAATTAGGCATTGTTTTGGGCAAGCAGGGATTGACGCAGGAAGCGCTTAAGGAATTCCGGCAATCTCTGGCCATTAAACCCGATCAGGCCACGGCCCATTCCAACATGGGCTGGATTTTTACGCTAACGCATCGGCTCCCCGAAGCGGAAGAGGAATTTACCCAGGCGTTGCAATTTGCCCCCCAGGACGCTCATGCGCATAATGGCCTCGGCGTGATCCTGTTTCAACTGGGGGATCATGAAAAAGCGGTCGAACAGTTCAACGACGCAATACGGATCGATCCGGACTATGCCGAAGCCAAGCGGAATCTTGCTCTTGGTCAAGCCCAGTTGAAAAACAATCAGGTTGATAAGGGAAGAAAATAAATGTGCGGGCTGGGTAGCCTTGCTCCGCCCGAGTGAAGCCGGAGTTTAGCAGTTATGGCAAGTAAATCGCGACAGCGCAAATCCCGAAGCCAGCGACAGCCAGAGGCGCCGGCTGGGAAGACTGTTCCCACTGCTCCCGCAATCCATAAGCCGTGGCAAATTGCCACTGTGTGCGTCGTTCTTGCGGTGGTTACCGTCCTTGCCTTCCGCGGTGTGCGGGGCGACGATTTCGTTACTTACGACGATAACTACTATGTCATGGAGAACCGGCAGGTACAGCAGGGGTTGACCATGCATAGCATGGAGTGGGCGTTTACAACCTTTGATTATTCAAACTGGCACCCGCTGACGTGGATTTCCTACATGACGGACTGGAAACTTTATGGAAAGAATCCCGGCGGATACCATATCACTAATGTGTGTCTGCACACTGCCAATGCAATCCTACTTTTCCTATTGTTCTTATATATGACCGGTTATTTGTGGCGTTCCGCAA
Source organism: uncultured Acidobacteriaceae bacterium (assembly GCA_963796085.1). Lineage (GTDB taxonomy): Bacteria > Acidobacteriota > Terriglobia > Terriglobales > Acidobacteriaceae > Telmatobacter. Next base: position 35,816 of record CAWCKF010000019.1, on the reverse strand, counting down.
TGGTGGCATTTCTGTTTGCGTTGCACCCCGCGCACGTCGAATCGGTTGCCTGGGTTGCCGAACGCAAGGATGTTCTATGCACGTTTTTCTGTTTCGCCGCGCTGCTTGCTTATGCATGGTATGTTCGCAACCCATCCTGGAAACGGTACGCATGCGTCGTTATTTGCTTTGCCTGCGGCCTGATGTCGAAACCCATGGCCGTCACATTTCCGTTTACCCTGCTGTTGCTTGATTACTGGCCGTTGCGCAGAATAACATTAACCCCGGAAATGCGCGCGCATTGGTTTTCTTCTTTTTGGAAGTTATGCGTTGAGAAATGGCTGTTTTTCCTGATGGCGGCTATCTCCAGCGTCATCACCTTTATTGCGCAGCGGGCCGGCGGAGCGGTAGCTGAGCTGCAATCCCTGCCTTTGTGGCAGAGACTCTGCAACGCGGTCATCAGTTACTGCCGCTACATAGGCATCATGTTCTGGCCCCATCCGCTCAGGGCCTATTATTACTATGACTTAAATAACATTATGGGCTTGGCGTTATTATCTGCCATTGCGCTCGTCCTGGTAACCGCAGTCTGCTGGCGTATCCGGGAAACGAGGCCTTATTGCCTCATGGGCTGGCTGTGGTTCCTGGGTACATTGGTTCCAGTGATCGGCATTGTACAGGTTGGAGAACAGGCCATGGCCGAGCGTTACACTTATCTGCCCTTTATCGGCCTGTTCATCGCCGTTGTCTGGCTGGCCGGCGATGCAGTAGTCAAATTCCCGAAGATCAAGTTCGTAACTCAAATGCTTGCGGTAGTGGTCGTAGCGGCGTGCGCCGTAATGACCTATGCGCAGGTAAAGGTGTGGAAGGATTCGGTGACGCTTTTCAGTCACGTGCTCAAGGTTGATCCGCGCGGATTAGTTCCCAATTTAGGCCTGGGCGTGGCGTACGTGAGGCAGGAAAAATATGCCGAGGCGCAAACGTATCTGGAGCGCGCGTTGGACTATAACCCCACCGTGCCTCAGGCTCTTTTCAACTCGGCCTATTGCGTGATGCAGATGGCGATGCAAACCCATGATCAAAGCAATCTGCCGCTAGCGGGGCAACGCCTGAAACAGGCATTGCGTATTGCTCCCGACGACCCCGATATTCTCTCTAACATGGCGCTCTGGGATTTTTTGATGGGCAGGCCGAAGGAAGGGGAAACGTATAGCAGACAGGCGATCGCCGTGCAGCCGGATTTTGTAACCGCGCGGCTGAATCTTGCCAATGCTCTGCAGGCGCAGGGAAAACTTGACGAGGCGGCCCAGGAATGCCGCCAGGTGATTGCCATCGATCCGGATGACTACACTGCGCATAACAAATTAGGCATTATCTTGGGCCAGCAGGGATTGAAAGAGGATGCGATAAAGGAATTCCGGCGTTCCCTGGCCATCAAACCCGATCAAGCAACGGCCCATTCCAATATCGGCTGGATCCTGACGCAGACGCATCGGCTTCCCGAAGCTGTAGAGGAGTTTACCCAGGCGCTGCGCTACGACCCTGAAGACGCCCATGCGCATAATGACCTGGCCGTGGCCCTGTTTCAACTGGGAGATGATGAAAAGGCGGTAGAGCAGTTCAGCGAAGCGATACAGATTGATCCAACTTATTCTGAAGCAAGACAAAATCTCGAGCTTGCTCAAGCCCAGATGAAAAACAAAAAAGTTGGAAACGGAAGAAAATGAAAAATTCCGGATGCGCGCATTTCCATGCGTAGGACAAATTCAGGGTTAACGTGCGATAGCGAAGGTCCAGTGGGGAGGCTTTTTCTTGAGGGAAAAGCCACTTGAGTTCATCGGCCCCCATGACAGTAACCCTGAAATTGCTATAGCCGCCGGAAGAGGCGCCGGCATCCCTCATCCCTGCCGCGACTTCCACAGCAGATATAGCCCCCACGCCGCCATTGTGCAGTTATCGCGGATTTGGCCGCTGAGCATCATCTCCTCGAACTCCCCGACGGGAACGCAGCGTACCGCCAGGTCGTGCTCCTCGGCGTCGCGTTCGGTTTCGGTGGGCGTCAACCCAGTGGCCAGAAAAACATGCTGCCTCTGCCGGCAGAATCCGTAGGCGACCCACAGGGTTCCCAGGCAGGTCATCTGCCCGGCGTTCAGACCCATTTCCTCCTTCAGTTCGCCGCGCGCCAGCTCCTCCGGATCTTCCACATCCATCTCCCAGCCGCCCTGGGGCAGTTCCAGCGTGCGCTCCTGGATGGTGTAGCGGAACTGCTCCACCAGCCACACGCTGGCCCCGGTCGATGGGTAGGATGATGGCCGCATCGTTCTTCTCCACCACGCCATAGACGCCCTTTTCGCCGTTGGAGCGAAGAATCTCGTCCTCCCTGAGCCGCATCCAGTGGTTGCGATAGACCTCGCGGCTGGAAAGGGTGGTGATGGCGCGGCCGGCGCTATTGCCAACGGGATTCACTGGGTCTCCTTCCGGATTGAGGAAATGATCTGCCACGGGTATGAAGCGAAACCGTGACAGCAGGAAAAGCCCATCATAGCCGCCCCGGCAACGCGCTTTGATGAAAAACCGCTTAATCTTGCCGCAGCCGGTACTTGCGCAGCCGTCCCAGCAGCGACGCCGGTCCACTTACCGCCAGCCGCACTAGGTTACCCTCGTACTCCCTCGTGTGCACCACCATCCCCGCCTCGATGGCCGCCAACGCCGCGCCCTCCTGTTGCGGAACCCTCAGCTCCGCGTCGATCACCGGATCAGAGTGCAAAACCTGGTCGATGGCCGCGAGCAAGGCGTCCATTCCCTCCCCGGTGCGCGCCGAGACGGCCACCTGGCCGCGAGCCTGGAGGCTCCGGCGCTCGTGCTCCCCCAGCAGGTCGATCTTGTTCAGCACCTCGATGCGCGGCTTGCCCAGGGCATCCAGCTCATCGAGAACCTTTTCCACCTGCGACTTCTGTTCTTCTCCATACGTGGACGCGGCGTCCCTCACATGCAGCAGCACCTCGGCCTGCGCCACCTCTTCCAGCGTGGCGCGGAAGCTGGTGACCAGCGTGTGCGGCAGGTTGCGGATAAAGCCCACCGTGTCGAATAGCAACACCCGGCGCCGGCTGGGCAACTCGATGGCACGCAGCTTGGGGTCCAGGGTGGCGAACATGCGCGGCGATTGCAGTACCTGTGCGCCGGTGAGGCAGTTGAAAAGCGTGCTCTTGCCGGCGTTGGTGTAACCCACCAGGGCCACCGTGGGCACGGGAACCGCCTCGCGGCGCTGGCGCTGCTGGCTGCGCACCCGGCGCACCGCGTCCAGATCCAGCTTCAACTGGTCGATGCGGCGTTGAATCCGGCGCCGGTCGGTTTCCAGTTGGGTTTCGCCGGGACCGCGCGTGCCGATGCCTCCGCCCAACTGCGACATGGCCTTGCCTTTGCCGGTGAGCCGGGGCAGCATGTACTCAAGCTGCGCCAACTCCACCTGCAACTGCCCTTCGCGGGAGCGAGCGTGGCGGGCAAAAATGTCCAAAATGAGTTGGGTGCGGTCCAGTACACGGACTGTCAGCGCTGCCTCAAGGTTGCGCAGTTGCGTGGGCGTGAGGTCATGGTCGAACAAAACCAGATCGGCCTGGGTGGAAGCGACTACCGCGGCAATCTCCTCCACCTTGCCGGAGCCGACCAGCGTAGCCGGATCGGGCCGGGGACGACGCTGCAGCAACTCGGCAGCCACCTGACCGCCCGCGCTCCATACCAGCTCACGAAACTCGGTTAGAGATTCTTCCGCGTCCAGGCCGGGCAAGACCCAGGCGGCTCTGCTGGAGGGAAAAGCTTGCGACGCGGCAGCTTCCGGCGCCTGCTCATCCAGACACACATGAGCCTGCCGCGCGCCCGCCACGACGGCACGGTTGCCGCGTAAACGGACCCCCAGGTCCACTCCCACCAGGACCGCGCGCTCCGGCCTTCCACCGGCGCCGCCAGTCCTGCTCTCCTCAACTGCCAATCGAGACCGCTCCCCGGCTGTTCTCACTGCTCCGCAGTTATCGGAGACGCCGCTGGCACGGCTACTGTAGCCGTACCGATGCCCATTGACATCGCAGCCGTACGATGGTCGGTATGCAGCACACTCCGGTTGCTGACCACGGTCGAAATGGCGTGTTTGAAAATCAACTGCTCCTGGCTATTGTTTTCCAGCAGCACGGAATACTTGTCAAAGGACCGGATCTTTCCGGTCAGTTTTACGCCGCTGACAAGATAAATCGTTATCGGGGTCTTGTCTTTGCGGATGGTGTTCAGAAATGTGTCCTGAATGTTTTGTGCCGGCTTGTTCTCCATTTGCCGATCTCCTGTCTTCTTCTTATGGGTTTGAATGCCACCAAACTGCACGTGCGCGAAGAAATAAATTGGACAAGCGCGGCTCCGGAAGCCCCGGAACCGGCTGGTCCCGCAATCTGACAACATTACCGCGAATTAGCAACCTTTTCAACTCTAACCCGCCGCAAGACTCCTGCCCGGGGGAAGATTGCGCCCTCCCGCGGCGGGACGCCACGCCCTGCGCGGCTGTTAACATGGTCGGGTGAAAGACTCTCCAACCCCTCCGCGGAGTACCGCTGCAACCTCCCAACCGGTACCCATGCTGGATCTCAGGCGCCAGTACAGCCCGCTACACCGGGAACTGCTGGATGCGGTGGACCATGTGTTTGAGACGCAGCAGTTCATCCTAGGCGAGCCGGTAGCCGCCTTCGAAAAGGCCGCAGCCGCGCAACTGGGCGTGACCCACGCCGTGGGCTGCTCCTCGGGCACAGATGCCCTGTGGCTATCCCTGGCCGCCGCCGGCATAGGCTCCGGCATGGCCGTTGTAACCACCCCCTTCAGTTTTTTCGCCGCGGTCAGTTCCATCCTTCGCGCCGGCGCCACCCCGGTGCTGGCCGACATTGAGCCCGCTACCTTCAACCTGGACCCTTCTGCCGTAGAAACGGTTCTCAAAGGACCGAGCGGCGCAGCCGTACGCGCCATCCTGCCCGTTCATCTCTACGGCCAATGCGCCAATTGGCGTGCCTTTTCGCGTCTTGGAGAAGCGTATGGGATAAAGCTCGTTGAAGACGCCGCCCAGGCCTGGGGCGCCGATTGGGACGGCGTAAAGGCCGGCGCCCTTGGTGAGATTGCCGCCTTCAGCTTTTATCCCACCAAGAATCTCAGCGCCGCCGGCGACGCGGGCATGGTCACCACCAACTCCGATGAACTGGCCGAGCGGGTAAAGATGCTGCGCCAGCACGGCATGCGCCGCCGCTACTACCACGACGAGCTGGGCTGGAACGCGCGCATGGACGGCTTTCAGGGCGCCATCCTCAACGTCAAGCTCAAGTACATCGCCGCCTGGAACCATGCCCGCCACACCGCGGCCAGGCGCTACCATGCGTTATTTCACGCGGCAGGACTGGCCGAAGCCGGTCCATTTCCCAGCCACGGCGTCGTCCTGCCTCACGAGGTTCCCGGCAGCCGCCACGTCTGGCACCAGTACGTGATCCGGGCGCCCCGCCGCGACCAGCTCCGCGCCTTCCTCACCGCGCGCAAGATCGGCTCGGAGATCTTCTACCCTGTTCCGCTGCACTTGCAGAAAGCTCTCCAGGGTCTGGGCTATGCCGAAGGCAGCTTCCCCCAGGCCGAACGCGCCGCTGGAGAAGTCCTGGCCCTGCCCATCTTTCCCGAACTGCGCGAAGACGAGCAGCAAACTGTGGTCGGCGCGATTGCCGAGTTTCTGAGCTGAATACGCTCTCCGGCAGGACCCTGCACGCCCTGTTCCTTGATCCAGCCTGCGAAGCTGCATATTGGGCTGTGTGTTTCCCGTCCCCTGATCACTGTCCACTGACAACTGAGCTAAAATCTCCCTAAGCATGAAGTGTCCATATTGCGGTTTCGGGCAGGACCGGGTGGTCGACTCGCGGGAGAGTAAAGAGGCCGACTCCATCCGCCGCCGGCGCGAGTGCGAGAAGTGTAATCGCCGCTTCACGACCTATGAACGGATTGATGAGATTCCCTACATGGTGGTCAAGAAAGACGGCCGCCGCGAACGCTTCGACCGCCAGAAGGTGCTCAGCGGCCTGCTCCGCGCCTGCGAAAAAAGGCCCGTCCCCGCCGGCAAGCTGGAGGCCATCGTCAACGCCGCGGAGACCTTTCTCGTCGATGCTCCGGAGCGCGAGCGCACCACCCGCGAAGTCGGCGAACTGATCATGGAGCATCTCAAGGGCCTGGATACCGTCGCCTACATCCGCTTCGCTTCCGTTTACCGGGACTTTAAGGACGTGCGCGAGTTCAAGGAAGAGCTGGAAGGACTGCTGGGCGGACGCGGCGCCGGCAAAGCAAAGAAGTAGCCTCTAGCTGCTAGCTTCCAGCCTCTAGTTTTTTCATGCTGGCGGCGATGGCGTAGGCTTAGCCGGTTTCCTCCACTCTGCGCAGCACGCTTACCATTCCAGTGGTGAAGCCGCTTTCCTTGTCCAGGATGGGCGAGGTCGTAATCTCCACCCGCAATTCCCGGCGCTCCCGGTCAAGTACGGACGCAATTGCCTTGCAAGGGCTTTCCAGCGCCATGGTAAAGTCGAGAGTTTTCGTGCCGCCCGAGACATTGAGCAGAGGCAATCCCTTTTCAATCGCCTTGCCGATCAACTCCGGGGCCTTCCAGCCCAGGAGCGCTTGCGCGGCCGGGTTGACCAGACGAATAAATCCCAAAGCGTCAGTCACAAGGACCGCATCGGCTGCCGACTCAAGAATGCTCTGCAGCCACAGGCGCGCGCGATGCGCCTCTTCCAGGGCTCTTTTCGCCGCCGTCACGTCCACGCAGAGCATGCGCATCCCGGCCGGCCGCCCCTCGGCGTCGCGGATAAAGCTGCGATGCATTTCGTAGATGCGGAACTCGCCGGAACGATCGTAGATGGAGCGGAGAACAGGCGGCGGACCTTGGCCCGACTCCATGATCGAGAGGTAGGCCGCGCAGCTCGGTTCCTTCTCCTCCGTTGCCATCAGATCCCAGGCCATCCTGCCGATCAGTTCACCGTGTTCCCGGGGATACAAGGCCAGCGCAGCGCGGTTGGCGCGGGTAATGATTCCCGCGGCGTCCATCTCGATGTAGGGCAGGGGCAGTTCGTCGATCGCGTCCTGCGCGGCATCGGCTGCCGCCAGCGGCATGGGGGCAGGGTTTTCTGTCATGGGCCTCACCACTTACCTTCTTGCTGCGTCGAGAGCCGGTACAGGTCCTCCGCGGTGCGCAGCCGGTTGATGGGGGTCAGTTCGTATGCCAGCGGGGTGCGCAGCATGATGGTGCGCCCCTCGACCTTGATGCTACTTTCGCGATTTTGTGAAACGATCCGGTTCAACTCGGCGTTGAGAATCTGTTCGCTGGCCCTGGGTTGCAGAATGACCAGCAGCGAGGAGTCGCTCCAGTGGAAGATGGCGTCGTCGCTGTGCAGGCTGGAGGTGAGGAAAGCGGAGACGGCCATCAGGCAATCCTCTACCGCCTCGGGGCCAAAGCGCTGGCTGATCACCTCCAGGCAACTGAGCCGGAAGAGCGCAATATAGCCCTTGCCGCCGCGTTCCATGATCTTTTTGAGGTACTCGACAGCCGCGCCGCCGCCCCGCAATCCAGCCGCATTGTCATTGGCCGTGGAGCGATCCGCGGCCTTCAGCGAGGCCAGCCCCAGGGCCTGCCCTTGAGCGTCGGGCGGGTGCAAATACTGCTCCAGATTTTCGCTCCACTTCTGAATCTCCGCCGCCGTCGTCAGGTGCGGGATCTCCTTCGCCAGCGCGGCCGCGTCAGGGGATTTGTCGTCGGCGGCCAGGCTTGTCAACAGCTCGTGAAGCAGTGTCTTCACCAGTCCCCGCCAGCCCAGGAGCCGCTCCCGCAGCGCCGTATCAGAGTTTTTGCGATAACTCTCGAACTCAGAAAGGATGGTGCGCAGCAGTTCCTGCTTCTCGTTGTCCGGCAGCCGGTCAGGAAGCAGTAACGCCAGCTTGCTCACGTTGGCGCGAAACTTCTTGTAGCTTTCCAAGTCGATGGTGGGTACGTTCAGCGAGGCTCCCTCCGCCAGCAGCGTCAGCCACCGCTCGGCGTTCGGAGCCGTGGCCTCCTTCTTGTCTGAAGGATGGGACTGGCCCCACGCAGCCATCTGCCGCAGGTTCATCGGGAGCGCTCCTGCGTGAATCATCGTCCGGGAAGCGAAGGTTCAATAGGCATTTTCTTAATCGGAGTCAAAATTCGGGAACCTCGGATTTGGCGCGATTTGCCTGAGGCTGCATCGCGGGTCCGGCTCCACGGCGCTCCCCCATCACAGAGGGAAGCGCTCAATTCGCGCCCATCCTCCTGTACACTGGAGTGTTAATGACCATGAAAACCAGATATCCAATCGGCATCCTGGGCGCGACCGGAATGGTCGGCCAACGCTTCATACAGCTCCTTGAGCGCCATCCGTGGTTCGAGATAGCCTGGCTTGCGGCCAGCGACCGGTCCAGCGGCAAAACCTATGGCGAGGCCGCCAAATGGCGGCTGGATACGCCTCTGCCGGAACGCATCGCCAGGATGACGGTAGCGCCCGCCGACGCCGAAGGCGCGCCCAGAATCGTCTTTGCCGCCCTCGACGCCGCCATTGCCCGCGAACTGGAGCCGCGCTTCGCCGACGCCGGTTGCGCCGTGGTCTCCAACTCCAGCGCCTACCGCATGGCCGCCAACGTACCACTGGTCATTCCCGAGATCAACGCAGAACACCTGCACCTGATCGAGGAGCAGCCCTCGCGCCAGCAGTCGGGCGGCTACATGGTTACCAACCCCAACTGCTCCACCATCGGCCTGGTTATGGCATTGAAGCCCATCGAGGAGCGCTTCGGCATCGAGCAGATCTTTGTGACCACCATGCAGGCCGTCTCCGGAGCCGGCTATCCGGGCGTGTCCTCGATGGACATCCTGGGCAACGTGGTGCCCTACATCGGCAGCGAAGAAGAGAAGATGGAGGCCGAAACCCTCAAGCTTTTGGGCCGCCTCGAAGGCCATGCCGTCACGCCGCTGGCGGCGCGCATTAGCGCCCACTGCAACCGCGTCGCGGTTGAGGACGGCCATACCGAAAGCGTCTCCATCAAGCTGGGCAACAAGCTGGGCAGGCCGGCCACGCGCGAGGAGATTCTGGCGGCCTGGGCGGAGTTTCGTCCCCTGGCCGGCCAGAATCTGCCCAGCGCCCCCGATCAGCCCGTCCAGTGGGCTCCCGAGAACGATCGTCCCCAGCCCCGCCTGGACCGCAATCGCGGCAATGGCATGGCGGTGACCGTGGGCCGTCTGCGTCCCTGCAACGTGCTGGACTGGAAATTTACCGTGCTCTCGCACAACACCATTCGCGGCGCCGCCGGCGCGGCCATCCTCAACGCCGAATTGCTGGCCAGCCTGGGCAAGCTGGAACCGGGGTCCCCAGCGACAGGTCCTCGTCGCTGGGGTGGAGAACCGGTTGCGGCTGCTGCCGCGCGCGCCTGATGCGTTTTCAAACCATGGGAAGACACGCATGAGCCTGGTAGTCATGAAGTTTGGCGGCACGTCGGTCGAGGACCAGGCGGCCATCGCTCGTACCGCGGCCATCGTGGCCGGACGCGTGGCCCAGGGCAAACAGCCTGTAGTTGTGGTCAGCGCCATGGCCAAAGTGACTGATCAGTTGCTGCGCGCCGCCGCGGCAGCCTCGCAGCGGCGATCGCACCGGCGCCCTGGCCATCAGTTCGCGCCTCCGCGTGCGCCATCGCGACACCGCCGCAGCCCTCCTCAATAACTCCGCCGACTGCGCCGCGCTGGTGGCCCTGATCGACGAGAAATTCGATTCGCTCGATGAAATCCTGCGCGGCCTGGCCGCCATTCTCGAACTCACTCCGCGCATCTCCGACCTCATCGTCAGCTACGGCGAGCGCATCTCCAGCCACATTGTCACCGCTGCCTTCCGCGAGCGCGGCATCGACGCCGCCCACGTAGACGCGCGCGAAATCGTCATCACCGACTCCCAGTTCCAGAAGGCCATCCCGCAGGACGCCCTCATCGACAAGCGCGCCCAGGAAAAACTGCTCCCGCTCACCGCCCAGGGCCAGGTCCCGGTCATGGGCGGCTTCATCGCCGCCAACGAGGCCGGCATCACCACCACCCTGGGCCGCGGCGGCTCCGACTTCACCGGCGCCCTCATCGGCGGCGCGCTCTCCGCCGAGGCCATCGAAATCTGGACCGACGTGGACGGCATCATGACCGCCGACCCCCGCGTCTGCCCCGACGCCCTGCGCGTCAAGGTCATCAGCTTTGAGGAAGCCGCCGAGCTGGCCTACTTCGGCGCCAAGGTGCTGCACCCGGCCACCATCCTGCCGGCCGTCAAAAAGAACATTCCCGTCCTGGTGCTCAACAGCCGCAACGCCGCCTGCGAGGGCACGCGCATCACCTCGCTGGCCCCGCACTGCAAGAGCCCCTTCAAGTCCATCGCCGTCAAAAAGAGGCTCAGCATCATCGACGTGGTGGCCAGCCGCATGCTGATGACCCACGGCTATATGAGGGAAATCTTCTCCGTCTTCGACAAGCACCACTGCGCCGTGGACATGGTTTCCACCAGCGAAGTCTCGGTCTCGCTCACCGTGGACTCCAACGACAACCTGCCCGCCATCGCCGCCGACCTCAGCAAGCTGGCCGACGTAAAGTACGAAGGCCGCAAGGCGCTGGTCTGCATGGTGGGCGAGGACATTCGCGGCCAGAGCGGCATCGCCGCCCAGGTCTTCTCCGCCATCCGCCACATCAACGTGCGCATGATCTCGCAGGGCGCCAGCGAGATCAACATGAGCTTCATGATCGAAGAAGACGACGCCGACGAAGCCGTGCGCTCCCTCCACGCCGCCTTCTTCAAGAATCCCGACCCCACCGTCTTCGACGTCGAGGCCCGCAAACCGGCCGCTAAACCCGTGAAGTAGGTACGCAGTAGCAGGCCGGTGTTTGAACCCCGGCATAAAAGCCGGCCAAACAAAAATGCTCCGTGCCCCATCCTTTCGCCTTTTTTCTGGTGAAAGGGTGGGAAACCGTAAAAGCTCATCCCGGATTGTTCTTAAGCTAGTAACAAGGAACCGGGTGCCCCAGGTCTCGTTTTTTAGACCTGGGAAACTACGAACCCAAATCACCCTCCACGAGGTTCATCATGCAGATATTAGTTTTAGGCAAGGGAAAAACCGGCAGCCTGGTCGCCGAGGTTGCCCGTGAACGCGGCCACTCGGTGCGCGCGCTCGACATCACTGAAAACGAGCACGCCTCCGCCCTCACCGCCCCCAATCTCGCCGGCGTGGACGTGGTCATCGACTTCACCGCTCCCGAAGCAGCGGTAGAAAACATAAGCGCCGTCCTCGCCCTCGGTGGCCGCATCGTCGTCGGCACCACCGGCTGGTACTCCCACCTGGAAGAAATGAAGTCCATCGCCCAAAAGCGCGGAAGCGCGCTGCTGTACGGAACCAACTTCTCCATGGGCGTGCAAAAGCTCTTTCGCCTCACCGCCGACCTCGCGAAACTGGAAGGCTACACCTTCTCCATCGCCGAGACCCACCACGTCTCCAAGCTCGACGCCCCCTCCGGCACCGCCATCACCCTCAAGCAGATCATCGAAGCTGCCCAGCCCGGCGCCAAGATCGAGATCACCTCCCACCGCGTCGGCGACGCCAAGGGCGAGCACATGGTCACCGCGTGCAGCGAAGTGGATACCCTGGAAATCCGCCACGACGCCCACTCGCGGCGCGGCTTCGCCCTGGGCGCCGTCCGCGCCGCCGAGTGGCTCAACGGCAAATCCGGCGTCTGGGACTTCCGCGAAATCTGCGACCAGATGTAGGGACGGGTCCCGCCTGTAACCTGGAATCCGGCCGCAACAATCCCCGCCTGTGAAGTCGCTGTTCCCTGACCTCAGCTCCCGGTATACACTCATCTGTTATGGAAACTACAGGTTGCGGTACAGCTATCGTTACGCCATTCAAGGCGGATGGGCCTCTGGATGAACAGGCGATGCGGGCGCTGGTGAACTGGCAGATCGACTCCGGCATCGATTTTCTGGTGGCCTGCGGTTCGACGGGCGAGGCGGCCACTCTGGATGAAGAGGAATGGTTGCATACGGTGTCGCTGGTGGCGGAGACAGCGGCGGGGCGCGTGCCGGTGTGGGCCGGCTGCACCCACAACTCCACGCGCACGCTGCTGCGCCTGGCCGCGAAACTGCCCCATATCCGCGGCGTCAGCGCTGTGCTTTCCGCCAATCCCTACTACAACAAGCCCTCGCAGGAGGGACAGTTCCAGCACTTTCTGGCCCTGGCCAAAACGGTTGCTCCGCTGCCGGTGGCCCTCTACAACATTCCTGGACGCACGGGGGTGAACCTCGATCCCGAGACCGTGGTCCGGCTGGCCGCGGCGGCTGAGAACATTCAGGCCGTTAAGGAGTCCAGCGGCAAGCTGCCCCAGGTCGCCGAGCTGGCGCACATGCTGCCCAGCGGCTTCAAGATCTTCAGTGGCGACGACAACATGGCCCTGGGGTCGATCGGCGTAGGCGCCCACGGGCTCATCAGCGTGGCCTCCAATGAGATCCCGGTGGAGATGGGCCGCATGATCCGCGCCGCCCTCAACAACAACTGGATTGAGGCTCGCGAACTGGAGCGCAAGTACGCACGGCTGCTCGATGCCAACTTCTGGGACTCCAACCCCTGCCCCGTCAAGACGGTGCTCAACCTGATGGGCCGGTGCTCAGACCACGTCCGGCTGCCCCTGGTGCCGCCTCCGGCAGCCACCCGCACCAAACTCGAACGCCTGGCCGGGGAACTGGGCCTGCTCAAGCACGCCACCGTGCAGTAGGGGAATCCGGGACTGTTCTGAGCAGGGGTTTGGTTCCGGAATCTGTGGCTGAAAAGTTCGCATGAGCTTAAACCGGTCCATTCGGGCTATAATTCTCGCCAGAAATCTATTCAGCTGCATGATGCCTGCTCGCGACACCTGCAACTGGGGAGTCTGCCATGTTGAAGTATTTACTGGTACTTTCCGCCCTGATCCTGTTTGGGGCCGCTATCACGCCTGGTCCCACACCCGCTCAGGGGCGCATGCCGCCACAGGCCGCGCCCACCACCCCTGCCGCCACCAATCCCGTGAAACCTACCGCTGCCTCGCAGGAGCGGGCAAAAAGTCTCTATGCGCGCGACTGCGCGTTGTGCCATGGAGACAACGGAAATGGCAAGACCGACCTGGCTAAAGACATGGAATTGACACTCCCGGACTGGACCGATCCGAAAGCGCTGGACGCCACGCCGGACCAGGCGCTGTTCAGCGCCATCCGCATGGGCAAGGGCAAGATGCCACCCGAGGACGAGAGCCGCGCCAAGGACGACGAGGTGTGGAACCTGGTGATCTACATTCGCGGAATGTCAAAGGGGCATTAGGCCGCGGCGGGGTAGTGGATCAGTTTGAGAAAACCACCGTCAGGGGCTAATGCCCGCAGTCATTATGCTCAGTTTATGTATGGGCTGAAGCCCGTGCCCTTCAATCTGACCCACTACCGGCGGCGGAGAAGCCAAACATCCAGGCCTGGTTGCTGCCCGCCGCCGTTCAAACGCCGGAGTATTTTCTGCATAGCTCCCTGGTTTTGGCAATCAGCCTGGGCGCGCCCGTAATGGCCGGCTCGTCCTCTTCCTCAGGGGAGTATTCCACCGCCATATAGCCCTTGTGGCCGGCCTCCGCATAAAGCCGCCAGACGCGGTCCATGTCCAGGGGCTTGCCGTCATCCCATTGATCCCGGATGTGAGAAACCGTGGCGTAGGGGATGCACGCGGCAATCTGCGCGTAGGCATCCTGGGCCGGGGTGGGGATAAAGTGCGTAATGTCCAGGTTGATTCCGGCATAGGGTGAATTCACCCGTTGCATGATCTCCAGGCATACATTGGCGCTGTTGGTTACGTTGCCGTGGTCCTCCAGCCCCAGCGTGATGCCCTTCTCCGCGGAGTAATCGCAGCCCGCCTTCATGGTCTCCACTGACCAGTCAATGGCCTGTTGCATGGTCACGCCGGAGGGCAGGTCGCCGGCAAAGATTCTCAGATGCGAGGCTCCCAGCCGGTCTGATACATCCACCCACTTCTTGATCTGAACCAGGACATCAGCGCGCTTGGCCGCGTCCGCCTTCACCATGCTGGCGTTGCAGGCGGCGCCTGAAAAGGGCACGGCGTTCTGATAAGCCAGGTGGCGAAGGCTGTCCAGGTAGGCCGGATCGGTAGACTTGAGGTAGTACACCGTCATATCCACGGCGTCCAGCCCCAGCTCAACGGCCTTGAGGATGAAATCCTCGAGCGTCATTTTGCCGGTGGTAAGCAGTTCCCGGTAGGAGTAGGCGCAACAACTGCTCAGCAGCCGCGGCTTCTTTTGCAGGTCCGCATTGAGGTTCGCGGAGGCTGCATGGGCAAGCGGCGCTCCCGTGCCCAATCCCGCGCCCAGCCCCGCGCCTGCCAATGCGCCTGCGCCTACGGTCTTCAGAAAATCGCGCCGTGCTATGGTGTTTTTCATATTGCCTCCCAAATGGATGTTGCAGAGCCTGAAAAGCCATACTCATTCGGCAAACCGCAATTGTCAACCCGCCCCATCGGAACATTGGCCCCGGAGGGGATACTGCACTAGACTTTCTCTGTATTGGAGCAGCCATGACCATCAATCGCAGGGAATTTCTGGTTCAGTCAGGATGCGCGCTGTCCGCCATCGCGGCGCCGAGGATCGTTTCTGCCAGCGTATTGGGGGCCAACGCGCCCAGCAATCGCATCAACGTGGGCTTCATCGGGACCGGGCGGCAGGCCTTCGGAGCGAATCTACCCCAGATGATGGCCGTTCCCGGCGTGCAGGTGGTGGCCGTCTGCGACGTGGATAGCTGGCGGATGGGGGAAGCGCAGGCGTATGTGAACGCGTTCTATGCCAAGCGCGAGGGGCTGGCCTCCTACAGCGGTTGCCGGACGAAGGAAGACTTCCGGGAGATCATCGACGATCCCGATATCGACGCCCTGATGATCGGCACGCCCGATCATTGGCATGTTCCCATAGGAATTGCGGCGGCCAGGGCAAAAAAGCATTTTGCCCTGGAAAAGCCCATCAGCCTCAGCGTGCAGCAGGGCAGGCTGCTGGCGGACGCGGTGGCGCGCTTCGGGGTTACGGCCCGCAACGACAGCGAGTTCCGTTCTCTCCGCCCGCAAAACCACGCCGTCGAACTGGTGCGCAACGGGCACATCGGGAAGCTGGAAAAAATTGAAATTATTTTTCCCTTCGACCCGCCCCCGGTGGGTGTGCAGCCCGATATGCCGGTGCCGCCGGAGTTGAACTACGATATGTGGCTCGGCCCCACCGCCGCGGTTCCCTATACGGAGAAGCGCGTGCACGATGTGAAGCAGCATGACCGGAGGCCCAACTGGATGCGCGTCTCCACCTACGCCCAGGGCATGATCGCCAACTGGGGCGCGCACTACTTCGATATGGCCCAGTGGGCCAACAATAGCGAGCACTCGGGGCCGGTCGAGGTTGAGGGCCGGGGCGAGTTTCCCGTCAGCCTGTGGAACACCATGATCAACTTCAAGGTCCGCTACCGTTATGCCAACGGTGTGGTGCTGACCTGCGAGCAGACCCCCACCAGCACGCCCTCCATCTCTTACTTCGGAAGCGAGGCCTGGATCAAGGTGGATGGCTATCCGGGAAAGATGACCGCCAGCAAGCCGGAACTCGCGACTCTGGAGCCGGAGGCCGGAGAACTCGATTTTTCAAAAACTCTTTGGGATAAAAACGACCTCATCGCCGCCATACGCGAAGGCCGCCAACCCCTGGAGCCCATCGAGGTAGGCCACCGCGCCCTCACTATCGCCCAGATCGGCCTGATCTCAGCCCAAGTGGAGGACAAGCTGCGCTGGAATCCTGAGAAGGAGATATTCGAGGGCAACAATTACGCCAATGCCTTGCTGGTTGCACCTTTGACAAGGCCGCAGTGGACGATCTCCTGAGCTCAAGCGCCGGGTGGAAGATTGCACTAACTCAACCGCGTCTACTTGTGGAGTCTCAAACAGTAATTTGCCTGTATCGGTTGCCCCGACGGATGAATTCCTCAGATGGACGCTGGTTTGGATCAGGTGGCAAGAATATCCGTTGCCCAAGTGGAGCGCGAAAAATGTCAACACCTCCAGTAAGGTTCATCTGCTGCAATATATGGAGTTGTCCTTCGTTCATATGCATATGGTACTGGTCATCAAGATAAATCAATCCCGCATCAAATGCCCGATGGTAGGTTGGAGAAAGGGCAATGCCGTTTCTTACATGGTCTGCACTTCCGACGGCACCCACTGGAAGGATGTGCGCCGCATCTACTAAACGAAGCTGCACACGTGTCACTGCACATCGGTTCCCATATGCGAAAAGTACCTGTTGTTTGAAACTGGCAAGACGGGTAAGCCTGCTCACCTCTTGTATAACCCGTTGTCGCTTTGTGGACAGAACTTCAATCTCCTCCTGAGTAGGCTGATGTTGTGTGGATATCTGATTAAGGAGGCGTAAGACATTCGCTTCTCGGCCATATCGGTGCAAGAGCTCAGCATTCATGCAATAGGCCATGAACATATCCGGGCGTATACCCACCGCTATTTCGTCGTTGCTCTTCCGGTGAAAGCTTAAACCTTCTGTTTCCGCTCGTTGTAATACGGTCCTATCGATCTGAACCGAAGGTGAGCCTCCGGTAAACGTCCGATGTCGAATCAAATCGAATCCGGCGAACAGCCGCAGAGTTGGCTCGTAACCCATTAGTACCGTTGGACCATTCTCCGCAACCCTCAACGGAGAACCGACACTTGTCATCTGAATTCGGTATTCGTTCGCCAAAGCCGGCCGCCCGCCGAAAGTAAGGGTCCAAATATAAACAGAGAGATTGATACTTCCTGTTGGTGCCACAACAACAAACCGTTTCGGATGAGTGTGAATGCCGGACGCCAGTTGACCAATAAAACCAGACTCACGAATGGCATCCGTCACCACTGAGATCAGAACACTAGTCGGAACTGCGGGCATGGAGTATCCGCTTCTTTCCCCCGTCTGCTGGCAACGGGTCTTCATGCCCGTTCCACATCAATCCGGGATGGTGAATCTTGTATGTAATATTAACGCCGCCCATATCAAACATCGATTCCTGTTCCGGTTTTACTGGACGTTCGAAACGGCCCAAAGCACCTTTGAGATAATCATCGCGCAATTCCACGCAAGTCCATTTTCGTCTCAGACGCTCGCAGACCTCGCCCGCTACGCAACTTCCGGCGAATGGGTCCAACACCTTGTCGCCCTCATCCGTAAGCATTCGTACGAAGAATTCGGGCAACGCCGCTGGGAAACGTGCGGGGTGAGGCTTGATGCCGTGCTCCATGCAATATCTCATATAATACGAATTGCTCTCCGTGTTCGGAATTGCGATCAGATTTGGGGCAATTGCAGCGCCATTATCCCTCGAGAATTTTTCGCTGATATCATGACCACTTGGCCGGAGTTTTGCTTTATATCCGTTCTTAAGCAGACCCTTCATCGCATCGCTATAAGGCGCTAATACACGCCTATTGCTTGCCTTTGGCCACGGCGTAGGGGAAAGCCACCATACACAATTCACCGCATCTTTTGCCCTAATACGCCTGACCGTCACCCATTCAGCCGGGCTAGGAAGTTTCGAGGGATTCCACCAGTAGAACTCCTGTGCGAGATAAAAACCTACCTCTCTACAAAGCATAATTACAAGCTCGAAATGATAGAGAGAGCGAGTTGGCTGGCCTGGAATCCATGCTCCGCCGATATCAATCACCAGAGAGCCTGTTGGCTTTAGGAGCCGCTTGAATTCCACACCGAACTGCTTGAACCAGTCCACGTATTCGTGGCTCTCAACGTTGCCATAATCCTTCTTCCGAACCAGTCCAAACGGGGGACTGGTGACGATGAGGTCCAGAGATTCATCGCGTAAACTGGACATATATTCCAGCGAATCCCCAAGTACGATTGTCCCGTATTTAGTCCTATGGAATGGCTTCACGGAGTCAATTGTAGCCGGATATGCAATTCCCCGTTTCTGAGTTTTTTGCAAATCATCACCCCCTAAACCACCTTGGGACCATTCCGCCTGGGATGGGACATTCCCCACTCCTCACCTAACCACCCGCAAACTCTTCGAAGCGTACTGCGCAATCACGCCATCGATGGTGACCAGCGCCAACCCTTCCACGGTGGCCTGCGCGATCAACATTTTGTCGAATGGGTCCTTGTGGATCGGCGGCAAGTTGTAAATTGCGCCGATGTGATCCGGCCTGAGCGCCAACACCCTTGCGTTTAGCTGTTCCAATGCCTCTTTCCACCAAAGGCGCGGGTTGCCAACGTCCAGCTTTCCTTTCATGCTTTTCAGCATCACTTCCCAGTAGGAGACTACGCTGAGTACGTTAGGCCCGGAACCTGCTGCGTTACGAGCTGCGTCGCTGAGGGCTTCGGGACGGTCCAGCGCCCAGAGCGCCGTATGCGTGTCGAGCAGGAAACCGTGCGCTGAAACCACCTCACTCAATCTTCCTCACCCAACAGTTCTTCTTCAGTGATGGGATCGTCCCAGCCGGGCAGAAAACGGATACGGCCCTTCATGCCGCCCAGCACAGGCTTCCGGCGATCGGCGGGAGGCGGCGCAAGCTGGGCCACAGGACGACCATGGCGGGTAATGACCACCTTCTCGCCGCCCTCCACGGCCCGGATCAACTCGGGCAACCGATTCTTCGCTTCTGCGGTACTGACTTCCATGATTCGATTATAGCCATAATTTATGGCTATAACAAGGTCAATCAGCCGGGCCCACATTGCTTTTCTTGACGACTTTTCCGAAATTTCCGAATCTTCCTTTTCCCCTGAAATCCGCCTTCCACCTAGACTCTTTGGAGAACCTAGTTGACGGAGACAGCCACAATATGGCCACTATCCCCGATCTGACCCTCGATGCCGGACTGCCCGCGAACGTAGACGCCGAAAAGACCATTCTGGGCGCCATCCTGCTGGACAATGCGGCCCACGCCGAGGCCGCCGAAAAGCTCCAGTCCGACGACTTCTCCCTGGACTCGCACCGCCGTATCTTCTTGCGCATGACAGAGTTGATGGACTCCCAGCGGGCCGTGGACATTGTCACCTTGGCCAACGAACTGGCCCGCTACAAGGAGGTGGAGGCGGTGGGCGGTGTGGCTTACCTG
The DNA here is from genome assembly GCA_963796085.1 of uncultured Acidobacteriaceae bacterium. GTDB lineage: Bacteria > Acidobacteriota > Terriglobia > Terriglobales > Acidobacteriaceae > Telmatobacter. The sequence goes on along the minus strand of CAWCKF010000019.1, from coordinate 16,589 downwards.
GCCTCGCTCACCGAGGGTTTGCCCCGCCGTCCGGTCATCGAGGAGTACATCCGCATCGTCAAGGACAAGAGCCTGCTGCGCAAGCTGATGGGCATTTGCTCCATGGCCATCGCCCGCGCCGCCGACCAGGGCGAGACGGCCCTGGAAGTCCTGGGCGCCGCCGAGTCTCAGTTGATGGAGGTCACCGAGAAAGGCATCCTGCACGGCTTTCAGTCGCTGGACGAGATCGTCCAGCACTCCTTCGGCTCCATCGACAATCTCTACAATCAAGGCCAGCATAAGGTCACCGGGCTGGCCACGGGCTTTTACAAGCTGGACGAGATGACCAGCGGCCTGCAGAAAGGCGAGCTGATCGTGATTGCGGCGCCGGCCTTCGATGGGAAAAACAGCCCTGGCCATCAATATCGCGGAAAACGCGGCGGTCAGCAGTAACGCCATCGTGGCCATCTTCAGCCTGGAGATGACCCAGGAGTCGCTTTTGCGGCGCATGCTGGCCAGCCAGGCCAAGGTGGATCAGCGAAAACTGCAAACCGGCGAGATTTCTGCCGCGAGGACCGCGCCAAACTGCAAAAGGCGCTGGGCAGCCTGGTCGATGCGAGGATATTCATCGACGACACGGCGGGCATTTCGCTGGCCGAGATGCGGGCCAAGGTCGCGGCGGCTGAAGCAGAACGCCGGCGGCCTGGACCTGGTGGTGGTGGACTACCTGCAACTGATGTCGGCCACGCTGGCTTCGGCCGGCGGCAAGCGTTACGAGAACCGCACCCAGGAGGTCTCGGCCATCTCCCGCGGGCTCAAAGCCCTGGCCAAGGAACTGGACGTGCCGGTGGTGGCTCTCTCGCAGCTCTCCCGCGCCAGTGAGCGCCGCACAGACGACAAGCGCCCCTATTTGAGCGACCTGCGCGAATCGGGATCCATCGAGCAGGACGCCGATGTAGTGGCCTTCATCCACCGCGAGGCCTACTACAACCGCGGCGAAGAGCTGACCGAGGACGAAAAGGCCAAATCGGAGATCATCCTGGCCAAACAGCGCAACGGCCCCGTCGGCTCGGTGGAGTCTGTACTTTGTCTCGCGCTACACGCGCTTCGAGAACCCTGAGACCGCGCACCCGTTCTGAGTTCAGGGCTCGTTCAGAATCAGCGCGACGCGGCCTGCGATCAGGTCGCTGGGCGTCTCGCCGGGATCGATCTCGATCAGATCCACGGGGAAGGCGATGTTGTGCGGGCGCAACACCATCCGGTTGGCAAGAAAATCCACATAGCGCAGCGACAGGTGCGAGCCATTCCGGACGGCATAGATGTTGGGCCGGTTGGGGCGGTAGGGCATGAGCGAATTGTAGTGGCGATCGAGCAGCGCGATGGCATCCGGCAGCACCAGCGGCTCCATGGGCAGGGCGTCGGCGGAGGGGATGCGCACGGCCACAAAGCGCTGCCAGGCGCGGCGGGGATTGGAAACGCGAGCGCGCAGGGACGCGATGAAGCCGGCGGGCAAATGGAGCATGGAATGAACCGCGGAGCGGCGTATGAACGGCTCAAAGAGCGCCGTGGCATGGGAGACGATGGGGACCATGCTGCTTTCCACGTCGGCCGGCTGATCTCCGGCCTGACGAATAACGGGCAGGAGGTCGGCAGCCGTAAGGTGCTGAGCGGCCAGGATGCGATCCATGGCCTCCAGCGAAAGCTGGCGCCGGCTGTGCAGGAAATTGGAGAGATGGGACTGGCCATAACCGGTTTGACGGGCCAACAGAGAGACGCTGAGCGTTCCCCGCTGTATCCTGCGCAGCAGTTCCAGACGGAGGCGTTCATGCATCTGAGTAAAGTTCATCTGTGGAAAATCCGCCACCAGCAATGGGGCCGAATAGCATCCGATTTCCTATGGCAACGCTATCAGGGGTGATTGGCCTTCATTTTCTGCGCTTATGCGCAGATTGGAAAGCGCCAAAGCCGAAATCCGTCTGAAGAGATTGACGCAAGAGAACCATTTCTCTACATTGGCTTTACTTAATCTCGCACTGGCTTGTGGGAATTTTTTGGGAAACGCTTCATTGCCGCAAGGTTGAGCGGGGCGCGATGGCTGCCCTCTTCAGCGGCCAATGAGCAATTGCCGGAGGATTCAGACCTGTCCGGTTGTCCCATCTCCGCCCCCGGGCGCTTGGCAGAGGCGACTGGGGCAGGCCAGAGCGGAAATTCCAGGATCTGCGCGCTATGAGCATGACAAAAAACGAGAGAACACAGGCGGCAATCCCCCATCAGGGCACGAGAAACCTGAGTTGCCGCGCCTGGTTCTCTTCACCCCGCGGGAAAACAGATGACAAAGCAAACCCGTCGGGAGAAGACACGAACACGGAGATTCAGTCATGGAATTGCGCGTGCAATTGAAGGTTTGCGAGGGGTGCGGTTGTCTTTGGTATCGCGCCCAGACCCAAGGGAGTGTGTATTGCAGGGAGTGTGAGGCAAAGCTGAAGGACTTTCCATCGCCGGAAAGCCGGAAGCGGCGCGGGCGCCCATGCCGCAAGCCGCTCGCCAGGGTTTGGGCAGTGGCTGAGGCAACGGGAGGTGCGCAATGAGCGCAGCACTCCAGTTGCCCATGGTTTGGGGAGCAAGCAATTCGCAGGTAGAATGGCAGGACGATTGGAGGAAAGGACAAGAAAAGCCGGCAACGCGGCCTGAGGGAAAACCGCCGGCAGATGTGCCCGCGGCGGCGAGCCCGGTGGTGAGCCTGGCCTTCTACCGGAAGCATACGGAGAGCATGTTGCGGCGTTATCTGTATGCCTCCATGCAGGTGGGCAGGGCGCCATCGATTCTGGGCGATCCGGTGGGCCGGGGATGGGCCTCCAGCCGGCCGGTCCGCACCTTCGAGGACGCGGTGATCTTTGTCCTCGACGTGGAAATGTGCCTGAACCAGCTTGGTTCGCTGGACCGCCAGATGCTGAGCCGGATCGTGCTCCAGGAGTACACGCAGGCCGAAGCGGCCACGCTGCTGGGCATGAGCGTGCGAACCATCTCCTACAAATTTCCGCAGGCCCTGGACCGGCTGACGGAGAAGCTGCTGGAAACCGGGCTGCTGGTGCTGCCGCTCTAATACGGCTGCGGGTTGAAACGGTCAACAAAGGGAGCGTGCAGGAACGCTCCCCATGGTTGACTGCTGACTTTCTGAGAGTGCCGGTGGCTGCGCTGCCTGTCCCAATTTTGAACCGACTGGGAAATCGGGAAAATCCGCAACTTCATCCACCCACTTCAAGAACTTCCCCGTTGTGGTCCACCACTGCAGCTTTTAGCTTGCAGGCAGTGCAAATCGCATGGGAGAGCATCCTGGCGATGAGGCAGGCCCGTGATTATTGATGCGCCGGAGATCCCGGCAATAGAACAGACCCGCGCAAAAGGGCTGACCGGCCGGTTGACCGAGGTGGCGCTTGGCTATCAGCGCATGCTGGAGCAGAACCCGGGCCAGCCGGAGGCGCTAGTGGGCATGAGCCTGGTGGCGCTGGCCAGCCGCCAAACCGAAGCGGCGGTGAAGATGGCCGGAGCGGCAGTGGCCGCGGCTCCGAAGATGGGCGTTGCATGGGTCGCGCTGGGCCAAGCGTTGAAGGCCGCCGGCCGCAACGAAGAGGCTGAGCGGGCTTACGGGGAAGCCATTCGCCGGGACGGCATGAACGCACTGGCACGCATGGGGCTGGGCGAGCTAAAGACTCTCTACCGGTCGCGCGCAGGAAGCGATACGAGAGTTTGAGCTGGCTCTGCGCGCAAGCCGGCACTGGCGGCCGCTCACCTGGGACTGGGAAATGCATACGCCTTCATAGGCCGCAACGAGGAGGCGCTCGCAGCACTACAATCGGACGCTGGCGCTCAAGCCACGTCTGCCCGAGGCCGAGTTTGCCGCCGGCTTTGTGTTGGCGCGGCTGGGAAGGCTGAAGGAGGCTGAAGCCCGCTACCGCCGGGCGCTGGTGCGGCGGCCGGATTTTGCCGCGGCCTGGATGAATCTGGGCGGCCTGTTGCGGGAAGCAGGGCGCGAGGCCTATGCGGAGGCCGCGTTGCTGCGGGCCGTCGAGTTGCGCCCGGATCTGATCGCGGGCTGGATCAACCTGGCCCTGCTGGAGCGTGAACGCCGCCGTCCGGCTGCAGGCCGAGGCGTACCTGCGCAAGGCCTTCGCGCTGAATCCAGCCCAGGTGGAAACCCACGTCGCCTGGTGCCAGTTTCGCGCCGCGGAGCGCGACCAGGCCGGCGCATGGCAGTGGCTGCGCTGGGCGTTGGCGCGCGATCCCGACCATTCAGAGGCCGTCAACATGCACGGCATCCTGCTGCACAACGACAGCCGCTTTGCCGAGGCGGTCGAGGTCTTTGAGCGGGCCGAGGCCCTGGGCAACCGCGCCGCCGCCTCCAACCGCGGCAACTCCCTTCTGGATATGGGCCGGATGGACGAGGCCTTATGCGCGCACGAGAACTGGCCGTCGAACTGCGATCCCCAGAGCGCCGGAGCGAAGCTACAACCTGGCTTTGACCCAATTGCGCCTGGGCGACTGGCAACGAGGCTGGCCGGCGTACGAAGCGCGCTGGCGCTTCCGAGAGGTTCACCGCAGGTCCAAGAGTCTTTAAGCAGCCCCGCTGGCAGGGCGAGCCGCTGGAAGGCCGCCGGGTGCTGCTCCACGCCGAGCAGGGACTGGGCGATACCATCCAGTTCTGCCGCTATGCCACCCTGGTGGCTGCCCGCGGCGGCGTGGCCATTCTTGCAGGTGCAGGCGCCGGTGGAGCGGCTGATGCGTTCGCTGCCCGTGGTGCGCTGCGGCCAGGCGGAGACTGCGCTGCTGGGCGCAAAGCCGCCGCAGTTCGATCTCGAATGCCCGCTGCTAAGCCTGCCGGCCGTCTTCGGCACCACGATCGAAACGGTTCCCTGGCCGGGCGCTTACCTGGGCGCCGACCCGGAGCTTGCGTTTCAGACGCAGGCGCAGTTTCCCGATTTCTGGCCCCATCCCCATCCCCACCTCGCATTTCAGAGACCGGCCGCTGCGTGTCGGCCTGGCCTGGGCGGGCAATCCCCGTTACAAGGTCGGACCATCAGCGGTCCATGAATCTCAAAACTCTGCTGCCGCTGTTGCGCACACCCGGCATCACCTGGATCTCGCTGCAAAAAGGCGCGGCAGCGGAGCAGTTGGCGGGCTTGCCCGGCGATGTTTTTGTGTGGGACGGGTCAAGCCAGGAAAATGACCTGGCCGAAACAGCGGCGCAGGCAGCCACGCTGGACCTGGTGATCACTACGGATACCTGCATTGCCCACCTGGCCGGAGCCATGGGCAAGCCGGTTTGGATTCTGCTGCCTCATCTGGGAGATTGGCGCTGGATGCAGGAGATAGAAACCACCCCCTGGTATCCGACCGCCCGGCTCTTCCGCCAACGAACGCCGGGTGACTGGGCGGGCGTGCTGGAGCGGGTTATTGAGGAGCTGCGTGCGTTTTCCCTGCCCTTGCGGCTCGGGGAGATTGCGTCTCCACGCCGCCAGCCTGCAACTCCCCGCGCACGCGCTGCATGATTCCCAGGTAATAGGCCAGATTGTGGATGGTGTTCAGATATGCCCGAGAGCGCCTCGCCGGACTGGATCAGGTGGCGCAGGTAGGCACGTGAGTAGCGCCGGCAGACCATGCACTGGCAGGCCAGGTCGGGAGGCCCTGATCTTCAGCATAATTCTTGCTTTGATGTTCATCCGCCCCTCGCTGGTGAACAGCAGACCCATGGCGCGCGGCGCGGGTGGGCAGCACGCAGTCCATCATGTCCACGCCCATGCGGGCATACTGCTCGATCTCGTCCGGATAGCCGACGCCCATCACGTAGCGGGGTTTGCCGGCGGGCAGCAACGGCAGTACTTCAGAGATGATCTCCAGTGTCAATGCCCGCGGGGCTCGCCCACGCTGAGCCCGCCGATGGCGTAGCCGTCAAAGTCCATCTCCACCAGGCGCTGCGCGCTCTCGCGGCGTAGGTCGCGAATACATGCCGCCCTGCACGATGCCGAAAAGGCTCTGCGTGCGGCCTTCCAGTTCGCCGCGCCATACCACCTCATGCGCGGTGGGCGCGAAAGTGGTCCAGCGAACGCCGCGCCCAGGCCATGGTGAGCCGCAGACTTTCTTCGGCGCTGGCTCCGATCTGCCGGATACTCAGTGCACTCGTCGAAGGCCATGGCATATGTCCGCCGCCCAGAGCGATCTGCACGTCCATGGAATGCTCAGGAGTGAAGAAATGGCTGCTGCCGTCCAGATGCGAGCGGAAGCGCACGCCCTCGTCGCTGACCTTGCGCAACCCGCTCAAACTGAAGACCTGAAAGCCGCCGGAGTCGGTAAGCAGGGCTCGTGGCCAACTCATGAACCGGTGCAGCCCGCCCATGCGGCGGATGGCCTCGTGACCGGGTCGTAGGTAGAGATGATACGTATTGGCGAGGACAATTTCAGTCCCCAGGGCTTCCAGCACGTCCTGGGCGACGGCTTTGACCGTGCCGGCGGTTCCTACCGGCATAAAGAACGGAGTTTCAACGGTGCGGTGGGGCAGACGAAGCTGGCCGCGCCGCCCGCCCGCTTCTGTCTCCGCGATAACTTTAAAGGCTGGACTCACCAGATGATTCTAGTGGGAAGGGGCCGATGGAGGTTCGTGGTCTCCCACCCTTGCGATCTGCCGCGGCGGATCGCAAGATGGGGCACGTGGCTTTTTTACAATAATCAGAGGGCGGAATTGGATCTGTGTTCTCCCAGGTCTCAAAAAACGAGACCTAAGGCGCCCAGCTTGCGTTGGTACTACTTGCTTTTTCCGCCGAGGCGGACCAGGAAGCCGGCCCGCGCCACGCGCGGCATGCCCAGCGTGGTGGTGGGCGTTTTGGAGTCTTCGATCTGGCGGTTGAGCAGGTTTTCCCCCGCCGCGAAGAGTTGCAACCGCTTGCCGAAGTCGTGCGAAGCGTAGGCGTCCAAACGGAAGTATCCGTGCAGCAGATAATCGTTGGCGTCGTCGTCGAACTGGCGTCCGCTCAGCCGTCCTTGCAGGCTCAGTGTTCCCAGCGCCGGCCGGCTGGCGCGCAGATTCATCGTGGCCAGGTTGCGCGCCACCTCGGGAATCCAGTTGCCCACCAGTTCCGTCTCCTGGTTGTTCTTGGTCACGGTAGCGTGGGCGTACTGGTAGCCGCCGTCGACTGCCAGCCAGCTTAGCGGCGTAAGCTCGTAATCCACGGAGACGCCACGGCTCTCAATCTGGCCCAGATTCTCCCGCATCAGCAGGATCGGAGAGGACGTGGGATTGATGGTCACCGCGGTGATGGGCCGGTTGACCTGGGTGAGGAAATAACTGGTGCGGATGCTGCCCCAGCGCCAATCGGTGGCCAGGCCCGTCTCCCAACCGGTGGCGCGTTCGCTGAGCAGGCTGCCGTTGGGATTGGTTAGCTTGTTGCCCACCTGAGTAGAGCGGTAGAGCTCGTTGGGCGTGGGCGCGCGAAAGGCGCGGAAGCCTGAAGCCGAAACCGCCCAATGATCGTAGAGTTTGCGCGAGAGGCCGATGCGCGGATCGAAGACGCGCTGGCCGAATTGCGGAGGCTGGCTGGAGGTTGGCATCCAGCTCTGTTCCGTTCCACTGCAACTCCTGGCCGTCATAATTCTGGAACCAGTCCATGCGGCCTGCGGCGGTCAGCGTCCATCCCATGCGGACCCACATCGCTTCTGCGTAGCCGGCCGAGTCCCTCTGGTGATCGTGCAGGTTAGTCAGCGCGGCTTTACTTCCGTAGGTCTGCTCCCGGTCCCAGATGCGCACGTCGTGGGAGTCGGCTCCGGCCACAATCAGCAGCCCTGCGCCGAGCGGCTGGTTCCAATGCGCCGCCGCGCCCAGCTCGTTGTCCGGGATGAACGAGAAGCGCGTGGGAATCTCGCCGCAGCGATAGGAGCAGGAGGGATCGCCAAAATCGGGGAGATTGAAGATGCTCGAGAAGGTCTGGCGATAGCGCTCGTCCGAGCCGTATAGACGCGTAACCAGTGAAGCTTCGCGCGGTCCCTGCCAGTCGCCTCCAGCCGCGTAGCGCCAAAGCCGGGTGCTATTGACCTGGTAGGGCGTGCCGTTGCCACGCGCTTCATTGAAGCCGCTGCCGCGCACAAAGAGCCGCAGCAAGCTACTGTCATGCTCGGCCAGCAGCATTCCATTCTGGCTGTGGACGTAGGAGGCGATATCCACGGGTCCGCGCTGCCAGGGGGCTTCCTGAATGTAACCATCGGTGCCCAGCGCGCCGCCCGCGGCCAACAAACCCCAGGGTCCGTGTTTGGCCTGGACGAGCAGGCTGTCGTCAAAGGTGCCTTCCCCGCCGAAGCTGGAACGCAATTCGGCCAGGTCCGACGTAGGCCGCACTGGGATCACGCTGACCACCCCGCCGATGGCGCTCGATCCGTAGAGGTCGCTGGCGCCTCCGCGCATCAGCTCGATGTTCTGGATCGCCAACTCAGGCTCTTCCTGCCAGTGAATCCATCCGCCGAGGGGGTCGTTGAGCGGCACATCGTCTTCGGTAATCAGGGTGCGGCTGGCCGAGGTGGAACCCAGCCCGCGCAGGCTGATTCCCTGCGACGAGGGGTTGGCCACCAGCGAACTGGAGCGGCGGAACAACTCCACGCCGGGAAGCTGCCGCAGTTGGTCATCCAGGGTCACCGCAGCCGTTGTATTGAGAGCCTTCTGGGTGAGCAGGCGCGTGGTCACCGGGCTCTCCAGATCGCCCAAGGGGGCGCGATAGGCGGTTACTGTCACCTGTTCGGCAGCGGCGGCGGGCTCCAGCCGGATGGTCGTATCGGTGGTCAGTTGCAATTCTTTTTCTGAAAATCCCTCGGCGGCCACGCGCAGGCGGCAGGGAGCGGCGCAGGCGACGGTCAGCCTCCCGTCGGCTCCGGTGCGTCCCAGCAACTTTCCCTGGGAGTCCTCCACCGCCGCTCCGCTGATCGCGGCGCCGCGGCTGTCTTCGACGGTTATAGCGGATTGTGCGCCAAGGCTCGAGGCGTCAAGCAAAACTGCCGACAGCGCCAGCGCGCCAACCACCGCTTTGGACCTTGACCACCGCATGGGTTTCACTTTCAGGGTTGGGGAACAAACTCTGAAGCAATTGTGACACGGTCTTTCCGCTTACGGGATCGAGGGCGTGGGGCGCGATCTCGTGGAGCGGGATGAGAGCGAAGGCGCGTTCGGCCAGGCGCGGGTGAGGAATCCTGAGTCCCGGCTCGCTGATTTTGAGGGAGCCGAAGAGCAGAATATCCAGGTCCAGCGTGCGCGGACCATTCGCGAATCCCTCTGCGCGATTGCGTCCGAACTCTACCTCGATGACGAGCAGCCGTTCCAGCAGGTTGCGCGCCTCCAGTTCCGTCTCCAGCGCCACCACGGCATTGATAAAACGCGGCTGCTCGGCAAATCCCACCGGCTCGGTGGAATAAAGAGAAGACCGGAAGACCACGCGCCCCATTGATTCAATCCACAGCGCGGCGGTGGCCAGAGTAGCCTCGGGCGGGCCGGCCCAACTGGCCAGGTTCGCGCCCATTCCGATGTAGGCCGTGCGCATAGTCTCCAGACTAACGCGTTGAAGGTTGAACCTGGCTGGGATGAATCGCCTGAATGTTGGTGTAACGCAGAAAGTCGGGCTGATTCAGCGTCAGAATGTGTGTCAAGCCGTAGGCCTGCATGATCGCGGCAAGACGCGCATCGTGCACTTGTACACCGCGCACGTTATTGGCTATCACCAGCTGGCGCCAGATCGAATACACCCGTTCGTTATCGGGCAGGAAGGTCATTGTGCGTTCAATATATTCAACGCATTGGTTGGTTTCGGACACTGAGAGTCCATAGCCGTTTCGTTCCGCGGGCCGGGTACAGACATTCCAAAACTCCGCTATATTTTGCAGTGAATAACAATTTTCTGTTCCGCGGCTGTCCAACTCATCGAGAGCTGACCCGATGAGCTGGTGCTGAGGATCGTCCTGCCGGAATATCCGCAACAGTACATTGGTGTCGATCAAATACAACGGCTCTGGCACAGTCAGTCGTGGTCCTGATAAAAACTCTCACGAGTGAAGGCTTCGTCGGGAAGAGGGGGAATTTTATCGGAAAATGCGGCCATTTTCTGGAGAAATGTCTTCATATCCATTTTATTTTTAGGTCTGATAGGTCCGGCAGCAGCTTGAGCAGTGCGCGCCGCATCGTCAATCAGGTTCCGCACGTAGCTCTCCGGAGTCAGGCCGCGAGCCTTGACCTGGGCGGCGAATTCATCGGGGATATCAACCGTGATCTGCATGATAAAAGCATAGCAGGGTAGCAAGAAAAACGCTATCCATAACAGATGTGATGCAAGGCCTGTAGGAAGCGGCAGGGGCATAAGTCCAGCGCCTTCTGCTAGCATCCTCTATGGAGAATTTTCAGGATGGACACTCTTAGCAGCGCGAGCCTTGGGGCCCGGCGCAATGAAGATATCGCACTCGATCTGCTCAAATTTATCGCCGTCACGGTGGGCGTGGGCCGCCCTGCCGCTCCCTCGACGGGTTTCAGCGGCGCCGGCGCGCCCAAGCCGGAAGAGCATGTGACCCAACTGCTCGATCTCTACAACCGCTGCCTGAAAGCCGTGGAGGGCAAGGGACCGGGAAAAGGGGCTCCTCAATAGCTAACCAAGCCATTCTGCGCGTGGCCGTCGCCGGAGCCGGAGCCTTTGGCAAGAACCATCTCCGTGTCTGCCGCGAGCTGGAGACGGCGGGGCAGGGCGTTGCGTTTGTGGCTGCCGTGGAACCGGATGCGGCCCGCGCCGCCGATGCCGCGGCCAGATACGCAATCCCCATCTTTGCGGGCGTGGACGAACTGCTGGCAGCCGATCTCAGGCTGGACGCAGCCATCGTCGCCGTCCCCACCGTACAGCATCATGCGGTAGCCTCGGCCCTGCTCGATGCGGGGCTGGACCTGCTGGTGGAAAAGCCGCTGGCCGCGAGCCTCGCCGAGGCCGACGACCTGATCGAGAGAGCGGAGAAAGGCCAGCGCATCCTGCAGCCCGGCCACCTGGAGCGCTTCAACCCCGCAGTGCTGGCCGTCCAGCCGCAACTGCGCCGGCCCATGTTCTTTGAGGCTCACCGGCTTTCCGTCTTCACGCCCCGCGCGCTGGACGTGGACGTGGTGCTGGACCTGATGATTCACGACCTGGACATTGTGCTCACCTTTGCCGCTTCGCCGGTGCGCGAGGTGCGCGCCGTGGGGCTGCCGATCCTCTCGCCCAAGGTGGATATCGCCAACGTGCGCGTGGAGTTCGAGTCCGGCTGCGTGGCCAACTTCACCGCCTCGCGGGTCTCCACCGAGCGGGTGCGCAAGCTGCGCTTCTTTGAGCCGCGCCAGTACGTCTCCATCGACTATGCCCGCCAGGACCTGCTGGTGATTCGTCTCGACCTGGGCGCTGCCGGAGATTGCCGGTAAACTTGACCCGGCTGCATTGGCTAAACTGGCGGCGGCTGCAGCAACTGGTCCGGGTGGTCCCGCGCCGGGACTCTCCTTCGCCAAGCTGCCCGTCACACCGGGCGAACCGCTGCGCTTGGAGATGGAATCGTTTCTCGATTCGGTCCGCACCCGCCGTGAGCCGCGCGTCACCGCCCGCCAGGGCCGCAATGCGCTGGCGCTCGCCCTGGAGATTCAAGCCGCGATGGCCGCCCACGCCCATCGCGCCGGCCTCGATGACTTCTTCATGCCCGGTGCGTAGCGTTCTTCACCGAACCTCCAGTGCAAATCGGCCTTCGCTTCCTTTGCTCCAGTCTGCCGCTCGGTCTGCATACTGAGTGCATCCGCCGCAAGTCCGTCTGCCAACGGTGCTGGAAAATTACTCATATAAAGCGATTTTCTTCCGCGATGCGTCCTTCTTGACAGCCACTCTCCTGGGAATTAGGGTTGCAGCCGGAGGGCGGGTGAAGATTTTTCGGGGACAAAGAACATAGAACGATTCTCCCCCGCCAGTGAGGGATGCGATGAAGAGAATTGGATTGTGGATGGTAGCGGCAGGGTTGACGGTTTGCCCAGGACTGTGGGTGGCCGGTGCGCAGGACGCGCAGAAGCCCGCGTATCTTGACCCCAGCCTGCCGCCGGAGCAACGCGCGGCGGACCTGGTGGGCCGGATGACGCTGGAAGAAAAGGCCACGCAGCTGGTGAATCAGGCGCGCGCCATTCCGCGGCTCAACGTGCCGGCCTACGACTGGTGGAGCGAGGCGCTGCATGGCGTGTGCGCGACGGCACCACGGAGTTTCCCGAGCCCATCGGCCTGGCCGCCACCTTCGATACGCCGGCCATCCACGAGATGGCGGTGGCCATCGGCACCGAGGGGCGCATCAAGCATGCGCAGGCGGTGCGGGCCGGGCACAGCAACATCTTTGAGGGGCTGGACTTCTGGGCGCCCAACATCAACATCTTTCGCGATCCCCGCTGGGGCCGCGGCCAGGAGACCTACGGCGAAGATCCGTTCCTGACCGCGCGCATGGGCGTGGCCTTCGTCACCGGCATGCAGGGCGACGATCCGCATTATTACCGCGTCATCTCCACTCCCAAGCACTATGCCGTGCACAGCGGCCCGGAGCCCGACGCGCCACACGACGGACGTGAAGGTGAGCAAGCACGACGAGCTGGACACCTATCTGCCCGCCTTCCGCGCCACGGTGACCGAGGCCAAGGCCGGTTCCGTGATGTGCGCCTACAACAGCATCAACGGCCAGCCCGCCTGCGCCAACGAGTTCCTGCTCCAGGACCAGCTGCGCGGCAAGTGGGGCTTCCAGGGCTACGTGGTCTCGGACTGCGGCGCGGTCGATCAACATCTTCGACGGCCACCACTACAAGCCCACCCAGGCCCAGGCCTCGGCCATCAGCCTGCAGCGCGGCATGGACAACGAGTGCATCGACTTCAACGCCAAGGTGACGGACGACCACGACTACAAGCCCTATATCGACGCCGTCAAGCAGGGCTTCCTGAAGGAGAGCGACATCGACGTGGCCCTCAAGCGCCTGTTCACCGCGCGCATGAAGCTGGGCATGTTCGATCCGCCGGAGATGGTGCCCTACTCCAAAATCGACGAGAGCCTGCTCGACAGCCCCGAGCATCGCGCCCTGGCCCGCAAACTGGCCGACGAGTCCATGGTGCTGCTGAAGAACGACGGCGTGCTGCCGCTCAAGACCTCGGGTATCAAGATTGCCGTGGTCGGCCCGCTGGCCGACCAGACGCGGGTGCTGCTGGGCAACTACAACGGCATTCCCACGCACACGGTCTCGATTCTGGAAGGGCTGCAGAGCGGAGTTTCCGCAGCGCGACAGATCACGCTATGTGCCGGGCACGCAGTTCCTGGCAGCGAGGCCGAGCCTGTGCCCGCCGCGTTGCTGACCACCGACGGCAAGCCAGGCGTGAAGGCCGGCTACACCAAGAAGGATCTGACGCGATAGAGGCCGAGGCCGAAGCCCAGCGCCGCTGGTCACGCGCATCGAGACAGGGATCGACACTCGCGTCCGCGCCGCTGCCGGCCGAGGTAGCCGGGGTGAAGCCGCTGGCCATCCACTGGGAGGCGACCCTGACGCCCGCGAGACGCGGCGAGTACAACCTGGGCGTGCAAGGCGGATGGTTTCTTTACCGCGTCTCGCTCGACGGCAAGCACGTGATTACCACCTGGGATACCTTCGGCGTGGACACGGAGCTGGGCCGCGTGAGCCTGGAGAAGGGCAAGCCTTACCAGGTGAAGCTCGATTACAGCCCGAACGGCAAACCGGTTGCAAAGGCGCAACTGGTGTGGGCAGAAGCTCGACCTCTACGCTCGATCACGCGGCCATTGAGGCGGCCAAGAATGCCGATGTGGTGGTGGCCGTGGTCGGCATCACCAGCGAGCTCGAAGGCGAGGAGATGCAGGTGAATGAGCCCGGCTTCAAGGGCGGCGACCGCACCAGCCTCGACCTGCCCAAGCCCGAGCAGGATCTGCTGAAGCCGTGGCCGCCACCGGCAAGCCGCTGGTGGTGGTGCTCACCAACGGCAGCGCCCTGGGCGTGAACTGGGCCAAGGAGCACGCCAACGCCATCCTCGATGCGTGGTATCCCGGCGAAGAGGGCGGCGCGGCCGTGGCGGAAACCCTCTCCGGCCGCAACAACCCCGCCGGCCGTCTGCCGGTAACCTTCTACAAGAGTGTGAGCCAGTTGCCGCCCTTCGAGGATTACTCCATGAAGGGCCGCACCTACCGCTACTTCGAGGGAACGCCGCTCTATCCCTTCGGCTACGGCCTGAGTTACACCACCTTCTCTTACAGCGGACTTACCGTTCCCACCAGTCCGGTGGCGGCGGGCAGCCCGGTGGTTGCCGAGGTGACCGTTACCAATACCGGCAAACGCGCGGGCGATGAAGTGGCGCAGCTCTATCTCGAGTTTCCCGACGTTCCGGGCGCGCCGCTGCGGGCGTTGCGGGGCTTCCAGCGCGTCCATCTGGAAGCCGGCGCCTCGCAAAAGCTGCATTTCGAACTTCAGCCCCGCGACCTGAGCATGGTGACTGAAGCCGGAGAGCCCATTGTCGCCGAGGGCGAGTATGCAATTTCAGTAGGCGGCGGCCAGCCGTATACCGGCATGAAGATGCTGATGCGGCCTTTCAACATCAAGGGCAAGTTGACGCTGCCGGAATAATAAGAAGCAGGTAATTTAGGAGATAGGGCGTCCGCCGCTGCGGACGCCCCATCTTTGTGTGAATCCGATTGCTGCGGCATTTCTGAAATTGTGTAAACAGGCAACGATTATCACTGGCTTCGAATGCTTATTTCCTCTTGAGATTCACGCTCTGCCCGTCCGGGAACAGTTTCTCCTGACCCGGTGTCTACACAAGTACAGTGGTTCCGATGGGGATGAACGGAGTGCCTTGAGCCCCGCTCCCCGCGCCAGCATAGCGCGCAGAGCGGTCAGCCCGCTCGCGTCTGAAAAGCCATCCTGACTCCCGGCCGGCGCGGCTGAATTGCTCACAGGGAGGCAGGCCATGTTTGAAGACTCCACCTTCGAATCCGCGGCAGAATCCACACCCGCAGCCGCGGCTGGATGATCGCGGCCTTCCTCTTCAACGGCTCCATCCTGCTGGCGCTGGTCCTGATTCCACTCATCTACCCGGAGGCGCTGCCGCGCCAGGTGGTCCGCGATCCTGATGAATGCGCCTGTGCCGCCGCCAGCCCGGCAACAACCTCAGCAACAACCTGCACATGCAAACCCCGGCGCGTCCGATACGCGAAAGGGCCGAAATCATCGCGCCGCGGTTGATTCCCGACAAAATCACTATGGTCGATAAGCCTGAAGCGCCGCCCAGCATCGAGAATACAAGCCCGTGGCTGGACCCCGGCGTTCCAGGAGGAACCGGGCCCTCCTATCCCATCAAGACCGTGCTCCCCGACGTCCGTCCGGCAGCCCGTAGCTCCCTACGCATCTCCACCGCAGTCGGGGAAGGTCTATTGTTCGAGGAGACTATTCCTACGTACCCCACGATTGCCAGAACAACCCGCACCGAAGGTACTGTGATCCTGGCGGCCACCATCTCCAAAGCCGGCGCCATCGAAAATCTGCGCGTGGTGAGCGGTCCGGAGCTGCTGCAACAGGCCGCGCTGGCGGCAGTCAGGACCTGGCGCTACAGGCCCTATCAACTCGACGGCCAGCCCATTGAAGTGGAGACCACGGTCAACGTGATTTTCAAACTGGAGCGATAAGGCGGTGCGCATTCATTTGACTGGCGCGCCCCCCGCCCTATCGGCGACAATTCTTCTGCCATGAAAAACCTATCTCGCAGGAACTTTCTTGTCTCCGCTTCCGCCGCCGCGCTTGCCGCCGGTTGCCTCGGCAACCCCTTGCTGGCCGCAACCCGCCGCCAACGGGTCTTTATTGCTTCCCTTACGCCGGACGGCATTCTGGCTTATGACTGGGACCCGGTGAGCGGCGAGTTGACCGCGGCCGGGGTCGCCGCCCAGATTACCAAGGTGGCCTGGATCACCTTCTCTCACGGCCATGAGTATCTTTTTGCCGCCGCGGAGGTGGATTCGTACAACGGCAAATCAACCGGCGGAGTGGCCAGCTTTGTCGTGGAGAAGGGGAAGCTGCATCCGCTTTCCACCCGGAACTCGGCTAGCGTGGGCACCTGCCACGTGGCCCTGGACCACAGCGGCAAGGTGCTGCTCTCAGCCGATTACGTGGGCGGCAGCGCGGCCAGTTTTCTTGTCAATGCGGGCCAACTGAGCCCCATGGTGTGGACCGAGCACTACACCACTCACGGCCCCATCGCCGATCGCCAACAAAGCGCCCATGCCCACTTTGCCTCCTTCTCACCGGACAATCGCTTTGCCTACATTAACGACCTGGGCGGCGACTGCATCCACATCTACAGCCTGAACGCGTCCACTGCCGTGCTTACGCCAGCCGGAATCTATCGCTCCAAACCCGGCGCCGGTCCGCGCACGCTGCACTTTCACCCCAACGGCCACACTGCCTACTCCATCAATGAGCTGGACTCGACGGTGGACGTGCTGGAGTGGAACAAGAAAGACGGGAGCCTGACGCGGGTCACAGTTGGCGACGGTCATCGCCATGTTGCTGGCCT
>CAWCKF010000018.1:0-196501 GCA_963796085.1 uncultured Acidobacteriaceae bacterium | reverse complement strand
ACCAAGTATCTTGTCGGCAGCTACATCCCGTGTCCACCAAACGTAAACTCATCGGGACGGGCCGACGCTATCAAAATGGTTGACACAGAGCTTACACCGGATGGTCAGCTCAGGTATCTCGCCCGGTCAAGCTGCTTTTTCCCGGGTGGCTTCAGTATGGATTTTTTCTCGAGCTACGTGCCACCAATGTTTTCCGCTCAGATCAACCCCGGTACATATGTATGGGTACGGGGTGTGGACTTCAAGGGCGATCGAGTTGAAGTTCGCCTGAGCACGAATAATACCGAGGACGCCGATGGTTCCGGCAAGATCAAGTACATGGTGGGAGCGGAATACCGAACCTGGTCGGCAGATCAGTTGATGGAGGTGATCGCCCGAGGCCTTGCGATCCCCAGTTACGAAAAGCTGACGCAACTGAAGTCGGAATACGAGGAACTCCTTGCCAACCTTCAGGAATCAGAAACAAACTACAACTTCCCTGGACTGGACACTCACTCAAAATTAGTCAACGCAATCGCTTTAAGCCAGGTTCTGGAAAAGCTTCAAAAGAACCGTGCCGAGTATATTGCGATGGGGAAGAGCGATCTCCAGGCTGGAGACTTCAGGGATAAGCTGAATGCCCTTACACCGGAGATTACCCGACTTTCAGAAGAAGTGCGCAAGGAGCGGGTAGCTAAGGTTCGAGACCAACTCAAGGCACAGCTTCCGGAACTTACGGAAATTCAAGCTCAAGTCAGGCAGAAATCTCCGTCGTCCCTGGCTGAGTGGCAACAGAGATCCGACAGCCTGGCAAGGTACACGGTTCTTCTCAACGAGCGACAGAGACTGCTCGACGGGTTGAAAAACGAGAACGAAGCGCCATCATCCTACGACGTCAAGAATCTGGCCGAGAGCAGAGCCGAAATCGAAACAGTTCGGGCATCACTTCAGAATGAGCATCAGCAGATTGAACTTGCCGATTTAACTTCCCAGTACCATCAGCTGATAAAAAAGCGTGCGCAGTTGCTGGACGCTTACTCTCGTGTATTCGGCACGGCCAAAGAGAAAGCTACACTGCAGGACCTAGTTGCCGTGCTCGACCAGATTGTTACAAATCGGGAACGGTCAGCAGATCTCGGTGACAAGGCTGCGGCGTCGATGCTC
Organism: uncultured Acidobacteriaceae bacterium; assembly: GCA_963796085.1. GTDB lineage: Bacteria > Acidobacteriota > Terriglobia > Terriglobales > Acidobacteriaceae > Telmatobacter. The sequence continues at coordinate 195,358 of CAWCKF010000018.1, read as the reverse complement.
ATGCAGTGCCGAGCGGAGGCGAAGAAGTATAAAAGGAAATTGAATCCAAATGATTCTTCCGCCGAATACGGCGGTCATGAAAACAGCGCTACAAATCCGGAGAGCGAGACTACCAAAAAGATCAAAATCCCTGCCGCCGTAGCCGTAGGCCTGTTGCTGCAGAAGACACAACCCATTTATCCTCCCATCGCCAAGGCCGCGCGAATCTCCGGTACGGTGGTGCTTCAGGCCACAATTTCCAAAATGGGGTCGATCGAAGATCTGCACGTCGTCAGCGGACCGCCTTTATTGCAGGGGGCAGCGCTCGATGCCGTCAAGTCCTGGCTCTATAGGCCTTTCCTGGTTGAGGGGAAGCCAGTAGAGGTGGAAACCACGGTCAACGTGATCTTCACCTTGGGTGGCTGATTTGGCCTTCGGATCGCGGGCGGGTAGTCCATGACCTCGTCGGAGAATCTGGGTGCCCCGGAGCCGGGGTCCCCAGCGAGCGATTTTTGTTCGCTGGGGTGGGATGCCGAAAGCCTGCCCGCCGTGGCGGGGGGGCTCAGTTTTTTGCTTCCCGGCCCCTAAATCGGCCTCAAACCACCCCAAACAGCCCCGCTATCATCTCCATTTGCCCAATTTTTTGCAAAAAAACCTCTATCTCGACGTAGAACCTTTTTCGCGCGTCCAAGCCAGGTTTTTCTGATCTCTGATCTCTGATCTCTGATCTCTGATCTCTGCCCCCTGATCTCTGTCAGGACGCGAAAGCCCGTGCCTCGCTCTCCAGTTGCGGGTCCCAGTTCCTGGGCAGATAGATGCAGCAGGGCTCCTGCGCCAGCGGATCGCCGGTCACGGCGTAGGCGCGCGCCCGCGAGCCCCCGCAGATCTCTTTGTACTCGCACGCCCCGCACTTGCCTTCCAGCTTGCTCGTGTCCCGCAACGATTTGAAGATAGGCGCGTTGCGGTAGATCTCCTGGAGCGGCGTCTCTTTTACGTTGCCGGCGTGGATGGGCAGAAACCCGCTGGGATACACATTGCCCACATGCGAGACAAACAGGAAGCCCTTGCCGTCGTTCACCCGCCGCGTGGCCCAGCTCGCGGTGCGCGTCCGGGCGTCGCTGGTGGGCGCGCCTGCCTCGTAAGTACTTTCTTTACCTGCGCTTGCGCCGTGCGGATGCCCGTGGGCGCTCCCGTGACCCAGGCGCCGCTCTTCCAGGTTGTGCTGCAACAGGTAGCGCCGGTAGTGCATCGCCTCAGTGGTCTTGATCTGGAAGCTCACCCGCTGGCTCAACTCGTAGATCTTGCCGAAAACCTCTTCAAATTCCTGTCCCGTCAGCAGGTCGGCGAGCTGCCCGCGCCCCACCGGAACCAGGAAAAACACGTTCCACATGACGATGGCCAGCTTCTCGAAGAGAGCGCATAAGTTGTCCAGATCGTGTGCGTTATGGCGGCTGATGGTGGAGTGAACCTGGATGGGAATGCCCGCCTCGTTGGCCCACTCGATGGCCTGGATGGTCCGCGCCCACGCGCCGGGAAGGCCCCGGAAAGCGTCGTGAATCTCAGGCGTCGAGCCATCCAGAGAGATGCCCAGCCGCACCAGGCCCGCCTCTTTCAGCTTGAAAATGGCCTCCCGCGTCAGCAGCGGCGTGGCGCTGGGCGTAAGCGCCACCATCACGCCCTGGTCCGCGGCGTAGCGGATCAGTTCGAATACGTCCTTGCGCTTCAAAGGGTCTCCGCCGGTGAAGACAAAAATCGGCACATGCATAGCCGCGATCTGGTCAATCAGCCCCTTCCCCTCGGCCGTGGTCAACTCATCCGGGTGGGCGATGGGCTGGGCGGCGGCGCGGCAGTGCTTGCAAGCCAGGTCACAGGATTGTGTGACCTCCCAGATGGCCAAAAATGGCGTTTCGTCAAAGTTCAACCCCCCGCGTGCGGGGATGGTGTGCATAGGTTTCATGACCCCTCCAGCAGAATCGCAGCGGCCGGTCCGGAAACGCTATCCAGTAGCGGGGAAGCGCTACGACTCCTATCTAGGAAAGCAGCCGGAAAGCGGTACGGGATGTGATTGAGATCACATCGCCTTGCTGGATTCACGACCCGGCTTTGCCCACCGGGCAACCCTCCGCAGAGCGCCTCCTCATGTGTTGAAAGTCACTGTAATCCTGCGATCAGCATGCAAGAATTTGCCGCATCTTGAGGGGGTTCTATGGCAGTCGTAACCAATCCAGGCTGGAACAAGTCCTCCATGATTTTCTTTGCTTCCTGGATTACTTCCCCAAGAAGGGTAATCATACGAATGGCCATTGTGATTGCATTCCTTGCATGCTTGTTTCCGGCTGCGGGCTGGGCCCAGCAGGCAAAGACAGGAAAGGCCGCAGAAGCGCAAAAATTGGCTGCAGAAGGCGACGAGCTTTTTGCCAATAATGACACCGAAGGAGCTATCGCCAAGGAGCGCGAGGCAATACGTCTGGATCCAAACCTGGCGCTCGCGCATTCCATTTTGGCTGATGCGCTCCGTTGGAAAAGCGACTGGGATGGCGCGCTCAAAGAGTACCACGAGGTTTTCCGGCTGGATCCCAATAATGCCAACGATCATGACGGCGCGGGGGAAACACTTGAAAATAAAGGCGACCTGCAGGGCGCCCTGGAGGAATACAAGAAGGCTTGCGCGCTCGACCCCGAGAACGACCAGTACAAGTTCGACTACAACAATCTCCAGGAAAAATTACATCCTTCCCATCAAACTCCGGCGATAGACGCCCAACAAGCGGCCAATGCCGGCGCTGAGCTTTTTGGCAAGAAGGACTACGATGGGGCAATCGCCAAGTTACGCGAAGCGCTGCGTTTGGCTCCCAACCTGGAGGTCGCGCACTTATATTTGGCAGCGGCGCTCGCAGCTAAAAGCGACTGGGATAATGCGCTCAATGAATACCGCGAGGTCCTTCGCCTGGAACCCAATAATGTCGCCGCTCATCTCGGTTTGGCAACGGTGCTGGAATGGAAAAGTGATTGGGACGGAGCGATCAAAGAGAATCGTGAGGTTCTGCGCCTGGATCCCAACAACTCCACCGCTCATGACGGTGTGGGAGTGGCATTGGAGAGCAAGGGCGACCAGAAAGGCGCGCTTGAGGAATACCGCGCGGCCTGCGCCCTGGACCCGCAGAACGCAGAGTTCAAGAGCCATTTCGATAGTCTACAAGCAAGAATGACGGCGCCTAAAGTAGCACCTCCTCCGGAGGTGCGTCCCATTGACGAGGTGCTTCGTGCAGCCGCTAAATCCGGCGATGCCGAGCAGGTGCTGAAACTGCTGGATGAAGGCGCCAACGTTGACGCCACCAACAATCAAGGGGAGACGGCTCTGATGTGGGCGTCCTATTGGGGACAAAGCGCGGTTGTGGATTTGCTGATAAAAAAGGGAGCCAATGTCAATGCCAGGGCTGATATGTTAACGGACGATGAAGATACAGCCCTCATCTTCGCAGTCGATGCAGCTTTGAAAAGTTACGGGCAATGGGAGACGGTTGTTCAACTTAGCAAGGGCGACGTGGCGGCGTGGGAGCGGAATCATCTTGAAGTTGTGAAGCTGCTGGTTGCCGCGGGCGCCGACCCCGGCGCCAGGAACTTGATGGGATCCTCCGCGCTCGAAATGGCGATGTTGCGCACCGACAGACAATACGATCTCGATTTTGCCCAGGCGCTGATGGGGGGAATGCTTCCTCCGCCCCCGCCAGAGTTCCACTGAAGGAGAAGGAGATGAAAGAGCGAGTTCTGGCGTTATCGCTGCTGCTTGCGGCTCCGCTGGCCTGGGCGCAGATCAATGGCGCTCTTCCAAAATTCGATAAACCATGTGGAGGCGGGAAGTGCGGCGGCCCGCCCCCTCGCCAACCTCAGCCCCGGACTGCTCCGGAGGTTTCTCCCCAGGTGCAACATCCTTCCCAAACCCCGGAGCAGAAGCGCGCCTATGAGGAGCAGATGCGCCTTCACAACGAGGGGGTGCGGGACCTGGAGGAGTGGCACAGGCTGGAGAAAATGGCGGACGGCAAGGAGGCTTTGGAGGGATGGCTAAAGCTGGCCACGCGCTGGAATTGGGAGGGCGCCTGGCTCAATTACGGCGATATGGCCTGGCGCATGGGCATGGAGTGGAGGGCGATGGATGGCTATCAACATCTGGTGGCCGCGGGCTGCCCGCAGTATCCCGAAGCGTGCAGGCAGGCAGCCCGGAACGGGGACTTTCTGCACGGCAAGTTATACCCTCCGGTTCTGGCGCTGCCCTCTCATCCGTATGAATCAGGAGAACCGGCTCCGCCCACTCCTCCCGCCTTGAGTCTGGCCGCTTACCAGGGCACACTGGAGGCCTATCAGGGACAGCGGGTCTTTCTTCTTGAGGCCAAGAAAAAGCTTGACGACGATGAGCAGGACCTGTTCAAACTGACCGAGGATATGACCAGGTTCAAGCTGGAATACCAGAAAATGAAGGCCGCATATGACCAGAGCCCATCCTCGGCGGGCGCCAAAGGCCTCAGAGACTACTACAAGATTCTTGTCGACCAGCAGCAGAGGATCACAGATTTTACCGCGGCATGGGCGCCCGCGAGGAAGCAGAACAACTCTGATCTTGAAGTGAACGACGCCAGTATCGCCATTGCGCAACAGCAGATAAGGATTCTGGCTGGCAACGGGCAGTGATGCCGCTGCGATCATGGACTGGCGCGCTGACGGGGCCTGCGCCGGGGATCGAGCGGCATAGCAATTATTAAAGAAAATCAAGACGCTGCCGATAAGATTATCGCCCCCGGGAAGTAAGTTGAATCACATTCTCATGTGCCACACGGCACCGTAACCGGATGCATAGTCTGCCAGAGTATTGCCGCACCAGCAGGAGGTTCCCATGGCAGCCGTGGTCAAGCCTGGTTGGAGCAAACCCTCCACCATCCTCTTTGCCTCCGAGATTCCCGCCAATGAAAAGGCCTTCGCTTTCGCTCTGGCGCAAGCCGTCGAGTTTGGCGCCGATCTCATCCTTTTTCACGCCTATGACACTCTGGTAGTGACCGCATCGGAGACCTCGGGCGTTCGTTATTACGACTACGCCGCCGCCGCCCATGCCGAAAAGCAGCAACTTGAGCCTCTGGTCCAGCGCGTTCGGGACGCCGGCGTCCGATGCGAACTGGTTGTAAGGCCGGGATTGGCCGCCGATCAGATCCTCAGCTTTCTGCGCGAGCGGGAGATCGACCGCGTGGTCATGGGCACACACTCTCCCGGCCCCATCGGCAAGTTGCTGGTGGGCTCGGTGGCCGAGGCCGTGCTGCGCACCGCCAGAGTGCCGGTCTGCATCGTCGGCCCCGAGGTGGTTGAGGGCAACTACCGCAAATTCGCCACCAGCACCATTCTGTGCGCCGTAAGCCTCCAGGAGGCCAGCTATATCGTAGCCGGCTTTGCCGCGGAACTGGCCGCCCAGCATAACGCGCGCCTGATCCTGCAGCATGTGATTCGTCCCCAGGAGCGCGCAGAGGTCCTGGCCGGCCGCACCATCGACCAGCTTGAGGCCGAACTGTTCGCTCTGGTTCCGCGCCAGTTGCAGGGCAAGATTGCCGTGCAAACCATCGTAGTGCCCGGCGATCCGACCGAGGAACTGCTCTACCAGTGCAGGGCGCAGATGGCCGACCTCATCGTGCTGGGAGCGCAGGGCGCATCGGCCTTTGCCGCCATCACCCGGCACGGTGTGGTGTACAAGGTGCTGGCCCACGCGCACTGCCCGGTCATCACGCTATCGCCGGCCGTGCTGGCTGAATGCGGCGTGAAGACAGGAAAGTACCGTCCGGCGGAGGCCTATCTGGCCGGCGTCTTTTAGAATTGCGATCCAGCAAAGATGGAATCGCCCGCCCTGGGCAGGTATACTATCGCCAAGACGGCACACATTCAGTGGCGCCGCAGCATGTGAGGTGCGTCTTCCGCAGGGACTCCGGTTCACTGACGTTCGACGTTCCACCATCGGAGACTTCCCGGTGGCGCGCGGTGGCCCGTGTGCTTCGAAGTCCCATGGATGCCTTGGGTTGCGCCCTCCTTCCTGCCTCCTGTGCTCTCTGCGGCTCCCCTCTGCCGCAGCTTTCCTCCGTGCCAATTTGCGATGCTTGCTGGACGGAGTTTCCCGTCCAGAGCGGACCCCTGTGCGCGCGCTGCGGCGACACTCTTGCCGCGCCGGCCGGACTCAGTCCGGCCACTGCCGCTGTGCCGAGCCTGCCGGCTCGCGCCGCCGCCTTTTGTGCGGGCGGTGGCCTACGGACCTTACCAGGACCGCATGAAGGCGGCCATCCACGCGCTCAAGTACGACCGGCTGCATCCCGCCGCCCGCGGGCTGGGCCGGATGCTGGCCGAGGCCATCGCCCAACTGGCTGCCGAAGCGCCGCCCGAGATGCTGGTGGTTCCCGTGCCGCTGCACCGGTCGAAGTATGCCCAGCGCGGCTTCAACCAGGCGCGGTCGCTGGCCGTCTACGCGCTGGGTTTTCTGCGCAAGTCCCACCCCGAGTGGCGGCTCACGCTGGCCCCCAGCACGCTCATGCGCCTGCGCGCCACCGAGAGCCAGGCCGGCCTCACGTTCCGCCAGCGGCGCTTGAATGTGCGCGGAGCCTTCTCGGTCTCCGATCCGGCTGCCGTCACCATGAAACACGTTCTGCTCATCGACGACATCTTCACCACCGGCGCAACGGCCCGCGCCGCCGCCCAGGCGCTGGTTGGGGCCGGAGCGGCTTCCGTCTGGGTGGCCACGCTGGCCAGGGCGCGCCGCATAAACCCATTCCGCCGCGGCGCCTTCATTGGCGACGCAGAGGATAACCTCAACCTGTCCGGCAATCCGCCGGACGCAGAGTTTGCAACCGGCAAGCGTTCTATTCATCGCACGACCAACCATCTTTTTGACGAGGGGAAAAGAGATGTCGCTGGGAAAAGCCATGATTCATGCACGCAAGCAGAAGTCCATCGCCAAGGCCGCGGCACTGGCCGGCGACCACGCGGCCGGACAGTACACTGTTCAGTCCAGCCACATCCTGCAGATGCCGGTTCTGGTGCTCAACGCCTCCTATGAGCCCATCAATATCTGCGGCGCGCGCCGCGCCCTGGTGCTGGTGCTCAAGGGCATTGCGCGCACTGAGGAGGAGCACGGCCTTATCCTTCATGCCCAGCGCAGCCGCATCGCCATGCCCTCGGTCATCCGGCTGCTGGAGTACCGCCGCATCCCTTACCAGACCCGCGCCCTCTCGCGCAAGAACATCCTGCTGCGCGACCGCAACACCTGCCAGTACTGCGGCGAAGTGCTGCCCTCCAGCGAACTTACGCTGGACCACGTGGTTCCCCGCTCCCGCGGCGGCAACTCCACCTGGGAAAACCTGGTGGCCTGCTGCCACTCCTGCAACCGCAGCAAGGGCAACCGCATGCTCCACGAGATCGACGACATGATTCTGCTGCGCGATCCCCGCCCCTTCTCGCTGCACACCAGCCGCCAGATCATGCGCATGCTGGGCCGCGCCGACGACCGCTGGCGCAAGTATCTCTTCTATTGAGGGAAAGCTACTAGCTTCTAGTAGTAACTAAAGGCTGAATTCTATTTTTTCGGTTGCCCCTCAGGTGTCTTTGCGGGCGTCGAAATGTCCTGCCCCTCGTAGATGATCTTGGTTGTGGAGCCGAACTGCTTGTAGTCGGAGTACTTGACGGTGTCGCGGATGTGCACGTCCTCGGCCATGTATCCGTTGCCGCCGCTGAAGTGCAGGATGCCCTCGCCCTTGGTGTAGACCGGGAACCAGTAGTGGCCGTCCACCTGCTGCCGCCAGGTCATGAAGGGCGGATGCAGGTCTTCGTTGTCTTTGCGCGTGTCGTCGGGAACCATGCGGCCGTTGGTCACCACGATCTGCAGGTCGGTCGCGTCCACCCAGATGCGGCCCAGCAAGTAGCGATGCTTCTTTTCGATGACCTTGGGGCTCACGTCGAAGACGTAGCAATCCACCTCGTCCACCTTTTGCCGGCCCACGTACTTCACGTTGTACTGGCCGATCTCCTCGGTGGTAAGCACAAAGGGGTATCCGTGCTGGATGTCCTGAAGATCGGAGGGCGACATCTGCACCCGCTGCAAGGTGTTCTCCGGCGCGTAGACCACCTTTTCCGTGCGCTTGCCCGAGGGGTCGAAGATCACGTCGTCCACCTCGTACCACTCGCCGTCCACCTTGTTGTCGTCGTCGATGGTCTGCACGCGGGCGATGCGGCGATAGGTGTAGTGGTTCAGCGCCTGCTGGAACTCGCTCTCCTTGGCGGCAAACTGGCGGATGATCTCCTCCGGCGGAACGGCTGGCGCGGAGATGTCCATGCGGCCGAAGCCGGCATCCAGCGCCATGGGCGTAAAGCTGTCCTTGTCCTGTGCCGCGAGCAGCCAAGGCGCAACCCGCCGCCACCAGCATCGCCATCCCCCATCGAGTTCGCGCCCTGGTTTGCATCCTCTCCGCTCCGGGCACGGTTCCAATCCCTCAAATCGTTCGCCCGTCTACAACATTAGACGCATGTACAGGCGCGCCGGATGGTTCCAGAATCAAGGCTCAGGACGCCCTGACACTGGGCGATGAGCGGGCGTGCGCCGACGACGGGATTTACTGGCCTCAACGGGGCCACCGTGTTCTGCTTGCCTCCAGAGGGGTCAGAAGGCCCGCTTGCCGTTCATGGCAAGCATAGTGGGCTGACGCAGGCGAGAGTAAAGCCAAGCAGGTTTCTTTGATGAGGACAGAAGGAGATTTACGGCTTCCATGCCCGATTATTACTACGCTCCCGCGCTCATCCTGACTATGCTCCTGCTACCCGCCTTCGGGTATCTGTATCTGCGTTTCCGGGACACGCGCACCCTGCTCTGGTTTCTGGGCTTTCTTTTTGCCATCATGCGTATGCTCCTGCACTACTCGCTGGGGCCGTGGCACTTTTCCGAGGACGCGCACCCCTGGCTGGCCGCAATCAGCCAAATGTCCATCCAGGTCAGTTCCGCCCTGTTTCTCGGTTCGCTGTCCCCTCTGCGCTTTCGCGTTGGCCGCCTTAATGTCCTCTACGTCATCCCCTACACCATTCCTCTGGTGGTTTATTCGGCCATCTTCTACGGCATCTTCCACGGAATATCGCCAGGAATGCCAATGTTTCTGGTCTTTCCCGCGCTGGGAGCGCTCTCACTACTTGCGGTCTGCTTTTGGGGCGCGGCCAAGGGTAGCATACCCGTCTGGCTGGGCGTTCCCGCCTGCTTCGTGCTGGGCGGCATCGGACTTTGGGTTTGTTTCGCATTGGGAGGCGCGCTGGCCACTGGTCTTTGTGGAGTGCGCCAACCACCTTTTGACGGTAATGCTGCTGGTATTCGTCTTCCGGCGCATCTCGCCGGGCGTGGTTTTGAGCGTGCTGGGCTTTACGGGCTGGTCGCTTTCCATTCTGGATATTTTCCCCTCCATTGCAAGCAATCCGGCGTTGGAACTCAATCTGGTCCGCATCATCGTCATGAGCAAGGTGGTTGCGGCTCTGGGCATGATCATGCTGGCGCTGGAAGACCAACTAGCCCTTAACAAGGCAGCCCAGGAGCGCGAGCGCAGGGCGCGCCGGGAACTGGAGGCCTATACCAATCTGATTCTCTCCCGGCGCCGGGTGGAGGATTTTGACCGCCAGGGCCCCGAGATCTGCCAGACCGTGGTGGCGCACAGCCGGTTTGCCCAGGCTGCGCTGCTGCTGCAAAGCTCGGGGCAATATCGCCTGGCCGGTGCTGCCGGTCTGGATAAGGCCACGACCGCGGCGCTCAGCAAACTGGCCGCGCGCATTCCGGTGGAGGGCTTTCTGGCGCCCGGTTCTGCACCCTCCGCCGTTGAGCAGAGCCAAACGCTCAGCCTGGACCTCACGCCCTGGCTCAGCCCCGGCGACGATCTGAAGAGGCTGCGGTTCACGGCGGTTCTCGCCGTGCCCATGCGCGGCCGCTCGGCCACCGAGGGCGCGTTGCTGCTGGCCGGTATGCGCCCTGCTGAGGGCCAGCCCCCAGGCCTTTCCCAGGACCAGCTCCGCGCCGACGACCTGCTGCCCATTGAAATGCTAACCGCCCGCTTGCAAGCCACGCGCAGCCAGACCATGATGCTTGAAAAGCTCATCGACTCTGAGAAGTTTGCGGGCCTCGGCCAGTTGGCCGGCAACGTCACCCAGCAGTTGAACAATCCGCTGACGGTGATTATGGGTTACGCCTCGCTGCTCCATGAGACATCCGCTCTGGAACCCCAAGATCGAAAAGGCGTGGAGTCTATTCTGACCGAAGCCCGGCGCATGAGGTCCACGCTGGAGAGCCTGTCCCGCATCTCGCGCCCCCAAAACGACCAGTTGACCACAGTCTCAGTGGCCGAGTTGCTGGCTGATATGGAAGAGCTCCACCGCCCCGAGTTCCTGCATCGCTCCATCGAGTTCCGGCTGAGCATCGCCCCGGCGCTGCCCAAAGTTGTGTGCCATGCCCAGCAGTTGCGCCACGCCGTCCTGCACTGCCTGCAGTTTGCTATTGAAGCGGTGGACAATCCGAATTCAGCTCCCGGCTCGGCCTCAGTCTCAGGAGCGGACCAGCCAGGACCATTCGTCTCGAAGCCAGCAGCGAAGGAAGCCTGGTGCAGATTCTCGTGGCCCACTCCGGCCCCGGCTTTCTCCATCCCGAACGCGCCTTCGACCCCTTCGTTCCCACCCAGGCCGCCGGGGAGACAGCCGGCCTGGGCCTCAGCCTCTGCGCCACCATTCTCCGCGACAATAATGGCCGCGCCTCGGCAATCAATTTGGAACCTGGCGGCGCCGCCATCCTCCTCGAACTGCAGGCTGCCTAGAATCCGTAGAATAGCCTTGATGGCTTTTACCGAACAATACGATGTGGCCGTGGTGGGCGCCGGTCACGCCGGCTGCGAGGCGGCGATGGCCGCGGCGCGCATGGGGCTGAAGACCGCGCTCATCACCATGAACCTGGACCTGATTGCGCAGATGAGCTGCAATCCGGCCGTCGGCGGCGTGGCCAAGGGCCACCTGGTGCGCGAGGTGGATGCGCTGGGCGGCATCATGGGCGAGGTGGCCGATGCCGTGGGCATTCAGTTCCGCCTGCTCAATACCTCGCGCGGGCCGGCCGTGTGGAGTCCGCGGGCGCAGTGCGACAAGCAGCTCTACCGCGTGAAGATGCGCGAGGTGCTGGAGTCGCAGCCGGGCCTGCACATCCGCCAGGCCGAGGTGGTGGACCTGGTGATCGAGGAGGCTGGACCTGACCCTGCCTTAGTCCTCGAAGAACCCGATCGAAATACCCCGGCCTGTCCGCCCTCGACGCCGCGTGCTGGGCCTGAAGCTGCGCGACGGCCGCCGCCTGCTGGCCGGGGCCACCATCATCACCACCGGCACCTTTCTGAATGGCCTGATCCACTGCGGCGAGGAGCGCTATCCGGCGGGCCGCAGCGGTGAACCGGCCAGCGTTCTGCTGGGCGAGGCTCTGCGCGCGCTGGGGCTTCGGACCTGCCGCCTCAAAACAGGGACGCCGCCCCGCCTCGACGGCCGCACCATCCGCTGGGAGGCCTTCGAGGAGCAGCCGGGCGATCGCGGACCCCACTCCTTTCAGCTTCCGGACAAAGAAGATCGTCCAGCCGCAGGTAAGCTGCCACATCGCCTTCACCACGCCGGAGACGCTGCGCATCATCCGCGAGAATGTGCACCGCTCGGCGATGTATTCGGGGCGGATCGAGGGCATCGGGCCGCGCTATTGCCCGTCCATCGAAGACAAGATCGTCAAGTTCCCCGACAAGACGCAGCACCAGTTCTTTCTGGAGCCGGAGGGGCTGAACACCCACGAGGTCTACGTCAACGGCATGTCCACCTCGCTGCCCATGGAGGTGCAGTGGCAGATCGTGCACTCCATTCCCGGCCTTGAAGAGGCGGAGATGCTGCGCCCCGGCTATGCCATTGAATACGACAGCGTGGACGCGACCGAGCTGGACCGCACCCTGCGCGTGAAGGCCTTCACAGGCCTTTACCTTGCGGGACAGATCAACGGAACCAGCGGCTACGAAGAGGCGGCCTGCCAGGGCATCATGGCGGGCATCAACGCGGCGCTGTGGCTCAAGGGCGAGCCGCCTTTCACGATGGACCGGAGCGAGGGCTACACCGGCATCCTGATCGACGACCTGATCTCGAAGGGCATCCAACGAGCCCTACCGCATGTTCACCTCGCGGGCCGAGTTCCGGCTGCACCTGCGCATCGATAATGCCGACCGCCGGCTGACCCCGCACGGCCGCCGTCTGGGCCTGATCGACGACGAGGCCTGGGCAGAGTACGAGCGAAAGCAGGCCAGAATGACGGCGCTCAGTAAGCTGCTCACCACCGGCAAGGTAGACAATGAGCGGCTGGCCGCCGCAGGATTCAGCGCGCTCACAGCCACCGCCGGCCTTACCTGGGCGCAACTGCTGAAGCGCCCCGAGGTGGGCATCGAGGCTGTGCTGGAGGCCCTGCGCGAAACCCTGGACCAGGACCCTCTGCTGGCGGAGTTCGCCGCGGTCCTCGATGGGAATCACAACCAAAACGCTGCAGCGCGGAGCGCCGCTGTCCTGCGCTGCAATTTACACAATGAGGCCCGCGCCGTCGAGACCGAGATCAAGTTCGCCGGCTATCTGGAACAGCAAAAAAAGTCGATAGACAAGCTCAAGGCCGCCGAAGCCGTGGCAATTCCGGAGTGGATCGAGTACGGCGCCATCAGCGGGCTGTCGCGGGAGATGCGGGAGACAGCTGGAGCGGGTGCGCCCCGCCACCATCGGCCAGGCCAGCCGTATTCCCGGCGTCACGCCGGCCGCTCTCAGCCTGGTGCATGTTTCCATCCGTGTGCAGGGAGCCAGGCGGCTGGCATGTTAGCCGGCCGGCGAATTGACCTCAACCACGGTGAGAATTGAGACAGCCGGCAGCCCTGCTGGTTGCTCTTGTTACTACTTTGTGAACAGCGGAATGTGGAAGGGCAGCTCGGCATTGGATTGCTTCTTGGGCTTGGCGTTGGAGTCCTCGCGCAGCACGGTGCGCTGGGAGTTGATGCACAGCCAGCCGCCGTGCGCGCGCTCGAAGACGTGGGTGAAGACGCCCTTTTCGTCCACCTGGGCCGAATTGACCTTGTGGTGCAACGCATAAGTGCCGTTGGCCACGGCGATGTCGCCCAGCATGCGCACGGTGATCACCCTCTGATCGAGATGGATGGTCTTGTCCTCGCCGGTAATCAGCTGGCCACCTGCTGATTGCGGGTGGTGATGTCGCCGGTGGCGGAAACATCCACAAACAAAGGAGATAGCACCAGTTCCAGGCCGTACTGGTCGCGCTGGTTGATGGCGTCGGACCAGGTGTCCTCAATCTTCTGGAACTCCCGGATCTCCGGGCTTTCAGCGGAGGTGACGTTGGGCTGAGCCGAAGCCGAGCCGGGAGCCGGGTTCTGGGCGATGACAGCGCAGCATGAGAGAAGAAGAGCAGAAAAGCAAGCCACAAAACGGGTCATATGCACCATGAACTCCCAACCAATACATGATAGCCGCTACTACGATGATAGCTCTTGGACTCGGAAGCAGGCCGGAGGGGAGCGTGAAAATAGAAACAAACCCTACTGCAGCGTTTGCAGCCGCTCCGGCTGGTGCAGGGTGACCAGGGAGTCTTCGATGGAGATCCAGCCGTCCTTGCGGAACTGGCCCAGGGTGCGGGTGACGGTTTCGCGGGTGGTGCAGGCCATGGAGGCCATCTCCTCGTGGGTCAGCAGCAGCGGGAAGCGGAAGCCGCCGCCGTCCAGGTGCTCGCCGATCTGATGGGCCAGCTCGAGGAGCAGCCGTCCCAGGCGGGCGGCCACGGTCTCGGCCAGGGCGATGCGGCAGGCATCCTGCAGGGCGAAGCGGTACTCCTGGCAGATGCACTGGACGGCGCGCATCTGCGCCTCCTTGTGGCTGCGCAGGAAGCTGAGGAACCGGTCGCGCTCGACGGGGCGGAGCTGGGCGCTGGTCAGCGACTCGGCGGAGACCTCGTAGACGCCGTGGGAGAGAACCGCGTAGAGGCCCAGCATGGAGCCGGGTCCGGCGACGCGGACGATCATCTGGCGATCCTCAAGGCGCCCGGCGGTGAGCTTGAGATAGCCGCCGCAGATCAGGTACAGGCAGCGGGCATCCTCGCCCTGGGTGAAGAGCGAAGCCTGCGCGGGCAGGGAGATGGTGCTGGTGGCCAGCTCAAGATCGGCCAGAACGGCGCTGCCCAGCGAGCAGAACCAGCCGGGGCGGCGATTGGCACAGGCCGCGCAACCCACCGGAACCTGCCGCGCGGTTTGCTTATGCCGCGTGTGCACTCCTGCCGAGATCTCTGTGTCCGCCATGGTCTTGCCCGTTCCGACGACGATTCAGGACCTTCACCTTTGCTTCCTGCTCTACCCTGTGCAATGCCACAAGGGCGAAGACGAGGTGAAAATACTCTGTACCTTCTGGAATAGAGACTTTTGTCTTAACTAAGTTTGAAGGAACAGCAACCGCCCTGGATGTGATGGGCCTCACGTCTATGTGGAGCCAGGTGGTCTCAAGCTCCACCAATTAGTGTACCCAAGGCCATAACGCTAAAGTATTGATTTATTTAAGAAATCAGCATCGTGTACATAGTTTTCACGGCACGATTATCGTGGCTCAATTCTAAACTGCCAGCCAGCTCTTGCGAAGTTTTAAAAGTGGTTGGTTTTATACAGCCGTAAGGTCATAATCCTGATGTTCTGCTCAGGGAGCGATCCCCCCATTCCGAGGGTGATTTTTGTCCGTGCTTTATGTATGCCCTTGGGCGGGGTCTGTGTCACTTTTGGTGAGGAAATTCCGGTGTGGAATACTCTCCTCATCGAATGTGATGAACATCACCGTTTGGCTAAAAGCAACACGTTAATATCCAGCGAATGAAGTGATGCTCCGCACAAGCCGCCGGATGCCGGCACAACTGCTTCGGTAAGAGGCAACGAGATCATTGAAGGTGGTATTTCATGCATAGAGATGGGCCAGTAACGCAACTGCCGATTGATGCGGCTCCGGACAAGATGCCGGGACTGCGAGCCTGTTTGATGATGATGCTGGGCGCAAGCATCCTCTGCGCCACTGCTCTCGGAGCTCAGGCGCCCCAGACCGACTCTGGCGCCAAACCGGCCGCCGTTCAGGCCAAGGAAGCCGCAACGTCGGATTTTGTGGGCGCCGAGACCTGCGCTACCTGCCACGATGAGGTGGTGAAGGGGTTCGCCAACAATCCTCACACCAAAATGGTGATGATGCACGGCGACAACGGCGTGACCTGCGAGAACTGCCACGGGGCGGGCCGCTTGCACGTTGAAGGCGGCGGGGACGTAACCAAGATCTTCGATCCCGCCAAGGCCTCGGCCAAGGACGTGGACGCCAAGTGCCTGAGCTGCCACGCGGGAGCGCATCCCAACTTCGAGCGCGCTCCTCATGCCAGGGCCGGCGTCAGTTGCGTGAGCTGCCACAGCATCCACGCCAAAGGCGAGAGGGAAGCTCTCCTCAAGGCCCCTCAGCCCACGCTCTGCTTCCAGTGCCATACCGATGTGAAACCGGCGTTCAGTATGCCCTTCCACCACCGGGTGAACGAAGGCCTGGTCAAGTGCAGCGACTGCCATGACGTTCACGGCACCTTCGGAAACAACAACCTGAGGTCCACGGCCGATCAAAACATGATCTGCACCAAGTGCCACATGGAGAACGCGCGGGCCTTTCGTGTACGAGCACGCCGCGGTTAAGGCGGAGGGGTGCCTGGCTTGCCACACTCCGCATGGTTCTCAGAACGCCCGGCTGCTGAACATGCCGACTATCAACACGCTGTGCAACCAGTGCCATAGCCCGGTTTCCGCCGGCACGGTTCACGGGATGAACGCAGGATCGTCGGAGCTGTCGCCCTGCATCAGCTGCCACACCATGATTCATGGGTCCAATCTCAATCGGCGTTCCTCAAGTAATGGAGCCGGCCGCGCCCTCCAGCCGCATCGGACGGCGCAGCCCGGATCCCGCACCAACTTTGCACACGGTTTCAAGGTTTCGATGTCAGCAAGAATGTTCTTTGAAGTGAGGCTTCATATGAAGAAGATAGGCTGGTTTTCTCGGCTGTCCAATCAACAGCCTTCTCTGCGAATGATGCAGCGCATCGCTGGGGGCATTGGAGTCGCCATTTTACTGATGACGGCGGGCATCGCTGTCGCCCAGAATCCGGCGCCCGCCGCCCCGTTTCCGGCGCCGGATGCGCAGATGGCCGTCCCGGATGGATATTCGGCCCATGGGACAGTGGACGTGGGCGGGCACATAGCCAGCATCACGGGCAGCGATGCCATGTACGACACGCTGGTCAATATGCAGTCCGGGCCGCGCGTGCTTGGCGAGACCTTTGAAATGCGCGCGCTCCCGGGCAAGAAGCACACCCTTTTCGATTCCCTCAGCGCCGTCGGCACCGGGTTCGGCGGCGATCCGAACAACTTCGCCAAGCTGGACTTCTCCAAGGGCAAGTTCTACGAGTTCTCGGGAATCTTCCGCCGCGACCGCCAGTACTTCGACTACGATCTGCTGGGCAATCCGAATATTGATCGGGGCTGTCGATTCCCTATCGGGACCACATCCGGCGTACCGACTACGTCGTCGCTTGCCTGGCCGCAGGTTAAACAATCGCCGGTGATGTTCAACACGGTGCGCCGCATGACGGACACCAACCTCACCATCTTTCCGCTGTCGAAGGTGACGTTTCGCGTCGGGTACTCGCAGAATATCTTCCAGGGCCCGACCCTGAGCCCCAGTGGTTATCAGTTCGCCAAGTACGATGCCTGCTCGCAGGAGTATCAGCGCAACAGCACCGACGATTTCACCGGCGGGCATCGACTGGAAGCCCGTGCAGGGCACCAAGCTGACCTTTGAAGAGGAGATCGACCACTACAAGGCAGACTCCTACTTCACCATGGCCCCCGAGCGACTTCATCGTGCAGGAGGCGGATGGAACACCGGTCGCCCTTGGCGATTGGGACAGCCAGCCGCCTACGGCATCGGCGCCTGCAATACAGGCAGCATGGGCAGCGCATACTCTAACTCATCCAACTACACCATCCTTCGGCGCCGCAAACCCCCGGCGGCCTGCCCGTCATCAATCCGGCATGCGATGTGGTTACCAGCTACCTGCGCTCGCAGCCGACGCGCATTCTCTACCCCACGGAGATCTTCCGCTTCCAAAGCACAAGCATCAAGAACGTCTCGATGAACGGCGATTTCCGCTACACCAACGCGAATATGAACCTGCCCAACTACTACGACAGTTACCAGGGTCTGGTTGGGGAGTCGGCAACTAAAGCGGGAGTCACCCCCGCATACCCTGCGCAGGCAATCCGCTCCGCGACGTTTACGGGCAGCGCGACCGCACAGCGGGAGGTGGTAGCTGCCGACTATGGCATCGTCTGGCAGGCTATGAAGACGTTCAGTCTCTCCGACCAGATTGACTACTCCAATGTTCACCAGCCCGGCACCACCACCATCTCGGATGGAACCACGGCAAATACGCCCACGAACCGCGGAATGAAACCATCAACTACTCAGGTCCGCTGGTCCTGCTGGAGTCAATGCTCCACTGCTGAGGGCAGCGGCGCAATCGGCGCCCCCCTGCCCGGCTACTTTGGCCAGAAGTTCCTGACCAATAACCTGACGGGAACCTGGGATGCCTCGTCTCGCGCCACGCTCTCGCTCACCTATCGCTACCGCACGCACGTGATCGCGGAGGGCTTTGACAGTACCGGTGGCGGTGGCAATCCCGGTAACACTCCGTTGGCCGCGGGCGCCGATCGGGCGGAACCGTCACCATCAACGAAAACGGCGGAATCTTCAACGCCGCCCTGCGTCCCACCGACCATTGGGATGTCAATGGCACAGTCGAGATGCTCTACGACGACAACGCATTCACCCCGGTCGGTCCGCGGCAAACGAAGCACTACAGGGTGCATACCATGTACAATCCGAAGCCCTGGGCGACGGTCTCGGGCGCCTATAACGACCTGGAACGGCATAACAACACCGACAACAACCAGGCTACCGTCGCATTGCCCTCTTCTTCAGGCGGTGTTCCGTACTACGGCCCGCTCGATCATGTGGATCACAGCCGGGTTGTGAGTCTGGGTGCGGAGCTGTCGCCGAATGAGCATTATGGGATCGATTTCAATTACGCCTATAGCGATGTGTATGCGGCGACCAACATCTGCTATGACGCGGGCGCCGCGAGCACATTGCCCGGCGCCGCCACGACTCCAGGCTCCGTCCCTGCCGCCGTCGCCGCCTCAGGGAACGTCTCAACGGCCACCAGCTCGTATGGCGTCTGCGCGGGCGTGACCGCCTACGGAAGCAGCTCGCTGGTGGACTACTGGGGCAGAGACTTCATGGATGCTCCCACGCAGTACGGATCGGTGGCTCTCACGTTTTCCCCCGTCGACAAAATCCACTCCAATATCGGCTATCGCATCAGCTCAGTGAACGGCAGCCGGTTCTTCAACGATGCGCGCGACGTCAATGGCTCACTGGTGTCTTCGTATCAGTCTCCTTATGTGAATCTTGCCTGGACGGTCCATCCCGGGTTGATTTTGAAAACGGAATACAATTTCTACGGCTACGGCGAGGGCGGTCCATCGGGTGCGAAGTATTGCTCCACTTCAACCAGCGCCGCACAGGTTCTTTGCACCACGGAACCCTACCCGACCGGTTTAACCGAGCCGTCTTCTGGTCTGACCGCACCGCGGAACTTCCATGCCAATAACGTGACACTTGGCATGCATTACGAGTTCTGACAGGGTATGGCCCTCTAACCATCGGCGCAGTTCCCGAATGCAAGGGGCTGCGCCGTTTAGCGTGAGATGGTTTATCTTGCCATTCTGGTTGTAGTATGAAGAAAAAACGCTCGGCCGGCGCTTCTGAGCGAATTGCGGCCGACAAAACTCAAGGAGTTTTGCAATGACAAAGACGATTCGATCCCTGTTGGTGCTGGCTGCTGTAGTGAGTCTGGCCGGCGCCGTGGGCTTCGCCCAATCCTCAGGCGAAGCGATCTACAAAGCCAAGTGCGCGATGTGCCATGGCGCCGCCGGCGTCCCCAGCGCGGGAATGGCCAAGATGGGCGTCAAGCCGGTCTCCGATCCGGCCATCAGGAGGCTCACCGCAGAGCAGATGTTTGCCTCCGTCAAGAACGGCAAGGGCAAGATGCAGGCGTTCAAAGGCAAGCTCACCGACGCGCAGATCAAGGATGTGATTACTTTCTTCCGCGGAATGCACATGCTGAACCCGCAACCACTGCCTCCCGGCTTGTAAGGGCCGCACCCAACAGTGACAGGGCCGAGCGAGAGCGAAACCGCGATAGTTTCATAAAGCCGCGCCGCTTAAGGGTTGATTCCCGCAGGAATTCAGCACCCGGTACAATGCCTTACAGGATGCGGCAATGGTGTGTTTGCGCATAATGGTGGGCCATCCGTTTGAAAGTGGGAGGCAAGGTGTCAGTGTTTCAAAAATTCCGTGAAGGATGGGTGCGGCCGGCGCTGTTCTTCGGCAACAACCCCATCAGCCTTGCAGGCGGCGCCATCACCAGCGCCTCCGGCGTGACCATGATCGGCTATTGGCTGGTGGAGCTCTTTGGCCGGCCCAACGACAATCCCTATCTCGGCATCATCTTCTTCCTGCTGCTGCCGGCCCTGTTTATGGCCGGACTGCTGCTGATTCCGATAGGCGTGTATCTGCGCCGCAGCAAGCTGCAGAAAGCCGGGCAGATTCCGGCCGAGTTTCCCAAGATCGATCTCAACGACCGGGTCTTCCGCCACGGCCTGGACATCGTGCTGGTGGCCACCATCGTCAACCTGCTGGTGGTGGCCATGGCCAGCTATCGCGGCTCGGCCTACATGGATTCGCCGCAGTTTTGCGGCCAGTCCTGCCACGTGATGCATCCGGAGTACACGGCCTACAAGATCTCCGCGCACTCCCATGTGGAGTGCGTTGACTGCCACATCGGCTCGGGCGCGCAGGCCTACTTCAGCGCCAAGGTGAACGGCACCAAGCAGATTCTTGAGGTCGCCTTCGATCGCTATCCCACGCCCATTCCATCGCCGGTCGAGAGTCTGCGCCCGGCGCGGTATACCTGCGAGGGCTGCCACACGCCGGCCCGGTTTATCGGAGAAAAGCTGCTGGTCAAGTCCAGCTTTGCCGACGACGAGAAGAACACCGAAACCCAGACGGTGGTGGTGCTTCACCTGGGCGGGCAGGATTCGCTCTCGCATCTGACCGGGATTCACGGCGTTCACCTGGGCCACATCGAGTACGTCGCCACCGACCCTACCCGGACCTCCATCCCCTGGGTGCAGAAGCGGAACGCCGATGGATCGGAGACCGTATTTGCCGCCTCCAGCCGCGGGCAGCGGCGTGCCGCAGGGCGAGCGGCGGGTGATGGACTGCATCGACTGCCACAACCGCGCGGCGCACACCTTCCTCACCGCGGAAGACGCGCTCAACCGGGCCATGGCCGATGGCGCGGTCAGTCCCCGGAACTGCCCTGGGTCCACAAGGAAGGCCTGGAGCTGCTGAAGGCCACCTACGCCTCCGAGGCCGAAGCGAGCGCGAAGATTCCGCAGCAGCTTACGGACTTCTATCGCACCCAGCATCCCGAGGTGCTGCAGGCAAAAGCAGACTTGGTGAAGTCGGCAGGCGAGGAACTGGTGACCCTCTACAGCCAGAATGTGTTTCCGTTTATGAAGGTGACCTGGGGGACGCATCCCAACCACATTGGCCACATGAGCTATCCGGGCTGCTGGCGCTGCCACGATGGCGACCACTCCTCCAGGGACGGCAAGGCGACCATCACCAACGACTGCTCAGCCTGCCACAACCTGCTTGCTCAGGATGAAGCCAAACCCAAGGTGCTCTCCGACCTGGGCATTCAATAGAAGAACCCGCAGACTCGATCCCGGCGGCTACAACCCGCCGCTGGGATCCCGGCCGGTTGCGGAAAATCATTACTTTCTGGCTAACTGTGCCGGCCCCGCTGCATAATCTAGTGTTTAAGCACACTCCACCGCTATACAATCGTGGCGAAGTGCAATGAACCCGCGAGCCCCTGCCAAAGGTAGCCGGGTGTAAAGACCGTTCCATGAAGGAGGGTAGGGCATTGCCATTTCCGCCTGTTTGGAAGGAGATGCAGGTCTTTCAGGGTTCGTGTACAAAGAGGAACATGGCATACAAAAAGAGCTTCGGTCTGCCGCTTGCAATTTTTCTTCTGGCCAGCCCCGGAGTATTCAGCCCAGTAGCGGCCGTGGCCCAGGCCTACCACCCGGCGGACAAATCCGCCGCGGCGGACGCAGTGGGCAGGGTTTCCCGGCTGGATGGCGATTGGCGCACATCTGATGCGGTGACGATTCCCGCATCCAGGCCGCCGATCAACCTGGATACAGTGGACGAGAGCCCTGCGCCCGCTGCCATGAGGTTGGAGCGGATGCTGTTACTGCTCGCGCCCTCGGCGGCCCAACGGCAGGCTCTGACCACGGAGCTCGAGAACCAGCAGAATCCGGCTTCGCCCGAATATCGCCACTGGCTAACGCCGGCGGCCTACGCAGACGCTTATAGCAACTCCGCCGCGGATGTGGCCGCGGTTTCTGCCTGGTTGCAGAGCCAGGGCTTCCAGGTAGCTCCCTTACCCGCCAGCCGCGGCTGGATCGAGTTCTCCGGAACGGTTGCCCAGGTGGAACAGGCCTTCCACACCCAAATCGACTCTGCCGTCACGGCCGGCGGAACGCGTGCCGTGCTGGCTCAAGGGATTTCAGTACCCGCCGCGCTTATGCCCCTGGTGCAGGGACTGGTCTCCCTCGATGGGGTTCTTTCCATGCCCGCCTTGACCGCGCCGCAGCCCGTCGCCGTCTCCGCAGCCGAGCTTGCGGCGGAAACCTCGCCCAACCACGTGGAGGCTCTGACCCCTCAACTGGCCGCGCAGCTTCTTCATCTGGACGCGCTGTATGCCGCCGGCGTGGACGGCAGAGGCGAATCGATCGCCATTGCGGCCCGCAGCAATGTAAACAGCCAGGACGTGGCCGCCTTCCGCGCGGCTTTTGGCCGCCGCGGCGAACCTGCGACCCCGCCCACGGTCATTCCAAACGGTCCTGATCCTGGACTTACAGGCGACCAGGCCGAGGCTACCCTGGCAGCTTCCTGGGCCGACGCTGCCGCTCCCGGCGCGCAGATCGTGCTGGTTCCGGCGGCCACCACTACCGCCACCGACGGGTTGGACCTGTCGCTGGCGGCTATCGTTGACCAGGCGCCGGCGCACACCGTCGCCGTAGGCTACTCGGCCTGCGAGGCGGCTCTAAGCCAGGCGCACCAGGACTTCTATACCGCGCTCTACCGGCAGGCTGCAGCGGAAGGCATTGCGGTAATCGCCGCCGCCGGCGATAGTGGTCCCTCGGCTTGCCATTTGGCGGGAAGCGACGCTCCGGTTAGCAGCGGCTATGGCGTAAATGCGCTGGCCTCCACGCCCTGGAACACAGCCGTGGGCGTTGCGGCCTTTGGACCGGCAGGTCCGGTGGCGGGTATCTCCGCATTATCCGCATGGTCCCCGGCGAGCGCGACCGATCCGGCCTATGCCAGCGGCGGCGGCAGCAGCTTGCTCTATACCGCGCCCGGTTGGCAGCCGATTCCGGCAGAGGCTTCGCAGGGAACAGCCGGAATCGGAAACCATAACCGGCTTTTGCCGGATCTGGCCCTGCCGGCAGCCGTGGATACAAGCGTGAATCCCGGGCTGGCCTTCTGCCTCAGCGGGCCGACACCAACTGCCGGGGCCTCCGGCGGATGCACTTTGGCGCGCAGTGGGGGCAGTTCCGCCGCCACGGCCATCTTTGCCGGCGTTGCGGCCCTGGTGGCTGAAAAGTACGGTGCGCAGGGCAACCTTACGCCCCACCTGTATGCGCTCAGCCGGCAGAAAGGCATATTCGAAGACGTGCGGCAGGGCAGCGCGCAACTCAAGTGCGCCGCGGGCAGTCCTGGCTGCGGCGCCTCGGAACAGATCGGCTTTTCCGCCGGTCCCGGCTACGACCTGGCCACCGGACTGGGCGCGGTGAACGCCCAGGCGCTGGTAAACCAATGGGCCACTCCCGAGGATGCGGACGCCCCGGTGACCGTGAGTATCGGGATTGCGCCTACGGAACCCAACTTGACCTACAATCCCACGGGCGTGATTACACTCTCATCCACTGTGACCCCGGTGGCTGCCGGCTCCACGCCCACCGGAACTATTACTTATTACAATGTGAACACTGCCTCAGCGCTTTCCCCGGATTCAACGGTAACGCTCGACTCCGCCGGATACGCGTCGTGGACCGTGAACCTCAACAGCATTTTTACTTACACGGGCAGCTTCACCATCGGAGCCTCTTACTACGATGAGTCAGGCGCCTACGCATCCACCAACTCAAATCCGATAGTCATCACCACGGAGCCAAGCACCACCGTCCTCACGGTTACACCTTCCAACCTCACTCCGACGATAAACTCAACCATTACAGTAACCGTCACCTTTGGGGTGTCGACGGCCAGCGGCCCCCCTGCAGGCAGTGTTGCACCCACCGGCATTGTGACGTTGAATATCAATGGGGTGTTCTCAAGTACGGCGCCGATATCGACTCTGAACGGCGTCACCACCGCGACCTTCTCGGTGCCGGTTACCGCGACCACCCATACGCTGCAGGCCGTGTATGCGGGCGATGCGAATTACACCGGGGCCTCTAGCCAGGTAAACATCACCGTGGTTACCACGCTGCCCGTTACCGTGGTCCTCACCGCGAACTACTCTACCGCCCCTCCCGGAGCGGCGGTGGTTCTTACTGCCACGGTGACGCCAAATACTCCGCCACTGGCGGGCGCGGAGCAAAATCCCAGCGGCGACGTGATCTTCTACGACGGAACCACCGTGATCGGGGAGGCGGCGCTGGTTCCTGTACCGCTGAGCGACTCCTCCACGGCTTCAATTACCACGCAAACGCTGCCGGGCGGCTACGACGCGCTCTCCGCCGTTTATCTGGGCGACTCTTCCTACGACACCGAAACTTCAAATATTCTCACCCTCGCCGTTGAGAACTTCACCATCACCCCCTCGCCCTCCAATCCTCCCACCAATCTCGACATCGTGCAGGGTGCGGCGGGCACCGCATCGTTTATCGTCACCGGCCTGGGCGGGTTCGACGATGAGATTCAGGTGGTGTGCGCCGTGCCGGCGCAGGATGACATGACCTGCACAGTAACTCCGCAACAGATTATTCCAACAGGCACGGTCACCTTCGTCATACAGACCTTCACTCCAGGAGAACTTACGACAGCCTCCATTTCGAACCGTAACAGCGAGCCAATCTGGCCGCGCGCGGCAGGCGGCACGGCGCTGGCAGTGCTGGGATTCCTGCTACTGCCGTTCGGGCGCAGGGTGCGCATCTTTGCACGCCGTTCCACGCGGCGCTTCCTTGTACTGCTCATGTTGCTGGTGGTTCTGGGCGGCGCAGGCATCGGCTGCACCGGCGTCGCCGGCGTCTTTGTCGTTTCCACCGGCACGCCGTTGGGCGTGGCCACCATCAAGATCACAGGTTCCGCCTACGTGGACAACACCGTTGTCAGCCAAAGCGTATACCTGACCGTCAATGTGCTGGCCCCGCCTTCAGCCGCGCACTGATCGTCTTTCGTTTAATCAAGGAGCGCCATTCTTCATGCATGCCACCCAGCCTTTACACTACAATCTTGTCGCCGCGGCTCATGCCGCCATGATCGAGCACGGTTTCCAGCCCGATTTTCCCGCTGGAACAGATACTGAGGTAGCCGCCATTAAGGCCCATCCGGAAACGCCCTCCGTTCCCGGCATTCAGAACCTCAGCAATCTGCTTTGGTCCTCCATCGACAACGACACCTCCAAAGATCTTGACCAGATCGAGTGGGCAGAGCAGTTGCCGGACGGCCGCATCCGCGTGCTGGTCGGCGTGGCCGACGTGGATGCGCGTGTCACCGCGGGCTCGGTGATCGATGGCCATGCGAAGAGCGAGACGACTTCGGTGTATACGGGCGTCAAGGTATTTCCCATGCTGCCCGCCGAACTCTCCGAGGGCATTACCTCGCTGAATGAGAACGAAAACCGCGTGGCGATGGTCATCGAGTTTGCCGTGGATCAGGCGGGCACTGCATCCGATGGGAAGGCTTATCGGGCGCTGGTGCGCAACCGGGCGCAACTGGCCTATAACTGCGTCGGAGCATGGCTGGAAGGCAAGGCGGCCGGCGCCGGCCAAGGTGGCCGCCAGCGCCGATCTGGCCGCGCAGCTCAAGCTCCAGGACGCGGCGGCCCAGCGCATGGTGGGCGGCCGCTTCCAGCATGGGGCGCTGGATCTGGAAACCATCGAAACCCGGCCCGTGATGCTGGCCGACCAGGCGATCGAGATTGCGCGCCTGGAAAAGAACCGCGCCACATCGCTCATCGAGGAGTTCATGGTGGCGGCCAACGGCGTCATCGCCCGAACCTTTGAGCAGGCCGGCGTGGCCTCCATCCGCCGCATCGTGCGCACCCCCAAGCGCTGGGACCGCATCGTCGAGTTGGCCGAAGAGCCTGGGCACAACCCTGCCCGCCGAGCCGGACTCGAAGGCCCTCAACGACTTTCTGTTGGCCCAGAAGCAGAAAGACCCCGACCACTTTCCCGACCTCTCGCTAGCCGTGGTCAAACTGATGGGTCCCGGCGAGTACGTGCTGGTCAAGCCCAACGAGGTTTCGCCGGGCCATTTCGGCCTGGCCGTGCAGGACTACACCCACTCCACCGCCCCCAACCGCCGCTTTCCGGATATGGTGACGCAGCGGCTGATGAAGGCGTTTCTTGCTCATGGGCCGCAGCCTTACTCCGAAGATCGAGCTAAATGCCATTGCCGTTCGTTGCACCCTGATGGAAGACAGCGCCCGCAAGGTGGAGCGGGAGATGCAAAAGCGCATCGCCGCTGTCGTCCTCCAACCTCGCATCGGCCAGAGATTCCCCGCCATAGTCACCGGCGTGAATAATTACGGCACCTTCGTGCGTACTCTCGATCCGCACGTGGAGGGCATGCTTGTCCAGGGCGGCAAAGGCCTGGATGTAGGCGACAAGGTGACGGTTAAGCTCATCTCCACCGATCCCCAGCGCGGATATATCGATTTCGCGGCATGACGGATCGAATCACATCCCAGCCGGCAGTTGCACCAGCCCAACCAGGAGCCTCTCGGGATCGAGGAATGCGGCGATGATTGCTCCATCGGGGACAGGAAGCGGCCCGAATGCATTTTGCCCACCCTTGCTGTCGATGAGGGCGAGCGCCGCCTCAATATCCGCAACCGCAATACAAAACGCGACATGCTGCCGGTCTTGTCCCATGGCGCCGATGCCCCCGTTGATGCCGGAGCCGGGCTTGACCAACGAGTACTCCTTCATGACGGGCGTGATCTCCCAGTCGAAGACGCTCTTGTAATTAGTTTCCGCAGTTCCTGATTCTCGCCGATGATCTCAAAATATGCGACCGGGTTGGGCATCGATCTGGTCTCCTTGTGACTTGATGTAAGGGCACTTTGCACGGCCAGCTTCGAGAAAAATCCAATGAAAAACGGTGCAAGATAAGGTTTGTCCGGCTCCCGCGGCGCATAGGCCCAAGGGCTTGGGGCAGATTTCTGTGTCTGTCGGGCGTGGATACGTTTCGCGAGTTTTAGCCTGACATCGTCACCCATGTACTGCACCGGGACCCATAGTTCCAGGGCGATAATGTTTCAGGCATGTCAAGTTGTGAACTGATTGAGCGACTGAAAAACCACAAATACTCTAAGGAGTGGAAGCAGCGTCGCGCGCGGCAAGTCGTGCTGCTTTCTCGCGGTGTTTGCGAATAAAGTGCGCTGCAGCATCGGGATAGAACTCGCGAATGGAGGAGAAAGCTATGTCGCGCATGGCGGAGTAGCCGAACTTGGTGGCGAGGACGCTGAAGCTGGTTGCGCCGGTAGGGTAGTAGTTCCGAGAGACCACCTGGGTGAGGACCTTGCCGCCGAGTCCGGCAATGTTGGGCGTCTGGCGGCCGCCATAGGTGCGGGCCACACCTTGCCGGCTGATTACGTAGAGAGAACGGACCACGATCCTGTGACCTGAGCCAAGAGCGAAGAAACGGGTGTCCTCGCGGAGAATGTTGGGCAAAAGCCACGCGGAAAGATAGGTGCCGTCGGTCTTATCGAGGAATCCGCGCCAGGTGTAGGCGTAAAAGCCGCCCACGCCCTTGCCCAGAACGGGGTGCTCATTCACGGCTTCGGCGGTAAGGGAGGTGATACCAAGAAAGATAAAGGATGAATAATCGGTGGCCTGATGGGTGGCGACGATGAAGTTATATTTCCAGCCGGACGGCTGGGGCTTGGCTCCCCCGGAGACGGAGCGGAAGTTGGGCATGAATCCGAGGATGCGCTGCGGCTGTCGACGCTCGATGGGTATGGGATTTCCGTTGGCGTCAACAGGAATGTTGGAGTTGGGCTTGGGGCGCGGTTTGACGTGGCTGGTGTCCTGCGTGGACTGGCTGGTCTGCACGAGGTCTGGAAACAAGGTCAAGTCAGATAAGCCGGAGGGACTGGCCGAGGAAAAATATTCGCCGGAATCGGGCAGAGAAGCATTGGCGGCGAGAAGACTGGCGGACGGCTGCGGCGCGTCTGGAAGTTGGGCCGATTGGGCGCGGCTGCTGGCGGCGAGACCTAGCCAGAGAAGAGCGGCGATGTAGCGCAAACACACCATCCTTTGAAGTACATGGGAAGGCTGCCACTTAAAAATTGAGGTCCAGCGTCCTTTATTGATTAGAACAGATAAATCTGACAGCTAGTCTCAGATTCCAGTTAACAGTTGAATTATGTGCAAAAATCGCGAGAAAAAAACCGGTACAAGTGTGCGACGGAGGATGTTGATCGACATCCCCGTACTTCGGAGCAGCCATCCTCTCCGGGTACAGTAATTTACACTAGAAATAGCCCTAGGTCTGTTTCGCCTTTCCTGCGGACCGCCCGGCGGGCGTCAGCTCCAAAACTGGTGAATGGATGCGCTTAAGTACTGGTTTTATCCCAGCAGCACTTTTTATCGGCATTGCCCTCCTGGCATTGCCCTCCCATCTTTTTTCGCTTGAACCAGGCTCCGGCCCGGTGGTAATCGCAGCCGCCGAGCCCCCTAAAGCTCCTCAGCCGCAGTTCGCGCTTGCCTCGGCCGAGCCAGTTGGATTTGAGACCCCGGACGGGCAAGGCCAGAGCACGCAGCAGTCAGCTTTGGCTGATCACACGGCCCAGGACTCCGCCGCCCAGGGCAGTACCAACTCTCAAACGCCCGCCCGGCAGCCCGGCACAGAAATAAGCCAGCTCGACAAACCCGAACAGAAGATTGCCGCACCCGAGCCGCAGCCAGGAAGTATGAGCGGCACCGTAATCGATGTGAACGATGACATCATTCCTGGCGCCACTGTCGTTCTCGAAAGCTCTGTCCCCGGAGATCGCCGCACAGTCGTGGCGAACGACAACGGGGCTTTTCAACTCGAAAATCTCAAGCCGGGAATTCCTTATCATGTCACAATCAGCGCCAAAGGGTTTATAAACTGGACCTCCACCGTCACTCTCAGCCCAGGTCAGCACGTATTCCTCACGGGCAGCAGACTCAAGATCGCAGGGGGAGTGACCTCGGTAACTGTGTTTTCTACCCCCGAGCAGATCGCCGTCGAGCAGGTCAGAGTTGAGGAACAGCAACGCGTTTTAGGCTTCATTCCCAATTTCTACGTCGTTTATGATCGCAACCCCGTGCCGCTTTCGGCGAAGCTGAAGTTCAAGCTTGCACTCAGAGCCGTCACCGATCCTGTTACCTTTCTCGGGGTAGCTGCCTTTGCCGGCATCGACCAGGCGGCAAACACCCCGGACTACGTTCAAGGCGCGAAAGGCTACGGCCAGCGTTTGGGCGCTGACTATACCGACGGGTTTACTGACATCTTCATCGGCGGCGCCATTTTGCCATCGCTTCTGCATCAGGACCCGCGCTACTTCTACCAGGGCACGGGCACAAAGAAGTCTCGCACTCTTCATGCACTCGCGAGCCCATTCATCTGCAAGGGTGACAACGGCCGACTACAGCCGAACTACTCGAGCATAGGTGGCGATCTGGCCTCGTCGTCCATCTCGAACGCTTACTATCCGGCGACGAATCGCGGAGCATATCTGGTGTTCGAGAATACTCTTATCACCACCGGCGCTCGGATTCTCGACTGCCTGGTTCAGGAATTCGTCCTGCGCAGGTACACGCCCAAAGCCAGGAATGGCAACTAAAGCCGCGAGCGCATAGAGAGGCAGCCATGGCGCTTCTTTGCCTTCGCGCTTCCGGCAGTTTTCTTGGCGGCGCGCTTGCCGCCGTCAGCTTGTTGTCTGCGCCTGAGCCGCACATTCCTTCAGATCGTGGCAAAGGGCATTGACGCGCTCGAGATCGGCATCCCAGGAGAACATGAAACGCGCCGCACCGCCGATGAAAGTATAGAATTGCCATCCGCGCTCCCGAAGCGAATTGAGAATCTCCTCGGAGGCTAGAAGGAAGACTGCGTTGGCTTCAGCGGGCGCCGCCAGTCGAAGGCCGGGGATGGCGGAGATCTGCGCCGCGAAATGCCTGGCGCAACTGTTTGCGTGCGCGGCGTTGCGCAACCATGCACCGCTCTCCAGCATTCCCACCCATGGTGCCGCAAGGAAGCGCATCTTCGATGCCAGTTGGCCTGCCTGCTTGCAGCGGTAATCGAAATCCGCCGCAAGCTTGCGATCGAAAAAGAGAACCGCTTCTCCCACAGCCATGCCGTTCTTCGTTCCGCCGAAGCAGAGGACATCGACGCCGCTCTTCCACGTGGCCTCCGCCGGCGAGCAACCGAGACTTGCGCAGGCATTCGCAAACCGGGCGCCATCCATATGCAGATAGAGCTTATGCATTTTGCATTCATCTGCAATGGCGTGCAATTCCGTAAAGGTATAAACGCGGCCTAACTCTGTGGATTGCGTGATGGTAACCACGCGTGGCTTGGGGTAATGAATATCCTGGCGTTTGGTAGCGAGTTCTCGAATCGACGCCGGGGTAAGTTTACCCTCCGGGCTTTGTGCCACCAGAAGCTTGGAGCCGTTTGAAAAGAACTCCGGCGCGCCGCATTCATCTGTCTCAACATGAGCTGAATCGCAGCAGATGACTCCATGATAAGACTGGCAAAGAGATGCCAGCGCCAGAGAATTGGCCGCGGTTCCGTTAAAGACAAAAAAGACTTCGCAGTCTGTCTCGAAAAGCTCGCGAAATGCATCGGACGCTTTTGCCGTCCAGGGATCGTCCCCATATGAGGTAGCGTGCCCGTGATTGGCGGCTTCGGCCGCACGCCATGCCTCGGGACAGATACCTGCGTAGTTGTCGCTGGCGAACTGCTGAAGTAGTTCTTTGCGGTCAATCTCAATCATTGTTTCATTCTCCGCCCTGTTGCCCTTGTCCAGGGACTTCTTGTTTCCTTTATCATGGCACAGAGGACGGTTATCATCCAACCAAAACCCGGAAATGAAGCAACCCACGGAAGAGTTCGGGCCTGGCTGATCCGACAATGTGGCCCGCCAGGATTATGTGGCAGTGTAATTGTCGGCTCAGCACATTAGCTGCGTATAAATTGCACCGGCCATCCCAGTCCACCTTTGTAAATCAATTGTGCAGCCCGGACGCTCAATCTGCTGAAGAGACACTGCTTGTTAACAGCTCATTCGATGCGTCGACGGGATTTGAGACGAGACGGATGTTGGCGGCCGCGATACGATCCGGCGCCACACAGGCCACAAACGTAGCCGCGATGATCCGCATGTCGGACCAGAATGTGGCCCGGCACATATAGCGTGCGTCAATACGAGCCTTCAGAGGCTTGATCCGATGACCATAAAACAGGTCCAGCTTGCTCGGGTGTACGTGATTCAGAATCTCCTCTTCGTGGCGGAAGGCAAGGGTAGCCGCGCCCGTGACGCCGGGACGATAGGGCATATTGGTGAAGGCCGCGTATTGCGGTAATTTAGGCCGTGGACCGATCAGGCTCATATCCCCGCGCAGAACGTTATAGAACTGAGGAAGTTCATCGAGCTTGAGCTTGCGAAGCCAACGGCCCATTTCGGTGATACGCCTATCTTCATGTCTTGTTAGCCAGGGTCCAAAGCCCATTTCAGAGTCCACTGCCATACTGCGGAACTTATAGATACCAAAGAGACGCCCTCTCCGGCCGACACGCTTCTGCACAAACAGCGCCGGTCCATTTGAAGAGAGCCGCACGCAAAGGGCAATAGCCAGCATGGGAAGCGCAAAAACCGTCAAAGCCAGGAGAGCAACCAATATATCAAAAAGCCGCTTGGAACGGGAGAGGCTCCAGGCGCTCGCAGAGGGGTTGTCAATCCGCACTGTGCGAACAGGCGCGGCTGTAACGGGATGCATCAATGCAGGGAGGAGAGATGGTGTAACTGCGACAGTGCTCGACTCAAATACTCGACTGGACAGTTGCATGGACGGCATGGGAACACACCTCGGCAGGACGATTGAACCCCAGAGTCTCGGCATAATTTTCCGCGTATAGAGAGCAGTCAGCCTAGCTCGAACTTATTTCAGCTCGGCAACGAACATTGCACTTCAACCGCGATAATGCCTACTAGTGAATCATCGCTTCGGCATGGTTTGTTAGTGCGGATAAGAGGGGTAAATAGGGGGCGGATAATGCAGGAAAGGAACAGTTCCTGCAATCGAACTAAGATTAGTAAGTTCTAATGAAGAACACATATGCAGTTAGCTTTTATTAGATTCAAGGATAAGTACATATCCTGGCCGGCTTTATCGCATATGTCATGTATGAGTGTGCACTCGGATGGCGGGAGAGGGGCTGCGTCTCTAATGTAAATGTTTTCCACAAGCGCCAGTTATCGATACAACTGACCTTGCAACGATGCTGATCATGCAGGACGCTCTTGCCGCTCCCAAACGGCATGGTACGTTTATTTGAGCACGTCTACCATAAGCGCATCCGTGGAGAAGCCAGACATGAACTCATTCCATCCCATGATCTGGCTAAAGGCCGAAGGGCGCACGCTCTTTTCCGGCACGACGATGGTATCACCAGGATAGAGGCGCAGTTTGTCGAAGCTGGCGGAGGCGAAGATAGATTGGCCTGTCTCGCGAGGAGTAACCGTTCCGTCGGCGCGCAGAATGAAGGCACGTTTGCGATCCGCCTCGCGGTTCGGCCCGCCGGCCACATGAAGGTAGTCGCCAACCCTGGCGTTGCCGCGGTAAAGAAATGCATTCTGGTTGAAGACGGCGCCAATGACCTGGACGGTGGCGGGCATGGATGGAACCACCAGCCGGTCGCCGTCCTCCAGGGGCAGACCCGGCAATGCGTTTTCTCCCGAGCTGTTGGGTTTCAGGTTCAGCACCACTCTTCCGGTTGCGCGCATGTGGCGAAGCCGTGCAATCAGGTCGTTATTGATAGACGCAGCCTGATTCTGCTGCCCGGCGCCGGTCACGGCGCCTGTCAGATTGATCGCATTGCGCTCCATCTGATGCGCGACCCTGTCGATATATTCGTTCAACCGTTGCTGCTCGAGCGCCTGCGTGCTCATGCGGGTGAACACCGACCCATAGAGGTAGGCATTACCGGTCAGCCCTCCGGCGCGCACCACCAGCGAACGCAAAGTTTCGCCTGCGGAGACGCTGTAGATGCCCCCGTGCACAAACTCGCCTTCCAGCCGCACATACTTGGTCTGCTCAGCGATGGGCGGGTGAATGTCCTCCTGCGAGAAGATGGTGACCACGTCGCCCGGCTGGAGATCGAGATCCTGTGACGCGTCGTGCTTGAGCACCAGCTTGCCCAGGTTGAAGGGAATCAGCGTAGTGGTCATGGCGGCCGGGTCCAGGCGCTCAATGACGGCGTAGTTCCAATCGGTTTGCGCCCCGGGGCTGACCACGGCCGCCGGTTTCCCGACCGGTTTTTCGCTCTCAGTGGGGTTAGCGAGTTCCGGCGCCGGAAGTCCCAATTGGGTGCGGCGCCACCAGTAGCCACGCGTCACCAGCGAGTCGCGATCCGGCATCAGCTCGCTCAGGCGCATGCCCGCATGCCAGCGAAAGCGCCCTGGATTAGCCACCGATCCGCGCAGGGTGACCGTCTCGTGATAGGTGGAAACGATGGGATTGATACGCACAATGTCGCCGTCGTCGAGCAGCGTCGCCAGTCCCGCCACATCCGCGGTTAACTCAAAGGCGCGGCGCTGCGCGTGGTTCTCGATGCGTTCCACTGAAAGACTCGCACCGTAGGCGAGCGCCGTCCTGCCGCCGGCCGCGTCGAGCAGTTGTTCGATCGTCTCCATTCCGCGCAAACTCGTAGATGCCTCCCTGGCGCACACTGCCGAGCAGCGCAACCTGCGGCCCCGCCGCGGGAATATAGAGCACATCGCCCGGCTGCAGTTGCGCGTCGCCGCTCTTGTCGCCCCTCACCAGCAGCGCGTAGAGATCAAAGTCTGTGATTACCTTGCCCGCGCGCTTGAGTTGGATGTGCCGCATGGAACCCGCCGATGAGGGACCGCCGCTCGAGAAGACCGCGTCCACCAGCGTGCTGAGCGCACTGACCGTGTACTCGCCCGGCCGGTGCGCGAGACCGGTTATGTATATCTGAATGGAATGAATCTCACCCATGTCCACGCTGATTTCGAAGTTGCGATAGACCCGCTCCATGGCGCTGCGCAAATGGCCGGAGACAGCGGAGAAAGGCAAGCCGGCCACATGTACGTTGCCGATCTTGGGAAGGTAAATCTCTCCTTCGCGGCTCACACGCAGATTGGCGCTGAAGTTGACCTGGCCCCAGATGCGAACTCGCAGTTCATCTCCTGCGCCAACGATCAAGTCTTCCGGCGCGGGCCCGTGGTCAATGGGACCGAACGAAGTCAGCTGCGTGCTAAAGAGGCTGGCTCCGTAAACAGGTAGCATCTGACCGGTTGTGGCGGCCACAAAACGCTGAAACTCGTTGGGCGGTTCAGGGCGCGAGGGTAGGCGGCCGTGCAGGCCGGATCCGTTGCCTGCCGGCCCCTCCGTGTAATTTGCGCCACCAGGAAGACTCCCACTTGCCGAGGCCTCATTGGAACTGTCCGCCTTCGGCGATTCCAATGGCTCGCTTTCGTTAATATCCACTGGAGCAGGAGATTCTTTGGCTACGGTGGGAGAAACTGGAAGAATCGGGCAGCCGAGTGAATCGGGATCGGCCCCCCCAGGACATTGCGCGTAGAGCGCAGGCGCCGAAAAGAAAAGGGCCGCAAAGCCTGCAATCCAGAGGAATGCAGTGCGTCGATAACATAGGCAAACAGATAAATGGTTTCTCATAGACGCTTCATTGTTTCCTTATCCATAGCAAGGAAGAAGGGAAAAATACAGCAGCAGAGAAGCTATGTCCCGAAATTGAACAGTCTCATGAGTCTCTTCCCATAATTGGTCCACCGCCACCTTGTTTTTCAATTCCCTGATTGCACTTTTTCCTTACGCCATTAATCTGGACGCAGATTACCGGCCCATTGACCGGACGTTTCACTACCAAGTGAACGCGCCTTGCGAGGCAAGGCAAACAACAGCGATCTCACTGCAGCCATGTCGCGGTGTGTGTCAAGTCCATAACATAACAGGACGCGTGTGGTGCGCCCAAAACCCGATTTCATCCATGTAGAAGGATCGCGTGCCAAGAGAAGAACACGAACCCGCCGCCCTCACACCTACAACCTCACAAGGTTCTCTATTGCCCCTGCTGCAGGTGGCGATGAAATGGAAGAAGCTGGTCTGGATCACAGTGGTTGCGATCATCGTGCCGGTTTGTGTAGTTGCATTGTTACTGCCCGACCTTTACACGGCCACCGTGGTTTTGTTGCCGCCGCAACAGGGCGGGCCAGCGGGAGCGGCGATGATGGCGCAACTCAGCAACCTGGGAGCCATGACCTCGGCGGCCGGCAACCTGGGCATCAAGAATCCCAACGATCAGCAAGTTGCGCTGCTGAAGAGCCGCACGGTGGAGGATGCGATGGTGACGCGCTTTCATCTACAGGCGGTTTACCACCGCAAATACCTTTCCACGGCGCGCAAACGCTGGGAGAGGGCCACAAAAATCGACAATGGATTGAAGGACGGACTGATCCGCATCTCGGTGACCGATTGGGATGCTCGCCGGGCCGCGGATCTGGCCAACGGATGGGTGGTAGAATACCGGCGCCTCACTGCGACGCTGGCCATCACCGAAGCGTCGCAGCGAAGGCTTTTTTTTGAGCGTGAGTTGAGCGCCGCGCACGGGGATTTACTGCGCGCCGAAGAGGATATGAAGCAGACCGAGCAGCGCACGGGGGTGATTGAAATTGAGGGCCAGGCCCGCGCCATGATCGCGTCGGCGGCCATGTTGCGCGGTCAGCTTGCGGCCAAGCAGGTGGAGATCAGGGGCATGCGCGAATTTGCCGCCGATCAGAATCCGGACCTGGTGCGGGCGCAGCAGGAGGCGGCAAGCATGGAAGGGCAGTTGGCGGCGATGGATGCGGCCAGCGACCGCAGCACGGGCGACCTGATTGCGCCCAAAGGCACAGTTACGCAGGCGGGTCTGGACTATACGCGCGCCCTGCGAGAAGTGAAGTATCGCGAAACCATTCAAGATCTGTTGACACGCCAGTATGAGGGAGCGCGCGTGGACGAAGCGCGGCAGGGAACGCAGGTACAGATCGTCGATGCTGCTGTCGTTCCCGACCGCCCCAGCTCGCATTATCGGCTTTGGATTGTGCTGGCAGCGATTCTGGCGGCTCTGCCCTTGGCCTTGCTTGCGGCGCGTGCCGCTGAGACGCTGGCGATGGTGCTCGGGATGCGCCGCCGTTGCGGTTCATGGTCCGGGATGCTCGAAGCCGACTGGAGCAAGACCTCGCAATGAACCGGACAAAGACTCCTGCCCGGCCGGCCTTTGCGTTCACGCGCATGGAACTGGTGGAAGGAAATTCAAACCGCACAGGGCGACAAGCCGATTTAATCGGCCAGCCCAATAGTTGCGAATATTTCGCTTCTGCGAACACGTTACGTTCTTGCAATGGAGACCGATGGCGAGTTATCACAAACTGATTGCGTCGGCGAAGCGTTACATTGGCCTCGACAGGACCATTGTCTTTACGGTTGCGGCGCGGCTGCTGCAAATCGCGAGCAGCATCGGAACGGTACTGCTGATCATTCGTTTTCTATCGCCGGTGGAACAGGGCTACTACTACACACTCCTAAGCCTAGTGGCCCTGCAAACCATCTTCGAACTCGGATTTTCCTTCGTTATTTTGCAGTTGGCCGCACACGAATCCGCGCTCCTGACCATTCATCCGGATGGGCGCATCGCGGGCGATCCCTTAGCGCATGCGCGTCTGGCATCGGTGCTCCGGCTAACTCTCCGCTGGTATCTTCGCGCCGCGATCGCATTGGCGGCCGTTCTTCTTTCCCTGGGGATCGTGTTCTTCTCGGGGGGGGTTCACTCGGCGGACCGCGTGCCGTGGCTCGGTCCGTGGATTACGGCGGTTCTTGCCGTATCCGTCACCTTTCTCCTGACGCCGCTGTATTCCTTTTTTGAAGGCTGCAACCAGGTACGGCAGGTGGCGAGACTGCGCATGTATCAGGCGCTTATTGTCCTGGCGATGTCGTGGGGCGCAATTGCATCCGGTCACGGTCTCTATGCATGCGCACTGGTCAATCTGGGATGGATTTGGGCTGGTGCGATCTTCCTCGCCGGGCGGCGCCCGCTTCTCCTCTCACTGCTGCGCTACCCGGAGTGTGAAAACGCCGTCTCCTGGCGCCACGAGATATGGCCGTTCCAGTGGAAGATTGCGGTGACCTGGCTATGTTCCTATTTTACGATGCAGGTATTCACACCCATCCTGTTTGTCTTCCGGGGTCCGCAGGAGGCCGGCAGAATGGGGCTTTCCCTGAGCATCTCCGGATTTCTCCCCATTGTCGCCCTTTGCTGGATCATGCCCAAAGCGGCGCCTTTTGGCCAGCTCATAAAATTCGGTCGGCTGCAGGAACTCGACACTCTCTTTTTCAGAACACTCAAGCAGTCGCTGGCGCTGCTTCTGATCCTATCTGTGAGTTGTCTGGCTGCCGTGATGGGCGCCCAGCATGTGTTTCCGAGGATTGCCGCACGCATGGAGACTCCAGCTATCTTCGTTCTTTTGCTCTTCGCCGCGATCGGCAGCTTTGCCATGCAAGGCATGGCGGTCTACTTACGCTCCTTCAAACGCGAACCATATCTTGTCCAATCGATAGCGGTCTCCGCCATCACACTGATAGGCGCTCTGTTGATTGTGCCGCGGTGGGGAAGCGCCGCGGTTGCCATTATTTACTTCACGGCCAATGGAGTTGTGGGCCCACTTTGGGCCATAGCCATCTTTCATGCACAGAGGAAGCTCCAGTCAGGGCGCCGCGGTGAAAGGCCAGGGATGCTCCTATGCGTTCCGGCTATTGCGGGCGCCGGTGCGGCGATGCGTGGAACTGGCGTGGGAAGCGAGGCAGAGTGATTGATGCAGCGCAGGAACAAAGACCATCCAGGCGCCGCGGAATCGTAGCTACGGCATTGTTTCCGCCTATCCGCGTTCGTTTTGCCGTTGCCCTCCTGCTTACCTTCTTCCCTTTTGTGTTCCTCTATCCCCTGGCTTACCCAGCCGGGGAACTGCTGACGCTTTGCTGCTGGTTATGGGTGTTCCCGTCACCCATTGGATGGCTGTCTTTTGGATTGATGCCGCTGATCCCCAACGAAACCTACGGCTACTTCGCTTTCAACCTCTTCTGCTTTGTTGCAAACCTGTCGATCGCCTCTTCGGCCTTCCGATCGAGGGAGTTCCATCTCAAGGATTTGGCAGACCTGTACAAATTGGCAAGGCTTTGCATGGCCGCGACGCTCGTAATTGCTGCTGTGCAAGCGGTCACCGATCCGTACATGTGGATGTCGATGTTTCCCGATATGAGGCTGGAAAGCGGGCGGGGGGCGGGCCTTCGTTTGGAACCGTCTCAGCTATCCTGCCTGCTTGCGCTTTACCTGGGAGTACTTGCGGGGCGGATGGAATACATGCGTGCAACGCGGCAGTCGCTCCATGCGCAGAGTTCTCTGCTTTGGGAAGGTATCTGGGTGATATTGCTAACGGTTGCTGTAACCCGCAGTTTTTCAGTACTCATCATCATCCTATGCTTCACGCCGGTACTCTTCATCCGGAGAAAGCATGTCTTTCTTACCATAACCGCCTTACTGGCTGGAGTAGCGGTGGGAGTCTTCGTTCTCGGGGATCGAATCAGCGAGGCCATCGAGACCTCGGGTAAATCCGCGGTTGAACTAATTACCGCCTCGATCGGTTCCTGGAGGAACATCCCCGACATTTTAATCCTGTCCAATTACCGCGATTTTCTCTTTCCCGGGAATCCCTCCGAGGTACGGATGAAAATCAATACCTTCGCGGTGCTGATGAGTTCCGCCTTGTCATGGATACAAAACACATTCTCCACATTTTCAGCGGGAGGAGTTACGGTTGGCCTCTTGGTAGTGGGCAGCGCCATCGTTGCAGGACTGGTGGTGGGCCTGAGAAGTCTGTCTATCTCTCCTCCTGCACGAAGCTCCTGGCTCATGTTGTATGTAGCCGCGTGGTTCTTTATGGCCAAGTGGGATCCTTCCGCATGGGTCGTATTGGGGTTGCTGCCATTGATTCTCAAATTGCATAAGCGGGAAGTGGAAAGGTCCATTCCCGGCTTGGACGGGGAGTTAAAGCCTGGACATCTGGATACGAGGCTGAATCCGGCCAGGAGTGTTCTTCCCGGCCAAGCCTTAGCCATTCAAGATACCCATGCGCGTGCTTGTCTCCACATAGACATATCTCCGAGGAGCGTCCATGCCGATGAGTGAAGTAAGTCGCTATATGCCTCGTGCGGAGAACACGATATCCGGCAAAGTCGAAAAGTTGTTCAGGTTGCTTGCCTACGATGTCTGGAGACGCGAGTTGAAGCGGTTCGGCAGAAGTCAAGAGACCTCCAGGATCAGGATCGTCGACGTTGGCTGCGGCCCTGGATATCTATGTTGGTGTATCGAGAGTTGGTTCCCCGGCGCAGAACTGATTGGCGTTGACCGCAGCGAAGATCTGCTGAAGGTTGCGAAATTGCGCTGTAAGAGGATGACGGCGCTCAAAGGAGATGCTTCCGAGCTGCCGCTTCCGGACGGATATGCCGACGCGGCCTTCGCGCTGCACGTGGTGGAACATCTGAACCAACCAGGTCAGTTCTTCGCAGAGGCGCGGCGTGTCGTTCGGCCCGGTGGTCTGTTGGTGATAGCTACGCCAAATGCCGAAGGTTTAGGTGCCAGGCTCATGGGGCGAAGGTGGAGTGGATACAGCGATCCGACTCACATTTCATTGCACGGACCATCCTTCTGGCTCGACATTCTGGGTAAGTCGGGCTTCGACGTCGCCCGCCATGGAACAACGGGATTGTCCGGAATTCCTTTGCTCAACAGTATGCCCCTGGGGCTTATTCACTGGATTCCGAGTTTCTTTTGCGGATATTTCCCATGGAAATTGGGCGAGGCATATGTCTGTGTGGCTATCCGGCGTCCGGAGGAGGCGGCCCATGCCAACTGAGGAAGGAGCAATGGGAAAGAGCGTGGTAGTGCCTGCGAAGAAGGCGGCAGTTGTGTCTTTGCACTTCTCCCCGGCGTTTATCTCGCACATGATTGCCTACGGGAAGTTGCTGCGCGATCTAGGCTTCTTTGTAAGTTTTTTGCTGGATGAGAGATACCTGCCCTTTGCCGATTCTTCCGCTATCGGGCCGGCGGTTTCCGCCTCGAGATATGCGGCTGACTCCGGCAGCCTGGAATTTAATGTCGCAATCTTCTGCAACCCGGCGGTGCAGAATTCATCAGTTGCGCGCGCCATGCGCGCGCGTGGAATCGAAGTGTTCTACGTATTTCATGAACCGGCTCCAATATCGCTCCACTTGTCGGAAGGGTGGAAGGAAATACTCAAGCTCATGGCCGCGAAGTTCTGCTCCATAGCCATGCTTCGGCAAAGCTCGGGGGTGCTGGTGTCTTCGCGGTACGCCCGGGATCTCTATGACCGGTACTTTGCAAAGTACAACGCCAATGTCCATACGCTCCCGCTGTTGTTTGACGACGAGTGCAAGAACGAAGATGTTACCCACGCAAAGGCCGGAAGACAGTACTTTTCCTTTCTTGGATATGCGCTCAAGGCGCACGGTTTCGATGCCTTTATCCGGTTCGTGAAGTACACAATTCGAACCAAGAGCACGATTGCATTTGCCATCGCCACCAGAACGGATCTGAGCGCATATCTCGCCCGCGACAAGGAGTTGTCCCGCTACGCGGAGGAGGGGCTAATCCGCATACAACATGGCAGACTGCTTTCAAACGAGGAGATGAACAGGTATTGCCTGGATAGTTTTTGCGTATGGAATATCTACAAGTGTTCCACGCAAAGCGGGGTGTTGGCCCGCGCTTTTATGGCCGGGTCGCCGGTCATCGCCATGAGGATGAGCAGTTTTCCTGAACATCTCGTTCCCGGCGTGAATGGGGAATTCATCGCCTCAGCCAACGATTATGAAGCCATGCTGCAAGCGGCAGAGAAGATCAGGGCAAACAACTCGATTTACGTCGAAGGTTGCCGCAGGACCTTTATCAACATGTTCTATTACGGCGCAAGCCGAGAATCGTTAACCCGGATTCTGAACGACTGCCACGAGGAGAACCAACGATGCGAATCGCTCTAGTCAATCCCCCGTTCAAGACCGAGTACGGCAAGTTCTCCCGCGCGTCGCGCAGTCCTGCGATCACCAAAAGCGGAACGCTCTACTATCCGATATGGCTGGCCTATGCGTGCGGATTGTTGGAGATGAACGGGCACGAGGTGCTTCTTCTCGATAGTTGCGCGGAGATGCTCGACCTCGATGCGACAGCGGCTAAAGTAGAAGCTTTCCTGCCTGAGCTGGTGGTTGTGGATACCAGCACGCCGAGCATTGCGGATGACGTTCGCTCCGCCATCCGATTCAAGGAGGCAAGCTCATCGCCCTTCGTTTGCCTGGTGGGAACTCATCCTTCGGCACTGCCCGATGAGGTCATGGGAATGGATGTAAGAATCGACTGCATTGCCCGCCGCGAATATGACCAGACCTTGCTGGAGCTGGCGAACTGTCTCAACAACAAGGAAAACATCGCCGGCGTTGCGGGCCTGAGTTATCGCAAGGGTGGAAAAGTCGTCCATGCGGAGGACCGGCCCTATCTCCAGGATCTGGACGCGTTTCCGTTTGTAAGCCAGGTTTACAAAAATCATTTGAACATCGAGAACTACTTTTTTGCCGCCGGCGAGTATCCGATGGTCATGATTATGACCGGCAGAGGCTGCGCTTCACACTGCTTCTTTTGTGTCTATCCACAGGCGTTTCACGGCCATAAGTACCGTTTGCGTAGCGCCGCGAATGTTGCGGACGAATTTGAGTACATTGCGCGCGAGTTCCCGCAGGTGAAGTCGGTGGGAATTGAAGACGATACATTTACGGCCGATCGTGCGCGCGTGCAGGAGATTTGCCAACTGCTTATCGCACGCGGCATCCACAAAAAGCTGCATTGGTGGGCAAACACCCGCGTCACTCTGAATTTTGAAACCATGATGTTGATGAAAAAGGCAGGCTGCCGCCTGGTAATTCCGGGCTTTGAGTCCGGCGATCAAACGATTTTGAACAATATCAGGAAGGGAATCAAGGTAGACCAATCCCGCCAATATGTAATAAATGCCCAAAAAGCGGGTCTTCTTGTCCATGGCTGCTTCATGGTGGGCAACAAGGGTGAAACGCGCGCGAACCATGGGAAAGACCCTGGAGTTCGCATGTGCAACAAACCCCGACACGGCACAATTCTTCCCGATGATACCGTATCCGGGAGCGGAAGCATTTGGCTGGGCCAAGGAACATGGCCATCTATCCACTCTCGACTACTCGAAGTGGCTGACCGAGGATGGGCTGCACCAATGCGTTGTCAACCTGCCCGGGCTTCCCGCCCAAGAGTTAGTTTCGTTTTGCGACGACGCGCGCAGAAAGTATTACCTGCGTCCACGTTACCTGTTCAAGAAACTCCTACAGACGATTGTTTCGACGAACGAGCGGAAGCGGACATTGAAGTCATTCCGGCAATTTCGCAAATTCCTGTTTAAGCGGGCGGCGTAATGAGTTCACATCCCACGCCCGGCCTGGCCGCTATCGCAGCACTGCAAGAAGGTCGAATTATGCCCCTGGTCTCCATCATTACTCCGATTTATAACGCCGCTCGCTGGCTGCCGGCGACCATCGCCACGGTTCGCGCGCAGACGCTGACTGACTGGGAGCAGATTCTGGTCGATGACAGGTCGACTGACGGTTCGGCGGCCATCGCGGCAGCCGCTGCGGCAGAAGACGCGCGTTTCCGCCTGCTGTGCACGCCATGCAATAGCGGCCCCTCGGCGGCGCGCAACCTGGCCCTGGACGCCGCTCGCGGGCGCTTCATTGCCTTTCT
This sequence comes from uncultured Acidobacteriaceae bacterium, assembly GCA_963796085.1. Taxonomy (GTDB): domain Bacteria; phylum Acidobacteriota; class Terriglobia; order Terriglobales; family Acidobacteriaceae; genus Telmatobacter. The sequence continues at coordinate 152,704 of CAWCKF010000018.1, read as the reverse complement.
CGACGCCGACGATTTGTGGCATCCAGAGAAACTGGCTCGATCATTGGCCTGCATGATCATCCACGGCTACGGCTTCATCTATCACGACTACCGGCACATCTCTCAGGACGGCGCGCATAGGGGCGCCTTGATTACCGGTCCTGAGGAGTTGAACCTGCGCACCCTGCATACGCGGCGCGGAACCGGTTGCCTGAGCGTGGTGATCGACCGCGAACGCATTGCGGGATTCCGCTTTCCCGAGAACGGCCACCGTCTGCACGAGGATTTTTGCGCATGGCTGAACCTCATCCAGCAGGGGCACGTCGGGCATCGACTTGCTGACGACCTGGGTTGCTACCGCCTGTCAGCGCAGAGCCGTTCCGCCAACAAACTGACAGCGGCCGCGCATGCTTGGAAGATATACCGCCAAACCTCCAAGCTGCCGCGGATGCGCGCCGCGTTGTGGTGGACGCAGTACGCCTGGAATGGTTTCTGGCTCCATTGCATGGCGCGCCCTCGTTAGGACCGGTGTGCAATGGCGGTTAGTGTGGCAGTTTATAGGCCGTGTTTTGCAAGGTGCTTACGGACTCGAGGAACATGTTTTCCGGGCGCTAACGCCATACGAAATCGGAAAGGGGTCACAAATGGAAAAATCAGGGACAAGATTACCAGTTTTCGAGATACAAATTCCCTTTTACCTGATTGCACTTCTCTATCTGACTCTGCCGAATCTGCCCCTGCTGCTCTCTACGCGGACACTGGGCGCATTGCCGCATGGGTACATCAATCTGGAGTGCCTGCTGATTGGAACGCTGGGCCTTTTCCTGCCGCGAGGCGTGGTCTTTGTCCTGCTTTTTCTGGAATCGCTTGTGGACTTCGCCTATAGCCTTTGCTACACCTACAAGTTTTCCCTGGGGGAGCTGCTCTCTTCGCTTCGCTATCTGACCGCAATGCCCACAGGCCGCGTGCTGGGAGGGCTCGCCATCCTGATCCTGAGCATCCTGGTATGCGCTATCTTGGCACTGCTCCGGCCTCGTCCCCGGCAGCGTCTATGGGCTGCCGGCGCACTGCTGGTCTGCGTTGTTATTCCCACCGCCATTGATATGTTCGATGGGCAGAATCTCTTGTGGCGCAAGGATGCCACGCTTACTTCCTATCGCCTGGTGCGCAGCCCAATCCTCGTTCTTGGAATATGGCAAGCCGACTCTTACCGGACGGATGCTGAGTCGCGCCACACGGACGATGCTCCGATGAGTTCCGCTTCCTCCCCGGCCATCCTTTTTCTCGACGGTCAACGAGATACGGCAAAGTCCCCCAATGTCGTACTCATTGTCGTCGAATCGTGGGGGTTGGCGCTCGACGCTCGTCTTGCCCAGGCGCTTGCCGCGCCTTATGACGATCCCCGCATGGCGCGCAAATACAAGGTATCGTATGGCGCCGTGCCCTTCACCGGGCTCACAGTACCCGGCGAAGCACGCGAACTTTGCCACTCCACTACCGGCTTTGGCATACTGCACGCCTCGGCTGAGTTGGCGGAGCAATGCCTGCCTGCCGTCTTTCATGCCCGCGGCTACCAGACCCTCGCCATCCACGGCTATGCCGGCCAGATGTTTTACCGCAGTACCTGGTACCGGAACCTGGGCTTTGATCGCATTTGGTTCGGCCCCGAGTTGCATAGAATCGGGCTTCCCAACTGTCATGGAGCATTTCCGGGAATCTGCGACGCATCCATTGCCGGTTGGATGGGAAGTTCGTTTCTCTCCGTGGACCAGAAAAAGCCACTCTTCATCTACTGGGTGACGCTGAATTCTCATCTCCCTGTACCCGCGGATCCCGATCTTCCCGACGATGGCGTCTGCGCAACACAGCCTGCGCTCAAGAATTCAGTAGCGCTTTGCTCATGGTTTCGCCTGGTGCGGGCGGTGCACCAGTCCGTCCAGAAGGTGGCCTTGGAGGCAACCGCAAGACCGACCATCTTCGTCCTGGTCGGCGATCATGCGCCGCCCTTCGGCGATCCTCAGCTGCGATCTGACTTTTCAGGCACCCAAGTGCCTTACGTGATGCTGACGCCGGTAGCTGAGTCTCCGCGGTAATCTGTATTCCGGTCTATGTCTCCAGGAAGAGCCCGATGGGATCATGCCCATTCATGTCAGCAGGCCACGGAGTCACCCCCCGGGTGGTCAGCCACATGCCTCCAATGCCCAATGTTACTTATCATGCGCCCTATTTCATATGTATCGATCCGGCGTATCTCTCATGTTATGAGCTATCTACGGTTCATAGCCTGGTGTTCACGCATTGTGAATTCCAGCGCAGGGACTGCGGCCTCAGCCTCATTTTCTGATGGCCTGAAAGTCGCCTTCCGGCTACCCGGCTGGGCGTCTGCCTGAACAACTGCAACTTTCGCCGGTCAACAACGTCTTGATTGTATAGTTGACCGAAGGCACTATACATTAGAGCGATTTTTGAATCCGGAGTGCATATGAAACGGTATGTTGCCGTTCTTTCCGTCTTGCTCTGCGTTCTCTCCGGAACGCGGACCGCGGCGCAGACCCAACGCGCCCTGATCATCGGCATCAACACCTACCAGCCCGAAGGAACCCAGGCGCAGCATCCCGCCGGCTGCACCTACGGCCGCTGTGAGTTGGGACGCTTTGAAAACCTGGACGGCGCGGTCAACGATGCCCAGGCCATGGCCGACCTGCTCACCAGTCCCAAATTCGCCTTTCCGGCTAACCAGGTGGTCCTGCTCACCAATCCGGCGCCGCCCAGGCCCCGCTCCGGAGTGATCGTCCTGTCGGCCGCCGAGACCAATCGCGATGGCATCCTGGCCGCCATGCAGAAGTATCTCGTGGATGTGCCGCAACGGGGCGACACGGTTGTTTTTTATGACGCCAGCCACGGCTCCCTGCGCGTTAACAGCAAGGGGAACAAGCTCACCGTGCTGGTCAACGGCCAATATGTCCATGCCGACAGCACGCTGGTTCCCTCCGACGCCTACAAGGGTGGTTACGATGTGCGCGACCGGGAGATGACGCGCATCTTCAATGCCGCCCTGGACAAGGGAATTCATCTCACCGTGATCTTTGACAGTTGCCACAGCGGAGGCATCAGCCGGGGCATAGGCCCCAGGTACCGGGAGCGCGCTCTGGCCTTTGATCCGCGCGATATCGCCGAGGCTCCCGAGCTGCTTCCCAACGGGCAGCCGCGGCCCGCGCCCACCCAGCGCGAGGACAATCCGGCGCTGGTATTCTCTGCCGCGCAGCAGGACCAGACGGCCAAGGAGATGCCTCCGTCGGCCACGGCGACCGAACCGCATGGAGCTTTTACCGCCGCTCTGGTGGAAGCGCTCCAGGTCCTGCCCGCCTCCACCCCGGCATCCGTCGTTTATCAGCGCGTGAAGGCCGTGCTGGAAGGCGGCAGCGTTCCCGACCAGGAGCCCGATCTGGACGCCAGCGCCGCGCGGCGCCAGCAGCCGCTCTTTGGCGGTACGACAGCGGACTCCGGCAAGGCGCACGCCGCCGCTCTCTTGACCGATGAGGACGGCAGCGTCTGGCTGGACATCGGCCGCGTCTCCGGCATTGGCATTGGCAGCGAATTCACCTCGCTGTTCCCTGACAGCAAGGGGCAGACGGTCAAACTTCGCATTACCGATCAGGAAGGCATCGCGCGCTCCTCAGCCAGCGTCATCAGCCCGCCCGGCGCCAAGGTTGCTCCCGGCGAAGTCTTCGAGCTGACCAAATGGCTTCCCGCGGAGTCGGCGCCGCTGAGGGTCTGGCTTTGGCCTTCCAACCTGTCTGAGGTGGAGATCCTTGCCGCGGTAGCGCAGATCAATGAAGCCGGAGTCTCTTCGGTCTCCGATCCGGCCGTGGAGCCGTGGACCCATATCCTCTGCTGGGACGGTACAAACTGGACGCTGCAACAGGCCGGCGCACCTACGCCCACCATCCTCGGCGCGAAACTGACGGCGGATATATTGAAGCAGCATCTTTCCGCCGGCGCCAAACTCTGGGTCAACCTTCCACCGCCGCGGGAGTTAGCCGCCAAACTCGTACCGGCTGACCGCAACAGCGCCGTGCAGATTGCGCCCGATCTGGCCGGCGCCCACTACGCCCTCACCGGCGTGCTCACCGCGGATGGACCTGCCTATGCCTGGTTCCACAAGAGCGAGCTTGCAGCCGGCCCGCCCGCATCGGTTGCGGCAGATCACAGTCCGGGCTGCTCCGCCACATCGCAGTATCCGGTGCGCAGCGACTGGGTGACGATGGCCGGCGCGAGCGACCTCGACCAGGGCGGCGCGGTGCTGAACAAGTACGCGTCGCTGCTGGCCAAAGTCCACGGCTGGCTGGAGCTGGCCGATAGCCCCGCCGACGCATCCACGGCCAACTACTACACACTGGCCATGGTTCCCGCATCCGGCGATACGCCGCTTGCCACAGATCAGCCCGCGCGCCAGGGCGATCTGATGAAGATGGCCTTGCAATCCACGGATCGTGTCATCGAAAAGCGCTGGGTCTATATTCTGGACATCGATTGCCACGGCAAAGGCACGCTGCTCTATCCGATGGACTATTCGGAGAATCAGTTTCCCAGCGCAGCCAATACCGGCCGCCAGTTTGTCCTGCCCGGCTCGAGCACCCTGCGCATCGGCCCGCCCTACGGCGTGGACACGCTGATCCTGCTCAGCACAGCGCAACCGCTGCCCGACCCCTACGTGCTGAACTTTGAGGGGGTAGCCTCGCGCGGCACGCGGGGCATGGAATCGCCCCTGCAAGAGCTGCTGAATAACACCAGCAGCGGGACCCGGGGATTTTCAGGAGAAATACCTACCAACTGGGGCATCGAGCTGATTACAATGCGAAGTGTTCCCAGGAATGCGGCCAAGTGAGTCCCATGAACTGGAAACACGGTCCTCCGCTCCCTTGACGTATTCATCTTTCCCTAAGGAGAATGACCATGTCCGTTTCCCGCCGCCGTTTCGTTACCGATGCCTCAGTCCTCGGCCTGCTCGCCGCTCTTCTGCCCGAGCTGGCCGCCGCACAAGCCTCCGCTCCGCAGGCGTCCGCAGAGGAAGCGCCTCACGACTCTTACGGTTTCTGGACCGGGTTTTTCGACTCCGTAAACCCATACAGCGACAACTATGGTCAGAAGACGGCGGTACGCGGGAAAGAACAGCTTCCCGATCCCGCTGCCGAGACGCAGTATCTGCATTATCAGAGCGAGCAGAGGAAGTTGCGCTATGCCACCGACATCAACAAGGAGGAACTGCTAAACCACGACGGCGATGTAGCCGTGAGCATCGCTCTTTCGCAATTTCATCCCGGCAACGGGGACACCAGCGTGCATCCATCGCAGCTGCGCGTGGACACCACCCAGATACACCCTTACCTGAACATCGTCGCCCCGCTGGCATGGACGGCCATCGCCTCGCTGGCGCCTGATAAGGCAGGTAAAATATCGCTCGACCAGCTCGGCTTCAAGGAGCCTCAGGCGACCCAGGGCACCAGCAAGATACTGTTCACTCAGGGTACCGGCAAGTTGGCGGTAAACATATCGAAGGCTCCCAGTACCTCGATATTTGTGAAGGCGCTCAATATCATGATGGCAGGCGCCAAAATTGCCGCTCCCATGATCACCCTGCCGGCTATCAGCACACCCGCGCTCAGCGCCTTCAGCGAGGTGATGAGTTACTGGGAAGATCGCACCAGGTTCGTGATGGCCGGCAATCTTACCAGTGCCGTGGCCACGCAGCAGGCATATAGCGATCCTGATCGTGAAGATCGCTACATCGGCCTGCTCTCCGGCGACTACCTGATGATTCCGCAGAAGCATACCGATGAACTGGCCAAGGAATTGCCTAATCTGGACCTGGTGCAGGGCTACCTAGTGCACAAGGATGCCGACCAGAATCTGCCCATTCAGAGCCGCGCGGCGAGCGCTCTTCCCGGTGTCACGTATGCCTCCATGCGAGTCAGCGTGCAGCCACTCGATGCCTCGTCGATGGGCAAGCCCGCGACTGCCGGCGCCGGCGGCACAAATTCCACCGCAGCCGCCAAGAAGAGCAGCACAAAGAAAAGCGGTTCCAGCAGTAGTGAAACGAAAAAGTAAACGGTGAATATACTTTAATACAGATATGCCGGGCGAATGAGTCCGGCGGATTAAGCAGGTGACAACCGGGGGACGATATAGGGGGTCATGTGAATCTGGCGCAGAAAGTTCGAGTTGTTACCTGCCTGAGCATGGTGCTGCTGGCTGCGGTTGCGGCACAGGCGCAGAGCGGCCCGCTCAAAGATGAGATTGCTCAACATGAACAGATGCTGGAGGCGGCGCGCGATGCCAAGAGCTTCCATGAAGAGGCGACGGAACTGAATATTCTGGGCTTTCTCTACCGCCAGGCAGGGTTGATGCAAAAGGCGCTGGATTACCTGAACCAGGCCTTGACCATTGAACAGAAAGGAAACAACCATGCAGCCCAGGCCATGACGCAGGGCGCTATGGGCAGGGTGTACACAGATCTGGGCCAGGAAGATAAAGCGCTAGAGCTGTTCAACCAGGCGCTTACGGTTTGGCGCTCGATGGGGATTAAGCAGGCCGAAGCTCTCACGCTGAACAATATGGGCAGAGCCTATAACAACCTTGGGCAGCGGGAGGAGGCGCTGAAGGACCTGAACGAGGCGCTGACCATCTGGCACGAGATCGACAGCAAGCAGGGCAGTGGACGGATGATGAGCAGCAGGGAACGGCTGCACAATCTGGGACAGCTAAAGAATCTGAAGGAACAGAAAGAAGAGATGCCGGCGAAATGGCAGGAGGAGGGCGGCCACGCCGGCGAGGCCAGCACGCTGGACAATATGGGAAGAACCTACACCGACATGGGCCAGGGGATGAAGGCGCTGGATTATTATAACCAGGCCTTGCCCCTGTGGCGCGATGTCGGAGAGCAGGGCGGCGAGTCGCTGACGTTGAACAATATGGCCAGGACCTATGCCGATCTGGGTAAGAAGCAGAAGTCGCTGGAGACCTACAACCAGGCGTTGTCTATCTGGCGCGAAGTCGGCAACCGCCAGGGCGAAGCAAGCACGCTGAACAATATCGGCCGGCTGTACCGCGACCTGGGGCTGCAGCAGTCGGCGCTGGACTATTACAACCAGGCGCTGCCCATCTGGCGTGAAGTAGGAAACCGCAGCGGGGAGGCGCTGGCGCTCAACGATATCGGCAGGGCCTATGCCGACATGCATCAAGCTCAAAAGGCGCTGGAGTATTTTGACCAGGCGCTGCCCATCTGGCGCGAGACGGGGAACCGCCGCGGCGAAGCCGCGACGCTGAATAATATGGGCCGGGATTATTCCACGTTGGAAGAGGCAGACAAGGCGCTGGAGTATGACATCAAGGCGCTGGCAATCTGGCGCGAGGTGGAGGATCGGCGCGGCCAGGCACTAGCGCTGATGACCCTCGGCTGGGCCTACTCGGCGCAAAAGCAGCCGCAGCAGGCGCTGGCCAGCGAGCTGGCGGCATTGTCATTGACCAAGGCCGCGGGCGATCCGGAGATTGAGGGCGGGATTGAAACATCTCTGATGATGGGCTTTCGCAATCAGCATCGCCCCGAGGAAGCCATCTTTTTCGGGATGGAGGCTGTGAATTCCTACCAACAGATTCGCAAAAATATCTCCGGATTGGAGAAGGGTCTGCAAGCTGGATTTGCGCAATCGAAGTCGGCGACCTATCGTATCCTGGCAGAGCTTTTGGTGCAGGCCGACCGGCTCGGCGAAGCTGAACAGATTCTCGATCTGCTCAAAGAGCAGGAGCTGAACGACATTGTGCGCGGCACCGCACCGGATGCCGGAGCCAAAATCGAGCCGCTGAAGCTGACCGCCGCGCAACAGAAGGCGCAAAACGATTTGGCGACTCCAGAGAAGATGGCAGCAGCATTGACAGACCTGTGCATGGAATATGTCGGGTTGCAAGCCAAAGCTACGCGCACCGCCGAGGAAGACGCTCGGCTGAAAACATTGAGCGCAAGCATCGAGCAGGGAAGCAGAGAAATTTTGGCCTTCTTCGCCAACACCATAGATCCGGAGCTGGAGCAGAAGCCCGGCGCCGGTCAGGAGAATGGTTCTCCCAACGGCGAGAAATCCATGCAGAGCTATCTGCAGAGCACGCTGGCTAAACTGGGGCCGCGCGTCATGGGTATACGCCTGCTGCTGGGCGAGAATCATGCCTATGTAATTGTCGTCACCGCCGGCGCGCGTAAGAAGTTTGAGTTGAAGGCCACGCCTGCCGAGTTGCGCAGTAAAGTGTTTGAGACGCTGGATAGTCTGGGCTCACGCGCCTCCGATCCCAGGCCGCATCTGCAGGAACTGTATGCCATGGTCGTGGCTCCCATCGAAGATGAGTTGAAACCGCTGGAAACATCCTCCGCGGGGCAGAGCGGTGTTCCAACGCTGCTGTGGTCTCTGGACGACGCATTGCGCTACCTGCCGATGGCGGCGCTCTATGATGGCCATCGCTACATGCTGGAGCGCTTTAACAACGTTCTCTTCACTCCCGAGAGCTACGGCCATATGACGGATTCACCGCTCGGGAGCGGGCCTGGTCCCAGCGTGCTAGCCATGGGCTTGTCCAAGAGTTATGGCGGTCTGCCGGCGCTGCCCGGAGTGATGCCGGAATTGGATGCCGTGGTTCATGACCCTGCCGTGCCTGAATCGCATGGCCCCATGGACGGCAGGCTGCTACCTAATGATCAGTTCACGCTGGCCGCGTTGAAGACGGAGCTTGGAGCCGGCAAAGGCTTCCCCGTGGTGCATATTGCCAGCCATTTTGTAGTCGAGACGGGCAGCGGCGAGGAGCCGTACCTGATGCTGGGCGGCGAAGACGCCGGGGATGCAAAGGGATATCCATGGAATCTCTCCGATATGGAAAATTCTTCAGTAACCTTTAATGGAACGCGCCTTCTTACCCTCTCAGCCTGCAGCACGGCGAAAGACTACAAATCCAGGAACGGCCTGGAGATGGACAGCCTGGGTATGGTCGCACAGCAAAAGGATGCGGAAGCGGTGCTGGCCACGCTATGGGACGTGAACGACGCCAGTACAAGCCGGCTGATGAGCGACTTCTACGCGAGATGGGTGAAGCATCCCGCAGACGGCAAAGCGGAGGCATTGCGCCAGGCGCAGATGGCATTTCTGCGCGGGCCTGCAGCGGCACCGAATGCAGCCGGCGAACGCGGTTTTCAAACCGTACAGGATGCTACGTCTGTGGCGCATGCAGCCAGCTATTCTCATCCGTTTTATTGGGCGCCCTTCGTTCTGATTGGAAATTACCAGTAGCGCCGCCAGGATCAAACCCAGCCAAAGCAGTTGATTTCCGAGTGCAGTTTCCCCCATAGATGCAGCTCCCTGAACGTGGATATAGCGACCGTCCAATCAAAAAACGGTGATCCCTATGGGGGACTCTCTGGAAGGGTATAATCTTTGCAAGTTATTGATTTAATTGGTTGCGGGGGCTGGATTTGAACCAGCGACCTTTGGGTTATGAGCCCAACGAGCTACCGGGCTGCTCCACCCCGCAGATACAGTTTATCAATTGCTTGCGCGAGGGTCAAATGGCCGGAAGCAATGGCCGGGCTGGCGCACCTAAAGTGCTCTATGTCTGAGGGGTTTGGCGGCTACGGGACGGGTATGTGCGGTTCTCTCCTATGGAGAAAGGAGGCAGATGCTCGGATGCTGAGGAATTTCTTGCTTGATGCCCGTTTCCGGCTGATGGGCAGGCCTGACGCCTTTTTGCAGTACCGAGCGGGAGCGGTACAATTCGAGCGAGTCAATTGACAAAGGAGATTCCTCATGAAGGATCTATCACGCCGCGAATTCATACATGCGGTAACGGGAGTTGCAGTGGGGAGTACGGTTGCCGGGCATGATGCGTTTCTTCATGGCGCGCCATTGGCGGGATACCGCACGGCGGTCGGCCAAAGCAGCGCACCGTGCGACGGAGCATGCCTGCCGCTCCAATCTGCAATCTTCCCGCAACCACAAGAGATTTCCACTTCGGACAGCGACTTCGCGCTCGACAACCAGGTGCGGGTTGTGGTGCCGCAAAAGGCATCGGAAGAAGATTTGTTTTTAGCCGCTTCGCTGGTGAACGAATTGAGCGACCGGTTTGGACTGCATCTGAAGATCGAACGCGCTGCAGATTTGAGCGCCGGCAGGCGCGTAATTCTGATGGGATCGATGGAGAATCCATGGGTTCGGCGGTATTGCACTGAAAACAAACTGATGGCAAGCGCGGAAGCCCTTGGCCCGGAGAGTTACATTCTTCGAACCGACAATAACACGGTTCTGGTTGCCGGCAAAGACGATCGCGGCGCGTTCTATGGATTGCAGTCGCTGCGGCAATTACTGGTCAAGGAAGAGAAGGAAGTGCGATTTCGCGGAGCGCTGATTCGCGATTGGCCCGACAAGCCGTTTCGAGGCATTTACATGTTCCTTCCCGGACGCGACAACATACAGTATTTTAAGCGTTTTGTGCGTGACTTCATGGCGTTGTACAAGTACAACACGCTTATCCTGGAAATGAATTCTTGCATGCGGCTTGACCACCATCCTGAACTGAATTACGGCTGGGTGCAGTTTGCAAGGGACGTAAACTATAGCTGCCGTAACTATCCTCTTCGGCCGTTTCACGAAATGGAGCAGAACTCTTCTCACCAGGACACGGCGGACGGAGGTTTTCTGGAAAAAGAGGAGGTCGCCGATCTGGCCCGCTGGATAAGCAGGCATCACATCGAACTTATTCCGGAAATTCCTTCATTTACGCATAGTTACTATCTGCTGACGGAACACAGAGATCTGGCGGCAGTGCCGCAGGATAAGTGGCCGGACATTTATTGCCCGACCAATCCGATGTCCTACGAGCTGGTATACGAGGTTTATGACGAGTTCATCGATCTTCTGAAACCCAAGAGCGTCCACATCGGCCATGATGAACTGTTCCTGGCGGTGGCGGTGTCGCCGCAGTGCAACGACCAGGATATAGCAGAACTGTACGGAGAGGATGTGAACAAGATCCACCACTATCTTGCCTCCAAGGGCGTCAGGACGCATCTTTGGGGCGATATGCTGCTACAGACGGTGAGAGGATCCGGACTGCAGAAGAAAACAGCGCCGGATGGCTGGACCTATAACTCACCCGGCGGCATGACACCGGAGCAGGTGGAGCGGCTGATTCCCAAAGATTGCCTGATTTATAACTGGTTCTGGAGCGGTGAAGGAGATAAGGAGGCCCACGCCGAACAGAACGAAGATATTCTGGATAAGATGGGTTTTGAGCAGATTTACGGCAACTTCACGCCGGATATACAGCACTATGAAACGCGGAAGAAGCGCGCGACTCTGCTGGGCGGGGCGCCGTCGGCCTGGTTCGCCACAAATGAAATCGGGATTGGCAAAGATGTCATGTCCGATTTTCTCGGTTGCAGCAACATACTTTGGACGGGTCATGTCATTCAAGGCAAGGAGTTATCAGCGCAGATTCAACCCATGCTGCCCTCGATTCGCACCCGGCTGAGCGGCATAACTCCTCCCAGCCAGACAGAAACCGCCATCGTTCCCGTGGATATTTCGCGCAGATTCAATGTTGGTGACAGCGTTCCCGCGCTGGACGTAAGTCTGGAAGGAATGGTTACTGAAGCCGTCCGGTACAACAACGTCCTTTTCGATCTGAGGCGCGCGAACAGTATGCGCGCGATCATCGCCGGAACTGAAGGGAAGGAAGCCACCGGCTTGCCCAATGCAGTGACGGGCATTGCGGTGGGAGAAGCCCCTACCAGCCTGGTGTTTCTGCACGCGTCGGCAAGGCCGGCGAAGAATAGAGATAGCTATAGATTGATCTGGGATCAGCCAGACACGGCGGATCTTCTGGGATGGTATGAAGTGGTTTATGAAGATGGCTTTGTAACTACCATTCCAATCCGCTACGGCGTCAATATTCTGGAATGGAACTGGGACCAGTGCGACTCCGCCAAGGACTTATGCTACGGCGCGGACGCAGTGGCGGTTGGAAACCATGCGGCAAGCCGCGTAACATTTTTCGCATACGAATGGATCAATCCGCGGCTAGGCAAAGTGGTTCAGGAGATCCGTCTCAAGGGCACAACGGGATTCCGGGGCGGCTCTGACGACTTTAACAACGAGATGGGACCCGTGATCGCGAGCAACGCGGTGATTCTGGCCGCGCTCAGCATGGTGAGAAAGCGAAGCTGAGCGGGGCCGGGACTTACGGAAATACAAAGGCCCTCCAGCCTGCGCCGGAGGGCCTTCAATTCACTACCGGCAACGAACCAGCCTACGCCGTTACAGTCCGCTTTGGCCTGGATCCCCACAGCCCGTAATAGGCGATGAAGAGGTAGCAAGCCATTGGAATCACGAACGCGTGCTGAATCTTTGCCGTGTCGCCGAACTTGCCAAACAGGTTGATCAATTTCCCTAGCAGATAAGGGATGACGGCGCCACCCACAATCGCAGTCATCATCAACCCCGAGCCCTTACTGGTCATCGGTCCCAATCCGGCAATTCCCAGCGTAAAGATGTTGGGGAACATGACCGAGTTGAAGAAGCCGCACAGCACAAGTGTTCCGATGGCAACCCAGCCTGAGGTAAATATGGAAATGACGATCAGCACGGCTGCTGTAATGCCGAAGATGCCCAGCAGCTTTCCGGCCTTGACTTTGGTCATGATCCCCGCGCCTAGCAGGCGTCCTACCATCGCGCCGAACCAATAGAGCGAGAGCAGAAAGGAAGCGGTCTTGGCGCTGCTCACTCCCTGAGTAGTGAAATAATTCACCGCGATCGAAGCCAGGCCCACCTCCACGCCCACATAGAAGAAGATGCCCACTGCTCCCAGCACCGTGTGCTTGTAGCTCCAGATACTGCGGCTCAAGACCGGATCGCCCTCTTTGCCGGGATGCAAGGCTTTGGTCTCGGTGATGGGAGGCAGATGAGAAAGCGCAACCGCAACCCCCAGGATCAGCAACCCACAGGCAATCGCGATATAAGGTCCGCGCACTGTGTTGGCAATGCTTGCCGGCGTGGCCAGCTTGCCCGGATCGGTAAGGATATAGGCGCCGGCGATCAGGGGCGCAATGGTGCCGCCGATGGAGTTGAGGGCCTGCGCAAGGTTCAGGCGGATCGGAGCGCTCTGTTCGGGCCCCAGAATGGAAACATATGGGTTGGCCGAGGTCTGCAATGCGGTTACGCCCGCTCCTACAATAAAGACCGCGGTAAGGAAGAGCGGAAAGCTCACCAGCTTTGCAGCGGGAACGAACAAAAGGCAGCCCACCACCTGGATTAAGAGCGAAACCACCATCGTCCTCTTGTATCCAATGGTCTCGATCAGCTTCGAGGTGGGGGCGGAGAAGACAAAATAGGCGAGAAAAAAAGCCGACTCGGCCAGCATGGCCGCCCCATATGACAGATCGAAGATTGACCGCAGGTGTGGCACCAGCGCCATGTTCAGATTGGTGATGAACCCGAAGATGAAAAACAGTGCGGCGACAGTGATGAACGGGACAAGGTACCCAGACGACGTCAGAGCCGCCGATGGTTTCGTTTGTGCTGCCATGACAGGTTGTTCCCCGCTTCCTCAAGTAGTTTTGCCCGATGGGGGCAGTTTCATGCTCTCCGGCCACAGTAGATTTCAGGACGTTCGGCGGCAACAGCAAGTTGGCTCCCATTGGTTTTGGAATTCCTGGAATTCCGGTTTATGGCCGCAGACAACACTATACGGCAAAGCACACAGGGGTGAAGCCAGCCTGCGCGGCGGCGGGATTCCGCGCTTCCTCGCCGGCGGCATTTTCAGCTATGCTCATCTTGAAGCAAGGAGCGACACGTGGCCAAGGAAGCATTGAGCGGCGCCAAGCTGAAGAAGGTTCTGGCAGCACTGGAAGGCAACTGGCAGGCCGAGATGGAGGGCTACCACACCTACCAGGCGCTGGCCGACCGCGACACCGACCCGGTGCGCGCCCAGGTGCTGCGCCATCTGGCCGGCGCCGAGTGGGAGCACGCCGCTCTGTGGGCCGGGCGCATCGAGGAGTTGGGCCAGCCCGTGCCCATCTACACCGGCCGCGCGCACGGCGAGGCCGACTCGCTGGCCAACCGCGCCGGCGGCATCCGCATGGCCCTGCGCCGACTGGAGATCGAGGAGAGCCGCGACATTGCCACGCTACGGAACCCAGTTGAAGGAGTTGGGCGACGAGGGATCCATCGCCATCCTCGACCACGTCATCGAGGACGAAAAGGATCACTACCGGGAGCTAGGATCGCTGCTTGCGCGGCCACTACACGGCGCCCGCCGGCGCGCACAAAATCGAAGCCAAGGCGGTTCTGGAGGAGATGCTGGCCAAGCGCGACCAGGGCCGCAAGCAGCCCGGCAGCCTGGATCGGCGACGCCATCTACGGCGTCAACGACGGCCTGGGCGCCATCTTCGGCATCGTCTCCGGCGTCTCCGGCGCCACCGCCGGCGACAGCAAATACGTGCTGCTGGCCGGCCTCTCCGGCATGATTGCCTCGGCCCTGTCCATGGGCTCCGGCGCTTATCTGGCCGCCAAGAGCGAGCGCGAAATCTACCACGCCGAAATCATCCGCGAGCGCGAGGCCATCCAGATGAACGGCCCCGAAGCGCGCGAACTGCTCTCGCTCTACTACCAGGTGAAGGGCCTGCCCGAGGAGGACGCCCAGAACATGGTGAACCACATCGCCAGCGACCCCGAGCAGTTGCTCCGCGCCCTGGCCAGCGAGCGGCTCGGCACCAGCGAGGAGGCGCTGGCGAATCCCCTGGTCTCGGCCGGTTCGGGCGCGCTCTCCACCGCCATCGGCGCCGCCATCCCCATCATTCCCTTCTTCTTCATGAGCGGCATCGACGCGGTCATTGCCGCCGCCGTCATCTCGCTGGCCGCGCACTTCGCCGTCGGCGCCGCCAAGAGCGCTCATCACCGTCCGCTCCTGGTGGTCCTCGGGTATGGAAATGACCGTCGTCGGCGCAATCGAAGGCGCCGTCACCTACGGCATCGGCATCCTGCTGGGTAAAGGCGGCATGTAAGCTGACGCTATTACAGACTGCAGACCTCGGTTTGAAAGGGCATGGCCGGGGACCCTCTGGGTGCCGTGCCATAAAACGACCAAGACAGAAAGCAGCTTTAGCCGCCGAGGGAATGCACGCTGTTGAAAAATCATTCCCTCAGGGGCTAAAGCCGCGCCCTTTCAAAACAGAGAATTTACTCGCTCAAACGTGTTTTTCCGTAGTTGCCTTCACACCAGTTTCATTGCATCCGGATCCCACCGGATGACAGCCCCGCGCTCGATGCTGAGATTGCTCAAGAGCGCTGCCCCGGCCGCGCGGAAGCCGAAGACTGCATCTTCCACCACAGGCAGGCGCGTCCGAACCGCCGCAAAAAAGTTCTTGAAGTGGTCGTAGCTGTCGCTGTATCCCGTGGGCGCCACGTATTTCTCGTATCCCAGCGGCGGCTCTCCTTCGGGGTTCACCTGCGGGTACTTCTGCCTGTGGTCCGCAAGAATCTGTTTTTGCATGGCTACAGTAAACGATTCAATCATCAGCCCCGGTTCCTTCTCGCGGGGCACCCGGCTTACGCTCACCGAGCTGTTGTTAATCTCCATTGTCCCTTCCGAGCCGGTGAATAGCAGTCCTTCGCTCTCTTCGCCTCCGTCCACAAAGTTCACGTGCAGGCTCAGGTTGAACCCCTCCCGATAGTCGAACAGGCCCAGCATTACGTCCGGCACATCCCGGCCATCCTTCCAGAAGCGCAGCCCTCCGGTGGCCATGCCGCGCGTTGGCCCGTGCGATCCGGTAATGAAGTTGGTGCCGCTGAACAGGTGCACAAACAGGTCGCCGGCCACGCCGCTGCCGTAGGCCTTCCATTTGCGCCACTGGAAAAAATGCTCGGCATTGAAGGGAATCTTCGGCGCGTTCCCCTCAAAGCGCTCCCAATCGCAGGTTTCCGGCGAAGCATCCGGAGGAACGGTATAGTTCCACGCGCCTATCGACGAATTGCGATCCCAGCGCGCGGTCACCATATTCAACTGCCCGATAGCGCCCGCGGTCAGCAGTTCCTTGGCCTTGGCATAGATCAGCGAACTCACGCGCTGACTTCCCACCTGCAGAATCCGATTGGTGGCGCGCGCGGTCTCGATCATCTCCGGCCCGTCGGCATAGACGTGGATCATGGGCTTCTCGCAATACACATCCTTGCCGGCCTTCATGGCGTCCACTGAAGCTCTCTTGTGCCAGTGGTCGGGCGTGCCTATGATGACGGCGTCAATGTCCTTGCGCGCCAGAATCTCCCTGTAGTCGCGGGTGGTAAAAATGTCGGAGCCCCACAATTCCTTGC
This sequence comes from uncultured Acidobacteriaceae bacterium, assembly GCA_963796085.1. GTDB lineage: Bacteria > Acidobacteriota > Terriglobia > Terriglobales > Acidobacteriaceae > Telmatobacter. The sequence continues at coordinate 136,328 of CAWCKF010000018.1, read as the reverse complement.
TGTGCGCCAGGCGGCCATCATAGCAATCCGCCACCGCCATCAGCTTTACCCCCGGAACCCGCATAGCCGTCTTAGTATCTCCCTGTCCCTGGCCGCCCGCGCCGATGAGCGCAATCTGAATATGATCGTTCGCCGCCACCGGCGGGGCGGCCTGGTCTTGAACTGCGGTTAACGCATGCAGCCGTGTTCCCAGCAACGTTCCTGTCGTTGCCGCCCCTGCTGCCTTCAGAAATCCTCTGCGATTCAACGTCTGCACTCGAGCACCTCGCGCTCCGAATTTTCTTCCCGTCAGTAACCATACACCAGCGCCACAGGCCAGGGCATCTTCAATCCTCCGTATCGCCAGTCCGCAAAGCCATTTTCCATGCATCCAGTACAGCGGCGCGACCTTGAAGCCGTAGAATGGACGTGGCTTTCGCCGCTGAGGATTCGACACTCCATGCTGAAAAAGACTCTTTGCCTGCTTGCATTCGCCGTCACCATGCTGCCCTGCGTTGCCGCCCTGGGCCAAACCTCACCCGATATCGTCATCGAGCGCGGCGTCGCCATGACTACCCGCGACGGCGTAACCCTGCGCGCGGACATCTACCGCCCCGCCGGGGACGGAAACTTTCCGGTCCTGCTGCAGCGCACACCCTACGACAAGAACCATGAAGCCGAACTGGCCCGCAAGTCCGCCGCGCGCGGCTATCTGGTCGTAGTCCAGGATGTGCGCGGCCGTTACACCTCCGAGGGCGAGTGGTACCCCTTCAGGCACGAGACCGAGGACGGCTTCGACACCGTGGAATGGGCTGCCGCCCTACCTCATTCCAATGGCAAGGTGGGCATGTTCGGCGGTTCCTATGTGGGCGCCACGCAGATGCTCGCCGCCATCGGTCATCCCCCTCATCTGGCCGGCATCTGCCCGGTGGTAACAGGCAGCAACTACCACGAGAACTGGACTTACCAAGGTGGGGCATTCGAACAATGGTTCAACGAGTCCTGGACCTCCGGCCTCGCCCAAGACACTCTCGACCGGGCGATCAAGCAAGAGACAAACGCCATGATCGGTTCCGCCGTGCTCCCCTTGAATCAGTACCCCGTCTTCAACATAAAGAACACTCCAGACGCCGCAGGGCTGACCAGCGCATTGGCTCCCTACTTCCTCGATTGGCTCGATCATCCCACCTATGACAGCTACTGGAAGCAGTGGTCCATTGAGGAGCAGTACCCCTCCATCCAGGTCCCCGCGCTCACCGTTGCTGCCTGGTACGACATCTTTCAAGCCGGCTCACTACGCAACTTCATGGGGATCAAGGCCCAGGGCGGCAGTGAGGCTGCCCGCAACGGGCAAAGGCTCCTGGTGGCCATAGGCGGCCACGCCGGCAACGGCCGCAAGGTAGGCGCCGTGGATTTCGGTCCGGCAGCCGAGGAATTCGACGAGGACACGGTCGCGCTCGACTGGTACGACTACCTGCTCAAAGGCAAGCAGAATCAATATGCCACCCATAAGCCGGTCAGGATTTTTGTGATGGGCGAGAACCAGTGGCGCCAGGAGGACACATGGCCCCTGCAGCGTGCCAAAGAGACGCAATACTTCCTTCATTCGGCGGGCAAGGCGAACAGCGTTGCAGGCGACGGCTCGCTCTCCACCGCTGCCGCGCAGGCTGAAGCAGCCGACAGCTTCGTCTACAATCCGGCCAATCCCGTTCCCACCGTGGGCGGCCCTTTGTGCTGCGATGCCGCGCACCTTCGCGCCGGGTCCAAGGGATCAGCGGCAGGTGGAAAGCCGCCCCGATGTGCTGGTCTACTCCACCCCGCCCCTGGACCAGGACCTTGAGGTCACCGGCCCGGTTACCCTTAACCTCTATGCCAAATCCTCGGCCGCGGACACGGATTTCACCGCCAAGCTGGTGGACGTGGCTCCCGATGGCTTTGCACAGAATCTGACGGAAGGCATACTGCGCGCGCGCTACCGCGAATCCACCAGCGTGGCCATGCCCATCATCCCCGGCATAGTCTACGAGTTCAAGATCGATCTGTGGTCCACCAGCAATGTGTTTCTGAAAGGCCACAGCATCCGGCTCGAAGTGAGCAGCAGCAATTTTCCGCGTTTCGACCGCAATCTGAATACCGGCAAAGACGCCAGCACCAGTTCGACCTTCGTAAAAGCCACAAACACCATCCTCCACGACAGCACCCATCCCAGCGCGCTGCTGCTGCCGGTGGCGCCAAGATAGGCGGATCGATCAGGATTGCGCTCAGAACCTTCGCCGGCAGGCTTCGTGCATTACTGACCCGGGTCGTCGGCAGTGAACGGGGAACAGCAGGGCTTTTGGGTGGCGTGGAAGTTCATCAGTTCGATGCGCGTGCCATCGGGATCGTAGAGGTTGAACTGGCCTTTGCCATCTCTGCCGAAATGGGTGTGGTCGTCGTGGCGTCCGGTGAGGCGGTTGCCGGCTTCGAGTTCCTTGTAGGCTTCATCAACCGATGCGACGCCAATGGAGAGGTGGTCGAGTGCGCCGAGCCGCTGCTGAGAGATGGTGGGCGGGATGCCTGAGTTGGAGGAGTCGCCGGTGAGCATATATTCCAGCCAGTCGTGGCTATCGGGGGTCTGCTGGCTGACCCAGTCCAATTCACCCTCCTTCATGCCCCCATACCAATAGGGACGGAAGCCGAGAAGATCGCGGTAAAGCGTGTCTTCGACGGCGCGGCTGTGGATCAGGTAACCGACGTGAATGATGTGGCGGCCGATGGCGTAGGGGGCTGCCAGCGGCTTGAGCGGCGCGGGAGGCTGCACGAATTCGATTTTGTTGCCTTCGGGGTCCTTGATGTCGAACCACAGGCTGCCGTCTTCGCCCTTTTCCACCTTGGAAGGCACCTTCCATGCTTTGGAGCCAAGATAGCGGCGCAGGGTTTCGGCATCGTCGGTCTTCCAGGCGATGTGGTCGAGGCGGTTGATGCCGGCATCCGGAGGCAGCGGCAGCACTTCAATGAATTGCGTGGCGCTGAGGGCGTAGCGGACGCCCTTGGGGTTTTCGGGGTCGGGCTGCCTGACGGCTCCGACGACCTCGCGGTAGTAGCTATCGGTGGCGGCGGGGTTCGAGGTATAGACGGCGATGTGGGATATGCCGGTGATCCTGGGGCGCGTGAGGGGTTTGTCGGGCATTTGAGCGGCGGCTGAGACGGTGATGGCGGCGAGAAAAACGGCGGCAAAGAACCTGGAAGACATGCTGCACCTCGAATTGAGTGGCGGAACCACCATAAATCGAACCAGGGCAGGACGCAAACCCAGGGGTCCATTTTGCATGCCGAGTTTTAAGTTGGCGCCGGACCGCCGTACAATGCGCACATGCACCGAAACAGTTTTTCATCACCGATTGCCGCTCTCATCCTGACTGTCTCTCTGGGGACCCTCTGCCCTGGCTCACCAGTCTTTGCACAGAGCCCGTTGCCTACAACCTCAGCGGAGGATCGCGCCCAGGCGCGCGAGATTTTCAAGCAACTGGTCGAGATCAACACTACGGACACGCCCAGGGGGAACGTGACCACGGCGACTGTGGCCATGCAGAAGCGGTTTCTGGAGGCGGGATTTCCGGCCGAAGATGTGCATCTGCTGGGAGCGGATGCGCGGAAGCAGAATTTAGTTGTGCGCCTGCGGGCCGCGGGGCCGGCGACGGAGAAGCCGGTGCTGTTTCTCTGCCACATGGACGTGGTGGAGGCGCTGCGCTCCGATTGGTCCACGGGTCCCTTCCTGTTTGTGGAGAAAGACGGCTACTACTATGGGCGCGGGACGCAGGACATGAAGGAATCCGATGCCGCGCTGGTGGCTACGTTTCTGCGCCTGCACAAGGATGGGTACAAGCCCAGGCGCGACCTGATCCTGGCGCTGACGGCGGACGAGGAGGGCGGCAAATTTAATGGTGCGAGCTGGCTGGTGCGGCAGCATCGGGAGCTGGTGGACGCGGCTTTCGTCATCAATCCTGATTCCGGCGGGGTGGAGCTGGATCATGGGCGGGCGGTGATGGCCGACGTGGAGGCTACGGAGAAGATTTACTCCGACTTCCAGGTCACGGCGGTGAATGCCGGCGGGCACAGTTCTCGCCCCCGGCCGGACAATGCGATTTATGAATTGACGACGGCGCTGAACAAGCTGGCGGGATATTCGTTTCCTTTCGAGATGAATGAGGTGACGCGCACCTACTTTAAGAACCTGGCGGGACAGGAAATGGGGCAGACGGCGGCGGATATGCGGGCCATTCTGGCTACCCCGCCGGATATGGCTGCGGCAGCGCGGCTGAGCGCCGATCCCAGCTACAACTCCAACTTCAGGACCACCTGCGTGGCTACGCGGCTCATTGCCGGCCACGCCAACAATGCACTGGCGCAGACGGCGCAGGCCAATGTGAATTGCCGGATTTTTCCGGGGCACTCGCCGGAGGAAATTCGGCAGCAGTTGATAGGGATCTTCGGCGACGCCAAGCTGAGCGTGAAGTACGTGTCGGACGCGGGCGATGTGTCCGATACAGCGCCGGAACGCAAAGCCATGGTTCCGCCGGTGCCGATCCCGGAAGTCTTTGACCCGTTGACGCGGCTGACCCAGGCCATCTGGCCAGGGACGCCGGTAACGCCGGTGATGGAGAACGGGGCCAGCGACTCGATCTACTTTGCGCAGGCAGGGATTCCTTGTTATGGGTACTCGGCCATTGCGCTGGAGCGGGACGACGAACGCGCGCACGGACGGGATGAGCGGCTGCCGGTGGATTCGTATTGGAAGTCGCTGGAATTCTTCTACTCGTTTTTGAAAGCGGTAGGCGGGGAATGAACAGGGAATTCGACGATGTTTTTTCTGGGATGGGGTGCGCTATGCGGCTTGAGGCAAGGTGTTTTGGGCTCTGTGTGTTGACGCTGGCAGGGTTTGGTGTGTTTGCGGCGGGCGCGCAAACCAGCGATCATCCACGATTGATGGCCCAGGTGGCTTCAGGCCAGGTGATCGCCTGTGCCTGGTCTCCCGATGGCCGCACGGCGCTTACGGGTGGCAGGGAAGGCAAGGCGCGACTCTGGGATGTCGCGACCGGAGAGGAACTCCAGTCCTTTCAGGGAGAAGCATGGATCAGGGATGTGGCCTTTTCTACGGACCATCGGAGAGTGCTGACGGTCAGCAGTCTCGATGAAAAGACCACCGTGCAGCTATGGGATGAAGCCAGCGGAAAAGAGTTGGGGCGTATCTCGCCGCCGGCGGGCAAGCTGCTTTTAGGGCTTGATTCCGCGGATGAGAGCACCATAGCCACGGCGAGTTGGGTTGAAAAGGACGAGCAGGGAAATAAACTGCCCGCTGGGGCGACCAGGATCCAACTGTGGGATGTGGTAACGGGCAAGGAACTCCGTCACTTCCTGGTACCGGGGGCGGGTTCTACCGCGGTGCATTCCGTCCTGTCTCCGGATGGGAAGAAACTGTTTTCAGGAAATGCCTACGGCCCCGCCGTGTGGGATGTCGAGACCGGCAAGCTGCTGCTGGGGCTCGGGCTCAATGATGGGGTAGTGAGCGCCGCTGCGTTTTCCGCCGACGGACGCAAAGTGGCCTGGGGCACCATCCCCGGTGTTGTCCGGCTATGGGATCTGGATGCGGGAAAAGAGATTCAGCACTTTGCCGGGACTGGGGTAATGGATTTCATCGGGACGGTAGAATCGGTGGCCATTTCTCCAGATGGGCGCCGCGTGCTGGTGGCGACCGATGACGATAAAGTCCGGCTGTGGGACGTTGAGACCGGTAAAGTACTCAAGCTCATTCAGGCTTCCGATGATCGTATCAACGAGGCGGTGAATTGCGCGGCCCTCTCTCCGGACGGGCGCCAGATGTTGACCGCGGCCGACGACCAGACTGCCCGGCTCTGGGATGTGGAATCGGGCCAGGAACTCCACCGGCTGGTGGGTCTGGCCGATGAGGTCGCTGCCCTGGCCTTCGTTGCCGATGGACGCGGGATTGAGGCCGTGAGCAGGACCGGAATGGCCTGGCGGCTGGATGCGGAAGGCGGCAAGGCGCTGCCCCCTCCCATCGTGCCTTCGCAGGGAACTGCGCTGCCCGCGGCTGCTTCTGCCGGCGGCCGCACTACTGACCTGCGTCCGGCAGTAATCGGCGATGGGAGGTATGTGTGGCCACTGGTCCTTTCTCCCGACGGCCGCCGGATGTTGATGGCGCCCTTTCACGGAGAGCAGGGAGTATGGGATGTGGAGACGGGGAAGCAGATACAGAATTTCGATAAGAAGACTGCTGGGTCTATCTCCACTGCAGATTTCTCTCCGGATGGAAGCAAGCTGCTGACCGCAAGTGGCGGACCGGACTTCTCGCTGTGGGATGTTCAGACGGGAAAGGAAGTTCAGCACTTCACCATCAATCCGGGATGGCGTCCGCGCTTTCTTTACCCCGAGGGGGATTATCGCGATGGCGTAGAGTACCTGGCCTTGTCGCACGATGGCCACAGGGCGCTCACATCGGACTCGGAGGGATCGACCCGGTTGTGGAATGTGGATACGGGGAGCCAGGTGTGGGTTATAAAGGTCCATACTTTCGACTACCTGTCCGTGGGCTTTACTCCGGATTCGCGCAAAATGATCACGGAAAATGAGGACGGCTCAGCCACCTTGCGGGATGTGAAGTGGGGAAGAGAGCTGCAGCACTTCGGCAAGGCTTCCCGGCCATCCTTCTCAGCCGACGGCCGGCGGGTGCTGATGGGTGGCTCGGTGTGGGATGTGCAATCCGGCAAGGAACTCCGGCAGTTTGCGAAACCATTCGGTAGTGAGCCGTTTGAGACTCTTTCTCCGGATGGGCGCCGGGTGCTGGTGGGCGGCGGCGACGGCGCCACCATGCTATGGGACGTAGATACAGGCCAGGAACTCGCCCGGCTGTATGGTTTCCAGGACGGCAGTTGGGCGGTGGTCGATCCCGAAGGCCGTTTCGACACCGGCAAGCTGGAGGACAACGCTGCACTGCATTGGGTCATTGACAGCGACCCGATGCGCGTCTTACCGCTGGCGGCCTTCAAGGACGGCCATTACACGCCGGGCCTGCTCAAGAGCATCCTCGGCGGCGAAAAGCTGCCCCCCGTTCCATAGATTGCCGGGAACGGAAATCGCGAGCCGCAGCCGGTCGTATACTTGATGCGTGGTTTCTGTGGGTTTCTCCTGGGACGAAAGGGGTGCGCTGTGCGGTTTGTGGCAGGGACTCTTCTGCTTTGCATGTTGGTGTTCCTCAGGCCGGGCACATGTGTGGCGCTTGCGCAGACGGCCCAGCCGCCACGGTTAGCAGCGAAGCCGGATCTTCCCATGGTGAATTCCGTGGCCTTTTCTCCCGACGGGCGCACTGTGCTGACGGGCAGCGAGGACAACCTGGCGCGGCTGTGGGACGCGGCAAGTGGAAAGGAGTTGCGGCAGTTCGCTGGGCATACCGAAGGAGTGCTTTCCGTGGCCTTCTCGCCAGATGGCAGCCAGGTGCTTACGGGCAGCCGGGACTCGACCGCGCGCCTGTGGGATGCAGCCACGGGAAAGGAGCTGCGGCGCTTTGAAGGTCACGAGGTTGCGGTCTATTCTGTCGCTTTTTCACCCGATGGGCGACAGGTGCTGACGGGGGGATGGGACGGGACGGCGCGGCTGTGGGACACGGCCACCGGCAGGGAACTGCGGCGGTTTATTGGCCACCGTCAGGATGTCAACTCCGTAGCTTTTTCACCCGATGTCCGCATTGTATTGACAGGCAGCCGGGACGAAACGGCGCGGCTGTGGGATGCGAAGACCGGCAAAGAATTGCGGATATTCGAGGGCCATCCCAACAACGACCGACACATTCCCTACCAGGTCAGCTCGGTGGCCTTCTGGCCCGATGGCCGGTACGTGCTAGTAGCGAATGTTTTAGAGTTGCAGCTTTGGGACGCGGCCAGCGGCAAGGAGTTACGGGTGACGGAAGGCCATTTTGTTGCGGTGGCCTTCTCGCCCGATGGGCGGTTCATCCTGACGGGAGGCCATGACCCTGGCATCGCCACCCTGTGGGATGCTGCCACCGGGTACGAGGTACGGCAGTTTGAAGGACATACTGACAACATCGAGTCAGTTGCCTTCTCGCCCGATGGCCGACAAGTGCTGACTGGAAGCGAGGACGGAACGGCGCGCCTATGGGACACGATGAGCGGCAAGGAGTTACTGAGGTTCGTACCCAGGCTCGCGGTGAATAGGGGTATGCTGAATTCCAGGCTCTGCCGCGGCGGCCGAACCTGGCATTGATTACCGCTTCAGCCCGGGCTATGTAGACTGATTTTCAGGACGAATTGCGATGCAGGCTGGATACCACATGGGTCTGGGAGCGAAACCGCCATTGGCGTACCCAGGATAGTGAACCTAAAGTGTTGATTTCCTTAAGAAATCAGCACTTGCAGGAGCTTTCTGGGCGCGGTTATCGAAATACCGCTACGGCGCCGTCAGCACCGCGTCTAATACAGTAGAGGTCCAGGGCCGCCTGGTGATAGAGTGACTGCCGGCGGTGGCCGAGCCCCGAAGGGGCGAAGAGGGAGGGGGATTCACATGAAAAGGCTTGCAATGGCGATGTTGATGATTGCCGGGGTACTGTTGGCGGCACCGCCGGCGTTTGCGCAGGGTGACAATGCCACGGGTCAGGGAAAGGCCGTGGTAACGATTTTAGCCAAGCATGGCGAGTTAGCCGCAAAGATTTCCCAGCAGGAAGTTAAAGTGAAGGTGAATGGGAAAGAGACCAGCGTAACCGACTGGACGCCGTTCAAGAGCGCGGACGACAGGCTGGAATTGGTGGTGCTGATCGACAGCGAGGCGACACACAGCCTCGACAACCAGTTTGATGATATCAGGCAATTCATCCAGGGACTGGGCCCGCATGCGAAGGTTACCATCGCATATATGCAGAATGGAGCCGCCCTCCTGACAGGGCCGCTGTCGACGGACCACGCGCAGGTATTGCGCGGGCTTCATCTCGCTAAAGGCCCCAGCGCCAGCCCCTACTTCTGCCTATCGGAGTCTGGCGCACCACTGGCCTTCCGGGGATACTGGAGCGCGGCGGGTGGTGGTGATGGTGACCGACGGCGTGGATCCCTTCTACCCTCACTATGATCCCCAGGACACATATGTTCAGACCGCGATCGAGGATTCCATGCGCGCGGGACTGGTGGTTTACTCGATCTTCTGGAGCAACTGGTACAGCGCCGGGAACACCGGTTTTACGGTTGGCGGCCAGAGCCTGCAGGCGCAACTGACCCAGGCGACGGGCGGCAAAAGCTACTGGATTGGGTCGGGCAATCCAGTTTCATTCCAGCCCTATTTCAAGGATATGGCGCGGCGACTGGAGAATCAGTATGTGCTCGACTTTTCGGCCCGGCAGCAACGCAAGCCCAGCATGGAAAGCCTGAAGCTGAAGGTGGAGGGGCCGCCGGTTGAGATCACTGCTCCGGAACAGGTGTTTGTGGATTGAGTCATGGCGTAGTAAGAGCGGTGGGTAGTGAGTTTTAACCTCAGGCGGGACGTGGAGTGGAATTTTCCACGCGCTGCAGACTTGTGCTTTCCCAGGTCCCAGAATGGAGACCCCATTTGACTTTATTAAGGCATTCGGCTAGCCCAGGATCTCTGCTCTGTGGCGCCCGGCGCCTGTTCTATTGAGGTAACATCGAGATGCCGGACATCAGCCCGGCTTCTGCGCCGTGGAGACATGGCCTGCCTGCCGCATCAATCCCGGTACTGGAGTCGCTCTCGCGCAGAAATATTCCTCCCATAGTGCATCATCCACGAGGCTCCCCATGATCGATCGCAGAGACTTTTTGAAGGCCAGTGCGCTGGTCACAGCCAGAGGCCTGCTCGGACCGGCTTATGCGCCGGCGCAAATGACCGGCCGCAAGCGAATCGCGATTCGCACGCTCTCTACCGGCAGTGTCAAGACGCGCCTTGCGGCTCGGGAACTGGCGAGCGGACTGCGCACACTAAACCCCGCCGATGAAGTGACGCAATCCACTGGAGATAACCCTGCCAGTGAAATCGTGCTGACGCTAGCGGTGGATGGCTCGCGCTTCAAAGGAAAGGAAGAGTATGCAATCTCCCGGAACGGTCAAGGCGCCACCATCCGCGCCGCCAGTGAACAGGCGCTGCTTTACGGGGTATTCGAGTTTCTGGAGCGGCAAGGCATGGTCTTCGGCATCGATGGCGCGACGGCGCCCATCGACCGCGCTCCCGGATTGCGCCTGCCGGAGCAAGGCCAGTCGTGGACGGCTGCGCCGCGCTTCGCAGTGCGCGGCCTTCTGCCCTGGCCTGACTTTCTGAATTGCATCAGTATCTATAACGATGAGGATTTCAAGGCCTATTTCGCGGCCATGCTGCGCATGCGTTTTAACATCTTCGGCATGCATGTGTACACGGAGAATATTCCCAGGCCTATGGCGGAATCGTATCTATCCTTTGAGTTTGCCGGCATCGGCCACCGCGCGGCTCTGGAAGATACGACCATGGAGTCCTGGGGATATCTACCCCAGAAAACTTCGACGTTTAAAATGGGAGCGGCGCGGTTTTTCGACGCAGACACTTTTGGATCCGATGCCACGCGGCTGGGCGCGGACACATGGGACATTGCGCGCCGCACGACGGCTATGATGCGCGCAGCCTTCAGCTTTGCCGGAGAGCTTGGAATCCGCACAGGAATTGGCTTTGAGCCCTATAAAAATCCGGTCGAGATCGAACGCGCCCTGCCTCCCGAGGCTCTTTCTTACCCCGGAGGTTTCATTGAGTCCAGGACCGCGCGCGACCTGCTGGAGCGCCGTTTGGCGGACCTGCTTGAACGCTATCCCATGGTGGATTATGTATGGCTGTGGCAGGACGAAGGCGCGAACTGGGCGGGCCGCACTAAGGACGTGCCGCTCTCGACAACGCCCTTTACGCAGGCTCACGATTTCCTCAGGCGTCATGCGCCGGACAAGCGTCTGGTGCTGGCCGGATGGGGCGGAGTAACCCGTTCTTTCGATTCCCTGCACCAGCGCCTTCCTGAGGACATCATCTTCTCGGCCTTGAGCGACTCACTGGGCTGGGACCCGGTGAGTGAAACGTTTGGCAGGCTGGGCAGCCGCGAACGCTGGCCGATTCCCTGGCTTGAGGACGATCCTTCCATGTGGTTTCCGCAGTTTCGCGCCAGCCGCTTTCAGACAGACATAAAGCGCGCCCAGGAGTTTGGCTGCCAGGGCATGCTCGGAATCCACTGGCGGCACCGCGTCATCGACCCCACTGCGACCTATCTGGCGCGTGCCGGTTGGGATAGCGATCTGACTGCGCCGGCCCACTACCGCAGTTTTTGCACGGCGCAGGCTACGGGAGAGAGAGCGGAAAAGCTGGCCACGCTTTTTGACGATTGCGACCGGAGTCACGCCATCTCATCGACCTTTCTGGGCAGCTATGACAAGGCAGGGTTTGCCAATCGCGTTGAGCTTACCGGCGACTACTCTGAAGCCTTCAATTATGCGGCCAACGAACCGGAGTTAGCCGTTCTGCCGATTCAGCGTGCAACAGCCGAGCGCTTCCGCCAACTGGTGTCGGATGCCGCATCGCCCCTGGAACGGAATCGTATCGGATACTTTGCGAGCTTTGTCGGCTTTATGGTTCCCTATTGCGACGCGTTTGAAACAGCGCACAAGCTCGATGCGGTGCTCAAGCAGGCCGTGGAGCTGAGAGCCGCGGGCAAGCAGGATGAAGCGCGCGCGGCAGTGGTGGAACGCGGCATTCCGCTGTGGCTGGCGATGGCGCCGCTGGTGCGGGAGGTGATGGTTGGGTATCAGGCCGTGGTTGCCACGCGCAATGACCTGGGCCAGCTTGCATCCATGCAAAACAAGTTTGTCCGCATCACCCTTGAACGGCTGCGGCTTTCGATCAAAGAGTTTGTGGATGAGCTGCCGCGCGAGATGGATCAGGCCTATGCAGCGGCCATCTTCGCGGAAGGTGCGAATCCGCCCCGGGTCTTTATTCCCACACGGCCGTCGCTTCTTAACCCCGGGGAATCGCTGCGTATCTTCATCATTGTTCCGGGGCTGGCGGAAGGCGGAGAAGTGAAGCTGTTCACGCGCTGCCAGGGCGCGCAGCAATGGCATTGTTGCGTGGTTACCCATGCGGGACGCGATGTGTATGCCGCGCAACTTGGACCATTTGCGGCAGGCGATGGAACAGTCGAGTATTATGCAACGGCTGAAAGAGGGGTGGAAACCCTTTGCGATCCGCCGCAAGCGCCGGGGAACGTTTATACATTGAATATAGTGGCGTGACAGAGATGAAGCTGGATGAAGGAAGATGAGCTTATGACGGAAAGATGCGATCGAATAGCGCCGTGGTCGCGGCGAAGCATTCTGAAGGCGGGAACCTTGATTGCCCTCAAGCCGGCTATGCCTCTGGCGGCACTCCCCGCGGCAATTGCGCAGGCGGACCAGGCAAAGGCATCCCGGCAGCCCGCGGATGCAATCCAGCCGGCTTCGCCGGTATGGATGAAGGATCTCATCATTTATGAGATCGCCACAAAAGGGTTCACGTCTCCGAAAGGTCCGGAGAGTGGAACGTTCAATAGTCTGCGCTCCAGGTTGGCCTATCTTCAAGAGCTGGGCATAACCGGTATATGGTTGGCCGGCTATTCCTTGTGCGACCCTCACAATTTCTACAACGTCTGGACGCAATATGCGGTGATAGAGCCGGACAAATTTGATCCCACCCTGGGCACGGCGAAAGAGTTCAAGGAACTTATCGCTGAAGCTCACCGGCGCGGCATACGCATATTTCTCGATGTAATTACCCACGGACTAATGAAAGACAGTCCGGTAATCAAGGAACATCCCGCATGGTTTCGCGGGGGCAGTTGGGGCATGACGGACTTCGACTGGAACGGCGGCCACACGGACCTGGACGACTGGTGGGTAAAGATCTACACGGAGTTTGTAACCATCTACGGCGTGGATGGTTATCGCTTGGATTTGAACATATACCGCCCGGACCTGTGGGAGCGCGTGCGAAGAAACGCCGCCGCAGCGGGTCATCCGATCGTGATCTGGGAGGAATCTAACGCGGTAATTCCAGGAGTTACGGATTTTACGCAACGCGAGAACAGGATTGCCTCGCACGAGGGCGGCGTCTTGAATGAGGCTTTGGTCACCGATCTACCTGGTTATTACGATCGCAAATTCGGCAAGGGCGGCTTCTACGAAGTGCAGATTCAATTCGCGGACGGCGCCAGCCTGAAGGGGAACACGCGTGGTGGCGGTCCGCTGGGCGTGTATCTGGCGGGCCTATCCGCCGACCAGGTGGGACGAAGATTCGGAGAGTCGAAGCCGGACGGATTGCCCGATGTCCGCATCGCGCTGCAGGGAGTGGAACGGAAACCGATTGCAAACATCATTGTACGCAACGATATGGGGGATGAGTGGCAGCTTCGCACGACAGGATGGGATAGCAGGTCGCTCTTTGTGGACGCGCCCGAGGCTTTTGGATCATTGGTGGTTGAGCCGAGCGTGGATATCTACATCGCCACGCTTGCCTGGGGATCGTCGATTCAACTCAGTTGCCACGACAACGGCTGGACGGGATTTCCCCTGGACAAGAATCCTTACGTTGCACAGGGCAGCCGGTCTCTCTTCGGATACTCATTCTTGTTCTCACCTATGATCCCAATCTTCTTTTCAGGAGAGGAATTTAACGCGACGTTTCATGCTCTTCCGGAGTTATCTCCGGATCTATACGGCGGCAAGGATGCGGGAAAAGGCCGCTGGCTTTATGGCGCCATGCTCGACTGGAATGAACTGAAGGAACCTGAACACAGGGATATGTTCATCGATGTGAAGAAAATGATAGCTATCCGCAAACAATATTCAGAGATTCTCGCTATGTGGCCGGGAGGCAAGGTTCCTAATCTCAAGGCTGTGTGGTGCGAAGGAAATATCGCAGTGCCGGTTCCCTATCTGCGATGGGATGATGGCGCCGCAATCGTAATAGCCGCTAACCGCAACCGGGATCGGGATGCAACCCTAAAGTTAAAAATTGACCTCGCCGGCATTGGACTCGGCGGCCGACAGGGTTATACCGTCACCGACCTCTGGTCCACAACTGAGCCAAGGACATTCACGGAGACGGAGCTGGGCGACTTCCGCTGTGTTGTTAAGCGGGACGGCGCCGCCGACGGAGGGCTCGCGGTTTTCAGGATTCATCCGGCCTGACCGGTGCGCGCCGGCGCTGGTAAACTTGGAGCACATGATTCTCCCGTTCGTCCGCGAAATTTTTGCGGAGCTGGAGCACTCTTCGGGATTTGAGCGCGTACGCAGGCATCTGAGCCTGGGTGCGGGGCGGAGACGTGTGTCCGGACTGACGGCGACGGCGCGGTCGCTGTATCTGCCGCTGATGGCGCGGGCGGCCAGGCAGCCGGTGATCGTGGTGGTGGCCGACAACAAGGCTGCCGAGGCGCTGGAGCCGATGCTTGCGCGCGGGATGCGAGCTGACCGGCGCGGTGGACCCTGCGCAGGTGGTGCGGCTGCCGGCCCACGATGTGCTTCCTTTCGAAAATCTATCTCCTCATCCGGACGTGCAGGAGCAGCGGGCGGCGGCGTTGTGGAAGCTGGCTACCGGAGCGGTCGACGATTCTGATTGCGCCGGTGGAGTCGGCGGCGCTGAAGCTGTTTGACCGCGACTACTACGCCGGGCTGGCGGTGACGCTGAGGCGCGGCGAAGAGGTGGACGTGGAGGTGCTGACCGGGCACCTGGCCTCGGTGGGCTACACGCAGATGGACCTGGTGGAGATGCCGGGGCAGTTTACGCGGCGGGGCGGGATTCTGGACGTGTATTCGCCGGAGGCCGACCGGCCGGTGCGCATCGAGTTCTTCGGCGACGAGATTGAGACCATACGAAAATTCGATCCGGAGACGCAGCGGTCGCAATCGGGATTGGACGAAGCGCAGCTACTGCCGCTGACGGAGACGCCGGTGACCGAGCGGCTGCTGGCCGCGGTGCATGGGCGGCTGAGCCGGCAGCGGGTCGAATTGGGAGGTGACGGCGAAGACGAGGAGATGGCCGCCGACCTGGCCGCTGCGGGCGGGGTGAGCGTCTTTCCAGGGTGGGAGTTTTTCTCCGCGGTGGCCGGGGCGAACAAATCGCTGCTGACGCTGCCGCCTAAGTGCGCACTGTTTATCGAAGAGCCGGCGATGGTGCGCAACCAGATTGACCGCTGGTGGAACAAGGTGGAACAGCGGCATGAGCGGTCGGGAATTGGATCGCTGATTCGGCCCGAGGATATTTATCTGCGGCCCGAGGTGTTGCAGGCGGCGCTTAACGCGCACATGGGGCTGGACCTGGATCAACTGGGCGTGGTGGACGTGCTGGATGAGGACACGACGCTGGGCGAGATCGAGCTGAATACGCGGCCGACGCTCAGGTTTCATGGGTCGATTCCGGCGCTGACCGAGCAACTGCGGGCGCTGATGGCGGCGGAGACGCGGATTGTGCTGGCCGCGCCGCACCAGGGCGATGTGGAGCGGCTGGCGACGGTGCTGCGCGAGTACCAGATTCCTTACCGGCTGGGCAGCCGCAACCCGCATCCCGGCGAGACGATGCTGGATGAAGGCAGTTACCTGGCGGGCGACTTGCGCGTGCCGGTGATTGTGCGCACGCAGATTGCGGCGGGAGTCAGCTTCACCGATGCGAATCTGATTGTCTTCGGGGCCAATGACCTGTCCGATGAGGCGGATGTGGCGGCGCGGCCGGAGCCAAAGCGATCGAAGACGGCGGCGTTTGTCTCCGATTTTCGCGATCTGGCTATCGGCGATTACGTGGTTCACGTGGAGCACGGGATTGCGCAGTACCAGGGACTGAAGGAGATTGCGCAGGACGGGCTCTCGGTGGAGTTCATGATTCTGGAGTTTGCCGAAGCAGCCAAGTTATATGTGCCGCTGACTCGGCTGGACCTGATCCAGAAGTACCGCTCGACGGATGCGGGGCCGGCGCCGGCGCTGAACAGGCTGGGCTCGCAGCAATGGACCAAGACCAAGGCGCGGGTGCGCAAGGCCATGCAGGATATGGCCGGGGAGTTATTGAAGTTATACGCCGAGCGGACCACGGCGCAGGGAACGGCCTTCTCCAAGGACAACGAGTTTCAGCGGGAGTTTGAGGACTCGTTCGATTACAGCGAGACCGACGACCAGTTCATCGGCGATCCGGGCCATCAAGTACGACATGGAATCGGCGACGCCGATGGATCGGCTGCTGTGCGGCGACGTGGGCTATGGCAAGACGGAAGTTGCCATGCGGGCGGCGTTCAAGGCCGTGCAGGACGGCAAGCAGGTGGCGGTGCTGACGCCGACAACGGTTCTGAGCTTTCAGCATTTCGAGACCTTCAAGAAGAGGTTTGCGCAGTTCCCGATCAACGTGGAAATGATTTCGCGATTCCGCACGCCGAAGGAGCAGAAGGCGATTGTGGAACAGGTGGAGACGGGCCGGGTGGACATACTTATCGGCACGCACCGGCTGCTCTCAAAGGACATCAAGTTTCAGGATCTGGGGCTGCTGGTGGTGGATGAGGAGCAACGCTTCGGCGTGCGGCACAAGGAGCGGCTAAAGCAGATGCGGAAGGAGATCGACGTGCTGGCCATGAGCGCGACGCCGATTCCGCGCACGCTACATATGTCGCTGGTTGGCTTGAGGGATATGAGCGTGATTGAGACGCCGCCTAAGGATCGGATGGCGATTCAAACCGTGGTGGCCAAGTTCGACGAGAAGATTGTGCGCTCGGCAGTCGAAGTTGAACTGGAGCGCGGCGGGCAGGTCTACTTTGTCCACAATCGAGTGGAGTCGATTTATGAGATTGCCGCGCGGATTCAGGAGCTGGTGCCGGCGGCGCGCGTGGCGGTGGGCCACGGGCAGATGAGCGAGACGGAGTTAGAGCGCGTGATGCTGGCCTTTATGCGGCACGAGTATGACGTGCTGGTGGCGACGACGATCATCGAGAATGGGCTGGATATTCCGCTGGCGAATACCATCCTCATCAATCGCGCCGACCGGCATGGGCTGAGCGAGTTATACCAGTTGCGCGGAAGGGTGGGCCGCTCGAACCGGCGAGCTTATGCGTATTTGCTGATTCCGCCGGAGAACGAGTTGACGGAGATTGCGCGCAGAAGGCTGGCGGCGCTGAAGGAGTTCAGCGACCTGGGCGCGGGATTCAAGATTGCGGCGCTGGACCTGGAACTGCGCGGCGCGGGTAACATGCTGGGCGGCGAGCAGAGCGGGCATATCGAGGCGGTGGGATTCGAGTTATACACCTCCATGCTGGAAGCCGCGGTAAAGGAGATGAAGGGCGAGAGCGAGCGAGGAGCGGCCGGCGACGCAGCTCAACCTGGGGATTGCGCTGCGCATCGACGAGAGCTATGTGCCGGAGGAGAATCAGCGGCTGCGGCTCTACAAGAAGATCGCCGGGGCGACGAGCGAGGCGGCGGTGGCCGAGGTCCGCGCGGAGATGGAAGACCGCTATGGCGCGCCGCCCGATGCGACGGTGTACCTGCTGGAGGCGGCGCTGGTGCGCCTGGAGTGCGAGCGGATGGGCATTGCGCAGATCGATCGCAAGCGCGGCGAGTTGCAGATCCGGTTTATGGAAAATGCGGCAGTCGACCCGCAGCACCTGATGCGACTGGTGGCGCGGAACGCCAAGCGCGGCGCGCAGTTCACGCCGCAGGGGCTGTTGAAGTATCCTTTGGCTGCCACGCGGTCAGACGAAGTTTTGCTTGAGATTCATGAAGTGCTTGCCAAACTGGCGCCCGCGCCGGTGAGCGCGTGAGAGGCTAGATTCGAATAGAGAGAGGATAGATGAAGAAACTTGTTGCGGTTTTTACGATTGGAGTATGCATGTCTGGTCCGCGATCGACTACCCATGCTGCGAAAGAATCCTGGAAGCAGCAATTCGCCAGAGTCTCGGATGAGTATTTCGACCAGGTTTACTTTCACTATGCTCCGACGCAGGGGACGCTGGTGGGCTATCACCAGTACGACGCGCAGTTGGAGAATTATTCGCGCAAGAATATCGATGCGGAGATTGCAGCGCTGAAACGCTTTGAGAAGCGCATCGAGGTGATTCATCCGGACGCTGCCGCGGCCGATTTTGTGCCGCGGAGCGACCGGGAGATTGTGCTCGCAAACATCCGCTCGCAATTGCTGACGCTGGAGACGATTCGCCCGTGGGAAAAGAATGCGGATCACTATTCGAGCACCTGCGCCAATGGCGCGTTTGTGCTGATGGAGCGCAAGTTTGCTTCGCCGGACGAGCGGCTGCGGTCGCTGATTGCGCGGGAAAAGCAGATGCCGGCGCTGCTCGACGATGCGCGCGTGAACCTGAAGAATCCGCCGCGCATTTTTACCGAGATTGCCATCGAGCAGTTGCCGGACATTGTGAGTTTCTTTGAGCACGATGTGCCGCTGGCCTTTGCCGACGCACAAGGACGCGGCGCTGAAGGCCGAGTTTGCAGCAGACCAATGCGGCGGTGATTGCGGCGCTGAAGACTATCTGGGCTGGTTGAAGACTGACCTGCTGGCCAGGTCGAACGGGGACTTCCGCATTGGCGCGGAGACCTTCTCGAAAGAAGCTCGAATACGACGAGATGGTGGATTTGCCGCTGGATAAGCTGCTGGAGATTGGCTGGGCGGATCTGCGCAAGAACCAGGAGCACTTCAAAGAGGTTGCCAAGGAGCTGGAGCCGGACAAGACGCCGGGCGCGGTGCTGGAGGAGCTGGGCGAGAATCATCCCGCGCCCGATCAGCTGCTGGATGCCTTCCGCGCTACCTTCGATGGGCTGGTGAGTTTCATCCGCACGCATCACATTGTGACCATCCCCTCGGATGTGCGGCCGATTGTGGAAGAGACGCCGCCGTTCATGCGCGCCACGACCTTTGCCAGCATGGATACGCCGGGGCCGTTCGAGACGCACGCCACGGAGGCTTACTTCAACGTGACGCTGCCCGACCCGTCGATGAAGCCCGAGGAGGTTGAGGGCTACATGCATTCGTTCAACATCGGCACGGTGATTTCAACGGCGGTGCATGAGGCTTATCCGGGGCATTACATTCAGTTTCTCTGGCTGCCGCAGGCGCCGAGCCGGGTGCGCAAGCTGCTGGGCGCGAACACCGACGTCGAGGGATGGGCGCACTACTACCGAGCAGATGATGCTGGACGAAGGATATGGCCAGCCGGGCGCGGGAGCGAAGGATGAGCGCGAAGCAAAGTTCCTGCGGCTGGGCCAGTTGCAGGATGCGCTGCTGCGCAATGCGCGCTTTATTGTGGGCATCGAGATGCACACCGGCAAGATGAGCTTCGACGAGGCGGTGGAGTTTTTTCAGAAGGAAGGCTATCAGTCGAAGGAGACGGCGATGGTGGAGACCAAGCGCGGGGCCGGCGATCCGACTTATCTCTATTACACGCTGGGCAAGCTGGAGATCATGAAGCTGCGCGAGGATCTGAAGAAGAAGCAGGGCGCGGCGTTTTCGCTGGAGGAGTTTCACAATGATTTTCTGCGGCAGGGATTTCCGCCCATCAAGATTGTGCGGGAAGCGCTGCTGGGGGATGATTCGCCGGCGCTGTAAGTTCGCGGTTTCCCACCCTTACGCAAGAAACAAGGCGTAAGGATCGGCGGCACGAGGCATGTATGGGCACCCATCGTAGAGTTTTATCGGGATGAGGGCGATGGAATGAGCAAACGGGTACGGAAGGCGGTTTTTCCGGCGGGCGGGCTGGGCACGCGGTTTTTGCCGGCCACCAAGGTGATCCCCAAGGAGATGCTGGCGCTGGTGGACAAGCCCATCATCCAGTACGGCGTGGAAGAAGCGATCGCGTCGGGGATCGAGCACATCATCATCGTCACCGGCCGCGGCAAAGGCGCGATGGAAGACCACTTCGACCATAGCTTTGAGCTGGACGCGACGCTGGAACGGCGGGGCAAACATGAGCTGCTGGCGGTGTCGCGCGGCGTCTCTGCGCTGGCGCGGATCAGTTACGTGCGGCAAAAAGAGCCGCTGGGGCTGGGCCACGCCGTGCTGTGCGCCAAGGATCTGGTGGGCGATGAGCCCTTTGCCGTCATTCTGCCCGACGATGTGATCGACGCCGAGGTTCCGTGCCTGAAGCAGATGATCGACGTCTTCGATGAGAAGGGCGGTTCGGTGCTGGCGACGCAGACCGTCGAGGGCGAGGGGATCAGCGCATACGGCGTGCTGGCCGGTTCGCAAGACCCCGGCAACTGGCGGATTTTCAACTGCACCGGCATGGTGGAGAAGCCGAAGTTCGAGGATGCGCCGTCCAAGCAGGCCATCGTCGGCCGCTATGTGCTCACGCCGCGAGTCTTTGCGTTGCTGGAGCAGACGGCACCCGGCGCGGGCGGCGAGATACAACTTACCGACGGCATCAAGGCGCTGCTCAAGGAAGAGAAGGTTTTTGGCTACACCTTTGAGGGCAAGCGGTTCGATGCTGGCGATAAGTTCGGCATGTTGCAGGCGACGGTGGAGTTTGCGCTGAAGCGGCCCGATCTTGGGCCGGAATTCCGCGAGTATTTGAAGGGGCTGGCGCTATAAAACACGGATTAGTGGTCAGAGATAAGTCCTGGGCCGGGACTTTACTCCCGGCCCTGTCCATTCCAGCTTGCGATACGTGGCCTGATCATCCCTCCACATAGCTTATCCCTTCCACTTGATATTGCAGCCGATGGAGGGGTGCTGGTCTTCGGGCACGGGCTTGCCGGCAAGCACCTGGCCGATGGCGGCGCGCAGGTCTTTGCCAGTGACGGGAACTCCGTTGCCGGGGCGGCTTGGTCGAACTGACCGCGATAGACAAGGCGGAGGTCGCCGTCAAAGAGAAAGATATCAGGGGTGCAGGCGGCCTTGTAGGCGCGAGCCACGGCCTGCGATTCGTCGTACAGATAGGGAAAGACAAAGCCGCAGATTTCAGCCTGTTGCTTGAGGCCGGCGGGGCTGTCGGCGGGGTGGCTGACGGCATCGTTGCTGCTGATGGCCACGATGCCGATAGGCTGGCCGGCGTAGTCTTTGCCCAGTGTGGCAAGGCCCTTCTCAATGTGCTTGACATAAGGGCAATGGGCGCAGATGAACATGACCAGCAGCGCCTTCCGGCCGCGAAAATCATCGCGACGGACGGTTATGCCGGTAACGACGTCGGGGAGAGCAAAGTCGGGGGCGATGGTGCCCAGGTCGAGCATGGTGGATTCGGTTAGTGCCATTGGAATACTCCTCAATGTTTGTAATAACTTGCCAATTCTCTAAAACAGGGGCGCCTGGCGGCCGGGCGTGGCGAGGCCAAAGTGTTCATAGGCCAGGTGCGTGGCTACACGGCCGCGTGGTGTGCGGTCGAGAAATCCGATCTGGATAAGGAACGGCTCGTAGACCTCTTCGAGGGCGTCTTCCTCCTCAGCCAGGGTTGCGGCCAGGGTGCCGAGGCCGACGGGGCCGCCGTCGTACTTCTGGATGATGGTGAGCAGGAGGCGGCGGTCGATTTCGTCAAAGCCGTGGGCGTCGACTTCAAGCATGGTGAGGGCGGCGTTGGCGATGGGGCGGTCAATCACCCCCGTGCCGCGTACCTGGGCGTAGTCGCGGACACGACGCAGCAAGCGGTTGGCAATGCGCGGGGTGCCGCGGGAGCGAAGAGCGATTTCGGCCGCGCCATCCTGGTCGATGGGGATCTGCAAAACATCGGCGGAGCGGGTGACGATGAAGCGGAGTTCCTCTTCGGTATAGAACTCCAGGCGCAGCAGGATGCCGAAGCGGGAGCGCAGGGGCGAAGCTGAGCAGGCCGGGGCGGGTGGTGGCGCCGATGAAGGTGAAGGGGCGGATCTCCATGACGTGGGTGCGCGCGGCGGGGCCCTGGCCGATGATGATGTCGAGCTTGTAGTCTTCCAGGGCCATATAGAGCTTTTCTTCCAGAATCGGCTGCATACGGTGAATTTCGTCGAGGAAAAGCACCTGGCGCTCGCGCAGGTTGGTGAGGATGGCGGTCAGGTCGCCCTGGATCTGAAGGGCGGGGCCGGAGGTCTGCTGGAAGCCCACGTCCAGCTCATTGGCAATGATGGTGGCGAGAGTGGTTTTGCCCAGCCCCGGGGGCCCAGAGAGAAGCACGTGATCCAGGGCCTCGCCGCGGGATTTGGCGGCTTCGAGGGCGATGGCGAGCTGTTCCTTAGCTTTGGATTGGCCAATGAACTCGCGCAGCCAGCGGGGGCGCAGTTTCAGTTCAAAGCCCTGCTCCTCGTCGGCGCGAGAGGCGCTGACCAGCCGTTCCGGGGAGTTGTCGCGGGCGATAGCCATGCTGGGAGAAGTCTAACGGGCTGGGGTTGTGCCTGCAACCGGGAGGCGCATTGCCCCAGGTTTGTAAACGGGCGTGACCGCCCGGCAGTTGACGTATACAGGAGGTTACATTGCCGTGCGGTGCTGGATTCGCGACTCGCAGATTTTAAAGAGAATAGGCAGGGCGAAGAATGGTTATCAACTTGCAACAAAAGAGTGCGGGAATGCTGTGCTTAGGTGTCATTTAAGCCGAAAGGGATTAGCTCCATACCGGTCTGAGTGGGCGGGGCGGGCGCTCGGGGCGTGCACCGGCACCGCGATGCCGGTAGCGGGGCTGAATGGGGAATTGAGTCTGTTTATGTACCGTCTTGATTCCGCATGAAGGAAGATGTTTATGCGGGTACAGAGATTCTGTAATGATAAAATGTGATGTCCAAGTCAGGCGTGAAAACACGACTTCGTCGCGAAATCGGAGTCGAAGCTGGCCCGAAATGCCAGGAGGCGAAATATGCTGGGTCGTTCTTGCTTTAAAGCACTGCTGCTGAGCGGTTTTATCCTGCCATTTGTCGGCTGCATCAACACCCCTGGGCTGGATTCCATTCAGGTTACGCCATCATCTCAGTCACTTACGGTAGGTGAGTCCACGCAGCTTACCGCGACGGGAACATTCGGCAATGCGAGTCATCTTTCCACGCAGAATATTACAGACCTGGCGACCTGGACTTCAAACATTCCTGCCGTGGCCACCGTAAGTTCAACCGGACTCGTCACTGGAGTGTCCGCGGGCTCAGCTACGATTACGGCGAGCGCACAAGGATACAATGGCCCGGTCTCTTCCAGCTCGGCGATTACAGTGACATCCACAGGCGGCATAACCGGCGCGGATGTCGTATCGCTCACTGTCATTCCAGGCTCTCAATCGGTGGCATCGCCAAGTCAGACCAGCCAATTTATCGCCATTGGGTCAACTTCAACGGGGTCTACGGTGAACGTGACCGGCCAGGTTGCCTGGGGTTCGAGCAACATACAGGTTGCCACCGTCAATTCAGCCGGGCTTGCCACGGGAGTGGGACAGGGCACCAGCACCATCACGGCGATAGCAACCAACCCAGACAATTCAGTGGCGGTGGGGCAAGCGAGCCTCACGGTGAACAGCGGAGCATCTGAACCCGTCACCCTGCTCACCATCATCCCCAACAGTGAGACGCTGTCAGCGTCAGGACAAACCGGTCAGCTGATTGCCATTGGCACATCGGGAACCACCGGCCTGCAACTAAATCTGACCGACTCGCCGCATCTTACGTGGGGTTCCAGCATTCCCACGGTAGCGACCATCAGCGATACCGGGCTTGTTACGGGCCAGAGCATAGGTTCTACAACCATCACGGCGATATACACCAACCCCGATAACACCGTCGTCTCGGCAGTTCCTGCATCCATCACCACCACATCCGCGCCCGCGCCGGAGCCTCTGCTATCGCTGACCATTATTCCCACCACGATTACAGTGGACAATTTGCAGGGTACAGGGAATTTCCTGGCCATCGGGACGTTTTCGACCGCACCAACCGTCAGGGATCTAACCAACTCAGTCACCTGGCTCTCCTCACTGCCCAGCGTTTTCCCTGTGAGCACAAACTCCAACCCTCCCAATCCGGGGGCTTCCGGCGGGGTTGTCACAGCTTACGGGAACGGCACCGCCATCATCATCGCTGAAGCAACGGATCCAACCACGGGGTCGATACAGACCGCCACTGCAACCTTCAACTGTCCCCTGATTGAACCCGATCCGACCGCCGTCCCGCCAGTCCCGGGTTCATGTTTTCCGGGTTCGCAAGCGCCAGGATTACTGGTAACGCTGACCGTCTACAATGAAGGCTTGAACACCACCAATTGGCTGATAACCGCTCCTTCCGCCACAGGCACGCCGGACGTGATCCATTGCGGCCCCGGCTGGGCCGGTGACGGGAACACCGGCGGCTCAGTGTGCACGGCGACCTATCCCTTAAATACCACCGTGATCCTGACTGCGCCTACCCAAACGGGAGTCAACTTCGGTGGATGGTCCTGGAGCTGCACGCCCAGTAACGAGAGCGGCGTGCCACTCCCCGGTCCGATATACTACACTGCAACAGGGCCGAATTATTGCACGGTTGATCTCGGAGTTGCCGGTAATTCCAACGTCACCGTGGGAGCCATCTTCAACTAAGAATCAAACGCAGCGATACCGGAGAAAGCCGCCCTTCGGGGCGGCTTTCCTGCGTTTGGAGGGAAAGTTGGGGGATTGCGGCCGGGCCTACGTCGACAGGGTCACCACCCCAGCCACCAGCTTGTAGTGAAAGCCATAAAGAGGTTTTTCGGCAAGGCTAATCGTCATTAGAATCTGACCGTTTTTGTCTCCTGCGACCACGAAATGCGGGTGCCGGCCTAAACCGGAGTGCCGACACTGCGCTTCCCATATCGGATCTGTGACGACAAGACAATATGGATCATCGTCAAAGCGAAATTCAGCCTGGACCCTTAGTTTGTTCGAGTACGTCGGGTGCGGCGCAACTTTCCAATGCAGTCTGCTGTGGCCGGATTATAGATAGGGAGTGGCTTAGCCTACGCTTTAATATTGGATCATCAAACGAGAACCTGTCGCTGTAGCTGTGCAACAGCGGGCCGTTCTGATCCAAATAGGAAAGCAGTATATCTGCATCTTGTGGCCCATCGAAGCGTCGCAGAACCATGTAAGCATCTTCGTAAGGTCCAGGAGCCATCTCCCAGTTTTCCGGCTGTACGTTATTGCCCACGTACCTATCGAGACGGAGTCGCAAAACGTCAAGCGGCGTTAATATCCTGCGCATGTGAGTCCCGCCGTCTACCACAATGATTTCGTGGTCTGCAAACGCGCCATGCGATTTGGCGTTAACGGGACGAATCCATTTGCCGGAATCAAGGTCAATGCCGGCGATGCAATTGCCCCCGTCTCTCCTCCCGACGGCAAGGCACAAGAATTGCAGTTCGCGCATGAATTAATCCTCTACTTAAAGATGGGTGATTCTAACGCCGCCCCATCGTTCCTGTAAATATTCGAGGACCAGACGCCTGTGGCAGTGCTCCGCGGTCGGCTCACTGCACAAGAGCACGGTCTTTGGTTTGAAACTCTCTTTATTGATGGCAGATTCGATGTTTCTTGAGCGCATAAGGTCAAGGAACGCTTGTTCATAAGCATCCCAGTCGCCTCTTTTCTTCTTATAAGCGTCGAGCATCTCCTGTGTGGGGGCAAGCAAGGGTTCGTGTTCATAGGCCACGCCACAGATCTTCGCGGAGGAAGTAGGCCAGGTCGGCCTGCTTGGCGAATCCGGCAAGCTGGGAGGTGTTATTCAGGCGCACGTCGAGCAGGCGCACGATGCCGTGGCCCTTCAGTGTGCCGAAGAACTCGCTGGCGCTCTTTTGGGTAAAACCGATGCTGAAGATCTCCATTGGTCCTCGTCGAGTTCCGCGAAGAGCGCGGGCTGGGAGCCGACCAGTGGCTTGCCGGCTTCGGCGGCAACCATTTCGTCGGATTCCAGACGGCCGTCGCCGCGAATGTGGATCATGGTGTGGCCGCGTTCGGTGAGCACCCGCCCGATGAGCAGGCGGCGATGGCAGTGTGCTGGGTCTTCCTCGCCGCAAAGCAGGGCTACACTGAAACGTTCTATACCGGACTCAAGGCGGTCAATGGCCGCTTGGAAGCGCGCATCGTCGCGGAGCCGGCTGTAAAGAACACGGCCTTTGGCATCGTAGTAAGCGGGATTGGATGGGCGGCCACCCAACTCATCGCCGAGGAAGAGGTAACGGATTCCCGCCTGCTCTAACAAGCGCTGCATGAGTTCTTTGTCAAACTGCGGGACATACTTCGAGTAGGGCGAGCTGCGCGTATCGACCACCACCTCAACTCCATGCTGGCGTATGAGGGCGAGCCATTTTTCAATAGCGTGGTTGGAGTGGCCGAGAGTGAAGAAACTGCTCATACGCAACCCCTTGCTCAGGAGGATAGCACTGAAACGATTGTCAAGTTGTGCGAAACGGGGGAGTTCTGGAAGCCACCGTTTAGACTGAAGGGGTTCCTTTATACGCAATGAACCTTCGGATTGGCATCCTTCGCCGCTTTCGCTTTAATCTGCCGCAGCGCATTGCGGCAGGGCTGCTGGCGCTGTTTCTCCTTCAGGGTCTGTGGCTTACCGGCCGCCAGACGCTGACCGACCGCGATTACCAATATGCGCGCTGCGGGCGCGAGATGTGGGAGCGGCCGTCGCCGCTGGCCGGCTACTTTACCACCTGCGGCAACATCCACGACGGCATTCTGGCCTACCGGCTGGCGGGGCTGCCGCTGACGCTGAACCTGATGCTGGAGCGGGGCCTGGACCACTTCCGCAAGCCCGAGGACCGGGTGGTGCAGGCCGGGATTCCCGCGGACAGGTCTTCGTCCGTGGGTCCGGAGAACTAAGCACCTGGGAGCTGCGCCACCAGCTTACGCACGTGCTGCTGCTGGAGCGGCTGCCGTTCCTGCTGGCCGGGTGCCTGCTGGGCGCCGGACTGTGGTGGGTGACGCGGCGGCTCTACGGCAACCTGGGCGGCTATACGGCGCTGGCGCTCTACTGCTTTTCTCCGGCGGTGCTGAAGGCCTGCGTGGCGCCCAATGCTGAGGTGCTGGCGGCGCTGGGGGTGTATGGCGGCGTATACACCTGCATCGGCGTGGCCCATGCGCATGCAGGGACCGCGGCGCAAATGGCGGCCGCGCATCGTGCTGCTGACGGCGGCGCTTGGGCGTGGCGGCGGCCTCGCACATTGCGGCGCTGCCGGTGGCGGCGCTGCTGGGGCTGGTGGCTATGCTTTGGGTGGCCGAGGGGCGCAGGAGCCAGGCTGCTGCCGGTGGTGCTGATGGCCGTGGCCGGGGCGCTGGTGCTGGTGTTTGCCTGCTACGGGTTTTCGCCGGATGCCTTCAGCTATGTTTTCCGCTCGGCCGCGGGGTTTCTATGGGTCTCGCTGGACCCGGCCCGGCGGTTCTTCTCCACGCTGGGCAACGCCGGGATTACGGTGGCCGCCGCAGCGGCTCTGGTGCTGTATCTGGGCATGCGCAGGTCGCGGTACTTCGGCAATACAGCTCCGCTGCTTTGCTCTTTGGTCCTGATCCTGCTCGTCATGACGGGCATTCCGGGAAGCCCGTGGCTGTGGGCGCTGCCGTTTCTGCTCACGTTTGTGGGCGGGGTCTTTGCCGACGCCTACGAGGGGCCCAGAGGACGGCTGGCGATGGGCGCGGCAGGAGCGATTGTGCTGCTACAGGCGGTCTTCTGCGTGCTGAGTTTGCCGGGGCTGCTGTAGGGGCATGCGGATGGGCGCAGCCGTGTCTCAGATAGCATAAAAGGCGAATAAAAAACAAAAAGAAAGCCGGAAAAGTGCTTGATCCAAGGCAAAATCCGGCTGCGCGGCGTGAGAGGTGAGCCGCTCCGGGCAGGACGCTGGAGAAGGAACATAAAATCAAGCAAAATAAGGACTTATTTGCAATCATTCGCCTTGCTGAAACGGCCTTCGAACGGGTAAAATAGAAGCATAGCCCGCGGACTCCGGCCCCGCTTTCACCGGACCCTTTCTGCCGCCTTCCGGAGGGCCTGAAAAACCCTTATGGCAGACGATCAGAATCCCCAACTCCCTCTTGAAGGTGGTACGCCGCCCAACAGCGGCACGAACTTTCTCCCCATGAACATCGAAGAGGAGATGCGCCGCTCGTATCTGGCCTACTCGATGTCGGTGATCATCGGGCGCGCGCTGCCGGATGCCCGCGACGGGCTCAAGCCCGTGCACCGGCGCATTCTCACCGCCATGGATCGTGAAGGCCTGCAGCACAACAAGCGGTACTCCAAATGCGCCGGCGTGGTGGGCGAGTGCTTGAAGAAGTATCACCCGCATGGCGACTCGGCGGTGTATGACGCGCTGGTGCGCATGGCGCAGCCGTGGTCGTTGCGCTATCCGCTGGTTGACGGGCAGGGAAACTTCGGCTCCGTGGATGGCGATCCGCCCGCGGCGTACCGTTATACCGAGTGCCGCATGGAGCGCATTGCCGAAGAGATGATGGCCGACATCGAGATGGAAACCGTGGATATGACGGCCAACTTCGATGAGACCACCGACGAGCCGACGGTGCTGCCCACGCGAATTCCAACCTTGATCGTGAACGGGTCGAGCGGCATCGCGGTGGGCATGGCGACCAACATTCCGCCGCACAACCTGACCGAGGTGGTGAACGCGGCCATTGCGCTGGTGAAGAACCCCAACGCCGGATTGGCCGAAGTGCTCAAGCACGTGCAGGGGCCGGACTTTCCCACCGGCGGTTTTCTCTACGGCAAGAGCGGCATTGCCGCCGCCTACAAGACCGGGCGCGGCCGCTTCATGATGCGCGCCAGGGTGGCCACGGAGAACCTGACCAAGGAAAAACAGGCCATCATCGTCACCGAGATTCCCTACCAGGTGAACAAGTCCAAGCTGATCGAGCGCATCGCCGAGCTGGTGAACGACAAGATCGTCGACGATATCGGCGACGTGCGCGACGAGAGCGACCGCGACGGCATGCGCATCGTCATCGAGCTCGAAGCGCGGCGCGCAGCCGGAGATTGTGCTCAACCAGCTCTACAAGCACACGCAGATGCAGGAGAGCTTCTCCATGATCTTCCTGGCGGTGCTGAACGGGCAGCCGCGGGAGCTGGGACTGGATCAGGCGATTCGCTGCTTCATCGATCACCGCATCGACGTGGTGCAGCGGCGCACGGTCTTCCTGCTGCGCAAGGCGCGCGAGCGCGAGCACATTCTGGAAGGCTACAAGATTGCGCTCGACAACCTGGATACGGTGATCAACATCATTCGCGCATCGAGTTCGCGGGCCGAGGCGCGCGAGAATCTCTACGCCTGGGGCAAGGGCAAGGATATCGTGATCGCGCTGGACCGCGAGCGGCTGACGCACGAAGAGAAGGGCCTGACGCTGCGCCAGATTGACGCCATTCTGGAGTTGCAGCTCTACCGGCTGACGCAGCTCTCCATCGACGAGCTGATCAACGAGTTGAAGCAGGTGCGCGAGAAGATCGCGGAGTACGAGGCCATCCTGGCCAGCGAGAAGAAGCTGCGCAAGGTGATCGTGAAGGAGCTGGAAGAAGTCCGCGACAAATACGGCGACGCGCGGCGCACGCAGATTGTAGATGAATCCGCCGAATTGCAGCTGGAAGACCTGATCGCCGACGAGCAGGTGGCGGTAACGGTCAGCCACCAGGGCTACCTGAAGCGGACGCCCATCTCCATCTATCGCCAGCAGCGGCGCGGCGGCACCGGGCGCATGGGCATGAAGACGCGCGAGGAGGATTTCGTCTCGCAGTTGATCGTGGACTCGACGCACGCGTTTCTGCTTTGCTTTACCAACACCGGGCGGGTGTATTGGCTGAAGGTATATGAGATTCCCGACGTGAGTGCGGCGGGCAAGGGCAAATCGATCCAGAGCCTGCTGGACCTGCAGCCAGGCGAAAACGTGCGCGCCATTCTGCCCGTGCGCGATCTGGAGGAGGAGAACAAGTACATCTTTTTCGCCACGCGCAAGGGGACGGTGAAGAAGACGCCGCTCAAAGATTTCTCCAACATCATGTCGCGCGGCATCATCGCCATCGGCATCGACAACGACGATGAGCTGGTAAAGGCGCGCATTACCGACGGAAACCAGATTATCTTCCTGGCCACGCATTTGGGGCAGGCGATTCGCTTTAACGAGAACGATGTTCGCTCCATGGGCCGCCCGGCCTACGGCGTGCGCGGAATCGACTTGCCAAGAACGATTATGTTGTAGGTGTCGCGGTTACGCCCAAGAAGCATGCGCCGGGCGAGTACCGGATTCTTTCTGTCACGGAAAACGGCTTTGGCAAGCGCACCAACGTGGAGCAATACCGCCTGCAAGCCCGCGGCGGCAAGGGCGTCAAGAACATGGCCGTCACCCCGCGCATCGGCCGCGTGAACACCATTCAACTGGTGGACGATACCTCGGAACTGATGGTCATCAGCCAGTTCGGCAAGATCATCCGCATCGATACCAAGACCATCCGCGCGGCAGGCCGCGCCACGCAGGGCGTGCGCCTGCTCAACCTGGAGTCGGACGACAAGGTAGCCGCCGCAGTCATCATTCCGCCCGATGAGCTAAACGGAAACCACGACGAGCCAACGCTGGTGCAATGAGGAGCATGAGATGGAAAAGACACTTCGTCGTGTCACCGATCCAGATCAGCAGCAAGCCGAGACGTTTCGATATTGGCAAAGCCAGTCCATTGGGGCGCGTCTAGTTGCAGTGTCTGAATTAAGCCAGGCCGCATACGCATTTGCAGCCGCCTTCAAAGGAGCGTCTGCCCATGATCAGCAAGGACTTCCAGGACATCCTGCGAGCATTCAACGCTCACAAGGTTAAATACCTGGTTATTGGGGGCTATGCCTTCGGCGTGCACCTGGAACCGCGCGCTACGAAGGATATCGACCTCTGGATTCGCACAGACCCGGAGAACGCGACGGCTGTGTTTCGAGCGCTCGCGGAGTTCGGCGCGCCGATAGCTGGAATGACGCCGGACGATTTCATGGACGGCACGGTTTTTGAAATGGGTCAGCCGCCGGAACGTATCGATATTCTGCAACAGGTCTCGGGACTGGATTTTGATAGCGCCTGGGAGCATCGCCTGGAGGGGTCCATCGACCAGGAAACACCCGCATACGTTATCTCACGAGACGATCTAATTCGCAACAAACTGGCCAGCGGACGGGAACAGGATCTTCTCGATGTGAAAAGACTCCAAGCCGCAGAAAGAGCTCTTCGCCGTAAGAGTTGAAGGACGACGAGCCAACGCTGGTGCAATGAGGATTGCGCATCCAACGGCACACTCAGGTCTTTCCGCCGCGGCGGATAAGACCTGGGGAGCCCGCATCTGAGAGAAGCACAGGAACGCCGTGGCAGCATCCTTGACTGATTCCTGATTGTCACTCGCCCATTATCGGACAAAAGCGCATCTGGATAGGTACTCGGAATTGTCGCCGAATGGGCCTACACTGAAGATGCTCTGACTTCTCCGCATACTCCTTGATGAGCCGAACGGTACTTATCGCTTTTGCACTGGCTGCACTCTGTGTAAGCGCGGCCAAAGGTTTGCCGGACACCACGGCAAAGTCACAGGCGAGTACTGCGCCCGCAAGCGCCTCTCACAAGAAAGCCCGGCATACGGCGAACCATGCGGCTGGGCACGCGACTGGCCATGCTGTCAGGCGTACGTCCCGGCATGAATCCGTAAAAACATCCTCACGCATACACGCGCGGAACGGAGATGCTCATGCGTCTTCACGAGGGCAGCTTTCCGGCTCCCGTAATGCCACGAAAACCAATTTTGCAGCGAAATCCCATCCATCCACGGAGAAGGCCGTTGTTGACCGCCCCGCCGCGGCCAAAGCTGTTTCGCGGCGTAAGGCGCGGACTGCAACGCCGCCGCCGCTGCGCGGGAGTTTTGAGTCGCTGGAGCGGCAAAACGAGAAGACGGAGGCCGACAATCTGGAGCGCATCGAGGACGATGACGACCTGGCCGATCGCATTGCGCGCCAGATGCTGGTTCCGCTTCCGGTCTCGGCGGCGCTCACTGTAAATGAAAACCTGACCGAAAACTACCGCTATTGCCGGCCATGGACGGCGCGTTTTCTTGCCGATCTGGCGCGCGCCCATGAGACATTCTTTCACCGGTCCTTTGAAGTGAGCTCGGCGGTGCGGACGGTTGCCTACCAGAAGCGGCTGATGGAGAGCAACGGCAACGCGGCGGCTGCCGAGGGCGATATTGCCAGCCCGCATCTGACCGGGGCAACCGTGGACATTGCCAAGAAGGGAATGAGCCGGCAAGAGATGGGCTGGATGCGAAGCCGCCTGCTGCGGCTGCAACGGGCCGGCAAGATCGACGTGGAGGAGGAATTCCAGCAGGCCTGCTTCCACATCACCGTCTACAAGAGCTACGTACCGGCCAAACCGGCGATGGCCGGCAAACCGAAGCAGCGAAAGCCCGCGCAACCGGTCCAGATTGCTTCACGGGGGAAGCAGGATAGTCCCCCGGCGCCGCGGGCGAGTGTTAACAAAAATTGATTGCGCAAGGTGAGTATATTGTGGGTACAATCTCCTGCGAAGCCGAAAGAGTCTGATCGAAAGGTAAAGTGATGAGCGATCCTGAAGTTCAAAAAACGGCCGAGTCAACCCCCGGGGGTTCCGGCCTATCCCAGTGGCAGCGCGTAACCAACACGTTTGCGGCGCCCGCGAAGACATTTGAAGATATCAAGCGCGGCAACCGGAGCTGGTGGCTACCGTTTGTGATCCTGGCGGTGGCTGGCTACATTTTCTTTGCCGCCGTCGCATTTGAGGTCGGTATGCAGAAGGTGGTGGACAACCAGATTCATCTCAATCCCAAGGCGGAAGAGAAGATGGCGCAGGCGCCTCCGGAAGCGCGCGAGATGTCAAACAAAATTTCCCTCTATATTACCGAGGGCATATTCATTGCCAATCCGGTTCTGGTGTTGGCAGGGATAGCCCTGCTTTCGCTGGGGCTGTGGGGTACGATCAATTTTGTTTTTGGCGGCAAAGCCACATACGGCAGCATCTTTGCGGTTTGGATGTTTGCGGGTCTGCCAGGGATCATCAAACCTCTGCTGGGCACGATCGTGATCTTTGCGGGAGGTGAGCCGGACACGTTCAATATCAAGAACTATGCGCCCACCAACATTGGCGCCTTTCTGCCTCCTCTGGAGACCAACAAGGCGCTCTACACGCTGGCCACTTCGCTGGATGCGGTGACCATCTGGACGCTGGTGCTACTGGGAATGGGAACAGCCATTGTTGCGGGGGTGAAACGCACCTCAGGCTATATTGCGGTCTTCGGATGGTGGGCGATCTTTGTGCTGTTCAGTACGGTCGTTGCGGCGGCTATGGGATGATGGCGGTTCTGGCTATTCGATGGCTGGGCGGCGAACAGTGATTTGTGGTTTCCCAGGTCTCATCCACCGCGTCGGACGAGAACTGGGGCACCCGGCCTTGGAGGTTGGAAGATTAAGGAAACAGGACGTAGAAGCAAAGCAGCGCGAATCCTGGTAGATTCGCGCTGCTTTGTCTTTGCGATCAATAAGAGGAGCTACTCTGTCCAGCGGCGCATGATGAGGGTGGCGTTGATGCCGCCAAAACCAAACGAATTGGAAAGGGCCACGTCGAAGCTGTGCGGGATGGCGTGGTTGGGCACGTAGTCCAGGCGGCACTCGGGATCGGCATTTTCCAGATTGATGGTGGGGGGAAGCTGCTGGTTGACCAGCGCCAGCACGGAGATGCCGGCTTCGAGGCCGCCCGCGCCGCCCAGCAGATGCCCGGTCATGGACTTGGTACCGCTGATCTTGAGCCTGTGGCTCAGGGCATGTTCGCCGAAGACCGCCTCGATGGCGCGCGACTCATTTCCGTCGCCGGCCGGGGTTGCGGTGGCGTGGGCGTTCACGTAGCCGACCTCCTCCGGGGCGATGCCTGCGTCTTTGAGCGCGGCTCTCATGCTGCGCTGGGCGCCCTGGCCCTCGGGAGCGATGCCGGTAATGTGATAAGCGTCCGCACTCATGCCGTAGCCGATAACCTCGGCCAGAATCTTTGCGCCGCGCGCCTTGGCGAATTCCAATTCTTCCAAAATGAGGATGCCGGCGCCCTCGCCGATGACGAAGCCGTCGCGGTCCCTGTCGAAAGGGCGGCTGGCGCGGGTGGGCTCGTCGTTGCGGGTGGAAAGCGCGCGCATTGCGGCAAATCCGCCCACGGAAAGCGAAGTGACCGCGGCCTCGGCGCCTCCGGCGATCATCACGTCCGCGTCGCCGTGCAGGATCATGCGCACCGAGTCGCCGATGGAGTTGGCGCTGGTGGCGCAGGCCGTGGCCGTGGCTGAGATGGGGCCCCTGGCTCCGTAGCGGATGCTCAACTGGCCGGCGGCCATATTGACGATGGCGGCGGGAATGAAGAAGGGTGAAATCTTGCGCGGGCCGCCTGCAAGCAGGTTGGCGTGCTCGCGCTCGATGATCTCAAAGCCGCCGATGCCGGAGCCGATGAAGACGCCTACCCGGTCGCCAATCTCCGGGGTGATCTGGAGGCCCGACTGGGCGATGGCTTCCTGGGTAGCGGCAAAGGCAAAATGGATGAAGCGCCCCATCTTGCGCGCTTCTTTTTTGTCCACGAAGTCTAGCGGGTCAAAGTTCTTGACCTCGGCGGCGAAGGTGACCGGGAAGCCGGTGGTATCGAAGCCCTGGATGGGACCCATGCCACTGGCGCCGGCCAATAGCTGCCGCCATACCTCGGGAGCGGTGTTGCCCACACCGCACACCAGCCCGAGTCCGGTGATGACGACTCTGCGGGGCGAGATGGACAAGGGCTACTTGCCGCCTTTCGCGTTCTTCTCGTTCTTTTCGATGTAGTCGATCGCGTCCTTGACGGTCTTGATCTTCTCGGCGTCTTCGTCGGGAATCTCCAGGTCGAAGGCCTCCTCGAACTGCATTACCAGTTCGACCACGTCCAGCGAATCCGCGCCCAGGTCCTCCTGGAAGCTGGCGCCGGGGGTTACCTCGGCTTCGTCCACCTGCAACTGCTCGACGATGATCTGCTTGACTTTCTCTTCTACGGCCATGCCTGGTTCTCCTCGTAATTGTTCGGAACTTGAGAGTTCTGTCCGGGGCAGAAATTCGATCCCGTTCCGCCTGCCTACAAT
The DNA here is from genome assembly GCA_963796085.1 of uncultured Acidobacteriaceae bacterium. Classification (GTDB taxonomy): domain Bacteria; phylum Acidobacteriota; class Terriglobia; order Terriglobales; family Acidobacteriaceae; genus Telmatobacter. The sequence continues at coordinate 101,235 of CAWCKF010000018.1, read as the reverse complement.
ACCGGCCCGCGGCAGGGGAACACAACCATAGCGCCAACAAAAAATGCGCATGGCCCCGAAACTCCAAGTCTACCGGGCGGGTGGGGGTGTGTAAAGGCTCGGGGAGCGGGAAGATGCCGGGGGAACAGGAAGCGGGAAACAGGGAACGGAAAACAGGCGGAATTTGGTAAAAAATCAACAGGCGAAAGGCGTATATTAGGCGAAGAGGGGGAGTAGGCGATGCAGGCTTTGATAGTTGGAGTGGTTGCTGCGATTGCGGGAATATTGGTGGGATTTTGGCTCCGAAGCGTGGCGGCAAAGACGGAAAAGGCCCTGCTTGAGCAGCGCAATCGCGATCTGACCGAAACGCTCAGCGCGACCAGCACCCAGTTGGCGCACCGGGATGGCGAGATTCTCAACCTGGCGCGCCAAAACAGCAAGCTGGAGACCGACCTTGCCAACGAAAAGGACAATGGGGAGAGGCTCACGCAACAATTCAAGCTGCAGGCCTACGAGATTTTGAAAGAGATCTCAAAGAGCTTTTCCGAGGGGAGTCAGAAGGAGTTGGGTACGCTCTTGACGCCGCTCAAGACGCAGATCGAGGATTTCCGCAAGAAGGTGGAGGAGGCTCAAAGCGACTCCAAGACCGGCGTCACCACGCTGCAAACGTTGATCGGCGATCTTAGTGGCCTCAATAAGCAACTATCACAAGAGGCGCATAACTTGACGACGGCTCTGCTCGGCTCTTCGAGTGACCAGGGAGGATGGGGGGAAGAAGTCGCCAAAGATCTGCTTGAACTTGCCAGTTTTGTAGAAGGTGTCCAATTCCGCCTGCAGCAAACCGTCGAAGCTAATGCCGGAGGGGAGGAAGGCAGACAGCGTAGTGTACGCCCGGACATCATCGTCAATCTGCCCGGCGGCCGGAACCTAATTATTGACAGCAAGGTTTCACTGACCGCTTACTATGAATCCGTCAAAGCGGAATCGGATGCGGACCGCAAGTCAGCGATAAAGAGACACCTCGGAAGCGTCCGCAAGCACGTCGACGAATTGGCCGCCAAGGATTATCACCGGTTGCAGGCGGTCCAATCCCCCGACTTTGTGGTTATGTTCGTTCCCATTGAACCGGCCTTTCTCTTGGCGATTCACGAGGACGGGGAACTCTGGCACTACGCCTATGAGAGACAAATTTTGCTCGTCGGCCCCACGACGCTCTTGTTTGTCATTCGCATTGTCGATAACCTCTGGCGGCAGGAGTTGCAGGCTCGAAGCGTGAAGGATGTGATCAAGCGCGGTACTGCGCTGTATGAGAAATTCGCCGGATTTGTCGCGGATATCGAGGCCATCGGGAAAAGTTTGCGCGGGGCCACCGAGAGCTACGAGGACGCGAAAAGCAAGCTCACAAGTGGTCCCGGCAACCTGATCCGGCAAGTGGAGATGCTGAAGAAACTGGGAATAAGAACCGGAAAGCAGATACCGCGCGAACTGCTGGACCAGGCGGGAGTCGAAGACTCCGGGCTGGCGCTGGCGGCCGAGGCGGAGGAGAGCGGCGAGGCGGAGTAGAGGAAGCGAAAATCCCATTTGAGAGAATGCCGGAAACCAATTAATAGAGAGAGAAAGGTATTGGAAATGACAATCGCTGAGATAACCTGCGTGTGTCTGCCGTTGCAAAAAGCCGCAACCATGCGTCATAGCAAGAGGATCACGATCTGGAGCCTGGCGCTGTTTGCTCTTCCCTTGTTCTGCATGGCGCAGGATGCTACCAGCCGGAAAGCCGATATAGAGAACAGCCAGGTGAGTATCTTCCTCTCCTGCGGGCAAGGCTGCTCCTGGGGCTATCGTGCTGCGGGATCAAGTGTCCCATACCGATTCGCACCACCAACCTTTGAAGTTGACGGAAAGCAGATCTCCGCCGAGGTCCGTCGTTTTACTCCCGTCGGAGAACCGGTCCATCTCGGCAATGGAGTTACTGAATATTCTTTTAAAGGCGAGCTGGCCCAGGATGCTCATCTTCATCTGGGCATTCAGTTCCAGGTAAATGACGGGACGCCGGTGATTCGCCTTCGGTATGTGCTTAAGGCCGATCAGCTCAGAGTGCTGACCGCAAACTCCGGCGCGAACAGCCTGACTTATCTGCAAACTTCACTCAGGCAACTGCCGCAGATTGAAGAAGTGAGATTATCGAACTTTGCCGAACTCACGCACTCCTATGAACTTTCCGAGGGAAAAATCAGCGACAGGTATTTTAAGGATAACGGGGCCGTCATGGGACCGCTTCTAGCCGCCACGGACGGCAGCCGCAGCTTTCTGCTGGCCTATGAGCACGGCTCCGAGGTTCCCGACGCATTCCTCGAGTATCGGCTCAGCCCTGACCGCAGCGTTCGCCTGGCCGCGGTCAAGGGCAATTATTTCCCCGGCCAGACCATCGACTCCGAGCATCCCTATCAAGCCATATGGCTTGAAACAGCGGCTCAGGGGGGCGGCCTGGACGAGCTTGCCTCCACTTATCGAAGATTTGTGCTGAAGTATCTGACGCAGAATACAGAATCGAGAAAACCCTACATTTTCTATAACACCTGGAACTTTCAGGAGCGCAACAAGTTTTGGAATGGCAAAACATATCTGGAGTCGATGAATGAAGACCGCATCCTCAATGAGATCGACATTGCGCACCGCATGGGCGTGGAGGTCTTTGTACTGGATTCGGGATGGTACGACAAGGCCGGCGACTGGACGGTGAGCCAGGAGCGCTTCCCGAACGGCCTGAAGTCAGTCAAGGCCAAGCTGGACAGTTACGGCATGAAACTTGGGCTATGGATTGGTCCCACTGAGGCGGCGGCATCGAGCCGGGTCGTGCGCGAGCATCCTGAGTGGCGCATGTCAAGAGATGGAATAGTGGGCGAGCCCCGCGGGGATTGGGGAAAAGAGAGGAACTATAGCATGTGCTTGGTGAGCGGGTATGCTGACGCGCTCGCCGATGAGCTGATCCGGCTTGCGCATGAAACCGGGGCCACCTATTTCAAGTGGGACGGCATCGACCAGTATGGATGCAGCGACCCGCATCATAACCACGGCGGCGAGAACAATACTCACCAGGAACGCGTGGACTCATATGGGTTTCAACTGGTGCAGTCTATGAGCCGTGTGGCGGATAAGGTGGCCGCCGCCGTGCCCGGAGCGATCGTAGACTTCGACGTGACCGAAGGCGGCCGCGCCATGGGACTCGGATTCCTCTCCTCCGGCAAATTCTTCCTCATCAATAACGGTCCCTACTACGAAAACTACGATATACCTATCGACGAGGAACGGACCTATTCCAACATATTTGTCCAGCAGGGGCAGGCGCGCACGTGGGTAACCCGCACGCCATTGACCTTCGATAAATGGATTCCGTCCGTTCTGTTTCTCACCCACTATTTTCCCGACGATCCCCAGCAATGGCAGGAAGTGGACGTGGCCTCGCTTATTCTGGGCCAAAACGGAATCTGGGGCGACCTGCCAAGTGTATCCGGGCTGGGCGTTTCCTACATAGGCAGTATGCTGGCCAGATATAAACGGGTTCGCGACGACATTACTGAAAGTGATCCTGTGGTGACCGGAGTTGTCTCCGGCAGTCCCGAAATTCACGAAAAGATTTCGACCGCAAACGGCCGGGGCGCGGTGCTGATCTTTGCCACGAGACCGGGCGCCTACCGGTACATTACGCGTCATAAAGTGGCGGACGAGCATTGGACCAGCGGCGGCTTTACGGTGGCGCGAGACAGCGAGGGGCGCGCCAAGATCGAGACCACGTTCGAGAAGCCGGGGGCGAAGATCTTGCTCTTCGGCGTTCAATAGAAACGGCAAGTTGGCCCCCGCTGACGCGGGGATAGCGAGTTGGCAAGTTAGCGGAGCGCCACTTCCGCGAAGGCCTGGCGCATGCGCTTCCAGGTGGTTTCCAGGTCTTCGGGCAGAACGCGGGTTTCGGCTACGGCGGTCATGAAGTTGGTGTCGCCGGCCCAGCGGGGCAGGGCATGCAGGTGGAGATGTCCGGCAACGCCGGCGCCGGCAGCCTGGCCTAAATTCATCCCGAAGTTGAATCCGTGGGGGTGGTAGAGGCGCTCCAGGGCCTGCTCGGTGAGCTGGGCCAGGCGGATCAACTCATGGGCGGTCTCGGCGGGCAGGGCTGCGAGGCTGTCGAGGTGGGCGTAGGGCATGACCATGACGTGGCCGGAGGTATAGGGGAATGCATTGAGACAGATGAAGCAGTGCTTGCCGCGCAGGATGAGGCCGCCGGCGGCCTCGGCCTGGTCTGGATTCATGCCGTTGGCGATGGCGAAGTCGATGGAGGCGATCAGGTTGCAGAAGACGCAGCCCATGGTCGCCGGGCCAGGCGGCAAGGCTCGAAGGAACGCCGGGGCGTGCGGCATCCTGCGCCGAGGTGACGTAGGCAAAACGCCAGGGGGTCCAGAGATAGTCCATATGAATTCTTAGAGTTGCGCCGTTCAGAACAGTATAGAGGGGATTCGGCGCTGGATGGCCATCTGTATATTCAGGTCTCAAATCCCGATTCTCAAAGGCAGATCTGAGGCGCCAGCGAGGGTGAATTTGCGCTTGCCATGCCGGTTGCAGTCAGGTGGGTCCAAGCTGTTGGATTGACGAGGGAAAGTGAGGTTGCTACACTGAAATGCGTGGCTTGCTGCGCGGATTCCAGCAGTGAGTTGCGGCCGCCCTCCAGCAAGCCGTTGCCTGCCGGGTGTTTCCCAAGGAGAACAGCCGATTTATTGACTCCAGCGCAACAGGCTGGGAGGGCTGTCCCTTGTGAAAACGATCCCGGTACATCACAGGTTTTGAAGGCAGGATACGGTCTGTAGGCCTCTCCGCCGGCGGCAATCGCGGCGCGGGAGCCACTCCCAGCGGCAGGCGCTATCCGTCGCGGGAGCAAGGAATTCCGGAGCTGCAGCAATGGCAAACGTCCTCAATCCCGAACCCGAGAGCATAACCCTGAACACCGAATTGGAAACCCCTACGCTAGAGCCTGCGACGGAGCTTGAGCAGCCGTCGTACGAATCCACGTCCAACCCTGAGACCGCCGAAGTTGTCGAAGTATCCGCGCTGGACGCCGATGCCCTAACCGAGCCTGTAGCCGAAGCTGCACCTGTAGAAGCCGCCGTTGAGGCTGCGCCCGCAGCCGAAGTGGCCACGGAGGTGGCCGCGCAGCCCGAGTCCGCGGCCGAAATTGTAGCCGAGGCCGCACCTCAGCCGGAGGCCGGCGTTGAGGCCGCTCCGGCAGCCGAGATTGCAACTGAAGTTGCCGCGCCGCCGGAATCCGCGGCTGAAATTGTAGCCGAGGCCGCGCCTGAAGCCGAGGTTGCCGCGCAATCCGAGCCTGTGGCCGCGCCAGAAACCGGGGCCGCTGCCGAAGCCACACCTTCCATCGAGGCAGCCGCCATAGCCGGGGCGCCGGCCCTCGAAGCGCACGGAGTGGAGTCCGCCGAGGATTTTTCCGCCGCATTGGCGGCGTTTGAAAGGGAGCTGGCCGCCGAGGCCGCAGCCGTCGAGGCCTTTGGCGACAAGATCGTCTCCGGCACGGTGATCAAGCAGACTGAAAAGCACCTGGTGGTGGATGTGGGGCTGAAGTCCGAGGGGCTGGTGCCGCTGGAGCAGGTTTTGGACCATACCGGAGCGGTGAAGTTCCAGCCGGGCGAGGCCATCGACGTGGTCATTGAGCGCGAGGAGCCGGAGGGCGGCTACCTGGTGAGCTTTGAACGCGCCCAGCGCTTGCGAGTTTGGGACGAGATCGAGAAGGCCGCCGCCGATAAGACGCCCATCAAGGGCACGGTGGTGAGCCGCGTGAAGGGCGGATTGACCGTCGATATTGGTATGAAGGCGTTTTTGCCCGGTTCGCAGCTGGAGATTCGCCCCGTCCGCAACCTGGACGGGTATCTCGGCCAGCAGATTGAAGTCCGGGTCATCAAGCTGAACAAGAAGCGCGGCAACGTAGTGGTGAGCCGCAAGGAAATTCTGGAAGAAGAGCAGAACGCCAAGCGCTCGGCCACGCTGGAACATCTGGGTGAGGGCGAGGTGCTGACTGGCACCGTGAAAAATCTGACCGACTACGGGGCGTTCGTGGACCTGGGCGGCATCGACGGCCTGCTGCACATCACCGACATGAGCTGGGGCCGGCTGACGCATCCCCGCGACCTGGTGAACGTGGGCGACGAGATTCAGGTCAAGGTGCTGAAGTTCGACAAGGACAAGCAGCGGGTATCGCTGGGCTTCAAGCAATTGACGCCGGACCCGTGGCTGGATGCCACGGAGCGCTACCCGGTGGGCGCGCACGTGCATGGCCGGGTTCTTTCCGTCACCGACTACGGCGCGTTTGTGGAGCTGGAGCAGGGCATCGAGGGCCTGGTTCACCTTTCGGAGATGACCTGGTCGAAGCGGCTGAAGCATCCGTCCAAGCTGGTCAAGCCGGCCGACGAGGTAGATACGGTGGTGCTGAGCGTGAATCCGGCGGATCGCCGCATCTCGCTGGGCATGAAGCAGTTGCTCGACAACCCCTGGGAAAACCTGACGGAGCGCTATCCCACCGGGACGGTGGTCGAGGGGCGGGTGCGCAACCTGACCGACTTTGGCGCCTTCATCGAGATCGAAGACGGCATTGACGGGCTGGTTCATGTGTCGAATCTGAGCTGGACCAAGCGCGTGAAGCATCCTTCTGAAGTGGTGAAGAAGGGTGAAAAGGTGAAGGCCGTGGTGCTGGGCGTTGAGCCGCAGAACCGCCGCCTGAGCCTGGGCATCAAGCAGTTGCAGCCCGACGTGTGGGAGAGCTTCTTTGCCTCGCACCGGGTGGGCGATATGGTTCACGGCAAAGTGCTGCGGACGGCGCAGTTCGGCGCCTTTGTCGAGATCGCGGAGGGCGTGGAGGGTTTGTGCCACATCTCCGAGGCCGGCGACGAGGACGGCGGAGCGTCAAAGCTGGAAACCGGCCTGGAGCACGAGTTCAAGATCATCAAGATCAACGTGGAAGAGAAAAAGGTGGGCTTGAGCCTGCGCACGACAGGCCACGAAGCCAGCCACTCTACCGCGGAACATCACAAGGCGGAGGCCCGCAAGCAACCGGTCTCCAGTTCGACAACCACGCTTGGCGACCTGATCAACTTGCGCAAGAACGAACGGTAAGGTTTTAAGCAAGCTGGCAACGGCCACCCTTCGGGGTGGCCGTTACTGCTAATTGCCTGAGAAGTGAGTATGGCCATGAAGATTCTGAGCAGCAAAGAGCGGTCCAGCCGCAAAGGTCCGGCGGGGTGGTTTACCGGGAACGTCTGGATTGACGAAATTGCCATCGGCGCGGAGCCGTCACGGCTGCGTGTTTTCCGGGTCAGCTTCGAGCCGGGCGCTCGCACCGCGTGGCACACGCATCCTCTCGGGCAAACCTTGCATGTCCTCACCGGCTCCGGTCTGGTGCAACTCGCCGGCCAGCCGGTCCGCGAGATTCATCCCGGAGACACGGTGATGATCGCGCCCCAGGAACGGCACTGGCATGGCGCCGCAGCGGGCAATACCATGGTGCACCTAGCCCTGCAGGAAGCGGATGCGCAAGGCGTGGACGTGGTTTGGCTGGAGCCAGTCACGGACGAGGAATATTCCGCCAGATAGCCAGTCCAGAGCAGTCGCAGCATCCGGAACGAGAGCGTAATCGGCACCCTGTCAGGCAACTCATCCTGCCAGATGGAGCCCTATTCTCCCCAACGCCATATCTCTACGCCCTACTCCCTGCTCCCTGCATCTGCCGCAGAACAACCACGATTCCCAGTGCGGCGAGGACGCTGACCAGGGCGAAGAGAAAGACGCTGGCATAGCCGTAGAGGCCGATGACGGCGCCGGCCAGGGGTCCTGTGAGGAAGAAGGAGACGTCGGCAAAGGCGGTGTAGACGCCAAGAGCGGCGCCGCGATTGCTTGCCGTGACGCGCTTGACCGCTTCCACGCCGAGAGCGGGAAAGACCAGCGAGAAGCCGAATCCAGCAATGGCGGAACCGGCAAAGGCCACCCACGGCCAGGGCGCGCGCCACAGCAGAAGGATGCCCAGGGATTCGACCGCCAGGCAAGCCATCCCCACTTGGAATCCGCCGAAGCGGTCGATGGTGTGGATGAAGAGCAGGCGGGCGGCAATAAACGCCAGGCCAAAGGCGGTCAGGCAGAGGGCCGCGCCGTTCCAGTGGCGGCTCAGGTAGAAGAGCGTGACGAAAGTAGCGAGTGTGCTGTAACCCACTCCGCCCAGGGCCAGGCCCATGCCGTGCGGGGCCACGCGGCCGAATACGTGACTGAAGGGCAGATGCTCTCCGGGGACGCCATGGACCGGGTTCTTGCGGCTGGCGAGCATGAAGCTGAAGGCGCCGATGAAGATAGTCAACAGTCCCAGCGAGGCCAGTCCCCACTGCTGATCGAGGACCACCCCCAGCGGAGCGCCCAGCGCCATGGCGCCATAGGTGCTGATGCCGTTGAAGGAGATGACCCTGGCGGTGTGCTGCGGTCCGGCGCTGGTGATGCCCCAGAGGGTTGAGCCGGTCGAGCCCAGGCTCTCGCCCACGCCCAGAACCAGGCGGCTAAGTATCAGGCTGGAAAGGCTGAGCCACGGAGCGCGGTGCAGTACGGCCGCGGCAACCAGCAGGGCGCCGCTGGCGGTGCAGGCAGCCATGCCCCAGAGAACGGAGACCTTGGCCCCAGCGCGGTCGGAGATGCGGCCGGCCCAGGGGCGGCTGACCAGGGTGGCGATGTACTGGATGCTGACGACCAGGCCGGCCAACGCCGCGCTAAAGCCCATACGAAAGTGCACATAAGGCGGCAGGACGGCGAGCGGCAGGCCGATGGACAGGTAGCAGACGAAGGTGAAGTACGTGAAGCTGACAATGTGCCATGTGCTGCCGCGCGTGGCAGCGGAAGACGAGGCTGGGGCGCTGGCAGTTGCTGAATTTTGCATGTTTTGGGGCAGGAACCTGCGGGGTAGAACGTTCACTTTCCAGTATATCGAAGTCGATGTGCGTGAACCCAGAACCCCGGCGACTATCGGGCAAATATGGACAGGTCTTAGACTGAGATCATGGCATCCAGCTTTCACGTGGAGCATTTCGGTTGCAGGGCGGCGCGCGCGGATGGCGAGGCGGTGAGCGGCCGGCTGCGCGCGGCGGGGCTCTGCGAGCGGCAACCCTCTGCTGCTGACCTGGTTGTTGTAAACACGTGCAGCGTGACGGCGGAGGCGGATCGGGCGGCGCGGGCTTTTATTCGCAGGGCACACCGGCTCAATCCGTCGGCGCGCATCGTGGTTACCGGCTGCTATGCACAACGCGCTCCCGAGGAGCTGGCCGGGCTGGCCGGGGTGGCCGCGGTGGTGGGCAATAGCCATAAGGCGCTGGCGCCGGGAATCATTCTGGACCTGGTTCGGGATCCCGGCTGGCCGGGCTGCGGCGCAGGGTTTCGTCAGCGTGGAGTCGCTGTTGGGAGGTTGGAGACCGGCACCCATTTGGGTGGACGACCGGTTTGCGCATTCGTTTCTTGAGGAGGCGCAACTGGCGCCGGGAACGCAGACCCGGCCCAACCTGAAGATTCAGGAGGGGTGCGGGAACCGCTGCTCGTTTTGCGTGATCCCTCAAACCCGTGGTTCGTCCAAAAGTCTGCCCGCTGCAAGCGTTCTGAAGCAGGTGGAGGGATTTGTGGCCGCCGGGGGCAACGAGCTGGTGCTCTCGGGGATCAACCTGGGGCGATGGGGACGGGATTTATCTGCTCATGGAAGGGCAGATCGAGATTCGTGGTATCCCACCCTTTCCGCAGAAAAAAGCGGAAAGGATGGGGCACCCAGCTTTAGTGGGGAATCCTGGTCAAATGAGGTTTCGCTGACGCTGGCGGGGCTGGTGCGGCAGATATTCGATCAAACGGCGCTGCCGCGGCTGCGGCTCAGCTCCATTGAGCCGATGGATTGGGATGCGGAACTGATCGGGCTGATGGCGGAGTTTGGGAATCCTAAGACTGGCCGGGCGCGGTTGGCGCGGCACGCGCACCTGCCTTTGCAGTCCGGCTCGGATGCCGTGCTGCGACGAATGCACCGGCGCTACCGGCCCTGGCATTACGTGGAAAAGGTGGAGGCGCTGGTTCGAGCGGCCGGACCCGAGCTGACGCTGGGCGCGGACGTGATGGTGGGCTTTCCCGGCGAAACGGAACGCGAGTTCGAGGAGACGCTGGAGCTGGTGCGGGCGCTGCCCTTCGGCTACCTGCACCTGTTTCCGTTTTCGCCGCGGCCCGGAACGCGGGCCTGGGCGCTGCATGCCGAGGCGCCGGTTCCGGCCGCGGTGGTGGAAGAGCGGATGGCGGCGCTCCGCGCTCTGGCGGCAGAAAAGAGTGAGACCCATCGCAGGTGGTTTGTGGGCCGGGAGCTGGAGGCCATCACGCTGCACACGCCGGCGGAATTGGCAGGCCGGGGTCGGACGGCCGCGCTGACGGAGAATTTTCTGCCGGTGGAGATGGAGGGCCGGTTGCCGGCCAACCGTCTGGTGCGGGTGCTGTGTGAGCGGGTTGAACGCCGAGGGGACGCTGGAGGCTGCGCACCCGAATCCCTCGTAAACCCTTTGTTCCGCTGAGCCAAGCCAATGCTATACTCAGTGTGCGTTCGTGGACCCGCGGCGATTCCGGAAGACCCCGGAGGCGGGCAGGAACGACTTTTGGAGGAGCACCATCGCACTCGACAAACGTTCGGCAAAGTCCTTTATCCGCATCAACGACAGGATTCGCGCGCGCGAAATCCGCGTCATCGACGAAAACGGCGAACAGATCGGCATTCTGCCGCCCTTTGAGGCGCTGAAGATAGCCCGTGAACGCGGGCTGGACCTGGTGGAGGTTTCGCCCAACGCGGTTCCTCCGGTCTGCCGCATCCAGGATTACGGCCGCTACCTCTACGAGAAGGAAAAGAGCGAACGCGCCGCCCGCAAGAAGCAGAAGGTGATCGTGGTCAAAGAGGTCAAGTTCTCCGTGACCGTGGACGAGCACGATTACCAGACCAAGAAGAACCAGGCGGTTCGCTTCCTGGTCGATGGCGACAAGGTGAAGGCCAGCCTGCGCTTCCGGGGCCGGCAGATGGCCCACCGCGAACTGGGCTACAACATCATCAACCGGCTGATCCAGGACATTGGCGAGGCGGGCATCGTGGAGTTCATGCCGCGCATGGAAGGAACCATTCTGCACGCCATTCTGGCGCCGGCCAAGAAGCAGGAAGCTCCCAAGCCCAAGCCTACAGTGGCTGCGCAGGCCAAGGCCGCCGCGCCGGCAAAGCAGGCGAAGTAAGCAGTTTTTTGCACTCCTCAATCAAATCAGGCCGCCCGTTTGGGGCGGCCTGTGCCGTTCGTAGGGAATATTCGCTACCTGGTCAGGCACGCTGATCAGTCGAGCCAGCGCATGCCGTTCAGCCAACTCATGTCGATAGGCCGGTTTGGGGGCACGGGCAGGACGATGAAGCCCTCGCGCCAGTGGCCCTCTTCCTGGCGTGGAGGCTTGCCGACGATGCGGGCGCCATCGGTGTTGTGCTCCTCGAGAGCCAGGCCGGTCAGGCCGCCCACAATGGCCTGCAACTGGTGGTGGTTGGGTGGGCGGTTGGTGGTGATCGGGTAGAGGGAGCGCAGCGCGCCATAGGCCTCGGCCAGATCGCTCACCTAAGCCTTGCGGGTGGAAGGCAGAGGCTTGATTCCCAAGGACTTCCAGGCCGCGAAGGGGTAACTCTCGACCAGCACGCGCTCCTGCTTATGGTCCTGAGGTGAGCCGGGTTGGTCAGGCGTCTCCAGGCGCCGCCAGCCGCGCCGGCAGAGGGCCTCGTACACCTCCAGGCAGAACTCGGCGAAGGGTTGGTAGGTGGCGGGCTTTACCATGCCGGACAGACCGGTTTTAGCAGCGGTATTGAGTTGCCGCTCGCTCGCGCGGGCGTGATCGAGGCCGTTGGTACCGGACTTCCAGGCCTGGGGTCCGTCCAGCATCATCACGCGGATGCCGCGCTTGGCGCAGAGGTGGTTGAGGCGGCCGGCGAGGATTTTGGCGTCCACGGGACCGGGAGCGAGATCTGAGTCGAGGCCGAGCTCGATGGAGGGGATGATCTCGCAGGCGATGGGGTACTGGGTTGGCTGGGATCCATCCCGCCCTGAAAACAGCGGCGGGAGGGGCAGGCCGGGGCCGGCTTCGAGCAGGTTCGGGGACTGCGGAGGGAAAACCCGCTCCAGCACCACGATGCCCAGATCGGACCAGAGGCGGTACGCGAGATCGACAGAGAGGACGGCCACGGTTTAAAGCTACGTCCTGACTGAGGGTGAGAACAATCGAGGAATGGGCAAATCAGGCCGGGGTAGCCATAAATGAAACAGAAGACCGAAATGGGACGGTGAAGGCGGCTCCAGTCTGATTTCAGGGTTGAAGATGATTCTGGGGATTCGTTCGTACGCCGGAGATGAGGGCAGTGGGTTTGCTCTTCCCTCTATGCGATGAAAACCGCCGGGGACAGGCTATGGGTTATACTGATTAAAGTCCCAAGAGGGCAGGGGAAATCCTGTCTCACGGGCAATGCGGAGCGAAACACTCCGTTCAAACGAGAAGAAAATGCCCAAGTTGAAGACCCATACGGGCGCGGCCAAGCGCTTCAGCAAGACTGGCACCGGCAAAATCAAGCGGGGCCAGACGAAGACGCGGCACATCCTTACTTCGAAGCCGCCAAAAGTGAAGCGCAAGCTGGGCCGGACCCTGCTGGTTTCCGATGGCGACTACAAGAAGGTAGCGCGCATGATTCCTTACGCCTGATCGCTGCGTCCTTTCCTGACGGAGAAGTCGCTTCAGGGCCCCAGTCGAACGCGTTGCAAGGGCCCCCGGCTGGCCGGAGCTTTGAATCCGGACCAGCCGAGAGATCAAGGCTTGAAAGAGCGAGTGAAGAGGTTACAGCCCGGCCCGCAAAGGGCTTGGGCCTCCTGCCTCCAGCCGCTTAACCGAACGCAAAAATGGAGAAAACGATATGCCCCGCGTAAAACGCAGTACCAAGCGGAGTGACCGCCGCAAGAAGATTCTCGAACGGGCCAGCGGTTATTTCCTTACCAAATCCAAGCTCTACCAGGCAGCCCAGGAAGCCGTCGAGCGCGGCCTGAAGTTTGCCTACACCGGCCGCAAGCAGAAGAAGCGCCAGTTCCGCTCGCTGTGGATCGTGCGCATCGCGGCCGCCGCCAAGCTGAACGGCACCAGCTACTCGCAGCTCATCAACGGGCTGAAGAAGGCCGGCATCGAGCTGGACCGCAAGATTCTGGCCGACATTGCCGTGAAGGACGCGGCGGGCTTCACCGAGCTGGTCGAGCAGGCCAAGGCGGCGCTGGCCGCGGGAAAAAGGCAGCGGCGTAGGCCGGAGAGCGAGTCAGCAAGTCAGCGAAAAGGCTCCGCTATGCGGGGCCTTTTCTGTCGGCAAGTTAGCTTCTGCCTGTTCCCGAACGATCTATCTGTGATCGTTGAGCGATGGCCAGTGGTTTATCCTGCTGTTTACGCATGACGAACGAAGCGATTCCCAATCTGACGGCATTTGACGAGGCCGCGCTGGACGGGGCGTTTGCCGCGCTGGAGCAGCAGGCGCGCGCGGATGCCGCCGCGCTCGATGGCGAGGAGGCTGTGGAGGCCTTCCGGCTGGAATGGCTGGGGCGCAAGCAGGGCCGGCTCAACGAGGTTTCAGGCCGCTGGCTGAAGGCTGCGCCGCCCGAGGCCAAGAAGGCGCTGGGCGTGCGCTTCAACGCGCTCAAGGCGGTGGTGGAGGGGCTGCTGGAGCAGGCTGCCGGCGCCGGGCCGAGTGACGCGGCGCTGGCTCGCCGAGGCCATCGACATTACGCTGCCGGGCACGCGGCGGCTGACCGGGGCCGAGCATCCGATTACGCGCACGCTGAACGAGATCGCCAGCGTCTTTGCGGCGCTGGGCTACTCGGTGGGCGTGGGGCCGGAGGTCGAGACCGACTACTACAACTTCGAGTGCATGAACTTTCCGCCGGGGCATCCGGCGCGGGACACGCAGGACACGCTGGTGGTGGCCGGGCAGGAGCGGCGCCCGCTGCGCGACCGGCTGCTGCTGCGCACGCACACCTCGCCGGTGCAGATGCGGACCATGGAGCAGCAGCCGCCGCCGGTGCGCATCGTGATTCCCGGCAAGGTGCACCGCAACGACGCGGCCGACGCGACGCACTCGCCGATCTTCCACCAGGTGGAGGGCCTCTGCGTGGACACCAACATCACCTTCAGCGATCTGAAGGGCACGCTGGACCACGCCATGAAGGCGCTCTTCGGCTCGGCGGTGAAGACGCGCTTCTTCCCTTCGTTCTTTCCCTTCACGGAGCCCAGCGCCGACGTGCAGATCAGCTGCATCTTCTGCGGAGGCAAGGGCTGCAGGAAGTGCAAGCAGTCGGGCTGGATCGAGCTGCTGGGCTGCGGCATGGTGGACCCGGCGGTGTTTGCGTTCGCGGCGGAAAAACAGCCTGCCTACGATCCAAAGAAGATTTCCGGCTTTGCCTTCGGGATGGGCGTGGAGCGGATCGCCATGATGAAGTACGGCATCAGCGAGATTGGGCAGTTTTTTGCGGGGGATATGCGGTTCTTGGGGCAATTTGCTTAAAGAGGCGTTGGTTTCGATTGGAAGCAGCAAGTTAGCGTGCGTTGCGCGCACAGTTGCGAGTTAGCAAGTTAGCGTCAGCTGCGCGCACAGTTGCGAGTTAGCAAGTTAGCGGCTGCGATGGCAGAAAGGACGGCTATGCCTAGAACTCGGTATTTTCGCGATTTGCTCGTTTGGCAGAAGGCGATGGAGTTGGCGCGTCAGGTCTATTTGCGGACCGAGGAGTTTCCAAATCGGAGACCTTTGGCCTGCGGATGCAGATGCGCCGGTCCGCGGTTTCGGTTGCGAGCCATATTGCCGAAGGTCATGGGCGGCTGACAGACGCGGATTTGCGAAGAGAGCTTGGAGCTGCGCGGGGAGCACTCAATGAGTTGGAAACTCAGATTGAATTGGCGTGCGATCTGGGTTTTATCGATAAGGAATCGTGCAAGAAGTTGCTTGATCTGGCGACGGAGACTGCAAAGCTGATCAACGGATTGCTGGGATCGCTGGAGCCATGATGCGGAACGCCGCTAACTTGCTAACTCGCCATGTGCGCGAAGCGCAGGCTAACTCGCTAAAAGGAATCAGCAATGAAGATACTGACGAAATGGCTTGCGAGCGTACTTGCCGGGACTGCCGGTGGACGATGCGCAGCTCGCCGAAGACCTGACCCTGCGCGGGATTGCCGTCGAGGGCATCTTCCGCTCGGCGACGGGAACGGCTCGCTCTACGAGATGGACATCACCACCAACCGCGTGGACGCGATGAACCACTACGGCGTGGCGCGCGAGGCGGCGGCGATCTACGGGCTGGACGCTGCCGGCGCTGGAGTTTGCGCTGCCGAAGCCCCGCCCGGCCGCCAAGCGCCTTTCCGGTGCGGATCGAGGCCGAGGACGCGCTGCGGGCGGTTTACGGCGCGGGTGCTGCGCGGCGTCACGATCGGCGAATCGCGGGACTGGTTTGCGGGCGCGGAGGTGGCCACGTACTTCGGTCTGCTCGAACAGAAGAAGATCTCGAACGCCGTGGATGCGACCAACTTTGCCTGGCTGGCGATGGGCCAGCCGACGCATGCCTTCGACCTGGACAAGATCGAGGGCGGCATCGTGGTGCGGCGGGCGCGCAAGGGCGAGCGGCTGAAGACGCTGGACGGCGTGGAGCGCGATGCTCGATGCGGAGGACCTGGTGGTGGCCGATCACGCCAAGGCGCTGGCGCTGGCCGGGGTGATGGGCGGCTGGGACACGATGATTACGCCGGAGACGACGAACGTGCTGGTGGAGGCGGCGTGGTTCGAGCCCATGGCGGTGCGGCGGACGGCGCGGCGGCACGGGCTGCACACCGACGCCAGCCATCGCTTCGAGCGCGGGGCGGACTTCAATGCCGCGCCGGTGGCTTCGGCGCTGGTGAGCCGGATTCTGCTGGCGAACGGCGGCTGGATCGAGGGCGAGCTGGTGGACGTGCGCGTGGCGGCGCTGGAGGCGCGCACCGCGAACCGCAAGCCGGTTGCGCTCGCGCTCAGCGAGGTGCAGCGCATTCTGGGCGCGACCGTGGACGAGGAAGGCATCACCGCGGCGACGGTCGAGGGAGTGCTGACGGCGCTGGGATGCGGGTTAGCGAGTCAGCGAGTCAGCGAGTCAGCGAGTCAGGCACCTGCGGTGCGGCAGACCTTTGGAGACGAGTCGTGGCAGGTGACGCTGCCCAGTTGGCGGCTGGATCTGGAGCGCGAGATCGACCTGATCGAAGAGGTTGCGCGCGTCTACGGCTACAACCGCTTTGCCAACACGCTGCCGGCCTTTGGCGAAGGGGTGCGGGCGCTGCCGTGGGCGGAGAAGGAAGCGGCGGTGCGGCGCACGCTGCTGGCGGCGGGATTCCATGAGGCGATTGCCAGCACCTTCTGCTCGGCGGCGGAGGCCGCGCTGACCGCGCCGCAACCGGGGCTTGTGGTTCCGCTGGGCAATCCGCTCAGCGAAGAGGCGGGCGTGCTGCGGCCGTCGCTGGTGCCGGGAATGCTGACGATGATTGCCGGCAACCTGAACCGCGACGTGAGCGATGTGCGGCTCTTCGAGCTGGGCACGGTTTTCAGCGGCACGGCGGAGAAGGTGGAGGAGCGGCCGGCGGTGGCCTTTGGCGCGGTGGGCAGCTTGCCGGAGCAGGGCGCGCTGCATGCGGCGCGGGCCATCGATTTTCATGACGTGAAGGGCGCGGTGGAGCAGGTGCTGGCGCGGTTCCAGGCGCGGGCAGTTTACTTTGACCGCTTCCCGGCCGAGGCCGGGCTTACGCCGGAGTGGCTGCATCCCTACCGCGCCGCGCGGGTGGCCGTGGAGGGCGCGACGGTGGGCTGGTTCGGGCAACTGCATCCGCG
The DNA here is from genome assembly GCA_963796085.1 of uncultured Acidobacteriaceae bacterium. Taxonomy (GTDB): domain Bacteria; phylum Acidobacteriota; class Terriglobia; order Terriglobales; family Acidobacteriaceae; genus Telmatobacter. The sequence goes on along the minus strand of CAWCKF010000018.1, from coordinate 84,276 downwards.
CGAGGCCGCGGCGCGCAAGCTGAAGGAGCCGGTGCTGGTGGGCGAGCTGTATCTGGACCGGCTGTACAAGCTGCCGCTGCGCAAGCCGATGGCGCGGGAGATTTCGCGTTTCCAGCCGGTGCGCCGCGACTTTTCTCTGGTTTTGGACGAGAGTATCGGGTGGGAGACGATTGACCAGGCGCTGGCTGGATTGCAGATTCCCGAGCTGGTGGAGTGGCGGGCGCGCGAGGTCTTTCGCGATGCCAAGCTGGGCGCGGGCGAGTACTCGCTGCTGCTGGGCGCTACCTTTCAGGCACCGGACCGCACGCTGCGCGAGGAAGAGCTGCAGGAGTTCCAGGCGCGGGTGGTGGAGGCTGTTGGCAAAGTTGGGGCGCGGCTGCGGAGTTAGCGGAGAAACCGGCTCAATTGGCGCTATACTGCACGGGCAAGGCGCATTTGCGCGGAGGTTTTTCTGATGTCGCAATCTTTCTGGGAGTCTGAGGTCGTGGAAGAGCAGCAGGAGGAACAGCCGTTCGCGGAGCCGCAGGCCGAAGAACTGCTGTCGCCGGAGCTCCAGCAGCCTGAGCCACAGCTTCAGGAGCCGGTTGCGGAGCCGGAGACCCTGGCAATGAGCGGGGACGATTTTTCGGCGCTGGAAGAGCGGGTTCTGCAGGCGGTGAACCTGGTGAAGCGGGAGCGGCAAGCCCGCGCAGAGGCCGAGGAGCGCGCGGCTCAGGCCGCGGCCCAACTGCGCGAGCAGGCGCCGCTGGTGGAGCATTTGCAGAAGGAACTGAACGCGCTGCGCGCCGAGCGCGACCACGTGCGGCAGAGGGTGGAGCGGCTGCTGGCGCAGCTCGACGCGCTCGAACTGTGAGGTAAAGCATGGCTGAGGAACAACGCGGCAATGCAAGCGGTTACGTGACCGTTGAGATCTACGACCAGACCTATCATCTCTCCGGCCAGGACGCGGAGCACATCCGCGAACTGGCCGAGCGCGTGGACGCCAAGATGCGCGCCGTAGCCGCGCAGGGCCGCACCGTGGACTCGCTGCGCGTGGCCGTGCTGGCCGCGCTGAACCTGGCCGATGAGCTGTCGCAGGCCGACAGCGCCGATGCGCAGCTGGGCCATGCGCGCGCCGCCAGCCTGCGCGGACTGCTGGACGAAGTGCTGGAGGAAGAGCGCAAGACGGGCTCCTGATTTTCATCGCGAGCAGGAAACGATCCCATGTTATAGTGGGACCATTTTCAGGAGATGCCATGCGTACGCTCGTAAGTTGGCTTGCCTGTCTTTTTGCGTTGACTGGCCTGGTTGCAGTCTCCGTGGCCCAAGCTCCCGAAACTGCTCCGCAGAGCAAGCCCGCCGTGCCGAACCCTGACCCCACCGATCCAAAAGCCAGAAAGACTTATGACCAAGCCATCAAGCTCATGAAAGAGCATCAAACTGCCTTTGCGCTGGATGGGTTTCGCAAGGCGGATAAGCAGGATGGCGGCCACTGCGTCATTTGCGAACTCAAAGCATGGAAGGCCGCGATCGAGATAGGGGACTACAAAGCGGCGCGGGAGCAGTCCGCGGCCATTCTTGAGCATGTAACCAGCCCCGGCGACAAGGCGCAAGCGCAGTATCTGCTCGGCCAGGCATGTTTGGCCGAAGGCATGAGCGATAAACATGACAAAGCGGTGGAGGCGGCCGATGCCGCATTTCAGGTGGCGCTCCAGATGCGGCCCGACTTTGCAGAATGTCTCTACGCCGACGGAACAGCGCTGGCCTATCTCAAGCGGGATGATGCCGCCAAAGAACGCTTTCAGGCATACTTGAAAATCGCTGGGCCGGGCGCCCTGAACTATGAACGGGCGCAGAGGTTCGTGGAGCGCCCGGAGCTGGCCCGCGCGCGAGTTGCGCCGAACTTTCGCCTCACCACGCTCGACGGCAAAACACTTACGCTTGAAAGCCTGGCCGGCAAAGTGGTTCTGATCGACTTCTGGGCCACCTGGTGCGGCCCGTGCCGCGAGGCGCTGCCGCACATCCGGGAGATCGCCAGGAAGTTCGACGGGCAGCCGTTTGTTGTGCTGAGCATCAGCCTGGATTCGGACGAGGCCAAGTGGAAGGATTTTACGGCCAAGAATCAGATGACCTGGCTGCAGTATCGCGATGGCGGATTCAATGGAACCATCGCTACACTCTTTGGGGTTCGCGCAATTCCGGCCACGTTTACGATCGATGCCGATGGCGTACTCGAAGATCAGCACGTAGGCGACGCGGATATTGAGGGAAAGCTGAAGAAACTGATCGCTCGGGCGGTGGAGATGGGCAATCGCAAGGCTGCGCCAGCGGCAGCGGACAAGTCTCCCGGCGGCGCGGAATAGAAGGAGAGATATGATGCCCGTTTTGGGCGCGCGGCGGCCAAAAACGGCGGGGCAAAATCGTAGCACAACGCGGCCATCGCGCACAAGACTTGCAATTTTTTGCGCGGGCCCCTACTATCCGCAATAGAAACCGGCCTGCAAAGCAGGTGGGTGGTCAACGCTGGTTGAACCAACATTCAATGAACAGGGGCTCAACTCGACAATCGGTTCTGTGTGCCGTGTCCGCCAGTCCGGAATGCCTAATGAACCGCGGAGAGCTCCACCGTCTTAGGACGGGTTCACCAGCGCATTACTCACGGCCCCGTGGGCCGGATTCTACCTTCCTTCGAAATCCCGGCGGCTGCGGCTGAAGTCAAAATGCCGTATGCTGACTCAGGTGCATCCAGTTCTCTTCCACATCGGCGCAATTCTGATCCCGTCCTATGGCGCGCTGGCGGCGCTGGGCGTGTTGCTGGCGCTGTTTCTGGCGCAGCGCACGGCGCGCATCGCGGGCTTGAATGCCGGACAGGTGTGGAATCTCTGCGTGGTGGCGCTGTTTGCGGCGCTCGCTGGGCCAGCGGCTGCTGCTGGTGGCGCTCAACTGGAGCGACCTGCGCCGGCATCCCGCTTGGATGCTGGCGCTGGCCATGATTCATCATCCGCTGCTGGCCGCGGCGGGAGCGCTGGCGGGCGCAGGGTCGGCCGTGCTGTATGCGCGCTGGCAGCGGCTGCCGCTGGCGCCACGGCCGACGCGCTGGCCGCGCCCCGTGGCCCTGGGGCTGGCCTTCGAGCAACTGGGCGCGCTGCTGGCCGGGTCGGGTTACGGGATTGAAGCAGGAACCGGAGTGCGCTGGGCTGTTACCTACACCAATCCACTGGCCGCGCGCTGGAGCGGGACGCCGCTGGGCGTTCCGCTGCATCCGGTGCAGGCGTATGCGGCGCTGGCCTTTTTGACGCTCTCGATTTTGCTGCTGGTGTGGTTGCCGGCGAGGCGCCAGCAGGGCGATGTGGCCGGGCTGGGTCTGCTGGGGACCGGCGTGGCGGTCTACCTCACCGAGTTGTGGCGCGACCCCGAGGGCCGCGGCGCGCTGCTGGGCGGTGCGCTGGATGGGCCGCAGGCGGCGGCGATTCTGCTGGTGCTGGCCGGAGGACTGGTGCTGTTGGAGCGCAAAGGGGCTGAACAAGGTTCGAGGTTTCCCACCCTTTCCGCAGAAAAAAGCGGAAAGGATGGGGCACGGGACTTCTGATGGTTCGGGAGCAAAAGACGAGGCCGCGGATGGTTGAGGCTGGAAATGTTCAACGTCGCATGATCGAAGTGCCAGCGGAGGCCCAGGGGCAGCGGCTCGATCAATTCCTGGCCGCGCAACTGGAGGGCGTGAGCCGCTCGCGCGTGCAACTGCTCATGGACCAGGGCGATGTGCTGGTCAACGGCGAGCGGGAGAAGGCCTCCATGAAGCTGCGCGGCGGCGAGCGCATTGCGATTACCGGCGAGCCGCATCCCGCGCCGCTCAAGGCCACGCCGGAAGACATTCCGCTGGACGTGGTATTTGAAGACGCCGACCTGGCGGTGGTGAACAAGCCGGCGGGGATGATGGTTCACGCCGGATCGGGGCAGAACGAAGACGCGCGCAGCCGGGGAACGCTGGTGAACGCGCTGCTCTACCGCTTCAAGGCTCTTTCTTCGACGGGCGGCGAGCTGCGCCCCGGCATTGTGCACCGGCTGGACAAGGATACCAGCGGTCTGATCGTGGTGGCCAAGAACGACCGCGCCCACGCGGCGCTGGGGGAGATGTTTGCCGGCCGCCGCATCAAGAAGACCTACATTGCGCTGGTGCAGGGAGCGGTGGAGCGGCAGAAGGGCACCATCAACGCCGGCGTGGGCCGCGATCCGGTGCGGCGCACGCGCATGACCGCGCAGCCCAGGCGAAAACGCGCGCTCGGCGGTTTCGCACTACGAGGTGGTGCGGCGGCTGGCGACGCGCTTTGGCAAGTTCACGCTGGTGAAGGTGCGCATCGAGACCGGCCGGACGCATCAGATCCGGGTGCACATGGCGTCCATCGGCCACCCGGTGGTGGGCGACACGCTCTATGGCGGCGCGGGGCAACTGACGGACCAGGTGGCCGCGCAGGCGGCGCAGTCCAAGGCGGCGCGGCGCAAAGCCGAACCGGAAAGGCTCAGGCTGGGACGGAACTTTCTGCACGCGGCACGGCTCGAGTTCACGCACCCCGCTACCGGAAAGTTGTTGAAACTGGAGGCGCCGCTGCCGGTGGAGTTGGAGAGGTTTCTGGGGCGGCTGGAAGGCGTGGCCGCCGACATACCCGGTAAACGGGCTTGAATAACCTGGGCCGGGTGCGATCGGCAGGGTGCGATTGATAAAATAAGGGAGCTATGAACAGTAAGGTCACAATCACCCCAGCGATCCGCCGCGGCGAAACCTATCGCCGGGGGCCTGGTATATTCGGCTTCATGTTCGCGGCAGTATTTCTTTCAGCCGCACTGGCGGCGCAGCAACCGGCAACCCCTCCGGCCCAGCCCGCTGAACAGCACGACCGGCGTGAGCGCGCCCACCATCCGGCTGAACGTGAATGAGGTCAACCTCATCTTCACCGTCACCGACAAGCACGGGCACTATATTCCCAACCTGCAGCAGAGCGACTTTGCCCTGCTCGACGACCAGAAGGCGCCGGCCAAGGTGAACTCCTTCCACCAGCAGATCAATCTGCCGCTGCGCGTGGGCATCGTCATCGACGCCAGCACCTCGATTCGCTCGCGCTTTCAGTTCGAGCAGCAGTCGGCCACCGAGTTTCTGCTGCAGATTCTCAAGGCCAAGAGCGACCGCGCCTTCGTGATGGGCTTCGACTGTGACCCCCACGGTTGACCAGGACTGGACCAACAACATCGACGGCCTGGAGACGGGCGTGAACCGGCTGCGTCCGGGCGGCGGCACGGCGCTCTTCGATGCCGTCTACACCGCCTGCCGCGACAAGCTGCTCGACCGACGCGCGGCCAGGAGCCGGTGCGCAAGGCCATGGTGCTGATCTCCGACGGCGACGACAACCAGAGCCGCGTCTACCCGGACGAGGCCATCAAGGAGTGCCAGCGGGCCGAAACCATCATCTACGCCATCAGCACCAACTGGACGCCCAGCCGCGGCAAGGGCGACCAGGTGCTGACCAAGATGGCCGCAGGAAACCGGCGGCCAGGTCTTCTTTCCGCCTTCGGTCGAGGAGATGTCCGAACAGCTTTCACGGCATCGAGGAGGAACTGCGCAGCCAGTACGCTCTGACCTATACGCCGGCCGACTTCAAGTACGACGGCGCCTTCCGCACCATCTATCTCTACTGCAACGACCGGCGCTACCAGGTGCGGGCGCGCAAGGGATACTTTGCGCCGCGGCAGTAGATTTAGGATATCGCCGGAGAAATGCCCGGTTCGCGCAGAGACTGCTTCTGCCGCCGGGCTTTTCTGTTGGCATGACACAGGCCCGGCGCTGTCGCTAATCGGCGGTTGCAGCACAGTTTTTTCCCTATTTCACCACTTTTTCAAGCTTGAAACTGGCGCACGTTCCATTTCAGGACAATTCCGCACCTATCTGTTCATAATCTGCCTCACCTGCAGATTCTTTCTCTTCCTATCTCACCGATTTCCTTCCCATGCACGATGAAATAAGAGAAGGCTATTCCAAGAAGTGTTTCGATGGGGCTGCCGGTGCGGCTGCGGGAATAGCCGAGTCTGCTCCGCTGCAGAGCCAGAGGGGGAGACAGGAATCGGCGAAGCCGCGGAAAGACTGTGCGGACTGGGGGAGATGCGGTGATCCGGCAGGCGATATCGTGCGACATCTGCGGAACGGAGAAGAAGCAGACCAACCACTGGTTTGTGGCCTATGACCAGGGAGGAGAGCTGCGGGTGAGCGGGTGGAACTCGCGCAACCGGCTGCGTCCAGGGTCGAAGCATCTGTGCGGGCAAACCTGCCTGCACAAGCTGGTGGACGACTTCATGGCCAAGGCCCTGTTGGCGCGTGCGCAGCCGCCGCCGCGGACGAAGACCGAGATGGCGAAGCTGCCATGGGCGCCGATGCCAGCCTGACCTCGAATGCGGCGAATGGCGAGATTGAATCTTCCGCGCGGCTGATTACGACGCCCACGCCGGTCGCGCCGGCGCGCGCTCCGCTTCGCAGCCGGTGAACTGGTTCCCATGCCGGCCAGAGTCCGCGCCGAGGAGGCAGCGGCTTCTGCCGACGAGCCGCCCCCCTATGCCTCGCGCCACTGGCGAGCGGAAGCCTGGGACCGGGAGCGGGTGCGCGCATTGCGCGCCGGCGAGCGGCGGCCCATGATCGCCCTGCGGCGCTCCGCTTCCTGATCGCGGTTGGCAGAATGTGAGTTTGCCGTGTGGATGGACCTGGTGTTGAGTTTTCTTGCTCTCTCGCCGCTTATACCGTTGAGCCGATTTCGCCGGCAGGACTACGAAACCATCCGTCCCGCAGCGCGCTTAGCGCCGTCTATTTTTTCGCCGGTCCTGATGCCAGCAGCGCCAGCAGTCCGGCCTCGTCGATCACCGGAATCTTGAGTTCGCGAGCTTTGTCGAGTTTGGAGCCGGCTTCTTCGCCGGCTACTACGTAGCTGGTTTTCTTGCTGACTGAGCCGGCGGTTTTGCCGCCTGCGGCCTCGATCTTCGCCTTGGCCTCGTCGCGGGTGAGCGTGGGCAGCGTGCCGGTGAGCACAAAGGTCAGGCCCGCAAGCTGCGCCGAGCGCTGCTTCTTCTCCGCCGTCATATTCACCCCGGCTATTTCCAGCTTATCGACCAGCGCCCGGTTTGCCGGCTGCGAAAAAAACTCCAGAATCGCCTGGGAGATGCGCGGGCCCACTTCCTCCACGCGCTCCAATTCTTCGGCGGTTGCCGATTGCAAAGCGCTCGATGGAGCCGAACTCCTGCGCCAGCAGCTCGGCGGTGCGTTCGCCGACAAAGCGAATGCCCAGGCCCATCAGCACGCGGGCCAGGCCGGCGCGCTTCGAGCGCTTCGATTTCCTCCATCAGCGCGTGCGCAGATTTTTCCGCAAAGCGGTCGAGGGCGGCCAACTGTTCCTCGGTCAGCTTGTAGAGATCGGCGACGCTGTGCACCAGGCCGCGATCGAGCAACTGCTGCACCACCGCTTCGCCCAGTCCCTCGATATTCATCACCTCGCGGCGGCCAAAGTGGAGCAGGCTCTCGCGCAGCTTGGCCGGGCAGTCCGCGTTGACGCAGCGGTAGTCCACCTCGCCCTCGGCGCGGACGACGCGCGCTTTCGCACTCCGGACAGACCGAAGGGAAAACGAAACGATCTTTGCCGCGGGGATGGTCGGCGTCTTCGATGACCTCGACCACCTTGGGGATCACGTCGCCGCCGCGCTCGACCTTGACCCAGTCGCCCGATGAGCAGGCCCAGCCGCTCGATGAAGTCGGCGTTGTGCAGCGTGGCGCGGCTGACAGTGGTGCCGCCGATGAAGACCGGCGCCAGTTCGGCCACCGGCGTCAGCTTGCCGGTGCGGCCCACCTGCACGGTGATGCCGAGAACCTGGGTTACGCCCGATTTGGCGGTGAACTTGTAGGCGATGGCCCAGCGCGGGGCGCGGCCGGTATAGCCGAGGCGCTGCTGGGTGGCGTGGGAGTCGACTTTGAGAACCACGCCGTCGATCTCGTAGCCGAGCGTGGCGCGCTCACCCTCGGCCTTATCGATGAACCGGATCATCTCTTCGACCGAGGCGACGAGTTTGCGGTGCGGATTGACGCGGAAGCCGAGGGCGGCCAGCGCATCGAGAGTGGCGCGCTGGCCTTGCGGCCAGTACTCGCCCTCGACGAGCAGAAAGTAGGCGTAGAAGTCCAGGCGGCGATTGGCGACGATGCTGGGCTCCAGCGTGCGCAGCGTGCCGGCAGCGGCGTTGCGGGGATTGACGGCCGGGGCCAGACCCTCCTGCTCGCGCTCCTCGTTCAGGCGCAGGAAGGCGGCCTCGGGCATGACTGCTTCGCCGCGGACTTCAAGTGCCTGTCCCTGCGGCAGGCGGACCCTTTGGAGGAGATTCGCGGGGATAGTGAGCGGCACGCTGCGGATGGTGCGGATGTTGGAGGTGACGTCTTCGCCGATCTGGCCGTCGCCGCGGGTGATGCCGGCAGCCAGGCGCGCCCCGCCGCCTTTCGCGGCTTCGTAGCGCAACGCCACGCTCAGGCCGTCGAGCTTGAGTTCGGCCATGTACTCGACCGGGAGGCTCTCCGTCAATTCGCGCTGAATTTCGCTCCACGATTCGTCGTCGTCCTTCACTACAATTTCCGTCCCTAGGCCAGCACCAGTTCGTGGCCCGGCTAAAGCACGGACCCGCCTGTCCCAAGCGGCCAACTCCTCGGCCGAGTAGACATTGTCCAGTGAGAGCATGGGCCGCGAGTGGGGCGCCTTCCGGAAGCCTTCGGCGGGCTTGCCGCCTACGCGCTGGGTGGGCGAGTCGGGCGTGAGCAGCTCAGGATGCGCGGCCTCGATGCGCTTGAGCTCGTTCATCAGCGCGTCGTACTGGGCGTCGGCGATCTCCGGAGCGTCGAGAACGTAGTAGAGATGCTCATGACGGCGCAGTTCGGCGCGCAACTGTTCGGCGCGTTGGGCTGGGGTCGAATTGGCTGGATTACCCATGGGGTGAATTATAGGGAACTACGGAGCAAGGTAGTATGGTTGGCAGAACGCAATGGAACCTATTACCCATTTTCTTACCGGAGCGTGCATCGGCCGGGCGGGGCTGAACCGCAAGACGGCCTACGCCACGCTGGCCGCGGTGCTGGCTGCCGAGGCCGCGGACGTGGATATGCTGTGGGGGTTCGCCGGGCCGGTGGAGGAGCTGAAGCACCATCGCGGCATTACGCATACATTCATCGCCGCGCCGGTGGTGGCCGGGGTGGTGGTGGGAGTGGTGTGGCTGCTGCACCGGTGGAGTGAGGGGCGGAGGAAGCGCAGGCTGGCGGTTGCCGCATCGTCTGCGCCGATTCTTCCTGACAAGCCCACAGCTAATGAGCGGACGCCGGTCGAAGATCGTGGTTTCCCACCCATTCCGCAGAAAAAAGCGGAAAGGATGGGGCACGGAGCATTTTTTGAGTATCCGACCCGGGGTTCATTGCAGCCGCAGCCGGTGCGGTGGGGCTGGCTTTATGGGACGGCGCTGATTGCCGCGCTGAGTCATCTTCTGCTGGACTGGTCGAACAACTACGGGCTGCGGCCATTTTTCCCTTTCAATCCGCGCTGGTATGCAGGGAGTTTCATGTTTATTGCCGAGCCGGTGCTGTGGGCGCTGTTTTTCCTGGCCCTGGTCCTGCCCTGGCTGTTCGGTCTTGCGGATCGGGAGATTGGCGTGCGGCAGCAGGCCTTTCGCGGGCGGGGCTGGGCGATTTTTGCGCTGACCGGCATGGTGGCGCTGGGTTGCTGGAGATGGGCAGAGGAGGCGCAGGCTTGGGCGATGATCGAAAACACGCAGGTAGCCGCTGCCCCGGTGCAGCGCATGGCCCTGGAACCATACCCCATCAATCCCTTCCGCTGGCACGCGATTCTGGAGACGGCTGAGTATTATCAGACCGCCGAAATCAATACGCGCAGCGGAGAGATTGTAAGCGATTCGCGCCGGGACGTGCTCTTCAAGCCGCCTGCGACCGCGGCCACCGAGGCGGCCAAACGCACCCTGCTGGGACAGGTTTACCTGGACTGGGGGACGTGGGCCGTGGTGCGCGATGTGGGCCAGGAGCCTGTGGACGGGATGGAGCCGCCACAACTGGGGCCGAAGCGGACGTGGACGACGGTCGAATTTACGGATCTGCGCTTTGCCTACCCCTTTTTGGGCATGGGGAGAGCAAGTGGCCGCACCCCACTGAGCGGGTGGGTCTATATCGTGGACGGGCGCGACGATGCGGGCGAGGCGTTGGGCGGACGAGAGCAGCGATAGGCCAATTTGCCTCGGATGGAAAAATTTGTTGGCCTGGTGAAACGGTTCAGGTTGACCGGGTGACGCGTGGACCGCAGAATGAAAAATAGCCGTTATCTTGACGGAATACTTCCCTGGCCTGAGAGATCGATCCAGGAATCGAAGAGATTGAGGTTTTCAATGCCTGCTTATCTGCTTTTGCTGGTTGCCGTGTTGAGCCGTGTGCTGCCCCATGCGGGGTGGATGAACTTTACCGCGGTGGGCGGCGCGCTGCTCTACTTTGGCGCGCGGCGGCCGTGGCGGGAGATGCTGGCTCCGCTGGCCGTGCTGATGGCCACGGACTACTACCTGACCGTTTACGCCTACCACTACGATTTCCGCTGGCAGGGCTACGCGCTGACCTGGGCGTGGTACTTGATGGCGATGGCGCTGGGGCAGATTCTGCTGCGCAGCCGGACGACATTTGTGCGCGTGGCCGCGGGTGCGCTGCTGGGGCCAACCTCGTTTTTCGTGCTTTCGAACTATGCGGTCTGGGCTGGCGGTGGAATGTATCCGCGTACGCTGACTGGGCTGTGCGTCTGCTACGTGGCGGCGCTGCCCTTCTATCGCAATGACCTGATCTCAACGGCAATCGTTGCCGGATTGGCGTTCGGGGTTCCCGCGCTGGTGCGGCGGATGCAAAGGGCGCAGGGGCAGACTGCGATGGCGGAGAAGTAGTTTTTTCCCGTCCCACACTTGTATCAGTGCAGCAAGTCGACTCCGCTTAGCGGGGGTAGCGAGTTAGCAAGTTTGCGGGACTCGTGCGGATATTAAGGGTTTGGGTTGTTCTGGCTGCTCGCTAGTCTGCGAGCAGCTTGCCGGAGCGCTTTTTCCGTATCCACCACCAGGCAAAGCCAAGCACTGCCAGGACGCCGACGATGGCAACCAGGGCCAGGGAGTGGTGCGCCACCAGCTCCGCCGCGCCGGGGCCCAGCTTGAGCACCAGCAGCGAAAGAATCAGCCAGCGGACCATGCGACCACAAAAGACGGACAGCATGAAGGGCGCGACGCGCATCTTGAAGACGCCGGAGGCGAAGACGAAGACCTTCCAGGGCGCGGGCGGCGGAAGCATGGAAGGGATCATGACGGCCAGGAACTCCTGGCGCTCGAAGCGGGTGCGCAACTTCTCAAAGCGCTCGCGGTTGACGCGCTTGAGCAGGAAGAGTTCGCCGCCGGCGCGGCCCAGGCCGTAGGGAAGCAGGCCGCCGATGGCCGAACCTGCGGCGGCCAGCAGGCAATAGAGCCAGAAGCGGCTCTTGTCGTTCCAGACGTAGAGGGCCAGAATCGCGTCCATGGGGACGGGAATAGTGGAGGAGTCGAGCAATGCGACGGCGCCCACGCCCCAAAAGCCCAGTTTGGCCAGCGCCGGCAGCAGCACGAACTTCCATTTGGCCATAATTCGAGCGAGAAACGACTTCAAACAAGGCCCCCTTCCGGCCGGTCATCCGTCTTATGATCAGGAACCATTGTAAGGGCCGGGGCATTGGAGCGGTTTTTTCCAATTGCCTAGCCTTGTCTGCTTCGTACAGGGCGGCTTTTTCCTGGTGAAAAAAGCCACTTGAGGACAACGATTTCGGTTAACAGTCATTGAAAAACCGCTGTATCGCACGGCCATTGGCGGGGATGAGAGAATAGGTAGAAAGGACTCGAAACGGAGCCGGTGGGTTAGTGTGCGCACCCAGGGAGGCTCCCCAGGAACGAATGCCCTCCAGCGAAACTCCAACCGATGTGAACGAGCCCAACGGGCCGCCCGAAACGAGCCTGGAGACCAGCCAGCAGCCCGGCAGCCAGGTTCCGGATCAGGAACCGCGCCCTTTGGAGCCGGCGTCTCAGGTGGCGCGGGATTCGCGCTGGGCGGATTACGGCACACACGAGCTGCTGAGCATGATCAGCGAGCTGGAGGACGAACGGCGCTGGGCGCGGCTTCGAGAAGGATTCTGGATCGCCATCCTCGCCCATCTGGTGCTACTCTCCGCGGTTACCTGGATTCCGAAGTATGTTTTCAAGGTGCCGCAGGTAGTCGATCAGAATGCCCTCCTCAAGCAGCACAAGGATTTCACCTATCTGGATTCGCCGCCTGAGGCTTTGCTGAAAGTGCCGCCCAAGGTGACCATCAAGCCGGTTCCGGAACAGCAGCCCATGATCGACAAGCAGACGCTGGAGGCCATGAACCGCGCCACGGCGCCGCCCCCTGCGCCGCCACCCACCGCGCCGGCGCCGGTTCAGCCGCCGGTTCCGCCCAGCAGCCAGCCGCAGCTTGAAGCGCCGCATCCGGCGGCGGTGCCTGCGCGTCCCAACTTCGCCATGGGTTCGCTCAACCCGGCAGACCAGTTGCGGGATGCCATGAGGGGCGCAGCGCGCAACCCCGGAGGCGGAATGGGCAACCTGGGATCGAGTGGATTAACGCGTCATCCGGGGGCCGGTTCGGGCGGCATAGAGATTCTGTCGGACACACAGGGCGTGGATTTCAGCTCCTGGCTGCAACGCTGGCATTGGGAGACGGAGCACACCTGGGACCCGTTGATTCCGGACGAGGTGAACCCGCCGATTATGAAAGCGGGACAGGTCCTGATTCACTTCAAGGTTCTTCCCAACGGGCGGCTGATGGAAGGCAGCATGTCGCTGGAGGGCAGCTCCGGGGACACGGCTCTGGATCGCGCGGCCTGGGGCGCTCTTACCGGTTCCAATTACCCGCCGCTGCCCAGAGATTTTCATGGGCCTTATCTGGAATTGCGCGCCCTCTTCATGTACAACATGGAGCCGCCGCGGTATTAAAGCGAGTTAGCAAGTCAGCGGTTCAGGTTTGCGGCTGGATGCGCTGTTTCTGCGCGCATAGGGGTGGTGCGCTCATGCAGTCTGGTCGTCTTCGGTCAATGCGGGCACGGGCAATTGAGCGGGCTCGAGCGGGCTTTGCGGCTTCTCCTTGTGGTGCAGAAAAATGCCATCCTGCTCCAGCAGTGCGTCGTACACCGGGGTGTGGCGCCAGTGGCGGGCCAAGGCGAAGGCGCTCATGTTGGCGATCATGAGGGGCAGCACCAGGCCGTAGCCGCCGGTCATTTCGAAGATGATGAGGACTGAAGTCATGGGCGCGCGAACGATTCCGGCGAAGACCGCGCCCATGCCGACTACGGCAAAGGCGCCGATGGAGTCGGCCGAGTGGTGGAAAACGGCAACGTCGATGTAGCCGACCGCGCCTCCCAGCATCCCGCCCATGTAGAGCGCCGGAGCAAAGATGCCGCCCGCGCCCCCGCTGGCATAGGAAGTGACCGTGGCGGCCAGTTTGAGCACGCACAACACGGCCATAGCCACCACGGTCAGCGTTGTGGCGCCGGTAAGGGCCAGCGTGAGGGTCTTGTAGGGATCGCCGGCAATCCCGTTTACGTGGAAAAACGCCAGGGCCACCACGGCAAAGCTACCCGTGGCCGCTCCGCCGAGGGCTGGATGCACCCACCGGGGAACTGCCTTCAGCTGCTTGAACCACGCGCGCAGCCAAAGCAGCGAGTCAGTAAACGACACCGAGACAAGGGCCGCCAGAAGGCCCAGCAGCGCATACCAGACCAGAGACGAGTCATTGGCCAGCTCGTAATGCTTTGGCACGTGAAAGATGGGGTTGGCGCCGAGTACTTTGTTTTCCACCACGGCTGCCAGGGCCGCGGCTACAATCACACCGGAGAGCATGGTCTGATCCAGATCGCCGATCAGTTCCTCAAGAGTAAAGGTGACGGCGGCGATGGGCGCGTTGAAGGCTGCGGCAATACCCGCCGCCATGCCCACCGAGGTCATGCGCCGGGAGTTCTTGGGGCTAAGCCTCGCCATACGGGCCAGAAAGCTGCTGACGCCGGAGCAGATGTGGACCGTCGGACCCTCCACGCCCAGAGAGGCTCCGACCCCGAGTTGCAACACGCACAAAACGAACTTGCCGATGGTTTCCTTGATGGAGATGTTTCCAGAGCGGTAGGTGTAGGCCACCTTTACCTGGGGAATGCCGCTGCCGGCAGCCGCCGGAACCCAGAAGCGGAGGCCGATGCCGGCAACAAGGCCACCTAGAGCCGGGGTGAGAATCGTCCACCATATCCAGGAGTGGCCCCCTGCGGCGGTAGCGCGGTTGATGCACAGCGCTTCGACGATCCCAGTGCTGATATGGAAGGCGACCGCCGCCAAACCACACAAACCTCCGGCCAGGATAGTGAACGCCAGCAGGCGTTGCCGTTCATTCGGCATGCGGCGCATCACCCAGGCGAGAAAATTCGAGTACAGACCCGGTAAACCAACCCAATAGCTCGTTTTAGGTGGTTTCTCGCTGGTTAACGGCTTCACAGTTCCAGTATAGAGGCGGAGCGGGACGGGGTTTCACGATGCGGGTATGCCGGCCCCGCCAAGCGAGAGAACCGTTTCCATCGATTGCTGATCCGCGTTAAAATTTACTTGAAACCTATGCGCAGCCGCTCTGCCATTCCCGGTATGCCTCTGCTCAAGCGCTTTCGCCGCGGGCGTCCTGACCATGGACGGCGTTCTTCCCGCTGAGTAATCTATTCACGCTGATTCGTGGTCTTTAAGTCTCCCGCTGTAGTGGGCGAGACCTGCGCTACCCAGCTATTCGGTTTCCCAGGTCTCCCGCCGCGGCGGGCGAGAGCTGGGGCACCCAGCGTGTGAGGTTGAATTTTAAATTTCCATCCGCCGCTGTCGGATAGAAAGGCTTCCCATGATGAACAGTTTTGCCAGCCGGGCCACGCTTACCTCCGGCAACCGCTCCTATACGATCTATCGCCTTCCTGCCCTGGAGCAGCGCGGCTTCAACCTGAACCGGCTGCCCTTCAGCCTGAAGATTCTGCTGGAAAACCTGCTGCGCCGCGAAGATGGCGTGAATGTGACGGCCGGGGACATAGAGTTTCTGGCCAACTGGGAGGCCAAGGCCGAGCCCAGCCGGGAGATCGCCTACATGCCGGCGCGGGTGCTGATGCAGGACTTTACCGGCGTGCCGGCGGTGGTGGATCTGGCCGCCATGCGCGACGCCATCAAGACGCTGGGCGGCGATCCGGAGCGGGTGAATCCGCTGGCGCCGGCCGAACTGGTGATCGACCACTCCGTGCAGGTGGACGAGTACGGCACGGCGGGGGCTTACGACGCCAACGCGCTGCTGGAGTTCCAGCGCAACCGCGAGCGCTACGCATTTTTGAAGTGGGGCCAGACGGCGTTTCGCAACTTCAGTGCCGTGCCGCCGGGGATGGGCATCTGCCACCAGGTGAATCTGGAGTACCTGGCCCGCGTGGTGTTTACCACGGAGAATGACGGCGAGTTGGTGGCTTATCCCGACACGGTGGTGGGCACCGACTCGCACACCACCATGATCAACGGCCTGGGCGTGCTGGGCTGGGGCGTGGGCGGCATTGAGGCCGAGGCGGCCATGCTGGGGCAGGCTGTTTCCATGCTGGTGCCGCAGGTGGTGGGCTTCAGGCTGACCGGCAAGCTGCGCGAGGGCGCAACGGCCACTGACCTGGTGCTGACCGTGACCCAGGTGCTGCGCAAACTGGGCGTGGTGGGCAAGTTCGTGGAGTTTTTCGGTCCCGGCGTGGCCGCGCTGCCGCTGGCCGACCGGGCGACGATCAGCAATATGGCGCCCGAGTACGGGGCCACCTGCGGCATCTTTCCGGTGGATGCCGAGACGCTGCGCTACCTGCGGCTGACCGGACGCAGCGAGGAGCAGATCGCGCTGGTGGAGGCCTATTACAAGGAGCAAGGGCTCTTCCATACGGCCGGCTCGCCGGAGGCTGAGTACACCGAGACGCTGGAACTGGATTTGGGGCGGGTGGAAGCCAGCGTGGCCGGACCGAAGCGTCCCCAGGACCGGGTGCTGCTGAAGGACGCGGCGGCCAGCTTTCAGCAGCAACTGCCCAGCCTGCTGGCTCCCACGGCCAAGCCGCTGGGCGAGCGCACGGCGGCTGAGTGGCGGCCCGTGGTCGTAACGGATGCAGCGGTGGAGGTTAGTGGTTTCCCACCCTTCCGCCAGAAAGAAGGCGAAAGGATGGGGCACGGAGTCGTCGAGGAGCAAGCTCAGCTCCACATGACCACGACCGTCAAGGAGCGTTTCGGCGTCGATCCGGACCGGTATCTCGACCACGGCTCGGTGGTGATTGCGGCCATTACCAGCTGCACCAACACCTCCAACCCCTCGGTGATGGTGGCGGCGGGGATTCTGGCTAAGAAGGCCGTGGAGAAGGGGCTCACCGTGCCGCCGTGGGTGAAGACTTCGCTGGCGCCGGGATCGCGGGTGGTGACGGACTACTACGCCAAGGCGGGCTTGCTGCCGTATCTTGAAAAGCTGCGCTTCAACGTGGTGGGCTATGGCTGCACGACGTGCATCGGCAACTCCGGTCCGCTGCCCGCCGACGTTTCAAAGAGCATCGACGAGCACGGGCTGGTGGCGGTGAGCGTGCTGAGCGGCAACCGCAACTTTGAGGGGCGCGTGAACGTGGAGGTGCGGGCTAATTATCTGATGAGCCCGCCGCTGGTGGTGGCGTATGCGCTGGCGGGGCGCATCGGCCACAACTTTGAGACGGACCCATTGGGCACGGACAAGGCCGGAAAGCCGGTTTATCTGAAGGACATCTGGCCTACTCAGGCTGAGGTAGCCGAAACCATCGAGCGGGGACTGAGCAGCGAGAGCTTTCGCAGGGAGTATGCGACGGTGAGCCTGGGCGACGCCAACTGGCAGGGGCTCAAGTTCCCCACCGGCGAAGTCTACCAGTGGGAGCCGGAGTCGACTTATATCCGCAAGGCTCCGTACTTCGACGGGATTACGAAGACTCCGGCGCCGGTAGAGGACATTCGGGGCGCGCGCGTGCTGGCGGTGCTGGGCGACTCGGTGACCACCGACCACATCTCGCCTGCGGGCTCGATCAAGGCCAACGGGCCGGCGGGCAAGTACCTGGCGGAGCACGGCGTGAAGCCGTCGGAGTTCAACTCCTACGGCTCGCGCCGCGGCAACCATGAGGTCATGGTTCGCGGCACATTCGCCAACGTGCGGTTGCGCAACAGGCTGGCTCCGGGCACCGAGGGCGGCGTAACGCGCCTGCTTCCCGAGGGCGAGCCAATGTCCATCTTCGACGCCAGCGTGAAGTACGCCGAGCGCGGCGTGCCGCTGATCATTTTGGCAGGCAAAGAGTACGGCTCCGGTTCCTCGCGCGACTGGGCTGCCAAAGGGCCAAAGCTGCTGGGCGTGCGCGCGGTGATTGCAGAAAGCTATGAACGCATCCACCGGTCGAATCTGGTGGGGATGGGGATTTTGCCTTTGCAGTTCGAGGCGGGAAAAAATGCGGAGTCGCTCGGGCTTACCGGGGAAGAGACTTATGACATTCTCGATCTGCAAGTAAGGCTAGAGGCAATTCGTACTGGTCAAAAGATAATGACCATCTCCGCAGCGCCTGGCCAAGGTGAGAAGAAGTACATAGGGC
Organism: uncultured Acidobacteriaceae bacterium; assembly: GCA_963796085.1. Taxonomy (GTDB): domain Bacteria; phylum Acidobacteriota; class Terriglobia; order Terriglobales; family Acidobacteriaceae; genus Telmatobacter. The sequence continues at coordinate 66,538 of CAWCKF010000018.1, read as the reverse complement.
AGAGTATTATTTCAGATCCGCGATTAATCGCTGTTCGCGCCACTGAAACTAGCGGTAAAACCAAAATCTTCACAGCGAGAATTCGCATCGATACTCCACAGGAAATCGAGTACTTCGAGCACGGCGGGATCCTGCAGTATGTTCTGCGGCAGTTGGCGGCGAAGTAATTGCGCCGTCCCTACGGGACTGCGTAACGAACTTGTGGAAACCCTTTTCCCCACGCTTCCACCCCAAGAAACAAAGGCCGTTTCTTGGGGACCCCGGTGAAGCGCGGGGCTAACCAACTCTGCGCCTCCGGCGCGTTGGTACTGACATTCCTTATGTATTCCTCAACAGCCCCGCTCAAGCGGGGTTGGCGAGTTGGCAAGTTGGCGGATGTTTGCGAGCGGCGCAGGGTTCATCTCCTTCGGGGATGACAAAACCGATTGTGAATTTATTTAATCCGGGCCAGAATCTACACTTTCGCTTTTTGTTTGCGAAAATTTTACCTAACATATTTTGTTTCTTTGCTTTACGGGAAAAAGGGGGGAGGGGGTGGGGGGGGTGCCTCATGCCTGACCGGTTTGCGGGGGTTTGGGCTGGTTGCGGAGGGTGCCGAAGGCGATTTGCGCGGCGTAGAGGAGCTTGCTGCCAGTTGCATCCTCGATTGCACCGATCACCAGGCCGTGGGCGGCACAGGCAATAAAGTCACAGATGTTCTGATAGCCGAAGAGCGGAGGCATGGCGTTGCGATAGGCCTGAGCAGCTTCATCGTGCGCATTGAATTGATTTTTGTCATGGGAGTATGAGGCCTGGAACGCGGTCTCCCAAGCTTCGCAACAATGTGCGACTGCCGGTATCTGGCGGGCGGGGCTGGATTTGTCTCCGGCAGAGTATTCGGCCGGGATTCGGATGGCGTGGATCATGCGGGTTTCTCCGTTTGCGTTGGAGTTGATGATTCAATTTTGCGCTGACGGAGGGTAATTATCTGCAAATTGAATTGCAGGTCTACTACACGGACAATTGAGATCCCATGTCTCAAAATCGAGACATGGGGCACCCAGTTTCAGTTACTAGTTTTCAGGAACGGTGGCCTGACTCGGGGATCGGCTCCTCTGCGCGGGGGGCAAAGAAGCGGAGGCCCTGCCTCTTTTCGCCCAGCACGTGCAGGCGGAGGAAGTTGGTGGAACCGGACTTGGTGCGGGTTCCGGCCACGATGGCGATCACCTTGCGCGGGCGCACATAACCGCCTTGTTCGAGCATCTTCTCGGCCAGATCGACCAGCGCCTCAGTGGTGTAGACCTTGGGGCAAAGGATGGGAGTGGCGCCCCACAGCAGGTTGAGGCGATTAATAGTAGCCTCGACCGGGCTGAGCGCGTAAATCGGCTTCGAGGGGTGGTATTTCGAGAGCAGGCGGGCGGTCGATCCCGATTCGGTGAAGAGCGCGATGGCGCGCAGGTCCAGGTCTTCGGCGGCGTGGGCCGTAGCCTCGCAGATGGTCTCCGCGATGGAGAGGCGGCTCCTCCGTTTCCGGGATTCGACGTAGCTCTGTTCCTTGATGTGAACCTCGGCATCGATCACGATGCGGGCCATCATGGAGACTGCATCCACCGGGTACTTGCCCACCGCCGACTCGCCGGAGAGCATGACCGCGTCAGTGCCGTCGTAAACGGCGTTGGCCACGTCGGAGACCTCGGCGCGGGTGGGACGCGGGTTCTCGATCATCGATTCCAGCATCTGCGTGGCGGTGATGACCGGCTTGCGGAACTCCGCGGCACGGCGGATGACGTGCTTCTGAATGGCGGGAACCTGCTCGGGAGGGACCTCGACGCCCAGGTCGCCGCGCGCCACCATGATGCCGTCGGCAACCTTGAGGATGGCGTCAAGATGCTCGATGGCCTGGGGCTTCTCGAGTTTGGCGATGATCCAGGTATCGCAGCCGTAGGCGGAGACGCGGTTGCGCACCAGGCTGACGTCTTCCGCGGTGCGGACGAAGGAGACGGCGATGGCGTCCACACCGTTCTTGAGCGCGAATTCGAGGTCTTCCGTGTCTTTTTCGGTCAGCGAGGGAACGCGGACCGGAATACCGGGAAGATTGATGCCCTTGTGTTCGCCGAGCAAGCCGCCGTTGACGATCTCGCAGACTACGTCATCCCCCACCACCTCGTGGACGCGCAGCTCGATGAGGCCGTCGGAGAGCAGGATGCGGGAACCCTGCTCGACGTTTTCCGCCAGGGTCTTGAAGGTGGCGCCCACCAGGTCCGCCGTGCCCGGAACCTCGCGCGGCGTAATGGTAATTTGCTGGCCTGCCTTGAGCAGCACGGGCTGGTGATCTTTGAGCGTGGAGGTGCGGATTTTGGGTCCCTGCAGATCGCCCAGGATACACAGAGTTTTCTGCTCCTCGCGGCTCACCTTGCGGATCATCTGGATCAGCGCCAGCTTCTCCTCGTGCGAGCCATGGGAAAAGTTCAGGCGGACTACATCGACGCCGGCGCGGACCAGATCGCGGAAAACTGGCTCGGTATTGGTGGCTGGGCCGAGAGTGGCGACGATCTTTGCGCGGCGTTGGGATGAGGAACCGGCCTGGCTTGCTTCAGAAAAAGGCATGGGGATGACTCCAAAGCATGATTTAGTTGTGGAAGTGCTGTGAACTGTTGCGGTCCCTTCATGGTGCAGGGGGAGGAATACAGACCTCCATATCCATGATGCATTGCGGGGGCTTCCTGGGCGGTGAGGACTGTCACAGACCGGGCGAATCCGCATCGGACCCACCTGAAGTGGCAGCTTGCGCCTGGCGTTCACGGAAAAGGACGCCATTCAGTTCCGCGCCCAGCAGTGCGCTGAAGGACGTGATGTAAAGCCAGACCAGGGTGGCAATGCCGGCGCCGAAGGAGCCGTAGAACATCGAATAGTTGGCAATTCGCGTGACATAGAAGCCAAAGGCCAGCGTAGCCAGGAACCAGACGAGCGCCGAGACGATGGCGCCGGGAAGCACCATGGCCCAATGCTCCTTCTTCTTGGTGCCGAAGTGGTACAGGGCGCTGAGGACCGTGATGCTCGAGACCAGGGCTACCGCCCAACGCGCTATCCGCCAGAAGATCAGCACGATGTGGCGCAACTCGTGGCGGGAGTTGTCCATCATCCAGGCCTCGATTTGGCGCCCGAAGATGATCACCAGCGTGGCCAGCGACATGGGGACTAATGCGATGAAGATCAGAAGCAGAGCCCGGGCCCGCCGCTCCCCAAAGCCCCATGCCTCGCGAGGCAACCGGTAGGCGCGGCGAAAACCTTCCATCAACGAGAGCATCGCACCGAGAGCGGCAAAGGCGCTGAGAAAGGTGCCGGACAAGACCAATTGCGCGGAGAGGATGCGGTGGATATGAAGCGAATACTGGAACAGGTCCATCGAATCGGCGGGCAAAAACTGCCCTAAGGCGGCGCGAAACTCGCCCACCAGCGTGGTCCCTTCCGGCCCCTGGGCCAGCAGCGTAGCGATCACCATCAGCGCGGGGAACAGCATAAGCATTCCGGAGTACGCGGCGGCCTTGGACGTGTTGACCACGTCGTCGTCAAAGGCATGCCAGAGAGCTTTTCGTAAATGAAGAAGAAAACGAGTCATTCGTGTCACTGGCAAGAGTAGAGCATTTCCGGGACTTCGGCTACAGGTATTCGCAGCCGGCTTGAAAATCGGCCACACTCCCAAATCCAAATTATTGAATTACTAGACTAAAGTCCATCTTCAAACGGAAAGATCGCTGCGGGGATCCTGACGGCCGTCCGCAAACGATTTATCATAGCCGAGCGATGAAAACCTCTTTAATGCGCACCCTTCTGGGACTGTTGCCGCTTGTATTGCTGGCCGGCCCTGGCCGGCTTCCAGCCGCGGCCCAGACCCGCCCCGTTCCCAACCCCCAACTGGCGTCAAAGGATTTGAATGCGCGCGTCGAGGCGCTATTGAAGAAGATGACGCTGGACGAGAAGATCGGGCAGTTGACGCAGTATGCGGTGGAGAATGCCGCAGGATCCGACGGGACGAATTTGAAGTATGAGGAACTGGTGACCAAGGGGCAGGTGGGGTCATTGACGGGGGTGGTGGGCGCGGAGGCGGCCAATCACTACCAGCACATCGCCGTGGAAAAGTCACGGCTGCACATTCCCATCATCTTCGGACGCGACGTAATTCACGGCCACAGGACCACCTTTCCAGTGCCCCTGGCGCTGGCGGCAAGCTGGGACCCTGAAGCGGTGGAGACGGTGGCGCGCTTTGGCGCAAGGGAAGCACGCGCCGACGGTATTGACTGGGTCTTTTCGCCCATGGTGGACATTGCGCGCGACCCGCGCTGGGGACGCATCGTGGAATCCGCCGGCGAGGACCCTTACCTGGGTTCGGCCATGGCGCGCGCCTGGGTGAAGGGATACCAGCAGGACGATCTCTCCAGGCCTGACTCCGTTGCCGTAAGCGTGAAACACTTTGCCGCCTACGGTGCGGCCATTGCCGGGCGCGACTACAACGCCGCGGATATGAGCGAGATTACGCTGCGGCAGGTTTACCTGGAGCCTTATCGCGCCGCCGTGGAGGCCGGCGCGGCTACGCTGATGAGCGCATTCAACTCCATCAACGGCGTTCCCGCCTCCGCCAACCCCTTTACGCTGACGCAGATTCTGCGCAAGGAGTGGGGCTTTGACGGTTTTGTGGTCTCCGACTGGGACGCGGTGGCCGAGCTGCGCAACCATTCCATCGGCGCGGACGACGCCACCGTGGCGCGCAAGGCCCTGGAAGCCGGCGTGGACATGGAGATGAAGGGCAGCCTCTACGGAACGGTGATTGCGGCACAGGTGCGCTCGGGCAGGATTCCCGAGAGCGTGGTGGATGAGGCGACGCGGCGCGTGCTGCGCGTCAAATTTGCGCTGGGTCTCTTCGATCAGCCCTACACGCCCGAGGGGCCGGCCTACGATGCCACGCCGGAGCGCCGCGCTGCCGCCCGCAAGGTGGCCGGTGAGACCTTTGTCCTGCTCAAAAACGAGCCTATCGAGGGCCTGGGAAAACTGTTGCCGCTGCCCGCCAAGGCCAAAAAAGTGGCCCTCATCGGCCCCCTGGCCGACAACCAGAAGGAAATGCTGGGCGCATGGGCCGTTAGCGGCGATCCCAAATATGTAATTACGCTCCGGCAGGCGCTTGCCGAGCGGTTGGGCGATAAGGCAGGCGGGCGGCTGCTCTATGCGCAGGGTTGCGATCTGCTCTCAGGCGAGGACGCCAACGTACTGCATGGGATCGACGCCCACGGCCAGGCAGTTTCCGATGTGCAGCTTCCCATCCCCGATGACGCCAGGAGCATCGCCGAGGCGGTGGAGACGGCAAAGAAAGCCGATGTGGCCATCCTGGCCCTGGGCGAGGACACCAACTGGATGGAAGGCGAGGCCGCGAGCCGGGTTCATCTGGGCTTTACCGGCGCGCAGGAGCAGTTGCTGGAGGCTGTGGCGGCCACCGGCAAGCCTGTGATTCTGGTGCTGCTGGCCGCCCGTCCGCTGGAGTTGAAGTGGGCCGCCGATCATGTGCCCGCAATCCTTGAAGCCTGGAGCCCCGGCATCGAAGCCGGTCATGCCGTGGCCGATGTGCTCTTCGGCGACGTAAACCCCTCCGGCAAGCTGCCTTCCAGCTTTCCGCGGGCCGTGGGACAGGAGCCGCTCTACTATGCGCAACTGCCAACGGGACGGCCGGCGCGTGGAGACCTGAGCCAGATGCCGTCAAATCGCGAAACGAAGTTTATGTCGAGATATATAGATGAGGAAAATTCGGCGCAGTTTCCTTTTGGATGGGGATTGAGTTACACGCGCTTCAGCTACGCGCAGCCGGTCATCAGCCGCGCCGAGGTTCCGCTGCGGGAGGTGCTGGCGTCGGGGCATAACCCAGCGGTTACCGTGGGCGTGGAGGTACGAAACACCGGCAGCGTGGCCGGGACGGAGGTGGTTCAGCTCTATATCCGCAACACGGCGGCCAGCGTGGAGCAGCCGGTGCGCGAACTGAAGGGCTTTGCGCGCGTTACCCTGGCCCCCGGCGAGCAGAAGCACGTCGAGTTTCCGCTGGGATTCGATGAGTTGAGCTTTTATAACGTCGAGATCAAACGCACGGTCGAGCCGACCACCTACCAGATATGGGTCGGCGGCAGCTCGCTGGCAACGGCTGAAACCAGCCTGCAGGTGGTGGAGTAGGCATCTTTCGCGGCCTGTCTAAAGATTGGAGATACAGAATGATCGAAACTATATCCATGGTCAAACCCTGGATTGTTGTGGTGGGCGGCTTTCTCGGCGCCGGCAAGACCACCTTGATACTGGCTGCCGCCAGGGAACTGGAAAGGCGCGGTCTGCGCTACGCTGTGGTCATGAATGATCAGGGTGAAGCGCTGGTAGATACGGCATACGCATCGGCGCATGGTCTGCAACGCGGCGAAGTTACAGGCGGTTGCTTCTGTTGTAAGTTTTCCGGGCTTGTCCATGTTATGGAAGAGCTTCGAAAGTTATCGCCCGATGTTATCTTTGCCGAACCCGTTGGAATGAGTATGACTAACTACTTGTTGGCAGAAATCTCTGCCAGAGCCTCCCGTGCAAGATGGTGCGACATATGAGTATCAGGAAGAAGAAGAGAGTTCCTGAATGATTCTCTCGCCTGTTCCTGGCGGTTGAGAGCAGACTGCAGGATGCCGGCGACATACCACCATAGTCCTGTGTAGGTATTGGTTTCCAGATGGTGCTCCGCCACAGCCAATGACTCGGTTATCCGCTCGTCCGCCTTCACTGAATCATAAGTACCCAGAGATTTTTCCGCCTGGATTGCCCACACCTGATCGGCAGGATCTGTACTAGCGGCAGCCTTATGCAAGAGATCCTCGGACTCCTTCGCTTGCCCGCAGCTTCGCGCAATATCAGCCAGCTTTACATACTCTCGCGACGGCGCTCCATGCAGGTTCATCTCCATCTGCTCGCCTGAAAGGAAGGCTTCTGCCTTCTCGCAGTTACCTGCCTTGGCCCACGCTTCAGCCTGCATTGCCTTGATCTCCAACAGCACTTCTTCTGACGTGGTCCCTAACTCTTCGCTGGGAAAGAATCGATCCTTGAAGAGCACCAGCGCCTGCTGATACTGGTTTGCCTCCACGCGCGTCAACGCAAGCTGATAGACAAGGTTTGCCGGCATCTTCGAGTCCGGTGCGTCGGCCGAAGGATATTGGGAGAGCATGGCCGCACGCTCCGCGGCTGATGCGCCCGTCAGGCTCATGGCTTCATCGAGGCCAGTGTAAACAGCGGCGTTGTCCGGATCGTTGCGCATGCCTTCACGGAAATATGTCAGTGCGCGTTGCGGGTCGCCCTTCAGCTTCAGCAAGGCATTTCCCATATCGGCATCGACTACGGGCATATTCTCATTAAGCCGTTTTGCCTCCGCCCAATGGGCCATTCCGTCGTCGCTCAATCCCTTGGAAAAAAGCAAAGTGCCTAACAGGTAATGAGCAGTAGCATCCTTCTCATTCGCCGCGAGCGCGGCCTGCAATACAACCCTGTCGGTCTCAGACGATGGAAAGACGAGGCGGGGAGAAAGCTCCGCCGCTTGCCAGTTGCGCAGTGCATCGTGGCCGAGTTTCTGTTTGCAGTAGGCAGCGTAGTAAAGCACTAAGGGATGGTTTTGCGGCAAAACCGAGCCAGGCTCACTCTGGTCCGCAGCTACAGGCAAATAGCTTCGATCGAGAACTTCCAAAGCCTTTCTATAGAGACCTAGTTGCATGTACTCTGCCGCCACACGCAGGACGCGATAAGGATCCGCCGCCAGGTGCTGCAGGTCCGGTTTCCCTGTATCTTCCTTCAGAAAGTCGCTCGTCGGGTCCGCGACCAGACCGAGGTTTGCCAAACGGTCTGCTTCCGAGTCCTCGCCCAGCGCGCGCAAGACTGCTTCCAACTCCTCCAGCGCGCGAAGATTAGCCGGCTGCGCTGCCGTAGCAGCCTTCAAGAAGGAAGCCGTGTCCTGCAGGTTACCTTCTCTCGCCCGCAGTTCTCCCAGCCTCATCGCAGCCGGCCCACGCAGACCGGCTTGACGGTAAGCAATCTCATAGGATGTCTCCGCCTCGCGAGTGTGTTCCAGGTTTTCTTCGGCAATTCCCAGGTAATAGGCAATCTCGGAATTGGGCGTGTCACGCTTTTGCGCAAGCTGAAGCAAATGTTCCGCTTCCTCATACCGTTGGAGCGACACAGCCAGCCTTCCCGCGGCAACCTGGAGCGAATGACTCTGTGGATATTTATCCAGTGCGTTCTCATAGGCGCCAAGCGCGAGCACAACCTTGCCGTTCAACTCCTGGTCCTGGCCCGCCTGCAGCCAGTCGTCTTCCGATCGGTTCGCCGGTTGTGGAATGTGCGTTTCCTGCTGGTGACCTACTTTGATCGTCGATTCCGGGTCCCAGTCGTACTCGCCATCGGTATGCTTCAACAGCGTGCGGCCGGTACTGTCTTTCAATTCAAAGGTCACCTTGGCGGCATCTTTGGAAGAGACAGATTGCGACCAGGTTTTTTCCGGCGCCAGATCGACGGTTCCACTCCAGAGAGCAGTTCCATTCTGCGTCAGAAAAATCTGCGCGCCCGCGAGACGTTCATTCACATTCAAAGCAACCGATACCTGGGAGCCATGCGGACTTGAAATAAACTATGCCGGCCTTGTTCGCACGGGAGATTCCACCCGTTCCACGCACGGGCATCCAGTATTCGCTAAAGTGAATGGTCTGTCCAGGTTCAAGAAATGCGAACGTCTCCTGATTGCGGAATAGTCCCGCCTGCACTTCGACATAGGCGCTGTTGTTGTCTGAGAGCGCCTTGCGCCAGTCAAGGCCCGCCGCATCGGCGCCCCACGACCAGATTTTCTTCCCCGGCAGGTCCCGATACTCCGCGTAGATGAGCCGTTCCCGCCTGCGTCTTCGGATTCCAGACTCCCATGAATGGCTCATGGCTCCCATGCACAAAGAGCGACACCGGCCCATTGGTCTGATCCTTGATTAAACTCAGGTCTCTACCTTGCGGGTCGATGGGCCAGCGATAGACGTCAGTGAACCCATGCGAAGCGACATATCGCATCGGGTAGTCGATGCGCGAATCGTCCCAAACCTCCACTGCCGCGTTGTTCCACCAGTAGTAGCGGTGGCGAAGATCGCTGCGGTTATACAGTGTTACACGCTGCTCCAGTAGTGTTGAGCCAGGTTTCAATACCAGTTCCACTCTCCATTGCATTCCGTATACCCGATCGATATTGCCCACCCATACCGAAGCGCTGCCGTCATCATGAGCCGCATAGGCAAAATCCACCGGTGATACCGATGACCCAGTTATGCGAGACGGGGAAGTTGAATTCCACGCCGAATTCCGCCCATGCTCCGCGATACCCAACCTGCGCCAATTTGATTGAAGGGTTGGCATAGAACATCGGCTGGCCGCTGGTCTTATCGACGCAGGTATAAAGGCGGCCACCGAAATCAGGCAGCATCGTGCACTTCAGATACTCGTTTTCAAGAAATATGGCGCGCCATGCGTGGTCCGCCTTCACGCCGGTCAGGTTCGTTCTCATTGTATAGGGATAGTTGATGCGGTTGGTTGCATAGATATCGAAAGGCGGGTTCGGATCAGGCTGTCCCTCTTGATACGTTGGCAAAGTAAGTGTGCCTTGCCATACCTTCACTTGAGCTGCTAGAGGCCAACAGATCGCGAAGAGTGATTCTACCAGCAACAGTGCACAGAAAAAGCATTTCTTCATAATCCTCACCTTTCATTCGGGGCTGTCTACAAAGAGCGTAGCCGCGCCGCACGATTGTTGCGTCCTGCCAAGCAAATCATTAGTATATATAATCTTTAGCATCCGTTTATAATTCTTTTTAGCGGCTTGGACAGGCCAATATCCGATGCGTCAATACCTGCAGGTCTATCAGGATGCCAGGAAATGGAGAATAGCACAGATGAAGCTGAATACACTTATGACACAAATATCAGGTTTTGCCATCCTGATGTTACTCATTGTGCCTGCCAGCCCCGCTCAGCGGCCAGGTGCGAACCGCTGGAAAATTATCGGCCCCGGCGGTGGCGGCACCACGTATTTCCCAACCGTCAGCCCTCACGATTCCCAGATCGTGGTTGAGCATAGCGACATGACCGATGATTACATCACGCATGACGGTGGCCGGTCGTGGCGCATGTTCAATCTCCGCGAGTGGATCGCTGCCTTCGCCTTCGATCCTGTGGATCCCAAGGTGATCTACGCTGCGAATGCCGCCCTCTGGCGGAGCAGCGACTCCGGGCGGAGCTGGAGGATGCTCTTTCCCAACCCTGCCCGCAATACTATCGAGCATGATCTCGGCGATCGCGCCAACTACAGCCTTACCTCCAGCGATTCCGCCTACCCCGGCGGAGATATCACTGCCATTGCCATTGTTCCTGAGAGCAGCCGGAAGAATCGCCAAGGAAGCCTGGAGCATATTTATCTTTCCTTTCAGCCAAGTGGCCACTCCGCTATCGAAGCGGGCGCCGATGGAGCTGTTCTTGTCACATCCGCGGACGGCGGCATCTCCTGGAGCCGGCTCGCCACCCTGCCCCTACACGTACTGCTCCTCACCCCGCAGGACTCCGGCCTGATCGCCATCTCCGGCTCCGCGGCCTGGCGCATCGCCCCCGATGGCGTCATCACCGAACTAGGCAGCATCGCAACAGAAGTGAGAGCAGCCAGCGCTGTACGCTCCGGCGACGCGGTCTGGATATACGCAACCGGTCGGGATGGAAAAGTTTATCTCTCCGAGGATTCAGGCCTGCATTTCAAAACTGTTACACCCGCACTCGGACAGAGTTCCGGCAACTTTGAAGCTATCGCCGCCTGCGAACGCCACGCGGAGACCGCCTATGCCGGCTTCAGAGGCCTGCAAATAGGCGAGGGCAAGGAGAACCTGTTCAACGGCATCGCCAAGACAACGGACGGCGGCCAGACATGGAAGATTGTCTTTAAGGAATCGACCCAACCTGCCGCCAACCTGAGCGGAAGCTGGATCGAGCAGCGCGCCAGGCAGGGCAGCCGCGACATCTGGTTCGATGCGCCGGACAGCCTGGGTGTTGCTCCCACCAATCCAGACGTAGTCTACGCGACCGATCTCTTTCGCACCTATCGCACCCTCGACGGCGGCGCAACCTGGCAGGAGATGAACTCCAGGCAACTCTCCGACGGCAGTTGGACCTCCCGCGGCCTGGATGTAACCACCAACTACGGCGTGCAGTTTGACCCCTTCGACTCGCAGCACATCTACATGGACAACACTGACATGGGTCTCTTCCAGAGCACCAATGGGGGCCAATCCTGGCGGAGCAGCACCGAGGGCATTCCCGAACCCTGGCGCAACACCACTTACTGGCTGGCCTTCGACCCCACGCAGCGCGGCCTGATCTGGGGCGCCTTCAGCGGCACCCACGATCTCCCTCACCCCAAGATGTGGCGCGGCCGCGGCGTGCGGCGCTTTACAGGCGGCGTAGCTGTTTCTAGCGATGGCGGCAACCATTGGCAGCCGAGCAATACCGGCATTCCGCCGGACTCCATCACCCACATCCTTCTCGATCCCTCCAGCCCCGCCGGCAGCCGTACCTTGTATGCCTGCGCTTTTGGCCGCGGCGTCTACAAGTCAACCGACAACGGCAAAAGCTGGACGCAAAAGAACGACGGCATTGCCGGCGACGAACCGCTCGCCTGGCGCATCACTGCTTCGCAGGACGGCTCTTTGTACCTGGTCGTTTCCCGCCGCAACGAGGGTTACAACCATTCCCCATCCGGCGTTGGTGCCCTCTATCGCTCCACGGACAAGGCGGAGCACTGGCAGCGGGTTGACCTTCCCGCAGGCGTCACCGGCCCCACCGGCCTGGAGATCGATCCACGCGACCCGCAGCGCCTCTACCTGACGGCATGGGGACAAATGGGCGATTGGGCTGACCAGAACGGCGGCGTCTTTGCATCCGATAACGGCGGCAAGACGTGGCGAGCCCTCTTCACGCAAGCGCAGCACGTCTACGATCTGACTATCGACCCCCAGCATCCCGACACGCTTTACTTCACCGGCTCTGACACAGCGGCATACCGTTCCACCGACCGCGGCGCTCATTGGGAAGGCATCAAAGGCTACGACTTCAAGCAGGGCAACCGCATCATCCTCGATCCCAACGACCCCACCCGGATCTACATCACCACATACGGCGGCGGCGTTTGGCACGGTCCCGCCGCCGGCGATGCGAATGCACAGGAGACCATCCTGACCCCCGTTCCCATCGCCCACCGGACGCCATGATGGCTGGGAGCGGTTCAAATCCAGGCGCGATCGATATTGGAATCAAGATGAAAGCCATATTTCATGGAGCAATCGATGGACCTGCGCATACATGATCTTTGGTGCTCGTTTATAATTCATGGAGAATTGAGCAGGCCAATATTCGAGACGTCAAAGCCTGCGAATTTATCAGGGAACCAGGAAATGGAGAGTGGCGCCGATGAAACTGAATACACATAGGTCACAAATACTAGGTCTTGCAGTCCTGCTGTTGCTCACTTCGCTTGCCAGCCTCGCCCAGGGGCCGAAAGCAAACAGTTGGAAGATCGTAGGCCCCGGCGGCGGCGGCACCATGATTGCCCCCACCATCAGCCCTCACGATTCTCAACTTGTGGTGGAGCACTGCGATATGACCGGCGGCTACGTTACGCGCGACAACGGCCAGTCCTGGCGCATGTTCAATCTCCGTGGCGGCATCGATGCTTTTGCCTTCGATCCTGTGGACCCGCAGGTTATCTATGCCGGGAATGCAGCCCTCTGGAAGAGCAGCGACTCCGGCCAGAGCTGGAAGATGCTATTCCCCAACCCTGCCCGCAACACCATCGAGCATCAAATCGGCGACCACTCCGACTACAGCTTGACCTCCAGCGATCCCGCCTACCCCGGCGGAGATATCTCCGCCATCGCCATCGCTCCTCAGCACAGCCCGGGAAGCCCGGAGCATCTTTATCTATCCTTTGAGCAGAGAGGCCAACCCGCCGTCATCGTCTCCTCTGCGGACGGCGGCGCCTCCTGGAGCCACCTCGCCACTCTGCCTCAACACGTTCTGCTTCTCGCTACGCAGGACTCCGGCCTGATTGCCGTCTCCGGCTCGGCGGCGTGGCGCATCGCTTCCGATGGCAGTAACACTGAACTAGGCAGCATTGCAACCAGCTTCAGAGCAGCCAGCGCAGCGCGATCCGGCAACTCAGTATGGATCTACGCGACCAGCAGGGACGGAAAGGTCTATCTCTCCCAGGACTCCGGCCTGCACTGGGGATCAGTCACACCCGCTCTGCAGCAGACATCCGGGCGCTTTGAAGTCATCGCCGCCAGCGATCTCCACCCGGAGGTAGCTTATGTCGGCTTCCGGGGTCTTCAAATAGGCGAGGGCAAAGAGAACCTGTTCAACGGCATCGCCAAGACAACGGACGGCGGCAAGACGTGGAAGATTGTCTTCAAGGAATCGAATCATCCCGCAGCCAACCTGAGCGCAACCTGGATCGAGAAGCGCGCCAAGCAGGGCAGCGACGACATCTGGTTCGACTCGCCGTATAGCCTCGGTGTGGCGCCCACCAATCCCGACGTAGTCTACGCGACCGATCTCTTTCGCACCTATCGCACCCTCGACGGCGGCGCGACCTGGCAGGAGATGAACTCCAGGCAACTCTCCGACGGCAGTTGGACCTCCCGCGGTCTGGATGTAACCACCAACTACGGCGTGCAGTTCGACCCCTTCGACTCGCAGCACATCTACATGGACAACACTGACATGGGTCTCTTCCAGAGCACTGACGGCGGCCAATCCTGGCGGAGCAGCACCGAAGGCGTTCCCGAGAGCTGGCGCAACACCACTTACTGGCTGGCCTTCGACCCCACGCAGCGCGGCGTCATCTGGGGCGCCTTCAGCGGCACCCACGATCTCCCGCGGCCCAAGATGTGGCGAAACCGCAGCGTCCTGCGCTTCAGAGGCGGCGTTGCCGTCTCAAACGATGGCGGCAACCACTGGCAACCGAGCAATACAGGCCTTCCAGATGACTCCATTACCCACATCCTTCTCGATCCCTCCAGCCCCGCCGGCAACCGCACTCTGTACGTCTGCGCCTTTGGCCGCGGCGTCTATAAGTCAACCGACAACGGCAAAAGCTGGACGCAGAAGAATAATGGCATCGTTGGCGACGAACCCTTCGCCTGGCGCATCACTCTCTCCCAGGACGGCTCTCTGTATCTGGTTGTCGCTCGCCGCAGCGAGAAACAAGACATTTCCCCTTCTCTCGCCGGAGCCCTCTATCGCTCCACGGACAAGGCGGAACACTGGCAGCGGGTTGACCTTCCCTCAGGCGTCACAGGCCCAACCGCCCTGGAGATCGACCCGCGCGATGCGCAGCGCCTCTACCTGACGGCATGGGGACAGGAGGGCGATAGCGCCGACCGGAACGGCGGTGTCTATGCCTCTGACGACGGCGGCAAGACGTGGCGCGCCCTCTTCACGAAATCGCAGCACGTCTACGACCTGACTATCGATCCCCAACATCCCGACACGCTCTACATCTGCGGCTTTGACGCTGCCGCCTATCGCTCCACCGACCGCGGCGCTCATTGGGAACGCATCAAGGGATACGACTTCAAGTGGGGCCACCGCGTCATTCTCGACCCCAACGATCCCACCCAGATCTACATCACTACATACGGCGGCGGAGTCTGGCACGGTCCCGCCGCAGGAGCGGCAAATGCGCCGGAGACTGTTCTGACCCCCGTTCCCATCGCTCAATAGAGTAGTGTTGCAGCGAAACCACGATGCAGTTTTTTCCGGACACGGTTATCGTGGTTTCGCTCTGGCCTAATGCCTTACTTCCCCTCGCTGTATCTCTCGGTCGAGTTAGGGTTGACAGCCGTGTGTATCCTGCCCGTGATAGAAATGCCGAGCGTCTTCTGCGTGGTACGCCCGTTTAAACCGGTGGCCGTGGCGGTTACCGTATATTGGCTGGCCAGTGTGTAGGTGTGCGAAACATCCGCGCCATCCGCGCTCACGCCGTCGCCAAACTCCCAGTGGTACTCCAGCGCCGGCGCATCGGCACTGCCTGCAGCGGCATGGAACTCCACCAGATCACCAACCAGCCCGGCAGCCGGCCCATGCGGTTCAAAGTCGGGCCCCGTCTCGGGGATGGATGTGTCGATCAGCTTGAGCATACGAACGGAATGCGGCGGCAGAGTGATCGAGAGCGCGCCGTTTTCGATGGGCACAGGGCCGCCCCGCAGCACATCGGCCGCCGTGTAGGGGCTGTTCGCCTTCAGCCCCATATCGGCCATCGTAAACGTGTGGCTGCGCGCTTCTTCGGTCCAGTTGAAGACGGTGAGGATCTGCTGCCGCGAGCCTTCTTTCAGCAGGAAAATACTCGGCTGTTTGTCCTCCGGCCGGTAGGTCATCAAGTCCACCGGAAAGGATGCGCGGCTCAGCCGGGCCATGTCGAGCAGGTCAGAATTTTTCACCAAAGCAACTCGATCCGGCGAAGAGCCCAAAGTGGGCAGATCATCCCCGATCTCGAACATGCCGCCCGAAACGGCTGAAAGCGCGATGGAAGCCTCCGCCTCGTCCAGCGTCAGCGGCACCTTGTTGTGATGCCAGACACGGCCCTCGATGACCTGCTTGGAGACGGTAAAGGCATCCGGATCGGAGAAGTAGAAGTTGCGGTGCATATAATAGCGCGCCGCAATGCCGGTCGCGGCGTCGTGTGTAGCTCCAAAGGTGTGCCCGGTGTCCTGCGAGATACGGCCGGTATCCACAATCCCCACCGGCGTGAGCATGGGACTGCCATCCTTGTCGAGTACCACATTGTTCCCCACCGTTTCCCGAATGATCTGCAGACCGATACGCAGCGCCTCCAGCGCCGTGGTGTTGGGACGGTAGTAAACTCCTTCCACCGCCGAGGAATCCATAAAGTCCATCTTGATGAAGCGCGCACCCCAGTCCTTTACCAGGGTGCGGTAGGTGTAGCGCAGATAATCCTGCGCCCCCGGATTGGTCGTGTCCAGCACATACAGCTCTTCATCTCCGCTTTGCCTGTCGATGTGAATCGGTACCCCCGCCAGGTTGTGCACCAGCCAGTCCTTATGGTGCTCATAGACCCAGGAACGATCCGATACCTCGAACGGCGCCACCCACAATCCAAATGTAAGCCCCTGATCCTCCACCCGATGCCCTACATAGGCCATGCCCCTGGGAAACGTCCTTCCATTGGCAGTGGTGTACTCTCCTACTGCATACTGATACCCCGCATCCACAAAGAAGTATCGATACCCAAGCGATTTGAGATTCTGCGCCAGCCACGCGGCATTGGTGAGCATCGTATTTTGCGTTACACCACCATAGTAAGCCGCCCAGCTCCACCAGCCGATGGGGCTAAGAATGGAAACAGGCGGTTTCAAAAGAATGCGAATGGCTCGCCCATAATTTTCAAGCTGTGCATGATAATCGGAGCCAATCGCGAACATCAGCCGCTCCGAGCTGAGGCTTTCCCCAGCAGGCACCTCAAGGCGGAGTGGAACAATATTTCCAGGTGGATTCTCGTTACTATGGTCCCGGTTCCACAGCGCCTCGTTGGTTCCGGTATCTGCAACATCGTAGGAAAGCAAATGCGGTTTGGGCCATCCCGGACTCAGCAGGTGGAAGATTGCAAGAAACCTGTCGGCCGAGAGCGCTCCCATGAAGAAACTCTCCCCACTCTTCTGGTTGTAAATGAGCTGGCTCCCGAAGCCCACGTGGAGGCCATTGTCTACATTCCCTAGATCCATGATCTTCAACTGAGGGGTATCTTCACTGAAGCTGTCGGAGAGAACGCGGTCTTCTGCCGCGGGCCCGTTCAACTGCAACACAGCGCCCGTGCTGCTCTTCACCACGTGAATCGCATGCAACTCGATGGATTGCGACGTTAAGTTGCGTACGGTCACCCGGGTATCTCCCCAGGGCTGATCGTCATACACCCGAAACTCGCAGACCAGGTCGGGCTTGCCGGCCAGCCCGGTATGAATCACTGTGAGCAGATGGCCCGATCCCAACTCATCTTCAAACGGGGCAATGGATTTCAAATGCCGGGGGTACTGTGAAGATCTAAGCGTCCCCCTTGCCGTATCGGCCTCAACCTCCGAGCGCAAAACATCTCCGGGAATCGCCGTTGACCGTAGAGCGTAAGAGCCGTCGTCGAATGCTTCAACGGTTAGACTTCCACCGCGAATCGAGTTGGCCGAGGAGGGCGCGGACTGTCCGTGCGCTCCGCTTGCAAGCCAGATCGGCAGCGAAGGGAGCATAAGTAGCAACCCAAAATTCAAACGCGCACTTTTCATCACAGATATCCTCCAACGGACGTGGACTCCCGCTGCAAAGAGAGCCTTCTGAGCTCGCAGTGAGCGCAATTGCATTATAGATGCGGAGTTCTCCTATCAAAGCAAGCTATCGCATTATCGGAATTGGTGTAGACCGCAACCATGCATTCAATTGGCTTTTTCCTCAACCGGGGCCCCCGGCGGCAGGTCTTCACCGCCGGGTGGAAGTAAAAGCCGCGTTTCAAGACTTTGAAAAGTCTACGTGTGTTCCAAAAACACCCTAGTTCGCACCGCTATACCTCACCGTCGAGTTAGGGTTGACAGCCGTGTGTATCCTACCCGTGATAGAGACGCCGAGCGTCTTCTGCGTGGTACGCCCGTTTAAACCGGTGGCCGTGGCGGTTACCGTATATTGGCTGGCCAGTGTGTAGGTGTGCGAAACATCCGCGCCATCCGCGCTCACGCCGTCGCCAAACACCCAGTGGTACTCCAGCGCCGGCGCATCGGCACTGCCTGCAGCGGCATGGAACTCCAGGAGATCACCAACCAGCCCGGCAGCCGGCCCATGCGGTTCAAAGTCGGGCCCCGTCTCGGGGATGGATGTGTCGATCAGCTTGAGCATACGAACGGAATGCGGCGGCAGATTCATCCCGAACGTACCGTTTGCGATCGGCACGACGGCGCCGCGGAGCACATCGGAAGCTGTATAGGTACTGCTCGCCTTCAGCCCCATATCGGCCTTCGTAAACGTGTGGCTGCGCGCTTCTTCGGTCCAGTTGAAGACGGTGAGGATCTGCTGCCGCGAGTCTTCTTTCAACAGGAAAATACTGGGCTGTTTGTCCTCCGGCCGGTAGGTCATCAAGTCCACCGGAAAGGATGCGCGGCTCAGCCGGGCCATGTCGAGCAGGTCAGAATTTTTCACCAAAGCAACTCGATCCGGCGAAGAGCCCAAAGTGGGCAGATCATCCCCGATCTCGAACATGCCGCCCGAAACGGCTGAAAGCGCGATGGAAGCCTCCGCCTCGTCCAGAGTGAGCGGAACCTTGCCGCCATGCCATCCCCTGTCAAGGACAACCTGCTTGGAGACGGTAAACGCATCCGGATCGGAGACGAAGAAGTTGCGGTGCATATAGTAGCGCGCCGCTATGCCCGTCGCGGCATCGCGTGTGGATCCAAAGGTGTGCCCGGTGTCCTGCGAGATACGGCCGGTATTCACAATCCCCACCGGCGTGAGCATGGGGCTGCCATCCTTATCGAGCATCACGTCGTTCCCCACCGTCTCCCGAATGATCTGCAGGCCGACGCGCAGCGCCTCCAGCGCCGTGGTGTTGGGGCGGTAGCGAACTCCCTCCACCGACGCCGAATCCATAAAGTCCATCTTGATGAAGCGCACACCCCAGTCTTTTGCCAGGGTGCGATAGGTGTAGCGCAGATACTCCTGCGCGCCGGGATTGGTGGTATCCAGCACATACAGCTCGATTGAACTCCCCACCGACCGTGCCGATGTGAATCGGTTCCCCAGCCAGGTTGTGCACCAGCCAGTCCTTATGGTGCTCATAGACCCAGGAACGTTCCGATACCTGGAACGGCGCCACCCACAGTCCAAACGTGATTCCCTGATTCTCCGCCTGATGGGCCACATACCCCATGCCCCGAGGAAACGCATTGGCATCTACAGTGGCGTACTCACCCCGCGCATACTGGTACCCTTCATCTATCTAGAAGTATCGATATCCAAGCGACTCGAGATTCTGCGCCATCCACGCGGCATTAGTAAGCATCATATTCTGGGTCACACCGCGGTAGTAAGCCGTCCAACTCCACCAGCCGATGGGGGTCGGCGTGGAAACAGGCGGCTTGTAGAGAATGCGAATGGCTCGCCCGTAGTTCTCGAGCTGCCCATGATAGTCTGACCCGATTGCGAATATCAGCCGCTCCGAGCCGAGGCTCTTTCCGGCAGGCACCTGGAGACGGAATGGAACGATATTATCAGGCGGATAATCCTTACTCTGGTCTTGCAATGCCTCGTTGGTTCCGGTATCCGCAACATCGTAGGAAAGCAAATGCGCATCAGGCCGTTCTGAGCTTAGCAGGTGGAATACGGTAAGCAAATTTGTCAGCAGACAGAACTCCCAGGAAGAAACTCTGTCCGCTCCGCCGGTTGTAAATGAGTTGGCTTCCGAACGCCCGGTGGACGCCATCGTCCGCCTCGCCGAGATCCATCAGCCTCATCTGCGGCGTATCTTCACTGAAGCTGTCGGAGAGAACGCGGTCTGCCGAGTCAGGCCCGTTCAAGCGCAACACAGCGCCTGCTGTGCTCTTCACCACGCGAATGGCATGCACCTCAATGGATTCCTCCGGTGGTGTTATTCATGCTCACCCGGATATCTCCCCAGGGCTGGTTATCATACACGCGAAACTCGCAGATCAGGTCGGGCGTGTCTGGCAACCCGGTATGGGTTACCGTCAAGCAGATGGCCCGATCCCAACTCATCGTCAAACGCTGCAATCGATTTCAAATGCCGGGGATAAAGCGAGGATTTAAGCGTTCCACGCGGCCGTATCGGCCTCCACTACTGAACGCAAAACATCTCCGGTAATCGCCGTTGACCGTAAGGCGTAAGAACCGTCGTCAAATGCTTCAACGGCAAGATTTCCGCCGTTAATCAAGTCAGGCTGAGAGGGCACGGACTGTCCGTGCGCTGCGCACGCAAGCCAAGCCGCTTGCCAAGCAAACATGAGCGTCAATGCAAAGCTTAAACGCGTTAGTTTCATCACACATATCCTCCAATTCGGTGAAAATTTATTAGCCGTGCGCTTCAAAATAGGCTTCAATCTCTTCCAGCGTCTTGCCCTTGGTCTCGGGCAGGAAGAACGCTGAAACGATGAAGTAGATTATCGTGAAGGCGGCGAACAGGAAGAAGATCGAGGAGTAGCCGTGCTTGCTGACGAAGGGCAGAAAGATGCCGGCCAGCGTGGTGGAGGCCAACTGGTTAAGGACCAGGGCAATGCTCATGCCGTTGGAGCGGATGCGGGTGGGCATCAACTCCGAGAGGGCGAGCCATACGCACACGCCCGGTCCCATGGCGTAGAAGCCCATGAACAGGAACAAGCCCAGGGCGACCCACCAGCCGTGGCTCTCGTCCGGGCACCTGGCCGATCAGAGCCTTCTCGATCTTCAGCGGAGCAGTCTGCGCGGCGTCCAGATTGCCCAGGGGATTTTTGAAGAAAGCAACAACCTTATTGGCCGGAACGCAACTGTCGCGAGTGATCTCGATGGGCCGCGCGGCCGGGTCGTCGGATCGCACAAAGCTGGTGGCGGCGGCGTAATCGCCGTAGGAGTAGATGATGGCCAGCGAGGCTCGGGCGGCGTCAATCTGCTTACCTGTGCCGCCCTGGGCGGCCAGCAGCCGGTTGGCCTGGTCGCGGTCGAAGCGCAGGGTCAAATCCTGGTTGGGAGTCACCATGGTACCTGCACCTGGGCGCTCGTGTCCAGGCTGAATTTTTCAGTGTGCAGAAACAGAATGCCCACGCCCACCAAAGAAAGAATGATGCCGCTGGTGCCTATGGTGAGCAGGAACTTGCGGCCCTTGCGATCTACCAGCACCAGGCCCACGAAGGTAAATAGGAAGTTCATGGACATGAAAATGACCAGACCCCAGTGGGAATACAGATCGGAGAGTCCGCTTTGCTGCAGGATGGGACCGTTATAGGCGATGATCGAATTGATGCCTGTGGTCTGGGTGCAGAAGAGGACCAGGCAGGCCAGCACGAAGGGCACCACGTACTTGCGGCGCAACAGCGGCTCTTTTACCTTCTTGCCGGTGGCGCTGACGGTGGAGGCCCTTTGCGCCATCTCTTCCATCTCGTGTAATTCGCGGGCGGCCTGCTGGGGGGTGCGGGAGCGCAACAGGGCTGCATGGGCCTGCTCCTTCTTGCCGCGTTTGAAAAGCCAGCGCGGCGATTCGGAGACGATCAGGCTGCCCAGGAAAAACAGGATGCCGGGAGGCAGCGCAACCCAGAAGAGGTTGCGCCATGCGTGATCCTTGTAGGCGAACAGGGCTGCAGCGTCGCCGGTCTTTTCTACCGCCAGCACGTGATAACTGAAGTAGATGCCGATCAGGGCCGCGAAGAGCATGGACGCGGTGGGCAGCCACTGAAAGACGGCCGTGCCCTTGCCCCGCTCCGAGGCCGCCAGACACTCGGCTAGATACAGCGGAATCACCACGCCGATCAATCCGGCGCTGATGCCCTCCAGCAGGCGGCCAAAGAACAGCGGCGCATAGCCATGCGAAAGGGCGATCATGGGAATGGCGACGACAAAGATGAGGCCGCACAGGTTCATCAGCCGCTTGCGGCCCATCCAGTCGGCCAACATACCGGCGAAGAGCGTGGAGAAGACGCCGCCCAGCATCATGGCCGCCACGATAATGGAAAGCTCGGCAGCGGTAAGGCGCGAGGTAGCCGCCAGATAGGGCAGCGCGCCGGCAACGATGCCGAAGTCCATCCCATACAGCAGGCCGCCCAGGCCCGCGATTACGAGCAGGAAAAAGTTGTAGCCGCGCTTGGCTGAAGAATCGGCGGATACTGACCCAGCCGTAGAAGAGTTTACATTGGCCATCACGGTTGTAATCCCCTTTCACTTATACTGCTTCGGTTATTGCAATTTCAGGGTTACTGCAATGCGAGTTTCTCAGACCTCGTCCGGGGGAATATCGAAGTTGACCAGTTCGGCGCGGAAGCCGCGGGTGCGCACTGCTCCGTAGGCAATGCCGATCACCAACCACAGGCCGCCCAGCACCATCGACGAGTGGCTTACACTGAACCAGAGGACGGCGCAGATGAGAAAGCCAAGGAGAGGAACGGACAGATCGAAGGACAGAGCGATGGGATTTCTGCTTTCCCGGTTACGGCACAGGTGGACGAAGGCCGCGGCATTGACGCCCATGAAGGCGATGAAGGCGCCGAAGTTGAGGCACTGCGCGCCGATCTCGTAGGCGCCTCCGCCCAGGCGGCTGGCAAAGAACTCCAGCAGGCCGGCTCCGGCAAGCGCAAAGGCTCCGACAGCAGAATGTTGTTGCGGGGAACGCGGTGTTTGGGCTCGATGGCGCCGAAAAACGATTTGGGAAGCGCATTGCCCCGTCCCATGCCATAGAGAAGCCGTCCGGCGGCAAGTTGCGAGCCCATCCCGGAGCCCATGTTGGCGATCAGCAGAGTGAAAGTTGACGATCTGGAAGAGCACGACGCCGCCGGCCTTGCCGCTAGACCAGGGCAAAGGCCGACTCGACGTTATCGCTGGAGAAGGGCTTCGATCCCCAGATGAGTTGCGCCGCGTAGACTTCCAGCCCGGAGAGCAGGCCGGTGATGAGGCAGACCAGAACCGTGGCCAGCAGGATGTTGCGGCGCGGATTCCGAACCTCCTCAGAGAAGGTGGAGATGGCGTCGAAACCGATGTAAGTGAGCACAGCTACCGAGGTTCCGGCAAAGATGCTGGAGGACTGGAAGTTGGCCGGATCATAGAAGGGATGGGTAAAGAAGTCCGGGATCGTGGTGAATGCCGCCAGACCGCGCGGATCACGCAGCCCAGGAAGAGCAGGACAACAACGACCATGCCGGCGCACAGGGCCTCATTCAACTGCGCCGAGGTCTTGATGCCGCGCAGGTTCGTCCAGGTGAAGAAGCCGGCGAAGAAGAGAATCCAGACGTAAAGGAAGGCTGGGGAGATATTCGTAAGGCCGGGATCATATTTAAGATACCCGGCAGGATATTCATCGCGGCCTTGGCGCAGAAGGCCGTGCAGATGAGGGGATTGATGAGATAATCCATCACCATGCCCCAGCCGACGACGTAGCCGAGGGCGGAGTGCATCTCCTGGCCGACGTAAGTGTAGGCCGATCCGGCGCTGGGATAGACCCTCGCCATGCGGCCATAGCTGATGGCCGTAAAAAGCATGGCGATCATGGCGATGAAGATGGTGGTGACAACGTGGCCATGGGCCTTGTTGCTGATGACGCCGTAGATGCCCATGGGCGCGGTCGGCTGGATGATGACCATGCCGATGATGATGAGGTTCCACAAGCCCAGTGCGCGATGGAGGCGAACCGGCCCAGCGCCGGCGGGTGCGGAATTCGAATTAGACTGCTGCGTCATGGTTTAGCTCCAAAAGAGAAAATGCACATGAATGGCATGATGGCGCGTACCCACCGCTGGATCGGAAATCGTGCGGGGGGGCCAGGTAGGGGCAAAGCAGCGGGTCAATATACTGACGCTATCAATTTGAACACAACTTTCCTATGAATTCCGACACCCTGAACAAACCATTGATAGCGCCGTCGGCTCAGGCTATCAGGGCTCATTCCCATCCGCAAGCTCAGATTCGCGGTCTGCGGGGAATTTAAATTTGACAATATAATAGCACCCCGGATGCGTGTTTTGTTACGTTATATTTGCTGTTTATATGCTATTATTTCTTTTGACTGCACGATAGTGTAGGAACTTCGTGTAAAAAAAACCGAAGATTTCATCACGGAGCAGGCGATACCTGTTCTGGCCCGAGAACGAACATATCTCAATGGAGCCTGGATGGAACCCGGAGCAACAACACTACGCGAGATCTTAAATCAGCCCGAGGTTTGGCGCCGCTGCCTGCACACATTAGACACAGTTGACCTGAAACCGCTGGCCGGTGACAAAGACCCGCGTACTCATGAGTGGATCTTACGTCGGCTGCGGCACCAGTTACTATCTGGCGCAGGCCGCCGCAGCCTCGATGACGATTTTGGCGGGCGTTCCCGCGCGGGCTTTGCCTGCCTCCGAAATACTTCTGTTTCCCAAGCTGGTGTTTCCCGTCGAACAGGCCCCCGTCTTCCCGGTTCTGATCTCGCGTTCAGGGCATACCTCCGAAATTCTGCGCGTAGCTGAATTCCTCAGGCAGCGCGGCATAGAATTCCTGGCATTACCTGCGATGGCAACGAACTGGCCAAGCTCAGCAAGCGCACGCTGAAACTGCCGGTGACGGAGGAGAGCATCGTGATGACTTCCATCATTCACCTCCATGCTGCTGGCGCTGCAATATATCGCGGCGCGGTTGGCCAGGCAGGATGCGTTTGTGGAGGCGCTGCACGCGCTGCCCGCGGCCCTGGCCGGACTACTTCCCGTCTACGGCCCACAGATCGAAAAGTTTGCGCAACGGCCGTTCGAGGACGCGGCCTTTCTCGGACAAGGCGCGCTGTACCCCATTGCATCCGAGACGGCGCTTAAAGTCATGGAGTCTTCGTCGACCTATGCCCAGTTCTTTCAGACGCTTGAATTTCGCCATGGACCCAAGTCCATTGTGTCGGAGAAGGCTCTGGTGGGGGCGTTGCTCTCCGAGACGGGTTACGCGGAAGAGAGCGCGGTATTGCTGGAGATGAAGGATCTGGGGGGATGCACCCTGGCCATTGCAAATCGCATATCGCCCGAAGTGCGGCGCTCTGCCGATCTGTCCATTGAACTGGCTCTACCTGTGCCTGAACTTGCCCGCCTGATCGTTTATGTGGTGTGGGGGCAATTGCTCGGCAGCCGTATTGGATTGCGGAAGGGCCTCAATCCCGACGCGCCTCACAACCTCAGCCGCTTTGTCGAAATCGCAAGATAGGACGATATGAAGAAACGATTCGATGTAACCATTGCCGGTGAGATCAATCTGGACCTCATTCTCTATGGACTGCCTGAAGTGATGCCGCTGGAGCGCGAGTTGCTGGGCAACGATTTCCGGCTTACTCTGGGCAGTTCTTCCGCAATTGTCGCGCACAACTTAGCGGCGCTGGGTGTTTCAGTCGGCTTTATCACCCTGCTTGGGGACGACCCGCTGGGCAGCATCGCCCTGGACCGGCTGGCGGAGAGAGGAGTCGACCTCAGCTGCGTGAAGCGCGTCTCCGGCGGCACATCCACGGGCGTCACCATCCTGCTGGCCCATAATGGCAAGCGTCATATCCTTACTTATCCCGGAACCATGTTCGAAATGGCGGCATCGGACCTCGATCTGACTTACCTGGCCTCGGGCCGGCACTTCCATCTTTCCTCGCTCTTCCTCCACAAAGCGCTTCAGCCCGACCTGCCCAGAATTTGCAGGCAACTGAAGGCCGCGGGCCTCACGCTCTCGCTGGATACCAATGACGATCCGGAGGATCGCTGGGGCGACCCGCTCGACGAAATGCTGGGCATCGTCGATATCTTTCTGCCCAATGACGACGAAGCCTGCCGCATCAGTGGGAAGGCCGATGCCGAGAGCGCCATGGAAGCTCTGGCCAAACGCGTTCCACTGGTGGCCGTGAAGTGCGGCAAGCGCGGGGCGATGGTGCAGAAGGGAAAGCAGCGCTGGCAGATTCCCGCAAATTCTGTCACGCCTGTGGATACAGTCGGCGCCGGCGACAGCTTCGACGCCGGATTCCTGGCTGCATTCCTGCGCGGCGAGACGCCGGAAGCCTGCGCGGTCTTCGGCAATCGTACCGCCGCTCTCTCCACGCTGCGCCCGGGCGGCACGGAATCATTCCGCTATCCCGTACTGGTAAAAGAGTATCTGGCTTCTGCCCGCTGAAAAGGTGGTCATGGCATTGCGAGAAATGCCGCAATGCGACAATCATGCGATAACAGTAATAAAATAAATAAAGAGTCGAATTAAAAATAACTATGGACTATACTCGTTACCGTCGAATTATTTTCGAGCGGCGGGTGGGAGGTAATCATGAATAGCAAGAATGCGAGCGACAAGGAAAAGTTTGTCGACATGGCAACCGCTACTGCTGAAGTGGACCTTCTGCTCAGAGAGTACGCACCGCAGGCACATCTCAAGACCGCGGTTACTGTTATCAAGAAGCCGCGATTTCCGGTCATTGACTTTCACAGCCATCTCGACGCGCAATCGCCGCAGGCGGTGCTCCGCGTCATGGATGAATGCGGCGTGGAGAAGATTGTCAACATCACCATGCTGACGGGTAAGGCCGCAATCGAGATTATCGATCTATTTCATAAAGCAGCGCCCGACCGCTTTGCCACCATCGGATGGATGGATTGGGACGGCATCGAACGCAGTGACTTTACCCAACTCAGCCTGGATCGGTTGGAGCGTTTGGTAGAGCACGGAATCTGCGGATTCAAATTGTGGAAGGATCTGGGCCTAACGATCAGGGATGCCAGCGGCGAACTGTTGCGGCTGGACGATGAGAGGCTGGCGCCGATATTCGACAAGGCCGCGGAACTGAATATTCCAATCGTATGGCATACCGGCGATCCCGCCGCGTTCTTTACCCCCATCGATCGCTACAACGAGCGCTACGAGGAACTGGCGGCTCATCCGGACTGGAGCTTTTACGGCTCGACCTACTCCAGGACCGGGTTGCTGGAACAGCGCGACCGCGTGGTTGCGCGGCATCCGAAGACAACTTTCGTGGCCGCGCACGTTGGCGGCAACAGTGAAGACCTGAGCTATGTGGCAAAGGTGCTTGACAGCTACCCCAATTTCTCTGTCGATATCAGCGCGCGCACCGCGGAACTTGGCCGCCAGCCTTACACGGCGCGCAAATTCTTTCTGCAATATGCCGACCGCATTCTCTTCGGGTCAGACCTTTTGCCGGATGTGGAGATGTATCGTCTTTACTTTCGATTCCTGGAGACGGCCGACGAATATTTCGATTACCCTTCGCACGCCTCGCGCCAGGGACGCTGGAATGTTTACGGGCTCTTCCTGCCCGCGGATGTGCTGGAAAAGGTGTACCGCACCAATGCGCTTAAGCTGCTAAAGGACAAGCGCTGATCACGCCTGTCCTTCAGATGGACTTACGCCAGTTGGGATCGTTCATCGGCTTGACGTCGATCGATATGGAACCATCCGGGTTGAGCGGCTGTTCACAGGCCCAGGCAATGGGTTTCAGCACCTCCGGCCGTATTTCGATCTCCGCCAGCAGGTCGATTCTTCCCACATAGCCCTTGGGCAAGACAAAGGAACCCATGCGCAGAGCGCCGCCATTGGGGTGTCCGGGATTGAACGAGCCGCGCAGTTTGAGGCTGCCGTCCGGGCTTTTCACCGTCAGCCAAAGTACGCCTGGAACGCCCGCAACCCCACGGTTGGAGATGGTGATGACGAGTTCCGAAGTACCATAACGCTTGCGTTGCCACACCCAGGAGGGTCTTAACCGATAACCCATATTGGTGCGCAGGCGCTCGAAGCCGCGAGGGTAGCGTTGATTGTAGCTGGCCAGATGTTCCGACTCGGTCCAGAGCGACCAGTAGTTCCCTTTTAGATCGAGAACATGGAGCATATAATTTTCCAACTCATTTACTCCGGCCGCATCCACGGCGATCTTGGCGGCGTCGTACTTGCGGAAGTAGCCGTCTTCGAGAATTGCCGCCAGCCAGGGAGGACGATTGGCCAGTTCTTCAATTTGAATCGGTTCTTCGACAATGATGCTGTCGGAGCGGACCCAGGCGCCTCCCCGCACCGCGATTTCAATGGCTTCGCGGTTGCCTGTATTGCTGATGTCCGGCTGCGTGTTCATGGCCAGCGGCGTCTTCTTCCATGTGGCCAACTGCATGCGAACCATCTGGTTGAGGGTGCGCTGCGCGGTCTGCGCATCGGGGAAGGGACTGGGATAGCCGCCAAAATGGCCTTCGCCCCAGAATCCTATATGCATGACGTCTACGAATTCAATCAGCGGATCTCCGTCGAAGCGGTCGGCGAGCAGACGGTTCAATTCGGCCAGCGCTTTTTGATATTCGGGATGATCGTAACGCGGCTCAATCCAACTTCCCTTAACTCCGTTGTCGAAATCGCCGCCGCCGTGCGCGCCCATGGAGCCTATAGCGACGAGCGGAACCCGCGAGCGCAGGAACTCAGGCAGCGCGAGCTGGCCTGGCTGAAACGCAGTATTGGAACTCTGAATGCGAAAGGCGACTCGCAGCCCGTGTCTTTTCGCGGCCGCCAGAGTCAAGTCCCATACGGGGTCGAGATCAAGCCGGCCGGGCTGTTTCTGCACGTTGCGCCAGTCGCAACGGATGTAGAGCGCGTCGACAAAAGGAAGGCTGGCCAGCTTCTCCACATGATCTTCCAGCGTCTGGCGCCCCTGGCGCACGGCGATGGACGGTCCGCCCTCCTCCCACGTATAGCCAAGCAGCCCGAAACCCGGGTTGCGCAGAGGCTTCTCCGAGGGCGTGGTGTATAAAATAGTCTGCCAGCCGTCATCCTGATCGATGTCGAATGGTCCCTGGTCCAGGCGATCTTTGGCTGCAAAGGTAGAGCCGAATTCGTAACCCTGCCACAGATGTTTGGGATCTTCAGCAAGCGCACGGATGCCGGGAAATAAGGGCAGCATGGCCGCGGTCTTCAATAGGTCTCGGCGGTTCATTGCATTCTCCTGAACAGGTAGGGTCAATGGCCAGGCTGCAGGACGGGAGTGGCGATATCCACATGACCCTCGGCGCCGGCGGATGGACCATGCCACACGCCTCCGCCGAAGGTGCTGATGTAGATCATCCCGGGATCCATAAGGTCGGGCATGACGCGGTGGCCCCACTTGAAGTTGTAGCCGGGGATGCGCGTCCAATGCTCTCCACGGTCGTTGGAACGCCACGCGGAGGACTCGAAGCCCGCCGCATAGAGTATGTTGGCATCGCGCGGATCGATGGTGACGTCATAGACGTGCCGGTCGCGATCGAGGACGGTCATCCAGGTGTTGCCGCCATCGGTGGAGAGAAAGATTCCGCCGCCCGTGCCGTGCGTTCCGGCCGCCCGGCCCCATGCCGCGAGGTAAAGGCGCTGGGGATCATGCGGATCGATGGCCAGGCCGTTGGGTCCGTTGCTCTCCGCCGGCAGATTCACGGGCGTCCATGACTCCGCGCCGTCGGTGGATTTGTAGAGGGCTCCGTCGCCGGCCGTGCCGATGCTTCCATCTTCGCTGCGCCGCGCGATCACCACGTACAGGGTTCCGTCGGCGGCGCGGGCCAATCGCCAGGCGAAAGGCTCGTGCTGCACAATGCCATTGTTCTTCAACGTCCAGGTAACGCCGTCGTCGGTGCTCTTGTAGACTCCGCGGCCAAAGGCGGCGACCCAGAGAACTCTTTTCCCCTTTGGACTGGAAGGATCGAGCAGGATGTGGGTCGGAGCCGTCTCGGGCATCCCCTGGTTGGAGGGCTTCCACGTTTTGCCACCGTCGAGGCTTACGCAGACCCCGCCTCTGTAGGTTGCCACGCCGCGCGTTCGCCACATCTTGGGCCGGGGCAGGTCATGCGTTGCGCTCATTACGCCCCACATCTTGCCTTGAACCTCAGGATCGAAAGCCACCCAATAGGCGGTGTTGGACCACGCCCTCGGAACGCCGTCCATCGACCGAGTCCAGGTGCGGCCGTCATCCTCGCTGCGAAACAGGCCGATATCGGTGGTGGGAATGAAGCGCCGGTGCATATTGAAGGGGTCAAAGAGATAGCCGTAATTGGTGGTCACGTCCAGACCGGTACTGACCCAATCCGCGCCCTGTACCTTGCTGGAATAGACTGCATGCCAGCTTGCGCCGCCGTCCGTGGTCTGCATGGTGCGGCCATAGTCGGTGCCGTAGGCGAGGTTTTGATCCTGCTCGGCCACGCCCAACGCGAGTGGATTCCCGCCCCACTCAGGGCCGAACTGCTCCGCGAGCCATGCGTCGTGAAGGTTGGGCGCAGTTGTCCTGCCTTCCTGCCAGACCAGTGCCCAGGTGAGGCCGCCATCGCGTGTTCTCGCCACGCCCATCCACGATTTTCCGTCCAGTTGAAGATGGCGGTAGGAGAGATAGGCGGATTCAGGATGATCCAGGCTGGCGGCGATGGCGTCAATGCGCGCGCCCTTGCCGGGCAAGGGAACGGCGGTCCAGGTTGCGGCGCCGTCATTTGATACATAGACTTCCGCGTCCGAGGCGGCGTACAACCTGACGCCGTGCGGAGAGGAGAAGCCCGCGCTGACATCGACGAAGGTAACGCCTGGCGGAGCTGGCCGGCTCTGCCACGTGCCCTGCTGCCGCACCGTGACGCTCTTTTTGCCTGCGATGTAGAGATCGCGGTCTTTCACAGGGGAATGAGGGTCGATCCAGATCTTTTGCGGAGTCTCCGCCAGAGCCGTCGCCTTCTTCCAATCGCCGCCGCCATCCTTCGATACATAAATTGCGGCCGCGCTGTCCTTGACCGCTGCCGCAGTCAGGGTATGCGAGTCGGCGGGATCGATGGCCAACGCAACGATCTCTCCCAGAGGATTGGAGGCGGAGAGGACGGTCTCGTCGGCATGATCGGAGTTCATGCTGACCCCATCTACCGTGGATGGCTTGGGCCAGACAAGATCCCAGGTTTCGCCATCGTCGCTACTGCGCCACAGGGCCCTGGTGGCGGCATAAATCACATGCGGCTGCAGAGGATCGAAGGCGAAGAACCGAACCGTGCCGCGCAGATTGAACATGCGCCAGGAGTGGCCGCCATCATGACTGATATAAGCCCCGGTCATATCGCAGGCGACCAGCGCTTCGCTGGTATCGCGCGGGTTGATGGTGGGGTGGAACATGGCGCCGCCGCCACCGGGGCCGACTACCCGGAATTCGTTCGTGCGCACCGTTTGGCTCGCCGATTGGCTCACCATGCAGAGTGCGATTGCGCACCCAGCGAGAATTTCTGTGTGTTTTTTCATATGGCGGTGATAATTCAATGATTCCGTTAGCTAGCGTTGTATTGCTTTTGGAGACTCTCGTCAACACAATTGTACGATGGAGGCCAACAAAGGTTAAAAACGCCTAATCGAAGGGGGCAAACGGGAGAGGATTACGCGGTCAGCCGTTCCAGTTGATCGGGCTTGACGATGGTCATGCTGGAACCCTTGATGGTGATCCACTGGTCGCGCCGGAACTGGTTGAGCAGCCGGGTGACGGTTTCGCGCGAGGTGCCGGCCATGTTGGCGATCTCCTCGTGGGTCAGCGCCATGGTAAAGCGGATCTCCGGCTTGCCGTTGGCTGATGCGCGTCCCCAGTCCAGCAGCAGCCGGGCCAGCCGCCCCGCCGCCGAACCCGACAAAGCCAGCCTCTTGGCATCGTGAAAGACGGTCAGGTATTCGCCGGAGAGCGACTGCGCCGCATGCATGCTGGCGATGCCGTGGCGGCCGAGGAAGTCAACAAATTCCTGCTTGCGCACCGTCTTCACCTGGCAGGGCTCGATGGCCTCGGCGGTTACTTCGTGGGGAACGTTGGCCAGCACCGCGCTCAGACCCATCACGTCGCCGGGGCCGGCGATCTTTAGAATCATGGTTTTGCCGTCGCGGGAGGTGGAAGAGATTTTAACCTGGCCAAAACAGATGACAAACACATTGCGCGCCGGGTCGCCCTCGGAAAACAGCTTGGCGCCCCGGGCATGGCTCATCATGATCCCGATACCGTCGTAATCCTGGAGCGCCTCGGGCGTGAGATTGCAGAACATTCGCAGATGGCGATGCTCACAATTTATGCAATCTTCCGGGGGGTGATGGGGATGGAATGTGGCCATACTTATTCCGCTGGTCAAACTGCAGTATAGCGCACTTCCTGACGGTGCAAGGCCGGGATTTCCTCCAATTTCCGTGGCGGCCCTGGGAAAGCCCAGCACGGGAATTTGATGAAGCGAAAGTTCCTTTCTACGCCAGCGAAGCTTCCGGGCCACGCCGCCGAATCCTCACTGTGCGGTTCATACAGCAGGCGTTATAGGCACGGGAGACCTCGCGGGCCAGTTCCTCCAACAACCGCATGCGCAGCGGCGGATAGTCCTGAAATGCCTGACTCAGAGCCTCCATGGGCAGCAAAAGCACTGATCCGGCAGTCTGCGCGCTCAGCGTGTAGGTGTGATGACCGTCCCCCAGCGCAGCCGCCAGCTCCACCAGGTCCCCGGCACGCGCCGGCGAAAGCGACAGCCGCGCCTCCAGGCGTTCGGTCCTGCGCAGAAACTGGCCTGAAACCACCAGATAAAGCCCCTGACAGGCCCCGGACTGGCGAAAAACAGTCTCCCCTGCTTCGAAATCGAGGCACTGGGCCGCGCCATTGAGAAGATTTGCGGTCGCCGGAGGGCACTCCAACAGCTCTGCCAGCGGATGAGCCTGCACGGCCTCCATGCGCCAGGATAGTGCCTCAGGTTGCATGGTCGCCTCTCCCTTTGTCTCCGCCAGGTATCCGGTCCCGCTGTGGTTGGCATCCGCACTCCACCTGCCGGCCGCTCCCTGGGGAGCGCGATGGGTACCGCGGATTTGCGATGCGCCAAAATCCATATCCGGCAAATTGCTCCAATGCGACAATTCCTGAGAAACACATCATGGAGATGGGTTAGTGGGATTCGTTCCTCCGCCTGCCCATCTCCCGTTAAGAGCCCAGCTGCGGCTCCGCGCTTTCTATGCGCTATTCGACTGCCACTGGTGTACAAGCCTCCCGCTCCAAACCGGCGGGTACCGGTTCCGGGGGAACGCACATCACGGGCACACGGGAGCGGGCAAGCAGGGCGAAGGCGGTTCCGTGCGGTCCCTGGGTATGGCTGGCGCGCTTCACTCCGGCCACCAGCATGCAGGGATGGTATTGCGCGATGGCTTCCACGACTGTGTCTACCGGGTTGCCGTCTTTCACTATGCATTGCACCGGAACACGCCTGCTGGCCTTGATGCCAAACTCATCCAATGGAGCCGCGCAGGGGTTCAAAAATGCCGATGCCTCAGCCGCTCCGCGGGCATGCAGCACCAGCAGCGTGCGTTTAAACGTCTCCGCCAGCGAGTAGGCTGTGGCCACCGCGGCCGGTGCAGCATCATTCCGCTCCACCGCCAGCAGCACCGGCCCGCCCGGAGTGGGACGGAATGGGCCCGCATTCCAGTCTGCCGCCACCGCCAGCACCGGACACGGCGATAGGCGCACCAACTGCTCGGCAATGGCGCCCACAACCACCGGCCCCGCGCCCTCGATTCCCTTGGTCCCAATGACAATCAGCCCGGCCTCATATTGCCGCGCCACATCCAGCAGCATCTCCGCCACCGTGCCCTGGCGGATCTCCGAATGACTGTGTATGCCTTCCCGCAGCAGATCGCCGCTCAGCTTGTCCAGCGCGGCGCGCGCCTCCTGGGTCAGTTCCTCGAGCAAACGGCCGGGAAGCGAATCCACGTCGGCATAATCCAACGGGTCAACGCCGTGAGCCAGTACGATGCGCGCGCCATATGCTCCCGCCAATTTGCGCGCATACTCCAGGGCCGCTTCCGACTGGCTGCCCAGATCCGTGGCCACCACAATGGTCTTCATGTTGGCTGCAAAGCTCATGGATGCCTCCCGGCGCCTGGAATATTTCCCGAATTGCGTAAATTGAGCCGCGACTCTCGAGTGGCTTCTACTTCAAAAAAGCCACTTTCACGAAACTCTCCCACTCAACGGAAATTCGGGAAATGCACGAGCGGCGCCCCTGGTTTCATGCCCTTAGAACTCCGAGTCTGCGCTCCCTAAGAAGAGCAGGCAGTGACCACATTCACCCCGCGTTGTGACCCGGGTCACACGCCTGTATCTGCGCCGGCTTGAAGCCAGGCTTGGACCGTCTTGATTTGAGAGCCCATATCCATGTGCCGGTCGTCTGGCCGATGGCGCGATTGCGGCTACGGCTTCGGCTACCAGGGCGCGGAGGCCGGCTTGATGGAAAGCATTGGGCTTTACCTTGTCGCTCAACAGAGGAAGAGCTGCAACGGCTTGACGGCAGGGGGTGAAGAGTGGCTGCCGCCATGAAGCGTTCAGCGACAGGGTGGTGAAAACGCTGATGATCCATAGCAATTTTCTATTTTTACATCACGCAAATTATTTTTTCCGGATTGTCCTCCAGCGCCATAACTTTTCCCCGCTTTTCGTATCTAGATAGATAGAGGTATAAAGCGATGTTGCCAAGGTTGATGATTGCGCTACTCGGCATAGGAGTTCTATGCGCGCCGGCGTATGGCGCAGATCCAGCGCGCCCTGGCACGGTGAACTATGTAGAGGGCACAGCCTATCTGGAAGGGAAGCAACTCAACACGCACGATGTGGGAAGCACGGAAATGAATCGAGGCGAAGTGTTGAAAACGGGAGCGGGAAGAGCGGAGATATTACTGATTCCGGGGGTTTTCCTGCGGCTCGACGACAACAGCGCGGTGAAGATGATTTCGCCCGACATTACCCCCACTCAGGTGGAGCTTGAGCAAGGACGCGCCGGGGTGGAAGTGGATGAGATTTACCCGCAAAACGATCTTGAGATCATCACTGGCGGTGTAACCACGCAATTGGTGAAGACCGGGTACTACGAGTTCGACGCCAACCATCCCACCGCCATGGTGTTCAAGGGCAAGGCCGCAGTTGAGGTGGGTGACGGGAAGTACGTGATGGTGAAGAACCATCACGAAATGACCCTGGCGCAAGGGGTGAAGGAAAAGTCCACCAACTTCGCCGCTCGCGGGGATGGTGACGGCCTCTACAACTGGAGCAGCCTGCGCTCGCAATACCTGGCAGAAGCCAACAACCAGATTGCCGGAGAGTACGCGGACATGGCGGACTTCTATCCGGGCTGGTATTGGGATCCCTATATGTGGGATTACACGTTTATCGGCATGGACCCGTTCTGGAGCCCCTTCGGCTGGGGATTCTATCCGCCCTGGGGGTGGTACGGCGGCTATTGGGGAGGCGGGTACTACGGGCGCGGGTACTACGGACGCGGGTACTACGGACACAACGGTGGCGGACTTGGTGGCCGTGCATACGGCGGTGGAGGCTTCGGCGGCGGAGGTTTCCATGGCATGGGTGGTGGAGGCTTCGGCAGCGGCGGTTTCCATGGCATGGGTGGTGGAGGGTTCAGCGGCGGCGGAGGCGGTGGCCACCGTTAACCTGCTCTTCCCGCTGCGGGTTCGTTGTCTGCCTGGGTGTGGACAAAGCCCTGGCAGATTGTTTCATCAGTAGTTCTGCAGATTGTCCAGGGGGCAAGGGAATGGGGATTGTTGATAGACATTCCCTCGGAACTGAGTGCCTCACTTCATTCTGTACTTTTTTACAATCCTCCTTACTCTCAGGCTAAAGGCCTCAATCAAAATAAGATACATCGCGGTGGACTCTCATCGGGAATGGTCCTGGGTCCAATTCGGGATCGACTGATATAAATTTTGACATGGTTTAAATAAGAAAAACTCACAAAAACAACAAAATAGTGTATTCTGTGGCTATTCGCTGCACACATCTACCTTTCGGTTTAGAGCGAGGAGAAGAGATGATTCGCAAGATGCGCCTGTTTACACCCGGTCCTACGCCGCTGTTGCCTGCGGCCCAGTTTGCCATGGCGGCGGCCGACATTCACCACCGCACGCCGGAGTTTCGTGCCCTGTTCCAGAAAGTGCTGGCCCAGTTGAAGGTATTTGTCGGCACCCGGAACGATGTGCTGCTGCTGTCGTGTTCGGGGACGGGGGCGATGGAGGCTTCGGTCTCGAATCTGACCTCTCCGGGCGACCGGGTGCTGGTGCTCACGGCAGGCAAGTTCGGCGAGCGCTGGGCGGACCTGACCAAGGCCTTCGGCTGCCAGGTGGACCTAGTAAAGGCTCCCTACGGGCAGACCTTCGACCTGGCTGAGGTAAAGAAGGCGCTGAAGCCGGAACATCGCGTTGTTTATATGCAGGCCACGGAGACCTCAACCGCGGTGCGCCACGACGTGGAAGCGGTTGCCAGGCTGCTGAAGGAAGCGGCCAGCGATGCTTTGCTGGTGGTGGACGGGATCACCGGGCTGGGGACCACGCACTTCGACGTGGACGGCTGGGGGATCGACGTGATGATCGGCGGCTCGCAGAAAGCGGTGATGATTCCGCCGGGGCTGGCCTATCTGAGCGTGAGTGAGCGAGCATGGGCGGCCATGGAAAAGGCTAAGAATCCGCGCTACTACTTCGATCTGCGCAAGGAGCGCAAGAACGCCGTGAAGGGCGAGAGCGCGTACACGCCGGCGGTGGCGCTGGTGGCCGGATTGGGCGCGGCGCTGGACTACATTGCCGGGCAGGCGGGAGGTGATCTGGAAAAGGGCCGCATGGCGCTGGTGAACAATGCGCAGGTTAATGCGGCGGCAACGCGGGCGGGACTCGCGGCGCTGGGGTTTACCTTGTTTGCGCCTACCTCGCCGGCGGCCGCGGCTACGGCGGTGGCGGTGCCGGAAGGGATGGATTCGGGCAATGTGGTGAAGGCGCTGAAGACACGTTTCGCCCTGGTTACCGCCAACGGCCAGGGGGAGATGCAGGGCAAGATCTTCCGTGTGGCGCACCTGGGCTTCTTTGACTATCTAGACACGGTGGCGCTGCTGGGCGCAATGGAACATATTGCCAAGGACACGCTGGGGCTGCCGGTGGTTTATGGGCAGGCGGTGGCGGCGGCGCAGCAGATCTATGCAGATACGGCAAAGACGTAAGACGTTTAGTTGAGGTCAGTGGTTTCCCAGGTCTCAAAGGCGAGACCTGGGGCACCCGGTTTTTGTTCTTGAGCTAGCGGCTAAAAGCTAGGAGCTGTACTTATGGCCGAACTGAGTTTTGGAGAAAAGCTGCTGATCGCGCGGAAGCAGCTTGACCTCTATCAATACCAGATGGCCGAGCGACTGGGCGTGCACCCCAACTCGATCGCCAAGTACGAACGGGGCGAGGGCAAGCCGCATGCGGCCGTGGTGCGGATCTTCGATTTGTTGTGTGAACAACAGGGCATCCGCTTTGACGAGTATGAGAGCGCACAAATGCGCAAGGGAGAGGCGATGAAGATTGTACTGGCAGAGAAGGTGTCTCCGGCAACGCTGGCCGTGTTTGCGGCCGAGCCGGGATGGGAAGTTCTGACGCACGACCAGTTGCCGGATGGGCTGCCGGCGGCTCTGGCCGATGCCGATGCGCTGGTGGTGCGCAGCGCGGTGCAGGTGGACGACGCGCTGATGGAGCATGCGCCCAAGTTGCGCGTGATTGGGCGGGCCGGGGTGGGGGTGGACAACATCGACGCCGATGCGGCCACGCGGCGAGGCATTGTGGTGATGAATACGCCGGGAGCGAACGCGGTGGCCGTGGCAGAGTTGACCATCGCGCTGATGCTGGCGCTGGCCCGCAAGCTGCCCACGGCCAATGCCACCATGCACGCCGGCAAGTGGGAGAAGAAGAACCTGCAGGGTGCGGAATTGCGCGGCAAGACGCTGGGCATTCTGGGGCTGGGGCGGATCGGCCTGGAAGTAGCCAAGCGGGCGCGGGGTTTTGGCCTCGATATCGCCGGCTGCGACCCGTTTGTCTCAGCCGCGGTGGCGCGCGAGAACGGCATTTTTCTGGTCTCTTTGGACGAGCTTTTTGCCAAGGCCGACTACATCACGCTGCATGTGGGACTGACGCCGCAGACTACCGGAGTGATCAACGCCAAAACACTGGCGGCGATGAAGAAGGGTGTGCGTATTATCAACTGCGCGCGCGGCGAGCTGGTGGACGATGAGGCGCTGGCGGCGGCGCTCAAGAGCGGCCAGGTGGCCGGCGCGGCGCTGGACGTGTACGCGGTCGAGCCGCCCAAAGATTCGCCGTATGCTGCGTTGGACAACGTGATTCTGACCCCGCACATTGCCGGCTCGACGGCCGAGGCGCAGGAGGCGGTGGGGGTTCAGATCGCCCAGCAGGTGCGCGAATATCTGAAGCTGGGGGTGGTGCAGAATGCCGTGAATCTGCCCTCGCTGAGCCACGAAGAGTATGTGCAACTGGCGCCCTACATCGACCTGGCAGGGCGGCTGGGCTCGTTTCTGGCGCAGGCCGGGAAAAGCGGCATCGAGGCTATTCACCTCACCTATGGAGGCACGCTGGCCGAGACTAAGACGGAATTGGTGCGCAACGCAGCCATCGAGGGACTGCTGCAGGGCTCGGAGAACGTGAACCGCATCAACGCGGCGGCGGTGGCCCTGGAACGAGGCATCCGTATCCACGAGGAGAAGCAGGAGAGTTATCGCGGCGGAACGGCCAGCGTGCTGACGGTGGAGCTGCACGCGGGGGCGGGTTCCAGCCGCGCCAGCGCCACCGTGCTGCACGGCGAGCAACCGCGGCTGCTGGAATTCGACTCCATCGACATCGAAGCGCCCCTGGAGGGCAACCTGCTGGTCTGCCGCAACCTGGACGTACCCGGCGTGATCGGCAGGATCGGCACCATTCTGGGCGAGCACAAAGTAAACATCGCTAACTTCGCGCTGGGCCGCGAGCGCTCCGGGGCCAAGCCGGTGAAGGCGCTGGCCGTGGTGCAGGTGGACGCCCCGGTCTCCAGCGCGGTGCTTGACGATCTGGCCAAAATCGAAGCGCTGCTGGAATCGAAGCCGGTCAGCTTGCCCGAGGGTAAGTTCTAAAACTGCTTATTGCGGAAGGTGTAACTAAGTAAATGGAAGCCACCGTTCTCGTTGTGACTGATCTTAACCAAGAAGTTCGGACTTTTATTTGACACAGGCGCGATATTTTGCCAACAATAAAAGGGCGATGGTTATGTGGCTGAAGAAGTATTTTCCCCCATCAGACGAAGGCCGCTGTGAAAAACAGAGGCTTGTTGCAACACGCAATTGGGCGTTTGATAGGAGCGCGGCCAGGAGCCGCCGTTGGCGGATACTCGGCCTGTTCGGCATCGCTCTGGTGTTGACATCGCAACTCGCGCTCGCACAGTCAAGCTTTAATCAATGTCTAAACATGTGCTTCAATGTATGCGATTCTGGACCCGCGGACCTCGCCTGGGGTTGCCGTGAGAATTGCGGCGGCTCATGTGAAAAATGGAACCAGAACACGCCCGCGCCCACGCCTTATGGCGCCATTGCGTTTGGCACGCAGGGAGCCGAGGGGATCTCCTGGAACAAGGGAAGTTGGGCGGCGGCCGACCAAAGCGCCATTGCCACGTGCAGCAGGTACGGCAGCAACTGCAAGGTCGTGTACCGGTACCAGAATACCTGCGCCGCCCTGGCGGTGGCCAAAGGCGCGCAGCACGTTGAGTCGGCAACGGGCAACACAGAGAAACAGGCCGAAGCTACTGCGACGGCGGTGTGCAAGAAAAACTGGGGCATATGTTTGAGCGACATGTCCGCGTGTTCGCTAGTCAACGGGAGCCAGGCGACCGGGACTAATCCTCCCGCGCAGCCTCACGCGATATCCTGGGGCGCCATCGCCTACAGCGCGCCGGATATGCAGGCGGGATGGTCATCCAGCAAGAACGACCGGTCCCTGGCTGAGAAAGAGGCCATGAATGCCTGTTCCCAGCGCGGCAGGGCGTGTGTTTTGCAGACAGTCTTTAACAAACAGTGCGCCGCGCTCGCCGCCGATGGGAGCTTCGTCGGTTGGGCGAC
Organism: uncultured Acidobacteriaceae bacterium; assembly: GCA_963796085.1. Lineage (GTDB taxonomy): Bacteria > Acidobacteriota > Terriglobia > Terriglobales > Acidobacteriaceae > Telmatobacter. The sequence goes on along the minus strand of CAWCKF010000018.1, from coordinate 26,825 downwards.
CTCAACGGAGCCGAGAGTGGCCCAGCAAAATGCCGTCGCACAGTGTACGAGTGACGGTGGCAAGAACTGCGCGCTCCACGTTTTCTTCTGCTCCTTCTGATCTCACTTGGTCGGATCGGTCACCCGTCCCATGAACAGGATGCCGCCGGAGCGATTGTCGCGGATCAGGAAGATAAACGGGTGGTCGGCGCGGAAAACAATGGGCGGCGGGGTCCTCTCTTGCCTCGCCATTGTCGGCATCATCAGCACAGCCGTGGCCGCCGCTGCTTCGGTTCCTTGCTCATTGACATCGACATAAGCCTTATGGATCACCGCTGAAATAAACAAGTCGCGGCCGCCGGTCATCCCTGAAAAATCCGCGTCTGTAGTAAACGCCTGCGGCATCCCCATCGCGCCCAGCGTCTCCTGAAGCTCAAATTGCCGCGTCATCTTGAACCTGGGCAATGTCAAGATGACTTTGGGAACGGAGTGCAACTGGCTGAGCCAGTGCTGCATGTTGGACGCAGTCAGCGACTGTTCCAAAGCAGGCAGACCGCTAATATCGTTGGGCAGGAAGACGATCATGGACAATTCCCCGCGCTTATAAGGAATTTCCAGGGCCTGAAATGATCCACCGTCGAAATAGTTGAAACTGTCCGAGCGGTGCATCAGGGGCGCTTTCACAGTCTGCTTCTGGGATAGATGGAAATCGTCATCCTCTGTATATGACTTCTCGAATGGCGTCTGCCAATCGCCCTTGAAATAGATGGCGTTGGTGAGCACCAGCCTGGTGTCTGGTTTAAGTGCGCCTGGTGAGATCAAGTTGACGATCTTGTTTTGGGTTTTCTGCTGCACCCAATTGTTGATGGTCAACCGCGCCGCCTCGGCCGCGCTTTTGAAATCCACCTGATTGAATCCCGCGCCGTAATCGCTCTTGGTCACCTTGAGGAAATCATCGAGGAACGTATAACCCTGTTGCGCCCAAAGAGCGTCGGCCACGCGAAGCTGGTATCCATTATGCGCGGCGTTGAGATCGCTCAGCAGCGCGCCCATGGCCGGGTGCAAGCGCTGCGGCGGCAGCGTGAAATGCAGCGTTTTCGCCATCTCGGAGGCGGTGTCGCCGCGCGCCCCGGCATAGGTCATGGCCAGCGCGGTGGAGATGCTCTCGGGCGAGAAGAATAGATTGCCGCTTTGCTTCCGAAGCTGGCTGTAGAGTTCAACGGCGAAGGCGTTGTTGCCTTTGACGACCGCCGCCCGGTCAGCCGCGGCCGACGGCGATGTCTGCGCCGCGCATGCGGACCCCTGCAGGACAAAACAAGCGATGAACAATGACAGAATTAACTTCATGCAGTCCTCCATCCAGAGCATTTTCACTTCATATTACTCTCGAGTTGGAGTGCACGGCGGTTTTTATTCTGATTGGCAGGGTGCTTACGCCCGGCTCAGGTAGGCGCCCTCGCTGGTATCCACGCGGATTTTATCACCTTCGTTGATGAAGGGCGGCACCTGGACTACCAGGCCGGTTTCGAGCTTGGCGGCCTTGGTAACGCTGGAAGCGGTAGCCGATTTGAGGCCCGGCTCGGTCTCCACGACCTCCAGCTCCACCGCCGCCGGTAAATCGATGCCTACCGCCTGCCCGTCATGGTAGCTGACCTTGATCTGCAGGTTGGATGTGAGGTACTCGATGGCATCGCCCAGCGTGGAGCCCTTGAGTACGGTCTGTTCGTAGTCTTTGGGGTTCATGAAGTAGTAGTCGTCACCGTCGGCGTAGAGGAATTCCATGGCAATCTCGTCCACCACCACCTTTTCAATGGCGTCGGCGGAGCGGAAGCGGTGCTCGAACATGGCCCCGGACTTGAGGTTGCGCAGCTTGGCCTGGATGAAGGCGCGCAGGTTGCCGGGCGTGCGGTGCTCCACCTTGAAGACCAGGTGCAACTGGTCGTTGTGCTTGATAATCATGCCGGGACGCAATTGCGTGGCGGGAATCGCCATAAGGTATGAAGCTCCTTGCCCGCCGCGGCGGGCTTGCGGTCGCCCGCAATAAAGATTGGCTTTAGCCTATCTTTGATTGTAGCTTACAAGCTGTTTCATAACCGATTCCGTAAGTTGCGGGAGCTTCCCTCAGGGGCTGAAGCCCGCGATTTTATTCGCTCCGCGGCGGCACGGCTGAGGCCGTGCCCTTTCAAAACGGGGTTATGAAACCAGTTCCAACTCCCAACTTGCGTTTCAAAGGCTGAAATTCACTTGGCGATACGCAGCGGCTAGCGCGCCGGTTCGTAGGGCTCCACGCGCAGCATGTCGGTGAGGATGCCGCGCTCCTCGGGGCTGAATACGCCCTGGTAGCGGGCGGAGTTTAGCACTATCTGGCGCTCGTTCATGGGAACCGCGCGCAGGTCGCGGAAGGCGTTCTTCATCAGCGCCTGGCGGTCCGGCGGCAGGTAGGCCCAGCGGCGCGCGGAGAGGTTGATCTGCATGCGTTCCTGGGGCGAGAGACGCTCGATCATCTCGGCGCGGGCCAGCCGGCGCTGCCGCTGATCCTCGGGCATCTGGTTCACTTGATGCAACTGCTGCATCAACCGCTGCTGGTCTCCCGGATTAAGGCGCCTGAAGCTGGGGTCACCGCGCAGCATCCGCTCCTGTTCCTGGACGGGAAGACCCCGATGCTGATTGAGCCAGTCGCCCAGGTGGCCTGGCGGCGCCGCTCCGGGATAGACGTAAGCAGGACGGCCGGGAGCCCCATACGGTGCAGCAGGGTAACCAGGCCGCGGATAGGCCGAACCCGGATAGCCGGGATGAAGCCCGGGCGCGGGATAGCCGGGCGCGGGACGCTGCCCTGCATACCCCTGAGGCCTGCCTCCGTATTGCAGACCAGGTCGGCTCTGGTTCTGTGGCCGGTTGGGCTGATTGCGCGTGGATTGTGACTGGAAAGTCGAAGCGTGTCCTGCCTGGCCGGCAGAATAAGGCGCGGGCACGCCACCGCGCTGGCCGAGAGCCCAGGCCGGGGGCAGACACAGGACCGCAAGCAGCACAGCCAAAGCGGCCGAGCGCATCCGCCCCGCATTGAGTCCCCCGGTCATCTTGTCTCCCGGCCCCGGCCCGGCCCGCTAAGAATGTAAAGCTAATCTCCGCTATCGTTGCTGCTGGAAAGCGCCTCCAACTGGTCCAGCAGTTGGGCGTTATTATCCAGCGTCTGCAAATCGTGGACCACGGCGGCCTGCCCCGGAGGATTGGCCGTCTGGTCCCAGTCGGTGATGCCCAGATATGCCCCGCCGCCTATCAGCAGCAAAACCGTAAGCGCCATGGCCGCCAGCGGACGCACATGGGTACTCGGCCCGTAAACGAAGCGTGCGCGCAGCCGTTCAAACCAGCCGGCCGGTTCCGCTTCCCGCTGCTCGCGCAGACGCGCATCCAGCCGGGTCATGAAGTAGGGACTCGGCTCCGGACCTTTCCAGGTATCCAGCAGCGCCATGGTCGCCCGCAGTTCTGCCAACTCCGCGCGGCAGTGCTCACACGCGTCCACATGCGCTCGAAGCTTGGCCGACGCCCTGTCGGGATCGAGCAGCAGGTCCGCCAGCTTCGAGTCCATTCCCGTGCAATCCTTTTTCATCCGATCCATCGCTACCACCCCACTTCCGCCGGTCGAGCCCGGCTTGTTTCCCCTTACACAAAATCCTTCAGTTTGTCCCGCAGTGTCTGGTAGGCGCGGAAGAGCAGCGACTTGGTCGCCGACTCGCTCAGCTTGAGCACCTCCCCGATCTGCCGGTAATCCATCCCCTGGTACTTGTGCATCAGCACCGCCATGCGCTGCCGCTCCGGCAGCGCCATCACATGCGTGCGAATGGCCGCCATCCGCTCCTCGCGCAGCAGGCGCTGCTCCACCGTCGGTTCATCGTCGGCCACGTCCGGCGTCGTGCCTGTTTCCTCGTCCGGGGCATCCAGATAGAGGGTCTGCGCCGCCCGTTCGTGCCGGGTGTCGCGCGCGTAGTTCACCGCCAGGTTGGTCGCGATCCGGTAGAGCCAGGTGGTGAACTTGGCCTCGGCCCGGTAGCTCTCCCGCGAGCGGTAGACGCGCAGAAACACCTCCTGCGCCAATTCTTCGGCAATGGCCTGGTTGCGCACCATGCGGAAGAGAAAGTGAATCATGGCCCGGTGGTACTTTTCCACCAGATAATTGAAGCCCGATTCGTCGCCCGCGGCTACGCGCAGCATGATGGCTGCGTCGCTGGCTGGGTCCAGGCCGTTTTGCCGGTACGCATCTGTGCTCCGGTCTTGAGTCCGGCCGTGACGCCGCACCCGCACCCAGAGCCGAGTCTGTCCAGGACCAGGCTCGCCATATCCTCTGGAACCCCATCCGGGGCAGAAGGTTGCGCCCCAGGCACAGTTTCAGGGCCGGAATTCCCGTTTGAGGCGTCGTCCCGGTACAGGCCGGACCGGGGGCCGGAGAGCCGGACCGAAGACTGGGCCAGCGAGCCCGGCAGACCGGCACCAGGCAGGCCGGAAGCGCCCTGGACGGCGCCCGCCAGGGCCGAACCGGAGAGATCCAGGTCGAGAGCGCCCAGGCCTGGAACGGGGTGCAACACCGCTTCCCCGTGGGGGGGAAAGCCGGCTGCAGGGCGGATTGATCTGGCTCGAAAGCGCATGGGTGGAATCGACTGTGGTCAGGGTCGGCCGAAGTGAACGCACCTCGCCACGGGCTTGGCTGCATTGGCTGCAAAGCCCCGCTGGTGTTACTCTAACCTACGGGATGCCCCGCTGGCGCGGCCTGTGCCAGCCCTCTCTGGGGCGCTTAACTCAGCGGTAGAGTGCCACCTTCACACGGTGGAAGTCGCAGGTTCAAATCCTGCAGCGCCCACCATATCCAATTCAAAATAAAAAGCTTACGCCTCTTTCGCCGATATCTGTCTGAGTTCGTTGACTACACGCTCCAACTCTTCTACGATCCGGCTCGCGCCAGAAGATTTGTAAATCGCCAGGAGCTGATCGAAGTACCATATCTGCTCCAGCCTGCCGCGTTTGAAACGCTCCCAGATTTTTGGCCCAATCTCCCGGTAGTCTTCAAGGATTGCTTTTGCGTTGTAAAGCTTGTCAGCCGCTGAAATGAGTTGAACGTCAGCCGGCTCTTTGCGCAGCTTTTGGACATAAGCTTGCTTGCGCTCCAGCCAGGATTGCTTCTTGCCAGGATCCTCGGCAAGACTGTCTGACAGCCCTGCGACCATGCGCGCCACATTCGATCCGAAATTATGCTCAATGTCCATGAGGCGCAACATTCCCCCGTGATCTTCGGCAGCGTCATGAAGAAGGGCGGCAATCACCATGTCTTCGGTAACCGGGAAACCGGCGTGTCCAGCCTCACCCATCACCAGGGATGCAACCCCAAGAAGATGCGCCATGTACGGAATGCCGGTTCCTTTGCGCCGCTCGATGTGGACGATACGCGCATAGTCAATGGCGCTCGTAAATCTACTGCTCAAGTGGAGAGCGGCGGTTTCATAGTTGTTCGTGCTACCGTTTTTCGCTGTCATAACGCCTCAATATTATTGTTTATTCTCTCTCAGACTTCACTTGAACGAAACCACTAAGGCCATCACGGTTTCCAGGACTGCTCGATTTCTTCGAGCGAGCGGCCGCGCGTCTCCGGCAGGCGTGAAAAGAAGAGTGCAGCCAGGGCGCAGATGCCCGCGAATAGGGCAAAAGCGCCGGCGGGACCGAGGGCGCGGACCAGGGTCAGGAAAGAGTTGGAAACCAGAATGCAACTGGCCCACAGGACGGCAGTGGCGATGGACATAGCCCTGCCGCGAACGTTGGTGGGAAAAATCTCCGAGATATACACCCAGGCTCCGGGGCCAAGACCCATAGCGAAGGCGGCCACGTACAGCATGGTGCTGCCGACGACGAGGGCGAAGGCAATGTGCTCCTGGTGGAAGGCGAAGACCAGCAGCAGCAGCGCCGCGCACATGACGGAGGCGGAGCCGGCGAGCAGGATGCGCCGGCCGATGCGATCCACAAGGTAAAGCGCAATCAGCGTGAAGACCAGGTTGGTGAGTCCGATGAGCACATTGGCGGCGAAGGCGCGGTTGAAGCTGCCGCTGTTGCCGTGGGTTACAAAGATCCATGAGCCGTAATAGAGGACGGTGTTGATGCCGGTCACCTGTTGCAGGATGGCGACGGCGACAGCAAGCAGGAGGGGGCGGCGAAGGCGGCGCAGCCAGCCGGGAGCGGGAGCTTCCTGGGCGATGGCGGCGCGAATCTCCTCCAGCTGTTCCGAGCGGTTGGCCTCGCCTGCGATGGCGCAAAAGGCGGCGTCCGCCTCCTGTACGCGATTCTGCTGGATGAGCCAGCGGGGACTTTCGGGAACAAAGCAGAGACAGACGATGAAGGCGAGTGCGGGAATAGCGCCGGAGCCGAACATCCAGCGCCATGCCGCTGCGCCGGTAACCGCCAGCGCCCAGTTGGTGCAGTAAGCCAGCAGCATGCCGGTGACGATGGCGATCTGATTCAGCGTAACGATGCTGCCGCGCTTCTCTTTTGGCGAAACTTCCGCCAGGTAAAGGGGCGCGATGGTGGAGGCGAAGCCGATGCCGAGGCCGCCCAGGAAGCGTGCCAGCAGGAACTCGGGAAAAATAGTTGGTACTGCGGCAAAGACGGCGGAGAGCAGAAAGAGCGCGCCGCTAAGGCGAAGAATGGTTCGGCGGCCGTACCGGTCGCTGAGGATTCCGGCGGCCATGGCTCCGAAAAAGCAGCCATAGAGCAGGCTGCTGGCGGCAAACTCCACCTGGATCTCTGAAAGCGCGAAGTGACTGCGCAGAGAGAGCAAAGCGCCGTTGATGACGGCGGTATCGAAGCCGAAGAGCAAACCGGCGAGCGCGCCGGTGAGAGCGATGCGATAGAGGTAGCCTGAGCGGGCGGCGGGTTGAAAAAGCAAGTTGCGCGAACTCCTGCGGGCGGAAGTGGCCGGCTCCAGAGATGGTGGACAGTGACCATCATTTGAATTCCATGTGCTGGAGGATGTCAATTCATTACCTGGAATTGCGCTTCACGAACTGATTGAGCAAGCGAACATCTCTGCCTTGCCGGCAATCCTGGCGTCAGCTATGATCGGTGGCAATGAAAACAAGACAGGAAGAAGCGTTGCTGCTCTGTAGCTGTGATACGAACCATGAGGCGCGAGGTTTTTCTTCAAGGAGCAAGCGTATGAACTCACGGCGAACGATTCTCTGGATGATGTGCTGCGGCATGGCTATCTTCTCTCTCCCGGCGGGCGCTCAAAAAGCGCATCGCACCACGCTGTCTTTGGATGGCCAGTGGGATGTGGAGGACAGTATCGGCGCTAACGAGATGCCGGCAGCCTACCACCACACGGCGCCAGTTCCGGGGCTCGCGCACTCGGCGGTTCCGGCATTTCCCGACGTGGACCAGTACCAGAGCCGGCAACTGCTCTCCAACCTGGTGCGCCGGGGCAGGTATAGCCAGGCGGAATACGATAAGCTGGGCGATGCCCGCGGCATCTCGCATCAGCAGCGGAACTACTTCTGGTATCGGAAGACGTTTCAGGCGCCGGCAAAGGACGCGGTGGCTCTGCTCAAGGTGAACAAGGCGCAGTTCGGCACGGTGGTGTACCTGAACGGTGTGCGCATCGGCGAGCATGACCCGTGCTTTACCGCCGCCTGGTTCAACGTGACACAAGCAATCCATTGGAATGCGCCCAACGAGCTGGTCATTCGGATCGGGGCGCATCCCGGGGTGCTGCCCGCCAATGTTTCGCAGGGGACAGATTTCGAAAAGAACCGCTGGACGCCGGGCATTTATGACGATGTAACTTTGATGGTCATGAACAATCCGGTTATCTCGGCGGTGCAGGTAGCGCCGCAACTGGCCAGTTCAAGCAACCCGGTTTCCAGCATTCTGGTGCAGACGGAGTTGCATAACTACTCAGATTGCGCGGTGACGGCCGAAGTTACACAGCAGGTATTGGAGTGGAAGTCTCGCATGGCGGTTTCAGCAAAGGTCGAGACGCAGGTGGAAGTTCCCGCGGGCGGCGCGAAAACCGTGACGCAGAATGTTCCTGTTCCAAAGGCGCACCTGTGGAGTCCTGAAGATCCGTTTCTCTACCAGGTGGCAACCGGCACGGCGGGCGATGATGTTACAACGCGCTTTGGAATGCGGGAGTTCCGCTTCGATACGGTCACGCAACGCGCCTACCTGAATGGGCGGCCGTATTTCCTGCGCGGATCGAACATCACGCTGCACCGCTTCTTCGAGGACCCGGAGGTAGGCACATTGCCCTGGGATGAGGCCTGGCTGCACCGTCTGTTGGTTGAGATTCCAAAGCAGTTGCACTGGAATGCCTTCCGCTTCTGCATTGGTCCTGTGCCCGATCGCTGGCTGGAGATAGCCGACGAAAATGGCCTGCTGATCGAGAACCAGTACTTTGTCTGGACCGGCCATCCCACCTGGAGCACATATCAGGGTTCGTATAACGGCGACGAGATGATTACCGAGTACAGCGAGTGGATGCGGGATAACTGGAATCATCCCAGCGTGGCCATATGGGATGCCACCAACGAGTCATGGTTGCCGCAGTTTACCAGCACCGTAATTCCCGCGGTAAGGCATCTGGACCTGTCGAACCGCCCCTGGGAGAACAGCTACAATGCGCCAGTTGGAGCGGACGACCCGGTGCCTGATCATCAGTATCTGCTACATGGGATGGCTATGGACGAAGTGCCCAGCCATTCATTCCAGATGACCGATCTGGAGTCAATGATGGGTCCGGCAGCCAGCAATTCCACCAGCAAGACCGGCCACGCTATGATCCTGAATGAGTACGGCTGGCTGTGGCTGAACCGCGACGGCACGCCGACGCTGCTGACGCAGAAACTGTATCCTCGGCTACTGGGCGACCGGAATACTACGGAGAACCGCTTTGCGCTGCAAGCCTATTTGCTAGGCGGGGAGACGGAGTTCTGGCGGGCCTACCGGCGCTATGCGGGCGTGCTGCATTTTGTGTACCTGACCGCCAGCGACCCGAATGCCTTTACATCGGACCACTTCATCGACCTTAAAAAACTCAAGCTGGAATCGCACTTCGAGAAGGCCATGGAACAAGCCTTCAATCCGCTGGGCGTGTATTTGAACTTCTGGCAACCGTCATTGAACGCGGCACAACTTCACGACTATACCATCGCCATGGTGAATGATGAAGACCGGCCGCGCGCCGGCAAGCTGCGGTTGGCATTCACGGATGCCGCGGGCAAGGAAGCTGCCGCCGAAGAGGAGCCATTCCGGCTTGCACCACTGGGAGCGCAATCCTACACGATCACGTTGAAGACGCCCGCAGCGCAGGGTAACTACTCACTGCAGGCGATGGCCACGGCAGAGGATGATAACGCGCATCCTATGATTTCGCGCCGGGATGTTATGGTGCAGCAAGCTGCGGCGGAAAAGTGACAGGACGGAGACGCTGCATAGCAGGCATCTCCATTCCAGGTATGAAGATGTGCCGCTCTGAGCAGCGATTGGATTGTTATTTGCTATCACTCATTAGCGCCAAGCGGCTGAGGTGGTAGGCCATCAACCGGTCCGGCTTCATGAATGCCTTGTGGAATTCCGCATCCGCGGCTGTTTCATTCCCCAACTCCCGTTGCGCCATCGCAGAATAATAGGAATCTGAACTTGCAGGCTCACCTCCACGCGGAGTTGCCGCGGATAAAAGCAAGGCGTGCCATTTGGCTTCGTCGTAGTTACCCAGCTTCCTTGCCGCCTTTGAGGCCCATGCAATCTCGCTTAAACCTTTGAAGCCGGCCGCCCGCTCGAAGTGTGCTTTCGCCTCTTGCTCATGCCCGCAGCCGGCCTGCAATTCGCCCAGTAGATATTCGGTCCGGGCAGAGTCGAGAATCGGCTGCATTCCATCCTGCGTGAAGTCCAGTCCCGGCACTACGGAACCCAACTGCGCAGCTATGGGGAGAGCCGCATCGCAATGCCCCTCTCTGGCCAGCGCCAGGGCGTGCTGCAGCCGCACTTCCACCCACACCTGCCGCACGTTGGTTCCACCTTCCGCGCGCAGGAAGAAGCGGTTATGGAAGAGAGACTCCGCGCGATCGTAATCGCCCGCTTCCGCCAGGGTCAAATCATATTCGTAAAAGAGATCCGTAGGCATGTTAGCCAGGTCGGGATAGCGGCCCAGAGCTGCCACGCGCTCCGGCGCCGGATGCTTCAGCAGACTTAGAGTCTGGTCGAGGCCGAAATAGTTATCCAGGTTACTTGGATCGTCGCCGGCCACTCCGCTCTGAAATGCGGCCAGCGCCCCCTCTGTGTCTCCTTTGATCTGCAGGAGGGCAAGCCCGATATCCCTGTCCAACGCCGGGATTCGCGGATTCAATAGCTGCGCATGCTTCCACTTATCCAACCCGGCATCCGTCATCCCGACAGAGAACTCAAGAGTTCCCAAAAGATAGTTGGCGTTCGCATCCTGGGGATTGGCAACCAGGGCCGACTGCAATACCTGGTAACTCGTGCCCCCGCTTGGAAATACATATTTTGTCGAAAGCCTGGCGGCTACAGCATAATCATCGGTCGCCGAGCGGCCCAGTTTTGTTTCACAATAGGCGCGGTAATAGGCTACGAGCGGATTGTCCTGAGGCAATACCTCGGCGGGCTCACTTTGATCGGCGGGAACCTTGGGATAGGTTCTTGCAAGAACATTCAATGCCTTTTGATACAGGCCCAGCCGCATGTACTCGGACGCGACGTTCAGGACGCGCTGTACATCCGCTCCCAGGTGAGCGATGTCAGGCTCGCCGAGTTCCTCGCGAAGAAAATAGCTTGTGGGATAGCGAGCCAGCCATTGGTTGGCCAGCGCATCCGCCGCTTCCTTCCGGCCCAGCGCATGCTGAACAGCTACCAGTTCCTCGGCGCTGCGCAGGTCGTCAGGAGCGCTGTGCATCGCTTCTATCAGGTCGTCCGCAGCGGGTTGAAGCTTGCCCTGGCGCGCTTTGAACTCGGCGAGCCGCACGCTGGCGGCGGCATGAAACTCCGGCACCCTGCTTGCCGCTTCAAGTGAGAGCAAGGCCTTGCGCTCCAGGCCCAGGCCTTCATAAGCGATTCCGAGGTAATAGGCCGTCTCCGGGTTCCAGGTTTCACGGCGCTCCACCGGCTCCAGGTACTTGACCGCCTCGTCATAGCGCAGCAGGTCCGCCGACAGCCGGCCCGCGGCCTTCTGGAGCGTCAGGCTGGTGGGAAACTTTTCCAGTGCCTGTTTGTAATCCTTCAGGGCAGACAGGCGCGCGCCGTTCAGCTCCTTATCTTCGCCGGACTGCACCCAATCGTCTTCTGTCCGTTCCGCGGCCGGCTGCATGGGGTAGTGTTTCTGGCGGCCGAGCTGGACTTCCGACTTCGGGGTCCAGTCATATTCGCCTTCGGTATGATGCATGAGCAGGGTTCCGCTTCCGTCCAGAATATCAACGGTATATTTCTTTGCGGTGTCTGCCGACGCCACTTCATGCGTCCAGGTATGCTCCGGGGCAAGATCCAGCTTCTCGCTGAACACTACTCCGCTTCCATCCAGAATGCTCACTGTGGCGCCGGGAATCGCCCGATTCACATTGAATGCCACCTTGAGCGCGTTGTCCTGCCGGCTCATATTCAAAACGCCATTAAGGTTGGCGCGGACGAAGCCGCCTAACTCGCGCGCCGGCATCCAGTACTCCGAGAAACGGATGGTCTGCCGCGGTTGCAGAAAGGCGTATGTCTCCTGGTTGCGGAAAAGACCTCCCTGAACTTCCATGTAGGCGCTGTTATTGTCGGAGAGAGTTTTGCGCCAATCCAGCCCGTCGGGGTCGGAGCCAAAGGACCATATCTTCTTGCCGGGCACCTGCTGGAAGTCAGCATAATGGACGATGCCGGTGTTAGTATGCGGGTGCCAGATGCCGTTGAACGACTCACTGCTGCCATAGATAAACCGCGATACCGGGCCGTATACCTGGTTCTTCAGGATGCTGATGTCGGTACCGCTCGAATCTACCGGCCAGGTATCAATATCGGCAAAGCCGTGAGCCTGGGTGAAGCGCATGGGGTAAGTGACTCGCGAATCGTCCCAGACCTGCACGCCCGCATTGCTCCACCAATAAAAGCGATGACGCACATCGCCTCGATTATTCAGCGTCACCTTCAATTCCAGAACCGTTGACCCGGGACGAAGCACCATCTCGACGGTATACTGCATTCCGTACACGCGGTCGATGTTTCCTATAAAAACTGAAGCGCTGCCGTCCGCGTTTTTGGCGTAGGAATAATCGATAGGCGAAAGGGTAATCCAGTTGTGCGATACGGGGAAATTGAATTCGATTCCAACCGCGGCCCAGCTGCCCCGGTACCCGATTTCCGCCTTCTTGATGGAAGGATTGGCATAGAACATGGGCTGATTGCTGAGCTTATCGATGCAGGTATAGAGGTGCCCGCCAAGATCCGGCAGAATAGTACACTTCAGGTACTCGTTCTCCAGATACACTGCGCGCCAGTCATGGTCGACGCGCTTATTCGTCAGTTGATCGCGCAAGGTGTAGGGATAGTTGGTATTTCGATTGTATTGGTCGAATGGGGGATTGGGATTGGGAGTTCCCTCTTCATAGACAGGCAACTTGAGCGTGCCTTCCCATACCTTTACTTCAGCGGATGCTGTGTGTAGTCCTGCAAGGAAGAATGTGACGACGAGTAGCTGACCGAAATACCTTCTCATGAAATTCATCCCAACAGTGTAGCAAACAAATTCGCGCCATTCCAAACAAAGCGCAGACGGGAAGGAAAAGCGAAAACGCCGTAATTCAGGCAGTGCTTGAATAACGATACAGACTACTCCGCATGGTTCTAACTACGGCGTTTTCTCAAGGGAAGCGCCACTTGATCGAATGCTCAGACTCACAGTAACGGTGAAAACGCTAAGCGCGGACGACAGGCTGATCCACGATTTCTTCCGTCGCTGGATTCCAGTAAAGTTTCTTGCCGCTCCAGTAAGATTGTGCAGCCATGATTACGACAATGGAGGCTGAGAATCCGTGATCCACGTTGGCGTTGGGCTGATTTCGCGAGCGCATGGCATTGAGCCAGTTCATGATATGAACCAGGCTGTCGTCCCCCGGACCCTCCGAGTCCGGCGGTTCAGCGCCGGCAACCTTTACGATTTCTTCCTCGTCTATCGCCGGACTCACTTGAGGCAAGCTCCTGGTTAATGCCGATCCTCCGAATTCATCCCGGCCGCCTTCTTTACTGACCGTAAAGAGCGAAGCACCTTCGCCGCCATAGTTCGCGATGGTGCCGTCGCGGCCCTGAATCCTGGAGAAGCTTCTGAAGCTGTTCCCAAACACCGACTTATAGGTATAGAGAAATCCCTTGGGATAAGTGACCGCGGCAACGCAGGTATCGGGATTTTCGCGTTCGTCTCTCCAGGCATAGACTCCGCCGTTGGCCACCACGCTCTCAGGATAGGTTTCGTCGGTCCAGAGATGCACCAGGTCGCTGCCATGGCTCATCCACTGATCGAAGATTCCCGAGGAATAATCCTTGTAGAGACGGAACTCAAGATATACATGTGGATCAAAGGGGCGGTGAGGCTTGCCCAACAGCCACCTCTCCCAGTCCGTATCTTCCTCGCGAAGCTTCGATGGAGTATCGTAGAGCCACTTCTTCCATTCCATGTTGCGATCCTGCTCCATCTCGGCGGAGTTGCCGGTATCCATGTTCACAAACCGCCAGCGCTCCTCATTCACATTCCATTCCTGCTCGATATGGACGATAGCGCCGATGCGGCCGGAGCGGATGATGTCGCGAACGGCTAACTGGTAGGGCTCGCTGCGGTGTTGCGAACCGATCTGAACCACCTGCTTCGAAGCCTTTGCCGCATCGCGGGTTTCTTTGGCTTCGGAAAGAACATTGGCAAACGGCTTCTCTACATAGCAGTCTTTTCCCGCGCGCACTACTTCCGCGCATAGCTTGGCATGCTGGAAGTCGCCCGTGGCAATCATCACGCCGTCGATATCCTTATTGGCGAGCATCTCCTCGGAGTACTTATAGGATTGCGGGTCCAGGTTGAAGGCATTTTTTACCTGGGCGGCGCGCCGCTCCCGGGCCAGACTCCAAATGTCGCAGACGGCAACGGTTTCGACCGGAGTTTGCTTGGAGGCCAACTGGACCATGTGCACATGGCCGCGGCTGCGCCCCCCACATCCCAGTTGAGCCAGCCGGATGCGATCGTTGGCGCCCAATACCCGCGCATAAGAACGCGCGCTCATCCCCGCCGCCAGCATAGTGCCCGCTGCCTGTTTCATGAATGTGCGGCGGTCAGTCCCGCTACTTGAATTATCCGACATAAGTCACCTCATTTCCTTCCTGGGTTATACGGCGTGCCGATCCTGAAAAGCCAGTTCTGTCCCTTCCACCAGCACGCTCTCGATGTGCATGCTTTTTTGTTCAAAATCCATTGTAAAGCGGACCAGATCCGCCTTTGCACCGACGCTGAGTATACCTCGATGACCCACGAGTCGTCCTGGATTTTCCGTTGCCATTTTCACAGCGTCTCCCAGCCCGCAGACGGCGGCGCCTGTAGCCCAGGCGATTCCATCTTTGAGCGGGCGAGCGGAACCGGCCAGGTACCCTGTATGCACTGAACTCACGCAGCCATCCGCGCTCAATTCCACCTGGCCGCCTACGGCTGCGTCATAAATCCCCGGCGGCATGCCTCCCAGCGCTACCACATCTGAAATGAGGATGCTGCGCTCCATTCCCTTGGCGCGCACCATGGCCTTCAATGTGTCCGCCGGCAGGTGATGGCCGTCGGCGATGAAGGTTGCCGTCAGGCGGTCGTCGGCAAGCTGCGCCCAGATGGGATTGGGGTGCCTGGGCAGCATCCCCATAATGCCATTGCCGAGATGCGTAGAGAGTATGGCGCCGGCCTGGGCGGCCGCGTGTATCTGTTCCGGCGTAGCATGCGTATGGCCGATTGCCACCCGGATTCCCTTGCCGGCGAGCGCCGCAACAAACTCCGCCGTATTGTCCCAGTGCGGAGAGAGCGTCACCATCCCCACAAGATCGCCACTGGCGGCCTGCCAGCGCGCAAATTCGGCCAGGTTCGGCGGACGAACAAATTCGCGCCGGTGCGCTCCAACCGCGCCGTCCTGGGGAGAGATGTATGGGCCTTCAAGATGGACAAAAGGCATAACGTACGCCATCAGCGTGTTGGCCCGACGAGCCCGCGCGATGGCGCCGAGCGCGCGAACAATCTTTTCTTCCGATGCGGTGATGATGGTGGGAAGAAACGTGGTGGCGCCGGTAGCAATCACCTGGCGTGCAAGGGCGATCACGAGATCCGGGTCATCCAGATCCACATTGAGATCGCAGCCGCAATATCCGTTTATTTGCAGGTCGATAAAGCCGGGCGACAGCCATGCGGCCTCATCGGCGGGACCGGGCACGATGGCCTGGATGCGGTCCTGCTCCACGGTGATGCGGAGCGGCTGTCCGGTGCTGGCGCCGCGGCCCGTTATGGTGCGTGATTTCATACTGGCAGCCCCAGTCCATGCAGTCGTCCCACGGCTAAACTCCCGGCCTGGTCCGCGCGCATCCTTTCCAGCAGTTGCAGAATCAGAATAACCCCGCTATCCCCATTCAATAAACAACATAGCTTGACAAGCGTGGCCTCGCAGGAAAGAATCGCACTAGTAGAATCTACAGCCTGCTCTCAGCCGGCCGCCTCTGGCCACGAAAAGTTCACCGCGGCTGCGAGACTTCGCAAAAATGAAAGGAACTGGTTTTATTCATATGGCAAGCACTCGTTTTCAAGTTGGCAATTTGAAGGTAGAGATTCACCCCGACAGTGAATCTGCCGGCAGGGCTGCAGCCGAAGCCGCCGCGCAAAGCATGCGTCAGTTGGCATCCCGGCAGGAGAGCTTCGGCGTCATCTTCGCCACCGGAGCTTCGCAGCTTCAGACGCTGCACGCATTGGTTTCAATTCCGGACCTTCCCTGGGACAAGGTCATCGGTTTTCATATGGATGAGTATTTGAGACTGGACGAGAACCACCGTGATTCATTCCGGCGTTATCTTCGGGAAAATCTGATCTCACGGGTGCACATGCGCCAGTTTTCTTTCATTGATGGCAATGCCAATCCCGGCACTGTCTGCCGGGAATATGCCGAAAAGCTGCGTGCGACAAACCCCCAGTTGTGCCTGTTTGGCATTGGAGAAAATGGACACCTGGCCTTCAATGACCCCAGCGAGGCGGACTTCCAGGACCCCGTAGACCTGAAAATCGTAACTCTGGATGCAGCATGCCGGCAGCAGCAAATGGCCGAGGGCTGGTTCAAGAGCATCGATGAGGTTCCCGCGCAGGCCATCACCATCACTATCCCCGCGCTGTTTCGCGTGCCTAAGCTGATTCTATCCATTCCCGGGCCGCGCAAGGCGCTGATCGTCAAGCGTTCATTGACGGAGCCCATCTCCACCAATTGTCCGGCTACCATTCTGCGCACGCATCCAGACGCTACCGCTTATCTGGACCGGGAGTCTGGGGCGCAACTGGATGGCTTGCGCTAAGGAATCTGCGCACAAGCCGCAGGGGCTGGCAGTCCAGTTTGCTGCGATCGTTACCTTAGGGTGGGCAGGCACGCTGGATTAAGCTGCCCACCCAGGCCGGAAAACCCGGATTCCAACTCGTTCCCGTCGCCGCTTGAGAATTCTGTTCGTGAGGAAATACGGGTAGCGCGACCCTCGAACCGGATCGGCCCCGAGCCGGGTCATTCCAATCGGAAAGGAAGCCATGAGCGAAGCAGGCGCACTCGAAACCCTCATCAGTCAACAGATCGTCACCGCCATGAAGGCCCACGACCAGACCCGCACCGGCACGCTGCGCCTCATCAAGAACGCGCTCAAGAACAAGGCCATCGAGAAGCGCGAAGCCCTCACGCAGCCCGAGTCCGAGCAGGTTCTGGCCACCATGATCAAGCAGCGCCGCGACTCCATCGAGCAGTTCAACCGCGGCAACCGCCCGGAACTGGCCGCCAGGGAAGCCGCCGAGATCACCGTCATCGAGGAGTTTTTGCCCAAGGCTCTCGACGAAGCCGGCCTACGCGCCCTGGTCGTCGAAGCCGTCGCCGAAATCGCCGCCGCATCCGGCCAGAAGCCCACCCCCAAAGAGATAGGTCAGGTTATCAAGGCCGTTCAGGCCAGGCTGCAGGCGGGCGGCCTGCGCGCCGAGGGCCGCGTGGTGAGCGAATTGGTGAAGAAGGAGCTGGCCGGTTAGGGCGGACTACGCCCGTCTCAATTCCTGAAAGGTGTTGCTCCGATTCGGCTTCCCGCCGTGCCCTGGAAGTCGCAGGAGGCAGGTGACCCACCCCCCACGGCCCTTCCATCATGGCGATTTCTTTGGTCACCAAAAGGCATTTCAATAGCCTGTTGAGCCCCTGACTTTGGCCGATATTTTATTTACAGGCGTATTTTTGGGGTTCTGAAGGGCCGGATGCAGGTGGAATCAAGGCGGGAAATGTTTTTTCGCATGGATTTTGTTGACCTGGGGTTAGGGGATTTGCTAGTCTTGGTGAACGTTCCAGGGTATACACCCAGAGGATACGTATTTTTCCATGGGCTGAAAAGCTCCTGTGCCTTGCGCTTTAATCGGGTAAACGGCGAATTGCGGCCCTGCGGGTTGCAGGGATGAGAGGTCAAGATGCTACGCAAGCGCTATTACATTCTTTTTGTTGCCAGAGATGAGGACGGGCGGATACGGAAGATTCCGCTACCACTTCGCTATGCGTACGGATTTGTGGCCGCGGCGCTGGTGGGGGCGTTCACCATCGTCGGCCTGGCCGGTTCCTATACCCGCATGCTGCTGAAGACAGAGAGTTACAACCAGGTCCGCCTGGACCGGGAGAACCTGCGAAAAAACTTCAAGCAAATGGCGCAGATCGCGCACGACCGCGACGTGCAGGTAGCCTCTCTGGGGGCGCTGGCCAGTGAAGTGACCGCGCTCTATGGGTTGAGGCAGAACAAGCTGACCGCGGCCAAGCCCGCTGACGCCGCCAGTGCCGCCGCCGCCGCGCCGACGCCACCCACCCTAGCCCAGGGACGACGCCGTTAACCAGCAACAGGTCAAGCTCTCCATCGACCAGTTTTATACTCTGCGCACGCAGGCGTTCTCCGGACGGGTTTCACGCGCGCTGGAAAGCGGCCTTACGCCCAACTTTACCGGCGACTGGACGGAGCTGGCCGACGCGCCGTCGCTTTGGCCCCTGGAAGGCCGCGTGGCCTCGAGCTTTGGCGAGCGCATGGATCCCATCAATGGGGAAGGCGCCTTCCACTCCGGCATCGACATTTGCGCGCCCTATGGGACGCCCGTGCGCGCGGCGGCCGACGGGGACGTGACCGGGGCGTCGATGCGCGCCGGGTACGGCCGCGAGATCGTGCTCGATCACGGCCACGACGTGCTCACGGTCTACGGGCACCTTTCGGCCATTGCGGTGCTGCCCGGCCAGCACGTGGTGCGCGGCCAGGTGATCGGCTACGTAGGCCAATCGGGGCGCGCCACCGGCCCGCACCTGCACTATGAGGTGCGCGTGCACAACGTTCCGGTGAATCCGCACAAGTATCTGCGCACCGCCTACGAGCAGATTGCGAACGTGGATAGCAATGCGATTGGTTTGTCAGGCCAATAGGTGATTTTTCAGGATGGAGAGGCGGCTCCCCAGGGTGGGAGCCGCTTTTGTGTTGGGGCCGTAACCACGGCTGCCGGGTAAACGCGCAGCCATGAAATGCGGCAAGGGCAACGGCGCGGTCTCGCGATGGTATGGTTGTGTGGGGATTCGTATCTTTCATTGCGCAGGAGAGTTTACCGTGCATATCAATCCTCTCTGCTTTGTCGCCTTGCTTGCCCTGGCCCTGCCCGCCGCCGCGCAGGATCATGGGGCGGATTTGCGCACCGCCTTTGCCCGCGCCCAGCACCTGAAACGGGGCATCAACGCTTCAGAGTGGTTTGCCCAGTCGAAACGACTACTCCGCGGCCCGCAGCGACCGGTATACAGACGCCCAGGACATTGCGCTGATGGCCAAGCTGGGCTTCGACCATGTGCGGCTGAGCATTGACGCTGTCCCGCTGGAACAGTATCCCCGCGGCAAGGATGGCCTGAACGCCGAGTTCCTGGCGCGGCTGGACCGCGCCGTGGATGCCATGCTGGCCGATGGACTGGCGGTGCAGATCGACCTGCACCCGGAGGACAGCTACAAGCAGCAGTTGCGCACGAGCGACGATGCCGTGGACCGGCTGACCATGCTGTGGCGGCGCCTGGCCGCGCACTATGCCAGGCGCGACCCGGAGCGGGTCTTCTTTGAGATTTTGAACGAGCCGGAGGTGAACGACGCCTACCGCTGGGCCGGCATCCAGGCGCGCCTGGCGGCGGCCATCCGCGAGGTTGCGCCCAGCAACACCATCATCGCCACCGGGGCCCAATTACTCCGGCATCCCGGACCTGCTCACCCTGCATCCGCTCAGCGACGGCAACGTGATCTATACCTTCCACTTCTACGATCCGACACAGTTTACCCACCAGGGCGCGGGCTGGGGCGTTCCGTGGTGGAGTTATACGCATGGGATTCCGTATCCGGCGACGGAAGGCTCGATGCAGGAGCTGTTGAAGCAGGTTCCGGATGCGGCCAACCGCTACCAGTTGGAAAGCTACTGGCTGGACCACTGGGATGCGCACCGCATCCGGCTCACCATCGACGAGGCCGCGGCCTGGGGACAGGCGAATCAACGTGCCGCTGATCTGCAACGAGTTCGGAGCCTACCGCGATTTCTCCGACCCCATCTCGCGCGCCAATTGGATCCACGATGTGCGCACCGCGCTGGAAGCCGACGGCATCGGCTGGACGATGTGGGACTACCGCGGAGGGTTCGGGGTGGTGAGCAAGGAAGACGGCCAGCCGGCGCGCGTGGATGAGATTGTGGCGAGCGCCCTGGGGCTGAAGAGCAGGGACTAGGGACCAGGGACCAGGCGCGCGCGAAGGGTACCCGGCATGGGTTGAAACGTTGGTGCGGGCGGTTCGTCAAGAACGTCGAATGTTCGCTTGAAGGGTTGCGATTTTGCGCCAAACGTTGGCCTGAAGGGTTGTACTTTTTTGAGGCCTTAACCTTTAAAATGACCTGAATTATCGAATGGGCTGCCAGAAAAGTGCCGAATGGAGCGAAAGGGTTGCCGAAAATTGCCCGGTGATTTTGTGGAAGGGGCTCAAAACGGACAGGGAACGGGCGTAAGGTGATGAAAATACGGGGTTTTTCTGCGTTTGCGCTGACTGTACGGGTGAGGACGGGAAATAGGGAATAGGGACTAGGGAATAGGGACTAGGGAATAGGGACTAGGGAATAGGGACTAGGGAATAGAAAGGCCCCTCGGTTGGGGTTCGTGCTGTCCCAGGTCTCAGAGTCGAGACCTGGGCACCCGGCCGCAAGGATGGGGCACGGGGCATTTGTGCATGGTCCATTAAGAAGCCAGACTGTTTACTTGTAAGAAGCCCGAGACTGTTTACTTGCCGGTATAAATCACGTGCCAGATGGATCGTGAACCGTCGTCGGAGACGAAGAGGGAGCCGTCTTTGGCCACGGCAACGCCTACCGGCCGGCCCCACACGGTGCTGTCGGGGTTGACGAAGCCGGTCAGGAAGTCCTCGTACTCGCCGGTGGCGCGGCCGTTCTTCATGGGCAGGCGGATGACCTCGTAGCCGGAGCGCTGGGCGCGGTTCCAGGAGCCGTGCTCGGCGGCGAATCCATCGCCTTTGTACTCGGCGGGAAACTGAGAGCCCTCGTAGAAGAGCATCTCCAGCGAAGCGAAGTGGGGATTCACCAGAATGTCGGGCGTAATTACCTTGGACTGCAGCTCGGGATGCTTGCCGGGATGGCGCGGGTCCTGGATGCCGCCGTTGGGGCCGCCCATGTAGAACCAGGGCCAGCCGTAAAATCCGTTTTCCTGGACGTGGGTCACGTAATCGGGAACCAGGTTGTTGCCCAGGGCGTCGCGTTCATTGGTCGAGCACCACAGCTCGCCGGTGGTGGGGTTGACGGCCTCGCCCACGCAGTTGCGTATACCGCTGGCGTAGACTTTGACGAACTTGCCTTCAGGCGTGAACTCAAGCACGCCGGCGCGGTGAAACTCCTCGGGATGAGTGTCGGAGTCGTCCACATTGGAGTGCGATCCGACGGAGGCGAAGAGCTTTGTTCCGTCCTTGGAGAAGACCAGGTCGCGGGTCCAGTGCCCGCCGCCGCGCAGACGTCCGCCGCCGGGGAGATCAGCCAAATGCTCCTGGGGTCCGCGCGCCTTCAGGTCGCCGTTCTTGTAGGGGAAGCGGACGATGCCGTCGGTATTGCCGATGTAAAGCCACCGGGGATGAGGTCCGAGGGGATAAAAGGCGATGCCGAAGGGCTGGTGCAGACCGGCGGTAAAGACCGAGACTTGTTTGGCTTTGCCGTCCGCGCCCACGCCGCGGAAGACCTTGATCTTGCCGGTTGCGCTCTCGGCCAGGAAGAGGTCGCCGTTGGGCGCGGTGCGCAGGAGGCGCGGATTGTCGAGACCGGAGGCATAGAGCTCCACCTTGAAACCCTTGGGGGCGATGGGCCAGGCGTTTACCGGACGGGGAACAAGAGTAGGGCCGTTGTCTACCGACTCCTCGGGGGCCGGGGCGGGCAGGTCGGCCACGGTCAGATGGCGGCGGATGCCGGGGGACTCGTGGGCCGCGTCCGTGAAGGCGGCCTGGCCGGTAAGGACGGGTTGTTGGGGCGCGGATTTTGCCTGGCTTTCAGCGGCGCGCGCGGCCATGGAAGGCAGCAGGGCAAGAGCGCAGGCGAACACTGAAATCTGGAGGACACGGGGGAAAAGAAAGCGGGTCATGGAACCTCTGGATGGAATTTGGGGACAGCCCACCGCTGACAAGCGAGGAAGCAGGGGAAAGTCCAGGCGGCGGGGAAGCGCGCTAGTCATTATTACGATGCACACGAACCCGGAGCGGTTGCAGATTCAGGAGAGAAATTCACAATCGGGACCGGTTTGCGTTCTGCATGGATGGCGGGCAGAACTGCTCTAAAGAAAGGCGGCACGGTTCCGAAATAACCATTAGCAGCGCGCGGGCGCGAAGGGGCGGCGTTTGCCCGATCCTGCCCGGAAGGAACGATCGCATTGGTGTGTTCTTAGAGGTCATCTCATAAACACCATTCAGTCCGTGCAGAGCGTCCCTCAGGGGCTAAAGCCCCCAGTTTTATTGGGCATTTTGCGGCACGGCTAAAGCCGTGCCCTTTCAAAACCGGTTTATGAGATAGCTTCTAAGAAGATGGCGGCAATCAAGGGAGGCGCGGACGGTGGAGATGGAGAAGCATAAAATCGAAGTGGCCGGTCTGCCCTGGTCCCATCTGCATCTGCCGCCGTTTCCCCAGGTTGCCATCCGCGTGCTGCAACTGGCCGACGATGAAGATGTGCCGATGCATCGGCTGAGCGAGCTGATCTCCTCCGATCCCGCCTTCGCCAGTGAAGTGCTAACCATCGCCAACTCTCTCCTCTACGCGCCGCGCTTTCCCATCACCAGCATTCAACATGCCATTGCCGTGCTGGGCGCCAACCACTTGCAGGGCATGTGCGTGACCGTGGGAGTGAGAGCCTACCTGGGCGGAGCGTTGAGCCGTCCTTCGATGCGGGCGGTTTGGCGTCATAATCTGGCCTGCGGCCTGATCGCGCAACAACTGGCTTCGGCAGGCTTCCTGGACAGAGACAGCGCCTACACCTGCGGCGTGATCCACGATATCGGCCGCCTGGCGCTGGCCGTCATACGGCCCAAGGAGTACGCCGTTCTGCTGGGCATGCAAAGCGGACCGCCCGACAGCATCCTCGAAGGCGAACGGGAGTTATACGGGATGGATCATTGCGAGGCGGGAAGACGCCTGATTGCGCATTGGAAACTGCCCATGGACTTTGAAGCTATTGTCAGCGAGCATCACCTTCCCAGGCAGAAGGAGGGATCCTGGGATATGACGGATTTGATCAAGGTCAGTTGCAGATTGGCCGATGCCGCCGGATTTGCCGCCTTTCCCCGGTGCGACGTCACCCCGTATGAGGAACTGCTGGACGAGCTGCCGGCCAGGGAGCGGGGGCGGTTCCATGGCGACCAGGAAAGCCTGGTAATTGAAGTTCGCGACAAGATTGAAGCCCTGGAGTCTGCCTGAGGCGCTAGAGGTCATCTCCTAAACGCCATTCAGTCAGCGCATAGCGTCCCTCAGAGGCTAAAGCCCCCAGTTTTGTTGGGCTTTTTTCGGCACGGCTAAAGAGGCTGCTGGACGAAAAACCTGAAAATCATCCCTCCGGGCCTAAAGGCCCCATTGATTCAGTTGGCTTTATGCGGGGGTTGAAACCCCCGCCTCCCTCCGGATCGAGTTTTTCAGCAAGCTGTAAATCCGTGCCCTTTCAAAACCGGTTTATGAGATAGTTTCCAGCAGGCGGGCGGGGGATTGAGATGAAGGTCAAGACATCCTTCGAACATGATTCCCGGATTCCCGTTGATTCCTCGTATTCCCTTGTCACTGCGCCCCTACGGGGCGCAACTATTCATGGGCCAGCGTTCCCAGCATTCCGTCCGCCGCGGCGGACTCCATGCTGGGCTATTTTCATTCACTCCCTACGGGAGTAGTAGACAATTGCAGGCAGCGCAAGATTTTCATTTTTTGATTTGAACCGAAAGGTCATGAAGGACTATTTTTCGTTCACTCTCTCCGGGAGTGGCAGACAATTGCAGGCAGCGCAAGATTTTCATTTTTTGATTTGAACCGAAAGGTCATGAAGGACTATTTTGAAGCGCCGGCGCCGGATCCTAATTGAGGCGCGGAGCCATTGCCTGAGGCGAGCTCGGAGAACAGGGAGGGCGAGAGCGTGGCCGTGACTACTACGCGGTCGCGCTGCTGGGTCACAACGGCGGTTCTGAGCAACTCTTTGAGGCCGTTGTTGGCGGAGTTGTCAGCCAGGGGAGCGGTGAAGCCGCGGGCCAGGGTAACCAGCGTGGCCAGCGCGGCAGCCTGACTGGCGGCCACTTCGCTGGTGGGGGCGATCTCCTCCACTTTCAGGCGCAGCGAGCCGGCCATGGGCAAGGCGGGCGCCACGCTGGCGATGATGGTGGAGTCGTCCTCCAGAGGCAGGGAGAAGCCGAAGATGTGGATGGCGCCGCTCTCAGAGAAGGGCAGGCCGATCTGGCCCACGCCCCAGGCAATGGAGAGCAGCGGCACGTCGTGATAGTGCCGGGCCAGCAGCGTGGAGCCGGCGAAGGGCAGCGCGGCGGCGCGATGCCGGTCGAGCATGGAGTGAATCTGTTCCGGGGTGGGGGTGTTGGAGACGGCCACCATGTCATAGCCGATCTGCGCCACCCGCACGGTGCGGCCCTCGGAAGGGATGGAGTAGACGGTGTGTCCCGCGTAAGACTCGCGGGAGGCGGCGTGGGCGTCGAGCCAGGCATTCAGGCGCTTGCCGGTAATCTTGCCCACCAGCACCAGGGAATAGGCAACCGGCCCGTTGGGTCCGTTGGGGTCGGGCATGCGGTGCAGGGCGATGGCCACCTCGTCCAGGTCGCGCTCCCAATCGAAGCCGACGGCGTCAACGAATTGCTGATACTCGGGCACGCGCTGGGGCGGCTTGATGTCCTTGTGGAGGAAGGCGCGCAACGGCTTGAGGTTGATGAAGATGATGCCGTCGGACTCGGGCAGCAGACGGGCAGCCTCGGGCGGCGCCTTGGAACGCAGAAAGACAGCCACGGCCAGGAAGAGCAGGACCGCGGCCACGATAAGAAGCGTTCTGCGCGTACGCCGGTTCATGAGGGGCCGTCAGGAATACGGTAACACTTGAACCCGACTGAATCAGGTGCTGCGCCCAGTTTAGTTTGGCGTTGTCACCGAAGTTAGCGCAGACGCTTGCCCAGGCGCCGGAATGTGGCCGCAAACATCCTTGATCGACTTTTCAGAACCGCAAAAAGATGATTGGGGAAGCATGAGAATCATCTACCCGAATCCTTGATTGAACAAGAGCATTTTTGTGCTATTGGTCATAATCCGCGCAGGGCAGCGGGAAGTTTGGCGCTCAGACGGGTTACGCCCGGGGCTGCCGCCAAAAGCACTGCCCGCACCCTCGCCTTTGATCCCTGTTCCCCCGGTTTCCCGGTTTGCTCCTGTGGCAAGGGTATGCTAACCTTGATTTCTGTGCCGTTACGCGTGCGAGGTGGGAGTGTGTCCGCACGCGATGCCGGAACGGCTTACAGGGGTTTCCGGGACGGTTCCCGGGTGGGAGAGCGGTTGCACAATGCATTTGCCCTGGCCGGCGGTAGCGGCTTCAAGGTACGGCAAGGGTGAAACCGCTTAAGGGCTGGCGTAGCTCAGCTGGTAGAGCATCTGATTTGTAATCAGAGGGTCGGGGGTTCAAATCCCTTCGCCAGCTCCACTTGAGGGAAGCGGAAAACGGGGCCTGAGACGGCAGAAGGTTTTGCCGGCGCAGGAGTTTAAGCGCCGGGTTTGTCCTCCGCGGCGATCCCACAGAGGTACATACTCCGAATTACCGGAGGTTCTCCGGGCGGGATTGAATGCGCCAAAGCGGTTTGAAACGGGGCGCGGGTTGGGCCGTTGGTCCTGGTTTCCCACCCTTTCCGCAAGAAACGCGGAAAGGATGGGGCACCCGGCACACAGCGGGTAGGACGGGGTTCCCAGGGACAGGTCTTCGTCCGTGGGGTGATTGGGCACAGGTGGCCGAGCGGTTAATGGCAGCAGACTGTAAATCTGCCGCTCCTTGCGAGCTACGGAGGTTCGAATCCTCCCCTGTGCACCATAAGAACAGGGAACAGGGTTCAGGGGTCAGCCGGTTCAGCGGTTGGGGAAGAGCTGGATTTTTAATTGAACGTTTCCTGTGACGTGAAGATTGTTTGAGGATTGCGATGCGCTCAGGGCAGGAGACGGACGGGCGCCTGGATCAGAAGGCCGTCGAGCGGACGGGGGACGATCTGGAACGGCGATATTTCTGGGCGCTGGGGCTGTACGCGGTTTTGGCCTTGCTGGTCTGGTTCACCATGGGCAAGGGCAAGGTTCTGGTCCTGGGCAAGCCGGTGGATTTGCGGTTGCTTCCGCTGGTGATACTCGGCGGGCTGGCGTTGAGGACGGTATTGGCGCGGCAAGCGGAAAGGATTCGCCGCGGCGGGGAAAAGAGCTCTTAGCTTTTAGCTGTCAGCTTTTAGCTTTGTGGCGGCAGAGTGAGCCGATGTGGCTTGCGCCGGCGCCATGGAGCTATAAGCTAAGGGCTGGGGGCTTGAGTTTGCGGGCTGATGTAGCTCAGTTGGTAGAGCACTCCCTTGGTAAGGGAGAGGTCACCAGTTCAATCCTGGTCATCAGACTCCAGAAAATCAGGGATCAGAGATCAGGGGTCAGGGATCAGTTGGTCCAGTGGGACGATGAGCCGTTGAGGCCTCCATCGGAAAGACGGTAGTTGAAACAATTTTGCGGGAGTAACTCAGTGGTAGAGTCACAGCCTTCCAAGCTGTTGGTCGCGGGTTCGAACCCCGTCTCCCGCTCCAAGGTTGGAATGACGCGGAAAGGGCCAAGGAAGCCGAGGGCAAGGGCAGTCGAGGATGTTTGAGCAGGCAGCGATAGCCGTCCGGGATGAACAGGGATATGCGCGGCTTCATGCGCTGATCGATGCGGCCTTCGACGCGCGGGATGTGGATGTTTTCCTCAATCGCGCCACCAAGGCCGGGCTGCGGATTCGCGATTTTGAGGCCGTGCTCAAGCGCGGATTGCTGGGCAAGGAAGC